>NZ_BMWD01000016.1:0-9583 GCF_014651055.1 Streptomyces fructofermentans
CCAACGAGACCGTGGCCTCCTGGGTGTGGTGCGGGTCCAGGTTCACAACCACCAGAACCGTGTTCGAACCGCTGCGTTTGGAGTACGCGATGACCGCCTCCTTGTCCGCCGAGTGGAAGTGCAGGTCCCGCACCTGCCGCAGGGCCGGACTGCGACGCCTGATCGCGTTCAGCCGGGCCAGCAGAGGGGCGATGCTACGACCCTCGCGCTCCGCGGACTCCCAGTCCCGCGGACGCAGTTGGTACTTCTCCGAGTCCAGGTATTCTTCGCTCCCCTCACGTACGGGCACGTTCTCGCACAGCTCGAATCCGCTGTAGACGCCCCAGGTCGGGGAGAGGGTCGCCGCCAGCACCGCCCGCAGTTCGAAGGCCGGGCGGCCGCCGTGCTGGAGGAACGCGTGCAGGATGTCCGGCGTGTTCACGAAGAAGTTCGGCCGCATATGGAAGGCGGCGTCGCCCGACAGCTCGGTCAGGTACTCGGTCAGCTCGTCCTTGGTGTTGCGCCAGGTGAAGTACGTGTAGGACTGCTGGAAGCCGAAGGCGCCGAGCGTGCGCATCATCGCGGGGCGGGTGAAGGCCTCGGCGAGGAAGATCACGTCGGGGTCGGTGCGGTTGATGTCCGCGATGACCTGCTCCCAGAACACCACCGGTTTGGTGTGCGGGTTGTCGACGCGGAAGATCCGCACCCCGTGGCCCATCCAGAACCGCAGGACGCGCACAGTCTCGCGGACCAGTCCCGGCATGTCCCGGTCGAAGGCGATCGGGTAGATGTCCTGGTACTTCTTCGGCGGGTTCTCCGCGTACGCGATCGTGCCGTCCGGCCGGTGGTGGAACCACTCCGGGTGCTTCTCCACCCACGGATGGTCGGGGGAGCACTGCAGCGCGAAGTCCAGCGCCACCTCCAACTTCAGCCTGCCGGCGGCCCGTACGAAGGCGGCGAAGTCCTCGATCGTGCCGAGGTCGGGGTGGACGGCGTCGTGCCCGCCCTCCGGGGAGCCGATCGCCCACGGCACGCCGACGTCCTCGGGGCTCGCGTCCAGGGTGTTGTTGGGCCCCTTGCGGAACGTGCTGCCGATCGGATGGATCGGCGGCAGGTAGACGACGTCGAAGCCCATCTCCGCGATGGCGGGCAGCCGCCGCGCGGCGGTCCTGAACGTGCCGCTCACCGGCGGCCGGCCGGGCTCCACGACCGCGCCCTCCGAGCGCGGGAAGAACTCGTACCAGGACCCGTACAGCGCCCGCTCCCGCTCCACCAGCAGCGGCAACGGGTCGGAGGACGTGACCAGTTCGCGCAGCGGGTACTGCGCGAGGACGTGGTCGACGTCGGGGGTCAGCGCGGCGGCGAGACGGGCCGCCGCGGGGAGCCCGACGTCGCGCAGGGTGGCCGCGGCGGCGAGGATCGCGTCACGGCGGCCCTTGGCCGTCGGCACCCCGTCGGCGGCGCGCGTGTACAGCAGCGCCCCCTCCTCCAGGACCAGTTCCGTGTCGATCCCCGCGGGGATCTTGATCAGCGCGTGGTGGCGCCAGGTGGAGACCGGGTCGCTCCAGGCCTCCACGGTGCAGGTCCAGCGCCCCTCCCGGGGTACGCGGACGGTGGCGCCCCAACGGTCCGTGCCGGGCGCGAGTTCGCGCATCGGCGACCAGGGGCCGGGGCGGCCGTCGGGGTCGCGGAGCACCACGTTCGCGGCCACCGCGTCGTGGCCCTCGCGGAAGACCGTCGCGGAGACCTCGAAGGCCTCGCCGACGACGGCCTTGGCGGGACGGCGGCCGCCCGCGACCAGGGGACGCACGTCGAGGACCGGGATGCGTCCGATCACGGGACCGTCATCCGGGGCCGGTGCGGGCGCGGGAGTCGGTGCCTGGGCGGGGGCCGGACTCGGCACCCCGGCGAGAGCCGGAGCCGGAGTGGCAGCGGGAGTCGGCGCCCCTGCGGGGGTCGCGTCGGGCTCGGGCGCCGGGGCGGGCTCGGGCGAGGGGACCGGTACCGCGGCGGCCGGCGCGGGTTTTGGGTCCGGTGCCGGGGCGGTGGTGGCCGGTGCGGCGGGCCGGGCCTGCGGCCCCGGGCCGGCGGCGGACGCGGCCTCCTCCCGGCGGGGCTTCACGGGCTTGTCCGGCTTCCGGGCCTTCGGGGGCTTCCCGGTCCCCTCGGGTTTCCTGGCCTTGGCCGGCTTCCCCGCCCGCCGGGCCCCGTCGGGCTTCCCCGGCTTCTCGGGTTTTCCCTCTTTCCCGGGCTTTCCGGGACTCGCTCGGCGCTCGGGGCTCTCACGTCGTCCGGGGCCCGCGGGACCCCCGGGACTTCCGGGTGCCGCCGGGCCCCCGGGTTCCGCCGCGTTCGCCGTCCGGGGTGTTCCGGGCCCCCGGGGGTCCGGCCGGTCCGCCCCGGACCCCGGATCGGGGGACGCGGTGGAACCGGGTGTCGGGGGGTGGGACGAGTGGTGGTGCGTGGCGGGCATGACCGCTCCTGTCCGCGTCAACGTGGGTGGGCGGATGAGGGTGTGGGGAGGGTGGGTCCTGCGGGCGTACCGGTGAAGCCTTCCCACCCGGTTCGGGTGGGCAATCCGGCACTTTGTTAACTACTCGCGCGTATGTCTGCACGCAAGACCGGCCTCGTCCGACGAGAATCCGCCAGTGATCCGCCAAGGGTCTACCCCGTATTCGCGGGACGAGACCGGCCGGTGGGCACACACCTGCTCAAGGGCCGCGGACCTGCAGGAGTCTGTTCGGTGAACCGGGCCCCGGATCGGAGATCCGCCCGTCGGCGGCCCGTTCGGCAAGGGATTCGCCGACCTCGGCGGGTGACGCCGAGGGGTGGTCGGCGAGATGGAGCGCGGCGGCCCCGGCGGCATGGGGCGACGCCATCGACGTACCGGACAGCGTGGCGCTGTCCGTGTCGCCGGTGTGCGAGGCGGAGGTGATGTTCACACCCGGCGCGAAGAGGTCTATTCGCGCGCCCCGGTTGGAGAAGTCCGCGCGCCTGTCCGTCCGGTCGACCGCGCCGACCGTGATGGCCTCCTCCACGCGGGCCGGCGAGTAGAGGCGTGCCGGACGGTCGGCGTTGCCGGCGGCGACCGTGTAGGTGACGCCGGAGGCGATGGAGTTGCGGACGGCCGCGTCGAGGCGCGGGTCGGCGGGACCGCCGAGGCTGAGGTTGGCGACCGCGGGCCGCTGCGCGTGCCTGGTCACCCAGTCGATGCCCGCCAGGACCCGCGAGAGCGTACCGGCGCCGTCGTCGTCGAACACGCGGACGGCGACCACTTCCGCCCGCTTCGCGACGCCGTACGTCCTGCCCGCCAGGATGCCCGCCACATGCGTGCCGTGGCCCTGGCCGTCCTGCGCGACGGCGTCGTCGTCGACGAAGTCCCAGCCGTCGCGCGCGCGTCCGCCGAAGTCCCGGTGCGTGACGCGCACGCCGGTGTCGATGACGTACGCCGTCACGCCACGGCCGGCGGACTCCGGCCAGGAGTAGCCGCGGTCCGGGGGCCAGGTCGGCCGGTCGGGGCTGTCGAGCCGGTCGAGGTTCCAGGGAGGGTCCGGCTGCCGTCCGGCGACGGCCACAGCGGTGTCCGGGGAGACCGAGGCCACCCGTGGGTCCGCGGCCAGCCGCGCGGCCTGCCGCGGGTCGGCCCGCACCGCGTAGCCGTTGAGCGCGGTGCCGTAGGTCTGGCTGATTCTCACCCCGTGGGCGGCGGCCACGGCTCTGCCCTCCCGTGACGGGGCGCTCGTTCTCCCGTCGAGCGTCACGATGTAGCTGCCGACCGCGGTACCGGTCCCTCCGGACCCGGCCTCCGACGCGGCGTGCGCGGGCGGCGCGACGGCCGAGAGGACCGCCGCCGCCACCATGGCCAGGAAGCCTTCCGCCCAGTGCGACCGCTGTTCGCGCCCTGCTCCCATGCTCCGGGTTCCCCTCCTCGACGCGGCGGCTCCGGCCGGGGCGTGCTCACGCCCGCGAGGGTCCGGCGGGACGCGAGGGGCCCGTGCAGGCCGTGTGCGTCCGCGGCAGGGCCGCCACAGGGCAGCCTCTCGTGCGGTGTGAAGCGCCACAAGGTCGCACCACGGGGTGGAATCGGCCATATCGCCCGTGAGGTACATGTGGCGATTACGCCGATCGGCGGATGCCGGCGGCGCGCGGTCCAGGGCGGGTTCCGGCCGAACCCGCCGGGACCGGAGCGCAGTTGATCGGCGCGGGCGGCGCGGCCCTCCACGCGCCGTAGTTGTGGGGGTGCCCTCGCCGCTACCGTCGTGGGTGACGGGAGGGCGCACACCGACGTGTGCCCTTCAAGGCCCTGGTACGCCCTCCGTGAAGGTGGAAGCTCGTGAAGGCCATCCGACGATTCACCGTGCGTCCCGTACTCCCCGAAGCCCTTCACCCTCTCAGCGACCTGGCGCGCAACCTGCGCTGGTCCTGGCACGCCGAGACCCGTGACCTGTTCCGGTTCGTGGACCCCGAGCGCTGGGCGGCCTCCGGCTGCGACCCCGTGCGGCTCCTCGGCAGCGTGCCGCCCGGACGGCTCGCCGAACTGGCGGGGGACCCGGACTTCCTGGGGCGGCTGTCCGCGGCCGCCGACGACCTCGACGACTACGTGACCGGTGAGCGCTGGTACCAGAGCCGGTCCGCCGACCTGCCCGCCGCGGTCGCCTACTTCTCGCCCGAGTTCGGCATCACGGCGGCGCTGCCCCAGTACTCCGGGGGCCTCGGCATCCTCGCCGGAGACCACCTCAAGGCCGCCAGCGACCTCGGCGTGCCGCTGATCGGCGTCGGACTGCTCTACCGGCACGGCTACTTCCGCCAGTCGCTGTCGCGGGACGGCTGGCAGCAGGAGCACTATCCGGTCCTGGACCCCAACGAACTGCCGGTCTCCCTGCTGCGCGAGCCCGACGGCACGCCCTCCCAGGTGTCCCTCGCCCTGCCGGGCGGCACCTCGCTGCACGCCCGGATCTGGCTGGCGCAGGTCGGCCGGGTCCCGCTGCTCATGCTCGACTCGGACGTCGAGGAGAACGACCTCGGCGAGCGGGGCGTCACCGACCGCCTGTACGGCGGCGGCAGTGAGCACCGGCTGCTCCAGGAGATGCTGCTCGGCATCGGTGGCGTACGGGCCGTGCGTACGTACTGCCGGCTCACCGGACACGCGCAGCCCGAGGTGTTCCACACGAACGAGGGGCACGCGGGCTTCCTCGGCCTGGAGCGCATCCAGGAGCTGTCCGACCAGGGGCTGGACTTCGACGCCGCGCTGGAGACGGTCCGGGCCGGCACGGTCTTCACCACCCACACCCCCGTGCCCGCCGGCATAGACCGCTTCGACCGGGAGCTGGTGGCGCGCCACTTCGGCCCGGACGCGGAGCTGCCCCGCATCGAGGTGGGGAACATCCTCAGGCTCGGCATGGAGACGTACCCCGGCGGCGAACCGAACCTCTTCAACATGGCCGTCATGGGACTGCGGCTCGGGCAGCGGGCGAACGGCGTGTCGCTGCTGCACGGACAGGTGAGCCGGGAGATGTTCTCGGGGCTGTGGCCCGGCTTCGATCCGCAGGAGGTGCCGATCACGTCGGTGACGAACGGCGTGCACGCGCCCACGTGGGTGGCCCCGGAGGTGTTCCGGCTGGGCGCCCGCCAGATCGGCGCGCGCCGCACCGAGGACGCGATGACCGTCGGCGGCTCCGACCGCTGGGACGCCGTCGGGGACATCCCCGACCAGGACGTCTGGGAGCTGCGGCGGGTCCTGCGCGAGCAGCTGGTGGTGGAGGTGCGGGAGCGGCTGCACGCGTCCTGGCGCCAGCGCGGTGCGAACACGGCCGAACTCGGCTGGATCGACGGGGTGCTGGACCCCGACGTGCTGACGATCGGCTTCGCCCGCCGCGTCCCCTCGTACAAGCGGCTGACGCTGATGCTGCGGGACCGCGACCGGCTGATGGACCTGCTCCTGCACTCCGAGCGGCCCGTCCAGATCGTCGTGGCGGGCAAGGCCCATCCCGCCGACGACGGCGGCAAGCGGCTGGTGCAGGAACTGGTGCGGTTCGCCGACGATCCTCGGGTGCGCCACCGGATCGTGTTCCTGCCCGACTACGGAATGGCGATGGCGCAGAAGCTGTACCCCGGCTGCGACATCTGGCTGAACAACCCGCTCCGCCCGCTGGAGGCCTGCGGCACCTCGGGGATGAAGGCGGCCCTGAACGGCTGTCTCAACCTCTCGGTCCTGGACGGCTGGTGGGACGAGTGGTTCCAGCCGGACTTCGGCTGGGCGATCCCCACGGCGGACGGCACCGCCGTGGACGACGACCGCCGTGACGAACTGGAGGCGTCGGCGCTGTACGACCTGCTGGAGCAGCGGGTGGCGCCCCGCTTCTACGAGCGGGGCCGGGACGGACTGCCCGACCGCTGGATCGAGATGGTCCGCCGGACCCTCACCCACCTGGGGCCGAAGGTCCTCGCGGGGCGGATGGTCCGCGAGTACGTCGAGCGCCTCTACACGCCCGCGGCCCACGCCCATCGGGCCATGTCCCCCGTGGCGGCCCACGAGCTGGCGGACTGGAAGTCCCGGGTCCGCTTCGCCTGGCCGCGCGTCACCGTCGACCACGTGGAGACGACCGCGGCCACGCCGACGGCCGAACTCGGCACGACGCTCTCCCTGCGGGTCCGGGTGGGCCTGGGCGAGTTGGCCCCCGACGACGTGGAGGTCCAGGCGGTCTCGGGACGCGTCGACGCGGAGGACCGCATCGCCGACGGCGCCGCCGTGCCGCTGAAGCCGGTGGGCGGCCCCGACCTGGAGGGCCGCTGGACGTACGAGGGTCCGCTCGCCCTGGACCGCCCGGGCCCCTTCGGATACACCGTCCGCATCCTGCCGACCCACCGTTTGCTGGCGTCGGGCGCCGAGATGGGTCTCGTGGCCGTGCCCTCGGAGGGGACGGTGGAGGCGGCGGGAGTCCTGATGCGCTGACCTCGACGGCCCGCACCGGACCGGACCACGACTCAGGGCGGGTCGCGGCCGGTTGGCCGCGGCACCGCCGTGACCCGGGAAGCCCGCCCCCGGTCGTGGCGTCCGTGCGGGCCCGCCGCAGGCACGATCGAACGGCGCGGGCCGGTGGCGGCACGTTCGCGGGGCCCGCGAACGTGCCGCCCCGACCCGCCTCCGGGCCGGGCGGGGCAGACCGGCCGTGGCCCACCGGGACGCCGGTGCGTGCGGGCTCCCATGGGCCGGGGCGTCCGGGGCGTCCGGGGCGTCCGGGGCGTCCGGGGCCGAGGGGCGGCGGACCGGGGCGTCCGGGGCCGGGAGGCCGAGGTGCGACGGTCGGCCGTCGGGCGGTGCCGCGAGGTTGGGTTCCGGTCCGGCACCGTGCCGGACCGGGTGGCCGGGTGGCGCGGGACCGTCAGTCCTCCAGGCCCTCGCACATCCGGCGCAGGACGACACCGCACCGCCGTGCGTACGCGTGCTGGAATCCGCGTGTCGCGGCCCCGCCCGCCCGTGCGTACCACTTCGCCGGGCGGCTGAAGGCCGTGACCGTCAGCCAGACCGTCCCGTCGCCCGTCCGGTCCACGACGAAGGCCTCCTCGCCGCACTCCGGGTGCCCGGGAAGGGTCCCGTAGGCCCAGCCGGTGCGGCGGGCCTCGTCCGCGGTCCAGACGACACGGCACGGGGCCTTGAGCAGACCCAGGCCGACCGTGACGTCCGCGCCCGGCGTGGCCTCCGGGGCGTCGGTGGTGATCGTGACACCGAGGGCCCGGTGCAGGTCCCAGCTCATGAGGGCGCGGCCGGCCGCCGCGAAGACGTCCTGACCCTCACCTATGCGGGTTCTGACGTGCAGCGGGTGGAACCCGGGCGGACACCGGCCGTCGCGGGTCGCGCCCACGTCCTCGTACGTGAAGGGCATGGGCACCAAGAGTAGGGCGGTACCCGGGAGCGACGACTCCCGGGTACCGCCCTGTTCGAACGACCTGCGTCAGCTCACGTTGACCGCGGCCCAGGCCGCGTTCACGGCCTTGTACTCCGTGCTGGTCGAGCCGTACAGCGCCGACGCCGCGCTCAGCGTCGCGGTGCGCGCGCCCGCGTACTTCGTCGACGACGTCATGTACGTGGTGAGCGCCTTGTACCAGATCTGCACGGCCTTGTCCCGGCCGATGCCGGTGATCGTCGAGCCGTTCGACGTCGAGGAGCTGTAGGTGACCCCGTTGATCGTCTTGGTGCCGCTGCCCTCGCTCAGCAGGTAGAAGAAGTGGTTCGCCGGGCCCGAGGAGTAGTGGACGTCCACGCCGCCGAGCGAGGACGACCAGCTGTCCTTGGACGCGCCGTCCTTGCTCGGCTTGTCCATGTAGCGCAGCGGGGTGCCGTTGCCGTTGATGTTGATCTTCTCGCCGATGAGGTAGTCGCCGACGTCGGTCGAGTTGGCCGCGTAGAACTCCACGGCCGTGCCGAAGATGTCGGAGGTCGCCTCGTTGAGGCCGCCCGACTCACCGCTGTAGACGAGGCCCGCCGTGTTGGAGGTGACGCCGTGCGTCATCTCGTGGCCGGCGACGTCGATGGAGGTGAGCGGCTTGGTGTTGCCCGAGCCGTCGCCGTACGTCATGCAGAAGCAGCTGTCGCTCCAGAAGGCGTTCACATAGGCGTTCCCGTAGTGGACGCGGGAGTAGGCGGCGACGCCGTTGTTCTTGATGCCGGTGCGACCGAGGACGTTCTTGTAGAAGTCCCAGGTGACCTGGGCGCCGTAGTGCGCGTCCACGGCGGCGGTCTGGGTGTTGGAGGCCGCGCCGGTGCCCCAGGTGTCGTCGGCGTCGGTGAAGAGGGTGCCGGTGCCCGACGTCCCCTTGTTGAGGTTGTACGTCTTGTGGGCGCCGCGTCCGGTGTCGTTGAGCTGGTAGGTCGAGCCCGAGAGCGAGGTCCCGATGGTGACCTTGCCGGCGTACTGGCTGTTGCCGGTGCCGGTCTGGATCGCCTCCCACTCGTACAGCTTCTTGCCGGTCTCCGCGTCCGTGACGACGTGCAGCTCCTGCGGGGTGCCGTCGTGCTGGAAGCCGCCGACGACCGTCTCGTAGGCGAGGGCGGGCCTGCCGTCGGCCGCCCAGACGACCTTGCGGGGCGCCTTGTCCGCGGCGGACTTGGTGCTGCCCTCGGCCTTCGCGGCCTTCAGCGCCTGCTTCTCGGCGGCGGCCCTCGCCACGGCCGGGGTGGTGTCGGCGACCGCGACGGCTGCCTTGGTCGCCTTCGTGACGCCCTGCGTCGCACCGGACTTGCTCCTGTGGACGACCAGGTCGCCGCCGAGGACCGGGAGTCCGGCGTACGTGCGCTCGTAGCGGGTGTGGACCGTTCCGTCGGCGTCCTTGACGACGTCTCTGACGACCAGTTCCTCCTGGGCGCCGAGGCCTATCTCGTCGGCCGTCCGCGTCTTCGCGGCGTCGGCCCGCTGGATCAGGGCCGTGCGAGCCGCCGGGGAGAGCTGGACCGGGGACGCGGCGCGGGTGGCTGCGCCGGAGTCGGCCGGGGACTGGGCGACGGCACCGGAGGTGAGGCCGGTGGTGAGGAGTGCTCCGGCCGCGACAGCGGTGGCGATGGCCAGAGTGGTGCGCTTGCGACGCGCGTAGAGGGGGGTCACACGAG
>NZ_BMWD01000016.1:9636-191274 GCF_014651055.1 Streptomyces fructofermentans
GGGGGGGTGACCGACTGGTATGGGGGACCGGTCGGGCGCGAATGAAGTTGCGGTGCGGGTGTGGCGTGCGAGGTGAACAGTGCCAGTTGAGTCGCGTACATGTCATGAGTGCCAATGAAGGTTGGCCGGAAATCGTCCGGTGCCCGAAGATCCGGGTACGCAATGCGGACTTGATCGCCCGTAAAGCACCGGCAAAAGCGCGGGAAGGGGACGGCAACTCCGTGGTCAAGGCGCGGCAAAAGGGCGCCGTCCCGGGGGAGTCGAACCCCCCGGGACGGCGCCCGGCCCGCGCCCCGCGTCCCGTGCCCGGTGCGCCGTGTCCGCGCTCGGTGCGCGGATCCGGGCCGGGCACGCGACGGCCTACGGGAAGGTGATCTTCCAGCCGTTGATCCGGCCGACGTCCTGGGCGGCCTGATCCTGGACCTTCAACTGCCATACGCCGTTGGCGACTTCGGAGGAGGCGTTGACGGTGTACGCGTCGGTGACGTTGTCCGCCGAGTCCGAGGAGCTGAAGGGCTTCAGGCGGTAGTTCGTACCGTCAGGCGCCACCAGGTCGACGACCAGGTCACCGCGCCACGTGTGCGTGATGTTGGGCGTGACGACCAGGTTCGAGGGCGCGTTGCCGGTGCGGCCGGTGACGGTGATCGACGAGGTGACCGCCGCGCCGTTGTCCGGAATCGACACCTGGGTGGTGCTCTCGAACGACGTGCCGCCCCCGCCGCCGGGCCGTGAGCCGACGTTGATGCCGGCCCACGCGTTCTGCACCGCCAGGTACTCGGCGCTCGTGGTGCCGTACAGCTCGCCCGCCACCGCGAGCGTTCCGGTGCGCGCCGCCGCGTAGTTGGTCGAGGAGGTGAACTTCGTCGTCAGCGCCTTGAACCAGATCAGCGCGGCCTTCTCGCGGCCGATGCCGGTGACCGGCAGGCCGTCGGAGGTCGGCGAGTCGTACGAGACGCCGTTGACCGTCTTCGCGCCGCTGCCCTCGCTCAGCAGGTAGAAGAAGTGGTTGGCCGGGCCCGAGGAGTAGTGCACGTCGATCGAGCCGATGCCCGAGTACCAGGCGTCCTTGGACGAGCCGTCCCTGCTCGGCTTGTCCATGTAGCGCAGCGGGGTCCCGTTGCCGTTGATGTTGATCTTCTCGCCGACCAGGTAGTCGCCGACGTCGGAGGAGTTGCCCGCGTAGAACTCGACGGCCGCCGCGAAGATGTCGGAGGTCGCCTCGTTGAGGCCGCCCGACTCACCGCTGTAGACGAGGCCCGCCGTGTTCGAGGTGACGCCGTGCGTCATCTCGTGCGCGGCCACGTCGATGGAGGTCAGCGGCTTCGTGTTGCCCGAGCCGTCGCCGTACGTCATGCAGAAGCAGGAGTCCTGCCAGAAGGCGTTGACGTAGTTGTTGCCGTAGTGGACGCGGGAGTACGCGCCGACCCCGTCACCGCGGATGCCGTTGCGGCCCTGCACGTTCTTGTAGTAGTCCCAGGTCAGCGCCGCCCCGTAGTGCGCGTCGGCGCCCGCCGTCTCCAGGTTGGACGCGGTGCCGTTGCCCCACACGTCGTCGGTGCCGGAGAAGAGCGTGCCGGTGCCCGAGCTGCCGCGGTTCAGGTTGTACGTCCTGTGGTTGCCGCGGGCCGTGTCGGAGAGCGTGTAGTTCGAGCCCGACTGGGCGGTCCCGAGGGTCACCGAGCCGCTGTACAGGGTGTTGCCGGTGCCCGTCTCGACGCCCTGGTACTCGTAGAGCTTCTTGCCGGTGGCGGCGTCCGTGACGACGTGCAGCTCGTTCGGGGTGCCGTCGTGCTGGAGCCCTCCGACGACCGTCTCGTAGGCGAGGGTCGGCGTGCCGCTCGCCGCCCAGACCACCTTGCGCGCCCGGTCCGCCTCCGTGCGCTTCGACCCCTCGGCCGCGGCGGCCCTCAGGGCCTGCTTCTCGGCGGTCGCGGGCTTCACCGCGGCGCTGGTGGTGAGGTTGTCCAGCTTGGCGCGGACCGCGCGCGTGACGCTCTCGGTCCGCCCGGAGGCGGCCGTCTCGACGACCAGGTCGCCGCCGAGGACCGGGAGTCCGGCGTACGTGCGCTCGTACCGGGTGTGGACCGTGCCGTCCGCGTCCTTGACGACGTCCCGGACGACGAGCTTCTCCCGGGAGCCCAGGCCCAGTTCCCTGGCGGTGTCCGCCTTGGCCGAGTCGGCGTCCTGGATCAGCGCGGCGCGCTGCGAGGGGGTGAGCTTGACGGCCAGGGCGCCCTTGTCGAGCTTGCCCGGCGAGGGGGTCGCGTCGGCGGTGGCGGCGCCCGTCTGGACCGCCGCGGCGAGCAGGGCGGCGACGGCGACGAGCGCGCCGGCGGCTGCCTTGTGCCGGGTGGAGCGGGAGGTGAAGGCCGGCTGTGAGGTGCCTGCGGTGTGCGAGGTGCGTCTGTGGGAGGTGCGTCTCAACACGGACTCCTTCTGCGTGGCCGCGGAGTGCGCGGCCAGGGGGGACCGGACGGGCGGGACCCGTCCGGGCAGAACAAGGCGGAACGCAGAACCACTTGCATGGGGCACGTGCGGGCGTGCGTGGGGGTCACCGCGCAGCAGCTGTGAGGTTGCTGTGGAGCGGCCCTGGGAAGAGTCGCAGGAGATGGGCTGATCTGTCAGGTGCGCATCAAGACTTTGGCCGGAAACGGTTCGTTGTCCGGGGAGCCGTGTTCGGTATACGGATGCATTGGACGACGGCGGTTCGGGGACGTGGCGCCCATGCCGGTGGCGGTGGCGGTGGCGGTGGCGGTGCCGGTGCTGGTGCCCGCGCCCGCGCCGGTGTCCGCCCCGTGGGGCCCGCGCCGGTGTCCGCCCCGTGGTGCCCGCGCCCGCGCCGGTGGCGCCCGGCGGGGGAGCCCGCGTCCGCGCCCGTGCCGCCGCGCGGTCGAGGCCGTACCGGCGTCCGCGCCCGTGCCGCCGCGCGACGGGGGCCGTACCGGGCGTCCGTGCCCGTGGCGGGCGCGGGGTGGCGCGGGCGTGCGCCGGGTGCTGCCCGCCCGCACGGCGGGGGCGTCGGTCAGGAGGCGTTCGGGTCCTCGCCGTGCCACGAGTGCCAGAGCGCCGCGTACGCCCCGCCCGCCGCCACCAGGCTCTCGTGGCTGCCCAGTTCGGTCAGTACGCCGTCCTCCATGACGGCCACCCGGTCCGCGTCGTGCGCGGTGTGCAGCCGGTGCGCGACGGCGATGACAGTGCGCCCTTCGAGGACGGCGGCCAGCGCGCGCTCCGCGTGGCGGGCGGTCGCCGGGTCCAGCAGGGCCGTCGCCTCGTCGAGGATCAGCGTGTGCGGATCGGCCAGCACGACCCGGGCCAGGGCCAGTTGCTGCGCCCGCGAGCCGTCCGCGAGGGAGACGCCCGGGGGCTGCCCGGGACCCTGGGCCAGGGGAACCCCGGACGGGCGCAGTTCGGTGTCCAGGCCGCCCGGCAGCCCGCGCACCCACTCGTCGGCGCCGACGGCCGCCAGGGCCGACCACACCAGGGCGTCCGTGGCGGACGGATCGGCGATCAGCAGGTTGTCGCGGACCGTGCCCAGGAACACGTGGTGCTCCTGCGTGACGAGGACGACCTGCCGCCGCAGCTCCTCGGGGCCCAGCGACGCGATCGGCACCCCGCCCACGGTCACCGAGCCCGAACGGGGCTCGTCGACGCCGGCGAGGAGCCGGCCGAGCGTGCTCTTGCCCGCGCCCGACGGGCCGACGAGGGCGAGCCGTTCACCGGGCCGGACCGTCAGGTCGACCCCGCGCAGCACATCGCCCCCGCGGTCGTACGCGTACCGCGCCCCCGACACGTCGATGCGGTCGTCCGCCGGGACCGGCGACCGCGCAGGGACGGCCCGGGGCGCCCGGCCCAGCCCCTCCACCCGCGCGAACGAGGCTCCGCTGGCCTGGAGTTGCTCGGTCCAGGACAGCACGGCGTCGAGCGGCGACTCCAGTTGCCGCAGGTACAGGGCCGCCGCCACCACCACGCCGAGACTCAGCGAGCCCCGCGCGTGCAGCGCGCCCCCCACCAGCACCACGACGACCACGGGCAGGACGTACGAGACCTCCACGGGCGGGAAGAAGACGCTCCGCAGGTACAGCGTGCGCAGACGCGCGCGGCGGGACGTCTCCAGCGCGTCGCGGCTCACCGCCACCCGCTGCCCGGCCAGCCGGAACGCCTCGACCGTGCGCGCGCCCGACACCGTCGCCGCGAGGATCTCCGCGACCTCCGAATTGGCCTCGCCCTCGGCGAGATAGGCCGTGCGGGCGCGCCGCAGGTACCAGCGCAGCGCGAACCAGATGCCGGTCTGCGCGAGCAGCGCGCAGACACCGAGCAACGGATCGAGGGCGAAGACCGCGCCGACGATGAACAGGCACTGGATCGAGGAGATCAGCAGCTCGGGCCCGGCGTCGCGCAGCGTGGCGCCGACCGCGCCGACGTCGGCGGTGCCGCGGGCGGTCAGATCGCCCGCCCCCGCCCGCTCCACCTCCGAGGCGGGCAGGGCCAGCGCCCGGTCGACGAACTCCTCCCGCACCCGTGCCAGCGTCCGCTCGCCGAACCGGTGGCCCACGTAGCGGGCCCAGCGCGACAGCAGCAACTGGACCAGCGCGGCCGCCACGATGGCCGACGCCAGCCGGTCCACCACGCCGACCCCCGCACCCGCCCGCACCTCGTCGACGATCCGGCCCAGCAGCCAGGGCGCCACGAGGCCCGCCCCGGCGGCGAGGCCGTTGAGGACCAGCACGGCGGCGAAGGACCCGGCGTCGGCGCGGATCAGCCGGACCGCCGCCGCGCGCACCTCGGCCGGTCCGGCCACCGGCAGTCGGGCGCTCACCGCAGCGCCCGCGCGGTGTCCTGGGCGTCGAGGTCGTCCGCGTCCCGTGCCACCAGGGCCCGGTACCGCGGTTCCTCGGCGAGCAGCCGCCGGTGGCTGCCCACCGCCGCGACCCTGCCGTCCACCAGGTGGTACACCGTGTCCGCCCGGTCGAGGACCAGCGGCGAGGTGCTGGTGAGGACGGTCGTACGGTCCCCGCGCGCGGCGCGCAGCCGGTCCGCGACCGCGGCCTCGGTGTGCGCGTCCAGGGCCGACGTCGGTTCCTGGGCCATCAGCACCTCGGGGTCGGCGAGCAGGGCCCGGACCAGCCGCACGCGCTGGCGCTGACCGCCGGAGAGGCTGCGGCCCTGCGCGTCGACCGGCGAGTCCAGCCCGTCCTCCAGCCCGGTGACGATGTCGTCGGCGACGGCCGCGCGCACGGCCCGCGCGATCTCCGAGCCGGTGCGTTCGCGCCGCCCGGAGACCATGTCGCGCAGGGACCCGGCGAACAGGTCGGCGTCGTGGTCGGCGACGAGCACGCGGTCGCGCACCTGGGCCAGGGCGATCGCGTCGAGGCGCACGCCTCCCCAGGTCGCCGCCGAGGGCGAGTACCCGCCGAGCCGGTCGAGCACGGCCGCCGCGTCGGCCGAGCGCGCGCAGGCCAGCACGGTCAGCCGGCCCGGCTCCACCCGCACCCCGGACTCCGGATCGTGCAGGACCGCGGGGGCGGCGGGGGCGTCCAGACCCGCGGAGGTGTCGGCGGTCGCGGGCTCCAGGTCCAGGAACCCGACCACCCGCCGCGCGGCCACCAGCGCGCGGCTGATCTGGAAGCCGCACTCGATGAGGAAGGCCACCGGCACGGTGAGGACCGCCGCGTAGCCGTACACCGAGACCAGTTCGCCCACGGTGATGTCCCCCCGGGCGGCCAGCCGGGCCGCGAGCCAGGTCACCAGGGCGAGGAAGAGCGCCGGCACACCGACGCCGAGCGCCTGGATCCAGCTCGTGACCGCCCCGACCCGGTACCCCTGCTCCCGCAGCAGGTGCGAGTCGCGCCGGAAGCCGTCGGCGAACAGCCCCTTGCCGCCCAGCCCGTTGAGGACCCGCAGGCCGCCCGCGAGGTCGCCGATCCGGGCGGTGAGCACGCCCTGCCGCTCGCGGTACGCCGTCTCCGCGCCCTGCAGCCTCCCCATCAGCGGCCCCACGAGCAGGGCGATGGCCGGCACGCCGAGCAGGAGCACCGCGGCGAGCAGGGGCGACACCGACAGCAGCAGGGACGCCACCACGCTGTACGACACGAGCGCCCCGACACCCGGTCCGACGACGGTCAGGGACTGCCCGATCGTCGTCACGTCCCCCACGCCGATCGTCACGACCTCGCCGGCCCCGACCTGGCGCGGCAGGTCGGCGCCCAGTCGCACGGCCTGCCCCACGACGACCTTCACCGTACGGAAGTTGCCGTCCATCCGGACCCGGGTCATGGTGCGGTGCCGCATGATGCTCACCCAGGAGTTGAGCACGCCGACGCCGAGCAGCGCGGCGGACCAGCCGGCCAGCGCGGCCCCGTCGCCGGTCTGGAGACCGTCGTCGATCGCCCGGGAGAGCAGGTACGGCGAGAGCGCCATCAGCGTGGTCCAGGCGCTGCCGAGCAGCGCGCCCGCCACGGCCCGCCCCGGCTGCCGGCACACCAGCCACCACAGGTAGCGGGCCGCCCCGCGCCGGTCCGGGGTGCCTGGATCCTCGTACGCGTCGACCATCCGCCCCTCGCTCCCCGCGGCACCCCCCGGGGGCCCCGCCGTGCTCGAATGCCCCGGCCCGCCGCGCGTCCCGCGGCGGGCCGCCTCCGTCATGCCAGGCTGTCCCGCCACGCCCGGTGCAGATCGGCGAACCTGCCCGTGCCCGCGACGAGTTCGGCCGGAGTGCCGTCCTCGACGATCCGGCCGTGCTCCATGACCAGGACCCGGTCGGCGATCTCGACGGTCGACAACCGGTGGGCGATGACGACGGCCGTACGCCCCCGGAGGACCGTGTGCATCGCGCGCTGCACGGCCCGTTCGCCCGGCACGTCCAGCGAACTGGTGGCCTCGTCGAGAATGAGCACCGCCGGATCGGCGAGCAACGCCCGCGCGAACGCCACCAGTTGGCGCTGCCCGGCCGAGATGCGCCCGCCCCGCTTGCGTACGTCCGTGTCGTAGCCGTCCGGCAGGGCGCTGATGAAGTCGTGGGCGCCGATCGCCCGGGCGGCGCGCTCGATGTCCTCACGGGTGGCGTCCGGACGGCCGATGGCGATGTTCTCGGCGACGGTGCCGGAGAACAGGAAGGCCTCCTGCGTCACCATGACCACCCCGCGGCGCAGTTCACGCACCGACAGCTCCCGCAGGTCGACGCCGTCCAGGAGGACCCGGCCGGACGTCGGGTCGTAGAAGCGGGCCAGCAGTTTGGCGAGCGTCGACTTGCCCGCGCCCGTCGAGCCGACCACGGCGACCGTGCGGCCCGCGGGCAGCGTCAGCGAGAAGGACGGGAGAACCTCGCCCCCGGTGCGGTACGCGAAGCGCACGTCGTCGAAGACGACCTCGCGGCCGGGGTGCCGGGAGGCGAGCGCGGGCAGCGCGCGCGGGTCCGCGGGCTCGGGGACCGACGGGACCTGGGCGAGCAGGCCGGCGACCTTCTCCAGCGAGGCGGCCGCCGACTGGTACGAGTTGAGGAACATGCCGAGCCGGTCGATCGGGTCGTACAGCCGCCGCAGGTAGAGGACCGCGGCGGCGAGCACGCCCAGGGCCAGCGTGCCCGACGCCACCCGGTGGGCGCCCCACAGCACGATGCCCGCGACCGCCAGGTTGGCGACCAGCCGGGAGCCCACGACGTAGCGGGCCATCTCCAGCATCGAGTCGCCGTTGATGCGCTCGTGCCGGTGGTTGAGCACGTGGAAGTCGGCGTCGTTGACGGCCTCGCGGCGGAACGCCCGCACCGGCCGGATGCCGTTCATCGTCTCCGCGAACTTCACGATGACGGCGGCGATCGCGGTCGACCGGCGGCTGAAGATCCGCCCGGCGCGGTGCTGGTAGAGGCGGATGAGCAGGTACAGCGGGACGAAGGAGAGCACCGCGACCGCGCCCAGCCCGAGGTCGAGCCAGAGCAGCACGGCCGAGATGTAGACGAAGGACAGGATGACGGTGACGAGTTCCTGGAGCCCCTCGCTGAGCAGTTCGCGCAGCGACTCGACGTCCGTCGTCGAACGGGAGATGAGCCGGCCCGAGGTGTAGCGCTCGTGGAAGTCGATGCTGAGTGCCTGCGCGTGCCGGAAGATCCTGCCGCGCAGGTCCAGCAGGACGTCCTGGTTGACCCGCGCGGACGCCAGGATGAAGCCGCTCTGGAGCGCGCCGGCCGCCGCCGCCGACAGCACGTAGGCGACGGCGACGGCGATCAGCGGGCCGTGGTCGTCCCGGCGGAAGGCGGGTACGGCGCGGTCGATGGCGTACGCCACGAGGAGCGGGCCCGTCTGCACGGCCGCCTGCTGCAGCAGGAGCAGGACCGTCGCGAGGGCGACCCGGGCCCTGAGCGGCGCGAGCAGGGAGCGCAGCAGGGCGGCCGTCGCCCTCGGGGGAGCGGGCAGGGAGTCGCGGTCGAACGGGTCGCCGCCGGAGTGCGGGGGCGCCGGCCGGTCCTCCTCGTCGGTCGGCGCGGTGGTCGTGGGCGCCGTCATCGGCCCGTTCCTTCCGTCGTCGTGTCCTTGGTCCTGCCCGGGCGCGTGCTCGTGCCGTCGGCCGGACCGGTCGCGCCGGTCGCGTCCGGCGTCTCGTCCGGTGCCGTCGGGCCGGCGGCCCGCGGGCGGCGGTCCGACGGCTCCGTATCCGCCTCCGTCGCCCGCTCGGCCGTGTCCGCGGCGCCGGACATCAGCCAGGCGTACTCCGCGTTCGTCCGCAGCAGTTCGTGGTGTGTGCCGACCGCGGTGATCCGGCCCCCGGAGAGCAGGGCCACCCGGTCGGCGAGCAGGACCGTGGAGGGGCGGTGCGCCACCACCAGGGCCGTCGTCCCGGCGAGGACCCGGCGCAGGGCCGCCTCGACCAGGGCCTCGGTGTGCACGTCCAGGGCCGAGAGCGGGTCGTCCAGGACGAGGAACCGGGGGCTGCCGACCACCGCCCGAGCCAGGGCCAGGCGCTGGCGCTGGCCGCCGGAGAGGCTGAGGCCCTGCTCGCCGACCTGGGTGTCCGTGCCGTGGGGCAGGGAGTGCACGAAGTCGGCCTGCGAGACGGCCAGGGCGCGCGCCAGTTCGGCCGCGCCCGCGTGTCCGCCCGCCCCCATGAGCACGTTCTCGCCGACGCTCGCCGAGAACAGGGTGGGCTCCTCGAAGGCGACCGCGACGAGTTCGCGCAGGGTGGCCCGCGGCATCCGGGTGATGTCGACGCCGTCCAGGGTGATGCGGCCCTCCGTGACCTCGTGCAGCCGGGGGACGAGCGCGGTGAGTGTCGTCTTCCCGCTGCCGGTGCCGCCGACGAGCGCCATGGTCTCGCCGGGGCGCACATGGAGGTCGACGAGGTCGAGCACGGGAGCGCTGTCCTCGGGAGCGTCGGGATAGCGGAACCGCACCGCGTCGAACCGGAGCCCGCCGACCACCGGGGCGACCGGGGTCGCCCGGACCACGGCGACCGCCGGGGGCCCTGGGGCGTCCGGGTTCGACGGGATGTCCGTGGCACCGGGGGCGTCCGGGTTCGACGGGGTCGTGCCGGTGGTCGGGGTCGCCGGTGCCGCCGGGGCCGCCGGGGCCTCCCGGGTCTCCGGGACGTCCGGGTTTCCCGGAACCGTCGTGGGTGCCGGGGTCGTGCCGGTGGTCGGGGTCGCCGGGGCCGGTGCCGGGGTCGGCTCGGGGCCCCGCTCCGGGGCCGGGCGCGCCGCGGGTGTCCTCGGCGGTGCCGTGGCGGCACGGGCGGCGGGCAGCGCGCCGGCCGGCACCGCGGTACCGGACTCCGGTTCCGCGTCCATCACCTCGAAGTACCGCTCGGTCGCGGTGGCGGCCTCCTGGCTCATCGCGAGCAGGAAGCCGATCGACTCCACGGGCCAGCGCAGGGCGAGAGCCGTGGACAGGAACGCCACGAGCGTGCCCGCGGACAGCTCCCCGTCGGCCACCTGGACCGTACCGAGCACGAGGGCGGCCCCGACGGCGAGTTCGGGCAGCGTGATGATCGCGGCGAAGATGGCGGCGAGCAGCCGTGCCTTGGCCAGTTCGGTGCCGCGCAGGGTCCGGGAGAGGTCCCGGAAGGCGAGCGCCTGGCTGCGATGCCGCCCGAAGCCCTTGATGATCCGGATGCCGAGCACGCTCTCCTCGACGAGCGTCGTGAGGTCGCCGACCTGGTCCTGCGCCTGCCGCGCCACCTGCGAGTAGCGCTTCTCGAACAGCCAGCAGACGACCATGACGGGCAGCGCGGGGGCGAGCAGCACGAGCCCGAGCGTCCACTCCTGGTCCAGCATGATGACGACGCCGACGACGATGGTCACCGAGTTGACCAGCAGGAACGTCAGCGGGAAGGCGAGGAACATCCGGACCAGCATCAGATCCGTCGTGCCCCGCGACAGCAACTGGCCCGAGGGCCAGCGGTCGTGGAAGGCGACGGGCAGCCGCTGGAGGTGCCGGTAGAGGCCCGCCCGCATCGACGCCTCCACCCCGGCCAGCGGCCGGGCCACCAGCCACCGCCGCAGTCCGAAGAGCACGGCCTCGGCGCAGCCGAGCAGCAGCAGGTACAGCGCCCCGAGCCACACCCCGCCGGTGTCCCGGTCTGCCACCGGACCGTCGACGATCCACTTCAGTACGAGCGGGATCACCAGTCCCGTGCACGACGCGACGACCGCGACGACGGCCGCGGTGAGCAGCCGGGCGCGCACGGGCCGCACGTACGGCCACAGGCGCAGCAGGCTGCGGACGGCCGAGCGGTTCCGGGGCGGATCGCCGGTCGGCCCGTCGGAGCGTTCTTCGGCAGGTGTCGACGGAGGTGTGGGTGTAGTGGGCATCAGTGGCGAGCCTACGGTTCACCACTGACACGGCCCACCGAGTTTTGGCCGTACCCGCCGTCCCGCGCGGCCGTCCCGCACCTTCCCGTCCCGCACCCCGCGCCCCGAACCCCCCGTCCCGCTGCCGTCCCGCACCCCGCGCCCCGAACCCCCCGTCCCGTCCCGCGCCGCCCGGTCAGCGCACCCGCAGCAGCAGCACGGACCGGGCCGGCACCGTCACCGTCGTGCCCGCCGCGTGCACCACCCCCGGCGCCTCCTCCTGCTCCTCCCGCGAGGTGTCGACCACGACCTCGTACGCCTCGGCCCAGGGCGTTCCGGGCAGTACGAAGCCCGTCGCACGGTCGCCCGCGTGCAGCACGGCCAGAAAGCTGTCGTCCGTGACCGGGACGCCCCGCGCGTCGCGGCCCGGGATGTCCCGCCCCGACAGGTACATCCCGAGCGTGCCCGCCGGCGCGTACCAGTCCCCCTCCGTCATCTCGGTGCCCCGGGCGGTGAACCACGCCAGGTCCCGGAGCCCGTCGGCGGAGTGCGCCCGCCCGGAGAAGAAGGCGCGGCGGCGCAGCACGGGATGCCTGTGCCGCAGCCTGATCAGACGGGCCGTCAGGTCGAACAGCGCCCGCCAGCCCGGGTCGTCCAGCAGGCTCCAGTCCAGCCAACTGATCTCGTTGTCCTGGCAGTAGGCGTTGTTGTTGCCCCCCTGGGTGCGCCCGAGCTCGTCCCCGGCGACCAGCATCGGCACCCCCGTGGACAGCAGCAGGGTGGTGAGCAGGTTCCGCAGCTGCCGCCGCCGCAGGCGCTGGACCCGGTCGTCCTGCGTGCCGCCCTCGGCGCCGCAGTTCCACGCCCGGTTGTCGTCGGTGCCGTCCCGGTTGCCCTCGCCGTTGGCCTCGTTGTGCTTGTGCTCGTACGACACCAGGTCCCGCAGGGTGAAGCCGTCGTGGGCCGTCACGAAGTTCACCGAGGCGTACGGCCGGCGCCCGCCCCACGCGTACAGGTCGCTGGACCCGGACAGCCGGTAGCCGAGATCCCGCACATCGGGCAGCGCGCCGCGCCAGTAGTCCCGTACGGCGTTGCGGTAGCGGTCGTTCCACTCGGTCCACAGGGGCGGGAAGGCCCCCACCTGGTAGCCCCCCGAGCCCACGTCCCACGGCTCGGCGATCAGTTTCACGCGCCGCAGCACCGGGTCCTGGGCGATCACCGCGAGGAACGGGGACAGCATGTCGACGTCGTGCATCGACCGTGCCAGCGCCGCCGCCAGGTCGAACCGGAAGCCGTCCACCCCCATCTCCGTCACCCAGTACCGCAGCGAGTCGGTGATCAGCCGCAGCACGTGCGGCTGGACCACGTGCAGGGTGTTGCCGCAGCCCGTGTAGTCCGCGTACCGCCGCGCGTCGCCCTGGAGCCGGTAGTAGCCGCGGTTGTCGATGCCCCGCAGTGACAGCATCGGGCCCAGCTCGCCCGCCTCGGCCGTGTGGTTGTAGACCACGTCGAGGACGACCTCGATCCCCGCGGCGTGCAGGGCGCGCACCATGCGCTTGAACTCGCCCACCTGCTGCCCGGTGGTCCCCGAGGCGGCGTATCCGGCGTGCGGGGCGAAGTAGCCGATCGAGTTGTAGCCCCAGTAGTTGCGCATCCCCCGGCGCAGCAGGTGGTCCTCGTGCGCGAACTGGTGCACCGGCAGCAGCTCGACCGCGGTCACCCCGAGCCGGGTCAGGTGCTCGATCGCCGCGGGGTGCGCCAGTCCCGCGTACGTGCCGCGCAGCTCCTCGGGGATGTCCGGATGCAGTTTCGTGAACCCCCGTACGTGCAGCTCGTAGATCACCGAGTCGGCCCAGGGCGTCTTCGGGCGGCGGTCGTCCGACCAGTCGTCGTCGTCGTGGACGACGACGCCCTTGGGGACGTGCGGCGCGGAGTCCCGGTCGTCGCGCACGGTGTCCGCGACATGCTGCTGCGGCCAGTCGCGCACGTGTCCGTACACCTCGGGCGGCAGCCGGAAGTCGCCGTCCACCGCCCGGGCGTACGGGTCCAGCAGGAGCTTCGCCGGGTTCCAGCGCGCCCCGGTCCAGGGGTCCCAGCGCCCGTGCACCCGGAAGCCGTACCGCTGCCCGGGACGCACCCCGGGCACGAAGCCGTGCCAGATCTCGTGGGTCAGTTCGGCCAGCGGCACCCGGGTCTCGGCACCCCCGTCGTCGAAGAGGCACAGCTCGACCGACTCGGCCCCGCCGGCCCACAACGCGAAGTTGGTCCCGGACACCCCGTCGGGCCCGGTGCGAAAGCGCGCCCCGAGGGGGGTCGGCGCACCCGGCCACACGGGGACGGCGGGCGCCGTGCGGGCCCGGCCGTTCAGCACGGGGGAGGGCTGCGCGGGCAGTCCTCCCGCCGGGGCGTGCCCCTCCTGCACTGTCTCCTGCTCGGCTGCGCTCGACACCTCACGGCCTCCTGCGGCTCGGTTGGGACCGATATGAAAGGAGCTCACGGCGTCCCGGCCGCGGCTCCCCTGGCGTCGTCCTCCGTACTGTTCTGCCCACAGCCGGGCTCGCACTCACGTTTCCCCAGGAGGGGGCGCGTCGTTGGGCCCCGTGTGATGGACGCACAGACGCGCGCGCGGCGCGCAGGGGCCGCGCTGGCCGCCGTACTGACATGGGCAGGGCTGCTGGCCGGGGCCGTGGGATGCACCTCGCACGGGGTGGACGGGATGCTCGGCAAGGCCCGGTCGCCCGAGGACACGATCAGTGTCTCGCCGGACGACGGCAGCAAGGCCGTGCGCCCCGGCGCTGGGCTGTCCGTGCGGGTGCGCTCCGGGCGCCTGGAGTCGGTCGAGGTCGTCCGCTCGCAGGACGCCCAGGACTCCCGGGTGCCCGGCCGTATCGACCCGGACGGCATGACCTGGCGCCCCGACGACCCCCGGCTGTCGCTGGCCGCCAAGTACTCGGTGGACACGGTCGCGCTCGACGGGCACGGCAGGCGGGTGGCACGGCACACGACGTTCACGACGTTCGTCCCCGACGAGCGGTTCATCGCGTACGTCATGCCCGAGAACCGCTCCACGGTCGGCACCGGGATGATCGTCTCGCTGGAGTTCAACCGCGGGATCGCGAACCGCGCCGCCGTCGAGCGCGCGATCAGGGTGACCTCCAGCCCGCGGACGGAGATCGCGCCGCACTGGTTCGGCGACGGCCGGCTGGACTTCCGGCCCGAGACGTACTGGAAACCCGGTACGAAGGTGACCGTCGCGCTGCGCCTGCGGGACGTGAAGGCGGCCCCCGGCGTCTACGGACTCCAGCACAGGACGGTCTCCTTCACGGTCGGGCGCAGCCAGATCAGCGTGGTCGACGCCGCCGCCCACACCATGGAGGTGCGCCGCGCGGGCGAGCTCCTCGCCACCGTGCCGATCACGGCGGGCGCCCCGAAGAGCACGACCTACAACGGGAAGATGGTCGTCTCCGAGATGCTGGAGGTGACCCGGATGAACGGCGCCACGGTCGGCTTCAAGAAGGCCGACGGCAAGGGCGAGTACGACATCCCGGACGTCCCGCACGCCATGCGCCTCACGACGTCGGGCACCTTCCTGCACGGCAACTACTGGGCCGAGGGCGTGTTCGGCACCGCCAACGTCAGCCACGGATGCGTGGGGCTGCGGGACGTCAAGGGCGGCAGTTCCGCGTCCCCCGCGGGCTGGTTCTTCGATCGCAGTCTCATCGGTGACGTCGTCGAGGTCGTCAACAGCAAGGACAAGAAGGTCGCTCCCGACAACGGCCTGGGCGGCTGGAACATGAACTGGAAGGAGTGGAAGGCGGGCTCCGCGGTGAAGTAGGCCCGGCAGGGGGGTAGTCGCACGGTGGAGGCCGACAGCACTGCGAGCGGTCCAAGTTGGGACTGAACAGTGACAATCCCGGGAGGCCATCACTCCGGGTCGTGTGATTAATTAACGCGACACGCGCGTGGGACGCGCCGGAGTGCGGGCCTCATCGAGGCCGTGCGAGGGGAGAAAGAACGTGAACGGGCGACCGATATCGGGGCCGTCGGTTGGCGCGCGGACGCGGAGTGGCAAAGGGGTCCTGGCACTGCTGCTGGGCGTACTGCTGCTCGTCGTGACCGCATGCGGCGGGGGAGGGGACTCGGATTCCGGGTCCGGTGCGGGAAAGGGCAAGGACAAGGATTCGAGCCGGACGGACACCAAGGTCTCGCAGGCGGTCGTGACCATAGCCCCGAAGAACGGGGCCGACGCCGTCAGGACCAGCGGCGCGCTGAAGGTGACGGCGGCCAAGGGCAAGCTGACCGAGGTCACCGTCAAGGACAACGAGGGCAACGCCGTCGAGGGTGAGATCACCGACGGGGGCAGGAGCTGGACGCCGGCCACGCACCTCGCGGCGGCCACCGAGTACAAGGTGCACGCGGTGGCCAAGGACACCGCGGGCCGGCAGGCCGCGGAGGAGTCCGCGTTCACCACGCTGACTCCGAAGAACACCTTCGTCGGGACGTTCACCCCGGAGGACGGGTCCAAGGTCGGTGTGGGCATGCCGTTCTCGGTCCGCTTCACGCGGGGCATCACGCACCCCGACGACGTCGAGAAGGCGATAACCGTCAAGACCGAGCCCGCCGTCGACGTCCAGGGCCACTGGTTCGGCAACGACCGTCTCGACTTCCGGCCCGAGGAGTACTGGGCGGCCGGTACGAAGGTCACGGTCTCCCTCAACCTCGACGGCGTCGAGGGACGGCCCGGGGTGTACGGCAAGCAGGCCAAGACCGTGAAGTTCACGATAGGCCGCAGCCAGGTCTCCACCGTGGACGTCAAGACCAAGAAGATGACGGTCGAGCGGGACGGCAAGGTCATCAAGACCATTCCGGTGACGACGGGCAAGCCCGGCTACGACACCTGGAACGGCCGGATGGTCATCACCGAGCGCCTCAAGGTGACGCGCATGAACGGCGAGACGGTCGGCTACGGCGGCGAGTACGACATCAAGGACGTGCCGCACGCCATGCGCCTGACCACGTCGGGCACCTTCATCCACGGCAACTACTGGGGTGGCGGGGCCTTCGGCAACTACAACGCCAGCCACGGCTGCATCGGGCTGCGCGACGTGCGCGGCGGCTACGACGGCAAGGTCGCGGCGGCCTGGTTCTTCAACCGCTCGATGGTCGGGGACGTGGTGGTCGTGAAGAACTCCAACGACCGGACCGTGGACCCGGACAACGGGCTCAACGGCTGGAACATGTCGTGGGAGAAGTGGACGGCGTGACCCGGACGGGGCACTGACCCCGACCGGCCCGCCGGGCCCCGGTGCGCTCCGCTGTGACGGAGCACACCGGGGCCCGGCGCGTTAGCCCCCGTTAACCTGCTGGCATGACTGTGCATCTCGAAGTCGCCGAAGGTGTCGGCACGATCCGCCTCGACCGTCCGCCCATGAACGCCCTGGACGTCGCCACGCAGGACCGGCTCAAGGAACTCGCCGAGGAGGCCACGCGCCGCGAGGACGTGCGCGCGGTGATCCTCTACGGCGGGGAGAAGGTGTTCGCCGCGGGCGCGGACATCAAGGAGATGCAGGCCATGGACCACGCGGCGATGGTCGTACGGTCCAGGGCCCTGCAGGACTCCTTCACGGCCGTGACCCGCATCCCCAAGCCGGTCGTCGCCGCGGTCACCGGGTACGCCCTGGGCGGCGGGTGCGAGCTGGCGCTGTGCGCCGACTACCGCGTCGCCGCCGACAACGCGAAGCTGGGCCAGCCGGAGATCCTCCTCGGGCTGATCCCGGGGGCGGGCGGCACCCAGCGGCTGTCCCGGCTCATCGGCCCCTCGAAGGCCAAGGACCTCATCTTCACCGGCCGTATGGTCAAGGCCGACGAGGCCCTGGCGCTCGGCCTGGTGGACCGTGTCGTACCGGCCGCCGACGTGTACACCGAGGCGCACGCGTGGGCCGCCCGGCTCGCGCAGGGGCCCGCTCTCGCGCTGCGCGCCGCGAAGGAGTCCGTCGACGCGGGTCTGGAGACGGACATCGAGACCGGCCTCGCCATCGAACGCAACTGGTTCGCGGGGCTGTTCGCCACGGAGGACCGGGAGCGGGGCATGCGGAGCTTCGTCGAGGAGGGGCCGGGCAAGGCGAAGTTCCTCTGAGCGGACGGCGCCGCGCCGACCGCGGGCGCGGTGCGCGCCGACGGTGGCCGCCGGCCGGTGCTCGGCGGCCCGCGGGTGGCGGGCGGCGGGTGACAGGCGGCGGGTGGCGGGCGGCGGGCGGCCCGTGGCCCCGCCGTCCGCGTCCCGTCCGCGTCCCGTCCGCGTCCCGTCCGCGTCCCGTGCGCGGCGGGGCGCGGCGGGGTGCTGCGGGCGTCCGTGCCGCGAAAGTCACCCGTCAAATCCCTTTGATCCACTTGCAGTTGACGCGGTGTCTTACCCGGGACCCCCGAAGGGCGGATTATGCCCGCCTTAAGGGAGCCTTAAGGCCTTCGGGCCGGGGAGCCCGGGCGATTGCCCGCCGTGGGGCCGTTCGCGCAGCTCACATGGGCTGTGCGAACTGCCGAACTGCCTGTGGCATATGCCGATCGGATCGTGCGGAACAGGGCATTCCGGAGGGCGTATTCCTCCGGAACGCCCCCGGACGGGCCCTTCGGCGGCCATGATGGGGGCATGGCGGGGCTGGAGGGTATCGAACAGCCGCGGCGGCACGGCAGTGCGACCGCGGCGCGCTGGTCGCCTGCGGTCGAGGACGAACACGCGCTCAAGGTGCTCGAGTTGTTCGGCAACCCCACCGAGGCGGAGGTCCCGCTCCCGTCCCGTCCGGAGTCGGCGGCCACCGCGCGCCGGCTCGCCCAGGTCGTGGTCCTGCGCCAGTGGGGGCTCTCCCCGAAGATGACCGAGGACGCCGTACTGCTTGTGTCGGAACTCGTCGGCAACGCCGTCCGGCACACCGGGGCGCGGGTCTTCGGCCTCCGGATGCGTCGCCGGCGCGGCTGGATCCGGGTCGAGGTCCGCGACCCCTCCCGCGGGCTCCCGTGCCTCATGCCCGTCCAGGACATGGACATCAGCGGCCGCGGCCTCTTCCTCGTCGACAAGCTCTCCGACCGCTGGGGCGTCGACCTGCTGCCCCGCGGCAAGACGACCTGGTTCGAGATGCGCGTGGCCGACCGCTGAGGCCGCCCCCTCCGGCCCCGCGCCACCGGCTCCGCCCCGCGGCTCCGCGCCCGGTCCCCGCGCGCCGGTGAACTCCCGTTCCGCCCGAGGGGCGACCCGAGCGGCCCGGCCGTCGCATCAATGGCGGCATTCCGGTACGTACCCGCCTTAAATGGGCGGCGTGACCACGACCGACCGCCGCTCCGCCCTCAGGGCCGCCGCGGGCCTGGCCGCCGCGACCGCGCTCACCGGCTGCTCGACGCCCGGCCCCGGCGCGAGCGCTGCCGCACCGCCGCGCGGCGCGTCCCGCGCTCCCTCCGGCACGTCCGCGCCGGCCCCCCGCGCCTTTCCCGGGCAGCCCGTCCAGATCGGCTCCGGACCCCGCACCCGCCCCCGGGTCGCCCTCACCTTCCACGGCCACGGCGACCCGGCCACCGCCCACGCGCTTCTCGACGCGGCGGAGAAGCACGGCGCCCGTGTCACCGTGCTCGCCGTCGGGACCTGGCTCGACGCCCACCCCGCGCTGGCCCGGCGCGTCCTCGACGGCGGCCACGACCTCGGCAACCACACCCAGCGCCATCTGGACATCAACGCGATGCCCGAGGAGCGGGCCTTCGCGGAGATCGACGAGTGCGCCCGCCGGCTGCGGGACCTCACGGGCTCCATCGGCACCTGGTTCCGGCCCTCGCGCGCCGCCCGCGCCTCCCCCCTCGTCGAACGGCTGGCCCGCCGGGCCGGCTACCCGCACGTGCTGTCGTACGACGTCGACTCGCTCGACTTCACCTCGCCCGGGGCACCCGCCGTGACCCGTGCCGTCACCGCCGGAATCCGCAACGGGTCCGTCGTGAGCCTGCACTTCGGCTACACGGACACGGTCGCCGCGTTCCCCTCCCTCCTGCACGCACTAGACCGCCGCGGCCTGCGCGCGGTGACCACGACGGAGCTGCTGAGCTGATGCCGACACCTCGCACCACCCCTGCCACGACGCCGCGCACCGCACCCGCCGCGACACCTCCCGCGGGGCACCGGAGTCCCGCCGCGCGGGCCGTCGGCGCGGCCGCCGTGCTCGCCGCGCTGGCCCTCGCCGGATGCGGCGGCGCGTCCGGCGGCACGACGAAGGGGACCCTCGGCGCGGCCGAGTCCGGTTCCGCGAGCCCCTCCGGCCGCGGGAGTGCCGCCGACTCCGCCCGGTCCGCCGGTCCCGTCGAGCCCGCCGTCCGGGGCCTGCCCGGGATGCCGCCGGTCCTCGACCCGGCCGACGTCTACGCCGCCGACCGCCCCAACAAGCTCTCCCCGGTGGTCAAGGACTTCCCCTCCCGCGTCTACGTCCCCAACACCGAGTCCGACACGGTCACCGTCATCGACCCGAAGACGTACAAGGTGCTGGAGACGATCCGCGTCGGCGTGCAGCCCCAGCACGTCGTCCCCTCCTGGGACCTGAAGACCCTGTGGGTCAACAACAACCGGGGCCACACCCTCACCCCCATCGACCCGAGGACGGGGAAGGCGGGCAAACCCGTCGAGGTGCACGACCCGTACAACCTCTACTTCACCCCGAACGGCAAGTACGCCGTGGTGATGGCCTCCCTCGACCGTGAACTGGTCTTCCGCGACCCGCACACCATGAAGCGCGTCAAGACCGAACCGGTGAGCTGCTACGGCGTCAACCACGCCGACTTCTCGCTCGACGGCCGGTACTTCATCGTCTCCTGCGAGTTCAGCGGCGAACTGCTGAAGGTCGACACGGAGCGGATGAAGGTGGTGGGCCAGCAGAAGCTGCCCTTCGACGGCGCGATGCCGCAGGACGTGAAGATCTCCCCGGACGGCAAGAAGTTCTACATCGCCGACATGATGGCCGACGGCATGTGGGTGCTGGACGGCGACACGTTCGACAGGCCCACCCTGCTGCCCACGGGCAAGGGCACCCACGGCCTCTACGTCGGCCGGGACTCCCGGGAGATGTACGTCTCGAACCGGGGCGAGGGCACCGTCTCCGTCTTCGACTTCACCAAGGACAGGCTCACCAAGAAGTGGCGCCTCCCGGACGGCGGCAGCCCCGACATGGGCGGCGTCTCGGCCGACGGCAAGGTGCTCTGGCTCTCCGGGCGCTACGACTCCGAGGTGTACGCCATCGACACCCGCACCGGCGCCCAGCTCGCCCGCATCCCCGTCGGCAACGGACCGCACGGGCTCGCGGTCTACCCGCAGCCGGGCCGCTACTCGCTCGGCCACACGGGCATCTTCCGCTGACCGGGCGGCACCGGACCGCTCAGGCGCCGGGGCCCCCTTCCCGCGGTCCGCGCGAACGGCCCCCGGGAGGGTGCCCGGCGCCGGACCGCGCCCCACCGTCCCGAGGGGCGGCGAGCAGCGCCTCCGCCCCCACGGGCCGGTAGCCGGCCGCCTGGAACGCCCGTACGCTGCGGGCGTTGCCGGCGGCCTGCTGGGCCCACACCGGCTCGCCCCCGGCCAGATGCCGGGCCGCCGAGGCCAGCGCCCGCCCCAGCCCCCGGTGGCGCGCCGCCCCGTCCACCTCCGCCGCGGCCTCCAGCCGGCCGGCCACCCCGCGCCCCAGGACGAGCACGCCCCCGTCGGCGGCCCACACCCGTACCCCGTCGCGGCGCCCGCGCGCCCGGACCGCCCGGGGATGGTCCGGGTCGTGCAGCTCGACCAGGGCGAGCGGGGGCGGACCCGGCAGCGGCGACGCCACCGTCAGCAGGTCGACGGTGTCCGTCGTGCGCCCCGTACGCTCCATGAAGGCCGTCAGGAAACGCGGATGCATCGTCGCGGCCAGCGGATCGCAGCCGGTCCGCGCCAGCTCCTCGCGGACCCAGTCCTCCGGTTCGTCCGTGAACACGACCGAGTGCGCGGTGAAGGCGACGACACCCGCGTCGCGGTGCGTGTGCTGCGGCACCACCGTCGTGCCGCCGTCCGGCGGCGGGAAGACCCCGCGCGCCGCCGCGTCGAGAATGCCCCGCAGAGTGCCTGCCACGACACCGCCCTTCGTCCCGTCCCCGGCCCCGCGGACCGGGAGCCCCGTCTCCACGCCATGATCGGCGAGGGGTGCCCGGCCGTCCGCCGCGGGGGCCGCCCGCCGGCGGGCGGCCGCAGGGTGGTCGCCGCACGTCGCTTCCGGCCGGAACGTTAATCTGGCCTCGTCAGTGAAGCACCAAGAAGGGGCGGGTCCGGTGGCGGACATCGAGGAAGCACGCAAGGCGTTCGAGCGCATCGACGGGGACGGGGACGGCTACATCACCGCCGCCGAGTTCAAGAAGGCCCTGGCCCAGGGCGGCGACTGGAACGTCACCGAGTCGGTGGCCGAGGCCGTCATCGCCGCTCAGGACCTCGACGGGGACAAGCTGCTCTCGTTCGACGAGTTCTGGACCCACCTGAACAAGTGAGCGGCACACGAGGGGCGCCCCCGCCGGACCGGCGGGGGCGCCCCTCGGCCGTACGGTCCGCGGACACGGCCTCCCTCACGGGTTCGCCACGCCCTCAGCCCGGCGCGGGTGGCGAAGGCCGCCACATCCTTGTCCAGCGGTGCGTCGGTGCACCGGTGGAAGTGCCAGGTGGCCCGGATGCGGGGCCGGCCCGGGGTCAGCACTCGATGATGTTCACCGCGAGCCCGCCGCGGGCGGTCTCCTTGTACTTGACGCTCATGTCGGCCCCGGTCTCCTTCATCGTCTTGATGACCTTGTCGAGGGAGACCTTGTGCGAGCCGTCGCCGCGCATCGCCATCTTCGCGGCGGTGACGGCCTTGACCGCGGCCATGCCGTTGCGCTCGATGCAGGGGATCTGGACCAGGCCGCCGACCGGGTCGCAGGTCAGGCCGAGGTTGTGCTCCATGCCGATCTCGGCGGCGTTCTCGACCTGCTCGGGGGAACCGCCGAGCACCTCCGCGAGCGCCCCGGCGGCCATCGAGCACGCCGAGCCGACCTCGCCCTGGCAGCCGACCTCGGCACCCGAGATGGAGGCGTTCTCCTTGAAGAGCATGCCGATGGCGCCCGCGGCGAGCAGGAAGCGCACGACCCCGTCCTCGTCCGCTCCGGGCACGAAGTTGATGTAGTAGTGCAGGACCGCCGGGATGATGCCGGCGGCGCCGTTCGTCGGGGCGGTCACCACCCGCCCGCCCGCCGCGTTCTCCTCGTTGACCGCCATCGCGTAGAGGGTGATCCACTCCATGGCGTGGGCCAGCGGGTCGCCCTCGGCACGCAGCTGCCGGGCCGAGACGGCGGCGCGGCGGCGCACCCGCAGGCCGCCCGGCAGGATGCCCTCGCGGGCCATGCCGCGCGAGACGCAGGCCTGCATCACCCGCCAGATCGCCAGCAGGCCCTCGCGGATCTCCTCCTCGGTGCGCCAGGCCCGCTCGTTCTCCAGCATGAGCGAGGAGATCGACAGGCCGGTCTCCTTCGTCAGGCGCAGCAGTTCGTCGCCCGTGCGGAAGGGGTACTTGAGGACCGTGTCGTCCAGCACGATGCGGTCCGCGCCGACCGCGTCCTCGTCGACGACGAAGCCGCCGCCCACCGAGTAGTACGTCTTCGACAGCAGCTCGGCGCCCGAGGCGTCGAACGCCCACAGCGTCATGCCGTTCGCGTGGTACGGCAGGGTCTTGCGGCGGTGCAGGACCAGGTCGTCGTCGAAGGAGAAGGCGATCTCGTGCTCGCCGAGCAGGCTCAGGCGCCCGGACGTCCTGATCTCCTCCACCCGCTCGTCCGCCTTCTCGACGTCGACGGTCCGGGGGGAGGCGCCCTCCAGGCCCAGCAGCACCGCCTTGGGGGTGCCGTGCCCGTGGCCGGTCGCACCCAGTGAGCCGTACAGCTCGGCGCGTATCGAGGCCACCGGGGCGAGGACGTCCTCGTTGCGGAGCCGGCGGGCGAAGATGCGGGCCGCCCGCATGGGGCCGACCGTGTGGGAGCTGGACGGGCCGATGCCGATCGAGAACAGGTCGAAGACCGAGATGGCCACGGGGTACTCCTCAGGGTTTCGGCCGACGCCGTTGTCGGCCGGGTGGTGCGCAGACGCAGCGCGCGGAGCGCTTCGAGCAGGGCGGTGGGTGACGGGGGACGGGAGGGCCGCTCACGGCCCGGGGCACCGCACACGGTCCAGTGTGCGCGGTGCCCCGGACAGTAGGACGTACAAAAGCGTACGAAATTACTTCAGGCCGGGGTACAGCGGGTGCTTGTCGGCCAGAGCGGACACGCGGGCCTTGAGGGCCGCCGCGTCGTAGGACGGCTTGAGGGTCTCCGCGATCACGTCCGCGACCTCCGCGAAGTCCTCGTCCCCGAAGCCGCGGGTGGCGAGGGCGGGCGTGCCGATCCGCAGGCCCGAGGTGACCATCGGCGGACGCGGGTCGTTCGGGACCGCGTTCCGGTTGACCGTGATGCCGACCTCGTGGAGGCGGTCCTCGGCCTGCTGCCCGTCGAGCTCGCTGTCGCGCAGGTCCACCAGGACCAGGTGCACGTCCGTGCCGCCGGACAGCACGGACACGCCGTGCCGCGTGACGTCGTCCCGGACCAGGCGCTCGGCCAGGATCCGGGCGCCGTCCAGGGTGCGCTGCTGGCGCTCCTTGAACTCCTCCGAGGCGGCGACCTTGAAGGAGACGGCCTTGGCGGCGATCACGTGCTCCAGCGGTCCGCCCTGGAAGCCGGGGAAGACGGACGAGTTCAGCTTCTTGGCGAACTCCTTCCTCGCCAGGATGATGCCGCCGCGCGGTCCGCCCAGGGTCTTGTGGGTGGTGGAGGTGACCACGTCCGCGTACTCCACCGGGTTCGGGTGGAGACCGGCCGCGACCAGGCCCGCGAAGTGGGCCATGTCGACCCACAGCAGGGCGCCGGTCTCGTCCGCGATCCGGCGGAACTCGGCGAAGTCGAGCTGCCGCGGGTACGCCGACCAGCCCGCGATGATCACCTTGGGGCGGTGCTCCTTGGCGAGCCGCTCGACCTCGGCCATGTCGACCAGGCCGGCCGCGTCCACGTGGTACGCGACCACGTCGAACTGCTTGCCGGAGAAGTTCAGCCGCATCCCGTGGGTCAGGTGGCCGCCGTGGGCCAGGTCCAGGCCGAGGATGGTGTCGCCGGGCTGGGCCATGGCGAACAGCGCGGCCTGGTTGGCGGAGGCGCCCGAGTGCGGCTGGACGTTCGCGTACTCGGCGCCGAAGAGGTCCTTGACGCGGTCGATCGCGATCTGCTCGGCGACGTCGACGTGCTCGCAGCCGCCGTAGTAGCGGCGGCCCGGGTAGCCCTCGGCGTACTTGTTGGTGAGGACCGAGCCCTGGGCCTCCATGACCGCGACCGGGGCGAAGTTCTCCGAGGCGATCATCTCGAGGGTGGACTGCTGGCGGAGCAGCTCGGCGTCGACGGCGGCGGCGACGTCCGGGTCGAGCTCGTGGAGGGGCGTGTTCAGAAGCGACATCGGGGTCCTCAGGATCCGGAGAATTCGGTGTACTCGTCCGCGGAGAGCAGGTCCTTCGGCTCCTCCGCGACCCGTACCTTGAACAGCCAGCCGCCCTCGAAGGGGGCCGTGTTCACGAGCGCCGGGTCGTCCACGACGTCCTGGTTGACCTCGGCGATCTCGCCGGTGACGGGCGAGTACAGGTCGCTGACCGACTTGGTCGACTCCAGCTCGCCGCAGGTCTCGCCCGCGGTCACCGTGTCACCGACCTCCGGGAGCTGGACGTACACGACATCGCCGAGCGCGTTGGCCGCGTGCTCCGTGATGCCGACCGTCGAGACGCCGTCCTCGGCGCCCGACAGCCACTCGTGCTCCTTGCTGTAGCGCAGCTGCTGGGGGTTGCTCATGGCCTGAATTCTCCTGTACGCGGGGGAGTGCTGATGCGGGGGACTGGGGGTGACCCGGTCGGTGTGTCCGGGGTCACGCGAGGCGCGGGGACGCCGGGGAGTGCCCGGCGGCCGGGGCCGGTGTCAGGACCGGCGCCCGGCGACCAGTGTCACTTCCGGCGCTTGTAGAACGGCAGAGCCACGACCTCGTACGGTTCGTGGCTGCCCCGGATGTCGACCCCGACACCCGCGGTGCCGGGCACGGCGTGCGCGGCGTCGACGTACGCCATGGCGATCGGCCGGCCCAGCGTCGGCGAGGGCGCGCCGGACGTGATCTCGCCGACGACCTTGCCGTCGGCGACGACCGGGTAGCCGGCCCGAGGGACGCGGCGGCCCTCGGCGACCAGGCCGACGAGGACGCGCGGGGGCTCGGACTCGGCGCGGGCGGCGGCCGCCGACAGCGCCTCGCGCCCCACGAAGTCGCCCTCCTTCTCGAACTTCACGACCCGCCCGAGACCCGCGTCGAACGGGGTGAGCGCGGTGGTCAGCTCGTGCCCGTACAGCGGCATGCCCGCCTCCAGGCGCAGGGTGTCGCGGCAGGACAGCCCGCAGGGCACCAGGCCGACCGGGGCGCCCGCCTCGGTCAGCGCCTGCCACAGCCGCTCGGCGTCGGCCGGGGCGACGAAGAGCTCGAAGCCGTCCTCGCCGGTGTAGCCGGTGCGGGCGATCAGGGCGGGGACGCCCGCGACGGTGCCGGGCAGGCCGGCGTAGTACTTCAGGCCGTCGAGGTCGGCGTCCGTCAGCGACTTCAGGATGCCGGGCGACTCGGGGCCCTGGACGGCGAGCAGCGCGTAGGCGTCGCGGTCGTCGCGCACGGCGGCGTCGAAGCCCGCGGCGCGCTCGACCAGGGCGTCCAGGACGGTCTGCGCGTTCGAGGCGTTGGCCACGACCATGTACTCGGTCTCCGCGAGCCGGTACACGATGAGGTCGTCGAGGATGCCGCCGTCGGCCCGGCAGATCATGGTGTAGCGGGCGCGGCCGACACCGACGGAGGCGATGTTGCCGACGAGCGCGTGGTTCAGGAGCGCCGCCGCCTGCGGTCCGGTCACGGTGATCTCGCCCATGTGGGAGAGGTCGAAGAGGCCGGCGCGGCCGCGTACGGCGAGGTGCTCGTCGCGCTCGGAGCCGTAGCGCAGCGGCATGTCCCAGCCGGCGAAGTCGGTCATCGTCGCGCCCAGCGAGCGGTGCAGGGCGTCGAGCGCGGTACGGCGCGGGGCTACGGGTGCGGTGCTGCTCATCGGTGGGGCTCCCAAGGCATGACGGCGAGGTCTTTCCTCCCCATCTGTCATCGGAACCTGAGAGGTTCATCAGGACCCCGCGAAACGGTGGTCCTGATTTGCACCTTGGGTGGAGCCACGGAGAGCGGCCCGCTTTTCAGATGTGCCTCGCCCGCGCGGTAACGGTGCCTGAGAGATTCAAGGGAGGGACTTGCTCCTTCGGCGTCCGGGAACGCGTACGAGCAGTACGTGTCCGGAACTCTCCCGCGCGGATTCAAGCGGCCGGTATGCAGTTGGCGGGCACATCATTGCACGCATCCGAGTGACACGGCAGTGGCCTCCCCCGGCACGGCCCGCGGCCCCGGACGGGCCCGGTGCGGCGTCCGCCCGGGCCCGGCGGGCGGTCGCCACGATCTGTGACGGGGCTGTGGCAGGACGAGAACACAAATGAGGGGACTCGCGCATTACCTTCTCTTTACACTCGACGGGGATGGGTCTCCCGACCCCATGGGGAGGACGATCAGGGTGAACAGGACCACGGCGTACGCCACGAGCGCGGCCATCGCGCTGCCCGAGCAGCCCACTGTCCCGGCCGCGGAGGCGTGCGGCCCGCTCGCGGCGGCGCCCGTCGTCCGCGACCTGCGCGAGCGCGCCGGGCACAGCCCGCACGGCCTGCGCTTCGGAGCGGCCGACCTGGTGGTGGTCACCGGCCTGCCGGGCAGCGGCAAGTCGACCCTTATGCGCCGCACGGTCACGGGTCGCCGCGTCGACTCCCAGGACACCCGCGACCGCTGGGACGGGCGCCTCGGCCGCTTCCTGCCGTACGCGGTCTACCGCCCCCTCGTCCGGTTCGCGCACTACACGGGCCTGCGCCGGGCGCTGCGCTCCGGCGAGGGCGTCGTCGTGCACGACTGCGGCACGCAGGCCTGGGTGCGCGGCTGGCTCGCCCGCGACGCCCGCCGCAGGGGCGGCACGCTGCACCTCCTGCTGCTCGACGTCGACCCGGGCACGGCCCTGGACGGCCAGCGCGAGCGCGGCCGGGGCGTCTCGCGGTACGCGTTCGCGCGGCACCGCGGCGCGGTCGCGCGACTGCTGCGCTCCGTCGAGAAGGGCGACCTCCCGGAGGGCTGCGGCTCGGCCGTCCTCGTCGACCGGGCCGCGGTGGACGTGCTGCGGCGGATCGACTTCGGCGACGACTGAACCGGCGGCCGGGCCGGCTCCCGGAGTCGCCGGGGAGCCGTGCGGGTGCCGTCGGGCGCCGACCTGCGCCGGCCGGATCCGTTCAGGGCAGGCCGGCGGCCGTCGGGAGCGGCGGCCCGGCGGTCCCGACCGCCCGGCGGCCGCCGGGCCGGTGTCCGAGGGCCGGGACGACCGGCGGGATTTCCTCGCGTACGGCTCCGTACGCGTAATCTCGTCAACCGCAGAAGGCGGTTCGAGCAGGCGGTAGGCAGATGGACATCCCGGCACAGGACATTCCGGCACAAGGGTTCCCGGCACAGGGCCCCCTCGCGCACCCCCACCCGCACACCGGCTGGCCCGGCAACGAGCTGGAGGAGGTGCTCGCCGCCTCCCTCGGCCTCGCCGCGTCGCCCTCCACGGGCGCCCGGATCGTGGAGGTGGCCACCCGCAGCTTCCTCTGGGTGCCGCTGCCCGAGGGCGGCGGTCCGCAGAGCGGCACCCTCGACCTGCCCACGATGGAACTGGGCGGCCAGGCGTACGTACCGGTGTTCACCTCGGAGCAGCAGTTCCGCCAGGTCGTCGGCGACCACATGGCGTACACCGTCGCGCCCGCCGTCGAGTTCGCGCGCGGCCTGCCGCCGCAGGTGGGCATCGCGGTGAACCCGGACGGCACGGTCGGCGTCCCGCTGCCGCCGCCCGCCGTCGCCGAACTGTGCCGGGCGGGCCGGACCGCGCTCGACGGGTTCTCCGGGGGCGGCCGGGTCCGGCTGTTCCAGCCCGACTGGCAGGACGACCCGGTGGACTTCCTGGCCGCGGCCTCGGCGGAGTTCGCCGCCGCGGGGGTCGTCCTCAGCGCCCGGCGCTGCCTCGCGAGCATCGAGGGCGGCGACCCCGTGATGTTCATCGGGGTCGAACTGGCCCACTGGGACGAGGGCGCGCGCACGCTCCCGCTGGACGCCCTGGGCCGGGCGCTCGGCCGGGTGCCCGTGGGGCACGCGGTGAACCTCGTGTTCCTCGACGTCGCACAGGACCCGGTGGGGGACTGGCTGCGCGCCCAGGTGCGCCCCTTCTACCAGCACGGGCACTGACGTCGCACGGCCGAGCAGCGACCGCCCGCGTCAAGTCGCTGTCAGGATCGCGACTTAAGCTGGTTTCATGGCCCGGTCGGGGTCGTCGTCTTTTCGGCCGGGGTCCGGGGGTTGCTCCCCCGGACGATGCAGAATGGCCGGGTCGGGGTGGTGCCGCGTGCGGACGCGGCGGTCTCCCGGCCGGATCGGACCCGTATGTCAGGGATGTCGCGAAGGGGCGGTAGAAGGTGAGCGCGTCGGGCACGGCCGCGGCCGGGCAGGTCGAGCACATGCTGCGCCAAGTCACGCCCGGGCGTTACGACGCCTACGAGGCGCTCCTTCGCGCTCTCGCGACCCCGTCCTCCGGTCAGGTCTGGATGCTGCTGTGGCACGGCCAGTCCGGCTCGCCCGACGCCCAGTACGGGAACATGGAGGTCGACGGCTTCGGCTACGCCCCGTGCGTGACCTCCGCCCAGGAGCTCTCCGCCAGCGGCTGGAACCGCTCGTACGAGGTGGTCGACGGACTCGACGTCGCCCGCACGCTGTATCCCGACCACTTCGGCCTCTGGCTGAACCCGCACGCGCCGGGCGGCGGCCTGGGCGTCCCCTGGCTCGATCTGCGCCGGCTCGCCACCGGGCTGGAGCGGCAGCCCGCGGGCCCGCTCCGGCTGGCCGAACCGGGCATCGAGATCCCCCAGTTCTACGCCCTGCTCACGCAGAACGCGCACCGCACACCGGCCGTCCGCTCGCTCCGCCGTGCCTGGGTGCAGCCCGCTCTCGGGGCGCCCTATCTGGCCATCGGTCTCGACGTGTACGACACGAGTCCGCCCGCGGTGGACTCGGTGCGGGCCATGATGCAGCAGTCGATCGGCGCGGTGCCCGAGGGGCTGCCCGTGTCGACCGTGGCGATGTCCGACGAGTACGACCCCGTGGCGCTGTGGATGCGGGCCAACGCGCGACCGTTCTACGACCGCGAGGCCCACGCGGCGCCCGCTCAGGCGCCCGCCGCCGGCGGCTACGGATTCCCCGGCGCCTACTGACCCCACTTCGCGGAACGATCGGTTCCACTTGCGGCGACCCGTGGGTGGAATGTCCGTATCTACGCGGGTAAATGTGCTGTAAGGCCCCTTGCGTACCAATTGACATGTGTCCGACCCCCGTTACCCACCGTTCGGATAACGGAATCCTCCTGACGGCATCACGTTTGCGCATCCATTCACCTTCAGGTCTGGCTACAGATCGCCGAGGCGTTGAAGACTCACGACTCCAGGACGTTTAGCTCCTGTGTACGACGGACTGATCACGCCGCTACAGCGGCAAGTGTGGGCCGGCTACCGCCGGTTGAGAGGGGTCCCTGCCAGATGACGGCACCATTGCACGAGCCGACGGCTGAAGTCGCGCCGAGCGCGGCCGAGGAGGCGGCAATCGCCGGCTCCGCCGAGGCGAAGGCGGTACAAGGACGTTCCCTCGGCCGCATCGCCTGGGAGCGCCTGAAGCGGGACAAGCTGGCCCTGACGGGTGGCGTCGTGGTGCTCGTGCTGATCCTGGTCGCGGTCTTCGCGCCACTGATCACGAGCCTGGTCGGACAGGACCCCGAGACCCACCACGAGAACCTGATCGACCCGCTCTTCTCGACCCCCATCGGGTCGTACGGCGGGATCAGCGGTGACCACCTGCTCGGTGTCGAGCCGGTCAGCGGCCGCGACATCTTCGCCCGCATCGTCTACGGCGCCCAGGTCTCGCTCCTGGTCGGCTTCCTGTCGGCCCTGGTCGCGGTCGTGCTGGGTACCATCCTCGGTGTCCTCGCCGGCTACTTCGGCGGCTGGCTCGACGCGCTCATCAGCCGCGTGATGGACGGCCTGCTGGCCTTCCCGCAGCTGCTCTTCATCATCGCGCTGGTCTCGGTCATGCCGAACGAGATGCTGGGCCTGACGGGTACGGGCGTGCGCCTGTTCGTCATGATCCTGGTGATCGGATTCTTCGGCTGGCCCTACGTCGGCCGCGTGGTGCGGGGCCAGACCCTCTCGATGCGTGAGCGCGAGTACGTCGAGGCCGCGCGTAGTCTCGGGGCCGGGCGGTTCTACATCCTGTTCAAGGAGCTGCTGCCCAACCTGGTCGCGCCGATCATCGTGTACACGACGATGATGATCCCGACCAACATCCTCACCGAGGCCGCGCTCAGCTTCCTGGGCGTGGGCGTCAAGCCGCCCTCGGCCTCGTGGGGACAGATGCTCTCCTCCGCGATCGACTACTACGACTCGGACCCGATGTACATGGTCATCCCGGGTGTAGCGATCTTCATCACCGTGCTCTCCTTCAACCTCTTCGGCGACGGCGTACGCGATGCGCTCGACCCGAAGGGTTCCCGCTGAACTGCCGTACCCCCGGGCCCGTCCCCCCTTGGACGGGCCGCTACACACACGGAGGATCCGAGTGATTACCCAACGCACCACAGGGCGGCGCAAGCAGGCCGTGGCCGCCGCAGCCGTGGTCGCTGCACTGCTGTCCACGGCGGCGTGCGGCGGCGGCGACGACAAGAACGAGGGCGGCGGTTCCAAGAACGGCGCGGCCGGCTTCGACGCTGCGAACAACAAGGCGGCCCAGGCCTCCCTCGCGAAGAAGGGCGGCACGCTGAAGTTCGCGGGCGTCCAGGACGCCGACTCGTGGGACACCACGCGCGGCTACTACGGCTTCGCCTGGAACTTCATGCGGTACTACAGCCGCACCCTGGTGACCGGCAACGCCGAGCCCGGTGCCGCCGGCGCGAAGCTGACGCCGGACCTCGCCACCAGCACGGCGAAGGTCACCGACGACGGCAAGACCTACACGTACACCCTGCGTGACGGCGTGACGTGGGAGGACGGCAAGCCGATCACCTCCCAGGACATCAAGTACGGCATCGAGCGCCAGTGGGCTCAGGACGTGCTGTCGGGTGGCCCGGTCTACCTGAAGGACATCCTCGACCCCAAGGGCGAGTACAAGGGTCCCTACAAGGACAAGTCCAAGGACAAGCTCGGCCTCAAGGCGATCGAGACCCCGGACGCGAAGACCATCATCTTCAAGCTTCCGCAGGCCAACTCGGACTTCGAGGACATCCTGGCGCTGGCCTCCTCCGCGCCGGTCCGCCAGGACAAGGACACCAAGTCCAAGTACGGCCTGAAGCCGTTCTCGTCCGGCCCGTACAAGTTCGAGTCGTACACGCCGAACAAGAGCCTGGTGCTCGTTCGCAACACCGAGTGGAAGGCGTCCTCGGACCCCATCCGCAAGGCGTACCCGGACAAGATCACGCTGAACCTGTTCACGAACGCCAATGACATGGACCAGCGCCTGATCAACGGCGACTACGACCTGGACATCAACCAGACCGGCATGTCGCCGCAGGGCCGCACCACCGCCCTGAAGAAGCACAAGGCCAACCTGGACAACCCGGTCTCCGGCTACGTCCGTTACGCCGTCTTCCCGCAGAGCGTGAAGCCGTTCGACAACGAGCACTGCCGCAAGGCCGTCATCTACGGTGCCGACCACGAGTCGCTCCAGACCGCGCGTGGCGGCCCGGTCGCCGGCGGCGACATCGGCACCAACATGCTGCCGCCGTCCGTCCCGGGCGCCGAGGGTCAGAAGTACGACCCGTACGAGTCCGCGACGACGAACAAGAACGGCAACGTCGCCAAGGCCAAGGAAGAGCTCAAGGCCTGCGGCAAGCCGAACGGCTTCAAGACCACCATCGCGGTGCGCAACAACAAGCCGGTCGAGGTCGCCACGGCCGAGTCCCTCCAGGCCTCGCTGAAGAAGGTCGGCATCACCGTCGACATCGACCAGTACGACGGCGCCCAGACCAGCGGCATCATCGGTAGCCCCGCCAACGTGAAGAAGAAGGGCTACGGCATCATCATCATGGGCTGGGGCCCGGACTTCCCGACCGTCCAGGGCTTCGGTCTCCCGCTGTGGAGCGGCAAGTACATCCTCGAGAGCGGCAACAACAACTTCGCCCTGATCGACGACAAGACGATCGACGGCCTCTTCGACAGCTACGTCAAGGAGCTGGACGAGGCGAAGAAGGTCGAGCTTTCCACGGAGATCAACCACAAGGTCATGGAGGGCGGCTACTACCTGCCCTTCGTCTTCGAGAAGTTCGTCAACTGGCGTGGCAGCAACCTCGCGAACGTCTACACGACCGACAACTACAGCGGTCAGTACGACTTCGTGAACCTGGCTCTGAAGAAGTAATACCGACCGGCGCACCCGCCATACGGCACGAAAGGCAGGTGAAGGCCGGCGCGGCGTGACCCGCGGGCCACCGGACAACCTCCGGTGGCCCGCGGCACCGCCGCCGGGCCGAGAGCAGTGCTCGCTTACCTCATCAGGCGGCTCTTCGCCGCCGCAGTGATGCTGGTGGTCATCATTCTGGTGGTCTTCGGCATCTTCTTCCTCGTCCCCCGCTGGGCGGGCGTGGACCCGGCCACGATGTTCGTGGGCAAGCAGGCCGACCCCGCGGCGATCGAGGCCGTCCGACAGAAGCTCGGGCTGGGCGAGCCGATCTTCGTTCAGGTCTGGGAGTTCTTCAAGGGCCTCTTCGTGGGACGCACCTACGCGTCCGGCGGCGATGTCACGAACTGCGCGGCCCCGTGCTTCGGCTACTCCTTCCGCAACGAGCAGGCCATCTGGCCGGTGCTCACCGACCGCTTCCCAGTGACCCTGGCTCTCGCGCTCGGTGCCGCCGTGCTGTGGCTGATCTTCGGTGTCGCTGCGGGTGTGCTCTCGGCGCTCAAGCGCGGCTCCCTGTGGGACCGCGGTGCGATGATCGTCGCCCTCAGCGGCGTCTCGCTCCCGATCTACTTCACGGGTCTGCTGTCGCTCGCGATCTTCAGTTACGGGCTCGGATGGCTCGACGCCCAGTACGTACCCTTCGCGGAGAGTCCCACCGGCTGGTTCGGCGGCATGATCCTTCCCTGGGTCACGCTGGCCTTCCTCTACGCGGCCATGTACGCCCGGATCACCCGCGCCACCATGCTGGAGATCCTCGGCGAGGACTACATCCGCACGGCCCGCGCGAAGGGCCTGCGTGAGCCGGTCGTCATCGGAAAGCACGCGATGCGTTCCACCATGACGCCGATCCTCACGATGTTCGGTATGGACCTCGGCGCCCTCATCGGCGGCGCGATCCTGACCGAGACCACATTCAGCCTGCCCGGCCTCGGCCAGGCCGTGCTGACGGCGATCAACACGAAGGACCTGCCGATCATCCTTGGCGTCACGCTGATCACCTCGCTCGCGGTGATCTTCGCCAACCTGGTCGTCGACCTCCTGTACGCCGTGATCGACCCCCGAGTGAGGCTGTCATGACCGAACTCAGCAAGAGCGGAGCGGCCATGACCGAGCCCGTGAAGGACTCACGACCGCCGTCCGCCTTCCTCGAAGTCCGCGACCTGAAGGTGCACTTCCCGACGGACGACGGACTGGTCAAGTCCGTCGACGGGCTCAACTTCACGCTGGAGAAGGGCAAGACCCTCGGCATCGTGGGCGAGTCCGGCTCCGGCAAGTCGGTGACCTCGCTCGGCATCATGGGCCTGCACACCGCCGGCCAGTACGGCAAGCGCAAGGCCCAGATCTCCGGCGAGATCTGGCTCGACGGCACGGAACTGCTCTCCGCCGACCCCGACTACGTGCGCAAGCTGCGTGGCCGGGAGATGGCGATGATCTTCCAGGACCCGCTGTCGGCGCTGCACCCGTACTACACGATCGGTCAGCAGATCGTGGAGGCGTACCGGATCCACAACAAGGTCGACAAGAAGACGGCGCGCAGGCGCGCCGTCGAGATGCTCGACCGCGTCGGGATCCCCCAGCCGGACAAGCGGGTGGACAGTTACCCGCACGAGTTCTCCGGCGGTATGCGCCAGCGCGCGATGATCGCGATGTCGCTGGTCAACAACCCCGAGCTGCTGATCGCGGACGAGCCGACGACCGCCCTGGACGTGACCGTCCAGGCGCAGATCCTCGACCTCATCCGGGACCTGCAGAAGGAGTTCGGCTCCGCGGTCATCGTCATCACCCACGACCTCGGCGTCGTCGCGGAACTCTCCGACGACATCCTGGTGATGTACGGCGGACGCTGCATCGAGCGCGGTCCGGCGGAGAAGGTCTTCTACGAGCCGCGGCACCCGTACACGTGGGGTCTGCTCGGCTCCATGCCGCGCCTGGACCGTGAGCAGACCGAGCGCCTGATCCCGGTCAAGGGCTCCCCGCCCTCGCTGATCAACATCCCGTCGGGCTGCGCCTTCAACCCGCGCTGCCCGTACGCGGACGTCCCCAAGGACAACGTCACCCGCACGGTCCGCCCCGAGCTGTCAGAGGTCGGCAGCCAGCACTGGGCCGCCTGCCACATGACGCAGGAGCAGCGGGAGCGGATCTGGATCGAAGAGATTGCGCCCAAGCTGTGAGTGAGAACGCAGAGGACAAGGCAGTGAGCATCCCTGCACAGAGCACCGGCTCGGCGACGCTCACCAAGAACGCCGCCCCCGGCGAGACGCTTCTGAAGGTCACCGGCCTGCAGAAGCACTTCCCGATCCGCAAGGGCCTGCTCCAGCGGCAGGTCGGCGCGGTGCGGGCGGTCGACGGCATCGACTTCGAGGTCAAGTCCGGCGAGACCCTCGGTGTCGTGGGCGAGTCGGGCTGCGGCAAGTCGACGATGGGCCGGCTGATCACGCGGCTCCTCGAACCGACCGCGGGCACCGTGGAGTTCGAGGGCAGGGACATCACGCACCTCGGCGTCGGGGCGATGCGGCCGATGCGCCGCGACGTCCAGATGATCTTCCAGGACCCGTACTCGTCGCTGAACCCGCGTCACACGATCGGCACGATCGTCGGCGCCCCCTTCAAGCTCCAGGGCGTCACGCCCGAGGGCGGCATCAAGAAGGAGGTGCAGCGGCTGCTGTCGGTGGTCGGGCTGAGCCCCGAGCACTACAACCGCTACCCGCACGAGTTCTCCGGCGGTCAGCGCCAGCGCATCGGCATCGCCCGCGCGCTCGCGCTCAACCCGAAGCTGGTCGTGGCGGACGAGCCGGTCTCCGCGCTCGACGTGTCGATCCAGGCGCAGGTGGTGAACCTGCTGGACGACCTCCAGCAGGAGCTGGGCCTCACGTACGTGATCATCGCGCACGACCTCTCCGTCGTACGCCATGTCTCGGACCGCATCGCGGTGATGTACCTCGGCAAGATCGTCGAACTCGCCGACCGCGACTCGCTGTACAAGGCGCCGATGCACCCGTACACCAAGGCGCTGATGTCGGCCGTGCCGATCCCGGACCCCAGGCGCCGGTCGGCCAAGAGCGAGCGCATCCTGCTCAAGGGCGACGTGCCCTCGCCGATCTCGCCGCCGAGCGGCTGCCGCTTCCACACGCGGTGCTGGAAGGCCACGGAGATCTGCAAGACCGTCGAGCCGCCGCTGCTGGAGCTGAAGCCGGGTCAGCAGGTCGCCTGCCACCACCCGGAGAACGCCGAGGACCAGGCGCCGCACGACACCGTGCTGCTGACGGCCGCCCGTGACGCCGTCGAGCTGGTCGCGGTGGGCACGGCGGCGGAGCTGGCGGAGGCCGAGCGGGCCGCCGCGGCCGCCACCGAGGAGCCGGCGGACGTCGCGAAGACGTCCGGGCCCGAGGCCGGGAACGCCGGGGACGACGCCGCTGCGGCGGCCGACGCCGGTACCGAGGGCGAGAGCCCGGAGCCGACGGAGAAGTGAGTCCCGGGCCCCAGGGCCCGGGCACGTCGCAGCCGAACGGGAGAGCGCGGATTGCGCTCTCCCGTTCGATGCATGTCCGGCGCCGGGTGAGAATGTCCCGGTGCTCGATCAACTCTTCAACCCGTCCGTCCAGCATGTGATCGACCTGGTCGGCATCTTCGTCTTCGCGATCTCCGGGGCGCTGCTTGCCGTCCGCAAGAACTTCGACGTCTTCGGGATCGCGGTCCTCGCCGAGGTCACCGCCCTGGGCGGCGGACTGCTCCGGGACCTGATCATCGGCGCCGTGCCGCCGGCCGCGTTCTCGGACCTCGGGTACTTCCTCACCCCGCTGCTGGCCGCGCTGCTGGTCTTCTTCCTCCACCCGGAGGTCGAGCGCATCCAGGTGGGAGCGAACATCTTCGACGCAGCGGGGCTCGGCCTCTTCTGCGTCGCGGGCACGGTCAGGGCGTACGACTACGGGCTCGGCCTCACCTCCTCCGCGGCGCTCGGCCTCGCGACGGCGGTGGGCGGCGGTGTGCTGCGCGACGTGCTCGCCAACGAGGTGCCGTCGCTGCTGCGCTGGGACCGCGACCTGTACGCGGTGCCCGCCATCGTCGGCGCCACGATGGTCGCCCTGTGCATCCGCTACGACGTCCTGAACGCCTTCACCTCCGGACTCGCGGTCGTCACCGCCTTCGTGCTGAGGCTGCTCGCGATGCGCTACCACTGGAGGGCCCCCCGGGCCTGGCACCGCAGGTCCACGGCGATCGAGGTGCCGGAGTGAACGGGCTCCGCGATCATGTGACCGAAACGGAAAAAGCTACCGCTTAGTAATTGGCTGTTGTACCGTTCAGGTATGTCAGAAGCAGCTTCCCTGCCCGCCGTGCAGGCCAGGATCGGCGACAGCGAGTTCGACCGCGACACCGCGGTCACGCGGCGCGAGACGGGCGTCTACGACATCGACCTGTCCGCCGGCTGGACGATCATCAGCGCCGTCAACGGCGGCTACCTGCTGGCCGTGCTCGGCCGCGCGCTCGCCGACGCCCTGCCGCACGCCGACCCGTTCACGATCTCGGCGCACTATCTGACGGCGTCGCACCCGGGCCCCGCGGTCGTGCGCACCGACGTCGTACGCTCCGGCCGCACCCTGTCCACCGGCACGGCCTCGCTCTTCCAGTACGACGACGCCGGCCGCGAGGTGGAGCGGATCCGCGTCCTGGCCTCGTACGGAGACCTCGACGCCCTGCCGGACGACGTGCGCACGACCGCCGTGCCGCCCGTCATCCCGCCGATGGACCAGTGCTTCGGTCCGGAGGACGGCCCGGCGCCCGTCCCCGGCGGTTCCGCCATCACCGACCGGCTGATGCTCAAACTCGACCCCGCGACACTGGGTTGGGCCCTGGGCGCGCCGTCGGGCAAGGGCGAGATGCGGTCCTGGTTCGGGCTGGCCGACGGCCGGGACGCGGACCCCCTCTCGCTGCTCCTGGCGGTGGACGCGCTGCCGCCGACCGCCTTCGAACTCGGCCTCTCGGGCTGGGTGCCCACGGTGGAGCTGACCGTGCACGTGCGCAGCCGTCCCGCCCCGGGCCCGCTGCGGGTCTCGATCACCACCCGCAACCTCGCCGGCGGCTTCCTGGAGGAGGACGCCGAGGTCTGGGACAGCGCTGACCGGCTCGTCGCACAGTCGCGCCAGCTCGCCCGGGCGCGACTCGCCTGACCCGCGGGCGCGCTGACGCTGCCGGTGCGGGCGCGGCTCCGGCCGGGCGCGCCTGCGCCCGACCCGCGGGCGCGCTGACGGTGCCGGAGCCGCGCTGACGGTGCGAGGGGCAGGCCTGCCGGCCTGCCCCTCGGTGTGTCCGCGGGTCGTGCGCGGTGAACTCCTGCGCGGTGCCCGCGGACGGGTGATCGCACGCGGTCCCCGAAGGCCGTCCGGAACGCCCTCCGGGCAGGGGCGGGCCCCTTCGGGCGCTCGGCGGGGTGACGGGCCGGGCGGCGGGCAGGGCGGGCCGGTGCGGGCGGCGGGCAGGGGGCGGGCCGGTGCGGGGCCGGTGCGGGGCCCGTGCGCGAGGGCCGGCGTGCCGTCAGTCCAGCCAGTGGCGGCGGCCGATGCTGATGAGGCGCATCCGGCGCGTCGCCTCGCGGGCCACCTGGTCGACTTCCCCGGGGGTCGCCTCCAGGAAGGCGCCGGCGGTCATCAGCATCTGGTCCACGTAGAGCCCGGCGAGCATCAGCAGGTCGTCGTCGCTCCAGCCGACGGACTCGGGCTGCCCGGCGAGTTCGGTCCTCACCTCGGCGGTGAACCTGGCCATCTGCTCGGCGATCGCCGCCCGGACCTTCTGCACGCCGCCGTTGCGCTCCCGGGCGATGAAGCGGATGTGCGCGGGGTGCTCGCGGACATGACGGGCGATCAGGGAGACGGCCCGGTCTATGCGCTCGCCGCTGTCCCCGGACGCCGACACCGTGCCCGCGATCATCGGGTGCAGGCTGCCGAGGGCCTCCTCGACGAGGGCGACGCCCAGGTCCGCCGTCGAGTGGAAGTGCCGGTAGAAGGCGGTCGGTGCCACCCCGACGGCCCGCGTGACCTCGCGCAGGCCCAGGCTGCTGAGGCTCTGCTCCTCCAGCAGCCCCAACGCGGCGTCCAGCAGCGCCTGCCGGGTCTTCTGCTTCTGGACCTGCCGGGCGCCGAGGGTGTGACTCATGCCATGCAGTCAACAACTGTTCTCCGTGATTGCAAAGTCGCGCGAAGGGTTAGACTCACAAGTCAGTGAACAACTGTTACCACAAGCGTTCACCGAGCTGTCGGGTCCCGGGAACATCCGGAACCGTCCGGACGGACACGGCCGCTCGCCGGACTTCCACGAGAGGAATCCCATGCTGTTCCTCGTCGCAGCGCTCCTGCTGCTGGGCGTCGTACTGGGCACCGTGGCCCACGCGCCGCTGTCCTTCACCCTCGTCGCCGCCGCCGTCGTCGCGGTCTGGCTGGCCGTCTTCGCGGCCCGCGAACGCCACGCGCGCAGGCGCGCGACCGGCAACTGACCAACGCGCACCCGCGCAGCCGACCGACCTCGCACGACTGCCTGTTGGGAGCAGAACCATGGAACTCACCACCGCCGCCCCGCGGCGCCGCGACTCCGCCCGTGACGCCGACGGCATGGCCGTCGCGTCCTTCATCCTGGGGCTCGTGGGCCTGCTGGCCCTGAACGTCTTCCTCGGCCCCCTGTCCATCGTCCTGGCCTCGCTGGCCCTCCTCCGGGGCACCGCCCGGCGCGGCCGCGCGCTCCTCGGTCTCGGCCTCGGCATCGCCGACCTCGTGGTCCTGCTGGCCTTCATGTCGGCGGACAGCACGCTGTCCTGGAGCTTCTGAGACCGCCGCCGGACGCCCGGAGCCACGCACCGCGCACCCGTGCGCGGTGCGTTCGCGTCCGCCCGCGGCCCCCGGGCGGGACCACCCGCCCGGAGCGTGGACGGCGGGCCCGTAGAATCGGCCCCACCATGGCTTACCTCGACCACGCCGCGACCACCCCCATGCTCCCGGAGGCGGTCGAGGCAATGACCGCCCAGTTCGCCGTCACGGGCAACGCCTCCTCCCTGCACGCCGCGGGCCGCCGCGCCCGCAGAACGGTCGAGGAGTCCCGCGAGACACTCGCGGACGCCCTGGGCGCCCGCCCCAGCGAGGTGGTCCTCACCTCCGGCGGCACCGAGGCCGACAACCTCGCCGTCAAGGGCCTCTACTGGTCCCGCCGCGACGCCGAGCCGGACCGTACCCGGGTGCTCGCCAGCCCCGTGGAGCACCACGCGGTCCTCGACGCCGTCCACTGGCTCGGCGAGCACGAGGGCGCCACCGTCGAGTACCTCCCGGTCGACGCGTACGGACGCGTCCACCCCGACGCCCTGCGCGAGGCCCTCGCCCGCAACCCCGACGACGTCGCGCTGGCCACCGTCATGTGGGCCAACAACGAGATCGGCACCCTGATGCCGGTCCGTGAACTGGCCGACGTGGCCAAGGAGTTCGGCGTTCCTCTGCACGCCGACGCCGTCCAGGCCTTCGGGCAGGTCCCCGTCGACTTCGGCGCCTCGGGCCTCGCCGCCATGACCGTCTCGGGCCACAAGATCGGCGGCCCGTACGGCATCGGAGCGCTGCTCCTGGGCCGCGAGTACAGCCCGGTGCCCGTGCTGCACGGCGGCGGCCAGGAACGCCATGTGCGCTCCGGCACGCTGGACGTGCCCGCCGTGGCCGCCTTCGCGGTGGCCGGGCGGACCGCCGCCGGGCAGCGCGAGTGGTTCGCCCGTGAGATCGGCGGGCTCCGCGACGAGCTCGTGGACGCCGTGCGCGCGGCCGTGCCGGACGCGATCCTCGGCGGCGACCCGTCGCGCGAGGGCCGGCTGCCCGCGAACGCGCACTTCACCTTCCCCGGCTGCGAGGGCGACTCACTGCTCCTGCTGCTCGACGCCCAGGGCATCGAGTGCTCCACGGGCTCCGCCTGCACCGCGGGCGTCGCCCAGCCCAGTCACGTACTGCTCGCCACGGGGACCGCCCCGGACCTCGCCCGCGGCACCCTGCGCTTCTCCCTCGGCCACACCTCCACGGAGGCGGACGTCGAGGCCGTCGCGAAGGCGATCGGTCCGGCTGTGGAACGGGCCAGGTCGGCGGGGCTGAGCTGAGCGCTCCCCCCGCGGCGAGCGCGTGGGGAGCGGCGATCCGGGCGGGAGCGGCCGGGAGCGGCCGGGAGTGGCCGGGAGTGGCCGGGAGTGGCCGGGATCGGGACGCCTCGGGCGGAGGGCTCAGGCGCTGCCCCTGGACGGCTCCGCGGTCGCCCGCGCCGCAGCCCTGCGGACCATCGGTATGTACCGGTCCCAGTCCCAGTGCGGCCCGGGGTCCGTGTGGTCCGTGCCCGGCACCTCGACGTGCCCGATGATGTGCTCCCGGTCGACCGGCAGGTCGTACCGGGCGCAGATCCGGGCCGTCAGACGGGCCGACGCCTCGTACATCGCGTCCGTGAAGTCCTTCGGCCGGTCGACGAAGCCCTCGTGCTCGATGCCCACACTGCGTTCGTTGAACGCGCGGTTGCCCGCGTGGAACGCCACGTCCAGCTCGCGGATCATCTGGGTGACGCGGCCGTCCTGGCGGACGATGTAGTGCGTGGCCGCGCCGTGGCCCGGGTCCTGGAAGACCTTCACCGCGCTCGCGTAGCTGCCCTGCGTGACGTGGATGATCACACGGTCTATGCCGTAGTCGTCGGGCCGGTCCGCCATGCGCCAGTTCGCCGACGACGCCGCCACCCAGCGCGCGCCGCGGAAGTCGACCTCGCCCTCCTTGCGCGGCTTCTCCACGCTCGGCAGCCGCCACCACAGGCGCCCCAGCTCGTCGCGGGCCAGCACGGCGGTGCCGACGGCCGCCGCCGCCCCGCCGATGAGCAGCGCGCGGCGCCCGATGCGCCGGTCCGAGTCCTTCGTCGTCTGCCCCATGTGATCGTGAACGGATACTCGCGGGCTCCGGTTCCCGGCGACCCGTACCCTGGAGGAGTTATGACTGAGACCTCCCAGCGCCCCCTTCGCGTCCTGGCCGCCATGTCCGGCGGTGTGGACTCCGCCGTCGCCGCCGCCCGGGCCGCCGAGGCAGGGCACGACGTGACCGGTGTCCACCTCGCCCTCTCGGCGAACCCGCAGTCGTTCCGCACCGGCGCGCGCGGCTGTTGCACCATCGAGGACTCGCGTGACGCCCGCCGGGCCGCGGACGTCATCGGCATCCCCTTCTACGTGTGGGACCTCGCCGAGCGCTTCCGGGAGGACGTGGTCGACGACTTCGTCGCCGAGTACGAGGCCGGCCGCACCCCGAACCCGTGCCTGCGCTGCAACGAGAAGATCAAGTTCGCCGCGCTGCTGGACAAGGCGCTCGCGCTCGGCTTCGACGCGGTCTGCACGGGCCACTACGCCAAGGTGCTGGTGAACGAGGACGGCACGCGCGAGCTGCACCGCGCGTCGGACATGGCCAAGGACCAGTCATACGTCCTCGGCGTCCTGGACGACCGCCAGCTCGCGCACGCCCTCTTCCCGCTCGGTGACACGGTCACCACGAAGGACGAGATCCGCGCGGAGGCCGAGCGCAGGGGCCTCGCGGTCGCCAAGAAGCCCGACTCGCACGACATCTGCTTCATCGCCGACGGGGACACGCAGGGCTTCCTGGCCAAGCGGCTCGGCAAGGCCGAGGGCGACATCGTCGACGAGTCCGGAGCGGTCGTCGGCGCACACGAGGGGGCGTACGGCTTCACGATCGGCCAGCGCAAGGGCCTGCGCATCGGCACCCCGGCCGCCGACGGCAAGCCGCGGTACGTCCTGGACATCTCGCCGGTGGACAACACCGTGACGGTGGGCCCGGCGGCCTCCCTCGACGTCTCCGCGCTGACGGCGGTCAAGCCGCGCTGGTGCGGCGCCGCGCCCACCGGGCCCGGCACCTACACGGCACAGCTGCGGGCCCACGGCGGCGAGACGACGGTCACCGCCGAACTCGTCGACGGCGAGCTGCGGGTGGAGTTCACCGAGCCCGTGCGCGGAGTGGCCCCCGGCCAGGCGATCGTCCTGTACGACGACACGCGTGTGGTCGGCTCGGCGACGATCGCGACGACCACGCGCGCCGCCGCCGCGATGGCCTGACCCGCTCGCCCGGCCCCGCGAACTCCCCGGGATCCGGGGACTCGGCGGCCCCCCCCGGCCCTCGGGTCAGGCGGCCCGGCCCTCCGGCTCGCCGGTCAGGCGGCTTCCCGGCCCTCCGGTTTTCCGGCCCTCCGGCTTCGCCCTCCGGCTCCCCGGTCAGGCGGCTTACCGGCCTTCCGGTCGTCGCGGCACACGCGGTGGTGGGCCCGCGCCTGGAAGGGCCCGCCGGACGGTGACCCGTCGGCCCCGCGGACGGTGACCCGCGCGCGCGGGACGGCGACCGGACGGAAGGGCCGGCGCGGGCGCGTACCGGTGGGGGCGGGCGAGGCGGCCGGGCGCTCGCGGCTACCCGGCGAAGAACTCCGTGAGGACCGGCGCCAGCACTCCCGGATCCACCATGTGCCCCTGTCCCTCCAGCACGCGGTGCGTACCGTCGGGCACCGCCCCCGCGGTGGCCGCCGCGGCTTCCCGCATCCACGCCGGGCTCGCGCCGCCCGCCAGGGCCAGGACGGGCACGCCCACGGAGGCCAGCCGCGCGCGCGGCACCAGGCCGTCACCCATCACGGCGTCGTCGTGGGCGAGCGTCGGGGCCACCGCCTCCAGGCCCGGCCACGCGGGGGAGTGGCGCATCCCCCGGATCGCCTCGGGCGACGCACCGGTCAGGGCGACGAACAGCTCCACCGCGTCCCCGCGCCGGCCCTGTGCCAGCAGCCCCTGGAGCCGCGAGCTGTATTCGGCGCGCTGCCGTCCACCCCCCTCCCGCACGGCGTACGGGGGCTCGTACGCGGCGACCCGTGAGACGGGCAGTCCGCTCGCGGCGGCCAGGAGGGCCAGCGCCGCACCCGACGACATCCCGTACAGCGCCGCGGTGCCGCCCACCGTGTCGACGAGCGCCGCGAGATCCTCGAACTCGCGCTCCACCGCGTAGGGCGGGGTGTCGCCGCTGTCCCCGCGGCCCCTGCGGTCGTACGCGACCACGGTGAACCGCTCCGCGAGGAGCCCGGCCAGGGGCGCGTCGAAGGCGCCCGTGGTCATGGCCCCGGTCACCAGGACGACCGGCGGGCCCTCACCGCCGACCGTGTACGCGATCGGTGTGCCGTCGCGCGAGATCGTCTTCTTGTCCATACCGGTGGGGACCGCCGGGGCGTCCGGAACTCATCGGTGCCGTCCGGAATCGGCCGGTGACGGGCCCCCGGTGGCCGGCCGCCGGGAGTCGAGGGGTGGGCGCCGGGGGCGGTCGGGTGCGGGGCGCCCGCGGACTCCGCGACGCGCCCGTGCGTGCCCCGGTCCCGGCGCTCCGTCCCCCGGCGGGCGACGCCTCAGACGACCTCCACCTCGTAGAAGCAGACGTGGTCCTTGATCGCGGCGACCTCCGGCTTCGGGTCGGGGTACGTCCAGACCAGGTCCGGCGCGTCCGGCAGCGACCAGTACGACGCGTCGCCCTTGAACGGGCAGTGCGTGCGGGTGTCCGACGGTGTCAGCAGGTCCAGGCGCACATCCTCCACGGGGAGGTAGTAGCGCACGGGACAGCCCGTCTCGCGCAGCAGCAGCGGACGGGTGCTCTCGGCGAGCACCTGTCCGCCGTGCACCGCGCGGACGTGTTCGGTGCCCTGCTCGACGGTGATGCGGTGGCCTGCGGTCACGGCTTCTGCGCCTCCTCGGTCAGCGGTCTCGACCCGTACAGCGCGGGCCGGCGCCGTCTTCTTCCCCGTGCGCGGGTGTCGTCCCGCGGGATGCGGCCACCGGCCCCGCGCGCCGTGCGCGGGGCCGTAGCGTGGGCGCATGAACATCTGTGTCTTCCTCTCCGCCGCCGACCTCGACGAGCGCTACACGCGCCCCGCCCGCGAATTCGCCGAACTGCTCGGCAAGGGCGGCCACACGCTGGTGTGGGGCGGGTCCGACGTCGGCCTGATGAAGGTGGTCGCCGACGGCGTTCAGGAGGCCGGCGGGCGCCTGCTGGGGGTCTCCGTGGAGTTCCTGTCCGCCAAGGCGCGCGAGGGTGCCGACGAGATGCTCGTCGCGCGCGACCTCGCGGAGCGGAAGGCGCTGCTCCTGCGGAAGGCCGACGCCGTCGTCATCATGGTCGGCGGGACGGGCACGCTCGACGAGGCGACCGAGATCCTCGAACTGAAGAAGCACGGGCACACGGAGATGCCGGTCGTGCTGCTCAACACCGCGGGCTTCTACGACGGCCTCAAGCAGCAGTTCCTGCGCATGGACGCCGAGGGATTCCTGCCGCGGCCCCTCACCGACCTCGTCTTCTTCGCCGAGGAGCCCGTCGGTGCGCTGGCGTACCTGGAGGAGAGCCACGGCACCCGGTGATGCGAGCATGGCGGGCATGGCTACTCATGTGATCACCGGGGCCGGTTCCGGCATCGGCGCGGCCGTCGCCCGCCGCCTCCACGCGCGCGGGGACGACCTCGTGCTGCTCGCGCGCGACGCGGGCCGCGCCAAGGAACTGGCCGCCGGGTTCCCCGGGTCCCGGACCCTCGTCGGGGACCTCGCCGACCCGGGGCGGCTCTCCTGGGCGTTCTCCCACCAGTCGCTGCCCGACCGGGTCGACTCGCTCCTGCACGTGGCGGGCGTCATCGACCTCGGCAGGGTCGGCGAACTGACCCCCAAGGCGTGGATCCACCAGCTCAACGTCAACCTCGTCGCGCCCGCCGAGCTGACCCGCCACTTCCTGCCCCAACTCAGGCTCGCCCAGGGCCATGTGGTGTTCGTCAACTCGGGCTCCGGACTCCACGCGTACGGCGACTGGTCCGCGTACGCCGCCTCCAAGCACGGGCTGAAGGCCCTGGCGGACTCCCTGCGCCACGAGGAGCACGCCGAGGGGGTGCGGGTGACGTCCGTCTTCCCCGGCCGCACGGCGAGCCCCATGCAGGTGAAGGTCCACCAGCAGGAGGGCAAGGAGTACGACCCGTCGAAGTGGATCGACCCCGAGTCCGTCGCGACCACGATCCTCATGGCGCTCGACCTCCCGAAGGACGCCGAGGTCAACGACCTGACGGTACGACCGGGCCGCTGACACCGGGCCCCCTGCACCGGGCCCCTGCACCGGCCCCTTGCACCGGGCCCCGGAACCGGGGTGAACCGGAAGGCGCGGTGGCCGGACGGGCGGTGGAGGGGGCGGTGACCGGACCACGAGTGGAGGGGACGGCCGGAGGGAGCGTGTACTGGGACGGTGTCCGACGGGGCCCGTCCGCGGACGGGAGTCCGGTGGCAGGCGTCCGCGGACGGGCGTCCGGCGGCGGCGCCCGATGGCGGGCGTCCAGCCGGTGAAGGCACCCGCTCGGGGTTGCGTACGCTTCCGGGGTGAGCGATATCAGCGAGTTCAGCTTCGGGCCCGCCACCGGGGTCGGTTCCATGCCCGGCGGGGACGCCAGGGAGGCCGCCAAGACGGTCACGGGGTCCATCGAGGACTTCCCGTTCCTTGCCGAACTGCCCGCGCGGGGGCCCGGCGCCGACATGATCGGCCGGACCGCCGGACTGCTGGTCGAGCTCTACGCGCGCGTGGAGCCCAGCGGTTGGCGCCTCGGGGACCGGCCCGGCCGGGACACCAGGCGCGCCAGGTCCTGGCTGGGCGAGGACCTGGACGCCCTGGAGGAGTTCACCCAGGGGTACGAGGGGCCGCTCAAGGTGCAGGCGGTGGGCCCCTGGACGCTCGCCGCCGCACTGGAACTGCGCAACGGCGAGGCGGTGCTCTCCGACCCCGGGGCCTGCCGCGACCTCGCCGGATCGCTCGCCGAGGGCCTGCGCGGGCACCTCGACGAGGTGCGGCGCCGGATTCCGGGCGCCCGGATCGTGCTCCAGCTCGACGAGCCGTCCCTCACCGCCGTACTGCGCGGCCATGTGAGGTCCGCGAGCGGCTACCGCACCCACCGGGCCGTGGACCGCCAGGTCGTGGAGGCCGTCCTGCGGGACGTCGTCGGCGCGCACGCCGAAGGACCCGTGGCGGTGCACTCGTGCGCCCCCGACGTGCCGTTCGCGCTGCTGCGCCGGGCCGGGGCCGCCGCGGTCTCCTTCGACTTCTCCCTGCTCACCGAGCGTGACGACGATGTGATCGGCGAGGCGGTGGAGGGCGGAACGAAGCTGTTCGCCGGTGTCGTGCCCGGCACGGACGGCCCGTTGTCGGACCCTGCCGGTAGCGTCATGGGTGTCAGGACGCTGTGGCGCAGGCTGGGGCTGGCTCCGGGACTTCTCGCGGACGCCGTGACCCTCACCCCGTCGTGCGGTCTCGCGGGTGCTTCCCCCGAGTACGCGCGCAGGGCGCTCGCCCACTGCCTCCGGGCTGCGAGATCCCTCGCGGACAACCCTGAGTAACGGGAGGACGACACGGTGGCCGGCGACAAGGACGCACAGACCCCCTCGGCTGCACGGACCGTGCCCGCCGAGGCGCGGGAGCGGCACGCGCAGCTCGCTGAGCAGATCGAGGAGCACCGCTTCCGGTACTACGTGAAGGACGCGCCGGTCGTCAGCGACGCGGACTTCGACCGCCTCCTGCGCGCGCTGGAGGCGCTGGAGGACGAGTACGCCGAGCTGCGCACCCCGGACTCGCCGACCCAGAAGGTGGCCGGGGCGTACGAGACGGAGTTCACCGCGGTCGTGCACCGCGAGCGGATGCTCTCGCTCGACAACGCCTTCGAGGACGGGGAACTGGCCGCCTGGGCCGAGCGCGTGGCCAAGGAGGTCGGCACCTCGGCCCACCATTTCCTGTGCGAGCTGAAGGTCGACGGCCTCGCGGTCAACCTGACGTACGAGCACGGCCGCCTCACGCGCGCGGCGACCCGGGGGGACGGCCGCACCGGCGAGGACATCACGCCGAACGTCCGCACCATCGCGGAGATCCCGGACCGCCTCCGGGGCGAGCGCATCCCCGACCTCGTGGAGATCCGCGGCGAGGTCTACTTCCCGATGGAGAAGTTCGAGGCGCTCAACGCCCGCCTGGTGGAGGCCGGCGACAAGCCGTTCTCCAACCCGCGCAACGCGGCGGCGGGTTCACTGCGGCAGAAGGACCCCAGGGTCACCGCGACCCGCCCCCTGCACATGGTCGTGCACGGCATCGGCGCCCGGGAGGGCTTCGACATCGACCGCCTCTCGCACGCCTACGAGCTGCTGCGCGAGTGGGGTCTGCCGACGACCCACTACGGCAGGGTCGTCGACGACCTCGACGCCGTGCGCGAGTTCATCGCGTACTACGGCGAGAACCGCCACTCCGTGGAGCACGAGATCGACGGGGTGGTCGTCAAGCTCGACGAGATCCCCCTCCAGGGCCGCCTCGGCTCGACCTCCCGCGCGCCCCGCTGGGCGATCGCCTGGAAGTACGCGCCGGAGGAGGTCAACACGAAGCTCGTCAACATCCGCGTGGGTGTGGGGCGAACGGGCCGTGTCACTCCGTACGCCCAGGTCGAGCCGGTGACCGTGGCCGGTTCCGAGGTCGAGTTCGCGACGCTGCACAACCAGGACGTCGTCCGGGCCAAGGGCGTCCTCATCGGCGACACGGTGGTGCTCCGCAAGGCAGGAGACGTGATCCCGGAGATCCTCGGCCCGGTCGTCGACCTGCGGGACGGCAGCGAGCGCCCGTTCGTGATGCCCGTGGAGTGCCCCGAGTGCGGCACCCCGCTCGCGCCCGCGAAGGAGGGCGACATCGACCTGCGCTGCCCCAACGGCCGCGCCTGCCCAGCCCAGTTGCGCGAGCGCCTCTTCTACCTGGCGGGCCGCAAGAGCCTGGACATCGAGAACTTCGGGTACGTGGCGGCCGCGGCCCTCACGAAGCCCCTGGAGCCGGCCGAGCCGCCGCTGCGCGACGAGGGCGACCTCTTCGACCTGACCGTCGAGCAGTTGCTGCCCATCCGGGCCTACGTGCTCGACCAGGACAGCGGACTGCCCAAGCGGGACCCGAGGACGGGCGAGGAGAAGACCGCCACGGTCTTCGCCAACCAGGAGGGCGCCCCCCGCAAGAACGCGCTCGCGATGCTGGAGAACATCGCCGCGGCCAAGGAGCGCCCGCTGGCCCGGATCATCACCGGCCTGTCGATCCGGCACGTGGGACCCGTGGCCGCAGAGGCGCTGGCCCGGGAGTTCCGTTCGATCGAGCGCATCGAGCAGGCCTCGGAGGAGGAACTGGCGGGCGTCGAGGGGGTCGGGGCCATCATCGCCGCCTCCCTCAAGCAGTGGTTCACGGTCGACTGGCACCAGGAGATCCTGCGCAAGTGGAAGGCCGCGGGCGTCCGGATGGAGGAGGAGGGCTCGGGCGAGGACGAGGGGCCCCGCCCGCTGGAGGGGCTCATCGTCGTCGTGACCGGGACGCTGGAGCATCACACCCGTGACGGAGCGAAAGAGGCACTGCAGAGCCGGGGAGCGAAAGTGACCGGATCTGTTTCGAAGAAGACCTCATTCGTCGTTGTGGGTGACAACCCCGGGTCGAAGCACGACAAGGCGATGCAGCTTAAAGTGCCGGTTCTGAACGAGGACGGTTTCGCCGTACTGCTCGAACAAGGGCCGGAGGCGGCGGCCGACGTCGCGCTGCGTCCCGAGGAGCAGTAGCGGTAGCGGAGGAAGACCACCCGTTCGGCGCATACCAGATGCATACGGGTGCCAGGGTCGCATTCGGGCAACCGTCGACGACCGCTGCCCGTGGAAGCCTTCTGCGGCCTACTGTTGAGGTCTGCGCCCGCCGTGCCCGGCTGCGGTCGGCGCATCCCCTGCTCCTCGGGAGCGCGGGGAAGAGTCTTCACACACGGCTTGGCGGAAGGTCGGCGGGCCGCGTGGCGTGGGTGTCGCCGGCTGTGAGAGGGACGGAATGGAACCGACCGAGAGTGCCGCTCGGGACTCACGGCTGCGCCCGCGCTGGGTGACCGGCGTGCGGCGGTGGGGACACCCCTTGCTGGAGCGAAGCCGGGAACTCGGAGCGGGTCTGCGGGTCGTGCGCCCCACGAGCGGGCCGGGCCTCCTCGGAGCCGCCCCCGGACAGCACGTCACGGCGGGCGCCCGCGGTCCCGGCCGGCCGGGACCGGTCCCCGGCGCACCGCCCGCGATGCCCGGCCAGGAGGCCGAGCGGCGCATGACCTGGCACGCGCTGCCCGCGGCGGTCGTCATGAGCGCCGCGCTCGTGCTGGGCGCGGGCTTCCACCGGGCCTTCACCGGCAACCACGCGCTCTTCCCCGCCGGTTCGGCGGGCTGGGGGCTCGCCGTCCTGGTCGGCATCATCGTCGGCCACCTCGTCGCGCTCGGCCGCTCCCGCTGGTGGGGCGGCACGGGCTCGGGCGCCGCGCTGACCCTCGCGGTCCTGCTGCTGTACGGCTGGGTGCCGGCCGGAATGGTCAGCCTCACCGTCGTCGTGCTCGTCGGCGTCGCGCGCCGCCACCGCTGGCGGCAGGGCGTACTGCACGGCGCCGTGGACATCATCGGCATCGGCGCGGGAGCGCTCGTGCTGGCCGTCTTCGGCCGGGTGCCGTCCGTCGAGACGCCCTGGAAGCCGGAGACGTGGACGGTCTACACCGCGGCCCAGGTGGTGCTGGTGGCCGGGGCGTATCTCGTGACGACCCGCGCGCTCCTCTGGTACCTCCACGCGCCCCGCACGCCGGGACTGCCGACCGTCGCCCGGACGGCCCTGGTCAGACAGGGTCTTGTTGCCGTCGCCCTGCTCGGCATCGCCCCTTTGATCTGCGTCGTGGCGATCGCGCTTCCCGCCCTGCTGCCCCTCTTCTCGGTCCCGCTCATCGCACTCGACTCGACGCTCTGGATCGCCCGGGCCCGCGCCGAGGAGCAACTGCGGGACCCGCTCACCGGACTGCCCAACCGTCAGTGGCTGCTCGAACGGACCTGGCGGGCCTTGGACGACGCCGAACGGATCGGCGCACGCTCGGCACTGATGCTGATCGACCTGGACCGCTTCCGGTCCGTGAACGACACCCTCGGGCACCTCGCCGGAGACCGGCTGCTGCTGCAGATAGCCGACCGGCTGCGGGTCGCGCTGCCGCGCGGGGCGGAGGCCGCACGGCTGGGCGGTGACGAGTTCGCCGTGTTACTGCCGGTCGCCGACTCGACGACGTCCGCGACCCGGGTCGCCCGCAACCTCGTGGCGGCCCTGGGGTCGCCGCTCGACCTCGACGGACTGACGCTCGTGCTGGAGGCCAGCGCGGGGCTCGCCGTCTTCCCCGACCACGCGCTGGACGCGGAGGGGCTGCTGCGCCGGGCCGACGTCGCGATGTACCAGGCCAAGCGGGACCGTACGGGCGTGGAGGTCTACGAGTCGAAGCGGGACTCCAACACCCCCGACCGACTGGGGCTGCTGGGAGACCTGCGCAGGGCTCTGGACGCCGGGGACGTCCAGCTGCACTACCAGCCGAAGGTGCGTTTCGACGGGCAGGTCGCGGGCCTGGAGGCGCTCGTACGGTGGGTGCATCCGGAGCGCGGGAAGGTGCCGCCGGACGAGTTCATAGCCATCGCCGAGTCGTCCGGGCTGATGCCGCACCTGACGGAGTACGTGCTGGAGACGGCGCTCGGGCAGGTCGCGCGGTGGCGGGCGCAGGGGCTGCGCGTGCCGGTCGCCGTCAATGTCTCGCCCCGCGACGTGCACACCCCCGGTTTCGCGGGCGCGGTCGCCGCCCGGCTCGCCCGGCACGGGGTCCCGCCGGGGGCGCTGCAACTGGAGATAACGGAGCACGTGCTGCTGGAGGACCCGCAGCGGGCCGCGGACACCCTCGCCGGACTGACCGGGCACGGCGTGAAGATGTCGCTCGACGACTTCGGCACCGGGTACTCGTCGCTCGTGCACCTGCGGCGGCTGCCGGTGAGCGAACTGAAGATCGACCGTTCCTTCGTGGCGCGGCTCGCCGTGGACACCGAGGACGCCGAGATCGTCCGGTGCACCGTCGACCTCGCCCACTCGCTCGGACTGCTGGTCGTCGCCGAGGGCGTCGAGGACGACGAGACGTGGGAGCGGCTCAGGGACCTCGGCTGCGACGCGGTGCAGGGCTGGCTGGTCGCCGCGGCGATGCCCGCGGAGGAGGCCACGGCCTGGCTGCTCGCCCGGGGCTCCCGGGGCTGGCAGCGCCCCGCCGCGGCCCTGCCGGCGGCGGCGTCGGACGACTGACCCCCGAGCCGGGCCGCCCACTCGAACCCCGGGCCCAGACTCTCGGCCTCCGGGCCCCGACTCTCGGCCTCCGGGCCCCGACCCTGGGCCCGGGGCCCCGACTCCGGAACCCGGGCCCCACTCTCGACCCCCGGGCTCCGACTCCGGGCCCGGGCCCGACCATCGAACCCAGGCCCCGATTCTCGAACCCCGGCCCCGGCCCCCGGCGGGTGCGCCACGTCCGGGCCCCGGACGCGGTCACCCTCGGCCGGTGACCCGGTGACCCGGTGACCCGGTGACCCGGTGACCCGGTGACCCGGTGACCCGGTGACCCGGTGACCCGGTGACCCGGGGGCCGGATGCTGCCGGCCTCCGGCCGCCGGCCCCGAGCCTCCGGCCCCCGGCCCCGAGCGTCCGGCCCCGGCCCCGAGCCGCCGGCCCCCGGCCGCTGGCCCCGAGCCGCCGATCTCCGCCGTGCCGACTCCGGACCGTGCCGCCGCAGGCCCTTGAGCACGGGATCACGCGGGTCGGGCACCGGCCCCCCCGGGCCCCCGCGGTCGCGTACAGGCGTGTCTGACGTCGGCGTGCCGACCCTGTAGGGACGGCGTGTCGCCCCGGGCGGGGCAGGCCGTCCTGGACGGACCCCGGCCGCGCCCCGGTACGCCCGGGGCGGCCCGTGCCCCCTTGGCCGGGCGACCGTGCCCCGCAGGTCGGGCGGGCGTCCGCGCACCGGCGCGGACGGGGCTCCGCCCGGGTGTGAGCACCCCGCGCGGGCGCCCCCGACGGTCGCCCGGGCCCCCGAGGCGGGTGACCCCGGGGAAACCGATGTACGGGTATCCGGCCGCGCCCCATAGGATTGGGCCACACCACACACACTCACCCCTGAGGATCGCTGCATGCCTGGCATCACGCGCGAGGAGGTCGCCCACCTCGCCCGGCTGGCGCGTCTGGAGCTGAAGGGCGAAGAGCTCGACCACTTCGCCGGCCAGCTCGACGACATCATCGGCGCGGTCGCCCGCGTCAGCGAGGTCGCCGACCAAGACGTACCGCCGACCTCCCACCCGCTGCCGCTGACGAACGTCATGCGCGCGGACGAGGTCCGTCCGTCGCTCACCCCCGCGCAGGCGCTCTCCGGCGCCCCGGCCCAGGAGCAGCAGCGTTTCAAGGTGCCGCAGATCCTGGGGGAGGACTAATCACCATGACGGACATCATCAAGCTCACGGCGGCGGACATCGCCGCCCGGGTCGCCTCCGGCGAACTCACGGCCGTCGAGGTCACCGAGGCCCACCTCGCCCGCATCGAGGCCGTCGACGAGAAGGTCCACGCCTTCCTCCACGTCGACCGCGAGGGCGCGCTCGCGCAGGCCCGCGCAGTCGACGAGAAGCGGGCGCGCGGCGAGAAGCTCGGCCCGCTCGCCGGCGTCCCCCTCGCGCTGAAGGACATCTTCACCACCGAGGGCATCCCGACGACCGTCGGCTCCAAGATGCTCGAAGGCTGGATCCCCCCGTACGACGCCACGGTCACCAAGAGGCTCAAGGCGGCCGACGTCGTCATCCTCGGCAAGACCAACATGGACGAGTTCGCCATGGGGTCCAGCACCGAGAACAGCGCGTACGGACCCACCGGCAACCCCTGGGACCTCACGAAGATCCCCGGCGGCTCCGGCGGCGGCTCGTCCGCGGCCCTCGCCTCCTTCCAGGCGCCCCTCGCCATCGGCACCGACACGGGCGGCTCCATCCGCCAGCCCGCGTCCGTCACCGGCACGGTCGGCGTCAAGCCCACGTACGGCGCGGTGTCGCGGTACGGCATGGTGGCGTTCTCGTCCTCCCTCGACCAGGGCGGTCCCTGCGCCCGTACGGTCCTGGACGCGGCGCTGCTCCACGAGGCGATCGCCGGACACGACCCCCTCGACTCGACCTCCATCGACGCGCCCGTACCGGCCGTCGTCGAGGCCGCCCGCAACGGCAGCGTGGCGGGCATGCGGGTCGGCGTCGTCAAGCAGTTCCGCGGCGAGGGCTACCAGGCCGGTGTCGTGCAGCGCTTCGACGAGTCGGTCGCGCTCCTCAAGGAGCTGGGTGCCGAGATCGTCGAGCTGGACTGCCCGTCCTTCGACCTGGCGCTCTCCGCCTACTACCTCATCGCCCCGTCCGAGTGTTCGAGCAACCTCGCCCGCTTCGACGGCCTGCGCTACGGACTGCGCGTCGGCGACGACGGCACGCGTTCGGCCGAAGAGGTCACCGCGCTCACCCGTGAGGCGGGTTTCGGCGACGAGGTCAAGCGCCGCATCATGCTCGGCACGTACGCGCTCAGCTCGGGCTACTACGACGCCTACTACGGCAGTGCCCAGAAGGTCCGTACGCTCATCACGCGCGACTTCGAGAAGGCGTTCGAGCAGGTGGACGTGATCGTGTCCCCCACGACGCCCACCACGGCCTTCGCGATCGGCGAGCGCGCCGACGACCCGATGGCGATGTACCTCGCGGACCTCTGCACCATCCCGACGAACCTCGCGGGCAACGCGGCCATGTCGCTGCCCTGCGGCCTCGCGCCGGAGGACAACCTGCCGGTCGGCCTGCAGATCATCGCCCCGGCCATGAAGGACGACCGTCTCTACAAGGTCGGAGCCGCCGTCGAGGCCGCGTTCGTGGAACGCTGGGGCCACCCGCTGATCGAGGAGGCTCCGTCGTTGTGAGCAAGGCAATGTCCAAGGCCAAGGGCTTCAAGAAGTCGAAGTCCGGTACGTACCTGTCCATCGCCACGACCGCGTTCGGCGCCGTCAGCGTCGCGAAGCAGGCCAGGAGGGCCCGCTCCGAGAACGACGTGCTGCGGCTGATCGACGCCGCCGTGTCCGCCGCCGCCATCGTCACCGGCCTCGCCATCCTCTACCGGGAGCTCAAGCGCCTGGGCGACGACGACGTCCTGCTGGGCTGAGAGGGAAAGTTTCACCGTGACTGCCACGACTGACCTGGTGTCGTACGAGGACGCGCTGGCGTCGTACGACCCCGTCATGGGCCTCGAGGTCCATGTCGAGCTCGGCACCAAGACCAAGATGTTCTGCGGGTGCTCCACGGAGCTGGGCGCCGAGCCCAACTCGCAGGCCTGTCCGACCTGCCTGGGCATGCCCGGCGCGCTGCCTGTCGTCAACGCGATCGGCGTCGAGTCGGCCATCAAGATCGGTCTCGCGCTGCACTGCGAGATCGCCGAGTGGTGCCGCTTCGCCCGGAAGAACTACTTCTACCCGGACATGCCGAAGAACTTCCAGACCTCCCAGTACGACGAGCCGATCGCCTTCAACGGCTATCTGGACGTCCAGCTGGAGGACGGCGAGGTCTTCCGCGTGGAGATCGAGCGCGCCCACATGGAGGAGGACACCGGCAAGTCCACCCACGTCGGTGGCGCGACCGGCCGCATCCACGGCGCCTCGCACTCGCTCCTCGACTACAACCGCGCCGGCATCCCGCTCATCGAGATCGTCACCAAGCCGATCGAGGGCGCGGGCGAGCGCGCTCCCGAGGTCGCCAAGGCGTACGTCGCCGAGCTGCGCGAGCTCATCAAGGCGCTCGGCGTCTCGGAGGCCCGCATGGAGATGGGCCAGATGCGCTGTGACGTGAACCTGTCGCTGCGCCCGCACGGCCGGGAGAAGTTCGGCACGCGGAGCGAGACCAAGAACGTCAACTCCCTCCGCTCCGTCGAGCGCGCCGCCCGTTTCGAGATCCAGCGGCACGCCGCGGTCCTCGACGGGGGCGGCACGATCATCCAGGAGACCCGCCACTTCCACGAGGACACGGGCTCCACCACCTCGGGCCGGGTGAAGGAGGAGGCGGAGGACTACCGCTACTTCCCCGAGCCGGACCTCGTCCCGGTCGCCCCGTCCCGCGAGTGGGTCGAGGAGCTGCGGGCGGGCCTGCCCGAGCAGCCGCTGGCCCGGCGCAACCGGCTGCGCGAGGAGTGGGGCGTCTCCGCCCACGACATGCAGTCGATGCTCAACGCCGGCGCGATCGACCTGATCGTCGCCACCATCGACGCGGGCGCCGACGCGGCCTCCGCCCGGAAGTGGTGGATGGGCGAGCTGGCCCGCACGGCGAACGAGACGGGCGTGCCCCTGGAGGCGCTGCCCATCACGCCCGAGCAGGTCGCGCGCGTGACGGCCCTGGTCGCCGAGGGCTCCCTCAACGACAAGCTGGCCCGCCAGGTCATCGAGGGCGTCGTCAAGGGCGAGGGCGGCCCGGACGAGGTCGTCGAGAAGCGCGGTCTGAAGGTCGTCTCCGACGAGGGCGCCCTGACGGCCGCCGTCGACGAGGCCATCGCGGCCAACCCGGGCGTCGCGGACAAGATCCGGGCCGGCAAGGTGGCCGCCGCCGGCGCCCTCGTGGGCGCCGTCATGAAGGCCACCCGCGGACAGGCCGACGCGGCCAGGGTCAAGGAGCTCGTCCTGGAGCGGCTCGGCGCCACCGAGGGCTGAGACTCCGCGCGTGTACGTGCAGGCCACTGGGGGACGCATCGCCGCCGATGCGTCCCCCAGCGGCGTGCCCGGGGTGTACGTGCCCTTCGGGGCGTGGTCGGGCATGTCGCGAGCGTCACGAGGGGCGGCCGTGCGCGGGGGACGGCCGTGTGGGGCCTGCTCATCCCTGTGATTAAGCCCATCATCCGCTCAAACGATCAGCTATGGGTGCAAGAGTGAAGACGCAGACCTCTTGCGTTCTTTTACGGGCATCTCCCGAAAAGATCCACCAAACACCCAGGGAGCTCGCTCGTGGCAGCCCTCGCACGTTGGTGTATCCAGCACCGTCTAGTCGCCGTACTGCTCTGGCTCGCAGCCTTCGCCGGCGTGACCGCCGCCGCCGCGGTCGCCGGCTCCGCGTACTCGAACGACTACGAGGTGCCGGGCACCGAATCGGGGCGTGCCACCCAGCTCATCCAGGACGGCTTCCCCGGCCTCGGCGGCGACAGCGACACCATCGTGTGGCACACCGACTCCGGCACGGTCCGGGCCGCCGACGTCGAGCAGACCATGAGCCGCACCCTCGACAAGGTCGAGGGCCTGCCGGGCGTCGCGAGCGTCGAGAGCCCGTACGCGGGTCCCGGCGCCGGGCAGATCAGCTCCGACGGGCAAACCGCCTACGCCACCGTGACCTTCGACGCCGCCGCCGAGGACATCGACCCGGGCGAGGCCCAGGCCGTCGTCAAGACCGCCAAGGCCGCCGAGGCGGACGGCCTCCAGGTCGAGCTCGGCGGCAGCGCGATCGCCCTCACCGAGTCCTCCGGCGGCCATGTCGCCGAGATCGTCGGCGTGGCCGTCGCCGCGGTGGTCCTCTTCCTCGCCTTCGGCTCGCTCGCAGCCTCCCTGCTCCCCATCGCGACCGCCCTGGTCAGCGTGGGCACGGCCTACGCGGGCATCGTCCTGCTCGGGCACCTGATGACCGTCGCCGACTTCGCGCCGGTGCTCGGCATGCTCGTCGGACTCGGCGTGGGCATCGACTACGCGCTCTTCATCGTGACCAGGCACCGGCGCGGACTGAAACGCGGACTCCCGGTCGAGGAGGCCGCCCGGAACGCGGTCGCCACCACCGGACGCGCCGTCGTCTTCGCCGGGGCCACGGTCTGCATCGCGCTGCTCGGGATGCTCATCCTGAGGCTCGGCTTCCTCAACGGCGTGGCGATCGCCGCGTCCCTCACCGTCGTCCTCACGGTCGCCGCCTCCGTGACGCTGCTGCCGGCCCTGCTGTCGTTCATCGGCATGCGGGCCCTCAGCCGCCGCGAGCGCCGCCGGCTGGAGGAACGCGGACCCGAGCCGGAGCTCCCCACGGGCTTCGCCGCCCGCTGGTCCGCGTTCGTCGAGCGCCACCCCAAGCTCCTCGGCGGCGCGGCCGTGGCCGTCATGGCACTGCTCGCGATACCGATGTTCTCCCTGCACCTGGGCACCTCGGACCAGGGGAACAACGCGCGGTCGGCCACCACCCGGCAGGCGTACGACCTGATCGCCGACGGCTTCGGACCCGGCCTGAACGGCCCGCTCACCCTCGTCACCCACGTCGACGGGGGCCAGGACCGGCTCGCGCTCGACGGCCTGGACGCCACCCTCAGGCAGACCGAGGGCGTACGCGCGGTGACCCCGGTGACGTACAACCCCGCAGGGGACACCGCCTATCTGAGCGTCGTCCCGGACTCCTCGCCGCAGTCCCAGAAGACCAGCGACCTCGTCGACCGGCTGCGCTCCGACGTGCTGCCGCGCGCCGAGACCGGCACCACCCTCGACGTTCAGGTCGGCGGCCTGACCGCCGGATACGACGACTTCGCCGACGTGATCGTCGGCAAACTGCCCCTCTTCGTCGGCGTCGTCATCGGCCTCGGCTGCGCACTGCTGCTGCTCGCCTTCCGCTCCATCGGCATCCCGCTCAAGGCCGCCGTCATGAACATCGCCGCGGTCTCCGGAGCCTTCGGAGTCGTCGTCGCGGTCTTCCAATGGGGCTGGGGCAGCGAACTGCTCGGCCTCGGCCGCGCGGGGCCCATCGAGCCCTTCCTCCCCGTGATCCTGGTGTCCGTGCTCTTCGGGCTCTCCATGGACTACCAGGTGTTCCTGGTCAGCAGGATGTACGAGGAGTGGCTGGAGACCGGCGACAACCGGCGGGCCGTGCGCGTGGGACTCGCGGAGACCAGTCGCGTGATCAACTCCGCCGCGGTGATCATGATCTCCGTCTTCCTGGCCTTCGTGCTCAGCGGCGACCGGGTCATCGCGATGTTCGGCATCGCACTGGCGGCCGCCGTGGCCCTCGACGCGTTCGTCCTGCGCACCCTGCTGGTCCCTGCGCTCATGCACCTGCTGGGCGGCGCCAACTGGTGGCTGCCCGGCTGGCTCGACCGCAGGCTGCCCCGGATCAGCATCGAGGCCCCGGACCTGAGTCCCGAGGACACGGCTCCGGTGCCCGCCCTCCGTGCGACGATTCCCGGGGCGCGCGCGGAAGCGCTCCCGCAGGTACTCGTGAAGGAGCGGCAGCAGGATGTACGCGATATCCCTGGGTGACGACGGCGTCGAACTCCGGCCCCTGGAGCCGTGGCACGACGAGGAGTTCCTCGCCCACCTCGACCGCGGGCGCGACTTCGTCCAGCAGTTCATCCCCTTCGGCGCGAAGGCCACCGACGTCGCCTCCGCGCGGGAGATCCTCCAGGCGTACGCGGACAAGAGGGCCGCCGACACGGGCAGCCTGCACGGGCTGTGGCAGGACGGGAAACTCGTCGGCGGGGTGCTCTTCCGGATCTTCGACGCCGATTCCGGCAGCTGTGAGATCGGCTGCTGGCTGGAGCCCGCCGCGACCGGCCGGGGGCTGGTCACCCGCGCCGCGCGCGTCCTCATCGACTGGGCGTTCGACGGGCGCGGGATGCACCGCGTCGAGTGGCACGCGGCCTCCGGCAACGAACCGAGCCTGAACGTGGCGCGCCGGCTCGGGATGACCCGTGAGGGCGTCATGCGGTCCAGCCACCCCTACCGGGGTGTCCGGCAGGACACGGAGATCTGGGCGGTTCTCGTGGACGAGTGGAGGGCCGCGCGCGCGAACGCGGAGCGCTGAACCGGTGCCCCGTGTGTGAGAACCCCGGGATCTTAAAGAAATTCTCAGACAGCGTCCGTACCGTGCGGAGCATGGGAATCAAGACTGAAGACGAGGCCGGGGTCGAGACCGGCGCCAAGGAACAGCGCGACGAGGCGGCGGTGGACCTCGGCAAGGAGTCCGCGGCCGCCGGGGACACCGGCTCCACCGAGGACACCGCGGCCGGTGAGGGCCCGGCCGTCGCCGGGAGCACGGACGAGGACGAGCGCGCGGACGGCACCGTCGACGGGGGTTCCGGGGTGGCCTCGGGTGCCGCCGCCATCGTCTCCGCCGGACTCGGCATCGTCTCGCTGACCGGGAGCTGGGTCGGCACGGTCGCCCAGGCCCGCGAGTCGCTCTTCGGCCAGCTGGAGACCGCGCAGAGCTCGACCGTCGCCACGCAGATCAAGCAGGTGTACGCCGACTCCTGGAGCGCCAACGCCCTGGTCGCCGGGTTCTTCGCGCTCGCCGCGCTGATCGTGGGCGTCGCGGTTCTGGTGCGGCCCGCGTTCGGGAACCCGGACCGGGTGCAGGCGCCGTGGGTCAAGTCCGTCGCCTGGGCCGGTGTCTCGATCGGCTTCATCGGGCTGCTGCTGGCCGCCCTCAAGTACTCGGACGTCCTCCTGTCCATGCCGTCCGCGAGCTGAGGAACCGCACGTCCTGAGGGGCCTTAGTCCCGCCGTACGGCACGTACGGCGGGACTAAGGCCCTTCGCGCGTCCAAGATGCGGCACTCTCCCGATGTGGCGGACCCCCCTGGGAGACGAAGGTTGAGTCATCGCAGAAGAGCGAGGCGAAACCCACTCCACAAGGGGCACACGATGTTCGAGTACGAGCTGCACGAGATCCGTTCCGCGGAAATGATCCGCGAGGCGGACGACTACCGCCGGGCCCGCGAGGCCGTCCGCGAGGGCCGCGCCGCCCGGCGCGAGGCGGCGCGGTCCGCACGCCACGACAGCGAGGGGCGGGTGCATACCCACCTCCGCCGGCGGCACCGGTCCGCACGCACCGCGTGAACACGACCGGCCGGGAGGGCGGCCTCCGCGCAGGACACGGGGGAGCGGCGACCCCCCTCCCGGCCCCGACCGGCCCCACCCCGACGGCTACCGGCCCGACGACCGCTTCCCCGCTGACGATCGGCCCGGCGACCGCTTCCCCGCTGACGAGCAGGTCCGCTTCCGGCTTCCCGGCCGGTGGCGGGCCTGCGTCCGTTTCTCCGGCGCCGGGTGGTCCGGCGCCCGGAGGGCCGGTCGCCGGGGCCGGGTCCGCCTCGTCGGCGGCGGGTGGTCCGGCGTCCAGCCTTTCGGCCGGGAGTGGGTCCGTACGTGCTTCCGGGGCGGCGACCGGTGCCGGGATCGCGGGGCGGGCCGTGGGGGGAGCCGGGCCCGTCTCCCCGCCGGCGGGGGAGTCCGGGACGGGTTCTCGGGGGTCGAGTGGGTCCGGGACCGATTCTCGGGTGCCGACTGGGTCCGCTTCCGGGTTCCCGGCAGGCGGCGGGGCTGCGTCCGCTTCCGGGGCGTCGGGTGGTCCGGCGTCCGGGCAGCCCGTCGTCGGCGGGGTCGGTGCCGCCCGCCCGGCCGTGGGTGGACCTGCTTCCGGTTTCCCTGCCGGGGTAGGACAACACCGGCCTCCCGGGCGGGGGCCGGTCCCGCCTCCGGAAAGGCGCTCACCGGAGGCTCCGGTTCCCGGTTCCCGGCAGGGGGCGGGGCTGCGTCCGCTTCCGGGGCGTCGGGTGGTCCCGCGTACGGGCGGCCGGTCGCCGGAGGCTCCGGCTCCGTCCTCCCGGCGGCGAGCCGGTCCGCGACCGGGGAGCCGGACGCGGGCCTGCCCGCGATAACCAGTGCCGCCGTGTCGTACCTCTGTGCGATGCTCGGCGCTGTGGAGACCAGGTCCGTCAGTCCCGTCTTCGTCGGCCGGGCCGACGAACTGGAAGCCCTGAACGACGCGCTCGCCCGTGCCGGCGCGGGTGAGCCGCAGGCACTGCTCCTCGGCGGGGAGGCCGGGGTCGGCAAGACCCGTCTCATCGAGGAGTTCGCGGCCGCGTCCTGCCGCGAGGGCGCCGTCGTCGCGATCGGCGGCTGCGTCGAGATCGGCGGCGACGGACTGCCGTTCGCGCCCTTCTCCACCGCCCTGCGCGCCCTGCGCCGCCTGCTGCCCGACGAACTCGCCGCTGCCGCCGCCGGCCAGGAGGAGGAACTCGCCCGTCTGCTGCCCGAGTTGGGTGACACCTCGCGCGGGCGGCACGACGAGGACGGCATGGCCCGCCTCTTCGAACTCACCGTCCGCCTCCTGGAGCGCATCGCCGCCGAACGTACCGTCGTCGTCCTCCTGGAGGACCTGCACTGGGCCGACGCCTCGACCCGGCACCTCCTCGCCTACCTCTTCCGCACACTGCGCAGCGGCCGCCTTCTGGTCGTCGCCACCTACCGCGCCGACGACATCCACCGCCGCCACCCGCTGCGCCCGCTGCTCGCCGAACTCGACCGGCTGCGCACGGTCCGCCGTATCGAACTCGGCCGCTTCAGCCGTGCCGAGGTCGGCCGTCAGATCGCCGGAATCCTGGCCACCGAACCCGAACCGTCCCAGGTCGACGAGATCTTCGCGCGCTCCGACGGAAACGCCTTCTTCGTCGAGGAACTCGCGGTCGCCTCCACCGAGGGCTGCCGCGCCGGGCTCACCGACTCGCTGCGCGACCTGCTCCTGGTCCGCGTCGAGAGCCTGCCCGAAGCAGCCCAGGCGGTGGCCCGGATCGTCGCCGAGGGCGGCTCCACCGTGGAGTACCGGCTGCTCGCGGCCGTGGCGCGGCTCAGCGAGGACGACCTCATCGAAGCGCTCAGGGCCGCCGTGGGGGCCAACATCCTGCTCGCGACGACCGACGGGGACGGCTACCGCTTCCGGCACTCCCTGGTCCGCGAGGCCGTCGGCGACGATCTGCTGCCCGGCGAACGCTCCCGCCTCAACCGCCGCTACGCGCAGGCGCTGGAGGACGACCCCGCCCTCGTTCCGGCCGACGAGCGCGCGGCACGGCTGGCCAGCCACTGGTACCACGCGCACGATGCCGCCAAGGCCCTGCCGGCCGTCCTCGACGCCTCCGTGGCGGCCCGGCGCAGGCACGCCTACTCGGAGCAACTGCGGCTCCTGGAGCGGGCGATGGAGCTGTGGGAGTCGGCACCCGAGGAGGTCAGGGCGGCCCTGCGGCCGGTCGACTACACCGAGGTCTACCCGCCCTGCGGCTGCGACCCGGCGGCCACTCCGCTGCGCTATCTCGACCTGATGGCCGAGGCGGCCGTCGCGGGCCGCTTCTGCGGGGAGCGCGAACGCGCCCTGAAGATCACCAAGCGGGCGCTGCACCTCCTGGAGGACGACGGAGACCCCCTGCGCGCCGCCTGGTTCTGGACCCAGCGCTCCCGCCTCGTGGAGGCCCAGGGCCGCGGCGACGGCTGGCACGAACTGGCCACCGCCCAGGAACTCGTACGAGGGCTGCCGCCCTCCGAGGTGCACGCCGACGTCCTCTCCAACGTCGCCAACTGGTCGATGGTCCACCGGCCCGGCCCGGAGGCACTCCTCGCCGCCGAACGGGCCGTGGAGTACGCCCGGATGGTGGGCGCCCGCGACATCGAGCTGAACGCCCGGCTCACCCTGGCCGGACTCCTCGTCGAGTCCGGGGACATCGAGGCCGGGCTCGCCGAGGCGCACGACGTCAAGGAGCGTGCCCGGGAACTGGGCGCCGCCTACGTCGTGGGCCGCGCCCATGTGAACCTGCCGTCCCACCTGGAGGGCATCGGACGCTCCCGGGACGCCGTCGCGATCCTCCGCGAAGGGGTCGAACTCGCCCGGGGACTGGGCCTGCTGGACACCGAGGCCTGGGTGTGGGGAAACCTCGCCGAGTCCCTCCACTCCCTGGGCCGCTGGGACGAGGCCAGCGAGGCGGCGGTCAACTCGGAACGCGTCGGCCAGAGCGCCAAGCCCCGGGGCTTCCACGCCACCGTGCACGCCGTCCTCGCGCTGGCCCGCGGCGAGCTGGCCGAGGCCGGACGTCAACTGGCCGCCGCACGGCGGCACTTCGGCTCGCACGACTGCGTGCCCCAGCACATGCTGCCGCTCAGTACCCTGGCGATCGGCGTCGCGGCGGGGGAGGGCCGCCTCCTCGACGCGCGGACCGAACTGGTCGCGGCCGTGCGCCACGGCTTCCCGCCCGGCACCCACCGCTACGGCTGGCGGCTGCTGCTCGCCTCCGCCATCGCCGAGGCCGACGCCCGCGCACTGCCCGCCGCCGAACCGGGCCGTGCCGAGGCCCTGGGGCGTCTGCGCACGACCGCCAAGGCGCTCGCCGCGAACGTGCCCGTCTGGCAGGCCCACGAACTGTGGGTTCGGGCCGAGCTGCTGCGCGCCGAGGGCAGGGACACCCCCGACGACTGGTCCGACACGGTCACCGCGTTCGAGCCGCTGGAGCGCCCGTACGACCTCGCCCGGGTCCGCCACCGGCACGCCGAGTCCCTGCTGCTCTCGGGCGGCGGCGAGGAGGCACGGCACCGCGCCACCGAACTGCTCAGGCCGGCCCGGGCCGTGGCGGAGCACCTGAGGGCCCGCCCGCTCGCCGAGTCCGTCGCGCTGCTCGCGCAGCGCGCCCGCCTCACGCTCGCCGCCGCCCCCGAGCGCATGGTCCTCGCGCCCGCCGACCCGGTCGAGGCGCTGGGCCTGACGAGCAGGGAACGGGACGTCCTGCGGCTGGTCGCCGCGGGCCGCAGCAACCGCCAGATCGCCGAGGAACTGTTCATCTCCCCGAAGACGGCCAGCGTCCACGTGTCCAACATCCTCGCCAAGCTCAGCGTCTCGGGGCGTGGCGAGGCGGCCGCGCTGGCGCACCGGATGAGGCTGTTCCCGCCCGAGGCCGACCCCGCCCGGACGGCCGGCTGAGCACCGGCTGAGGAGCACGGCCGGCCGAGCACCGCGGGGTGAGGCATACGCTGGAGGGGACTCCGGGCCGAGGGAGGCACCGTGTTCAACCTGATCGAGGAGCTCTTCGCACCGGGCCGCAAACACACCGACGAGGAACGCAAGCGGCTGGAACTGACCCGCGTGGACCTGAACGACGGCGACCCCGGCCGGGGCCCGATAGACCTCGCCTCCGGCAAGGTCGTCGTTCGGGTCCCGACGCAGCCCGAAGCCGAGCCCGAAGCCGAGCCCGGAGCCGAAGCTGAGGAGCCGGGCGCCCCGGCCTGAGGCGGAAGCCCTGTCCGGGTGCCGCCCTGTGAGTTCCGCAGCGGGCGCCGCTAGCTCACCTTCAGCTCCAGAATCCGGTCGTCCCCGTCCCCGGGCGATCCCCGTCCGTCCGTCTCGCTCGTCACCAGCCACAGCTTGTCCCCGCCCGCGGAGACCACCGTCCGCAGCCGGCCGTACTCGCCCTTCAGGAAGGCCTGGGGCTCGGCGGACGCCTCCGTGCCGCGCAGCGGGACGCGCCACAGTCTCTGGCCCCTCAGGCCCGCCATCCAGATCGAGCCCTCGGCGTAGGCGATGCCGCTCGGCGAGGCCTCGTCGGTGTGCCACTGCGTGATCGGGTCGTGGTACTTCGCGTCGTCCGACGTGCCCTCGGCGTCCGGCCAGCCGTAGTTGTCGCCCGGCTTGATGTGGTTCAGCTCGTCCCAGGTGTCCTGCCCGAACTCCGAGGCGAACAGGCGCTGCCGGGAGTCCCACGCCAGGCCCTGCACATTGCGGTGGCCGTAGGTGTGGACGGGGGAGCCGAACGGGTTGCCCGGGGCGGGCTCGCCCTCCGGTGTCAGCCGGAGGATCTTGCCGCCCGTGGACTTCTTGTCCTGGGCCAGCTCGGTGGCGTAGGTCTCGCCCGTGCCCACGTACAGCATCTTGTCCGGGCCGAAGGCGATCCGGCCGCCGTTGTGGTTGGTGCCCTTGGGGATGCCCTTGAAGACGGTGTCCGGGGCGCCCAGCTGTTCGCCCGCCGGCCTCTTCTCGTCGTACAGCATGCGGGCGATGCGGTTGTCCGAGTCCGTCGTGAAGTACGCGTAGACCATGTGGTCCGACGCGTACGACGGGGAGAGCGCCAGGCCCATCAGGCCGCCCTCGCCCGCCGGGGCGACTCCGGGGACCGATCCCACCTCGGTCTTCCTGCCGGTCCTCCCGTCGATCCGCGTGATCGTCCCCTCGTCCCGCGAGGACACCAGCAGGTCGCCGTCGGGCAGCGGCGCGAGCCCCCAGGGTGTTCTGAGGTCCTCGGCGACGGTCCGCACGACCTTCACGGAGCCCTTCGCCGGCGGTGTCTCCTCGGCGGCCCGCCCCGGCGCCGAGGAGCCGGGTTCCGAGCTTCCCGCTGACGAGGTCCCGCCCGATTCCGGCTCCGCCCCGCCGCCGGAGGAGCACCCGGCCGTCAGAAGGAGCGCGGCTGTGGCCAACACGGCCGTCACAGCTCGTCGTTGCACGATCAGGATCCCTTCGACGCGGCAGGTTCTACTTTTCATACACCGCTCGGGCCTCACGAGTTCCCGATCACCGCACACCGAATCCCCGGACCACGCCCGAATCGGGTGATCCCGCCGCCCGCCGCCCGCCGCCCGCCGCCTGCCGCCTGCCGCCCGCCGCCCCGGCATCGCGGCAGTCCCGCAGCCCGGCACGGTCCGCCCGCACTGCCCCGCCGCCGTGGCGGCCCGCCGCCCTGGCGGCCCGCGGCCCGCGGCCCTCCCGGCCGCGCACCCCGCGGTCCGCGTCGCCCGGGACGGCTGACCGGTGCCCCCTCAGTCCCAGGAACCCAGCGCCGCGGGCAGCCCCGTCACCTCCGCCAGGTCCTCCGCGGTCAGGCGCAGGCCCGTCGCCCGCGCGTTCTCGGCCGCCCAGCGCTCGCGCTTCGTGCCCGGTACGGGCACCACGTGCCGGCCCCGCGAGAGCACCCAGGCGAGGGCGACCTGCGCGGGTGTGGTCCCGTCCCCGTGCCGCGCGGCCACCCGCCGCAGTCCGGCGACCACGCGCTGGTTCGCGGCCATCATCTCGGCGGTGAAGCGGGGGTGCCTGGCCCGCACGTCGTCGCGTTCGAATCCCCCGCCCGGGGTGAGGGTCCCGGTCAGGAAGCCGTTGCCGAGCGGCATCGCCGCCAGGAAGCCGACGCCGCGCGCCTCGCACCACGGCAGCAGCGCGTCCAGGGCCTCCGCCGACCACACCGACAGCTCGGCCTCCACCGTGCTCACCGGGAAGACCTGCTGAACCCGTTCGAGCTGCCGGATCGTTCCGTCGTGGAGCCCCGTGCCCGACCCGCGGCGGGAGTGCGCCCCGACCGCGCACAGGCCGAGCGCCCGCACCTTGCCCGCCGAGACCAGCTCGGCCATGGCGCCCCATGTCTCCTCTACCGGCACCTCGGGGTCCGCGCGGTGCAGCTGGTAGAGGTCGATGACGTCCGTCTGGAGGCGGCGCAGCGAGGCGTCGCAGGCTCGCTTCACGTATCCGGGACGGCCGTTGGCGACGATGTGCTGCTCACCCACGAGCAGGCCCACCTTGGTCGACAGGAAGGCCTCGGAGCGCCGTTCCCGCAGGGCGCGCCCCACGAGCAGTTCGTTGGTGAAGGGCCCGTACATGTCGGCGGTGTCCAGCAGTGTCGTCCCGTGGTCGAGCGCGGTGTGCACGGTCCGCAGCGATTCGGCGCCCCGCTGCTGGGAACCCGAGTACGCCCAGCTCATCGGCATGCACCCGAGGCCGACGGCCCCCACTTCCAGCGCCGCCGCCCCGATCGTCCTGCGCTCCACGTGGCCGCACCCTCCCTCTTCCGGCACCCCAAACTAGCCGCTGGGTCCCGGGGTGCTTCGCATAGCCTCCTGACCATGACGTACGAAGTGTGGCTCCCGTTTCGGACCGACGACCTCGAAGGCCTCCCCGAAGGGCTCAACTACCGCTTCTGGGACGGTGACCAGGACTTTCCGGGGGACCCCGGGGAGTGCGCGTTCTATGTCGTGCCCTACATGAAGGGGGGCGACGTCGCGGTGCGGCCCATGGCGGACCTGCGGTCCGTACGGGTCGTGCAGACGCTGTCCGCGGGCATCGACCACGTGGAGCCCGGACTCGGACTCCTGCCCGACGGCGTCCAGTTGTGCAACGCGCGCGGTGTGCACGACGCCAGCACCGCCGAACTCGTGCTGACGCTGATCCTCTCCTCGCTGCGCGGCATTCCCGACTTCGTCCGCGCGCAGGACCGCGGCGAGTGGGGCGGCGGGTTCCGGCCCGCGCTCGCCGACAAGTCCGTCCTGATCGTCGGGTACGGGGCCGTCGGCGCGGCCGTCGAGGACCGGCTCGCGCCCTTCGAGCTCGCGCGGGTGGCGCGCGTCGCGCGCTCCGCACGCGATACGTCGCGCGGCCCCGTGCACCCGGTCACCGCCCTGCCCGAACTCCTGCCGGAGGCTGACGTGGTGGTGCTCATCACGCCGCTCACCGAGCAGACGAGGGGACTGGCCGGAGCGGAGTTCCTCGGCCGTATGAAGGACGGCGCGCTCCTCGTGAACGCCGCCCGCGGCGCGGTGGTCGACACCAAGGTGCTGCTGGGCGAGCTGGAGAGCGGACGGCTGCGGGCGGCGCTCGACGTCACCGATCCCGAACCGCTGCCCCCGGGGCACCCGTTGTGGCACGCGCCGGGTGTGCTCATCAGCCCCCACGTGGGCGGTCCGACGTCCGCGTTCTTCCCGCGCGCGAAGCGGCTGCTGGTGGATCAGTTGAACCGGTTCGTGAACCGGGAACCACTGCGGAACGTGGTCATTACGACGGGCGCGTAGCCCTCGGCGTTCCAAGCCCTCCCTCTCTCCGTCCGCACCGGGGAGAGGCGGGCCCCGCGCCGAGCACCCTCCGCAGTCCTCCGAATGCGGGCCGTGCCCGCATCCGTGCTGGTAGTTACGGAGCGTAGAGGAACTATGTCCCTGAGTGACGATCCTGGTGTATCGTCCCGACAGGGGATGCGCCGGGCAGCGTGCGGCGCGGGGACGGAGACAGCAACTGCGAGGGGGGCGACGGGCGATGCATGGCCTATGGACCAACGATCCGACGCGGCGGGGTCGCCGACGGCGACCCTGGAGCGCACCGACGCGCGGTCGCGGCCCCGGAGGCAGGCACCGGCGGCCCGCCGGCCGCCGGCGGCACGCGCAGCCCGCAGGCCGGGACCAGAGGGACGCGGGGGCGGCACGGACCGGAGTGACGCGGTGAGCTCGCCGGGTGCCGTGCTGACCCGCCGCCCGTTCCGCGACGACGGCACGGGCGTGGTCCCGCAACTCGTCCTCGCCCTGGTCTGCGCGGTGTACGCCGTGGGCTCGGCCCTCGGCTGGGGATCGCCCCGACTGGCCCTCATCATGGGCGACTTCGGCCTGAGCGCGGCCGCCGCCACCGCGGCCGTCTCCTGCTTCTTCTGCGCCCGCACCCGCCGCAGCCGCTTTCGACCCGCGTGGCTGCTCTTCTCGCTCTCGTCCGCGATGGCCGCCGCCGGCAACTTCGTCTGGGGCTGGTACGAGGTCGTCCTGGACAGCCCTGTGCCGAGCCCGAGTTACGCCGACCTGTTCTTCCTGTGCTTCGCGCCGCCGGCCATCGTGGGCCTGCTCGTCCTCGCCAAACGCCCAGTGAGCAGGGCGGGTTGGGTCTGCCTGTCGCTCGACGCCTGGCTCATCGGCGGCTCCCTGCTCACGCTCTCCTGGAGTCTCGCGCTCGCGCAGGCGGCGAAGGAGGAGGGGCCGAGCGTCGCGCACACCGCGCTGTCGCTGGCGTACCCCCTGCTCGACATCGCCCTGGTGAGCATGGTGCTCGCGCTGCACTTCAGGCGGTCGGCGGTGAACCGCTCCGCGGTGAACACCGCGATCGGTGCCCTCGCCCTGACGGTGATGTGCGACGCCCTGTTCACCTCCCCCCTGCTGCACAACGGCTACCGCTCGGGGCAGTTGCTCGACGCCGGCTGGTTCGCGGGCTCCCTGCTGCTCGCCTACGCCCCCTGGGTGGGGCAGCGCCAGGGGCCCGCGGAGGACCAGGGGCGCACGCGTGTGGTCCATGGGCACGTACCGGGCCACCGGCAGGGGCAGCCCGCACCCGCGCCCGGACAGGACGGCGGGCGCAGCCGGTACCAGGCCAGCCGCCCCATCACGAGTTCGCTGGCGGCGCTCACCCCGTACCTGGCCGCCGCCGTCTGCACGCTGGGCATCCTCTACAACGTGCTCAACGGCCGCAGCGTCGACCGCGTGGTGCTGGTCACCGGCGGCACGGTCGTGCTCGCCCTCGTCGTGCGCCAGGGCATCATGCTCATCGACAACATCACCCTCACCCAGGAACTGGCGCAGAAGGAGAACCACTTCCGCTCCCTGGTGCAGGGCTCCAGCGACGTCATCATGATCGCCGCCCCGAACGGCATCCTGCGGTACGTCAGCCCCGCCGCGGCCGGAGTCTACGGACGGACCGCCGAGGAGCTGGTGGGGTCCGAACTCGCCTCGCTGATCCACCCGGAGGACCTGGGCTGCGTGGTGCACGAGGTGCGCCGCTTCCTCGCCGCCAGCCCCTCCGAGGAACCCACCACACGTATCGAGTGCCGCTTCAAGTCGGGCGACGACGGCTGGCTCAACGTCGAGTCGACCGTCAACCGCCATCACGGCGGACTCATCTTCAACAGCCGCGACGTGACCGAACGGGTCCGCCTCCAGGCGCAGTTGCAGCACAACGCGGAGCACGACCCGCTGACCGACCTGCCCAACCGCGCCCTGTTCACCAAGCGCGTCGGGCAGGCGCTCTCCGGCCGCCGCTCCTCCGACCGCGGCACCGCCGTCCTCTTCATCGACCTGGACGGCTTCAAGGCGGTCAACGACACGATCGGGCACCAGGCCGGGGACGAGCTCCTCGTGCAGGCCGCCCGCAGGCTCCAGGACGCGGTCCGCCACGGGGACACCGCCTCACGGCTCGGCGGCGACGAGTTCGCGGCCCTGATCGTCGGCGACGGCACCCGGGACCGCACCGCACGCGAACACCACATCGTCGAACTCGCCGACCGGCTCCGCGTCACCCTCTCCCAGCCGTACAGCATCGACGGCAACGATGTCCGGGTGGCGGCCTCCATCGGGGTGGCCTTCTCCGAGCCCGGGCTGGGGGCGGGCGAGCTGCTGCGCAACGCGGACCTGGCGATGTACCGCGCGAAGGCCGCGGGCAAGGGCCGCGTCGAGCTGTACGCGCCGCAGATGCAGCAGGACGTCGTACGCAAGGCGGAGCTGGCCACCCGGCTGCGGGCCGCCCTGCACGACGGCGAGTTCGCGCTGCTGCACCAGCCCGTGGTCTCCCTCGCCACCGGCCGGATCACCTCGGTCACCGCCCAGGCGCGCTGGCGCTCCGCCCAGGGCGTCCTCTTCACGCCCGCCGAGTTCCTGAGGGTCGCCGAGGACAGCGAGCGCACCGCCGAGCTGGGCCGCTGGATGCTGGAGGAGGCGGTCGAGCAGGCCGCCGAGCGCAGCGCCACGGGGCTCGCCGTGCCCGTCGCGGTACGGATGACCGCCCGCAGGCTCCTCGACCGGTCCATGCCCCTGGGTTCGGTCGAGGCCCTGCTGACCCGGCACGGCCTCCCCTCGGGCGCGCTGATCGTCGAACTGGCCGAAACCGACCCCAAGGTCTCCCTGGACGAGCTGGAGCGCCGGCTGAACGCGCTCAGACGGCTGGGCGTCCGGATCGCCCTGGACGGATTCGGCAGCGGGTACGCCGCGATCACCGTGCTGCGCCGCCTCCCCGTCGACGTACTGAAGCTGGACCGCGGTCTGGTCGAGGGCGTCGTCGAGTCCGCCCGGCTGCACAAGATCACCAGCGGGCTGCTGAGGATCGCGGGGGACCTCGGGCTCCAGTCCGTGGCCGAGGGGGTCGACCTGCCCGAACAGGTCATCGCCCTACGCTCGATGGGGTGTACACACGGACAGGGCATGGCGTTCTCGGGTCCCCTGGACGAGTACCGAATGCGCCGCGCTCTGGCGGCCGGCGCCTACCCCGTGCCGCACGGACCGGTCGAGCCCGTCTTCGCGGGAAGCGGCGGCAGCGGCGGTGTCTTCGCAGGTGGGGGCGCCAGTGTGTACGCGGCGGGGGCGTCGTCGGGAGGCTACGGGACCGGTACGGCCCTGCGTTCACATAATGAGACTCCCGTCCCACCCACTTGACACCAACCGCGTGCCGGGGGGAGGGTCAGTGCCATGCGCACCCGAATTCTCGTACTTGGAAAGCGCGTCGGCTGAACTGGAACGCACCGGATCGAAGAACCGGTGGTCCAGTGACCGCACCCGACGCGCTCCCCTCGCCTGCCTCACGGCACGAGGGGTTTTTTGTTGCACAGGCACCCGCGGACCAACAACCGCACATCGCACAAACCTCGCAAAAACCCTCAGCATCGAGAAGAGAATGCCGATGACCGAGCAGGCCACCGGGGCCCACCACCCGCAGCCGCGGCCCCGTTCCGGAGGACATCAGTCCGCCCCCGAGCAGGTGACGGGAGCGCAGTCCCTCATCCGTTCTCTCGAGGAGGTCGGGGCCGAGACGGTATTCGGCATTCCCGGCGGTGCGATCCTTCCCGCGTACGACCCCCTGATGGACTCCAAGCGGGTGCGCCACGTGCTCGTCCGCCACGAGCAGGGCGCGGGCCACGCGGCCACCGGTTACGCGCAGGCCACCGGCAGGGTCGGTGTCTGCATGGCGACCTCGGGACCCGGTGCGACCAACCTGGTCACCCCGATCGCCGACGCCCACATGGACTCGGTGCCGCTGGTCGCGATCACCGGGCAGGTCGCGTCCAAGGCGATCGGCACCGACGCCTTCCAGGAGGCGGACATCGTCGGCATCACGATGCCGATCACCAAGCACAACTTCCTTGTCACCAAGGCCGAGGACATCCCCCGGACGATCGCCGAGGCGTTCCACATCGCCTCGACCGGCCGGCCCGGCCCGGTCCTCGTCGACATCGCCAAGGACGCCCTCCAGGCGCGGACCACCTTCCAGTGGCCGCCCGCCCAGGACCTGCCCGGCTACCGCCCGGTGACCAAGCCGCACGCCAAGCAGATCCGCGAGGCCGCCCGGCTGATCACCCAGGCCAGGCGGCCCGTGCTGTACGTCGGCGGCGGTGTCCTGAAGGCCGGCGCCACCGCCGAGCTGAAGGTCCTCGCCGAACTCACCGGAGCGCCCGTCACCACCACACTGATGGCGCTCGGCGCATTTCCCGACAGCCACCCGCTGCACGTGGGAATGCCGGGCATGCACGGTTCGGTCACCGCCGTCACCGCGCTGCAGAAGGCCGACCTGATCGTCGCCCTCGGAGCCCGCTTCGACGACCGCGTCACCGGCAAGCTGGACAGCTTCGCCCCGTACGCCAAGATCGTCCACGCCGACATCGACCCGGCGGAGATCGGCAAGAACCGCGCCGCCGACGTGCCGATCGTCGGTGACGCCCGCGAGGTCATCGCCGACCTGATCCAGGCCGTCCAGAAGGAGCACAGCGACGGCCACCAGGGCGACTACAGCGGCTGGTGGAAGGACCTCAACCGCTGGCGCGACACGTACCCGCTCGGCTACGAGCAGCCCGACAACGGCTCGCTCTCGCCCCAGCAGGTCATCCAGCGCATCGGCCAACTCGCCCCGGAGGGAACCATCTTCGCGGCGGGCGTCGGCCAGCACCAGATGTGGGCCGCGCACTACATCCAGTACGAGCAGCCCTCGACCTGGCTGAACTCGGGCGGCGCCGGAACGATGGGGTACGCGGTGCCCGCCGCGATGGGCGCCAAGGCCGGCGCGCCGGACCGGGCGGTCTGGGCGATCGACGGCGACGGCTGCTTCCAGATGACCAATCAGGAACTCACCACCTGCGCCCTGAACAACATCCCGATCAAGGTCGCCATCATCAACAACGGCGCCCTCGGGATGGTCCGCCAGTGGCAGACCCTCTTCTACAACCAGCGCTACTCCAACACCGTGCTGCACTCCGGCCCGGAGGCGACCGGCAAGGAGCCCAGTGCCGGCACCCGCGTCCCGGACTTCGTGAAGCTGTCCGAGGCGATGGGCTGCTACGCGATCCGCTGCGAGTCCCCCGACGACCTGGACAAGGTCATCGAGGAGGCGAACTCGATCAACGACCGCCCGGTGGTCATCGACTTCATCGTCCACGAGGACGCGATGGTGTGGCCGATGGTCGCCGCCGGCACCTCCAACGACGAGGTCATGTTCGCCCGCGACGTCCGCCCCGACTTCGGCGACAACGAAGACGACTGAGAGCCGTAGGTAAAGGAAGCAGACCCATGTCCAAGCACACGCTCTCCGTCCTGGTGGAGAACAAGCCCGGCATCCTCGCCCGGATCGCCGCCCTGTTCTCCCGCCGCGGCTTCAACATCGACTCGCTCGCGGTCGGTGTCACCGAGCACCCCGACATCTCCCGCATCACCATCGTCGTGAACGTGATCGAGGAACTGCCCCTCGAACAGGTGACCAAGCAGCTCAACAAGCTCGTCAACGTGCTGAAGATCGTCGAGCTGGAGCCGTCCTCCGCCGTCCAGCGCGAACTCGTTCTGGTGAAGGTGCGCGCCGACAACGAGACGCGCTCCCAGATCGTCGAGATCGTCCAGCTGTTCCGCGCCAAGACGGTGGACGTCGCACCCGAGGCCGTCACCATCGAGGCCACGGGCGGCAGCGACAAGCTGGAGGCCATGCTCAAGATGCTGGAGCCCTTCGGCATCAAGGAGCTGGTGCAGTCCGGCACGATCGCCATCGGCCGCGGCGCCCGCTCCATCACCGACCGCTCGCTGCGCGCGCTCGACCGGTCCGCGTAGGCCGCCCGGCGCACGCACGCGCGCGACGCACTCACGTACGACGGAAACGGGCGGTGGGAGAGCCGCCGGCCGCCCGTATTCCGAGACCCCGAACCGTCCTTTCCCCCGCCCGCCGTACGGTGGGACGCAACACCCAGCACACATAGGAGAGACCCAGTGGCCGAGCTGTTCTACGACGACGACGCCGACCTGTCCATCATCCAGGGCCGCAAGGTCGCGGTCATCGGATACGGCAGCCAGGGCCACGCCCACGCGCTGTCGCTCCGTGACTCGGGTGTCGACGTCCGGGTCGGTCTGCACGAGGGCTCCAAGTCCAAGGCCAAGGCCGAGGAGCAGGGTCTGCGCGTCGTGAGCCCGGCGGAGGCCGCCGCCGAGGCCGACGTCATCATGATCCTCGTCCCGGACCCGATCCAGGCCCAGGTCTACGAGGAGCACATCGCGCCCAACCTGAGCGACGGCGACGCGCTGTTCTTCGGCCACGGCCTGAACATCCGCTTCGGCTTCATCAAGCCCCCGGCCGGCATCGACGTCTGCATGGTCGCCCCCAAGGGTCCGGGCCACCTCGTGCGCCGCCAGTACGAGGAGGGCCGCGGCGTTCCCTGCATCGCGGCCGTCGAGCAGGACGCGACGGGCAACGCCTTCGCGCTCACGCTGTCGTACGCGAAGGGCATCGGCGGCACCCGCGCCGGCGTCATCAAGACGACCTTCACCGAGGAGACCGAGACCGACCTGTTCGGCGAGCAGGCCGTCCTCTGCGGTGGTACGGCCGCGCTGGTCAAGGCCGGCTTCGAGACGCTGACCGAGGCGGGCTACCAGCCGGAGATCGCGTACTTCGAGTGCCTCCACGAGCTGAAGCTGATCGTGGACCTCATGTACGAGGGCGGCCTGGAGAAGATGCGCTGGTCGGTCTCCGAGACCGCCGAGTGGGGCGACTACGTCACCGGACCGCGGATCATCACGGACGCCACCAAGGCCGAGATGAAGAAGGTGCTCGCCGAGATCCAGGACGGCACGTTCGCCCGCCAGTGGATGGACGAGTACCACGGCGGTCTGAAGAAGTACAACGAGTACAAGAGCCAGGACGAGAAGAGCCTGCTGGAGACCACGGGCAAGGAGCTGCGCAAGCTCATGTCGTGGGTCAACGACGACGAGGCGTAGTCCGACCGGAGCGGGGCCGCGGCGCATCGCCGCGGCCCCGCTTTCGGAACCTCCGGCAACCCGCTTGTCCATGGCGTACAGCCACGGATGAGTGATCCTTCCGTGGAGGCGCAGGACGCCCCCCGTCGCGGCACTAGACTGCTGCACTAATACGCGTCAGGCCCACAGCGTCGTGCGTCTTCCACGCGGCTCAGCGACACCGAGGAAGTGAAGGTACGCCCCCACGCCGCCCGGCACGCACTCCCGCCGCAACGGACGACGACCCTGGTAGCCCGGCTACGACGGTCCTTGCCCCGAACACCGGGAACACGCGCCGAACGACGCGGGTACGGCCCCTCGCTCCCCAGGCGCCGCTTACAACCCTCCACCGCCTGCGGCCGTCGGGACGGCCGTCCGCAATGGACTTGTGAGGACCCACGTGAGCTCGAAACCTGTCGTACTCATCGCTGAAGAGCTGTCGCCCGCCACAGTCGACGCCCTGGGCCCGGACTTCGACATCCGGCACTGCAACGGCGCGGACCGCGCCGAGCTGCTGCCCGCCATCGCCGACGTCGACGCGATCCTGATCCGTTCCGCGACGAAGGTCGACGCCGAGGCCATCGCCGCCGCGGGCAGGCTGAAGGTCGTCGCGCGCGCCGGCGTCGGGCTGGACAACGTCGACGTGTCCGCCGCCACCAAGGCCGGCGTGATGGTCGTCAACGCCCCCACCTCGAACATCGTGACGGCCGCGGAGCTGGCCTGCGGCCTCCTGCTGGCCACCGCCCGCCACATTCCGCAGGCCAACACGGCCCTCAAGAACGGCGAGTGGAAGCGCTCCAAGTACACCGGCGTCGAGCTGGCCGAGAAGACCCTCGGCGTCGTGGGCCTCGGCCGCATCGGCGCGCTCGTCGCCCAGCGCATGTCGGCGTTCGGCATGAAGGTCGTCGCGTACGACCCGTACGTCCAGCCTGCGCGGGCCGCGCAGATGGGCGTCAAGGTCCTCTCGCTGGACGAGCTGCTTGAGGTCTCCGACTTCATCACCGTCCACCTGCCGAAGACGCCGGAGACGCTCGGACTCATCGGCGACGACGCGCTGAACAAGGTGAAGCCGTCGGTGCGGATCGTCAACGCCGCGCGCGGCGGCATCGTCGACGAGGCCGCGCTGTACTCGGCGCTCAAGGAGGGCCGGGTCGCCGGCGCCGGTCTGGACGTGTACGCGAAGGAGCCCTGCACGGACTCCCCGCTCTTCGAACTCGACCAGGTCGTCTGCACCCCGCACCTCGGCGCCTCCACGGACGAGGCCCAGGAGAAGGCCGGCATCGCCGTCGCCCGCTCCGTGCGGCTCGCCCTCGCCGGTGAGCTGGTCCCGGACGCGGTGAACGTCCAGGGCGGCGTCATCGCCGAGGACGTCAAGCCGGGTCTGCCGCTCGCGGAGAAGCTCGGCCGTATCTTCACCGCCCTCGCGGGCGAGGTGGCGGTCCGGCTCGACGTCGAGGTGTACGGCGAGATCACCCAGCACGACGTCAAGGTGCTGGAACTCTCCGCGCTCAAGGGCGTGTTCGAGGACGTCGTCGACGAGACGGTGTCGTACGTGAACGCCCCGCTGTTCGCGCAGGAGCGCGGTGTCGAGGTACGGCTGACCACCAGCTCGGAGTCCTCGGACCACCGCAACGTGGTGACCGTGCGCGGCACCCTCGGCGACGGCCAGGAGGTCTCGGTCTCCGGCACGCTCGCCGGGCCCAAGCACCACCAGAAGATCGTCGCGGTCGGCGAGTACGACGTGGACCTGGCGCTCGCCGACCACATGGTCGTCCTCAACTACACGGACCGTCCCGGTGTGGTCGGCACCCTCGGCCGGATCCTGGGCGAGGCCGGCATCAACATCGCCGGCATGCAGGTCGCCCGCGCCGACGTCGGCGGCGCGGCGCTGGCCGTGCTGACCGTGGACGACACGGTCCCGCAGACCGTGCTCACCGAGCTGGCGGACGAGATCGGGGCCACGCAGGCCCGGTCGGTCAACCTCGTCTGAGGTGTCCGGCACCGGGGCCCCGCCCCGGAACCCGCCGTGACGACGGCGGACCCGTCCCGGAACGCCGGGCGGGCCGGGGAGACCCGGTCCGCCCGGCGTTCTGCCGTACGGGGCCGGACGGGCGGCACCGCCCACCGGGGCGTCCCCGCCCGGGGACGGGAGCCCGGGGACGGGGGCGCGGGGGACGGGGGACGGGGGTCCGCCGAGGGCTCAGAGGCGCCGGGCCTTGAGCGCCATGTGCAGCAGCAGGCGGTCCTCGCCGTCGTCCAGGTCGAGACCGGTGAGCTGCTCGACGCGGGACAGCCGGTAGTAGAGCGTCTGGCGGTGGACGCCCAGTTCGGCGGCGGTGCGCCCGGCCTGGCCCGCGCAGTCGAGGAACACCTCGGCGGTGCGGGCCAGTTCACGCTGCGCGGGTTCCAGCAGCGGGCGCACGGAGGGGTCGTGGACCGCCCCCGCGGGCAGCGCCGTCAGCAGCCGGAACGCGCCGATCGAGGTCCAGTGCGCGACCGGTCCGAGCCGGGGTTCGGCCAGCGCGGCGCGGGCCGCGCCCGAGGCCTCGTGCCAGGCGGCGGCCAGGTCGGCGAGCCCGGAGCGCGGCACGGCGACGCCCGCGGCCGGTGCCGTCCGCTCCACGGCGTCCTCGGTGCCGGGGGCCGGGTCCGGTCGCGGGCCCCCGGCTCCCCGTAGCCGGTCGGCCCGTTCCAGCAGGCGTGCGGCAGCCGCCGTCGCGGGGGTGAGGACCTCGGGGGAGCGCAGGCGCACCAGCAGTGCCAGGCCGTGGTCCCGCGCACCCCAGGGGAGGGTGCACAGGGCGGTGGCGGCGGGCAGGGTGCGCACCGACGGGGCGTCGTCGGGGTCGGGCGAGGGCCAGGGCGCCACGCAGACGAGCGCGTGCAGCGTGTCGGCGCGGGGCCCGAGAGCCGTGCGCAGCTCGGCCACCGCCATGTCCCGCTGCCAGCCGCCGCCCGCGGTGAGGACGGCACGCAGCTCCCGGGTGAGGTCGGCTCCCGCCTGGGCCTCGTCGGCCAGCAGGGCCCCGATGCGCGGTGTCACCCGCATGGCCGCGGCCAGCTGGTCGTCGGTCGGACCGGGGTCGTCGGCCAGCAGCCACACATAGCCGTACGCCACCCCCCGATGGCGTACCGGCAGGCAGACGCGGCCCCGGTGGACCCCCGCCTCCGGGGTGGGCGGGATGCGCACGGGGCCCGTGGCGCGGGCGATGCCGAAGCCCTCGAACCAGGTGCGGACCGCCTCGGTGGAGCGCCGGGTGAGGATCGAGCGGGCGCGCACGGGGTCCAGGGCGGACGCGTCGAGCTCGTCCTCGCTGTCGTAGGCGCCGAAGGCGATCAGCTCGAAATCCCGGTTCTCCAGCGTCGCGGGGACGCCGAGCAGCTCGGAGATCTCGTCCACCAGCTCCTGGTAGTCACCCTTGGGGTCCGAGGTCACGCCTGCATTCTCGCGCACTTCGCGGGGGCCTTCATACATCTGTCTGAGATCCGGGGCACGGATGCGTGACAGCTGTCGATGGCCCACGATCGGGGGGATCCCTAGATTTCACGGTGGTTCTCCGTGCCGTACCCGACTGTCGGGATTCGGCCTCCTGCTCGCCCCTGATGGAGGTGCCCCGTGCTGGGTCCCGTGATTCTCGCCGCCTCGCGCAGCGACCGGATGCGTCGGCTGATCTCGGCCGCCCCGGTGACCAAGCCGGTCGTCGACCGCTTCATCCCGGGCGAGACCGTCGACCAGGTCGTGCCGATCATCCGGGACCTCACGGGCAAGGGCCTCGAGGTGACCATGGACGTCGTCGGCGAGGACATCACGACGCCCGAGCAGTCGTACGCCGCCCGTGACGCGTACCTGGAGCTCATCGAGCGCATGAGGGAGCTGGACCTCGGCACCCGCGCCGAGATGTCCGTCAAGCTCTCGATGTTCGGACAGGCCCTGGAGGGCGGCCACGAGCTGGCCCTCGCCAACGTCCGGCCGGTCGTCGAGGCCGCGGCCGCCATCGGGACGACCGTCACGCTCGACGCCGAGGACCACACCACCCTCGACTCGATGTTCGCGATCCACGAGGAGCTGCGGAAGGACTTCCCGCAGACCGGCTGCGTCATCCAGGCGTACCTGTTCCGCACGGAGGCCGACGCCCGCCGCCTCGCCGAGAGCGGCAGCCGCGTCAGGCTGGTGAAGGGCGCCTACAAGGAGCCCGCCGAGGTCGCGTACCAGCAGAAGGCCGAGACCGACAAGGCGTACGTCCGCATCCTGAGGATCCTGATGGAGGGCGAGGGCTACCCGATGATCGGGTCCCACGACCCCCGCCTCATCTCGATCGCGCAGGAGCTCGCGCGGACGGCCGGGCGCAAACTGGACGAGTACGAGTTCCAGATGCTCTACGGCATCCGCGGCGACGAGCACGTGCGGCTCGCCGCCGAGGGCCACCGCATGCGCGTCTACACCGCGTACGGCACCGACTGGTACGGGTACTTCATGCGGCGCCTCGCGGAGAAGCCGGCCAACCTGCTCTTCTTCGCCCGCTCGATCCTCACCAAGGGCTGAGACCGAACACCCGCTCGACTCTAGGAGTTACGGAAAACATGGACGCTGTGACCCAGGTCCCCACCCCCGTCAACGAGCCGGTGCACGGCTACGCCCCCGGCTCGCCCGAGCGCGCCCGCCTGGAGGCCAAGCTCAAGGAGCTGGCCGAGAACCCGATCGAGCTGTCGATGACCATCGGCGGCGAGAAGCGGCTCGGCGGCGGTGAGCGCTTCGAGGTCGTGCAGCCGCACAACCACAAGGCCGTCATCGGCACCGGTGCCCAGGCCACTCGGCAGGACGCCCAGGACGCCGTCGACGCGGCCCTCGCCGCCGCGCCCGCCTGGCGCGCGATGTCCTTCGACGACCGCGCGGCGATCATCCTGCGCGCCGCCGAGCTGCTGTCCGGCCCGTGGCGCGAGACCCTGGCCGCCTCCACCATGCTCGGCCAGTCGAAGACCGCCCAGCAGGCCGAGATCGACACCCCCTGCGAGCTCGTCGACTTCTGGCGCTTCAACGTCCACTACGCCCGCCAGATCCTCGCCGAGCAGCCCCCGGCGAACTCCCCGGGCGTGTGGAACCGCATGGACCACCGCCCGCTGGAGGGCTTCGTCTACGCGATCACGCCCTTCAACTTCACGGCGATCGCGGGCAACCTGCCGACCGCTCCGGCGCTCATGGGCAACGTCGTCGTGTGGAAGCCGTCCCCGACGCAGACCCACGCCGCCGTCCTGCTGATGCAGCTCCTGGAGGAGGCCGGCCTGCCCAAGGGCGTCATCAACCTCGTCACCGGTGACGGCATCGAGGTCTCCAAGGTCGCCCTGGAGCACCGCGACCTCGCCGGCGTCCACTTCACCGGTTCGACGAAGACCTTCCAGTACCTGTGGAAGACGGTCGGCAACAACATCGAGAAGTACCGCGCGTACCCGCGTCTCGTCGGCGAGACCGGCGGCAAGGACTTCGTCGTCGCGCACCCGTCGGCCGACCGCGCCGTCCTCAAGACCGCCCTGACCCGCGGTTCCTTCGAGTACCAGGGCCAGAAGTGCTCGGCGAGCTCCCGCGCCTACATCCCCGCCTCCATCTGGAACTCCGGTTTCAAGGAGGAGTTCGCGGCCGAGGTCGACGGGCTGACCATGGGTGACGTCACCGACCTGTCGAACTTCATCGGCGCGGTCATCGACGAGCGGGCCTTCGCCAAGAACAAGGCGGCCATCGACCGCGCGAAGGCGGACCCGACCTGCACGGTCGTCGCGGGCGGCACCTACGACGACTCCGTCGGCTACTTCGTGCGCCCGACCGTCGTCGAGTGCTCGGACCCGGAGAACGAGGTCTTCACGACCGAGTACTTCGGCCCCTTCCTCGCCGTGCACGTGTACGACGACAGCTCGGCCGAGAAGTACGACGAGATGCTGACCCAGATGGAGTCGGCCTCCGACTACGCGCTCACCGGCGCGGTCATCTCCGGCGACCGGGCGGCCGCCGCGTACACGATGGAGAAGCTCCGCTACGCCGCGGGCAACTTCTACATCAACGACAAGTCGACCGGTGCCGTGGTCGGCCAGCAGCCCTTCGGCGGCGGCCGTGCCTCCGGCACCAACGACAAGGCCGGCGCCCCGCAGAACCTGATGCGCTGGACGCTGACCCGCGCCATCAAGGAGACGCTGGTCGCGCCGACCGACTACACGTACCCGCACATGGGCTGACGCCCCACCGAACACCGCCCCCGGCCCGGACTCCCCCCTCCGGACCGGGGGCGGCGCCATGTCCGGAGCCGTCCGCGCACTCGGCGGGCGAACCGCCGCTGCACCCCCGGGGAGAGGAAAGCGCAGGTCAGCGCGGTGTGATCCAGTCCACCGTCTCAGATAGTAGGAAGTCCGAGTAATGGTGGAGACAGATGCCCGGTCCTCGCCTAGCTTTGAAGGAGCCGAACGTCTCGCTCGACCAAGCGAATGGCGGTCGTGAGCCGGAGCCCCTGGCAGGCAACCCCTGCGGCACCGCTCCCCGCCCCTTCCGGCGTCTCGTCATCCCTCACCGCACTTCCGGCGGCCGCTGCCGGAGGCAAAGGAGTCGATTTCCCATGTCCGAGACGACCGCCCGCCGAGTCCGTCACGTCTCCCGTACGAGCGAGTCCGAGCGCAAGAACGCCGCAGCCGCACTCCAGCGCGCCCTCGACCGCAGGGACAACGGCGGCTCGACCGGGCACTGAGCCCGCGCCCGCCACCTCCCTCCACCGCCGCGCCGACGCGACACCGCGCCGACGCGGCACCACCAGCCGGGAGCCGCGCCCGTACGGGATGCGGCGCGGGGCCGTGTGCCCCGCGCCGCATCCCCGGGCCGTGTCGGGGGCCGGGCACGCGCGCTTCCCGCCCGGGCCCACCGCCCCGTCCGCGCCCGCTGCCGGACGTCCCTGCTAGGTACCGCGCCGCACGTCGAAGTGGTCGATGCGCTCGCCGTTCTGGGCGATGGCCTCCACCCTCAACCGGGGAGCCGGTCCCGCCTGCGCCTCCACCGAGAGGAACGAGTACCCGGTGTAGCGCACGCGCGACCACTCCACGGTGTCCCGCCGCTTGTCGCGAGCCTTCGTCCAGTGGAAGGTGCGCACGGACTCGCGGTCGGCGACCCGCCCCTCGTAGCTGTCCCGCACACCGGGCGGGAACCCGTACAGGCTCTTGCCGGCGCCGCCGGCCGTGACGTACACGATGCCGTCCTCGGTGGGGTCCGTCGTCGCGCCGACCGGCACCCGCCTGCCCACCCTGCCGCCCCTGATGGCGTCGGTCCGCTCGTACACGTGGTTGTGCCCGTTGATCACCAGGTCCACCTGGTGCTTGGCGAACAGCGGCAGCCAGGCGTCGCGCACGCCGCCGTCCGAGGCGTGCGTCGAGGTCGAGTAGGCGCAGTGGTGGAAGAAGACGACGACGAAGTCGACCGTCCGCCGCAGCTCCCCGAGCCGCCGGTCGAGCCAGGCCGTCTGCCTGCCGTCCGTGTACCCCCTGTTGGCGGGGATCTCGTACGAGACGTCGTTCGCGTCCAGCGCCACGATCCCGACGTTGCCGTACGTGAAGGAGTAGACGCCCGGGGCCTCCCGGGGGTCGAAGCCGTTCTCCGGGAGTGCCCAGCGCGCCGACTGCCCCCCGTAGCCGTTGGGCGAGTACCAGGCCTCCATGTCGTGGTTGCCCGTCGTCACCATCCAGGGCACGGACTTCGCCACGGGCTCGGTCTGCCGGAGGAACGCGTCCCAGGTGGCGGGATGGTAGTAGTCCGACTTCTCGCCGTGCCCGGTGTCGTCCGCGTAGCAGATGTCGCCCGCGTGCAGGTGGAAGGACGGCTCACGGCCCAGGATCAGACGGTCGTTGGCCAGCGCCTCGGGCGTGACGCCCTGGTCGCCGAACGCGGTGAACACGAACGTCCCGGGGCGGGCCGGCGCCGTGCGGAACGAGGCGACCGTCGAGTGCCGCTCCCGGGACGCCGGGTCGAACCCCTCGTGGCCGACGCCGTAGTAGTACGTCGTGTCCGGCCGCAGGCCGTCCAGCGCGGCGTGCAGGTAGAACTGGTCCAGCGCGAACCTGCGGCCGTCCTCTCCCGGCGTGTGCAGGTCCCTGACCTCGGCCTCGATCCTGCGCCCCAGGTCCCAGGGCTCGAGTCCCACCCGCACGTACGGCCTCCTGACGGCGAGCGGCACCTGCCAGGAGATCCGCATCTGCGTCTTCGGGTCGGCGCCGAAGGCGAGATGGCGGCCGAAGGGCGTCACGACCGAGCCGTGCGCGCGCCCGGTCGCCGTGGCGGTGGCAGCCGCCGTCGGACCGGCCGCGGGACCCCTGCCCCCGCCGTCCGGGCCCGAGCAGCCGGTCAGCAGGCCGCCGGCCACGGCGCCCGCGGTGACCAGGGCCCGCCGGCGGGTCGGCCGCGTCCGCAGGTAGTCGTACTGCTCCGCCATGCTCATCCGGCGTGCGAGCCGGGGCGGGATGCCGACGTCGGGAGTGTCCATGCCGGTGAATTTCCCAGCACACCCCTGCGGCCGCCAAACGCGGCGGTGAACGCCCGGTGACGACTTGACGCGCCATGTCCGTATCGCGGACAGAGCATGTCATCCCGTGGGACGAGGAGTAGGGTTCCCACATGTCTCGCAGCATCAATCTCGCAGTGATCCCCGGTGACGGCATCGGCCAGGAAGTCGTGGCCCAAGGCCTGAAGGTCCTCTCGGCCGTCCTCCCGCAGGATGTGAAGCTGGAGACCAGGGAGTTCGACTTCGGCGCCAAGCGCTACCACGCGACGGGTGAGACCCTCACCGACGCCGACCTGGACGCCCTGAAGCAGCACGACGCGATCCTGCTCGGCGCCATCGGCGACCCGAGTGTGCCTTCCGGTGTCCTGGAGCGCGGCTTCCTGCTGAAGCTCCGCTTCGCCTTCGACCACCACGTCAATCTGCGTCCGTCGAAGCTCCTGCCGGGTGTGGCCACCCCGCTCGCCGGCCAGCCGGAGATCGACTTCGTCGTGGTCCGCGAGGGCACCGAGGGCCCGTACACGGGCAACGGCGGCACCATCCGCAAGGGCACTCCGCACGAGGTCGCCACCGAGGTCTCCGTGAACACGGCCTTCGGTGTCGAGCGCGTGGTCCGCGACGCCTTCGCCCGCGCCCAGGCCCGCCCCCGCAAGAAGCTCACGCTGGTCCACAAGAACAACGTGCTGACGTTCGCCGGCCACCTCTGGACGAACGTCTTCAACACCGTGGCGGAGGAGTTCCCCGAGGTCACCACGGACTACATCCACGTGGACGCCGCGACGATCTACCTCGTCACGGACCCCGCCCGCTTCGACGTGATCGTCACCGACAACCTGTTCGGCGACATCATCACCGACCTCGCCGCGGCCGTCTCCGGCGGCATCGGCGTCGCCGCCTCCGGCAACATCAACCCGGGCGGCGAGTTCCCGTCGATGTTCGAGCCGGTGCACGGCTCGGCCCCGGACATCGCGGGCCAGGGCAAGGCCGACCCCAGCGCCACCGTGCTGTCCGTCGCCCTCCTGCTGCGCCACCTCGGCTTCGAGGACGAGGCCACCCGCATCGAGGACGCCGTCTCCGCCGACCTCGCGGAGCGCGGCACCACGACCCGTACGACAGAAGAGATCGGCGACACGCTCGCCGCTCGAGTATCCGGCTGACCCGCCGGATCACCCAAGCCGCCGGGTCGCCCCCGCACCCGGCGGCTTTTCGTGTGCCTCACCGGGTGCCGGCATCCATCCCCGGGCCGCATTCACCCCTATTTCTCCCGCCATGCTCTCGGTTAGGCTCGGTCGGGGGTCCTCGTCGGCTCCCCTCGCGCGATAATCGGACGTGGAGCCGCGGAATGAGGGAATGCTCGGACGTCCTAGCACTGGCCACTGGCAGTACAGGCGTGAGCGCGGCCCGTCACACACAACCGGTGAAGGACAACCACTCATGACGACGCCCACGATCGAGCTCAAGCCCTCCTCGACCCCGCTGTCCGACGCGGAGCGCGCGGCGAGGATGGTCAACCCCGGGTTCGGCCGCCACTTCACCGACCACATGGTGACGATCAGGTGGACCGAGGGCCGCGGCTGGCACGACGGCCAGCTCGTTCCCTACGGCCCGCTCTCCCTCGACCCGGCGACCAACGTCCTGCACTACGCGCAGGAGATCTTCGAGGGGCTCAAGGCCTACCGGCAGCCCGACGACACGGTCGCGATCTTCCGCCCGGACCAGAACGCCCTGCGCTTCCAGCGCTCCGCCCGCCGGCTGGCGATGCCCGAGCTGCCGGTCGAGACGTTCCTCGAGGCGTGCGACGCGCTGGTCCAGCAGGACAGGGCCTGGGTGCCGGCGCACGGCGGCGAGGAGTCGCTCTACCTGCGCCCGTTCATGATCGCGACCGAGGTCGGCCTCGGGGTGAAGCCCGCGAACGAGTACCTCTTCCTGGTCATCGCCTCGCCCGCCGGCGCGTACTTCCCGGGCGGCGTGAAGCCCGTCTCCATCTGGCTCTCCGAGGACCGCGTGCGCGCCGTCCCCGGCGGCATGGGCGACGCCAAGACCGGCGGCAACTACGCCGCGTCCCTGCTCGCCCAGGCCGAGGCCGCCGCCAAGGGCTGCGACCAGGTCTGCTACCTCGACGCCGTCGAGCACAAGTGGGTCGAGGAGCTGGGCGGCATGAACCTGTACTTCGTGTACGGGGACAAGATCGTCACGCCCACTCTCTCGGGCTCCATCCTGGAGGGCGTCACCCGCGACTCGCTCCTCGCGGTCGCCCGTGACCTCGGCCTGGAGTCCGTGGAGGCCCGGGTCTCGATCGACCAGTGGCAGCGCGACGCCGAGGACGGCAGCCTGACCGAGGTCTTCGCCTGCGGCACCGCCGCCGTCATCACCCCGGTCGGCACCGTCAAGCGCAGCTCCGCCGAGTGGAAGCAGAGCGGCGGCGAGCCCGGCGAGGTCACGCTGAGGCTGCGCCGGGCCCTCCTGGACATCCAGCGCGGTGTCACCGAGGACCGGCACGGCTGGATGCACAGCCTGGGCTGACCCCGCCCCGGCCCCGGCGCCGACCCTCGTCGGAGCCGGTCCCGCGCGGCCCGGTCCGCCCGGCCGCGCCCGCGGCTCAGTCGCTGCGCCCGGTCGGCCCGGGCACCCCGGTTCCCGTCCTCCCCGCGCGGAGGGCGGGAACCGCCTGCTTCGCGTCGGCGTCCGGGCCCGTGTCGAGTGGCGCCCGCGCGCCGCGCGGGGAGAGCGCCAGGTGGGCGAGGCCCCCGACGGCCCCGGAGAGCAGGAAGCTGCAGTCCACCCCGCCCGTCAAAGACAGCAGCGGCCCCTCGTACGAGGGCAGGGAGACGGCGAGCACGCCGACGAGCGCGCCGAGCGCCCACGACACGGTGGCGGGGACGTTCCAGCCGGACGTGTACCAGTACGCGCCGCCCCGGGAGCGGCGGTTGAAGACCTGGAGGGCGTCCGGGTCGTACACGCCCCGGCAGCGGACGAAGCCGATGAGGGTGATGACCGCCCACGGTGTGCCGATCGCCGTGAGCAGGAGCACGAAGGACGTCATCGCGTCCTGCGTGCTCGACGCGTAGTGGCCGACGAACACGCAGGCCGTGGCGACGACGGCGACCGTGCAGGTGGCGCGGGTGCGCGAGGCGCGGGGGAGGATCGCGTCGAGGTCGAGGCCCATGGAGTACAGCATCAGGCCCGCGTTGCCGACCGATCCGGCGGACGCGGCGACCAGCAGCGGCAGCAGGTACCAGCCGGGGGCGGCGGACACGAGCGGGCCCGCGTAGTCGAGGGCGGCGCGCGCGGCGAACGCCGTGAAGGTGCCGAAGAGCTGGGGCACCAGCAGGCCGAGGGTCAGGCCGAGCCAGGTCGCGCGCAGCACCGACCGCGAGGAGTGGCGGGCCGGGGAGATGTACCGGGTGTAGTCGCCGAGCAGGGTGATGAACGCGACCGGGCCCGACAGTCCCGCGGCCACCGCGGCCAGCAGCCAGGTCGGCCAGAAGGAGCCGAGCAACTGGCCGCCCGCCTCCGGGAGGGCGGCGGTCGTGAAGTGCGGGGCGTACGCGACGACGCCGAGGGCGAGCAGGGCCGTCATCCCCACGGCCAGCACCCGGGACATGCGGAGCAGCACCCGGTAGCCGTAGACGGCGCCCGCCACGGTGGCGGCCGAGAGCAGCGCGTAGACCACCGCGTACGACAGGTCCGAGGCGGGCAGCCCGATCAGCCGGTGGAGCGTGCCCACCATGACGTCGCCGCCGATCCACACCGTCAGCGCGGTGTAGCCGAGCGCCAGCAGCAGGCCGACGACCGAGCCGACCAGCCGGCCCCGCACACCGAACTGGGCGCCGGACGAGGTCGAGAGGTTCGTCGCCGTGCGCAGGGAGACCAGCGCCAGCGGGGCGGTGAGCGCCGTGCCGACGAGCGTGCCCACGACGATCGACGTGACCGACGACCACCAGTCCAGGCCGAACGACGGCGGCAGCCAGCCGAAGATGATCACACCCAGGCAGAGGTTGGACCCGAGGAGGATCGAGACCAGGTCACGGGGACCGCTGGTCCGTTCCTCCTCCGGGACGGTGTCGACTCCGCGCTGTTCCACCGGCATGCCAGGTCTCCTTCGATCGGCCCACGTGTGATCCGCACTTTTAGAGTGACGCTCAATGTGACCGCTGCGCGTCCTCCCGTCAATGCTTTCCTTCAGGGCGACCGATGGTTAGAGTGATGCTCTAAATCCCGTCATGCATGGAGGTGTCGCGGCGTGAGACTGACCCCCACGGAACGTGACCGGCTGCTGCTCTTCGGGGCCGCCGGTCTGGCCCGCGCCCGCCGCGACCGCGGCCTCCGGCTGAACGTTCCCGAGGCGACCGCGCTCATCGCGGACACCGTCTGCGAGGCGGCCCGCGACGGACTGCGGCTCGCCGGGGCGATCGAGGCGGCGCGCTCCGTGCTCGGCCCCGACGACGTGCTGCCCGGGGTCGCCGACATCGTCACCGAGGTGCACGTGGAAGCCGTGTTCGAGGACGGCTCGCGTCTCGCGGTCGTCACCGACCCCTTCGGGGGCCGGGGCGGGCGGCGGGAACCCGACGGCCCGGGGCACCGGGCACCCGGCGCGCTGCTCCCGGGCCCCGAGCACGCCGAGCCCGCGGCGGTGGTCCTGCTGTCCGTCACGAACACGGCCGCCGTGCCCGTCTCCGTCACGTCGCACTTCCACTTCTTCGAGGCCAACCCGCGGCTCGACTTCGACCGTGAGGCGGCCTACGGGATGCGGCTCGCGGTGCCCGCCGGATCGTCCGTCCGCTTCGGGCCCGGCGAACGGCAGGAGGTCGGACTGCTGCCCCTCGGGGGCGAGCGGATCGCGATCGGGTTCGCGGGGCTCGTCGACGGGCCCCTGGACGCACCCGGAGCGAAGGAAGAGGCCCTGCGCAGGGCCGCCGCCTGCGGATACCTCGGAGCCGGACCGCGATGAACCCCCATGAGTACGCAGCCACCCACGGCCCCCGCGCCGGCGACCGCGTCCACCTGGGCGACTCCGGCCTGACCGTCAGGGTCGAATCGGACTCCCAGCGGTACGGGGACGAGTTCCTCGCCGGGTTCGGCAAGACCGCCCGCGACGGACTGCACCTCAAGGCCGCCGCCGTCCGCGACACCTGCGACGTCGTCATCAGCAACGTCGTGGTGATCGACGCGGTGCAGGGCATCCGCAAGGTGTCCATCGGCATCCGGGAGGGCCGGATCGCCTCGATCGGCCGCGCCGGCAACCCGGACACCCTCGACGGGGTCGACGTCGTCGTGGGCACCGGCACGTCCATCGTCTCCGGCGAAGGGCTGATCGCCACCGCCGGAGCCGTCGACACCCATGTGCACCTGCTGTCGCCGCGCATCATGGAGGCCTCGCTGGCCTCAGGGGTGACCACGATCATCGGCCAGGAGTTCGGGCCCGTGTGGGGTGTGGGCGTCAACTCGCCCTGGGCGCTGCGCCACGCCTTCGGCGCCTTCGATGCCTGGCCCGTCAACATCGGCTTCCTGGGCCGGGGTTCGTCCTCGCACGGGGCTCCGCTGACCGAGGCGCTCGCGGAGGGCGGTGCCTGCGGCTTCAAGGTCCACGAGGACATGGGCGCCCACACCCGCGCGCTCGACACCGCACTGCGCGTCGCCGAGGAGCACGACGTCCAAGTGGCTCTGCACAGCGACGGGTTGAACGAGTGCCTCTCCGTGGAGGACACCCTGAGCGTGCTGGCGGGCCGCACCATCCACGCCTTCCACATCGAGGGCTGCGGCGGCGGCCACGTCCCCAACGTGCTGAAGATGGCGGGCGTTCCGAACGTCATCGGGTCCTCCACCAACCCGACCCTGCCCTTCGGCCGGGACGCGGTCGCCGAGCACTACGGGATGATCGTCTCCGTCCACGACCTCAAGACCGACCTGCCGGGCGACGCGGCGATGGCCCGCGACCGCATCCGCGCCGGGACCATGGGCGCCGAGGACGTGCTGCACGACCTGGGTGCCATCGGGATCACCTCCTCGGACGCCCAGGGCATGGGGCGCGCCGGTGAGACCGTGCGCCGCACCTTCGCCATGGCCGGCAAGATGAAGGCCCAGTTCGGCGCGCCCGAGGACCACGACAACGAGCGCGTCCTGCGGTACATGGCGAAGCTGACCATCAACCCGGCCATCGCCCACGGCCTTTCGCACGAGGTCGGCTCCATCGAGACCGGCAAGCTGGCCGACATCGTGCTGTGGCGGCCCGAGTTCTTCGGCGCCAAGCCGCAACTCGTCCTCAAGTCCGGCTTCCCGGCGTACGGAGTCGTCGGCGACCCCAACGCGGCCACCGACACCTGCGAACCCCTCGTCCTCGGGCCGCAGTTCGGGGCGCACGGAGCGACGCCCGCCGAGATCTCGGTGGCGTTCGTGGCGCGTGCGGCGCTGGACCAGGGCCACGACACCATGCCGACGCGCCGCCGGCGCGTGGCCGTGCGCGGCACCCGCGGCATCGGGCCCGCCGACCTGCGCCTCAACTCCCGTACGGGCGCCGTCGACGTCGACCAGCGCACCGGCCTGGTCACCCTCGACGGCGAGCCCCTGCGCTCCGAGCCCGCCGACTCGGTCTCCCTCAACCGTCTGTACTTCCTCTAAGGACCACCCATGACCGCTGCAGCCGACGGTTTCCGCATGCCCGCCGAGTGGGCCCCGCACGAGCGCACCTGGATGGCGTGGCCCGGCCCGAACGCCACCTTCGACGACCCGGACGGCCTCGCCGCGGCCCGGGCCGCGTGGGCGGCGGTGGCGCGTGCGGTCCGCCGTTTCGAACCCGTCACGGTCGTGTGCGGCCCCGGAGGCACCGCCGGGGCCAGGACCCTGCTCGGCCCCGGCATCGACCTCGTCGAGCGCCCGCTCGACGACGCGTGGATGCGGGACATCGGGCCCACCTTCCTGGTCGACGGCAAGGGCGGACTCGCCGCCGTGGACTGGACGTTCAACGGCTGGGGCGCGCAGAGCTGGGCCCGGTGGGAGCACGACGCGAGGATCGGCGCCGAGGTCGCCGACCTCGCGGGGGCGGCCACGTACGCCTCACGGCTGGTCAACGAGGGCGGTGCGATCCACGTCGACGGCGAGGGCACGGTGCTGCTCACCGAGACCGTTCAGCTCGGACCCGAGCGCAACCCCGGCTGGACCCGGGAGGAGGTCGAGGCCGAGATCCACGGCATGCTCGGCACCCGCAAGGCCGTCTGGCTGCCGCGCGGGCTGACCGGCGACTACCCGCCCCCGGCGCCCGAGGGTCACGGCGCGGCCCCCGGCGCCTTCGGCACGCTCGGCCACGTCGACATCGTCGCGGCCTTCGCCCGGCCCGGAGTCGTCGTCGCGCACACCCAGCCCGACCCGGCCCACCCCGACCACGAGGTCTGCAAGGAGATCACCGGCCTCCTCGGCGCGCAGACCGACGCCCGGGGCCGCCGTCTGGAGGTCGTCGAGGTTCCGGCCCCGACCGTGCTGGAGGCCGACGGCCACTGGGCCGACTACTCGTACATCAACCACTACCTCTGCGACGGGGGAGTCGTGCTCTGCGGGTTCGACGACCCCCGCGACGAGGTCGCGGCCGGCATCTTCCGGCGGCTGTTCCCCGGACGGACCGTGACGCAGGTGGACGCCCGGACCCTCTTCGCGGGCGGCGGCGGCATCCACTGCATCACGCAGCAGCAGCCGAAGGCCTGAGCGCGGCGCCGGTCAGGTAGAACATACGGGTGAACGTACTGTCCCGCACCGCCTGCGGCCTCCGGCCGACCGCGCCCGTCCGGCGGCTCGACGAGACGCCCGCCCGGCCGGACCGGGACGGCCCACCGGCTGCCGGCGGCCGCCCCCGCGGCCCGCGCCCGGCGGCCCCCGAGCACTCCGGAGCACGGTCCGGGCCGCGCCGGGGCCACGAGGGCCACGAGTGCCACCACGGCTCCCTGAGCGGCGACGGCCACGCGGGCGACGCGGGCCGCGCGGCCGGCGACGACACGCACGGCCGGTTCGTCTGCGGCGCGACGCGGAGGTCCGGCGGCCGGGGCCTTCCCGTCGCCGCGCGCCGACGGGGCGCCCGCGTCCCGCGTCCGGCCGACGCGGTCCGGGCGGGGGACGCCGCGTGACGACCCGCCGGCGCAACACCGCCCCGCCCCGCGAGGACGTCCTCGCGGCGGCCATGGACATGATCGCCGAACGCGGCCTGGAGAAGCTCACCATGGCGGCCCTCGGCCGCGCGGTCGGCATGAGCAGCGGCCACCTCCTCTACTACTTCCACTCCAAGGACGAGCTGCTGCTGCGCACGCTGGAGTGGAGCGAGGGGCGCCTCGGCGCCGAACGCGCCCGGCTGCTCACCCGCACGGACCCGGCACGCGCCCGCCTGGACGCGTACGTCGACCTCTACGTGCCCGACGGGCACCGGGACCCGCACTGGACGCTCTGGATGGAGGTCTGGAACAGCTCGAAGAACGCCGACGACGACGCCCGCGCCCGCCAGGCCGCCATCGAGGGCGCCTGGCACCGCGACCTCGTGGCCCTGCTGGCGGAGGGCGTCTCGCAGGGTGAGTTCCGCGCCGTGGACCCGGACCGCTTCGCCGCCCGTCTGCGGGCCCTGCTCGACGGCTTCTCCATCCACGTCGCGATCGGCCTGCGGGGCACGGACCGCGACCGGATCCTGGCCCACGTGAGGGAGTTCCTGGACGACTCCCTCGCCCCGCGGGCCGACTGAGGGGCGGCGGGCCCGGGCCCGCCGCCCGTGCGCGCCGCGTGACAGCGAGTTCGCATACTGAGACGCCCCGTGGTGCCCGGGCACTGCTGTGCCAGACTGCTGCCGTGCTCTCGTTCGCCACGATTATTGGCAGCAGGCGCGCCGGTCCGCAGTGACCGCCACGTACGAACAGGTACGGGCGGCCATCGTCGTCCTCGACCCGCGCGCAGACCTCTCGCACCCGCGAGGGGTTTTTCGCATTTCTGGCCCACCTTCAGCCGGGAGCGTGGCGCGCGGGATCATTGGGGAACGGTGGAACCGGTCATTCCGGTACAGACCGAGATCCGAATCCTCAGGAGCCTTGAGACCATGACGGAAACCAGCGAGCTCGACGACTCGTTCCACGTCTTCGACACCACGCTGCGCGACGGCGCGCAGCGGGAGGGCATCAACCTCACCGTCGCTGACAAACTGGCCATCGCACGGCACCTGGACGACTTCGGGGTGGGCTTCATCGAGGGCGGCTGGCCCGGGGCGAACCCGCGCGACACCGAGTTCTTCGCCCGCGCCCGGCGGGAGATCGACTTCAAGCACGCCCAGCTCGTCGCCTTCGGCGCCACCCGCCGGGCGGGCGGCAGAGCGAGCGAGGACCCGCAGGTCAAGGCGCTGCTCGACTCGGGCGCCCCGGTCGTGACCCTCGTCGCCAAGTCCCATGACCGGCATGTCGAGCTGGCCCTGCGCACGACCCTCGACGAGAACCTGGAGATGGTCCGCGACACGGTCTCCCACCTGCGTTCCGAGGGCCGCCGGGTGTTCGTCGACTGCGAGCACTTCTTCGACGGCTACCGCGCGAACCCCACGTACGCGAAGGCGGTCGTCCGGGCGGCCTCCGAGGCCGGCGCCGACGTCGTCGTGCTGTGCGACACCAACGGCGGGATGCTGCCGGCGCAGGTCCAGGCCGTCGTCGCCACCGTCCTCGCCGACACCGGCGCGCGCCTGGGCATCCACGCCCAGGACGACACCGGATGCGCGGTCGCCAACACGCTGGCCGCCGTCGACGCCGGCGCGACCCACGTGCAGTGCACGGCCAACGGCTACGGCGAGCGCGTCGGCAACTCCAACCTCTTCCCGGTCGTCGCCGCCCTGGAGCTGAAGTACGGCAAGCAGGTCCTCCCCCCGGGCGCGCTGTCCGAGATGACCCGCATCTCGCACGCGATCGCCGAGGTCGTCAACCTGACGCCGTCGACGCACCAGCCGTACGTGGGAGTCTCGGCGTTCGCCCACAAGGCGGGGCTGCACGCGTCGGCCATCAAGGTCGACCCCGACCTGTACCAGCACATCGATCCCGAGCGGGTCGGCAACACCATGCGCATGCTGGTCTCCGACATGGCGGGCCGCGCCTCCATCGAGCTCAAGGGCAAGGAGCTGGGCGTCGACCTCGGCGACGACCGGGACCTGGTCGCCCGGGTCGTCGAGCGCGTCAAGGAGCGCGAACTCCAGGGCTACACCTACGAGGCGGCGGACGCGTCCTTCGAGCTGCTGCTGCGCGAGGAGGCCGAGGGCAGGGCCCGCAGCTACTTCCAGGTCGAGTCCTGGCGCGCCATCGTCGAGGACCGCCCCGACGGCAGCCACGCCAACGAGGCCACGGTCAAGCTCTTCGCCAAGGGCGAGCGCATCGTGGCCACGGCCGAGGGCAACGGCCCCGTCAACGCGCTCGACCGCGCCCTGCGGGTCGCCCTGGAGACGATCTACCCCCAGCTCGCCAAGCTGGAGCTGGTGGACTACAAGGTCCGCATCCTGGAGGGCAAGCACGGTACCCAGTCCACGACCCGGGTCCTCATCTCCACCTCCGACGGCGCCGCCGAGTGGTCCACGGTCGGTGTGGGCGAGAACGTGATCGCCGCCTCCTGGCAGGCACTGGAGGACGCCTGCACCTACGGGTTGCTGCGGGCCGGGGTCGAGCCGGCCCAGTAGCCCGACGCGGGGGGCTCCGGGCCACTGGGCCGGAGGTCCGGCCCCCGGAGCCCCGCACACCTGCCGCGGCCGCCGCTCCCGGTCGCCCGCGGCCGGGCGAGACCGGGCCCGCGGCCCGGCCGCCGTGCGCGGCAGCCGCGCACGGCCGCTCGTCAGGGAACGGACCGCGGGCGGGATCGCGGCGGCTCGCGAGTCCCTTCGCCGACGCGGGGCACCTCCCGCCCGCCGGGCACGAGATTCGCTTTCGCGCGCCCAGGAGTAGCTTCGAAGGTATGAAGGCCGCACTGCACCGTGGACTCACCCTCCTCCTGATCGCGTTCGCGGCCCTGGCGGTGCTGTCCGTCGGGACCACCGGGGCGCATGCCGCCACGGACGTCTCGAAGGTGGCCGACGCCCTGCGGGAGAGCCCTGTGTACGTCGACCCCGCCGTGTCGGACCAGCTGTCGCCCACCGAGGCCGACGCCCTGGCCGAGAAGATCGAGAAGGCGGACAAGCCGGTCTTCCTCGCCGTGCTCCCGGCCGACTTCCCCAAGGGCGACCTCTTCCAGAACCTGCGTACCGCGACCGGCGTCACCGGGCTGTACGCGGTCAGGCTCGGCGACCAGTTCGACGCCCGGGCGGACTCCTCGGTCATGTCGCGCGACGGCGTGCGCAATCTCGTGACCAGCGTCCAGGGCGAGGACACCGCCGCCCAGCTCGACGAGTTCACCGACCGGGCCCTCGCCAACATCGGCGGCCGCGCCCCCGCGAGCTGGGGCGGCGGCGGTGACGAGGGCGTCGACGCCGGCGCTCTGGTCGGGGCCGGCGCCGTACTCGCCGCGGGCGGCGCGACCGCGTACGCGCTCGTCCGCCGCAACCGCCGCCGCAAGGAGGCCGAGCAGCGCGCGGCGCTGGAGAAGCTGCGCGTCGTCGTGGACGAGGACATCACGGCCTTCGGCGAGGAGCTCGACCGCCTCGACTTCCACCCGTCGGAGAAGGGCGCGGACGACGCCATGCGCGCCGACTACGAGCGCGCCCTCGACTCGTACGACAAGGCGAAGTCGTTCATGGCCTCGGCCGGCCGTCCCGAGGACGTGCGGGCCGTCACCCAGTCGCTGGAGGACGGGCGCTTCGCGCTCGCCGTGCTCGCGGCGCGCCGCGAGGGCCGGCCCGTGCCCGAGCGCCGGGCCCCCTGCTTCTTCGACCCCCGGCACGGCCCCTCGGTGGCCGACGCGCAGTGGACACCCCCGGGCGGGGCGACCCGTGAGGTGCCGGTGTGCGCCGCCGACCGGGCACGCCTCGCGGAGGGCGGGGAACCGGCCGTCCGGGAGGTCGACACGGACTCGGGCCGCCGCCCCTACTGGGAGGCGGGACCGGCGTACGGCCCCTGGGCCGGCGGCTACTTCGGCGGAGGCATCCTCCCCGGCCTGCTCGTCGGCACACTGCTCGGCTCGATCATGGCCACCCCGTCGTACGCGGCCGACTACGGATCGGGCCAGGGGGACTTCGGCGCCGGAGGGTACGAGGGCGGGGACGTCTCCGGCGGCGACTTCGACTCGGGTGACTTCGGAGGCGGCTTCGGCGGCGGCGGTGACTTCGGGGGCGGTGGCGGCGACTTCGGCGGCGGCTTCTGACCTGTAGGAAAGACGCGGGGACACTCGATACCCGGGTACGTGTCGGCCGCATGCCTGGGGCGCCGGACGCGTGGTGACGCAGCAGGGGCCCGGCGCCTGATGGCGCCGGGCCCCTGGCCGCGTCACCCGTGCCCCCGTGCGGACGGCCGTGTGGCGTGTGCCGTGTGTGGAGGCGGGTGGGTCGCGGCGGTGGTGCCGGTCGTACGGTCGGTACCGGTCGCGCTCTCAGAGGGTCGCGGCCGCCGAGGCTATGGCCGACGCGAAGGTCGAGACCTCGCTGTAGACGCCGGGCGCCTCGGGCTGGGCGCAGCCGATGCCCCAGCTCACGATGCCGACCTGGATCCAGGCGCCGGCGCCGTCCCTGCGGAACATCGGGCCGCCGGAGTCGCCCTGACAGGTGTCGACGCCGCCCGCGGCGTAGCCCGCGCAGATCTCCTCGGCGGGGACGAGTCCCTCGTACTGGTCGTACGACCGGCACACCGAGTCGCTGACGAACGGGACGGTCGCCTTCAGCATGTAGCGCTGCTGCGCCCCGCCCTCACGGGCGGCTCCCCAGCCCGCGACGGTGAAGGTGCCGGAGTTGTACTGCGTCGTCGTGGCGATCTTCAGGGTCGGCAGGTTGATGGGCTGCGCGAGCTTGATGAGCGCCCAGTCCTTGCCGGTGCCGTTGTAGCCGGGGGCCCGGTAGACCTTGGTCGAGCGGACCTGGACCCGGCCGCTGGTCGACTGGAGGTCCACGACTCCGGCCGTGGCGGTGATGCCGGTGTTGTTGCCGGTGGAGCCCACGCAGTGCGCGGCGGTGAGCACGATCTGCTGGGTGTAGAGCGCCCCGCCGCAGCCCATGGAGAGCCGGACCATGAACGGGAACTCGCCCTGCGCGGCGCGGGTGCCGCCGACCACGGGGGCCGGGGCGGCCTGCGCGGTGGAGAGCGGCTGGAGGCTGATGACCGCGAGCGCCGCGGCGCCGGCGACGGCGCATCTCTTGAGCGCCTTGATGAGGTTCTTCAACGTGATGCCTTCCGTGGGGGGTTGACATACGGGCCGGCGGACCGGCGCAGAATTTGCAGGTTCATGCCAATTCACACGACAGGAAGCCGCGTTGTTCATGGCATGAGCCGGTCAATTCTGTCGATGGATTATGGGAACGCCGTGACCGCCGCCACAAGGGGCGAAAACACGCCACCCCCATCCGGCCCGGCGCTCCCGCCCAGTCCCGGCGCGCGCCCCGCCCGGCTCTCCACGGCCCCGGGCTCCCCGCGTCTCCTCAGGGTTCTGCACGGCGCCGGTTCTGCACGGCGCCGGTTCTGCACGGCGCCGGTTCTGCATGCGGCGTGGCGCGCACGGGTCCCCGCGGCGCGGGCCGCCTCACTCCGGCAGGGCCAGCCATTCCTTCCACGACAGGTCCCGGCCGACGAACCTCGGCCGCTCGAAGGGCCACGCCTCACCGATCCAGCGCGGCACGAGCGCGTCCAGGTCCCGTTCCAGGGCGGTCCCCACGCTGTCGTCGACGACCCACCAGGAGATCTCGGCGTCGGCGCCCGCCTTCTCCGGAGGGTCGATGTAGACGCAGCCGTACTCGGTGGTCTCCGCCTCGTCGAACAGGACGTAGTTGAAGGACTCGTGGGCGGTGATCTCGGCCGCGTGCCGCTCCAGGTCGAGCCGGTTCGCCTCGTACGTCATCGTGGCGGCGGGCCATCCCCAGGCCTCCCCGTAGATGGACCACAGCCGCTCGCGCGAGCCCATCACCGCCGGGTAGTCGATCGCCGCGTCGGCCCCGCTGATCGGGCGCAGATGGTGTCCGCCGGGCACGTCGACGCGCAGCGGATGGACGAAGTCGGGAGGAAGCCAGGTCATCCCGGGAGGCTAACCGGCCGGCCGCCGGACCGCACCGGGATATCCACCGCCGCCGGGCCCGGGCAACGCCGCTTCGCCGGAGGCGAGTTGCATCCTGCCCGGGCGGCGGCGAGGCCGCGCCCGGCGGTTCACGGGCCGGGGGGAGGGGGTTCGAGGATCCACCGGCCGGAGTGGCCCGGCGGGAGCGCGAGGTCGCCGCGTACCGCCACGTAGTACCGCTCGCGGGCGGCCCGCTGGCGGTTCAGCAGGTCCGCCCATGCGTCGGGGTCCCGCACCCGCGTCTCCAGGAAGCGCTCCATCTCCATCACGGCGACGACCCACTGGCGCGCCCGGTCGACCACGTCGGGCGAGCCGAGCATCAGCAGCGCCTCGCCGACCGGGTCGCGGGCGTCGAGCGCCTCGGCCATGTGCGGTGCCGCCTCCTCGGGCGACAGGGGGTGCGGATGCGGGTCGTTGCCCAGGTGGGAGGCGACCCGGTAGGTCAGGGACACCGTCCTCTTCAGCGCCCGGGCGTAGTCCGCGTACAGGGACAGGCGCCGCTCCTCCCAGCGGGCCGTCCGCTCGCGCCGGAACCGGGCCCGGTCCCCGCGCACGATGGCGAGGTACGAACCGAGGGCACCGACGGCCACGCCCAGCAGTGTGGGGAGTTGCTCGATGAATGCGGACACCGGCGCACCCTAGCGCCGGCCGCCTCCGCGCCTCCAGATCGCGTCCCGCAGATCCGGGCGCGGGCCCGGGGGAACGAGCGAGCAACCGGCAGAACGAGGGAACGGGCCACGGTAGTTCATATAGGACAAGAACTGTCCTGGTTGCGTCCTACCGTGGACCCATGGACGAGACACTCGGCACTCTCGACGGCCTGGAGATCAAGGCATTCGCGGACGCGGCGGGGCTGGACGCGTGGATGAGCGCACAGCCCGGACCGCGCGGCGGCGTCTGGCTGAGGATCGCCAAGAAGGGGTCCGGCCTCACCTCGGTCACCGTCGCGCAGGCACTCGACGTGGCCCTGTGCCACGGCTGGATCGACGGGCAGCGACGCGGACTGGACGCGTCGTACTACCTCCAGAAGTACACGCCGCGCAGGTCGGGAAGCCTCTGGTCGATGGTCAACGTGCGCAAGGTCGAGGCGCTCACCGAGGCGGGCCGGATGCGCCCCGGCGGCCTCGCGGAGGTCGCGGCCGCCCGGGCGGACGGCCGGTGGGACGCGGCGTACGAGTCGCAGCGCACGGCCACGGTCCCGGACGACCTGGTCGCCGCGCTGGACCGCACTCCCCGCGCGAAGGAGTTCTTCGAGGGGCTGGGCAGGACGGACCGCTACCTCGTGGTGCTCGGGCTGCTGAAGGCGAGGACCCCGGAGGTCAGGGCGGCCCGGCTGGAGAAGGCGGTGGCCGCGCTCGCGGAGGGGCGCCGCGTGAGGTGACCGCGCCCGCCGGGCGCCGGAACGGGCCGGTGCGGGCGGGCCCGGCCCGGGCGCCGGAGACACCCTCGGAGCCCGGCATCCGTGACCGCCGAGGATGCCGGGCGGGGCCTGGCACGGCAGGCACGCCGGGCCAGGGGGCCCGCCAGGTGCGAGACGCGGCAACCGGCCGGCTCAGGCGCAGCGGGCCGAGCGGGCACGCCAGGTGTCAGACGCGACAGTCGGTCGGCGGGCGCTCGGACGCCGGAGCGCCGTCGGTCCACGGCACGGCACGGCGGGCGCAGCGGGCCGGCCAGGCACGCCAGGTGCGAGACGCGGCAACCGGCCGGCACGGGCCCCCGGACGCCGGAGCGCCCGCCGTCCGTCCACGGGGGATCGGAGGGCGGGCGCGCTCGGGTTCGGGACGTACCCGGTACTGGGCATGGTCCGCGACGGATCGGCCGGATCAACCGGACGGGCCGAACCAACCGGATCGGCCTGATCAACCGGACGGGCCTGATCAACCGGATCGGGCGGTCGACCTGAGTGGCCGGACCGGCCTCATCAACCGGATCGGCCGGTCGGCCGGATCAACCGGACGGGCCCGGTGGATCCACCGTTCGGACCGGCCGGACCGGCGGGGCCGAGCGGATCGGCACGGTCGGCCGGGTCGGCCGAGTCAGGCGGCGTTCTTGATCGCCGAGATGTCGAACCTCAGCTTGATCTTGTCGGACACCAGGACGCCACCGGTCTCCAGGGCCGCGTTCCAGGTGAGGCCCCACTCCGAGCGCAGGATGTCGGCCTTGCCCTCGAAGCCGACGCGCTCGTTGCCGAACGGGTCCTTCGCGGCGCCGTTGAACTCCAGGTCGATGGCGAGTTCCTTGGTCGTGCCGAGGATGGTCAGCTCGCCGGTGATCCGGTAGTCGTCGCCGCCCAGGGCCTCCGCCTTCTTGGAACGGAACGTCATCGTCGGGAACTCGTCGGTCTTGAAGAAGTCCGCGCTCTTGAGGTGGCCGTCGCGGTCGGCGGAACCGGTGTCGATGCTGTCCATCGTGACGTCGAGGGTCGCGGTGGACTGCGACGGGTCGGAACCGTCGAGGTGCAGGCTGCCGGTGAAGTCGAGGAAGCCGCCCTTGACGTTCGTCACCATGGCGTGCCGGGCCACGAAGCCGATCGTGCTGTGGGCCGGGTCGATCGTGTAGTCGCCGGTGAGGGCGGCGAGGTCGGGGTTCACGGCGGCGGGCGTCGCGGTGGGGGTGTCGGTCGATTCCTTGCGGCCGAAGAGACCCATGACTAGCTCCTTGGGGGACGAGCCCCGGCCTTGCGCCGAAGCTGTTGAACCTTCAACGACACCGACCATAAACCTATTCCGTTCAAGTTTCAACAGAACCTCCGGAGTGTCGGTCCGATTACGGTCGGTTGCCATTGGTCTAAACCTAAGATCATCCGCCCGCCCTCTGGTGGGCACGCGTCGACCTCGGGCACCATCCTCTCGCCCCACCCTGCACAGCCGCCCCCAAGCCACGCACGGTCACCAGCAGGAAGGCCCCCATGAAAATCCGCTCGGCCCTCACCGCCCTCGCGCTCGTCGCCGCTCCGGCCGTCGCCGTCCTCGGCGGCGCGTCGGGTGCCGCCGCCGCTCCCGAGGCCGCGGCCGCGGCCGCCACCAAGATCAGTCACGCCACCGCGACGGCGAAGTTCCGCGAGGTGGGTGTCACCTGGTCCTCGTCCGGCGGTTGCTCCGACCGCAACACCCCCACCTGCACGTCCTTCGAACAGCTCAACCTCGCGACCGCCCAGGGCGCCCAGACGCTCAAACGGGCCACCGGCTGCGCCCTCAACATCACCGGCGGCACCGAGACGGGCCACGCGAGCGGCACCTACTCGCACTGGAACGGCTACAAGCTCGACTACGGCAAGAACACCTGCGTCACGAACTACATCAAGAACACCTTCACCTACATCGGCCCGCGCGGCGACGGGGCCCTCCAGTACCGGTCGGGCTCCGGCAACATCTACGCGGACGAGGGCAACCACTGGGACGTCCTCTACTACAACTGCGGCGGCTGCTAGGAGATGACTCCCAGCCGCCGCACGTTCCTGCTCGCCGCCGCGGTCACCGCGGGCCCCGTGCTCACGCCCGCCGCCCGCGCGCACGCCCTCACCGGCGGCGCGCGGGCGGCGGGCGCGGCCCGGCCCGGCGACGCGGCCGCTGATCCCGCTGATCCCGCTGATCCCGCTGGTTCCGCGGGCTCCGGCGGCGACGCCTACGACACCCTGCGCCTGCGCTGGTTGGAGATCGCCCTCGGCAGCGGCTACGACCCGGCGGCCGAGCCCTACGCCGCCCGCCTCGCCGGGACCGGGGGCCTGGCGCGCGCCCTCCGGCGGTCGATGGCCCCGGCCGCGGGTTCGCTCTGGCCCGGTCACCCGTACGACCCGCCGGCGGGCATCACCCAGAGCTACGGCAGGCTCTGGACGATGGCGCAGGCCTACGTCCAGGAGGGCACCGGCTCGACGGGCGACGAGGGCCTCCTCGCCGACGTCCTGCGCGGCCTGGACCACCTCTCCGAGGGCGTCTACAACCCCTCCACGACGCGCTACGGCAACTGGTGGGAGTGGCAGATCGGTGCCCCGCGGCTGCTCATGGACATCGTCGCGGCGCTCCACGACCGGCTCACGCCCGCGCGGGTGGCCGCGGCCTGCGCCGCCGTCGACCACTTCGTGCCGGACGCCGCGCTGCGCGACTACACGGGCACCTCGACCGGGGCCAACCGGGTCGACCTGTGCCGTTCCGTGGCCCTGCGCGGCGTCCTGGGGAAGGCCCCGGAGAAGATCGCGCTCGCCCGTGACGCCCTGTCGCCGGTCTTCCCCCACGTCACCCGCGGGGACGGGCTCCACGCCGACGGGTCGTTCGTCCAGCACACCCGGGTGGCCTATACGGGGACGTACGGGCAGGTGCTGCTCGACGGGCTCGGCCGGCTGTTCGCGCTGCTCGCGGGATCGCCCTGGGAGGTCACCGACCCCGGCAGGCAGATCGTCCTGGACAGCGTCGAGCGGGCCCACGCCCCCCTGATCCACGACGGGTTGATGATGGACAGCGTCAACGGCCGTGCGATCAGCCGGGGTCACCTCCTCGCCGACGACCGGAACATCATGCGCAGCGACCACTTCCACGGGCAGGCGACGATCGCGGCGATCGCCCTGCTCGCCCGGGGGGCGAGTGCGGCCGAGCGGACACGCTGGCACGGACGGATCAAGGGCTGGATCCAACGGAGCACCGTGGAGCCCATTCTGACGGCTCCTCAGTTCGGCGTGGCGGACCTGGCGAGACTCCACGAGGTGGACCGCTCGGCGGTGGCGCCGACGCCCGAACCGGCGGGGCACCGCCTCTTCGCCGCCATGGACCGGGCCGTCCACCGCGGCCGCGGCTTCACCGCGAACATCGCCATGGCCAGTGACCGGATCGCCCACTACGAGTGCGGCAACGGCGAGAACCCGCGCGGCTGGCACACGGGCGCGGGAATGCTCTACTGGTGGGCCGACGACCCGGCCGAAGGCTCAACCGGCGGTGCCGCCGGCCAGTACACCGACTGGTACTGGCCGACCGTCGACTGGTACCGGCTGCCCGGCACGACCGTGTCGACCCGGCGGCTCGCCGACCGGGCCGGCGGGGAGTGGGGCGAGCCCAGGCCCGACGTCCGCTGGGTCGGCGGTGCGACCGACGGGGAGTTCGCGGCGGTCGGGCAGCACCTGAAGGGGCTCGGCTCGACGCTGGAGGCGCGCAAGTCCTGGTTCTGCCTCGGGGGCGCGATCGTCTGCCTCGGAGCCGGGATCACGGCGGCGGACGGCGTCCCCGTCGAGACGGTCGTGGACAACCGCAACCTGGGGGAGGGCGGCACACAGGCCTTCGTACGGGGTCCGCGCTGGGCCCACCTCGAAGGGCACGGCGGCTGGATCGTGCTGGACGGGGCCGCCCTGCGCACCCTGCGCGAGGACCGCGCCGGAGCGTGGTCCGACATCAACACCGGCAGCACCGCGGAGCGCCGGACCCGTCGCTGGCAGACCCTCTGGATCGACCACGGCACGGACCCGCGGGACGCCTCCTACGCGTACGTCCTCATGCCGGGCGCCTCGCGCCGCACGGTCGCCGCCCGGGCCGCCGAACGCCACCGGTGGTCCGTCCTCGCCAATGATTCCGCCCGGCAGGCCCTGTCCGTGCCGTCCCTGGGGCTCACCGCCGCCAACTTCTGGACGGCCGGCACGGCGGGCGCGCTGACCGTGTCGGCGCCCGCGAGCGCGCTGGTCCGCCGCAGGGGGCGCTCGGCCGTCCTGTGCGTGAGCGGGCCGACGCGCACCGGGGAGCCCGTGGAGGTGGTCTGGGACCACCCCGTGCGCGAGGTGCCGCGTGCCGGTCCGGGGGTCGAGGTGCTCGCCACCGGGCCCCGGCTGAGGCTGCGCGTCACTCCGGGGGAGGCATGTGCCACCCTCGTGTGTGAGGTGGCTCTCGGGTGACGGCTTTGTGTCACTCCTACAAAGCACGAGCCCCCTGAGCAGTCGGATCGCCTGCATGTGGCTGTGGTTCTGTTCAGTGGCACCAGTAAAACGGGCCGGAGACTGTACGGAGTCGACGGCCCCCTTTCCTTGCCGGGCTTCGTATGGTCGCTACATGACCGTTTTGGACGAGACCGGATCCTCGGCCGGCGAACCCGCGGACTCCCGCGGTCGCGTGGCCGAACTGCACGCGATCCGTGCGGAGGCCCTGCGCGGACCGAGCGAGAAGGCGACCGAGGCGCAGCACGCCAAGGGCAAGCTGACGGCCCGGGAGCGCATCGAGCTGCTGCTGGACGCCGGCTCGTTCAACGAGGTCGAGCAGCTGCGCCGGCACCGGGCCACCGGGTTCGGCCTGGAGGCGAAGAAGCCGTACACCGACGGTGTGATCACCGGCTGGGGCACGGTCGACGGCCGCACGGTGTTCGTGTACGCCCACGACTTCCGCATCTTCGGCGGCGCGCTGGGCGAGGCCCACGCCACGAAGATCCACAAGATCATGGACATGGCCATCGCGGCGGGCGCGCCGCTGGTCTCGCTGAACGACGGCGCCGGTGCCCGTATCCAGGAGGGCGTGTCCGCGCTCGCCGGCTACGGCGGCATCTTCCAGCGCAACACCCGCGCCTCGGGTGTCATCCCGCAGATCTCGGTGATGCTCGGCCCGTGCGCGGGCGGTGCCGCCTACAGCCCGGCGCTGACGGACTTCGTGTTCATGGTCCGCGAGACCTCGCAGATGTTCATCACCGGCCCCGACGTCGTCAAGGCGGTCACGGGCGAGGAGATCACCCAGAACGGCCTGGGCGGCGCCGACGTGCACGCCGAGACCTCCGGCGTGGCGCACTTCGCCTACGACGACGAGGAGACGTGCATCGCGGAGGTCCGCTACCTCCTGTCGATGCTGCCCTCCAACAACCGCGAGAACCCGCCGGTCGTCCCCTCCGAGGACCCGGCGGACCGCCGCTCCGAGGTGCTGCTCGACCTGGTCCCGGCCGACGGCAACCGCCCCTACGACATGACCAAGGTCATCGAGGAACTCGTCGACGACGGCGACTACCTGGAGGTCCACGAGCGCTGGGCCCGGAACATCATCTGCGCCCTGGCCCGGCTCGACGGCCAGGTCGTGGGCATCGTCGCCAACCAGCCGCAGAGCCTGGCCGGCGTCCTGGACATCGAGGCGTCGGAGAAGGCTGCGCGCTTCGTCCAGATGTGCGACGCTTTCAACATCCCCATCATCACCCTGCTGGACGTCCCCGGCTTCCTGCCGGGTGTCGACCAGGAGCACGGCGGGATCATCCGGCACGGCGCCAAGCTGCTGTACGCGTACTGCAACGCGACCGTGCCGCGGATCTCGCTCATCCTGCGCAAGGCGTACGGAGGCGCGTACATCGTGATGGACAGCCAGTCCATCGGCGCCGACCTGACGTACGCGTGGCCGACGAACGAGATCGCGGTGATGGGCGCGGAGGGCGCGGCCAACGTCATCTTCCGCCGCCAGATCGCGGAGGCCGAGGACCCCGAGGCGATGCGCGTGCGCATGGTCAAGGAGTACAAGGCCGAGCTGATGCACCCGTACTACGCGGCCGAGCGCGGTCTGGTCGACGACGTCGTCGACCCCTCGGAGACCCGCGAGATCCTCGCCCGGTCCCTCGCGATGCTCCGCACCAAGCACGCGGACCTGCCCTCCCGCAAGCACGGGAACCCGCCGCAGTAGTAACCCGGCGGACCCGCCGCGGCAACCCCCCGGACCTCTCTCCCACGGAGAATCGCACCCATGGACATGCCTGACATTCGCGTCGAGAAGGGCCACGCCGAGCCCGAGGAGGTCGCCGCCATCACGGCCATCCTCCTGGCCCGCGCGGCCTCCGCCCCCGTCGCCGCCCCGGCCCACCGAGGCCGTGCGAAGGCCGGCTGGCGCCGGCTGGAGCGGGAGCCCGGCTTCCGCGCCCCGCACAGCTGGCACGGCTGAGCACCCGGACACGGTACGAGAAGGCCCGCCTCCCCCACGGGGGAGGCGGGCCTTCGCCGTGCAGGCGGGGGAGCGACGCGCACGGCGGCGCGGAGCGGGATCCGTTCGGGAAGGGACGGGCCTGCTGCCGGGCACCCCTGCCGGTCCGCCGCGGCGGACCGGCAGGGGTGCCCGGCAGCGCGGTCCCGAGAGGCCGACCGTCCGTGACGGCCCTGTGGCGGGCTGTGGGCCGTCCGGGGCGCCAGAGGTCCGGACCTCCGCCGCCGGGCCCGCCGGCGGCCCGCCAGGCCCGTCAGAGCCCTCTGCGCGGTGACGGCGGTCACCCCGGGCGCGTGGCAGCGGTCACCGGGGACGCGCGAGCCTTCGCCGTGTCCGGCCGACGGGTTCGGGCCGGCCGGACACGGCGAAGGGGCGCCCTCTCCGACCCGGAGAGGGCGCCCCTTTCGTTCGCGCGGTCGCGGTACTACCGCAGGCGTGCCATGAGCGCGTGCTCGACCAGGGTGATGAGCGCGGACTTGGCGTCGGCGCGGTGGCGGGCGTCCGTCGTGATGATCGGGGCGTCCGGGCCGATCTGCAGGGCTTCGCGGACCTCGTCCGGGTTGTACGGCTGGTTGCCGTCGAAGCCGTTGAGGGCGATGACGAACGGCAGTCCGCTGTTCTCGAAGTAGTCGACCGCGGGGAAGCAGTCGGCGAGACGGCGGGTGTCGACGAGCACGATCGCGCCGATCGCGCCGCGCACCAGGTCGTCCCACATGAACCAGAAGCGGTCCTGACCGGGCGTACCGAAGAGGTACAGGATCAGGTCCTGGTCCAGGGTGATACGGCCGAAGTCCATGGCCACCGTGGTGGTGGTCTTGTCCCCGGTGTGGGTCAGGTCGTCGATGCCCGCGGACGCGGACGTCATGACGGCCTCGGTACGCAGCGGGTTGATCTCCGAGACGGCCCCGACGAACGTGGTCTTGCCCACGCCGAAGCCGCCCGCCACCACGATCTTCGCGGACGTGGTGGAGCGGGAAGGCCCTCCGCTAGAGCTTGCGAAGTCCACTGAGCACCCTTTCGAGCAAAGTCACGGCAGGCAGGCCGCCGGCGTTTTCGTCGCCGCCGGGCTGATGAATGGCGACCAGGCCCGCTTCCGCCAAGTCGGCGACGAGGATCCTGGCTACGCCGAGAGGCATGGTCAGAAGGGCCGAGATCTCGGCCACCGACTTGATCTCACGGCAGAGGTTGCAGATGCGCTGATGCTCGGGCAACTGCCCCTGCATCTGGTGCGGCTGAGCGGTGGTGTGCACCAGCGCCTCGATGGCGAGCTGGTAGCGGGGCCTGGTACGTCCACCCGTCATGGCGTACGGACGGACCAGGGGGTTGTGCGCAGCCCCGGCGGGCGCCGCGTCCGGAGAGCGGCGCTGCGGCTGCACCGGCTGGATGCGCGGTGCGGACGGCTGGTCGTACGGCGAGGACCCGGGGCCCGGTGCGTAGGGCTGGTGCTGCGGGGTGGGTGCGGAGGGGAAGTTGTACCGGTTCGGCGCGCCTTCGCCGCCCTGGCCCTGGCCGGAGCCGTAGGACCAGTTGCCCGAAGACGAACCGCCTGGGGGTGTTGCCACTTTCTCCTCCTCCGACTGTGCCGGGCCCGTCACTGTGGGGCCGCGTCCCGAAACCTTACGGCCACGGGACGCCAAAACGCATCGCTTGTCTGTTAGTTGAGAAGGCTCCCCTGGAGCTCCGCACGCAGATCCGGCGTCAGAACGGTACCGGCACGGTCCACCAGAAGGGCCATCTCGTACCCGATGAGGCCGATGTCCGCTTCGGGATGCGCGAGGACCGCGAGCGAGGAACCGTCGGAAACGGACATGATGAACAGGAATCCCCGCTCCATCTCCACAACCGTCTGATTCACGCTGCCGCCCTCGAAGATGCGCGACGCACCCGCGGTCAGCGAGGTGAGACCCGACGCGACGGCCGCAAGCTGGTCGGCGCGGTCGCGCGGGAATCCTTCGGACATCGCCAGAAGGAGTCCGTCGGCGGAGACCACCACCGTGTGCGACACCCCGGGGGTGTTGTCCACGAAGTTGGTGATCAACCAGTTCAGGTTCTGCGCCGCCTGGCTCATCGGGCTCACACTAACGCTCCTGGTTGTAGGTGCTGTCAGAGCCGAAACCCTGACCGTTCGAGTCACTGCCTGCGTTGCGTCCCCGCTCGACACCCCGGCGCAGGTTGCTCAGCCTGCCCCGTACGTCCTCGGGAGCGCGGGAGACCTGGGGGCCGCCCTGGGGGGTCGATTCGGCGGTGCCCTCGACCAGGTTGGCCTTCGGTACCCGCCGCGGCAGGCCGGAGGAGGTGACCCCGCCCGCCTTGGGCTTCTTCAGCTGTTCGGCACGCTGCCACCGCTGGTCGTTGGACGACTGCCAGTCGGCGTTGCCGCTTCCGTTGCTGTCGCCGCCGTCCTGGCGGGCGGGCGAACCCAGTCCCGCGGACTGCTGGGCACCGCCGCCCGCGGTGGCTCCGCGGCGGGGAAGCCCCGCGTCGGTGGCCCCGCGGCGGGGGAGACCCGCGTCGGTGACAGTGCGAGCGGCCGAGGCCGCTCCCGGACGGTTGAAGCCTACGTGGTCCTGCTCGGCCGCGTCAGCGACCTGCGAGGATTCCGCTTCCTGCCCGTAGTCGGAACCATAGCCGTTCTGGTATCCGTCCTGCTGCGGCCAGTCGTCCTGGTAGGACGGCTCGCCGAAGGCGGCGAAGCCCTCCTGGGCCGGTGCGTGGCCCTGCGGCTGGTCCTCCTGGACCGGCTCCGCATAGCCCTGCTCCGGGTATCCGCCGTTCGCCGGGAAGTACGTCTCGTCGTACGACGCCTGCTGCGGCTCCTCGTACGACGTCTGCTGGTCGTACGAGGGCGACTCGGTGTAGGCGGACGCGTTGCCGTCGTACGCCGGCTGGCCGTTCTCGTAGCCCTGCTGCTGGTCGAACTCGTCGCCGAAGGCCGGAGCCTCGCCGTCGGGACCGTGCGTCTGGGCCTCCAGGGCCGCACGGCGCTCCTCGCGGACCAGCGAGCGGCCCACCGGGTCGAGCTCACGGATGTCGTCCGGGACCTCGGTGCTGTAGCGGCTGTCGTCGAAGCCCAGCTCCGCGGCCGTGCGCATCGGCGCCTGGCCCATCTGGAACTGCTCGCCCTGGAACGCCTGCTGCTGCTCCGGGATGATCTGCGAGACCGTGAAGTCCTCGCGCTGCATCTGGTGGTCGCCACCGCCACCGTGGGTGATGGCGTCGGGGAGCATGACGAGCGAGGTCGTGCCGGCCTGCTCGCCCGAGGGGCGGAGCTGGACGCGGATGCCGTGCCGGTCGGACAGTCGGCCGACCACGAACAGGCCCATGCGCTGCGAGATCGCGGCGTCCACGGTCGGCGGGTTGGCCAGCTTGTGGTTGATGTCCGCGAAGTCCTCGGCGGTGAGGCCGATGCCCTTGTCGTGGATCTCGACCATCACACGGCCGTCGGGGAGACGGGTCGCGGTGACGCGGACCTTGGTCTGCGGGGAGGAGAACGTGGTGGCGTTCTCCAGGAGCTCGGCGAGCAGGTGCACGAGGTCGGTCACGGCACGGCCGTGGATCTCGGCCTCCGGAACACCGGAGAGCTCGATGCGCTCGTACTGCTCCACCTCGGAGGAGGCGGCGCGCAGCACGTCGACCAGCGGGACCGGCTGGTCCCAGCGGCGGCCGGGCTCCTCGCCGGCGAGGACCAGGAGGTTCTCGCCGTTGCGGCGCATACGGGTCGCGAGGTGGTCCAGGCGGAAGAGGTTCTCCAGCTGGTCCGGGTCGGCCTCGTTGTTCTCCAGGTCGGTGATCAGGGTCAGCTGGCCCTCGATCAGCGACTGGTTGCGGCGCGACAGGTTGGTGAAGATCGCGTTGATGTTGCCTCGCAGCAGAGCCTGCTCGGCGGCCAGTCGGACGGCCTCGCGGTGGACCTGGTCGAAGGCGCGGGCGACTTCGCCGATCTCGTCCGTCGTGGTGATCGGGATGGGCGTGACACGCGTGTCGACGCGACCCGGATCCGTACGGGAGAGCTGGTCGACCAGCATCGGCAGGCGCTGCTCGGCGACGCCGAAGGCGGCGTTGCGGAGCTGGCGCATCGAGCGGCTCATCTGGCGGGCCACCATGCCGGCCAGGATGAACGCGGCGAGCAGGGCGATGACGACCGCGGCACCGGTGATGAAGGCGTCGCGCTGGGCGTCGTCGGCGATGCCCGAGGCCTCGTTCACCGCCTTGTCGGCGAGGTCGGTCTCGATCGCGCGGTACGCGTTGTACTTGCCGGTGTTGACCGCCCACCAGTTCTGGACCGTGATGCCGTCCTCGGCGAGCGCGAGGCGCGCGGAGGGGTCGGTGGTCTGCATCGACGCGAGGCCGGCGACCATCTTGGTCGGGTCCTTGGGCGGCGGGACGTAGGCCTGGTTCTTCGCCGCGGCGGCCGCGGCGGCCTCCTTGGCCTGGCTCACGCCGTCGGCCTCGAGCTGCCTCTTGGCCTGTTCGAGCTTGGCCGCGTCGGCGTCGGTGCCACCGCCGATGTACTCCTCGATGGCGATGCCCTCGAGGTAGGCGTAGGAGGAGAGGGCCACGCGCTGCTGGCCCAGGCTCTTGTCGGTCGGCCCGGGCTTGATGAGCAGGTGGGTGCCGATGGACCGCTGCAGCGAGAGGGCGGCCTTGGAGAGGCCGATCGCGTAGACGGTCCGGCCGTAGCTGGTGATGTTGCCGGTGCCCAGACCGAGTTCGTTGGCGAACTCCATCAGCGGGTGCTGGATCTCGACGTAGCCCTCTTCGGTCTGCACACCGGTGAGCTTCGAGGTGTACGCGACCTTGCGCAGGGTGTCGAGCTTGGGCTCCGACTTGCGGAACAGGGACAGGCGGCGCTCGAGGCCCGGCTTGTCCGGCATGTTCTTCGCGGCCTCGTTGAACTCGACCGCGGCGGCGTCCGTGGCGCGGCGCGCCTTCACGACGGTCGCGTCGTTCTGGCCCTTGCCCTGGAGCAGCGGGCCGGCCGTGGTGTCGCGCTCCACGTACAGCCTGTCGCCGTAGGTCAGCGCGGCCCGGACCAGACGCGCGGTGTTCTCCGCGTCCTCGGCCTCCTGCCAGGTGTCGATCGAGCCCTTCACCTGGAAGCCGCCCATGACCAGGCCGACCATCACGGGTATGAGCAGGATCGCGTTCAGCCGCGTCGGCACACGCCAGTTGCGCGGGGAGAAACGGCTGCCGCTGGGAGCGGGTGGGGCCGTCGGCTCCGAGCCGGGCATGTTCGCGGGTGCCGCTCCGCGCGGCGGCGGGGTGAAGTTGCCCCGTGCCGACGGCTCGGGACCGTTCTTGCTTCGCCTCACTCGACCAACAACCTCTCGGCGTCGGCACCTTCGTCGTGCCGCCTGTGTCTTCCGGCCCTTGCTACTGGGCAGTTCTGGCATTTCAGCACGTCAGGGTCTGCAGTTCCAAACACTCGGAAGCGAAGATTCCGTGTGATGTGGGCCCCAGATAAAACGGTCATAAAGAGCGAGCCCCGCCAAAAAGCGGGGCCGATGTGAGCGCAGCGGCACCAGCCGACCGCGACGCGTGGCGGTGCCCCTGGATTTCTCTGTCGAAACGTTATGAACACCGAGGCCGACCGTGTCAAACGACACAGCCGGCTCCGGTGCTACTACGACAACTGCCGTACGACGTTGTCCATTTGAATGCCGGGCCGAGGGCCCCCTGGCGGACTGCCTAGCGCAGGCGTGCCATCAGGGCGTGCTCGACCAGGGTGATGAGCGCGGACTTGGCGTCGGCGCGGTGGCGGGCGTCCGTCGTGATGATCGGGGCGTCCGGGCCGATCTGCAGGGCCTCGCGGACCTCGTCCGGCGTGTACGGCTGGTGCCCGTCGAAGCCGTTGAGGGCGATGACGAACGGCAGTCCGCTGTTCTCGAAGTAGTCGACCGCGGGGAAGCAGTCGGCCAGCCTGCGGGTGTCCACCAGTACGACGGCGCCGATCGCGCCGCGCACCAGGTCGTCCCACATGAACCAGAAGCGGTCCTGACCGGGCGTACCGAAGAGGTACAGGATCAGGTCCTGGTCCAGGGTGATACGGCCGAAGTCCATGGCCACCGTGGTGGTGGTCTTGTCCCCGGTGTGGGTCAGGTCGTCGATCCCCGCGCTCGCCGAGGTCATGACGGCCTCGGTCCGCAGCGGGTTGATCTCGGAGACGGCACCTACGAACGTGGTCTTGCCCACGCCGAAGCCACCTGCCACCACGATCTTTGCGGAGGTGGTGGCACGCCCTCCGTCAGAGCTTGCGAAGTCCACTGAGCACCCTTTCGAGCAGTGTCACGTCCGGGGCGCCGCCATTGCCCTCGTCGCCACCGGGCTGGTGGATTGCGACGAGACCGGCCTCCGCGAGGTCCGCAACGAGAATCCGTGCCACGCCCAGCGGCATGGACAAGAGGGCCGAGACCTCGGCCACCGATTTGACCTCACGGCACAGGTGGCAGATCCGCTGGTGCTCGGGGAGCAATCCCATCAGCGCTGCCGGGTCGGCCGTGGTGCTGATCAGTGCCTCGATGGCGAGCTGGTAGCGCGGCCGGGTCCGGCCGCCGGTCATCGCGTACGGACGTACCAGCGGCTGGTCGCCCTCGTCCCCGTACGGCTCGGCGTACGGATCGTGAGAGGCGGTGGGCGGGGTCATGAATCCTCCGGGCGGGACAGCAAGTGGGTCAGTCGTGCCGTCTGACGGGGCCGGTGGGGGGAGGGCGGCCGGACGGTTTTGAGTACGTTCGGTGAATCCTTGCTAGTGGAGCAGGCTGCCCTGGAGCTCCGCTCGCAGATCCGGTGTGAGCACAGCGCCCGCACGGTCCACGAGCAGAGCCATCTCGTATCCGACGAGGCCGATGTCGCAGTCCGGGTGGGAGAGGACCGCGAGGGACGACCCGTCCGAGACGGACATGAGGAAGAGGAATCCCCGCTCCATCTCGACGACGGTCTGGGCCACCGTGCCGCCCTCGAAGATCCGGGACGCCCCGGCCGTGAGGGACGTGAGTCCGGAGGCGACGGCCGCGAGCTGGTCGGCGCGGTCGCGCGGGAAGCCCTCGGACATCGCCAGGAGAAGGCCGTCTGCGGACACGACGACGGTGTGGGACACCCCGGGGGTGTTGTCAACGAAGTTGGTGATCAACCAGTTGAGGTTCTGTGCCGCCTGGCTCATCTGGCTCAACTAACGCTCCTGCTGGTGAGTGGGGCTGGGGAAGCTGCCGGTCTGGCCGCTGCCGGCCTGCCGGCCCTGCTGAATGCCCCTACGAAGATTGGTCAGCCGGCCACGTACGTCATCGGGCGCACGCGAAACCTGCGGACCGCTTTGGTGCTGTTGCTGCTGAGCCGTCCCCGCCACGAGGTTCGCGCGGGGGACCCGGCGCGGCAGACCCGAGACGGTCACGCCACCCGCGGAGGGCTGGCGTACCCGCTCGGCCTGCCGGCCGAGTTCGTCATTGGGGGTGCTCCGCCAGGAGGCGGACGCTGCGGCGGGCGCCGGACGCTGCGGGGCCGCGGGAGCCTGGGAAGGCTGCTGCGGTACCTGCTCGCCCTGAGTGCCGTGACCGCCCTGAGTCTGGTTGAACCAGTTCGTCTCAAGCGTGTCGTACAGCGGCGTCCGCCCGTCACCGGGACTCGTCGCCGGCGGCAGGGCCTCGGGCTCCTGGGGGAGCGCGGGACGCCTGCGCGTCTGCGGACGCTGGGGCCGCTGCTGCGAGCCGGAACCGTTGGTCCCGGGCCGCTCGTACTGACCGGTGCCGCCGCCCTGCCCGGCACCGTAACCCTGGAACTGACCGGTGTCCGGCTGAACGTCCCGGCCCGGCGCCGCGTACTGACCGGTGGAACCACCGTCATAGCCGGGCATCGGGAACTGTCCGGTGGAGGCCGGACCCCGGTTGTACTGGCCGTTCTGTCCGGCCCCGGAGTTCTGCGCGCCGAACGAGTCCGGGCGGGCGAACGATCCGGTGCTGTGGTTGTCGTTGATCCTGGGCAGCTGCGAGGTGGCGTCCTGCTCCTCGTGGCCGCGCGGGGCGTCCATCGGTGAACGGGGCACCGGCGGCTGGGCGTTGTCGTCGCTCCAGCTCGGGCGCTGCTGGTTGCCGCCCGGCAGCTCGGCACGCGGACCGCTGTTGCGGGGCGGTGACTGCTGCGGGCGACGGCCCTGGTCGCCGTTGACCGGACGCTGCTGGGGCTGCGAGGGCACCTGGCCGCGGTTGCCGCCGCCCATGGTGTCCTGGCGGTTGCCGCCGAACGCGTCCTGCCGTCCGCCGTCGTTGTAGCCCTGGGCCGCACCGGCCTGGGCCGGCCTGCCCTGCGGGGGCGGCGGGGTCTGGGGGCGTGCGCCGCCCTGGCCGCCGGGGCGGCCGTTGGTCTCGGGGCGGGGGAGTGCGGCCCGGGGACCCGAGCCCGCTCCCACCTGGCCGCGCTGCGGCGCCGGGTTGAGCCGGCCCGTGTTGTTGCCGCCCGAGGGGCCCGTGCCGAGTGCGGGGCCGCCGGAACCGCCCCGACGCGCCGCCGCGACACCGGCTGCGGCCTGCGCCGCGGCCGGACCGCCACCGGTGGGAGCGCCCTGGCCGGGCTTGCCCGGAAGCTTCTTGCCGCCCTGGGCGACATCGACGGGCAGCATGACCAGCGCGGTCGTGCCGCCGGAGTCGGACGGGCGGAGCTGGATGCGGATGCCGTGCCTCTGCGACAGACGACCGACCACGAAGAGGCCCATGCGGCGGGAGACCGACACGTCCACGGTGGGCGGCGACGCGAGCCGCTCGTTGATCGCCGCGAGGTCCTCGGGCGACAGGCCGATTCCGGTGTCGTGGATCTCGATCAGTACGCGCCCGTCGGGCAGCGCGTGACCGGTGACCTTGACCTTGGTCTGCGGCGAGGAGAAGGAGGTCGCGTTCTCGAGCAGCTCGGCGAGGAGGTGCACGAGGTCGTTGACCACGCGGCCGGCCACCTCGGTGGTGGGCACCGACGAGAGCTCGATGCGCTCGTACTGCTCCACCTCGGAGGCGGCGGCGCGGAGCACGTCGACCAGCGGGACCGGACGGGTCCAGCGCCGGCCGGGCTCCTCACCCGCGAGGACGAGGAGGTTCTCACCGTTACGACGCATGCGGGTCGCGAGGTGGTCGAGCTTGAAGAGCGAGGAGAGCTGGTCCGGGTCGGCCTCGCGGGACTCCAGTTCGGAGATGAGCGAGAGCTGGCGCTGGATGAGGCCCTGGGAACGGCGCGAGAGGTTGGTGAACATCGCGTTGACGTTGCCTCGGAGGAGGGCCTGCTCGGCGGCCAGTCGGACCGCCTCACGGTGCACGTCGTCGAAGGCCGCGGCCACCTGGCCGATCTCGTCCTTGGAGTGCACACCGACGGACTCGACGGAGGTGTCGACGTCCTGCGGGTCCGACTCGGAGAGCTGCTTGACCAGCTCGGGCAGGCGTTCCTGGGCGACCTTCGTCGCGGTGTCCTGGAGCCGGCGCAGCGAGCGGATCATGGATCGGGCCACCACGAAGGCGCCGACCAGCGAGACGCCGAGGACGATCAGGATGAGCGCACCGGAGATGATGGCTTCCTGCTCGGACTCGTTGCGCAGCTCGCGGGCCTTCTGCTCCATCTCGTTGAGCAGCGTGAGCTCGATCTTCTTCATTTCCTGGAGCTTGGACGAGTCGGCGTCCACCCAGTCCAGGTACGAGCGCTTCGCCTGGAGCCGCAGACCGTTCTCGCGCTCGAGGACGTTCTCCGCGTAGCGGTCGGCGCCCTCGATGATCGGGCTCGGGTCGTCGATCGGCTTGGTGAGGCTGGCCTCGTTGCCCTCGTAGATGCTCCGGAACTGCGTGAGTTCGAAGCCCTGGTTCTTGAAGGCGGAGAGCGCGTACTGACGGTCGTTCTCGGAGAGGTCCCCGTAGGTGCCGTCGGTGGTCGGCAGGGCCGCCGCGATGACCGCGCGCTGCACCGACGCGTACTCCTTGGCGGTCGAGAAGGCCGCCAGGGCGCGGGTGCGCTGGATCATCTCGGGATTGCTGGTCGCCTCGGCCATGTCCTGCGAGAGGCCGAGCAGCTGCTCGATGAGCCGGTGGTACGCCTCGACCGTCTGGGCGGAGTTCTGCTCGTCCTGGAAGGCGCTGTTGCGGATCTCCCGGAGCTTGCCCAGCTGGGTGGCGATGGCCACGACGTTGTCGCGGACGCCGTCGAGGCTCTCCGTGTCCGTCGTGTCGTCGAGCTCGTGCGTGCCCTCCATGAAGGCGGACACGGAGCGGTCGGTCTTCTCACGCAGGCCCTTGACCGCGAAGTCGGTCGCCTTGACACCGTGCGAGAGCGGGCCGGCGGACTTGTCGCGCTCGTCCTGGAGCGCGACGGCCAGCTCGGTCGCGTGCTTGGTCATGTCGGTCAGCAGCTTCATGTTCTCGAGCTGCTGGATCTCGTCCATGGTGTCGCTGATGCGCAGGGCGCCCAGCGAGGTGGCCGCGACCACGGGGAGCGCGAGCAGCGAGACCAGACGCGTGGAGATGCGCCAGTTGCGCAGGGCTACGCGCGACCCCGGACCGGGTGGGGTCCTCGGTGTCGGCGGTATGGAGGGTGAGGTGCCCGGAGCACCGTTCCCCCCGTTCTGACCGCCCTTGCCCTGGAAGCCCTTGAGCGTGCCGGAGCGCGCGGAGCCACTGTCGCCGGCTTGTGCCGGTCCCGGGTTATGGGCGTGCTGGGGCGAGGAACCGCGGTCGGTCCCGCCATGCGGCTCCGGCTCCGCCGAAGCGCTGCCATCCCTCTTGAAACGTCCCTGCACTAGCGTCGCAACCTCTGGACCAGGCGTCTCTCCGCGTGAACGGCTGAGACGGTGTCGGCGTCTTGGGCGTGCCCTGAATGCACACCCATGGTGGTCTTGAGTGACCGGCGCAGGTTCCCCCTTCCCGCCGCCACGCGGCGCTGCGTTGCGCCCCCTGCGCGCCGGTGTTCCCGCGGCGGTCCGAGGAATTCCAGCACAGTGCAGGATCTCCAACAAGGCCCATGAGCCATGCTGTGACCTACGTGACGCCTTGTGAGGGAGGGGTTACGGGATGTGGAATGTGACCCCCTGCATAGCGGACATACAGCGGCGAACCCCATGCGGGGAGGGGGTGTCCCAGTCGCGATGATCAGGAGCGGAATGACTGCTTCAGTGGAGCAATGTCCGTTTCGGGGCATCGGGTGGGTGGCCCGGATTGGGCGTTTTGACCCCTAGTGAGTGAGCAAACTCACACGTCGATCACCGCGTCTTCACGTCATCCCCAGGGAATCGGATGTTTAGCCTGACGCTTTACAGGGATGGCAAATCCGACAACCCGCGCCGAGGCGACGGTTTCCGAGCCCGCCCGGCGCCCGTACCGACAGGGTCCGAAACCGCAGATGAAGACGACGATGATGTTCCGCAACATAGCCAATCCGCGACGCACCACGCTGGCCCACCTCGAGGACGCCGAGGAGCTGCGTACGCAGGAACTGCTGGAGCACTCCGTCGAGCTCCCCGCCCAGACCGCGAACCCCCGCCGCACGATCCTGATGGACGTCCCGGTCGCGGCCGGCGTCGCGGAGTAGGTGTCCCGCCGCCACCCCGCCGCACGGTCGCGAGGTGGCGGCCCCCTGCCGCGTTAGCCTGGAGCGTCAGACTCCGGCCAGCTCAGTGAGGGGCGCAAGGATCCCGTGCGCATCGCCAGGTTCTCCATCGACGGCAACGTCGCGTTCGGCGCGGTCGAGGGCGAGAGCCCTCCTGGATCGACGGACGGACTCGTCCTCGACATCATCAAGGGCATCCCGTTCGCGGACTTCGAGCTCTCCGGCACGAAGGTCCCGCTGAGCAAGGTCCGCCTCCTGCCGCCCGTCCTCCCCAACAAGGTCGTGGCCTTCGGCCGCAACTACGCGGAGCACGCCAGGGAACTGGGCAACGAGGTCCCCGACGCCCCGTTCGCCTTCTTCAAGCCGTCCACCTCCGTGACCGGCCCGGGGGACGCCATCGCGTACCCCTCCTTCTCCAGCGAGCTGCACCACGAGGCCGAACTCGCCGTGGTCATCGGCCGCATGTGCCGTGAGGTCCCCCGCGAACGCGTCAAGGACGTCATCCTCGGCTACACCTGCGCCAACGACGTCACGGCGCGGGACGTCCAGCGGCGCGAGAAGCAGTGGGCCCGGGCGAAGGGCTTCGACACCGCCTGCCCGCTCGGCCCCTGGGTGGAGACGGACCTCGACCCCGGCGACCTCACCATCCAGTGCACGGTCAACGGGCAGCAGCGCCAGCTCGGGCGCACCAGCGAGATGATCCACTCCATCGAGGACCTGATCGTCAACATCACCGAGGCCATGACGCTGCTTCCCGGCGACGTGATCCTCACGGGCACCCCCGCCGGGGTCGGCCCACTGAACGTCGGCGACGAGGTCGCCGTCACCATCGAAGGCATCGGCACTCTCACCAACAAGGTGATCAAGCGTGGCTAACGGCTCCGTCCGCGTACGTTTCTGTCCGTCCCCGACCGGCAACCCCCACGTGGGCCTGGTCCGCACGGCACTGTTCAACTGGGCGTACGCCCGCCACACCGGCGGCACGTTCGTCTTCCGCATCGAGGACACCGACGCGGCCCGCGACTCCGAGGAGTCGTACCAGCAGCTCCTCGACTCGCTGCGCTGGCTCGGCTTCGACTGGGACGAGGGCCCCGAGATCGGCGGGCCCCACGCGCCGTACCGCCAGTCCCAGCGCATGGACACCTACCGCGAGATCGCCGGCAGGCTGCTCGACGCCGGGCACGCGTACCACTGCTACTGCTCGACGGAGGAGCTGGACGCGCGCCGCGACGCCGCCCGCGCCGCCGGCAGGCCCTCCGGGTACGACGGCCACTGCCGTGAGCTGACCGCGGAGCAGAAGGCGGCCTACGAGGCGGAGGGCCGCACCCCGATCGTCCGCTTCCGGATGCCCGACGAGGCGATCACCTTCACGGACCTGGTCCGCGGCGAGATCACCTACCTCCCGGAGAACGTGCCGGACTTCGGCATCGTCCGGGCGAACGGCGCGCCCCTCTACACCCTGGTCAACCCGGTCGACGACGCCCTGATGGAGATCACCCACGTCCTGCGCGGCGAGGACCTGCTCTCCTCCACCCCGCGGCAGATCGCGCTCTACAAGGCGCTGATCGAGCTGGGTGTCGCCAAGGAGACCCCGGCCTTCGGGCACCTCCCGTACGTGATGGGCGAGGGCAACAAGAAGCTCTCCAAGCGCGACCCGGAGTCCTCGCTCAACCTCTACCGCGAGCGCGGATTCCTCCCCGAGGGACTGCTGAACTACCTCTCCCTGCTCGGCTGGTCGCTCTCGGCGGACCGCGACATCTTCGGCGTCGACGAGATGGTCGCCGCGTTCGACGTCACGGACGTGAACCCGAACCCGGCCCGCTTCGACCTCAAGAAGTGCGAAGCCGTCAACGCCGACCACATCCGGCTGCTCGACGTGAAGGACTTCGCGGCGCGCTGCGCCCCCTGGCTGAAGGCCCCGTTCGCCCCCTGGGCGCCCGAGGACTTCGACCAGGCGAAGTGGGACGCCGTCGCCCCGCACGCCCAGACCCGTCTCAAGGTGCTCTCCGAGATCACCGACAACGTCGACTTCCTGTTCCTGCCGGAGCCGGTCTTCGACGAGGCGTCCTGGACGAAGGCCATGAAGGAGGGCTCGGACGCCCTGCTCCGCACGGCCCGGGAGAAGCTGGAGTCCGCCGACTGGAACTCCGCCGAGTCCCTCAAGGAGGCGGTCCTCGCCGCGGGTGAGGCACACGGCCTCAAGCTCGGCAAGGCCCAGGCCCCGGTCCGGGTCGCCGTCACCGGCCGCACGGTCGGGCTGCCCCTCTTCGAGTCCCTGGAGGTGCTGGGCCGGGAGAGGACGCTGGCCCGCATCGACGCGGCGCTCGGCAGGCTGGCCGCCTGACCGCACGGCACACGTACTGAGGGAGGGGGCGGCGTCCGGTCCGGACGCCGCCCCCTCCCTCAGTACGTGGCCTCCGCCCCGGGGGGTCCCGGCCCGTGCCGGCGCGGTGCGGCCGCGGACCGCCGGACAGGGCGGAAGGGTCCGGGTTACCGTCGATTCATGACGATCAGAGCCGTGGTGTGGGACGTGGACGACACGATTTTCGACTACACCGCGGCGGACCGCGCCGGGATGCGCGGACACCTGGCCGCCGAGGGCCTGCTCGACGCGTTCCCCTCCGTCGAGCAGGCCCTCGACCGCTGGCGGGAGCTGACCGACCTGCAGTGGGAGCGCTTCGCGGCGGGCGGTGTGGACTGGGAGACCAGCCGCCGGGACCGCGTGCGGGCCTTCGTGGACCGTCCGCTGACCGACCCCGAGGCTGAGGACTGGTTCCAGCGGTACCTGCGGCACTACGAGGGCGCCTGGGCGCTGTTCCCCGACGTGCTGCCCGTCCTCGACGCCCTGGCGGGCAGCCACCGCCACTCGGTGCTCTCCAACTCCAGCCTGCGCGTCCAGGAGCACAAGCTGCGCGTCCTCGGTGTGCGGGACCGCTTCGAGTCCGTCCTGTGCGCGGCCGAACTCGGCGTCCACAAGCCGGCGGCGGAGGCCTTCCACGCGGCCTGCGACGCCCTGGAACTGTCGCCGCGCGAGGTCGCGTACGTGGGCGACCACCCGGAGATCGACGGACGGGGCGCCGCCGACGCGGGGCTGTTCTCGGTCTGGATCGACCGCGCCGGAGTGAGGGCGGTCACGGCCCCCGGGGAGGCGCCGGAGGCCGGGCGGCCCACCGGCCCGCGCCGGATCGCCTCGCTGGCCGAACTCCCCGCGATCCTCCGCCTCGATACCCGTTTTGGAGCGCCGTCCACCTTCGGGTAATGTTCTTCCTGCGCCGCCGGACAGCGGGCCGAAAGGCCGGGAACAGGAGGCGCAAGCTAAAACAAGATCCCCTCCGGGGATGGCGTTTCAGTGGCCTATGGTGTAATTGGCAGCACGACGGTTTCTGGTTCCGTTAGTCTAGGTTCGAGTCCTGGTAGGCCAGCTCGCAGAGCTCATCTGCACCGCGGAGACCAGCTCCGCAAAGCCCCCGTTGTGTAGCGGCCTAGCACGCTGCCCTCTCAAGGCAGTAGCGCCGGTTCGAATCCGGTCGGGGGTACAGATCCTTCCCAGGGGGACAGTCCGGGTCGCACCCGCTGACTCTCATGCAGGATCGCTAGGGCCCCCGTTGTGTAGCGGCCTAGCACGCCGCCCTCTCAAGGCGGTAGCGCCGGTTCGAATCCGGTCGGGGGTACTGGTCTAAACCACCATGGGCTATGGTGTAATTGGCAACACTACGGTTTCTGGTACCGTCATTCTAGGTTCGAGTCCTGGTAGCCCAGCTCCGCATCAGCGGAAACGCATGATGCAGGCCCCCGTTGTGTAGCGGCCTAGCACGCCGCCCTCTCAAGGCGGTAGCGCCGGTTCGAATCCGGTCGGGGGTACAACGAGAAGAGGCCCTCCCCATTCGGGGAGGGCCTCTTCCGTGTTCGTCCCGAGTTCTCGGCGGGAGGGACGGCAACTGCGGCCGGTCGCTGCGGCGTTGGAGCGACCGGCCGGTATCGCCGGTTGGGTGCGGGTCGGTTCGGCGCGGTACGTCAGCCCGTACGGCGCAGGGCCTCCGAGAGGCGTCCGGCCGCGTCGATGACGGCCTGGGCGTGCATACGGCCCGGGTGGCGCGTCAGGCGCTCGATCGGTCCGGAGACGGAGACGGCGGCCACGACGCGGTTGGAGGGTCCGCGCACCGGCGCGGAGACGGACGCGACGCCCGGCTCGCGCTCGCCGATCGACTGGGCCCAGCCCCGGCGCCGGACACCCGACAGGGCCGTCGCCGTGAAGCGGGCGCCCTGGAGTCCGCGGTGCAGGCGCTCCGGCTCCTCCCAGGCCATCAGGATCTGCGCCGACGAGCCGGCCTTCATGGTGAGCGTCGAGCCGACCGGGACCGTGTCCCTGAGGCCCGAAAGGCGCTCCGCCGCGGCGACGCAGATGCGCATGTCGCCCTGGCGGCGGTAGAGCTGCGCGCTCTCGCCCGTGACGTCGCGCAGATGCGTGAGCACCGGGCCCGCCGTCGCGAGGAGGCGGTCCTCGCCGGCGGCCGCGGCCAGCTCGGCCAGCCGCGGGCCGAGGATGAACCGGCCCTGCATGTCGCGCGCCACCATGCGGTGGTGTTCAAGTGCCACGGCGAGGCGATGTGCCGTGGGTCGTGCCAGTCCGGTCGCCGCGACCAGTCCCGCGAGGGTGGCCGGACCGGACTCCAGGGCGCTCAGGACAAGGGCTGCCTTGTCCAGAACGCCGACGCCGCTACTGTTGTCCATGAAACGATACTCGCGTCTCACTCTGTGAAACGCAAGTTCAATTTCCGGTGGAACGCGCCACCCTTGTACACACAGTGGCCCGCGGACCAACGGGCCCGGCGGACGACGTCCGGTACGAGGGGTAACGGACGTCCACCGCCCCGTAAATCTCTAGTTGGGCCGGCGCCACACAAGCCGGCCGGAGGGAAAGCGATGGGTAGGACACTCGCGGAGAAGGTCTGGGACGACCACGTCGTCCGGCGCGCCGAGGGCGAGCCCGACCTCCTCTTCATCGATCTGCACCTGCTGCACGAGGTGACCAGCCCGCAGGCCTTCGACGGTCTGCGTCAGGCGGGGCGCCCGGTGCGCCGCCTCGACCTCACCATCGCCACCGAGGATCACAACACCCCGACCCTCGACATCGACAAGCCCATCGCGGACCCGGTCTCCCGGGCCCAACTGGAGACGCTGCGCAAGAACTGCGCCGACTTCGGCGTGCGCCTGCACTCGCTGGGCGACGTCGAGCAGGGCGTCGTGCACGTCGTGGGGCCGCAACTCGGCCTGACCCAGCCCGGCACGACGGTCGTGTGCGGCGACTCCCACACCTCCACGCACGGCGCCTTCGGCGCGCTCGCGTTCGGCATCGGCACCTCCCAGGTCGAGCACGTGCTGGCCACCCAGACGCTGCCGCTGGCCCGCCCGAAGACCATGGCCATCACGGTCGACGGCGAACTGCCCGACGGCGTCACCGCCAAGGACCTGATCCTGGCGATCATCGCCAGGATCGGTACCGGCGGCGGCCAGGGCTACATCCTGGAGTACCGCGGCCCGGCCATCGAGAAGCTCTCGATGGAGGCCCGGATGACCATCTGCAACATGTCGATCGAGGCCGGGGCCCGCGCGGGCATGATCGCGCCGGACGAGACCACCTTCGCCTACCTCAAGGGCCGCGCCCACGCGCCCGAGGGCGAGGACTGGGACGCGGCCGTCGCGTACTGGAAGACCCTGAGGACGGACCAGGACGCGGAATTCGACGCCGAGGTCGTCATCGACGGCGCCGCGCTCTCGCCGTTCGTCACCTGGGGCACCAACCCCGGGCAGGGCCTGCCGCTTTCGGCGTCCGTCCCCGATCCTGCTTCGTACGAGGACGCTTCGGAGCGCCTCGCCGCCGAAAAGGCCCTGGAATACATGGGGTTGGACGCCGGGCAGCCGCTGCGCGACATCAAGGTGGACACCGTCTTCGTAGGTTCGTGCACCAACGGCCGCATCGAGGACCTGCGCGCCGCCGCGTCGATCGTCGAGGGCCGCAAAGTCGCCGACGGCGTAAGGATGCTGGTGGTCCCCGGCTCCGCGCGGGTCGGTCTGCAGGCCGTCTCCGAGGGCCTGGACGTGGTCTTCAAGGAGGCGGGCGCCGAATGGCGGCACGCGGGCTGTTCGATGTGTCTGGGCATGAACCCCGACCAGCTGGCCCCCGGTGAGCGCTCCGCGTCCACCTCGAACCGCAACTTCGAGGGCAGGCAGGGCAAGGGCGGCCGCACGCACCTCGTCTCGCCGCAGGTCGCGGCGGCGACCGCCGTACTGGGCCATCTGGCCTCGCCGGCCGACCTGTCCGACGCGCCCGCCGCCCGTACGCCCGCTGGAGTCTGAGAGCCATGGAAGCATTCACCACGCACACCGGCCGGGCCGTCCCGCTGCGCCGCAGCAACGTCGACACCGACCAGATCATCCCCGCCCACTGGCTCAAGAAGGTGACCAGGGACGGTTTCGAGGACGGGCTGTTCGAGGCCTGGCGCAAGGACCCGTCGTTCATCCTCAACCAGCCCGAGCGCGAGGGCGCCACGGTCCTGGTGGCTGGCCCCGACTTCGGTACGGGCTCCTCCCGCGAGCACGCCGTGTGGGCGCTGCAGAACTACGGCTTCAAGGCCGTCGTCTCGTCCCGCTTCGCCGACATCTTCCGCGGCAACTCGCTCAAGAACGGCCTGCTCACGGTGGTTCTGGAGCAGAAGATCGTGGACGCGCTGCAGGAACTCGCGGAGCGGGATCCGCAGGCCGAGATCACGGTCGACCTGGAGGCGCGCGAGGTGCGCGCCGAGGGCATCACGGCGGCCTTCGAGCTCGACGAGAACGCCCGCTGGCGGCTGCTGAACGGGCTGGACGACATCTCCATCACCCTGCAGAACGAGGCGGACATCACCGCGTACGAGGCCAAGCGGCCCTCGCACAAGCCGCGGACCGTCCAGGTCTGACCTCCCCGGCGACCGCGGACTGCGCCGGTCCCGGCCGGAACGGCCCTCCGCGCGGCTGATCCCAGCCGCCGCAACAGGCCTCTGTACCCCCAATCGTGGACGGTTGGGGGTACATCTGTGTCCGGCTCCGAAAGGGGTGTTCCGGCCCCTTTGTTTGGCTTCAACTGCCCTTGTTTCAACGGTGCTTGGTGGGGTAGCCGAGCGGAGGCGGAGCCTGGCGGGCAGGTGCGCAGGAGGCCCTGGGGAGGCGGTAGTTACCCCCTGCGCAGGCGACAACTCGCCCCAGATGGCACAATCTGTGCATGGAACACGACGGCCAACTCGAGCTCTATGCGGCGGTCGCGTCCCAACTCAAGGAAGCGCACACAACAGTGCGCGCACTGCAAGTCCCGGAGGGCGTACGGATGGCGCTGACCCGGAAGCTGCTGGTCATTACGGCCGCGGCCAAACACGATCTCGCCGACGCGACAAGGCGGCTGGAGCGGTTCACGACGGACCTCGACGAGGGCCGATTCCCCGAAGAGGAACGCTGAGGGACTTCCCCGCAGCCCGAGTTCGTTGCGGCACAAGGGTGATTAGCCCGTTTCGTGTTTGATTTGCGGTATATATCTGCCTAACGTGCGAAAAAGCTTGAACACTTTCGTTCTGGCAATGTCTCCGAAGGGGAAGACGTGAACAAGGCGCAGCTCGTAGAAGCGATTGCCGACAAGGTCGGCGGGCGTCAGCAGGCCGCGGACGCGGTCGACGCCGTACTGGACGCGATCGTCCGTGCAGTTGTCGGCGGTGACCGGGTCTCGGTCACCGGCTTCGGCTCCTTCGAGAAGGTGGACCGTCCGGCCCGCTACGCCCGCAACCCGCAGACCGGCGAGCGCGTTCGGGTCAAGAAGACCTCCGTGCCCCGCTTCCGCGCGGGCCAGGGCTTCAAGGACCTGGTGAGCGGCTCGAAGAAGCTCCCCAAGAACGACGTCGCGGTCAAGAAGGCGCCCAAGGGCAGCCTCTCCGGCGGCGCCTCCGCCACGGTCAAGAAGGCCGCGGCCAAGAAGGCCACGACCGCCAAGAAGGCGGCGGCGAAGCGCACCACGGCCGCCGCGAAGAAGACCACGGCCGCCGCCAAGAAGACGACGGCGAAGCGCACCACCGCCACCGCCAAGAAGACGACGGCGAAGAAGACCGCGGCCACCGCGAAGAAGACCACGGCCACGGCCAAGAAGACGACGGCCAAGAAGGCCCCGGCGCAGAAGGCCGCCGCCAAGAAGGCGCCGGCCAAGAAGTCGGCCGCTCGCAAGACCACCGCCAAGAAGGCCACCGCCCGTCGGTAGGCCGAGGCCGTCGGGGTACTCACGCGCCGGGCCGGGCTCCCTCTGGGGAGCCCGGCCCGCGGCGTTCCTCAGAACGTCTGGAGCGTCACCAGGGTGATCCGCAGTGCCGTGCCCTCGCCGTCCGTCTCGATCCTCACCCGTTGCCCCGGACGGAGCAGCCGCAGGCCGCCCCTGTCGAACGCCGGTCCGTCGAAGGGCACGGGGGTGCCGTCGTCGAGCAGCACCTGTCCGCTGCGGGTCTCGGGGTCGTACGTGTACGCGGTCGCCTGCATGCCGAAAGCGTATGCGCTCCGCTCGGGGGGTGGGGGTGGGTGGCCCTTGTCGGGGCTGTGCGGGTGTGCGGGGGTTGTTCGCGCCGTTCCCCGCGCCCCTGAGGGGTGGCGGGTTCGATGGTGCGGGGGTGCTCGCGCCGTTCCTCGCGGTCCTGAAGGGCTGGTGGCGCGGGTGGTCAGAGGGCGTTGAGGGGTTTCACCGCCTGGGTCGTGTGCGGGCCCACGCCCAGGAGCAGGGCGGCGCGCAGGTCCTCGCCGGTGTCGACGTCCTGGCGTACGGAATCCACGGCGTCCAGCAGGAGTTCCGCGGCGCCCGAGGCGCGGTGGCGGGCCCGGGAGTCCGCGCCGAATGCGGGGAGCAATTCCAGACCGGCGGAGGCGGCCAGAAGAGTTGTTCCGATTCCGGCGGCGTCCGGCAGGAAAGCGCGCGGGAATTCGGCCGCCGCGGCCAGGACACGCGCCAATTCCGGTGGGCGCAGTGCCGGCAGGTCCGCGTTCAGCGCCGCCAGCGGGCCCCGGGGCCCCCGGGAGCGTACGACCGCGGACCCGTGCCGCAGGGCGGCGTTCAGGCCGCCTCCCGGCTCGTCCGGGACGATCCGGGCACCCAGGGCGGTCAGCTCGCGTCCGGCGAGCGGGTCGTCCGTGACTACGGCCACATCGCCGACGGCCGGGCAGGCCAGCGCCGCGGCCACGGTGTCCTGCGCGAAGGCGAGGGCGAGGCCGGGACGCAGACCGTCCGAGGCCGTGTCCGAGAGCCTGCTCTTCGCCCGCGCCAGGGCCTTCAGAGGTATGACCAAGGTCCACCGCACGAGTGCTCCGTCCCTCCCTTGTCGCACATATTGTGACGTGGCGGCCCCGAAGGTCCGGCGTCAGGGAGGGCGGTGGCCGGAGACGGGCGGGCGTACGGTGTTCTCGACAGACAGTCGGCCTGGAGCGACACTTGTGCGGCCCCCCAGGCCCAAGAGGAAGGTGCCCGCGTGCCCCGCCGCAGAATCAGCTTCTGGTACCGCTTCGCAGCGGTCCTCGTTAAACCGCCGCTGGTGGTTCTGATCAAGCGGGACTGGCGCGGAATGGAGAACATTCCGGCTGAGGGTGGATTTATCACCGCGGTCAACCACAATTCCCACGCGGACCCCTTCGCGTACGGACACTTTCAGTACAACACCGGCCGGGTGCCGCGTTTCCTCGCCAAGAGCGGCCTTTTCAAGAAGGGCTTCGTCGGGGCGGCCATGCGCGGGACGGGCCAGATCCCGGTCTACCGCGAGAGCAGCGACGCGCTCAGCGCCTACCGTGCCGCGATCGACGCCGTGGAGCGCGGCGAGTGCGTCGCCTTCTATCCCGAGGCGACCCTCACCCGCGACCCCGACATGTGGCCGATGACCGGCAAGACGGGCGCCGCGCGCGTGGCCCTGGAGACCAGGTGCCCGGTGATCCCGGTGGCCCAGTGGGGCGCCAACCTGCTGCTGCCGCCGTACGCGAAGAAGCCCGACATCCTGCCGCGCAAGACGCACCAGGTGCTCGCGGGCCCGCCCGTGGACCTGGCGCGGTTCTACGACAAGGAGATGACCCCCGAACTCCTCAAGGAGGCCACCGAGGTCATCATGGCGGCGATCACCGCCCAGCTGGAGCTGATCCGCGGAGAGAAGGCCCCCGCGACACCGTTCGACCCGCGCCAGGTGCGCATCGAGCAGCGGCGCAGGTCGCTGACCCAGGTCGAGCGGGAAGCACGGGAGCTGACGGCGGACGCGGAGCACGAGAAGGAGCGCGGCAAGTGACGACATCCGGTGGACCCGTCAAAGCGGCTGTCTTCGGGACCGGATCGTGGGGCACGGCCTTCGGCATGGTTCTCGCCGATGCCGGCTGCGACGTGACGCTGTGGGCGCGGCGGGCCGAACTCGCCGACGCCGTCAACTCCTCGCGGACCAACCCCGACTACCTGCCGGGCATCGAGCTCCCGGAGAACCTGCGGGCCACCACCGACGCGGCGGAGGCCGCGCGCGACGCCGACTTCACCGTGCTCGCCGTGCCCTCGCAGACGCTGCGCGGGAACCTCGCGGAGTGGGTGCCGCTGCTCGCTCCCGGCACCGTGCTGGTCTCGCTCATGAAGGGCGTCGAACTCGGCTCGGCGATGCGGATGAGCGAGGTGATCGAGGACGTCGCCAAGGTCGGCGCCGACCGGGTCGCCGTGGTCACCGGACCCAACCTGGCCCGCGAGATCGCCGCCCGCATGCCGGCCGCCGCGGTGGTCGCCTGCGACGACGGCGAGGTCGCCCGGCGGCTGCAGGCGGCCTGCCACACCCCGTACTTCCGCCCGTACACCAACACCGACGTGGTGGGCTGCGAACTCGGCGGCGCCGTGAAGAACGTGATCGGCCTCGCCGTCGGCATCGCTGACGGCATGGGACTCGGCGACAACGCCAAGGGGTCGCTCATCACCCGCGGGCTGGCGGAGACCACCCGGCTCGGCCTGTCCATGGGCGCCGACCCGCTGACGTTCTCCGGACTCGCCGGGCTGGGCGACCTGGTGGCGACCTGCTCCTCGCCGCTCTCGCGCAACCACACCTTCGGCACCAACCTCGGCCGGGGCATGACCCTCCAGGAGACCATCGCGGTCACCCGGCAGACCGCCGAGGGCGTCAAGTCCTGCGAGTCCGTACTGGACTTGGCGCGCAGGCACGGAGTCGACATGCCCATCACCGAGACGGTCGTCGGCATCGTCCACGAGGGCAAGCCCCCGGTGGTCGCCCTGAAGGAGCTGATGTCGCGCAGCGCCAAGCCCGAGCGACGCTGAGCGACCGTCCGGACGACGCTGAGCGACCGTCCGCGCGACGCCGGGCGACCGGGGCCCGCGGACGCTGACTCGGTGCCTGCCACCGGGTACTCTCAACGCGATATGAGCACCGAGAACCTCCCCCAGAGCACCGAGCAGCAGCTCCGCAAGCCGCGTGTGGCCGTCGTGTTCGGCGGCCGCAGCTCCGAACACGGGATCTCCGTGGTCACCGCCGGCGCGGTCCTGCGTGCCATCGACCGGACGAAGTACGACGTCCTGCCGATCGGCATCACACAGGACGGCCGCTGGGCGCTCACCGCGGACGAGCCCGAGCGGATGGCCATCGTCGACCGGCGCCAGCCGAACGTGGAGCAGCTCGCGGAGTCGCACGAGGGCGGAGTGATCCTGCCCGTCGACCCCGCCAACCGCGAGGTCGTCTACAGCGAGCCCGGTTCGGTGCCGAAGGCGCTCGGCGAGGTGGATGTCGTCTTCCCGCTGCTGCACGGCCCCTACGGCGAGGACGGCACCCTCCAGGGACTGCTGGAGCTGTCCGGTGTCCCGTACGTCGGCGCGGGTGTGCTCGCCTCGGCCGTCGGCCAGGACAAGGAGTACATGAAGCGCGTCTTCACCTCCTTCGGCCTGCCGGTCGGCCCCTACGAGGTCATCCGCCCCCGCGAGTGGGAGCAGGACCCCTCGGCCGCCCGCAAGAAGATCATCGACTTCGCGGGGGAGCACGGCTGGCCGCTCTTCGTGAAGCCCGCGCGCGCGGGCTCGTCGATCGGCATCACCAAGGTCGACGACCTGGGCGGCCTCGACGAGGCGATCGAGGCGGCCCGGCACCACGACCCGAAGATCCTCGTCGAGGCGCTGCTGCGCGGCCGCGAGATCGAGTGCGGCGTCCTGGAGTTCGAGGACGGACCGCGGGCCTCCGTACCGGCCGAGATCCCGCCGGTGCAGTCGCACGCGTACTACGACTTCGAGGCGAAGTACATCGACTCGACCCCCGGTCTCGTGCCCGCCCCGCTGACCCCCGAGCAGACCGCCGAGGTCAGGCGGCTCGCGGTGGACGCCTTCGACGCCGCGTCCTGCGAGGGCCTGGTCCGCGCGGACTTCTTCCTCACCGAGGACGGGGAGTTCGTGATCAACGAGATCAACACGATGCCCGGCTTCACGCCCATCTCCATGTACCCGAAGATGTGGGAGGCGACCGGCGTGGGCTACCAGGAGCTGGTGGACCGCCTCATCCAGGCGGCGCTGCGCCGGCCGACGGGACTGCGCTAGCCCGGTTCCGCGAGGCGAGGGGCCGCCCGGACGAGGCGGCCCGCTCCGCCCCTTCGAGGGGCGTGCTAGTCGGCGATCCCCTCGGGGATCGCCTTCTTCATGGCCGGGGCCAGATCGACGAGCAGGGACGAGGCGTCCCTGCCCGCGGGCGCGGTCACCTCGACGTACGCGCGGCGATTGGCGCTGGTGAAGCGGTACGCCCCGGCGTCCCGCTTCTCCATGAGCCAGTCGACGCCGTTCACGCCGCCCGGCACCGCGTCGGGGTCGTTGCCCTCGGCGACCTCGGGATCGGCCATCTTGGGCGGTCGCTCGACACCGCAGCGCAGTATGATCGCCGGGCTTCCCCAGCCCGCGGTCAGGGCGGACCGGGGCTCGGGATCCTTCCGGCCCAGGCCGTCCACCTTCTGCGGCAGCTCCTTGTCCAGGTTCCGGCACAGCTCCGAGACCTTCGTGTCCGGGCTGGGAACCGCGGTGGTGGAGTTGTCGTCTGCTGAGGAGCAGCCAGTGGCCGCGATCAGCAGAACGAGGGCGGGCGGCCCGAGGCGAGAGATGTGCCGGTGACGGAAGAAGTCCACCGGCAAAGGGTAGACGGGGGCTACAGGTGCACGACCGGGCAGGTCAGCGTTCGCGTGATGCCGTCCACTTGCTGGACTTTCGCGACCACCATGCGTCCGAGTTCGTCGACGGTGTCGGCTTGGGCCCGCACGATCACGTCGTACGGTCCTGTCACGTCCTCGGCCTGGATCACCCCCGCAATCTTGCTGATCGTGTCGGCGACGGTCGACGCTTTGCCGACCTCCGTCTGGATCAGGATGTACGCCTGTACCACGGAACCTCCAGGGCGGCCACGAGGATCATGTGGGGAAAAGGAACGCCACGGTATCGCGTCGCCGCACGCCGCGGGGAGACCCACGGGGGCTGCGGCTCGCGCGTTGGGGTGCAAGCAGTGCAGACGTTGACGGTCGACTCGACCGTACCCAGGTCGGAGGCGGCCCGCGACCGGGCGGACGCAGGAACAGAAGGAGACGTACGACGATGAAGGGCACCGTGGGCGAGCTGGGGGAGTTCGGGCTCATCAAGGAGCTCACCTCGCGGCTCACCACCACTCCGGCGGTCCGCGTCGGACCGGGCGACGACGCCGCCGTGGTGGCCGCCCCCGACCGCAGGGTCGTGGCGAGCACCGACATCCTCCTGGAGGGGCGGCACTTCCGCCGCGACTGGTCCACGGCGTACGACGTCGGGCGCAAGGCTGCCGCGCAGAACCTCGCGGACATCGCCGCGATGGGCGCCGTGCCGACGGCGCTGCTGCTCGGGCTGGTCGTCCCGGCCGAACTGCCCGCCACCTGGCCCTCCGAGCTGATGGACGGCCTGCGCGACGAGTGCCAGGTCGCCGGCGCGGCCGTGGTCGGCGGCGACGTCGTACGCGGCGACACGATCACCGTGGCGATCACCGCGCTGGGTGACCTGCGCAACCACGAGCCGGTGACGCGGGCCGGGGCCCGCCCCGGTGACGTGGTGGCCGTGACGGGCTGGCTCGGCTGGTCCGCCGCCGGGCACGCGGTGCTCTCCCGCGGCTTCCGCTCGCCGCGCGCCTTCGTCGAGGCGCACCGGCGCCCGGAGCCGCCGTACCACGCGGGCCCCGCGGCGGCCGGTCTCGGCGCGACCTCGATGACGGACGTCAGCGACGGACTGATCGCCGACCTCGGGCACATCGCCGAGGCCAGCAAGGTGCGCATCGACGTGCGCTCCGGGGCCGTCGACATCCCCACCCAGATGAACGACATCGGGCAGGCCGTCGGAGTCGACCCCATCCAGTGGGTGCTGACCGGCGGCGAGGACCACGCGATCGTCGCGACGTTCCCGCCCGACGTGAAGCTGCCCGCCCGGTGGAAGGTGATCGGCGAGGTGCTCAACCCGTCGGCGCTGCCGCAGGTCACCGTGGACGGGGCGCCGTGGACCAGCAAGGGCGGCTGGGACCACTTCGCGGACATCGAGTCATGAGCGCCGCGCCTCCCCGGGTGCTGACGGTCGCGGGCTCCGACTCCGGCGGCGGCGCCGGAGTCCAGGCGGACCTCAAGACGATGCTCGCGCTCGGCGCGCACGGCATGAGCGTGCTCACCGCCGTCACCGCGCAGAACTCACTGGGTGTGCAGGGGGCCTGGGAACTGCCGGTGGACGCGGTGCGCGCCCAGTACCGCAGCGTCGTCGACGACATCGGTGTCGACGCGGTCAAGACCGGCATGCTCGCCTCCGCCGAACTCGTCGAGGCGGTGGCCGAGCTGATCGCGGGCACGGACGTGCCCTGCGTGGTCGACCCGGTCGGCGTCTCCAAGCACGGGGACCCGCTGCTCGCCGCCTCCGCCCTGGACTCCGTACGGAAGCGACTGCTGCCCGTCGCGACGGTGGCGACGCCGAACCTCGACGAGGTGGCGCAGCTCACAGGCGTACGGGTCGAGTCGGAGGACGGGATGCGGCGCGCGGCCGGGGCCGTGCTGTCCTACGGGCCGGCCTGGGCGCTGATCAAGGGCGGCCATCTGGCGGGGGACGCCGTCGACCTGCTGACGGACGGGTCGGCGGAGTTCTGGCTGAGGTCGCCGCGCCACGACAACCGGCACACGCACGGCACGGGCTGCACCCTCGCCTCGGCGCTGGCGTCGGAACTGGCGAAGGGCCGCCCGGTGCCGGAGGCGGCGGCGGCCGCGAAGGAGTACGTCACCGGGGCGATCGCCGCCGGGTTCGCGCTCGGGGGCGGCATCGGACCGGTGGACCACGGGTGGCGCTTCCGGTCCTGAGCGCCGGGAGCGGCGAATCCCGGGACGCGGCGGGCGCCCGGAGCCGGGTGCTCCGAACCCGGGAGCCGAGCGGTGGTCACGGCCTCCGGTGCGTGCCGGGGGCGCACGGGGGAGTGCGCGTGGGTCCGCGGACGGACCGGTGCGTCCCGGGCACAGCAGAAAGCCGGCCCACCGAGGTGGACCGGCTCAAAGCAGCGAACCAGCAGTGGCCGCGCGCTGGCAGATCGTCAGCGCGAGACCTTGCCGGCCTTGATGCACGAGGTGCAAGCGTTCACGCGCTTCGGCGTCCCGCCGACCACGGTACGGACGCGCTGGATGTTCGGGTTCCAGCGACGGGGCGTACGGCGGTGGGAATGCGAGATGCTGTTGCCGAAGCCCGGCCCCTTGCCGCAGACGTCGCAGTTGGCAGCCACGGGTCACTCCAAAGACTTCAGATGCTCTTACGGATGATCCCGGCATGCCGGGATCAGGATCTAGGATCTGAGTGGCGGTGCCAGGAGGAAGGCCCGATGGGATCGGGCAACCGGAGCAGCATACAACGACTGCGTCCGTGCAACGAAACTACCATGTTCCGACCGGTTGCCTCCCCGAGGCCTCCTCCTGCGGACACCCGCCCGGGGTCTACGCTGCGTCGGACGTTCGGCTGCTCAAGGAGGCGCAGGTGCCGCAGGTGCCGCAGACATTGGACGCATCCGCGGTACGCGCCTGGTGCGGTCTCGCGCTGGAGGCCCTCGGCCGGGCCCGCGAGGAGATCGACGCGATCAATGTCTATCCCGTGGCCGACGGGGACACCGGCACCAACCTCTACCTGACCGTCGAGTCGGCGGCCGCCGCGGTCGAGGCGGTCTTCGCGGCGCACGCGGCAGTGGCGGGGGACCCGCGGCTCCCCGGCGGGCCGTCCGTACCGGGCGGACCCGCTGCGTCCGGGCCTCCGGAGCCCGGCGGGCCCGGTGCCCCGGGAGGGCGGCCGACGCTCGCCGACGCCGTGCGGGCCATGGCGCACGGCGCGCTCATCGGGGCCCGCGGCAACTCCGGCACGATCCTCGCGCAGCTCCTGAGGGGCATGGCCCAGGTCCTGGCGGCCGACGGCGACACCGCGCACACCGACGGACCGGGTCTCGGGCTCGCGTTCCGCCACGCCGCCGACGCGGCCCGGCGGGCCGTCGCGCACCCCGTGGAGGGCACTGTCCTCACGGTCGCCTCCGCGGCCGCCGACGCGGCGTCCGCCGCGGGCGGGGACTGCGGGACGGTCGCACGGGCCGCGTACGAGGGCGCCCGTACGGCCCTCGCGGCGACCCCGGGGCAGCTCGCGGTCCTGGAGCGGGCCGGTGTGGTCGACGCCGGCGGCCGGGGGCTCGTGGCCGTCCTGGCCGCGCTGGTGGAGACGTTCACCGGGGAGGCACCGGCCTCGGCGGGCGTACCCGTGCTCGCCCGGCAGGTCCGCGCCGGCCGGGTCGGGACACCCGCGGGCGCGCGCGACGACTCCCCGGAGCCGGCCGGTCCCGCGGGCGCGGTGGAGGAGTGCTCCGACGGGACGCCCGTGCCGGAGGGGCCCGCCTTCGAGGTGATCTACCTCCTGGAGGCGCAGGACGCGGCCGTGGACCGGCTGCGGGCCCGCCTCGACGCGCTCGGCGACTCTCTCGTCGTGGTCGGCGGCGACGGCCTGTGGAACATCCACGTGCACGTCGACGACGCGGGCGCGGCCGTCGAGGCCGGTGTCGAGGCGGGACGCCCGCACCGCATCCGGATCACCCACTTCGGACTCGGCGACGCGCACACGGCCGCCGCGGCGGGGCGGCCGGTCCGGGAGCGGATCCAGCGCGCGATCGTGGCCGTCGTGCCGGGCGAGGGTCTGGCGGGGCTCTACGCGGAGGCCGGGGCGACCACGGTCCTCGCGCGCCCCGGCGAGCCGCCCGCGAGCGGTGAGCTGGTCGAGGCGGTCAGGCGGGCGCACGCCCGGGAGGTCGTGCTGCTGCCCAACGACGCGGATCTGCGGCACACGGCGGCGGCAGCGGCCGAGCAGGCCCGCACCGAGGGCGTCAGGGTGGCGCTGATCCCGACGCGTTCCGCGGTGCAGGGGATCGCCGCGCTCGCCGTGCACGAACCAGGGCGGCGGTTCGACGAGGACGTCGTCTCGATGACCTCGGCCGCGGGAGCCACGCGGTACGCCGAAGTCGTCGTCGCGGAGCGGCAGTCGTGGACCATGGCGGGCATCTGCCAGGCCGGTGACGTCCTCGGGCTGATAGACGGCGACGTGGCCGTCATCGGCGACGACGTCACGGCCACGGCCGACCTGATCCTGAACCGGATGCTCGCGGCGGGCGGTGAGATGGTCACGCTCGTGCTCGGGGACGCGGCCCCCGCCACGATCGCGGCCCACCTGGAGGCGCGGGTCCGGGAGTCGTACCTCGCCGTCGACACGGTCGTGTACCGGGGCGGGCGCCAGAGCGCCCTGCTCCTCATCGGCGTCGAGTAGCGGGGGCCCGCGGCACCCGCCGCCCCGGCCGGGCGGGGAGCGTCGCCCGGTGCGGGCGGAGGCGTTCGCTGTCCCGGGAGCCGGGAGCCGGGAGCCGGGAGCCGGGAGCCGGGAGCCGGGAGCCGGGAGGCTGCCGTGGCCCGACGGCCCCGGCCGCCGTGCCTCCTGCCCCCGCCCCCGCCGGCCATTCCTCCGTCGGTCCGCCGACTCCCCGGCGGCCGTGCCTCCCGGCTCCCGCCGGTGTCCCGGCTTCCGCCGGTCCGCCCGGGCCGGCCGGGTCCTTGGCTTCCGCCGGTCCGCCCGGGCCGGCCGGTTCTCCGGCCTCCGTCGGTCCGCCGACTCCCCGGCGGCCGTGCCTCCCGGCTCCCGCCGGTGTCCCGGCCTCCGCCGGTCCGCCCGGGCCGGCCGGGTCCTTGGCTTCCGCCGGTCCGCCCGGGCCGGCCGGTTCCTCGGCCTCCGCCGGTCCGTCGGGCTGCCCGCCGTCGGCTGCCCGGTCGCCGTGCGGGGGCGCGTGCGGGGCTAGTCGCGGCCCGCCGCTCCCTCGGTCGCCCGCAGCAGCCGTTCGGCCTCGGTGCGGCGGGCCGCGACCGTCTCGTCGCTCCCGTCCGCCCCGGCGTACGCGTCCAGCACGGCACGCGCGTGCTCCGCCGCCCGGGCGGGGCGCTCCAGGTCGGCCTCCAGCAGCCCCGCGGTGAGTCGCGCCCCCGTACGGCTGTGCAGCGCCTCCTCGCCCAGGGAGGTGAAGCCCTCGACGGCCGAGCCGACTTGGGTGAGCGCCTCCTCGAACAGGGCGCGGCTCAAGGCGGCTTCGGCGGTGTCGTGCGCGGACCTGGTGAGCAGGTCGGCGAACTGCCAGTGCGTCCGGGCGAGTTCGTGCGCCAGCCGCGCACGCTCCTCCCCGTTTCCCTCCCCGTCCCCCGGCGCGGCCCCGCCGCACGCCTCGACCGCCTCGTTCATGAGCGCCCGGGCCCTGTCGAGCCCCGACCCCTCGTCGCGGACGGCGAGCCAGGCGCCGGCCCGCAGGGCGCGGATCAGCCCGTGCGCGTTGCCGAGGGTCCGCCACAGGTCACCGGCGCGCCGGTAGGCCTGCTCGGCCTGAGGGAGCAGTCCCGCGTGGCCGAGCGCCTCGGCGGCCAGGTGCGCCAGCATCGCGTGGTCGCGCTGCTCGGGCCAGTGCCGTGCTGTGTCGGCGGCCTTGAGCCAGCGCTCGGCCGCCTCGCGGTGCTCGCCCAGCTCGGTGAGGCAGTCGCCGAGCCACCACAGGGTCTGCACGATCGCGCCGTCGCCGTGCGTGCCCGCGTCCAGTTCGGGCAGCGCCGACTCCAGGATCTCCGCGGCCTCGGCCCAGCGGCCCTGCCTCAGCAGGAACCCGCCGAGCTGGTGCCGCGCCCAGGCGCCCAGCGTGGAGCCCTCTCCGCCCTCGTCGGCCCAGTGCGCGGCCTCCAGGGCGTGGTCCGCGGCGGGACCGTACCGTCCGGAGTCGCCCAGTACCTCGGCCAGTTGGAGGTGCAGCTGAGCCTGCCCGACGGCCTCCAGGAACGGGGCGCCGTGCTCCAGCGCCGCACGGGCGGCCCGCTCGGCGGTCCCGGGGTCGTCGAGGTGGCGCGCGAGCGCGGCCAGCCTCGCCTCGTACTCCACGGCGAACCACGGCAGCCCGGCGTCCACGAACGCCTCCGAGGCCCGCGCGAGCAGCTCGGCTGCCTTCTCCGCGTCCCCGGTGTGCGCGGCCAGCTCCCCGAGCATCGCCTGCGCCTCCGCGGCGCGCGCGGCGGCCAGGACGCCGTTCCCGGCCTCCGGACCCGCGAGGGCCAGCAGCTCGTGCGCGGCCGTGACGGCAGCCCCGTACGCCTCTTCCGCGGTCCGGCCGCCGTCCTCCTCGGCGGCCTCGTGCACCCGCTGGAGCAGGATGCGCGCCCGTGCCATCAGCACGGAGGCCGCCTGCGGCACACCGGTGCCGTCCTCCGCGAAGAGCGTGAGCACCTGCTCGTACGGCTCCGCGACCGCGGCCAGCGCCTCGTCGGAGCGGCCCGCAAGCGCCTGCGCGTAGGCGCCGCGCGCGTGTGCGGCCAGGGCCTCGCCCGGGTCGCCGGCCTCCGCGTACAGCCGGCCGGCGCGGGCGAAGAGGTCGACGCCCTCGGGGCCGAGGCCCATCGCCCGGTGGTCGGTCATCTCCGCGTGGTCGCGGGGGGAGGGCTCCTCGTCCCCGAGCGCCCGCTCGACCGCGGCCCAGGCGGCGACCGAGTCCGGGTGCAGGGTGTCCGACAACCGGCGGGCCTCGGCGAGCAGCGCGGGCAGCCCGGGCCCGTCGGCGGGCGCGCTGTCCGGCACGGGCGTCCGGGGCGCCCGGGAGGCGGCGGTGCCCGCCGAGCGGACGCCCAGCGGCAGCCGCTCGACCAGCGGGGAGCGGTCCATGCGCCTCCGGACCCGGTCGCTCACATGTGCCGTGCCGTTGCGCTCGTCGAAGCGCCCGGCCGCCGCGAGTGCCTCCGCGCGCGCGTGCACGGCCAGCTCACCGGCGGTCCAGGTGCGTCCCGCCGGTCCCGGCACGGTCTGCCGGCCGAGGCCCAGCGAGACCAGCCGGTCCATGAGGAGGGCGACCACGGCCAGGAAGTCCATCCGGCTGCGCGGCTCACCGGTGTCCGTGAAGTACGCGGGCCGCTCCGCCAGCAGCTCCAGGGCGCGCGCCTCGTTGCCGGTGAGCGCGCAGAACTCCACGTGGTCCGCGTACGCCCCGCGCATGCTCTCCATGGGGCGCACGAGCCGGAAGCCGCGCAGATGGTGGGCCCGGGCCTCGTCCGGACGACCGAGGCGCAGCAGGGGCACCAGCGAGGAGGCGAGGACCGCGTGCGGTTCGTGGGCGCACACGTGCTCGCCCTCCAGGACGGGCCGCCACAGCTCCAGGGCCTCGGCGTCCTCGCCGCGCTCCGCCTGCCACGAGCCGTGGTCGTGCAGTTCGCAGGCGTGGCAGTCGGCCATGCTGTCCCGGTCGGCGGCCAGCCACGCGGTGTACGCCCGTTCGGCCCGCGGCAGGTCACCGACATGCCGGGCCACGCTGAACTCGGCGCTGCGCACGGCCCGTTCGGAGTGCCCGGCGAGCCGGTACCGGTGCTCCATCTCGCCGAGCCACTTCTCGATGGAGGCGAGCGGTATGTGCGGCTGGCCGAGCATCCCCGCGGACACCCACTTGAAGACCCAGTGCAGGGAGTGGATCTCGTACTCGTCGAAGTCCGACGGCCGTTCGTCCCACATGCGCAGCAGGCGCGCGAAGGGCACGAACATCCGGTCCTTCTCGGAGCTGTAGTTGTAGACCTTCAGCTGGTGTCCGAGCGCCTCGATGACGGCGAGCGGGATGTTGAGCCCCTCGGCCTCGGTGAGCAGGTGCTCGGCCCGCGCGTTGCGGGCGGGGCCCTCCGGCTGCTCGTAGTTCTCCTGCATCGCCCGGCGCAGGGTGTCGAAGTCCTTGATCCCGCTCATCGGCGGCCCTCCTCCGGGGAGTCGCTGTGGGTGGCCCATTCCAGGAGGCCGATGAAAGCCCGGTTGAGGAGCGCCGAGTCGGCGGGCCGCAACGGGCGCTGCGCCATCAGCAGCGCCTGCCCGTAGAGCGACTCCGTCGCCGTCCCGATCAGCTCCGGGTCGCCGAGCGAACTGATGCGGCGTACCAGCGGGTTGAGGTGGTTGAGCACGAGACGCGCGCGCGGGGCGCTGCCGCGCAGCGAGCCCAGGATGCCCGCCCACAGGTCGTCGGCCTGCTCCTCGGCCTCGGCACGCGCCTGTTCGTGGCGGGCCGCCCGGTCGTCCAGGTGGAGCGCGGGCACGGAGAGCGGGTGGAAGGCGCGCAGCACGACGTCGCACCCCAGCGGGTCGAGTTTCGCCCGCGCGGCCCCCAGGAACGCCGACAGGGCCAGCTCCTGCGCCGGGTCCACCGCGTCGAGGTGCGCGGTCACGGTGTCGGCGTCCAGCTCCGCGACGACCGTCCCGGGACGCACCGAGGGCAGTGCCTCGACCAGTTCGCTGTCGTACGTGTAGCCGCCGTTGACGACGCCGACGCCCTGCGCGGAGGCGATCGGGGCGACCTGGCGGTACTCCTCGACGGTCCGCGTGAAGTGCACGACGGGATGCCGCCGGGCGAACTCCTCCAGGGACAGCCGTCCGTCGGTCGTCTCGAAGGGCAGCCACGGCAGCATCGTGCGCAGCATCGCGGAGTCGTGCCGGGCCAGGGACTTCACGCCCAGGTGGTGCACCGAGAGGAACGCCGCGAGCCGCTCCGGGTCGCCCGCCGCGAGTCCGGTCAGCCAGGACCTGATCCGCTCGCCGAGCGCCTCCCGTACCGCGGCCAGGGTCTCGTCCTCGTACAGGGACTCCCTGGACGCGGTGGGCCGCAGGCTGTCCGTGTCCAGCACGCAGCGGACGAAGAACGCCCAGTCGGGCAGGAGTTGGTCGGCCCGCTCGGTGAGCAGCATGCCCTTCAGGTGCACACGGTGGCCCGCGCGCTGCGCCGGGCTGACCGCGGAGGGCAGCACGTACGCCACCCCGCGGATCCCCGCCAGCGGCACGTCCAGGTCGATCGAGTCCAGCGGTTCGAAGCCGAACAGCCCGGCGCAGTGCCGGGCCAGGGCCACCCTGCGGGCGGCGGGACCCGGGTACGGCCGGTTCCAGGGCGCCGGCAGGTCCGTGACCGCCTCGTCGCCCACCCGTACGTCGTAGGGCAGCAGTGAGCCGAACTCGCGGGCCAGCGCGAGCACCCGGTCCTCCGCGAGCCAGTCGGCGGCGCCGGGCCGGGCCACCAGGTGCACGGTGGTGCCCGGTTCGGCGCGTGCCTCGTGCGGCAGCGTACGGACGGTGTACGAGCCGTCGTCGGTCGCCGTCCACTCCACGGGCGGGGCGTCGGGCGTGCGGGCGCTGCGGCTGACGACCCGGATGCGCTCGGCGACGACGAAGCAGGCGAGCAGGCCGATGCCGAACTGGCCGAGGAAGTCGGAGCGCGCCGACTCCAGCGCGTCGCCCCGCTTGGAGCTGCGGCCGATGGTGGCCAGGAGGGAGTGCACGTCGGCCTCGGTCAGCCCGATCCCGGAGTCCTCCACGCGCAGGGTCCCGTCCTGCGCGAAAAGCCGCACCAGCGCGGGTGCTTCGGGCTGCTCGGCGCGGAGGGCCGTGACGGCGTCCACCGCGTTCTGCAGCAGTTCGCGCAGATAGACCTTGGGACTGGAGTAGAGGTGGTGGGAGAGCAGGTCCACGAGGCCGCGCAGGTCGACCTGGAACGTATGAGGTGACTGGGGTGCCTGAGATGACTGTGAGGTCTGGGAATCCATCGTCGCAGCGCCGGTGGGGGGACGGGCGACGGCGCGGGGTAGGGCGGTCCCGCACAAGGGTGACCGCGAAGCGGGCCGGGCGCGCCATCCTAGGCCGCGAACGACCCGCCTGACCAGCGGATTTCCCGGACGTATACGGCATTGTCAGCGCCGTGGTGTGCAATGGATCCCGTGCCCGCGCTCGAAGAACCACCGAAACAACCACTGAAGCAACCGCTGAAGTCGGTACTCGGACCAGCCACCGCGAAGGTGATGGCCGAGCACCTCGGCCTGCACACCGTCGGAGACCTGCTGCACCACTATCCCCGCAGGTACGAGGAGCGGGGCCGGCTCACCCATCTCGCCGACCTGCCCATGGACGAGCACGCCACGGTGGTCGCCCAGGTGGCCGACGCCCGCCTGCTCACCTTCGCCTCGTCCAAAGCACCCCGGGGCAAGGGCCAGCGCCTCGAGGTGACGATCACGGACGGCAGCGGCCAACTCAAGCTGGTCTTCTTCGGCAACGGAGTGCACAAGCCCCACAAGGAGCTGCTGCCGGGCACCCGCGCCTTGTTCGCCGGCAAGGTCTCCGTCTTCAACAGACGCCTCCAACTGGCGCACCCGGCGTACGAGCTGCTGCGCGGCGAGGACGCGACCGAGACGGTGGACACCTGGGCGGGCGCCCTGATCCCGCTCTACCCCGCCACCGCCAAGCTGGAGTCCTGGAAGATCGCCAAGGCGGTGCAGACCGTGCTGCCCAGCGCGCACGACGCACTCGACCCGCTGCCCGACTCCCTCCGCTCGGGCCGGGGCCTGGTCACCCTCCCCGAGGCCCTGCTCAAGATCCACCGCCCGCACACCAAGGCGGACATCGAGGACGCCCGCTCCCGGCTCAAGTGGGACGAGGCCTTCGTCCTCCAGGTCGCGCTGGCCCGCCGCCGGCACGCCGACGCGCAGCTCCCGGCCGTGCCCCGCCGGCCCTCGCCGGACGGCCTGCTCACCGCCTTCGACGCCAAGCTCCCCTTCACCCTCACCGACGGACAGCTCAAGGTCTCCGGAGAGATCTTCGGCGACCTCGCCACCGACCATCCGATGCACCGGCTGCTCCAGGGCGAGGTCGGCTCGGGAAAGACCATGGTCGCGCTGCGCGCCATGCTCGCCGTGGTGGACGCGGGCGGCCAGGCCGCCATGCTCGCGCCCACCGAGGTGCTCGCCCAGCAGCACCACCGGTCCATCACCGAGATGATGGGGGGGCTGGCCGAGGGCGGCATGCTCGGCGGGGCCGAGGAGTCCACCAAGGTCGTGCTGCTGACCGGGTCGATGGGGGCGGCCGGCCGCCGTCGTGCCCTGCTCGACCTGGTCACCGGCGAGGCGGGCGTCGTCATCGGGACGCACGCGCTGATCGAGGACAAGGTGCAGTTCCACGACCTGGGCCTGGTCGTCGTCGACGAGCAGCACCGCTTCGGCGTCGAACAGCGCGACGCCCTGCGCGGCAAGGGCAAGCAGCCCCCGCACCTCCTGGTGATGACCGCCACACCGATCCCGCGCACCGTCGCGATGACCGTCTTCGGCGACCTGGAGACATCCGTCCTGGACCAGCTCCCCGCGGGCCGATCGCCCATCGCGACCCACGTCGTCCCGGCCGCCGACAAGCCCCACTTCCTGGCGCGCGCGTGGGAGCGCGTGCGCGAGGAGGTCTCCAAGGGACACCAGGCGTACGTCGTCTGCCCCCGCATCGGCGACGAGGAGGACGACCCCAGGAAGGCCAGGAAGAAGGCCGCGGCCGAGGACGAGGCGGACAGGCGCCCGCCCCTCGCGGTCCTCGACGTCGCGGGCGAACTCGCCGCGGGACCGCTCCAGGGCCTCCGGATCGAGATCCTGCACGGCCGCATGCCCCCCGACGACAAGGACGCCGTGATGCGGCGCTTCGCCGCGGGCGAGACGGACGTCCTGGTCGCGACGACGGTCATCGAGGTCGGGGTGAACGTGCCCAACGCCACAGCCATGGTGATCATGGACGCCGACCGGTTCGGCGTCTCCCAGCTCCACCAGCTGCGCGGCCGGGTCGGCCGGGGCTCGGCGGCCGGGCTGTGCCTGCTGGTCAGCGACATGCCGGAGGCGAGCCCGGCCCGCGGGCGGCTGACCGCGGTGGCCTCGACCCTCGACGGCTTCGAGCTCTCCCGCATCGACCTCGAACAGCGGCGCGAGGGCGACGTCCTCGGCCAGGCCCAGTCGGGGGCCCGCACCTCGCTGCGGATGCTCGCCGTCATCGACGACGAGGAGATCATCGCCGAGGCCCGCGAGGAGGCGACCGCGCTCGTCGCCGCCGACCCCGGCCTCACCTCGCTGCCCGGACTGCGCACGGCGCTGGACGCCCTGCTGGACGAGGAGCGCGAGCAGTACCTGGACAAGGGGTGAGCCCCGCCACGACGAGCGCCGACCGGGAGAGGGCTGACAGACTGGACCTGTCACACCCACCTGTACACGGACAAGGACAGAGATGACCCGCGTGATCGCCGGCCGGGCCGGCGGACGCCGCCTGGCCGTCCCGCCGGGCAACGGCACCCGGCCCACCTCCGACCGGGCGCGCGAAGGGCTCTTCTCCACCTGGCAGTCCCTGCTCGGCGGCCCGCTGGACGGGGAGCGCGTCCTCGATCTGTACGCCGGGTCGGGCGCCGTGGGCCTGGAGGCGCTGAGCCGCGGCGCCGGCCACACCCTGCTGGTCGAGGCGGACGCCCGCGCGGCCCGTACCGTCCGGGACAACGTGCGGACCCTGGGGCTGCCGGGCGCCGAGGTCAGATCCGGCAAAGCGGAACAGATCGTCCGCGCGGGCACCCCCGACGAGCCGTACGACCTCGCCTTCCTGGACCCGCCGTACGCCGTCACGGACGACGATCTTCGCGAGATACTCCTCACACTCCGTGCGGGGGGCTGGCTCACCGGCGGAGCACTCGTCACCGTTGAACGCAGTACAAGAGGTGGCGAATTCCGGTGGCCCGACGGCTTCGAGGCACTGCGCTCCCGTCGCTACGGCGAGGGAACGTTTTGGTACGGTCACGCCGCCTCTACGTGCGAAGACGCACGATGACCGGACCGGAGAGCGAGGGACCTCAGTTGCGCCGCGCCGTCTGTCCCGGGTCATTCGACCCGATCACCAACGGACATCTCGACATCATCGCCCGAGCCTCCAAGCTCTACGACGTCGTGCACGTCGCCGTGATGATCAACCAGTCCAAGAAGGGGCTCTTCGAGATCGAGGAGCGGATCGACCTGATCCGCCAGGTCACCGCGGAGTTCGGGAACGTCGAGGTCGAGGCCTTCCACGGCCTGCTCGTCGACTTCTGCAAGGAACGCGACATCCCCGCGATCGTCAAGGGCCTGCGCGCTGTCAGCGACTTCGACTACGAGCTCCAGATGGCCCAGATGAACAACGGGCTGTCCGGCGTCGAGACCCTCTTCGTGCCGACCAACCCGACCTACAGCTTCCTGTCCTCCTCGCTGGTCAAGGAGGTCGCGACCTGGGGCGGAGACGTCTCCCACCTGGTTCCGCCGTTGGTCCTGGAGGCGCTCAGGGAGCGCCTCCGGCGGGACTGACGGACCCCTCGGGGCCTGACAGTGCGTCACCAGGTGTCGGGCGGGGCGGCTGTGGTCGTACAGTCGACCCGTCCGTCTCCAACACAGCTGTAGAGAGTGGCGAGCACACGGTGGACGTGCAGAAGAAGCTCGATGAGATCGTCTCGGCGGTCGGCAGCGCCCGTTCCATGCCCATGTCGGCCTCGTGCGTGGTCAACCGCGCCGAGCTCCTCTCCCTGCTCGAAGAGGTCCGCCAGGCGCTGCCCGGCTCCCTCGCACAGGCCCAGGAGCTCATCGGCGGCCGCGAGCACATGGTCGAGCAGGCCCGCCTTGAGGCCGAGCGGATCATCGAGTCCGCGCACGCCGAGCGCGGCTCGCTGATCTCCGACACCGAGGTCGCCCGCCGCTCGCAGAACGAGGCCGAGCGCATCCTCTCCGAGGCCCGCCAGGAGGCCGAGGAGGTCCGCGCGGAGGCCGACGACTACGTCGACTCCAAGCTCGCCAACTTCGAGGTCGTCCTCACCAAGACCCTCGGTTCCGTCGGCCGCGGCCGCGAGAAGCTCCTCGGCACCGGCCCCGGCACCGACGAGCAGGGGTACGAGGACGAGGACGCCCCCGAGCGCAGCCACGACCCGGAGACCCTGCGCCGCAGCGCCGACGAGTACGTCGACGTCAAGCTCGGCGCCTTCGAGGCGGTCCTCGCCAAGACCCTGGAGGCCGTCGGGCGCGGCCGTCAGAAGCTGCACGGGCGGATCGCCAGCGACGACCTCGGCGACCTCACGTTCGGCGAGGACGGCGCCGTCGCGCCGCACACCACCGACGCGGAGTACCTGGACGGCCTCGCCGACCTCTCCGACCAGCCCGCCCAGCCGGCGCGGCGCCCGGCCCCGGTGATCCCCGCCCAGCAGCAGTACCCGCAGCAGGACGCGTACGGGTACCAGCAGCAGCCCGACCCCTACGGCTACCAGCAGCAGTACGCCCAGCAGGACGCGTACGGCTATCCCCAGCAGGCCGACCCGTACGCCGCCTACCCGCAGCAGGGCTACGACGCGGACGCTCAGCAGACCGGCTACGCGCCCGCTCAGGACCAGCAGGGCTACACCCAGCAGCAGGGCGCGCACTCCCTCGACGAGACCAGCCTCTTCGACACGAGCATGATCAGCGCGGAGCAGCTCAGGCAGTACGAGCAGGAGCACGGCGGGCGCTGAACCCGGGCGCGCGCCCGTCCCCGGGGCCCCGGGCGCACACCGATTGGGTCGAGAGCGAAAGGTCCAGTATCCTGGCTCTTCGGTCGCGCGTACGTCCGCGATCGCCGCTGCCCGGGAAACACCGGAGGGCAGTGGCCCCCGAATCTTCACGAACGAAAGCAGGAACGGCTCTGAACGCCCGCCTCGACCACCGCGACCCACTCGTGTTCGACACACACGAGCTGGGACGGCGTCCTGGTGCGCTGCAGCGCCTGACCCGTGAGATCGACGCTCCCGAGGATCTCGGTATCCAAGGGGTCATCGGAGTGCCGCAGGGCGATCCGGTGGTGCTCGAACTCCGCCTGGAGTCGGTCATGGAAGGGGTGCTTGTCACAGGCACCGCCCGTGCACGGGTCAAGGGGGAGTGCGTAAGGTGTCTGGAGCCGCTCGAGCAGGAGCTCGACGCGGACTTCCAGGAGATGTTCTCGTACCCTGAGGCCGACGACCGGGGCCGTGTCAAAGCGGAGCCGGCCGACGACGCCGAGGGATCCGAAGAGGACGAGGACAGGCTCTTCATCGAGGACGGCTTGTTCGACCTCGAACCCGTGCTGCGTGATGCGGTGGTGCTCGCACTTCCGATGCAGCCGGTGTGCCAGGACGACTGCCCCGGCCTGTGCTCCGAATGCGGAGCCCGGCTCGCGGACGACCCGGACCACCACCACGAAGCCGTCGACATCCGTTGGGCGGCACTGCAGGGACTCGCCGGTTCACTCGAAGATGGCGAGAAGGACGATATGGGCGGCGGCGCGCTTCGATCAGCGCACGCCGACGAGAAGCAGGAGAAGTAGCCGTGGCTGTTCCGAAGCGGAAGATGTCGCGCAGCAACACGCGCCACCGCCGGTCGCAGTGGAAGGCTGCGGTCCCCACCCTGGTTGCGTGCGAGCGCTGCCACGAGCCCAAGCTGCAGCACATCGCGTGCCCGGCCTGCGGCACCTACAACAAGCGCCAGGTCCTCGAGGTCTGAGCGGCTGGTGAGAGGCACTGTGTCTAGCCCCAAGAAGGCGGACGACGCCAAGGCGGACGTCAACGCCAAGAAAAAGGCGGACAGCACAGCCTCGTCCCACACGCTTCTGGAAGGGCGGCTCGGGTACAAGCTCGAGTCCGCCCTTCTGGTGCGTGCGCTGACCCACCGTTCGTACGCGTACGAGAACGGCGGTCTGCCGACCAACGAGCGTCTGGAGTTCCTCGGGGACTCCGTCCTCGGCCTCGTGGTCACGGACACGCTGTATCGCACCCACCCCGACCTGCCGGAAGGCCAACTGGCCAAACTGCGGGCCGCGGTGGTCAACTCTCGTGCGCTGGCGGAGGTGGGCCGCGGGCTCGACCTCGGCTCCTTCATCCGGCTCGGCCGGGGCGAAGAGGGCACGGGCGGCCGGGACAAGGCGTCCATCCTCGCCGACACCCTTGAAGCGGTGATCGGCGCCGTCTATCTCGACCAGGGTCTGGACGCGGCGGGCGAACTCGTCCACCGGCTCTTCGACCCACTGATCGAGAAGTCATCCAACCTCGGTGCGGGCCTGGACTGGAAGACCAGTCTTCAGGAGCTCACGGCGACCGAAGGGCTCGGAGTTCCCGAGTACCTGGTCACCGAGACCGGCCCGGACCACGAGAAGACCTTCACAGCTGCTGCCCGCGTCGGAGGCGTCTCGTACGGCACCGGCACCGGCCGCAGCAAGAAGGAGGCGGAGCAGCAGGCCGCGGAGTCCGCGTGGCTCGCCATCCGCGCCGACGCCGACGCGCGTGCCGAGGCGGCGAAGGCGGCCGCCGAGGCAGAGGTGCCGGTGGTCGCTCCGGAAGAGGCCGTCGAGGCCCCTTCCCCGGCGCCCGACGCGGCTTCCGCCTGACCGCACCGCCGACGGCCCCGGCCGTCACGACGCAGCAGCCGTTCGCCCGTCCCCGGTCCCCGGGGGCGGGCGAACGTGTGCCGCGCCCCGGGGATACGCTGCGGGCGCGCCCCCGGGGGCGCGCGAGTGGCCGGCCGCGTGCCGGCGGGAGTGTCCGGCCCCGTGCCGGTGAAGGAGAGAACCGTGCCCGAACTGCCCGAGGTCGAGGTCGTACGGCGGGGACTGGAGCGCTGGGTCGCCGGACGCGTCGTCGCCGACGTCCAGGTGCTGCATCCGCGCGCGGTACGGCGGCACATCGCGGGCGCCGAGGACTTCGGAGCCCGTCTCAGGGAACACCGGATCGGACTCGTCCAGCGTCGCGGCAAGTACCTCTGGCTGCCCCTCGCCGACAACCGCAGCGCAGTCCTCGCCCACCTGGGCATGAGCGGACAGCTCCTGGTCCAGCCGCAGGACGCGCCCGACGAGAAGCACCTGCGCATCCGGATCGGGTTCGACGACGACCTCGGCACCGAGCTGCGCTTCGTCGACCAGCGCACCTTCGGAGGGCTCTCGCTGCACGGCACCACGCCCGACGGACTGCCCGACGTCATCGCCCACATCGCCCGGGACCCCCTGGATCCCCTGTTCGACGACGCCGCGTTCCACGAGGCGCTGCGGCGGCGGCGCACGACCGTCAAACGCGCCCTGCTCGACCAGTCGTTGATCAGCGGGGTCGGCAACATCTACGCGGACGAGGCACTCTGGCGCGCGCGGCTGCACTACGAGCGCCCCACCACCGGCTTCACCCGCCCGCGCACGGCCGAACTCCTGGGCCACGTACGGGACGTGATGAACGCGGCCCTCGCCGTCGGCGGCACCAGCTTCGACAGCCTCTACGTCAACGTGAACGGCGAGTCGGGATACTTCGACCGGTCGCTCGACGCGTACGGCCGTGAGGGCGAGCCCTGCCGGCGGTGCGGCACCCCGATGCGCCGCAGGCCGTGGATGAACCGGTCCAGCTACTTCTGCCCGCGCTGTCAGCGGCCGCCGCGCGTCGTGTCGTAGCGCTCGCGCGCCCGGAGCACGTCGTCCATGCTGCCCTCCAGGCAGTGGATGAGGGCGAGCAGCCGCTCCGCGACCCGGTGGCCCAGCGGCGTCAGCTCGTAGTCCACCCGCGGCGGGTTCGTCGGCTGCGCCTCCCGGAGCACCAGGCCGTCGCGCTCCAGCGCGTGCAGCGTCTGGGACAGCATCTTCTCGCTCACACCGTCGACCCGCCGGCGCAGCTCGTTGAAGCGCAGCGAGCCCTCGTGGAGCGCCCCCAGGGTGAGCGCGCCCCAGCGTCCCGTGACGTGCTCCAGCGTGCCCCGGGAAGGACACGCCTTGGAGAAGACGTCGTACGCGAGGTCCCGCTGATCCGTGAGGTCCATACGCAGAGCGTACTCGCGCACAGCGCTGTGCCGGCGGGTGCGCGTTCTCCTGGGCTGCGCCAACTGGAGCGCAGCGCTTACCCGTTGCGGCCGTCGGCGGGCGGTAGCGTGCACTCGCCACTCCGTTCCGCTCATGAGGAGCCACTCATCGTGACGACCCCTGTTGTCTCCATCGCCTACCACTCCGGCAACGGCCACACCGCCGTCGTCGCCGAGGCCGTGCGCACCGGCGCGCTGGAGGCCGGTGCCGAGGTGCACCTGATCAAGGTCGACGGGATCACCGAGGAGCAGTGGGCGCTGCTCGACGCCTCGGACGCCATCGTCTTCGGTTCGCCCACCCACATGGGGACGGCCTCGGGCGCCTTCCACGTGTTCGCCGAGGCGTCCTCCAAGCGCTGGTACGGCCAGGACTGGCAGGACAAGATCGCCGCCGGGTTCACCAACTCGGGTTCCAAGAGCGGCGACAAGCTGCACACGCTGCAGTACTTCCAGATCCTCGCCGGACAGCACGGGATGAACTGGGTCAACCTCGGGCTGCACCCGGGCTGGAACAGCAGCGCCGGCTCGGAGAACGACCTCAACCGTCTCGGGGTCTTCGCCGGCGCCGCCGCCCAGACCAACGTGGACGAGGGTCCCGGGAGCGTCCACAAGGCCGACATCGCGACCGCCGAGCACCTCGGGCGCCGCGTCGCCGAGACGACCCGGGTCTTCCTGCGGGGCCGCGTCGCCGTGGCGGTCTGAGCCACCCGGACCGCCCCACGCCGGCCGCGGCCGGCCGGGAGACGGAGCCGGGCCGCCGTGGTGGCGTCCTCACGGATGAGGACACCACGCACGACGGCCCGGACACGGTCTGCGAGGGCACCTGGCCCTCTGGTCGGAGGTCGGCTCAGTAGCCGAAGTCCTGCGTCCACCAGGGACCGCCCGCACCGAAGTGCGCGCCGACTCCCAGGGTCTTGAAGTCGCAGTTCAGGATGTTCGCGCGGTGGCCGGGGCTGTTCATCCAGGCCTCCATCACGGCGGCGGCGTCGGCCTGGCCGCGCGCGATGTTCTCGCCGCCCAGGTTGGCGATGCCGACCTTCTCGGCGCGGTCCCACGGGGAGGCCCCGTCCGGGTCCGTGTGGTCGAAGAAGCTCCGCGCGGCCATGTCCTCGCTGAAGGTCTGGGCCAGCGCGGCCAGCGTGCTGGACGCGGTCACCGGGCTGCAGCCGGCCTTGGCCCGCTCGTCGTTGACCAGCGACAGCACCGCGGCCTCCGCCGTGGAACCCGTCCCCGTGGACGCCTCCTTCGACGGAGTCGTCTCGGGGGCCTTGGTCGCGGGCGCCTTGGGAGCCTTCGTCCGCGACTGCGTCGGAGCCTTGGTCGACGGCTTGGCCGAAGGCTTCTCGGCGGTCTTCTCGGGAGTCGTCTTCGCGGGCGCCGACGCCGACGGCGAGGCCGACGGCGCGCGCTCCAGGTCGCGACTGGTCCCGGGGGCCGCGCGGTCCTCGGCGGCGCCGGTCGTGCCGCCCTGGGTCTCCACGTCGCTCGGGGTGTCGGCGGCCTGCACCTTGTCCCCGTTGCCGCCGATGGAGTAGCTGTCGCTGCCCGGCAGTACGCCGGAGGCGACCGCGACCGCGCCCATCGCCACGGCCGCCGAGACTCCCAGCAGGCCGGTGCGTACGGGGGTCGCGCCCTTCTTGCGGCGACGGTGGCCGCGCGGGCCGCCGCCGGGCTCGTAACCCGTGGTGGCGTGGGCGGCCGGGTCAGACGCGAAGAGATAGGCGTCGCTCGTCGAGTAGAGCTCGCCCGTCCTCTCGTGGATCCCGCCAGGGGAGTCGTAGAGGCCGGCCGTGGCGTAGCCGCCGGCGGTCGCGTAGTCGTCCCCGTAACCACGGGCGTCGGGCGCCGCGTAGCCGTTCGCGGTGCTGTCGTACTCGTCGTAGGTCTGTGTGACCCCGGTGGCGCGGCCTGTGACGGCGCGTCCGGCGGCGGAGCGTCGGTGGCGTCCCATCTCCCGGCCTTCCTCATCCTCGCGGTCAACGTGCCTCACCCGAACGAGTGAGGCTCATTGGGTGGGGACGGTACCCCATGACGCAAGAGGAGGAAGTGCCCCGGGAGCAATTGGCCCTTTAGCGTTCCCCTATGAACGAGGATGTACGCCTGGTCGTCTGGGTGCGTGGACGCGTCCAAGGTGTGGGTTTCCGCTGGTTCACCCGGGCCAGGGCCCTGGAGATCGGTGGCCTTAGTGGTTTTGCTCTCAATTTGGAGGACGGACGGGTCCAGGTGGTCGCGGAGGGCCCCGGAGCCGGCTGCCGGGCTCTGCTCGACTGGCTCCAGGGGGACGACACGCCGGGCCGGGTCGACGGAGTCACTGAGATGTGGGACACGCCCCGCGGTGGTTACGAGGGCTTCGCGATCAGATGAGGGTCATGGCCGGGAGCGGCGCCCGGGTGCCCGACCGGGGGCGTGAGGCCCGTGCCGCGCGCCTGTCCCCGGGGGAAAGTGCCTGGTGGTTGCCAATAACCGCTTGTCGTGGCAGGCTCCGGCGAGTAAGGATGATCTCCACACCCCCAGGGCCCCGAAAGAGAATCCGCGCCGCCCGTTCTCAGGCCGCGCGCTCCGGGTCGCCCCCAATACGGGGTGTGATCGTGTTGACCGTCAAACTTTTTGGTGAGACGCTGAAAGCCCCGCGCACCTTAGCTGTTTGGCATGCAAGAGCGGCAGCGAGACCTGCACAGTGCCAAGCATCGCGGGTGCGATTCCCTCACGACCCACACCGCTTCGGTCGGTCACTCAGTGTGGAGGACCATCCATCATGGCAAAGGCGCTTCTCGGTTACGTCGGCGGTTCCGACCCGCGACTCATCGCCGAGATGCGACGGCTCCAGCAGCGCGTCCAGGATCTGGAATCCGAGCTCGGACGGATCCAGGCCGAGAACGACGCGCTCGCGGCTGCCGCTTCTCGCGACTCGCTTCTCGAGAGCATCGACGTACCCCAGGCGGAGCCTGCGCTCACCTGATCACTGCATCGCGACTGCACCGCCAGTGACCGGGCTGCCCGTGTCAACCGCTTGAACCAGAGTTGCAGGGGACGCTTCGGCGTCCCTTCTTTCTTGCCCCCCGGCGCCTTCTCCTCCACTGCCTTCAACGTCTGATGTGCCCTGCACGTTCATGTGCGAAACCGCGCGTTCATGGAGTGAGACCGACCCGGAAGGTAGAGTCCGGCTGCGTGCACCTCAAGGCCCTGACCCTGCGCGGGTTCAAATCGTTCGCCTCGGCGACCACGCTGCGGTTCGAGCCCGGCATCACGTGCGTCGTGGGCCCGAACGGCTCCGGCAAGTCCAACGTCGTGGACGCGCTCAGCTGGGTCATGGGCGAGCAGGGCGCCAAGTCGCTGCGCGGCGGCAAGATGGAGGACGTCATCTTCGCCGGCACCACCGGGCGGCCCCCGCTCGGCCGCGCCGAGGTGTCCCTGACCATCGACAACTCCGACGGCGCGCTGCCCATCGAGTACGCCGAGGTCACCATCACGCGGATCATGTTCCGCAACGGCGGCAGCGAGTACCAGATCAACGGCGACACCTGCCGGCTGCTCGACATCCAGGACCTCCTCTCCGACTCCGGCATCGGCCGCGAGATGCACGTCATCGTCGGGCAGGGCCGGCTCGACTCCGTACTGCACGCCGATCCGATGGGCCGCCGCGCGTTCATCGAGGAGGCGGCGGGCGTCCTCAAGCACCGCAAGCGCAAGGAGAAGGCGCTGCGGAAGCTCGACGCGATGCAGGCCAACCTCGCGCGCGTGCAGGACCTCACCGACGAACTGCGGCGCCAGTTGAAGCCCCTCGGCAGGCAGGCCGCCGTGGCCCGGCGCGCCGCGGTCATCCAGGCCGACCTCCGGGACGCCCGGCTGCGCCTGCTCGCCGACGACCTCGTGCGGCTGCGGGGCGCGCTCCGGGCCGAGGTCGCCGACGAGGCCGCGCTCAAGGAGCGCAAGGAGGCCGCCGAGACCGAGCTGCGCAAGGCGCTCCAGCGGGAGGCGCTCCTGGAGGACGAGGTGCGGCGCCTCAGCCCGCGCCTCCAGCAGGCCCGGCAGAGCTGGTACGAACTGTCCCAACTGGCCGAGCGGGTACGCGGAACGGTGTCCCTCGCGGACGCCCGGGTCAAGAGCGCCACCGCGCAGCCCCCGGAGGAGCGGCGCGGACGCGACCCCGAGGACATGGAGCGCGAGGCCGCCCGTGTCCGTGAGCAGGAGGCCGAACTCGAAGCCGCCCTGGAGGCCGCGCGGCGGGCCCTGGAGGACACGGTCGAGCACCGGGCCGACCTGGAGCGCGAACTGGCCACGGAGGAGCGGCGCCTCAAGGACGTCGCCCGTGCGATCGCCGACCGGCGCGAAGGGCTCGCGCGACTGAACGGCCAGGTCAACGCGGCCCGTTCGCGTGCCGCCTCCGCCCAGGCGGAGATCGACCGGCTGGCCGCCGCCCGCGACGGCGCACGGGACCGCGCGGTCGCGGCCCAGGAGGAGTACGAGCAGCTCAAGGCCGAGGTCGACGGCCTCGACGCGGGCGACGAGGAGCTGACCTCGCGGCACGAGGCGGCCCGGCGCGCCCTCGCCGACGCGGACGCCGCCCTCACCGCAGCCAGGGAGGCGGCGACCGCCGCCGAACGCAGGCGCGCCGCCACCCGGGCCCGCCACGAGGCGCTGGCCATGGGGTTGCGCCGCAAGGACGGCACGGGCGTGCTGCTCGCGGCGAAGGACCGGCTGACCGGGCTGCTGGGCCCGGCGGCCGAGCTGCTCACCGTCTCGCCCGGCCACGAGGTGGCGGTGGCGGCGGCCTTCGGCGCCGCGGCCGACGCCGTCGCGGTCACGACGCCCGCCTCGGCGGCCGAGGCCATCCGCATGCTGCGCAAGCAGGACGGCGGACGCGCGGCACTCCTGCTCGCCGGTCCCGCGGAACCGGACGCCCCCGGGGACCCGGTCGGAGGCACGTCCGCGGCCGAGGGGACCGGGGGCCCGCTGTACGCCGCCGACCTGGTCCGCGGGCCCGCGGAACTGATGCCCGCGGTACGCCGTCTGCTGCGCGGTGTCGTCGTGGTCGGCACCCTGGAGGACGCCGAGGATCTCGTGTACGCGCGGCCCGGGTCGACCGCCGTGACCGCCGAGGGGGACCTGCTGGGCGCGCACTTCGCGCAGGGCGGTTCCGCGGGCGCGCCGAGTCTGCTCGAAGTGCAGGCGTCCGTGGACGAGGCGGCGGCCCAGCTGGAGGAACTCGACACACTGTGCGAGCAGTTGGCCGAGGCGCAGCGCATCGCCGAGGGGCAGCGCGCCGAACGCGCCGCCCAGGTGGAGGAGTTGGCGGACCGCAGGCGTGCCGTCGATCGCGAGCGGTCCGGGGTGGCGCAGCAGCTCGGACGGCTGGCCGGGCAGGCCCGGGGCGCCGCGGGGGAGGCCGAGCGCGGAACCGCGGCGGCCACCCGTGCGCAGGAGGCCCTCGACCGGGCCGTGCAGGAGGCGGAGGAGCTGGCCGAGCGGCTCGCCGTCGCCGAGGAGATGCCGGTGGAGGAGGAGCCCGACACATCGGTACGGGACCGGCTCGCGGCGGACGGTGCCAACGCCCGGCAGACCGAGATGGAGGCCAGGCTCCAGGTGCGTACGCACGAGGAGCGGGTCAAGGGGCTGGCGGGCCGGGCCGACTCGCTCGACCGGGCGGCGCGGGCCGAACGCGAGGCGCGCGAGCGTGCCGAGCGCCGCAGGGCACGGCTGCGGCACGAGGCGGCCGTCGCCGGTGCCGTCGCGTCCGGCGCCCGGCAGCTGCTGGCGCACGTGGAGGTGTCGCTGGGGCGGGCCGACCTGGAGCGCACGGCCGCGGACGACGCCAAGGCGCTGCGGGAGCGGGATCTCGTCACCGCCCGCAACGAGGGCCGTGACCTCAAGGGGGAGCTCGACAAGCTGACCGACTCGGTGCACCGCGGCGAGGTGCTGGGTGCCGAGAAGCGGATGCGGATCGAGCAGCTGGAGTCCAGGGCGCTGGAGGAGCTGGGCGTGGAGCCGGCGGCGCTCGTCGCGGACTTCGGGCCCGACCAGCCGGTCCCGCCCTCGCTGCCGGCGGAGGGCGAGGAGCTGCCGGACGACCCGGAGCACCCGCGCAACCAGCCCCGGCGCTTCCACCGTGCCGAGCAGGAGAAGCGTCTCAAGTCCGCCGAACGGGCGTATCAGCAGCTCGGAAAGGTGAATCCGCTCGCTCTGGAGGAGTTCGCCGCGCTGGAGGAGCGCCACAAGTTCCTCAGTGAGCAGTTGGAGGACCTGAAGAAGACCCGGATCGACCTCCTTCAGGTCGTGAAGGAGGTCGACGTGCGGGTGGAGCAGGTCTTCACGGAGGCGTTCCGCGACACGGCCCGGGAGTTCGAGGGCGTCTTCAGCAGGCTCTTCCCGGGTGGGGAGGGGCGGCTGATCCTGACCGACCCGGACAACATGCTGACCACCGGCGTGGACGTGGAGGCCCGGCCGCCGGGCAAGAAGGTCAAGCGGCTCAGCCTGCTGTCGGGCGGCGAACGCTCGCTGACCGCCGTCGCGATGCTGGTGTCGATCTTCAAGGCGCGGCCCAGCCCGTTCTACGTCATGGACGAGGTCGAGGCGGCTCTCGACGACACCAACCTGCAGCGGCTGATCCGCATCATGCAGGAGCTGCAGGAGGTCTCGCAGCTGATCGTGATCACGCACCAGAAGCGCACGATGGAGGTCGCCGACGCGCTGTACGGCGTGTCCATGCAGGGCGACGGCGTGTCCAAGGTCATCAGCCAGCGGCTGCGGTAGCCGTTTCCACTTCTTCAAGAGTCTTCAAAACTTGAACACATACTTGCTACTTCTCGGGGTAGAAGCGGCAGGTACGCGGTTTTGACTTCGATAGTTGAAGACATATCCTCTGCGACGTTCCATTTACCTTCAGGTGGTGGGTGGCGTGATCGTGTGCGCCACTGGAGACACCGTCCGGAGGGCTCGCCCCCCCACTCCCGGCAGCGAGGCCGGTGGCCCGAGGAGTTCACACGTGACCACATCGCAGGTCCCCAACTCAGGAGCCCGCGGGGCTCATCCCGAGCATCTCGGGCATGTCATCTTCATCGCGGCGGCGGCCGCGATGGGCGGCTTCCTGTTCGGGTACGACAGCGCCGTCATCAACGGTGCCGTCGAGGCCATCCGGGACCGGTACGACATCGGCTCGGCGGCCCTCGCGCAGGTCATCGCGATCGCCCTGATCGGCTGTGCGATCGGCGCGGCCACCGCGGGCCGGATAGCCGACCGCATCGGACGCATCCGCTGCATGCAGATCTCCTCGGTGCTGTTCATCGTCAGCGCCATCGGGTCCGCGCTGCCGTTCGCCCTGTACGACCTGGCCTTCTGGCGGGTCGTCGGCGGCTTCGCCATCGGCATGGCCTCCGTCATCGGCCCCGCCTACATCGCCGAGGTCTCCCCGGCCGCGTACCGCGGACGGCTCGGCTCCTTCCAGCAGGCCGCGATCGTCGTCGGCATCGCCATCTCGCAGCTCGTCAACTGGGGCATCCTCAACGCCGCGGACGGCGACCAGCGCGGCGAGGTGATGGGCCTGGAGGCCTGGCAGGTCATGCTCGGCGTCATGGTCATCCCGGCCGTCCTGTACGGCCTGCTCTCCTTCGCCATCCCCGAGTCGCCCCGCTTCCTGCTGGAGGTCGGCCGCAGGGACCGGGCGCGTGAGGTCCTCAAGGAGGTCGAGGGCGACAAGATCGACCTCGACGCCCGCGTCGCCGAGATCGAGCACGCGATGAAGCGCGAGCACAAGTCGACGTTCAAGGACCTCCTCGGCGGCAGCTTCCTCTTCAAGCCGATCGTCTGGATCGGTATCGGCCTCTCGGTCTTCCAGCAGTTCGTCGGCATCAACGTCGCGTTCTACTACTCCTCGACGCTGTGGCAGTCGGTGGGCGTCGACCCGACGGACTCGTTCTTCTACTCGTTCACCACGTCGATCATCAACATCGTCGGCACCGTGATCGCCATGATCTTCGTGGACCGCGTCGGCCGTAAGCCCCTCGCCCTCATCGGCTCCGTGGGCATGGTCATCGGTCTCGGCCTGGAGGCCTGGGCGTTCTCCTTCGACCTCGTCGACGGCAAGCTGCCGGCCACTCAGGGCTGGGTCGCCCTGGTCGCCGCCCACATCTTCGTGCTCTTCTTCGCCCTGTCCTGGGGTGTCGTGGTCTGGGTCTTCCTCGGTGAGATGTTCCCGAACCGGATCCGCGCCGCCGCGCTCGGTGTCGCCGCCTCCGCGCAGTGGATCGCCAACTGGGCCATCACCGCGAGCTTCCCCTCGCTGGCCGACTGGAACCTCTCCGCGACCTACGTGATCTACACGTTCTTCGCCGCGCTCTCCATCCCCTTCGTGCTGAAGTTCGTGAAGGAGACCAAGGGCAAGACGCTGGAGGAGATGGGCTGACCGCCCGTCGGGCCGTGGGGGCCGCGCGAACCCCACGGCGCCCCGAGACCCGGGGAGGAGGGCCAAGTCCCCGCTGCCCTTCTCCCCGTACGCGTGGGACGACTGCCCCGGCCGGCCCGCGGCCCCGGCGACCGTGCGGACCCCCGACGGTCCTGCCGGTCCCAGCGGTCCTCGCGCCTGTCCCGATCGGACCCGCAGGTCCCACAGGTCCTACAGGTTCTTGAGCCGGGGCAGTACGTTCTCGCAGAACAGGTGCATGCTGCGCCACCCCTCGTCCAGCGGCATCCCGCCCGACAGGGGATGCAGCACGTAGTTGTCGAGCCCCTGGGACAGGCACTCGTCCGGGGTGACGACGCGGTAGACGCCCTCGGCACGCAGCTCCTCGACCGTCGTGGCCGCCGACCGCACCGCCGAGCGGATGTCGGAGGACTGCCAGGACGCGTACGTCCGCGCCTCGTGCAGGAAGTGCCTCCCGTGCTCGGCCCAGGCGCGGTCCGGGTCCTCGGCGAGGTGCAGCAGCGGGGTGACCGCCGCGGGCATCATGGTCCAGCCTTCCGTGCCGTACTCGACGAGCCGCTCCTTGTAGTACGCCTCCAGCTCCGGCAGGTGCGCGCTCGGGAAGAACGGCAGGCCCAGCCGGGCCGCGCGCCTGGCCGCCGCCTTCGAGGAGCCGCCGACGAGCAGCAGCGGGTGCGGGTCGGAGAAGGGCCGCGGGGTGACGCGGACCGTGCGCCCGCGGTACTCGAACTCCTCGCCGGTCCACGCCTTCAGCAGGGTCTCCAGGAGTTCGTCCTGCAGCCGGCCCCGGCGCTGCCAGGACACGTCGAAGAGCGCGTACTCCTCGGGGCGGTAGCCGATGCCGGCGACGGTGACGAGCCGGCCGCCGCTGAGCAGGTCGAGTACGGCCACGTCCTCGGCCAGCCGCAGCGGATCGTGCAGCGGACCGATGATCGCCGAGACCGTGACCGCGATGCGACGGGTGGCGCCGAAGACCGCGCCCGCGAAGGCGAACGGCGAGGGCAGCCAGTTGTTGGCGACGCCGTGGTGCTCCTCCGTCTGCACGGTGGACATCCCGCGGTCGTCCGCGTACGCGGCCATCTCCAGCGCCGCCTTGTAGCGGGCGCTGAGCGAGGCGGGCGTGGCGTCGGGCTCGACGAGATTGAAGCGTACGACCGTTACGGGCATGGGAGAGTCCCCCTTCACCTGGCGGGCGGGGTGCCGTGAGGGGGGACGGTAGCTGACGGATCGTCAGACGGCCAGAGCGGTGGACGCCCCGGCCGCCCCGGGGTCCCGGACACCCCGGTGGGCGGGGAGGCGGCGCGCTCCGGGTGCGGGGCCGGGCGGCGGGCGGGGGCTCCGGCGCGGGGAGCCGGACGGCCGGGGCGCGCGGGCGGCGCCGGCGCCGGTTCGCGTGCCGGGTCCCGGTCCGTCCCCGCGCCGGTCGGTGCGCGGAGTCCCGGGTGCCCTCCGGCGGCGAGGGGTGACGGGTCCTGCGGGTCCGGGCAGTGGTCGTGCGCGGAGTCCCGGGCGCACCTCGGCCGCGGGGGTGGCGTCCTGCGTCCGGACAGGGAGCCGTGCCCGGAGTCCCGGGTGCACCCCGGCGGTGACGGGTGCCGGGTCCGGGCACGGGGCCGTGCGCCGGAGTGGCGCGGGTCCCCGGAGTGGGGGGACCGGCGTGGTCCGCGGGGGCGCGCCGTGCCGCCGCGCGGGCCAGCGGGTGTCGCCGGCGGCGTCCCACGCGCGTGTCGCCGCAGGGGCCGGAGGGTGCGGCGGGGTACGACCCGGGGCCCCGGACGCGCCGCGCCGCACGGCCCGCGCAGCCGACGAACGACCGGGTGGGAGGTCGCGCATACTGGTGCCGTTATGGAAATCGTCATCCTTGCTGTAGTCATCGCCGTGGTCGTCATCGGCGCGCTCGGCGGGCTCGTCATCGGCAGCCGCAGGCGCAAGCAGCTGCCCCCGCCGCCCCCCGCCGCCCCCGACATCACGGCTCCGCCGGCCGAGCCGCACGTCGGCGACGAGGCCGAGACGCCGCGCGACGAAACGCGCCGCACGATAGAGGAGGTGGATCTCCCGGACGCCTCGGCGACCGCCCCGGTCGTCGTCGAGGAGCCGCCGGCCGCACCCGAGGTCGAGATCCCGGAGCCGACCGCCGGCCGTCTGGTACGCCTGCGCACCCGGCTCTCCCGCTCGCAGAACGCGCTCGGCAAGGGGCTGCTCACGCTCCTGTCGCGCGAGCACCTCGACGAGGACACCTGGGAGGAGATCGAGGACACGCTCCTCACCGCCGACGTCGGCGTGCAGCCCACCCAGGAACTGGTCGAACGGCTGCGCGAGCGCGTACGGGTGCTCGGCACCCGCACGCCGGAGGAGCTGCGCACCCTGCTGCGCGAGGAACTCCTCACCCTGCTCGTGCCCGACTTCGACCGCACCGTGCACACCGAGTCCCCGCTGGACACCCCGGGCATCGTGATGGTCGTCGGAGTCAACGGCACCGGCAAGACCACCACCACCGGCAAGCTCGCCCGGGTGCTGGTCGCCGACGGCAAGCACGTCCTGCTCGGCGCGGCCGACACCTTCCGTGCCGCCGCCGCGGACCAGTTGCAGACCTGGGGCGAGCGCGTGGGCGCCCGTACCGTACGGGGCCCCGAGGGCGGCGACCCCGCCTCGATCGCGTTCGACGCGGTCAAGGAGGGCATCCAGGAGGGCGCCGACGTCGTCCTGATCGACACCGCGGGCCGGCTGCACACCAAGACCGGGCTCATGGACGAACTGGGCAAGGTCAAGCGGGTCGTCGAGAAGCACGCCCCGCTCGACGAGGTGCTGCTCGTCCTGGACGCCACCACCGGCCAGAACGGCCTGGTCCAGGCGCGCGTGTTCGCCGAGGTCGTCGACATCACCGGCATCGTGCTGACCAAGCTCGACGGCACGGCCAAGGGCGGCATCGTCATCGCGGTCCAGCGCGAGCTGGGCGTACCCGTCAAGCTGGTCGGCCTGGGCGAGGGCGCGGACGACCTGGCGCCCTTCGAGCCGGAAGCGTTCGTGGATGCCCTTATCGGCGAGTGACACCCGCACCCGCGAGGACGCAAGGGCTGCGAGGAGGGCCCCACACCATGGTGCATACGGTGTGGGGCCCTTCTTCGTGGGCCGTCCGGCCGGTGCGCGCGTCCCGGCCTCCCTGCGGGGCGCCGTCGGACGCCTCTGCGCGTGCGGCCGTCCGGCGGCGGCTCGGACGCGCGAGCGGTACCGCCGTCCCGCGGCTCGGACGCGCCGCTGTCCCGCGGCTCAGACGCGCGAGCGGTGCGCCACGTAGGCCAGCGTCCCCAGCAGCAGTCGTGCCGCGGGCGGCCTGGTGGCCGAGTCGAGCGCGGGGGAGCGGAGCCAGCGGACCGGCCCGAGGCCGCCGCGGTCGGAGGGCGGCGCCGTGATGTGGGTTCCGGGGCCCAGCGCGCGCAGGTCGAGCGAGGCGTCGTCCCAGCCCATGCGGTAGAGCAGCTCGGGCAGTTGCGAGGCGGCACCGGGGGCGACGAAGAAGTGCGCGCGGCCGTCGGGGGTGACGGAGACGGGACCCAGCGGCAGGCCCATGCGCTCCAGCCGGACCAGGGCGCGGCGTCCGGCGGACTCGGCGACCTCGATCACGTCGAACGCGCCGCCCACCGGGAGCATCACCGCCGCGCCCGGGAAGCGGCTCCACGCGCCGGTCGCCTCGTCGAGCGTGGCGCCGGCCGGGACGACGGGGGCGAAGTCCAGCGGGTGCGCGCCGGGAGCGGGGCAGTCGCTCCGGCCGCAGGAGCAGGTCCCCGAGGCCGCCCGGGCGCCGGGCACCACGTCCCAGCCCCACAGTCCGGTGAACTCGGCGACGGCGGTGCACTCCGAGGAGCGGCCGCGGCGGCGCGAGCCGGAACGGATTTCGCGGATGCCGCCGATGGTGAAGTCCATGCCCCCTCCAACGGGTCCGGTGCCCCGGTGGTTACGCAACGGAATCAGAACGTGACTCTCTGTTCCCCGCGTGCCGCGGTCCGTGCGGCGCCTGGTTGTGCCGCGGGTGGTGAGCCCGGCCTCGCGCGCCCCGAAGTGCATCGCTCCGCCCGCCCCTGGCCGTCATGTGTCAAGTGAATCGCGAACGGGTCGACGGGAGTTCATTCGAAGGGGTGGCGAATGGTGGCGTTTCCGGGATCGCCATGGCTGGAGCAGTGATCGTAGGATTACCGTGTGTGCACAGGTCCTGGGAACGCATGCACTCGTGGGTATGCCGGGGGCAACCCGCCTTCTCGTTCGATGGGTGAGAACAGGCGGACGGCGGCCGCGTGCAGGGGCATTCTGGTAGGGCTTGGCGCACACAGCGCACAAGTGGGTTCAGGGATGGGGGCGTTCCAGTGGGCGGCAACGGCGGAGGCGGGACGAACGCTGAGAAGCGCCCCAATGAGCTGCTCGGCTCGTGGTTCGTGCGCAGTGGCTGGTCCAAGGGCGAGCTGGCTCGGCAAGTGAACCGCAGGGCCCGTCAGTTGGGTGCCAACCACATCTCGACGGACACCTCGCGTGTGCGCCGCTGGCTGGACGGGGAGAATCCGCGCGAGCCGATCCCGCGCATCCTGTCCGAGCTGTTCTCCGAGCGCTTCGGCTGTGTCGTCGCCGTCGAGGACCTCGGGCTGCGGGCCGCGCACCAGTCACCGTCCGTGTCGGGTGTCGACCTGCCCTGGACCGGCCCGCAGACCGTCGCCCTGATCAGCGAGTTCTCGCGCAGCGACCTCATGCTGGCCCGGCGGGGCTTCCTCGGCACGTCGCTGGCGCTCTCCGCCGGGCCCACGCTCATCGAGCCCATGCAGCGCTGGCTGGTGCCGGGCCCCACCGCGCCCAGGGACGAGCCCGAGACGGCGGCCGCCTCCCGCCGCCCCGGCCGGCTCTCGCAGCCGGAGCTGGACCTGCTGGAGTCCACCACCGTCATGTTCCGCCAGTGGGACGCCCAGTGCGGCGGGGGCCTGCGCCGCAAGGCGGTCGTCGGCCAGCTGCACGAGGTCACCGACCTGCTCCAGGAGCCCCAGTCGGAGTCCACCACGAGGCGGCTGTTCAAGGTCGCCGCCGAACTGGCCGAGCTGGCGGGCTGGATGAGCTACGACATCGGGCTCCAGCCCACCGCCCAGAAGTACTTCGTCCTCGCCCTCCACGCCGCCAAGGAGGCCGCGGACAAGCCGCTCGGCTCGTACATCCTCTCCAGCATGAGCCGTCAGATGATCCATCTGGGACGGCCGGACGACGCGCTCGAACTCATCCACCTCGCGCAGTACGGGAGCCGCGACTGCGCGAGCCCGCGCACCCAGTCCATGCTGTATGCGATGGAGGCCCGCGCCTACGCGAACATGGGGCAGCCGGGCAAGTGCAAGCGGGCCGTCCGGATGGCGGAGGACACCTTCGAGGACGCCGTCGAGTTCGACGAGCCCGAGCCCGACTGGATCCGCTTCTTCTCCGAGGCCGAGCTGCACGGCGAGAACTCCCACTCCTTCCGCGACCTCGCCTATGTCGCCGGCCGCAGCCCCACGTACGCCTCGCTGGCCGAACCGGTGATGCAGCAGGCCGTGGACCTCTTCGAGAAGGACAAGGAGCACCAGCGGTCGTACGCGCTCAACCTCGTCGGCATGGGCACGGTGCACCTGCTGAGGCGGGAGCCGGAGCAGAGCGCGGTCCTCGTGCGCAAGGCCCTCACGATCGCCAAGAAGGTGCGCTCCGAACGGGTCAACACTCGTATCCGAAAGACCGTCGACACGGCCGTACGCGATTTCGGTGATCTCGCCGCCGTCGTCGACCTCACCGCGCAGCTCGCCGTCGACCTGCCGGAGACCGCCGAGGCGGTCTGACCCCCTCACCCCGGCCGCGGCCCCCGTCCTCGACAGCCCGACTCGGCTCCCCCATGCCAGGTCATCGGACGGACGGCCGTGGCCGGTTCCATGCCCCGCGTGTGTCCGTTCCGGCAGGACATGAGCGCGTCGGGCGGCGATTTGTCGTGGTCCGCCCCATGATGGACGCGCTGAAAACCGCCGAAGGCTGCGGCACGACACCGATCGCCGCAACCGGTATCCGGCAGTTCATCGAGGCGTAACACGCGAGGCCTCTTCGTCACTGCGGCGAAACATCGAGGGGCGCCGGTCGAAACGGCGCTGCGCCAATCTCTGGCGCATAACCGGCCCACCCCTCACAACCGCTCATGGCTTCGCCCGCACGGGGCCGTACCAACGACGAGGAGACGCCGATGGCACCAGCCATCACGCTTGCCGCAGACGCTCCCACGCTGTCTGCCGCCAACACCGGATTCATGCTCATCTGCTCCGCCCTGGTGCTGATCATGACCCCCGGTCTCGCCTTCTTCTACGGAGGCATGGTCCGGGTCAAGAGCACCCTGAACATGCTCATGATGAGCTTCATCAGCATGGGGATCGTCACCATCCTCTGGGTGCTCTATGGCTTCTCGCTCGCCTTCGGCACCGACTCGGGCAGCGTCATCGGCTGGTCCTCGGACTATGTCGGCCTGAGCGGGATCGGCCTGACGGAACTGTGGGACGGCTACACCATCCCCGTCTACGTCTTCGCCGTCTTCCAGCTGATGTTCGCGATCATCACGCCGGCCCTGATCAGCGGCGCGGTCGCGGACCGCGTCAAGTTCTCGGCCTGGGCGCTGTTCGTCGCCCTGTGGGCCACGGTCGTCTACTTCCCGGTCGCGCACTGGGTGTGGGGCGCCGGCGGCTGGGCCTTCGAGCTCGGAGTCATCGACTTCGCCGGCGGTACGGCGGTCCACATCAACGCGGGTGCTGCGGCGCTCGGTGTGATCCTCGTGATCGGCAAGCGCGTCGGCTTCAAGAAGGACCCGATGCGCCCGCACAGCCTGCCGCTGGTCATGCTCGGCGCCGGTCTGCTGTGGTTCGGCTGGTTCGGGTTCAACGCCGGCTCCTGGCTCGGCAACGACGACGGCGTCGGCGCGCTGATGTTCGTCAACACGCAGGTCGCCACCGCCGCCGCCATGCTGGCCTGGCTCGCCTACGAGAAGATCCGGCACGGCGCGTTCACCACCCTCGGCGCCGCCTCCGGCGCGGTCGCCGGACTGGTCGCGATCACCCCGTCCGGTGGTGCCGTGTCCCCGCTCGGCGCGATCGCGGTCGGTGCCATCGCCGGCCTCCTGTGCGCCATGGCCGTGGGCCTGAAGTACAAGTTCGGCTACGACGACTCGCTCGACGTGGTCGGCGTCCACCTGGTCGGCGGTGTCGCGGGCTCCCTGCTCATCGGCTTCTTCGCCACCGGCGGCGGCCAGTCCGACGTGGCGGGCCTCTTCTACGGCGGCGGCCTCGACCAGTTCTGGAAGCAGTGCGCCGGCGTCTTCGCCGTCCTCGCCTACTCCCTGGTCGCCTCCGCGGTCCTCGCCTTCCTGATCGACAGGACGATCGGCATGCGGGTCTCCGAGGACGACGAGATCGCGGGCATCGACCAGGCGGAGCACGCCGAGACCGCATACGACTTCAGCGGCGCCGGCGGCGGCGCGGCCCGGACCACCGTTCCGGCCCCGGTCGTGGACGCGAAGACGAAGAAGGTGGACGCATGAAGCTCATCACCGCCGTCGTGAAGCCCCACCGGCTCGACGAGATCAAGGAGGCCCTGCAGGCCTTCGGGGTCCACGGTCTGACGGTGACCGAGGCCAGCGGCTACGGTCGGCAGCGGGGACACACCGAGGTCTACCGCGGCGCCGAGTACACGGTCGACCTGGTCCCGAAGATCCGCATAGAGGTACTGGTCGAGGACGACGACGCCGAGCAGCTGCTCGACGTGATCGTGAAGGCCGCCCGGACCGGCAAGATCGGGGACGGCAAGGTCTGGTCCGTCCCGGTCGAGACGGCGGTCCGGGTCCGGACCGGCGAGCGCGGCCCCGACGCGCTGTAGTCAGCAACCGAACAGGAGCCACTGGGTGACGAGTACGGATGTGCGTGCCGAAGCAGAGGACTCGGGACCCAGCGGCTACGCGGCGGCCCGGCTGCGCCTCCTCCAGGAGGGGGCGCGGTCCGGGCCGCCGCGCCGTGCCGCCCTCGCCGGACTGACCGACGACTGGCTGTCCGGCCTCTTCGACGCGGGCGCCGGGGCACTGCGCGGCGTCTCGCTCGTCGCCGTCGGCGGCTACGGCCGCGGCGAACTCTCCCCGCGCAGCGACCTCGACCTGCTGCTCCTGCACGACGGCAGCGCCGACCCCGGCGCGGTGGCCTCGCTCGCCGACCGCGTCTGGTACCCGGTCTGGGACCTCGGCCTGGCCCTCGACCACTCCGTCCGCACGCCCGCCGAGGCCCGCAGGACGGCCGGCGAGGACCTCAAGGTCCAGCTCGGCCTGCTCGACGCCCGCCATGTCGCGGGCGACCTCGGCCTCACCGCGGGACTGCGTACGGCCGTCCTCGCGGACTGGCGCAACCAGGCGCCCAAGCGCCTCCCCGAACTCCAGGAGCTGTGCGCCGAGCGCGCCGAACGGCAGGGCGAGCTCCAGTACCTCCTCGAACCCGACCTGAAGGAGGCGCGCGGCGGACTCAGGGACGCCACCGCGCTGCGCGCCGTCGCCGCCTCCTGGCTGGCCGACGCCCCGCGCGAGGGCCTCGCCGACGCGCGCAGACGCCTCCTCGACGTCCGGGACGCCCTGCACCTCGCCACCGGCCGCGCCACCGACCGCCTCTCCCTCCAGGAGCAGGACCAGGTCGCCGCCGAACTCGGCCTGCTGGACGCCGACACCCTGCTGCGCCAGGTGTACGAGTCGGCCCGCGTCGTCTCGTACGCCAGTGATGTCACGTGGCGCGAGGTGGGCCGCGTGCTGCGGTCGCGTGCCGTACGGCCGCGGCTGCGCGCCATGCTGGGCGGCGGCAAACCGACCGCCGAGCGCTCCCCGCTGGCCGAGGGCGTCGTCGAGCAGGACGGCGAGGTCGGGCTCGCCCGCGCGGCCCGCCCCGAGCGCGATCCCGTACTGCCGCTGCGCGCCGCCGCCGCGGCGGCCCAGGCGGGGCTGCCGCTGTCGCTGCACGCCGTGCGCCGCATGGCGGCCGCGGTCCGGCCGCTGCCCACCCCCTGGCCGGCCGAGGCCCGCGAGCAGCTCGTCACCCTCCTCGGTTCCGGCCCGTCGACCGTCGACGTCTGGGAGGCGCTGGAGGCGGAGGGGCTGATCACCCGGCTGCTGCCCGACTGGGAGCGCGTCCGCTGCCGCCCGCAGCGCAACGCCGTGCACATCTGGACCGTCGACCGCCACCTCATCGAGACGGCAGTCCGCGCCTCCGACTTCACCCGCCGCGTGCACCGCCCCGACCTCCTCCTGGTCGCGGCCCTGCTGCACGACATCGGCAAGGGCTGGCCGGGCGACCACTCCGTGGCCGGCGAGATCATCGCCCGGGACGTGGCGGCCCGGATCGGCTTCGACCGCGCGGACGTGGCCGTGCTCGCCACGCTCGTACGCCATCACCTGCTGCTCGTCGAGACGGCGACCCGGCGCGATCTGGAGGACCCGGCCACCGTGCGCTCGGTCGCCGAGGCCGTCGGCTCGCAGGGGACGCTGGAACTGCTGCACGCGCTCACCGAGGCGGACGCGCTGGCCACCGGCCCCGCCGCGTGGTCCTCGTGGCGCGGCTCCCTCGTAGCCGACCTCGTCAAGCGGGTCTCCGCCGTCCTCGCCGGGGACGCGCCGGAGGAGCCCGAGGCCGCGGCGCCCACCGCCGAGCAGGAACGGCTCGCGATCGAGGCCGTACGCACCGGCGGTCCCGTGCTCGCGCTGCGCGCCCAGACCGAACCGCCCTCCGACGAGGAGCCGTCCGGCGACCCGGAGCCCCTCGGCGTCGAACTGCTCATCGCGGTGCCGGACCAGGAGGGGGTCCTGCCCGCGGTCGCGGGAGTCCTCGCGATGCACCGGCTCACCGTGCGCACGGCGGAACTGCGGGCCCTGGACGGCCTGCCCGACGCCGTCCGCGGCCCGGTCCTCCTGCTCGACTGGCGGGTGGCCGCGGAGTACGGGTCGCTGCCCCAGGCCGCCCGGCTGCGCGCCGATCTCGTACGCGCGCTGGACGGCTCCCTCGACATCGCGGGCCGGCTCGCCGAACGGGACGCCGCCTATCCGCGCAGGCGGGGCATCGTCGCGCCGCCGGCCCGGGTGACGGTGGCCTCCGCCGGATCCAGGCTCGCCACGGTCATCGAGGTGCGGGCCCACGACGCCCCCGGGCTGCTGCACCGGATCGGGCGCGCGCTGGAGGACGCGCGCGTACGGGTGCGCAGCGCGCACGTCTCCACGCTGGGTGCCAACGCGGTCGACGCGTTCTACGTCACGGACCCCGAGGGTGCGCCGCTGCCGGGGGAGCAGGCCGTCTCCGTGGCCCGCGCGCTGGAGGAGACGCTGCGGCGCTGAGCGCGCGGCCCGCGACCGCCGGCCCGGCCCTCCGCCGCAGGTGCCGGGTTCCGGGCGGCGTCCGCGCGGGGGCGTTCCCGGGCGGGACCGGCGTGAACGCACGGCGTCCGCGCGGGCGCGTTCCGGGAGCCCGGCCGGCTCCAGGCCGCGGCCCCCGCCGCCCCTCCGCGTCCGGCTCCGGGCCGCGGGAGGAGGGGACGGCAGGGAGCGGTCGTCCGGCTCTGTGGGAACAGGGTGGATACCCTTCCGGGCGCGGCCGGATACCCTGGAGGGCGACCTGCCCGCCTTCCCCCGACTTGAGGATTCGCGACCGCCGTGTTCGACACTCTCTCCGATCGCCTCGCAGCGACATTCAAGAACCTCCGCGGCAAGGGGCGCCTGTCCGAGGCGGACATCGACGCCACCGCGCGCGAGATCCGTATCGCCCTGCTGGAAGCGGATGTCGCGCTGCCGGTGGTTCGGGCCTTCATCAAGCAGGTCAAGGAGCGGGCCCTCGGGTCCGAGGTGTCGCACGCGCTCAACCCCGCCCAGCAGGTCATCAAGATCGTCAACGAGGAGCTCGTCGGCATCCTCGGCGGCGAGACCCGCCGGCTGCGCTTCGCCAAGCAGCCGCCGACGGTGATCATGCTCGCGGGTCTCCAGGGCGCCGGTAAGACCACGCTCGCCGGAAAGCTCGGCAAGTGGCTCCAGGGCCAGGGCCACGCCCCGCTGCTGGTCGCCTGCGACCTCCAGCGGCCCAACGCCGTGAACCAGCTGAGCGTCGTCGCCGAGCGCGCGGGTGTGGGCGTCTACGCCCCCCAGCCCGGCAACGGTGTCGGGGACCCGGTCCAGGTCGCCAAGGACTCGATCGAGTACGCGAAGCAGAAGCAGTACGACGTCGTCATCGTCGACACCGCCGGCCGGCTCGGTATCGACCAGGAACTGATGCAGCAGGCCGCCGACATCCGTGACGCGGTCTCGCCGGACGAGATCCTCTTCGTCGTCGACGCGATGGTCGGCCAGGACGCGGTCAACACCGCCGAGGCGTTCCGCGACGGCGTCGGCTTCGACGGCGTGGTCCTGTCCAAGCTCGACGGCGACGCCCGCGGCGGCGCGGCCCTGTCCGTCGCGCACGTGACCGGCCGCCAGATCATGTTCGCCTCCAACGGCGAGAAGCTGGACGACTTCGACGCGTTCCACCCGGACCGCATGGCGTCCCGCATCCTCGGCATGGGCGACATGCTGACGCTGATCGAGAAGGCCGAGCAGACCTTCTCGCAGCAAGAGGCCGAGAAGATGGCCGAGAAGCTGGCCTCCAAGAAGGGCCAGGACTTCACGCTCGACGACTTCCTGGCCCAGATGGAGCAGGTCAGGAAGATGGGCTCCATCTCCAAGCTGCTCGGCATGCTTCCGGGCATGGGCCAGATCAAGGACCAGATCAACAACCTCGACGAGCGTGACGTCGACCGCACGGCCGCCATCATCAAGTCGATGACCCCGGTCGAGCGCCAGGACCCGACGATCATCAACGGTTCGCGGCGCGCCCGTATCGCCAAGGGCTCCGGTGTCGAGGTCAGCGCGGTCAAGGGCCTGGTCGAGCGCTTCTTCGAGGCCCGCAAGATGATGTCCCGCATGGCCCAGGGCGGCGGGATGCCGGGGATGCCCGGGATGCCGGGCATGGGCGGCGGTCCCGGCCGGACCAAGAAGCAGCCGAAGCAGGCCAAGGGCAAGCAGCGCTCCGGCAACCCCATGAAGCGCAAGCAGCAGGAGGAGGAGGCCGCGGCGCGCCGCGAGGCGGCGGGCCAGGCCGGCGGCGCCTTCGGGCTGCCGGGCGGCCAGCAGCCGCAGGACTTCGAACTCCCGGACGAGTTCAAGAAGTTCATGGGCTGACGGTCCCCGGACCGCGGCACGCGCCTTCCTCCGCTCACCTTCTCCTCCCTCCGGGGCCGGACTCCCGCACGGCGGAGTCCGGCCCCGGAGGCGTGTCGAAGGGGCGGGCGGGCACGGGCCCTGGAAGCGGCCCGTGCCTCAGGCCGTACGGGCGATCAGGTAGCGGAACACGTTCGGCATCCAGACCGTCCCGTCGCGCCGCTCGTACGGATTCAGCGCCTCCCGCAGTTCCTTGTCGACCTGGACGGGGTCCGTCGCCGCTGCGGCCGGATCGAAGAGACCGGTCGACAGCAGTCCCCGTACGGCGTTGTCCATGTCGGCGTACCCGAAGGGGCACGCGACGCGCCCCGATCCGTCGGGCCGCAGACCGGCTCGCCTCGCGGCCTCCTCCAGGTCGTCCCGCAGCGCGGTGCGCGGTCCGGACTCCCCGCGCAGCGGTTCGTCGTCCGGCTTCGTCGCGGCCCGCAGCACGGCCGACGTGGCGCAGCGCTCAGGGGGTCCCCAGCCCGCGAGGACCACGGGAACCCCGTGCCCGACGAGCCGGGTCGCCGCCGCGAGCGAGCTGTCGAGGGCCTCGGCGTCCCCGCTCACGCATCCGATCGGCTCGAACGCGGTCACCAGGTTGTAGCGGGCCCTCCCCGGGTCCGTGACGTCCGCCGGGCCCCCGGCCACCAGCCGGGCACGGCCGCCCGGGCGCGTGCCCCACGCCTCGGGCAGTAACCGCTCGCGCGCCAGGGCCAGCCGCTCGCGCGCGGCGGACTCGACCCCCGTGACCTCGGCGCCCCGTGACGCCGCCATCAGCAGGGCGAGCCCCGATCCGCAGCCGAGCCCCAACAGCCTGGTCGAGGAGCCGACTTCGAGCCGCTCGTAGACGGCTTCGTACAGCGGAACGAGCATCCGCTCCTGGATTTCCGCCCAGTCACGTGCGCGTGCCCACGGATCCACCCGGGGCGCCGCCCCGGGGTGAGGTAGGTGATGCCGCACGAGCGTAGGTGTCATCGAAAGCGCCCCAATCCGCCGAGAGTTGTCTCCGTGCCCCGTTCATCCGCCCCCGTGCAGTGCGTCGGCACTCCCCCCGTATGCCAGGAAACTCCGCGCTCGTCGTGACGTCCAGGGGTTACGGAGCCCGGCTTGCGCGCCAGGGGCGTACGCCGCGAGATTTCACATCCCGGCAACCTGGGGCCGTACCGCCGCGTCACGAGGAGGGCGCCGGGGGGTCGCGGCCGGGCCCGCGACCCCCCGTGCCGGTGCCGGGACCTGGACCGCGGGCCCCGCGCGAGCAGCGGCCCGGCCGGGTCCCGCGGCCGTCCCGCGCGGCGGCGGCCGGCCGCCGGAGACGCCGGAGGGCGGCCGCTTGCGGGGGCGGGCCGGTGCGGGCGGATGGCCTGAACGCGCCGTACGGCGATGACAGCCGGTGGCCGCCGCGCACGCGACCGGGGGCGAACGGGCCGCCGGCCGCGCCAGCCGGGAGGAGGGAGTGGTTCCGGCCAAGGTCCGCGCCGGCTGCCGTACCCGTGCGCGAGGGTGTCCCCGCCCAGGTCGCACGCCCCGCGGGCGGCCGCCGCGGCGGCGGGGAACCGGGCCGCGCGGCCCGTGCGTCCTACCCGGCGAACGGCGTCGGCCCGCTTCCCACCCGCAGCTCTCCCGCCCCTCCCGGCTCTCCGGCTTCTCTCCCCGGGGCGGGTCCGTCCGCGGGGCCGTCCGGGCCCGCCTCGCGCACGGCACATGGAAGGCGTCCGGTCGCGGAGTGCGGGTCGGTGCCCGCGGCCGCCGGGGCACCGGGTAACGTCGCCGTCGTGGCCCCGCTCCCACCGGGCCCGGGCATTCCGCGGCGAGAAGGACCGAAACACCACTTGCGCGCGCGGCGGCCCCAGGTGCCCCGGACGGTGGACACCGTCTACGGGCCGGATCGTACGTATCCCTACGTACCGCCTTGGTAGGAGCTGTGAGGCTTCTCCGCAGATCAGCGCACCCGCCCTCGTCAGGACGCATCAGTGCCAACTGACGGGTACGTGCAAATTATTTGGGATGCCCCGGAATAGGAACACAGAGGCACCCAGGCTCGTTGTCATTACGTGAGCACGACACCACCTGTTCTCGCCGCAGAGCTGGCAGGGGCGTGGGCCGACATTCAGCGGCACCACTCCGAGCTGCCCGATCTTGCCGCGCCAGAGTCCCTGATCGGAGAGTCGTCGTCCGCCTGCGGGCACGAGCTCTCCTTCGAACGACTGCTTCACGAGGCAGTCCACGGCATCGCCGCCGCCCGAGGTGTCCGCGACACCTCGCGCGCCGGCCGGTACCACAACCGCAGATTCCTGGCGATCGCCGAGGAGCTGGGCCTGGACCACCCCGAGGAGCCGCATCCCAGCAGCGGCTTCTCGCTGGTCACGCTCAATCCCGAGGCCAAGCGCCGCTACCGCCCGACGATCGAACGGCTGCAGCGCGCCCTCAAGGCGCACTCCGCCGCGACCGCCGAGGACACGAGCCGCAGCTTCCGCGGCCCGGCGGCCAGGCACGGCTCCTCCGGAGGGGGCGTGCGGGTGAAGGCCGTCTGCGACTGCGGGCGCAATGTCCGCGTCGTCCCCTCGGTCCTCGCCCAGGCGCCGATCGTGTGCGGAGGGTGCGGGAAGCCGTTCCGCATCCCGGAGGTGGTCGGCGCGGCAGCGGGCTGAGCAGGCGACAGCCGCAGCGGCGGGCACGCGTGGCCGCCGGGGTGGTGCCAGGGAGCGCAGCGGCATCTCGTGGGTGCCGGGTTGCGCGGTGGCGCCCCCCGACGGCTTCACCCGTCCGGCGGGCAGGTCGTGCCGGTGGCGGGTGCCGGCCGCCCGGTTCGAGGCCCCCGTCCGGGTGTGGCAGAATGGGCGGCTGTACTCGACAGCCGACCAGGACCCCTCTCTCCTCCGGCTGACGCGTCCATCGGGCACTCGGGTACCGCAACCCCACGCGGCAATTCGCCGTGCCCAACCACGTCAAGACCAGGAGACACCACTTCCGTGGCAGTCAAGATCAAGCTGAAGCGTCTGGGCAAGATCCGTTCGCCTCACTACCGCATCGTCGTCGCCGACTCCCGTACCCGCCGTGACGGCCGGGCCATCGAGGAGATCGGCCTGTACCACCCGGTGCAGAACCCCTCGCGCATCGAGGTCGACACCGACCGCGCGCAGTACTGGCTGGGTGTCGGCGCGCAGCCGACCGAGCCCGTGCTCGCCATCCTCAAGCTGACCGGCGACTGGCAGAAGTTCAAGGGCCTTCCCGCCCCGGCTCCGCTGCTCGTCGCCGAGCCGAAGGCCGCCCGCCCGCTGTTCGACGCCCTTGGCGGCGACGACGAGGGCAAGGGTGAGGCCATCACCCAGAAGAAGAAGGCTGAGAAGAAGGACGAGGCTGCCGCCGAGTCCGCGTCGACCGAGGCCTGAGCATGCTCGAGGACGCTCTCGAGCACCTCGTGAAGGGCATCGTCGACAACCCGGACGATGTGCAGGTCGCCTCGCGCAACCTGCGCCGCGGGCGCGTTCTCGAGGTCCGGGTCCACCCCGACGACCTCGGTAAGGTGATCGGCCGCAACGGCCGCACCGCGCGTGCCCTGCGCACCGTCGTGGGCGCCATCGGCGGCCGCGGCGTCCGTGTCGACCTCGTCGACGTGGACCACGTCCGCTGACGTAAAACGCAGCACCGGCTCGGGCCGGGGAGGGCCTTTGGGCCGTCCCCGGCCCGTAGTCGTCTACGAGGCAATGCCGTAGGCACACGACAGGAGATCAAGCAAAGTGCAGTTGGTAGTCGCGCGGGTGGGCCGTGCCCATGGCATCAAGGGCGAGGTCACCGTCGAGGTACGCACCGACGAGCCGGAGCTGCGGCTCGCGCCCGGTGCCGTCCTGGCCACGGACCCCGCCTCGGCCGGTCCGCTGACCATCGAGACCGGGCGGGTGCACAGCGGCCGCCTCCTCCTGCGCTTCGCGGGCGTGCGGGACCGCAACGCCGCCGAGGCGCTGCGCAACACCCTGCTCATCGCCGACGTCGACCCTGACGCGGCACCCGAGGACCCGGACGAGTACTACGACCACCAGCTCATGGACCTGGACGTCGTCACCGCGGACGGGGTGGAGGTCGGACGGATCACCGAGATCTCGCACCTGCCCTCGCAGGACCTCTTCGTCGTGGAGCGGGCCGACGGCACCGAGGTGCTGATCCCGTTCGTCGAGGAGATCGTCGTCGAGATCGACCTCCAGGAGCAGCGCGCGGTCATCGACCCGCCGCCCGGGCTGATCGACGACCGCGCCGTCGTCGCGTCCGCCAGGGACGACGACGGCAGCGGCGAGGACGCCACCGCCCCGGGGAGCGACGCGGACGCGGCCGAGGGCACCGGCGGCGCGTCCGCCAGGGGCGAGGCGTGATGCGGCTCGACGTCGTCACGATCTTCCCCGAGTACCTGGAACCCCTGAACGTCTCCCTCGTCGGCAAGGCCCGCGCGCGCGGGCAGCTGAACGTGCACGTGCACGACCTGCGCGAGTGGACGTACGACCGGCACAACACGGTCGACGACACCCCGTACGGCGGCGGGCCCGGCATGGTCATGAAGACGGACCCCTGGGGCGACGCCCTGGACTCGGTCCTCGCGGACGGCTACGACACCGGTTCCCACGGGCCCGCGCTCGTCGTCCCCACCCCCAGCGGGCGCCCCTTCACCCAGGAACTCGCCGTCGAACTGTCCGAGCGCCCCTGGCTGGTCTTCGCGCCCGCCCGCTACGAGGGCATCGACCGCCGGGTCGTCGACGAGTACGCGACTCGTATGCCCGTGTACGAGGTCTCCATCGGCGACTACGTGCTCGCCGGCGGCGAGGCGGCCGTCCTGGTCGTCACGGAGGCCGTGGCCCGGCTGCTGCCCGGAGTCCTCGGCAACGCCGAGTCGCACCGGGACGACTCCTTCGCGCCGGGAGCCATGGCGAACCTGCTCGAGGGGCCCGTCTACACCAAACCGCCCGAGTGGCGCGGCCGGGACATCCCCGACGTGCTGCTCAGCGGCCACCACGGCAGGATCGCCCGCTGGCGCCGCGACGAGGCGCTGAAGCGCACGGCGGCCAACCGGCCGGACCTCATCGAGCGCTGCGACTCCGCCGCCTTCGACAAGAAGGACCGGGAGATGCTCTCGATCCTCGGCTGGCAGCCCGCGCCGGACGGCCGATTTTGGCGCAGGCCGGAGGCCGTGGAAGAATAGGCGGCTGCTGTACGTCGTCCGGCGTGCGCCCCTGCCACAGGGGGACACGACGCCCGCCCCGACATGGACAGCCCACCTTCGGAACACCTACTTCCGTCGATGACCTGTGGCATCGCCGAAGAAAGCAGACGATCATGGCCCACCTGCTCGACTCCGTCGACTCCGCGTCGCTGCGCAGCGACGTCCCGGCCTTCCGCCCGGGTGACACCGTCAACGTCCACGTCCGCGTCATCGAGGGCAACCGCTCCCGTGTGCAGCAGTTCAAGGGCGTAGTCATCCGCCGCCAGGGCGCCGGTGTCCGCGAGACCTTCACGGTCCGCAAGGTCTCGTTCTCCGTCGGCGTCGAGCGCACGTTCCCGGTGCACACCCCGATCGTCGAGAAGATCGAGCTCGTGACCCGCGGTGACGTGCGTCGCGCCAAGCTGTACTACCTCCGTGAGCTGCGCGGCAAGGCCGCGAAGATCAAGGAGAAGCGCGACAACTGAGCTCGCACCGGGTCCTCATGAGGGCCGGATAGCATCTGGCCCACATGGACGCCGAAGCACAGCACACGGAGCGCGACCGCTCCTCCCAGCCCGCCCTGCCCGAGGAGAACTCGGACACGGCGGGGGCGGAGGAACGGTCGCGTTTCGCGTTGGTGGCCCGCGCCGCGGACTGGCTGCCGGGCGGCCGGTTCAGCCTGACCGTGCTGATCTGCCTGGTCTTCCTGCTGCTCCTCAGCCAGTTCGTGATCCAGCCGTTCCAGATTCCCAGCGGCTCGATGGAGCCCGGATTGAGGATCGGGGACCGCGTTCTCGTAAATAGGTTGGCGTACCGTTTCGGTGCTGAGCCGAGGCGCGGTGACGTCGTCGTGTTCGACGGCACCGGTTACTTCGGCGACGCCGACTACATCAAACGTGTGGTCGGCGTGGGGGGAGACCATGTGGTGTGCTGCGACAGGCAGGGGAGGATCGAGGTGAACGGCCGGTCCGTCGACGAATCGACGTTCCTGTACCCGGGGGACGAACCGTCGGAGGCGTCCTTCGACGTCCTCGTGCCGGACGGCACCCTGTTCGTCCTCGGTGACCACCGCGGCGACTCCAGCGACTCCCGTGATCATCTGGGCTCCCCGGGCGGCGGGATGATCCCGGTCGGCCGCGTGGTCGGCCGGGCCGACTGGATCGTGTGGCCCGCGGAGCACTGGACCGGGGTGGAGCGGGCGCAGGCCCACGCCCGCGCGGCCGACCCGTCCCTGCCGGAGTACGGCGGGGGCGAGGGCGCCCTGTGGACCGGGAGCCGTCCGCCCCTGGCTGCGACGCCCGGACCCGTCAGGTCCGCTCGGGGGCGTTTTCCGGCCAATGACGCTGGAGCGGGCCCGGAGGGCGGGCCGCCCCGTGCCGCCGCTGAGCGCAGAGCCGGGCACGTCAGGACCGGGCCCGTCGCCGCGGGCCCGCTGCCGGTGCACGGCCCCTCGACCGCGGACGGTGTCCATGGGTAACCGCGGCAAGCCCCGCAGCGCCCGCAGCGCGGCCGAGGACCTCCTGCCCACGGGCAGCAGGCGCACCGGCGGGGCCCTGGTGCAGGGCCGGGTCGAGCGGCGCAAACTCGCCCGCAAGGTCAAACGGCGCCGCCAGCGTTCCGCGATCAAGGAGATACCGCTCCTGATCGGCGTGGCCCTGCTGATAGCGCTCGTCCTCAAGACCTTCCTGGTCCAGGCCTTCGTGATCCCGTCGGGCTCCATGGAGCAGACGATCCGGATCGGCGACCGGGTCCTGGTCGACAAGCTCACGCCGTGGTTCGGCTCGAAGCCCGAGCGCGGCGACGTCGTCGTCTTCAAGGACCCCGGCGGGTGGCTGGAGGACGAGCAGCCGACGGCGAAGAAGGAGGACCCGATCGTCGTCAAGCAGGTCAAGGAAGGACTCACCTTCATCGGCCTGCTGCCCTCCGACAACGAGAAGGACCTGATCAAGAGGGTCGTCGCGGTGGGCGGCGACACCGTCAAGTGCTGCGACCCCCAGGGCCGTGTGACCGTCAACGGCATGCCGCTCGACGAGGCCTACATCCACCCGGGCAACAAGCCCTCGTCCTTCGGGTTCGAGGTCAAGGTGCCCGAGGGCCGCCTGTGGGTGATGGGCGACCACCGGGCCAACTCGGCCGACTCGCGCTTCCACCGCACCGAGAGCTACAACGGGACGGTCTCCGAGGACGAGGTCGTGGGCCGCGCCATGGTCATCGCCTGGCCCATCGGCCACTGGAGCCGGCTCAAGGAACCCGACACGTACGCCTCCGTACCCGACGCGCCAGGCGGGTCGGTCGACGCCCTCGGCGCGTCGCATAGGGTGGCCCCCGCGGATCGATACGGATTGATCCCCCTCCCGAGCCCTGCGGAACTCCCGCTCGTTATGGGAGTGGTGAGCCTGCGTCGCATCCGGCGCGGGCGGCGGCACGGAGTAAGGAGTGGATGTGGGGGAATTGGCGGTCGGCGCACGGTCCGGACAAGAGGGCCCGGAGGAGCGGCCGGAGCGATCCGGGGAGCCGGCCCCCCCGGCCGCGGCGAACGCGGCACCGACCGGGGGCGACTCCGGTCATGACGACGAGGGCGGCGACGGGCGGGGCGGCCGTCGCGGGCGGGACGGGGACGGCGCCGACTCGGCGCCGAAGAAGCAGCGGTCCTTCTGGAAGGAGCTCCCGCTGCTCATCGGCATCGCGCTGGTTCTCGCGCTGCTGATCAAGACGTTCCTGGTCCAGGCTTTCTCGATCCCCTCGGACTCGATGCAGAACACCCTCCAGCAGGGTGACCGGGTCCTCGTCGACAAGCTCACGCCGTGGTTCGGCTCGGAGCCCGAGCGCGGCGAGGTCGTCGTGTTCCACGACCCCGACAACTGGCTGGCGGGCGAGCCCACTCCGAACCCGAACGCCATCCAGAAGGCGCTCAGCTGGATCGGCCTGATGCCGTCCGCCGAGGAGAAGGACCTCATCAAGAGGGTCATCGGCGTCGGCGGCGACACCGTCGAGTGCAAGGGCACCGGACCGCTGAAGGTCAACGGAAAGGCCCTCAACGAGCAGTCCTTCCTGTACCCGGGGAACACCCCGTGCACGGTGGACGACGGCGGCGGGCAGTTCAAGGTGAAGGTTCCCGAAGGCAAAATCTGGGTCATGGGCGACCACCGGCAGAACTCGCTGGACTCCCGCTACCACCAGCAGGACAAGTACCAGGGCATGGTCCCCGTGGACAACGTCGTGGGCCGTGCCGTCGTGGTCGCCTGGCCGCCCACCCGCTGGTCCACGCTGCCGATCCCGGACACCTTCGACCAGGACCTCAGCGCCGCCGCGGCGCCGGGCGCGCTGGCCCTCGCGGGAGCGGTGCCGCTGGTGTTCTGGCGCAGGCGTCGCCTCACGATCGGGAACGACAGGGTTTCTGGGTCGGGTACCGCCGGGTAGGGTGCCGTCCCAGATCGCCGATCTTGCGTGGCCCGCACCTGGGCCGCGGGGTCGATTCTCCGAGTTGGAGGAGCACTGGGATGAGCAGGACAGATCGTACGGACGAGGGCCACGGACGGCTCGGCAGCGTGCTGTCGGGACTGGCCGTGGCCCTCGGCTGTGTCCTCTTCCTCGGCGGATTCGCCTGGGGCGCGGTCGTCTACCAGCCCTACACCGTGCCCACCGACTCGATGTCGCCGACCATCGCGGGCGGCGACCGGGTGCTCGCCGAGCGCATCGACGGCTCCGAGGTCGAACGCGGTGACGTGGTCGTCTTCAAGCAGGCCAGCTGGGGCAACCTCCCCATGGTCAAGCGCGTCGTCGCGGTCGGCGGCGACACCGTCGCCTGCTGCACCGACGGAAAGCTGACCGTCAACGGCAAGAAGATCGACGAGCCGTATCTGCCCGAGGGCAGCGAGGCCGAGTCGGGCAGCATCCCCTCGGTGAAGGTCCCCGAGGGCCGGCTCTTCCTGCTGGGCGACGAGCGCAGCGGCTCCCTCGACTCCACCGCTCACCTCACGGAGGCCGGCAGCGGCACCGTGCCGCGCGGCTCCGTCAGCGCCCGGGTCGACGCGGTGGCCTGGCCCATGAACGGCATGCTGGCCCGCCCCACCGGCTTCGAGGAGCTCGGCGGCATCTCCGAGCCCGGTCCCCTGCGCCTGGTCCTCACGGCCGTCGTGGCGGGAGCGGTACTCGTCCTCGGCGGGGCCGCGTACGGGCCGATCGCCCAGCGCGCGGGACGGCGGCGGGGCCGCACCGCGGCGAAGGAGCAGGCCCTTGCCGGCTGAGGCGGGCGGCGTACGGGCCGAAGGCTCGGGCGGTCCGTCGGGTGCGGAGCCGCGCGGTTCGGGCGGGTCGTCGGGCGCGGACGCGCGAGGTGGCACGGGGCCGTCGGGCGCGGACGCTGGCGCTGGCACCCAGGGTGGCGCTGCGTCGTCGGGCCCGGACGCCCGGGGCGGAGCCGGGCTGTCGGGTGCGGGTGCCCGGGGTGGCGCAGAGCCGTCGGGCGCGGGTGTCGTCGGCGGGCTCGGCGAGCTGCGGAGGGTCGCACGGGTCGTGCTGCTCGATCCGCGGGACCGCATCCTCCTGCTGCACGGCCACGAGCCGGAGGACGCCTCGGACGACTGGTGGTTCACCCCGGGCGGCGGCGTGGAGGGCGACGAGACGCGCGAGGAGGCCGCACTGCGGGAACTCGCGGAGGAGACCGGCATCACCGAGGTCGACCTGGGCCCGGTGCTGTGGCGGCGGACCTGTTCGTTCCCCTTCGCCGGACGCCGCTGGGACCAGGACGAGTGGTACTACCTGGCCCGTACGACGCAGACCGCCATCGAGGCGCGCGGGTTGACCGAGCTGGAACGGCGCAGTGTCGCCGGAGCGCGCTGGTGGACGTGCCAGGAACTCAACCAGGCACATGAGACGGTGTATCCGACCAAACTCGCCGAGTTGCTGCGCAGGCTGCTCGACGAAGGGCCCCCGGCCGGGCCCGAGACTCTCGACACGGAAATCGTCTAGGGGTTCGCGGGGCTGGCGCACAATAGGGGGACGCACGGCTGAAGGGGAACATGCCATGAGCGCCGAGGACCTCGAGAAGTACGAGACCGAGATGGAGCTGAAGCTCTACCGGGAGTACCGCGATGTCGTCGGTCTGTTCAAATATGTGATCGAGACCGAACGGCGCTTCTACCTCACCAACGACTACGAGATGCAGGTCCACTCCGTCCAGGGTGAGGTGTTTTTCGAGGTGTCCATGGCGGATGCCTGGGTGTGGGACATGTACCGGCCCGCCCGGTTCGTGAAGCAGGTGCGGGTGCTCACGTTCAAGGACGTGAACATCGAGGAGCTGAACAAGAGCGACCTCGAACTCCCGAGCAGCTGAGAGGCCGCGGAGGGCCGCTCGTACGGGTGACTGAGTTGTCCACAACCGAGCGGCCGTCCACCAAGATCCACTAAGGGTCCGTGGCGGGCTCAGTGTTGGTGCCGGAGGTGGTGCCGACATGAGTACGTCCCAAGCACGCCGTGCACTCGGCAGGTACGGCGAGGAGCTGGCAGCGCGCCGGCTGACCGAGTCCGGAATGACGGTCCTGCGGCGCAACTGGCGCTCGGGCAGGGCCGGAGAGATCGACATCGTGGCCCGCGACGGGGACGCGCTGGTCGTCTGCGAGGTCAAGACCCGCAGGTCGTCGGCGTTCGAGCATCCGATGGCCGCGGTCACACCCGTCAAGGCGGCCCGGCTGCGCGGCCTCGCCGAGCGCTGGCTCCAGGAGCACGGAGGAGCCCCACCGGGCGGTGTCCGCATCGATGTCGTGGGTGTACTGGTGCCCGCCCGCGGCGCCCCCGTCGTCGAGCACGTGAGGGGGGCGGCCTGATGGGGTTCGCGCGCACGTGCTCGGTGGCCCTCGTCGGGGTGGAGGGCGTGGTCGTGGAGGTCCAGGCCGACCTGGAGCCCGGCGTCGCGGCGTTCACGCTGGTCGGGCTGCCCGACAAGAGCCTCACGGAGAGCAGGGACCGGGTCAGGGCGGCCGTGGTCAACTCCGGGGGCGAGTGGCCCCAGAAGAAGCTGACGGTGGGGCTCAGCCCGGCCTCGGTGCCCAAGGGCGGCAGCGGCTTCGACCTGGCGGTCGCCTGCGCGGTGCTCGGGGCCTCGGAGCGCATCGATCCCCGCGTCCTCTGCGACATCGTGATGATCGGCGAACTCGGCCTGGACGGGCGGGTGCGGCCCGTGCGCGGTGTCCTGCCCGCCGTGCTGGCCGCCGCGGACGCGGGCTACGAGCAGGTGGTCGTCCCTGAGTGCGCGGCGGCCGAGGCCTCCCTGGTGCCCGGGATCTCGGTGCTCGGGGTCCGCAGCCTCAGGCAGCTCATCGCCGTGCTCGCCGACGAACCGGTGCCCGAGGAGGATCCCGACCAGCACGGCAGGCCGGATCCGCTGCTGGCCGGCCTGCGCATGCCCGGCACGGGAGCCTCCACGGGGATGCACGGCATGGGCGCCACTCCCTACGAGCAGGGACATGACCTCGCCGACGTCGTCGGCCAGCTCTCCGCCAGGGCCGGGGTGGAGGTCGCGGCGGCCGGCGGTCACCACCTGTTCTTGCAGGGGCCGCCTGGGGCCGGCAAGACCATGCTCGCCGAGCGGCTGCCCGCGATCCTGCCGCGGCTCAGCCGGGGCGAGTCCCTCGAAGTGACGGCCGTCCACTCCGTCGCGGGACTGCTGCCACCGGGCAAGCCCCTCGTCGACGTGGCGCCCTACTGCGCCCCGCACCACTCGGCGACCATGCAGGCACTCGTCGGTGGCGGACAGGGGGTCGCCCGCCCGGGCGCGGTGTCGCTCGCCCACCGAGGGGTGCTGTTCCTCGACGAGACGCCCGAGTTCGGCAGCCGGGTCCTTGACGCGCTGCGCCAGCCCCTGGAGTCCGGGCACGTGGTCATCGCGAGGAGCGCGGGGGTGGTGCGGTTCCCCGCGCGGTTCCTGATGGTCCTGGCCGCGAACCCCTGCCCCTGCGGCCGCTTCTCGGAGCGCGGCTCGGCCTGCGAATGCCCGCCCTCTGCCATCCGCCGCTACCAGGCGCGGCTCTCCGGGCCCCTGCTCGACCGGGTCGACCTGCGGGTCGAGGTGGATCAGGTGACCCGCTCCCAACTGACAGTGAGGATGTGATGTGGTGACGCTGCAGGTGGGTCTGACCCTCCAACTGACTGA
>NZ_BMWD01000017.1:0-154083 GCF_014651055.1 Streptomyces fructofermentans
GAGGGGGCCGGGCCGTCGCCCGTTTCCCGTCCCGCGCCCCGGCTCGAACGTGAAAGCCGTGCGGTGCGGTCTGTGGACAACCCCGGGGCTGTCGGTGCGGACCCCTATCGTGGAGGCAGTGGTCGAGCAGGACGTGCGGGGGACAGGGCGATGAGCGGGACGGGCGGGACGGACGAGATGACGGACGACGACAGGGCCGCGGACACCGGCGGGCGGACAGCGGGACCGGGACCGGCCGGGGGCGGGCCCGACGGGTTCTCGGGCAGCGAGGCGCTGGCCACCCTCCACCGGGTCTTCGGGTACGAATCGTTCCGCGGCGAGCAGGAAGCCGTCATCGATCACGTGGTGGCGGGCGGGGACGCCGTGGTCCTCATGCCGACCGGCGGCGGCAAGTCGCTCTGCTACCAGATCCCGGCCATGGTCAGACCGGGCACCGGCGTGGTGGTCTCGCCCCTCATCGCGCTGATGCAGGACCAGGTGGACGCCCTGCGGGCGCTCGGCGTGCGCGCCGGGTTCATGAACTCCACGCAGGACTTCGACGAGCGGCGCGTGGTCGAGGCCGAGTTCCTCGCGGGCGAGCTCGACGTGATCTACCTCGCGCCCGAGCGGCTGCGCCTGGAGTCCACCCTCGACCTCCTCTCGCGCGGCAAGATCTCCGTCTTCGCCATCGACGAGGCCCACTGCGTGTCCCAGTGGGGCCACGACTTCCGCCCCGACTACCTCGCGCTGTCCCTGCTGGGCGAGCGGTGGCCGGACGTGCCGCGCATCGCGCTGACCGCGACCGCCACGCACGCCACCCACCAGGAGATCACCCAGCGTCTGGGGATGCCGGACGCCCGTCACTTCGTGGCGAGCTTCGACCGGCCCAACATCCAGTACCGGATCGTGCCCAAGGCCGACCCGAAGAAGCAGCTCCTGGCCTTCCTGCAGCAGGAGCACCCGGGCGACGCGGGCATCGTGTACTGCCTCTCGCGCAACTCGGTGGAGAGGACGGCGGAGTTCCTCGCCCGCAACGGCATCGCCGCGGTGCCGTACCACGCGGGCCTGGACGCGGGCACGCGCGCCGCGCACCAGTCGCGCTTCCTGCGCGAGGACGGTCTGGTGGTGTGCGCCACCATCGCCTTCGGCATGGGCATCGACAAGCCCGACGTGCGGTTCGTCGCCCACCTCGACCTGCCGAAGTCCGTCGAGGGCTACTACCAGGAGACGGGCCGCGCGGGCCGGGACGGCCTGCCGTCCACGGCGTGGATGGCGTACGGGCTGAACGACGTCATCCAGCAGCGCAAGATGATCCAGTCGAGCGAGGGCGACGAGGCGTTCCGGCGCCGGGCGGCCGCCCACCTGGAGGCGATGCTCGCGCTGTGCGAGACGGCGGGCTGCCGGCGCGGCCAGTTGCTCGCCTACTTCGGCCAGGACTCCGCGGCCCCGGCCTGCGGGAACTGCGACACCTGCCTCACCCCTCCCGAGACCTGGGACGGCACGGTCGCGGCGCAGAAGGTGCTGTCCACGGTGGTGCGGCTCCAGCGTGAGCGGGGGCAGAAGTTCGGGGCGGTGCAGATCGTCGACATCCTGCTCGGGCGCAGGTCGGCGAAGGTCATCCAGTTCGACCACGACCAGCTGTCCGTGTTCGGCATCGGCGAGGACCTGACCGAGGGCGAGTGGAGGGGAGTCGTCCGCCAGTTGCTGGCGCAGGGACTCCTCGCGGTCGAGGGCGACTACGGGACGCTGGTGCTGACCGAGGCGAGCGGGACCGTGCTGCGGCGCGAGCGGGAGGTGCCGCTGCGCAAGGAGCAGGCCAGGCCCGCGACCGCGCGGTCCTCCGGTGGCCGGGGGGAGCGCAGGGCGAAGACCGCGGCTGCCGAGCTGCCGGAGGGCCTGCAGCCCGCCTTCGAGGCACTGCGCGCGTGGCGCGGGGCCCAGGCCAAGGAGCAGGGCGTCCCGGCCTACGTCATCTTCCACGACGCGACGCTGCGGGAGATCGCCACGGTGTGGCCCGCGTCCGTGGCCGAACTCGGCGGAGTGGGCGGAGTCGGCGAGAAGAAGCTCATGACGTACGGGGAGGGAGTGATCGGTGTGCTCGCCTCCCTGGAGCGCCCCGCCGCGGGAAGCGGGACGCCGGACGGGGACGCGTCCGGTTCGGCCGTGCCGGGAGGCGCGGCGCCGAAGGGAGCCGTACCCGGCGGTCCGCCCCGGAAGGAGGCGGCGCCGCGTGGTGCGGTCCCCCGGAGCGCGTCGCCCAGGAGCACCGGAGGACCGGTCGCGGGGGCGTCGGCCGACGGGGGCGCGGAGTCCGCGCTGGACTGGTCCGGGTTCGACGAGGAGCCGGAACCGGAGCCTGACGACTGGATGTAGCCGTCACGGCCGGGTGGGCCGCCGCCCCGCCCGGCCGTGACGGTCACCGGGCCGGGTCGTGGCGGGGGCTACGCGCCCGCCACGACCCGGCCCGTCACCTCGCCCAGACCCACGCGTGTGCCGTCCGGTCCCGGAGCCCAGGCCGTCAGGGTCACGACGTCCCCGTCCTCGAGGAACGTCCTCTTGCCGTCGGGCAGTTCGAGGGTGTCGCGGCCGTTCCAGGTCAGTTCCAGGAGCGAGCCCCGCTGGTTCTCGGACGCCCCGCTCACCGTGCCCGAGCCGTACAGGTCGCCGGTGCGCAGGGAGGCGCCGTTCACCGTCATGTGGGCGAGCTGCTGCGCCGCCGTCCAGTACATGGTCGAGAAGGGCGGCTCGGAGATCACATGGCCGTTGACGGCGACGGAGATGCGCAGGTCGTAGCCGCCGGGCTCCTCCGACGCGTCGTCCAGGTAGGGCAGCAGCGGGTGCGTCCGCCCGGGAGGCGCGACCAGGGCGTCGTCCAGGGCGTCGAGCGGGGTGATCCATGCGGACACCGAGGTGGCGAAGGACTTGCCGAGGAAGGGGCCGAGGGGCACGTACTCCCAGGCCTGGAGGTCGCGGGCGGACCAGTCGTTGAGGAGGCAGAGGCCGAAGACGTGGTCGCGGAACCCGCCGAGCGGCACCGGAGTGCCCATCGTCGAGGGGGCGCCGACGACGAAGCCGACCTCGGCCTCGATGTCCAGGCGTACGGACGGGCCGAAGACCGGTGCCGGGTCCGCGGGGGCCTTGCGCTGGCCGGAGGGGCGCACGACGTCGGTCCCGGAGACCACGACGGTGCCCGAGCGGCCGTGGTAGCCGATCGGCAGGTGCTTCCAGTTGGGCGTGAGGGAGTCCTCGGCGTCGGGGCGGAAGATCCGGCCGACGTTGCGGGCGTGGTTCTCGGAGGCGTAGAAGTCGACGTAGTCGGCCACCTCGAAGGGCAGGTGGAGCGTCACCTCGGAGAGCGGGTGCAACAGGGGCGCGACGGCCTCCCGGTGGGCCGGCACCGTCACCCAGGCGGTGAGCGCGCGACGCACGTCCGACCACGCCGTGCGGCCGGCCGCGAGCAGCGGGTTCAGCGAGGGCCGGGCGAGCAGCGCGGCGTACGGGGAGCCCAGCTCCACCGCGGCGGCACCCGCGTCCAGGACGTGGTCGCCCAGCCGGACGCCCACGCTGCGCCGGTCGGAGCCGGGAAGCGAGAAGACGCCGTACGGAAGATTGTGCGGGCCGAAGGGATCGCCCTCGGGGACATCGAAGGGGGGCATCGGGTGCTGCCTCACTTTCCGGGTGGGTGAGGCACACGTTACGTGCAGGCGACGCTCTTGGGCAGTGTCTGAAGAGTTGGGAATGTCCGATTGGTCGCCGTGTCGGGTCCTGCCCTGCGGTGCTCCCCGGTGCCGTGCCGTGTGCGGTGCCGCGTACGGCCCGCCCGTCCCGGTGGTGGCGGCGCTCCCTCTTCGAGGGCGCCGGCTCCCTCGACCTGGCTTGCGCGGAGGGGGAGTTGACGGGTCGGACGCAACGGCGCGGCGGGCGCGGCGATCGAGGGTTCGGCGGCGACGGTCCCAACCGCCGGACGGGGAAGGGGCGGTGGCCGATTTCCCGGGCACGGGTGCCGCCGGGAGGGTGCCGGGAGGAGTGGGACGGTCGAGGTGCCGGACGACGTCCGGTTCCCGTCGGGTCGGTGGGCCGACGGGTCCGTATTCTCTGATCATGGCCCCACCGACTGCATATGCACTTATCGCCACTGACCTGGACGGAACGTTGCTTCGCGGCGACGACACCGTCTCCGACCGGTCGCGGGCCGCGCTGGCGAAGGCGGTCGAGGGGGGCGCGCGGCATCTCGTGGTGACGGGGCGCCCGGTCCCGCGCGTACGGCCCCTGCTCGACGAACTGGGCAGCCGGGGGCTCGCGGTGTGCGGTCAGGGGGCTCAGCTCTACGACGCCGCCGAGAACCGCATGCTGTGGTCGGTCACCCTGGACCGGGAGTTGGCCGAGACGGCGCTCGGCAAGATCGAGGCGGAGGTCGGCGAGGTGTACGCGGCCGTCGACCAGGACGGGGTCGACGGGCTCACGCTCATCGAGCCGGGCTACGAGATGCCCCACCCGACCCTGCCCGCGGTGCGCGTGCCGCGCCGTGCCGCCCTGTGGACGGCCCCGATCAGCAAGGTCCTGCTGCGCCACCCGAGGCTGTCCGACGACGAGTTGGCGTCGGCCGCCCGCGGAGCGGTGGGTTCCCTCGCCAGCGTGACGATGTCCGGCCCCGGCACCGTCGAACTCCAGCCATGCGGCATCACGAAGGCCACCGGACTCGCGCTGGCGGCGGGGCGGCTGGGCCTGACCTCGGCCGAGACCATCGCCTTCGGGGACATGCCCAACGACATCCCCATGTTCGACTGGGCCGCCCACGGGGTCGCCATGGCCAACGCCCACGCCGAACTCAGGGCCGTGGCCGACGAGATCACCCTGTCGAACGAGGACGACGGCATCGCCGTCGTCCTCGAACGGATGCTCTCCGGTCAGTAGGCCCCGAAGACGTTGTCGATCGAGCCGTACTTCGCGGCGGCGTAGTTGCACGCGGCGGTGATGTTGGCGACCGGGTCGAACGGGTCCATCGGGGTGCCGGACACGTGGTAGGCGGCGAAGGTCGGGTCGATGACCTGGAGGAGGCCCTTCGACGGCGTGCCGGCCACGGCGTTGGAGTCCCAGTTGTTCATGGCCTGCGGGTTGCCGGACGACTCGCGCAGGATGTTGCGGTGGATGCCGTCGTAGCTGCCGGGGATGCCCTTCTTGGCCATGATGTCCAGCGACTCCCGGATCCAGCCGTCGAGGTTGTTCGCGTACGAGGTCTTCGCGGCGACGGGCGCGGCCGTCGCCGGGGCCTTCGCGGTGCCCTTGGCGTTCTTCGTGCCCACGGTGATCACGAGGCCCGGGCGGATGTGCGCCGGGTCGTTGCCTATGACCGCGCGGTTGGCCTTGTACAGGTCCTTCCAGCCGCCGCTGGTGGGGTGCTTCTTCGCGATCGTGGCCAGGGTGTCGCCCTCGACGACCTTGTACGTGATCAGCGAGACCTGCGGTGCGGCGGCCTGCACGGCCCGGGTCGGCTGGGCCGCGTGGGCGCCGGTGGCCCCCATGAGCGGAAGCGCGAGCGCGGCTCCGCCGGTGGTCACGGCCACGATGCCGCGGGTGAGGGGGGTGAAGCGGTGACGACGCTGGTTGCCGCGTGCGGGCATGGTGCTTTTCCTCTCCGGCGCCTGCGAGGTGAGCTGTCGGGTTCGGGCGGGAGATGCCCGGCCGCGTGCTGTACGCGACTTCACCCCTAGCCGTTCCGGGGACCGGACCGGCGACTTACCTGGGTCCCCCGCTCCTGCCGTGTGCGAGTGATGGATGACTGGGAGTTCCGGGCGGCGGCAGGATGAGGCGTTCCGTCCGGAGTGACGTGAAGGTATGCGAGAGCACATGTCGTGAACAAGCCCTGAAATCACAGAGCAAGGTCATTTGCCTGGTGAGGGCGTTTCGTACCTCTTGATCCATCCGGAAGGCAAAGTTCAACTTGCTTTCGGCAAAGGGAAATCGCGCGGTCGCGGCCGGATCGGCGGCGGGCAGGGGGGTGACCCAATTCACGGGCGTGGGTGGGTTATTAGGTGCGAGTCATCGCTAAAACGGGCAAGTCGGGCGCGATTCGACGAGGAGTGAATGGGATGTAATGACCGAATTGGGTGAGTGTGCTCCTGGGGTGTGCGGGCGCGCGTCAGGTGCGCCGAAGGGTCTGCGCGAACAGTCATGAATGGTTCGATAGAGCGCAGATGTGCTGATGATTGCCCAATAGGGACAAGGTGGGCGCAGGGGTGGTGCGCTTGCCCACCGCACCCACCGCACCCACCGCACCCGCCGCCCGCCGCACCCGCCGCACCCGCCTTCCAGCGCACCCGCGGCCCGCGGCCCGCGGTCGGCCGTCCCCGACGCTCGCCCGCTGCGCCGCTGCCCGCCCCGCCCGCCGCTGCGCCGCTGCCCGCCCGCCGCCGCGCCGCGGGCGTCCGTCGCCCGGGTTCAGCCCGAGGCGCGCGGAATCCGCTTCTCCCACGTGCGGTGGAACACGACCTCGTCGCCGCTTTTGCAGACCAGCTCGTCGAACGTGATGAAGTCCGCCTCGTCGCAGGTGATTTGGGAGCGGGCCTCGATCCTCGCGTCCCACGGCAGGTCCGGCCGGTGCAGGCGGATCGACGAGTGGGACCGCACGCACGCCGACAGGGGGTCGGCGGAGCCGATCGTGTACGCCTCCCCTGCGTCCTCGGTGACTTCGAGGCCGTCGGGGTACACCCGGGTCCCGCCGGGGCAGGGGTCGGTCTCCAGGCGCCACTCGCCCTTGGCGACGTCGTGGACCACGAGCCGCTCGGGGCGCGGCTCGTCCAGGGTGGCGGGGGTGTTCACCCCCATCGGCTCCGCCTGCTCCGGTTCCCCGAACGTGATCGAGGGGTCCGACTCCTGGGCGCGCAGCGGGAGTTCGAGCAGGCTGCCCGTCGGCGTGAGGGTGAACCCGGCGCCGGATCCGGGCTGGGGCCAGATGCGCGGCCAGTACGCGGACGACACGGCGAGCCGGATGCGGTGCCCCGGCGGGAAGGCGTGGCCGACGGCGTGCAGGTCGAGGACCACGTCCTCCGTGTCGTCCGGGTCCAGGGCGTCGTCCCGGTCGGCTCCGCGACGGGCCGGCAGGTCGAGGACGCCCCGGGTGACGAGGGTCGAGGCGCCGTCGGGTGCCACGTCGCACAGCCGGGCCGCGACCTGTCCGCGCGCCGCCCGCGCGGTGAGGCGCAGGCGTACCCGGGGGCGGCCCAGCACCCAGATCTCCTCCGGTACCTCGAACTCGAAGCACGCCGACCTGGCGTCCTCCTCCCGCTGGTCGGGCGGCAGGTCCGCGTCGCCGCCGACGGGCGGGAAGGCACCCGCGTCGATCCCCGTGTGCTGGGAGGACCGCACGGCCACGGGCCTGCCCCGGAGCACGTACGCCACCGGGGCGACCAGAGGGGAGGGCCAGGACGGGTCGCCGACCCAGCGGCCGGTCGGCGTCGGCATCGGCGTCGCAGGCGGGTGCGAGTCGGCGATGTACGAGCGCAGCAGGGGGGTGGACATCACTCCGCCGGTGCCGTGCGCGCCGATGCGGTCGTCGGCCCAGTCGGCCCAGTCGGCCGAGGCCGACTCGGCCTCGCCCGAGTCGGCCCGGTCGGCCCCGCGGGCCACGTCGTCCGACCCGCCTTCCGACCCGCCTTCCGTCCCGGCGCGGCTGCCGCTGTCGGCTCCGCCGCCCGCTCCGCGGGGCGTGCCGCCGGGCGCGGTGCCCGGGGTGCCCCTCAGCCAGTGGTCCCACCAGCGCAGCGTCTCCTGGAGGAAGCCGATCGCCGGCCCGGGCGACCGCCCCCGGTCAGGGTACTGGTGGGCCCAGGGCCCGATCAGGCCCCGTACGCGGTCGGGTGGCAGGTGCTCCACGAGCCGCAGCACGGTGTCGCGGTACGGGTCGTGCCCGCCGCCGACCGCGAGGACGGCGGCCCGCACCGCCGCGCAGTCCTCCGGCACCGCGCCGTGCCGCCGGTGGTGGCCGTGCGCCTGGTCCGCCGCCCACTCGTGCGAGGGCGGGACCACGGCCCGCAGCCGCCGGACCCAGAGGGTGTTCCCGTCCTCGCCCGTGTACGCCGGGTCCGGGGGGCGCGCGGCGTACGCGAGCGCCGTCGCGGTCCCGGCGAGCGGGCCGGCGTCCGGGGCGGATCCTTCCCGGTGGCCGGGGTCGCCGTGCGTGCCGTCCGTCGCGCAGACGGCGACGACGGCCTTCAGCGGCCCGGGCGCCAGCGCCGCGACCCGGAGGGCGGCGAGAGCGCCCCGGGCGATCCCGAACATGCCCACCGCGCCGGTGCACCAGGGCTGCGCGGCGAGCCAGTCCACCACCTCGGCCCCGTCGGCGGCCTCCGCGTGGTGGGCGCCGTCCGGCACCCCCTCGGAGTTGCCGTGCCCGCGCATGTCCACGCGCACGGACGCGTAGCCGTGCCCGGCGTACCAGGGGTGGCGCTGCGCGTCCCGCGGGGCGGTCCAGTCGCTGAGCCGGTACAGGTCGTACTCCAGCAGGGCCGGTACGGGTTCGCCGGTGAGCGGGCGCCATACACGCGCGTGCAGCTTGGTTCCGTCCGACAGGGGCACCCGGAGGTCCTCGTGGGCCGTGTCGTGGGGGAAGGACGTACGGATGCGCATGGGTGTCACCTCGGAGCGGCGGGTACGTCGTGCGGCGCGTCCTGGGCGGCGCACGGAGGGCGGCGTGCGCGGGTCCGGCCGGGTGACGGCGGACCGTGACGCACGTGCCCCGTGCCGGTGGGGCCGCCCCGGTCCGCCGGGCGGCGGAGGGGTCCGCCGCGGGGCGCGGCGGCGGGTCCGCGGGCCGCGGACCGGCCGTGCTCGCTGCGGGACAAAGTGACCACTCCGGTCGCAAAGGCGTCTTTCGTGTCATATGGGCAGGTCAAGAAGATACCTTTCTTGATCCAGTGGCGCCCGGCCCGGCGCGATGGGGCAAAAAGGGCCAGGTGGAGCGTGTCCGGCAGGGGGATGGCCGGTGACGGGCGGGCGCTCACTGTGATCGAAAGGCGACCGGATACGCTGACTTGAGTGCCGGCAGCGACACATCGACAAACACCCACAGCACCCAGCTCCCCAGAGCATCCAGTGACCGCCGTTGAGAGCGTCAGCAGACAGGAGACCCTCGTGACCGTCGTCGGGCCGTTCGGGCTGAGCGTGCGGGACCAGGCGCTCGAAGCCGATGTCCAGGCCGGATTGGCGGCCGTCGAGGCGGGACTGCTCGAGGCCACCAAGAGCGAGGTCCCGTTCATCACGGAGGCCGCGCAGCACCTCGTGCGCGCGGGCGGCAAGCGGTTCCGGCCGCTGCTCGTGATGCTCGCCGCGCAGTTCGGCGACCCGTACGCGCCCGGTGTCGTGCCCTCCGCCGTCGTCGTGGAGCTGACCCACCTCGCCACGCTGTACCACGACGACGTGATGGACGAGGCGGACGTGCGCCGCGGGGTGTCCAGCGCGAACGCCCGGTGGGGCAACTCGGTGGCGGTCCTCACCGGCGACTTCCTGTTCGCGCGCGCCTCGCACATCCTGGCCGACCTCGGCCCCGAGGCCGTACGGGTCCAGGCTGAGGCGTTCGAGCGGCTGGTCACCGGCCAGATCCTGGAGACCGCGGGGCCGCGCGACGGCCGCGACCCGATCGACCACTACATGGACGTGCTCGGCGGCAAGACCGGTTCGCTGATCGCGGTCGCGGGTCGTTTCGGCGCCATGATGTCGGGCGCCGACGAGACGGTGGTCGACGTGCTGACGCAGTACGGCGAGCGCCTCGGCGTCGCCTTCCAGCTCGCCGACGACGTGCTGGACATCGCCAGCGAGTCCCGGGAGTCCGGCAAGACCCCGGGCACGGACCTGCGCGAGGGCATCGCGACGATGCCCGTGCTGCGCCTGCGCGAGCGGGTGGAGCGGCTCGGGCTCGCCGAGGACATCGCGCTGTCGGAGCTGCTCGACTCGGACCTGACGGACGACGCGCGGCACGCGGAGGCGCTGGACCGGCTGCGCGAGCACCCGGCCCTCGAACAGGCCCGCCGGGACACCGTCCGGTACGCGGAGGACGCGCGCGCCGCGCTGGCCCCGCTCCCGGAGTGCGACGCCAAGGCGGCGCTGGTCGAGCTGTGCGACGCGGTGGTGCACCGGGCCGGCTGACCCCGCCCCGCCGCCGGCCCACCGGGCCGGGGTTCTCCCCGTACGTGGCACCTGTCCGGGCGGCCACGCCGTCCCTCAACCGGCCCACCGGGCCGTGCCTCCCCCTGCGTGGCACCTGTCCGGGCGGCCACGCCGTCCCTCAACCGGCCCACCGGGCCGGTGTTCGCCGTGGGCGGGGCCGGTGGCTCCTGCCCGACGGGCCCCTTCCTCCGGGAGGACCGGCCGGTGCCGCGCCGCGTGAGGTGCGGGGTGCGAGGACGCGGGGCGGGCTCGGGCGGGGACGGAGCCGGCGGGCTCGGGCGGGGACGGAGCCGGCGGGCTCGGGCGGGGACGGAGCCGGCGGGCTCGGGCGGGGAGGGAGCCGGCGGGCTCGGGCGGGACGGAGCCGGCGGGCTCGGGCGGGGACGGAGTCGGCGGGTGGAGGCCCCGACGGGCCGCCCGGACGTGTCCCGGGGCGCGACCCCTACGGGTCGGAGGAGGCGCCGTGCACCCGAGTCATACCCCAGGTGTACGCGGAGTTGGCTCCGAGGTCTGACGCATTGTCCGGGCCGATTTGGTCAGATGGGACACACCACTTCACAGGAGTTCGGGTGACAATGGCGGCCGGGGAGTGGACGAGTGCTGGACGTTTCAGCCGCCGCCGACAACGGAGGTAGGGCACACATGGCACCGTACGAAGCCGACGACGACACGAACGAGGGCATGCGCGACGGCAGGCGCAGGGCCGCGCGCTACGTCGTCCCCGTCGCAGTGCTGGGGGTGGCGGCGGCGACCATCGGACTGGTACCCGCGTTCGCGGGTTCCGGCGACCCCGACCTGCCGGACATCACGGCCCAGCAGCTCATCGAGAAGATCGCCGCCTCGGACGTGGAGCGCCTGTCCGGCACGGTGAAGATCAGCACGGACCTGGGACTGCCGGACCTCGGCGGCCTGGGCGGCGCCCTCGGCGGCGCGGCGGGCGGGGCCGGCTCCGGCTCGTCCGCGGACCCCTCGTCCAAGCTGATGGAACTGGCGTCCGGCACGCACACGTTGCGCGTCGCGGCCGACGGCGAGGAGCGGCAGAAGCTGTCGCTGCTCGACGACGCCGCCGAGTACAGCGTGATCCGCAACGGCGACGAGGTGTGGGCGTACGACAGCGCGTCGAACGAGGCGTACCACGTGAAGGACTCCGCGGCCGGCTCCGGCCGAAAGGCGCCGGAGGAGAAGCCCGAGGACGTCCCGGCCACGCCGCAGGACCTGGCCGAGGAGGCGCTGAAGGCGGTCGACGACACGACGTCCGTGACCGTGGACGGCACCATGCGGGTCGCGGGGCGCGACGCCTACAAGCTGCTGATCGAGCCGAAGGGCTCAGGCTCGACGGTCGGCACGATCTCGGTCGCGGTGGACTCGAGGACCGGCCTGCCGCTGAAGTTCACGCTGACCCCCGCGAGCGGCGGCGCGGCCGTCGTGGACGCGGGCTTCACGAAGGTCGACTTCACCAGGCCGGCCGCGTCGACCTTCGACTTCACCCCGCCCAAGGGTGCGAAGGTCACGCAGGGCGACGAGCCCGCCTCCGAGGGCCGGACCGGCGGGCCGGGCGGCAAGGACAGGGCGGAGCGTGCGCTGCCGGACGCCGGCGCGCACCCGGGCGAGGAGTTCGAGGGCCTGAAGGTCATCGGCAAGGGCTGGACCTCGATCGCCCGGATCGAGGGCGAGGGCGGCGAGGGCCTGCCCTCGGAGAAGTCCGGCGGCGGTGACGCGGGCCGCTTCCTCGACTCGCTGGGCGACCACGTGAGCGGCAAGTTCGGCTCGGGCACGGTCTTCTCGACCCGCCTGGTCAACGCGCTCATCACGGACGACGGAACGGTCTACGCGGGCGCCGTCACCAAGGAGGCCCTGGTCAAGGCGGCCGACGCGGCGGAGTAGCGGAGCGGTCCCCGGTGGCCGCCGACCGGACGCGCGGCCCCGCGGGGGGCCGCGGACCGTCAGCCGCGGCCCCGGGAGCGTCCGGGGTCCCGGGCGGCACGGCGAATCGAGGGAGTCGATGGCGGAACTGTCCACCGCGGACGGTGACATGGCGGACGCGCGGGGCACGGCCGGAGCGGCCGGAGCGGTCGGCCCCGCGGACGCCGGCGCCCCGGCGGCGACGGGGGAGAGCACGCCCACGGAGGACACCGCGGACGCGGGCGACACCGTGATCGCCACCCGCGGGCTCACCAAGCGCTACCGCGGAGGACAGCTCGCCGTCGACGGCCTCGACCTCGCCGTCCCGGCGGGCAGCGTGTTCGGATTCCTCGGCCCGAACGGCTCCGGCAAGACGACCACCATCCGCATGCTCATGGGCCTGATCGAGCCGACGTCCGGCACGGCACGGGTGCTGGGGCGGCCCATGCCGCGCGCCGCGGGCACGGTGCTGCCGCACGTGGGCGCGCTGATCGAGGGCCCCGCCCTCTACGGCTTCCTGTCCGGCCGGGACAACCTCCTGCGGTACGACTCCGCCGACCCGGCCGCCGACCCGCGCACCCGGCGCGCACGGGTCGCGGCGGCACTCGACCGGGTGGGCCTGACGGCCGCCGGGGCGAAGAAGGCGAAGGCGTACTCGCTGGGCATGAAACAGCGCCTCGGGCTCGCCGCCGCGCTGCTCCGGCCGCGGCGGCTGCTGGTCCTGGACGAGCCGACCAACGGGCTCGACCCGCAGGGCATGCGTGAAATCCGTTCCCTGGTGCGGGAGCTGGCCTCGGACGGCACCACCGTGTTCCTCTCCTCGCACCTGCTCGACGAGATCGAGCAGGTGTGCACGCACGCCGCGGTGATGGCACGGGGCAGGCTGATCACGCAGGGCCCGGTGGCCGAGCTGGCGGCGGGCGCGCGGGGGCGACTCGTCGTGACGACACCCGACCCGGCCGACGCCGGCCGGGTGCTGAAGGAGCAGGGCGCCGCCGACGTCGTGGTCGCCGGGGACCGGGTGACCGCCGAGCCGCCGGACCGCGACCTCGCCGAGGTGAACGCGGCGCTGGTGACGGCGGGTGTCCGCGTCCGGGGCTTCGGGGTCGAGCGGGCCTCGCTGGAGGACGCGTTCGTGGCGCTCACGGGGGAGGGATTCGATGTCGCGGGCTGAGACCGCCGAGGCGTCGGCCGGGGACGGCGCCGCCGGGGGACGGGCCGCCGCGGCAAGGGCACCGGGCCCCCTGTGGACCCTCGGCCTGCTCCGCAACGAACTCACCACCACACTCCGCCGCTGGCGCACGATCGCGCTGCTCGGAGTGCTCGCGGCGGTACCGGTACTGATCGGCGTCGCGATCCGGATCGAGACGGGCGACGGGTCGTCCGCCGGAGGCGGCGGAGAGGGGCCCGCGTTCATCGCGCAGATCACCAACAACGGACTGTTCCTGGTGTTCACCGCGCTGGCGGCCACCCTGCCGTTCTTCCTGCCGATGGCGGTGGGCGTCGTCGCGGGCGACTCGGTGGCGGGCGAGGCCAACGCGGGCACCCTGCGCTATCTGCTGGTCGCGCCGGCGGGGCGTACGCGCCTGCTGGTCACCAAGTACGCGACCACGCTGGCCTTCTGCCTCGTCGCGACGCTGGTCGTGGCGGCCTCGGCGCTCATCGTGGGCGCGCTCCTGTTCCCGCTCGGCGAGCTCACGACGATCTCCGGCACGCGGATCAGCTTCGGCGAGGGGCTGGGACGGGCGCTGCTCATCGCGCTGGCCGTCGCCGCCTCACTGGTCGGGTTCGCGGCCCTGGGCCTGTTCGTCTCCACCCTGACCAACAGCGGGATCGCCGCGATGGCGACGACCGTGGGGCTGCTGATCACCGTGCAGATCCTCGACCAGATCCCGCAGCTCCACGCGGTGCAGCCCTACTTCTTCTCGCACTACTGGCTGTCCTTCGCCGACCTCATGCGCGACCCCGTCTACTGGGACGACCTCGTCGCCAACCTCGAACTCCAGGCGCTGTACGCGGCGGTGTTCGGCACGGCGGCGTGGGCGCGGTTCACGACGAAGGACATCACGGCGTAGGCGCCGGGCCGGAGGGGCCGGGCCGGAGGGGCCGGGCTCCCTCGGGCCGCCGGTCCGGCCCGCGCCGGCCCGACCCCGCGTCGCTCAGTCCTCGTACGGGAAGCGGGCGAGCGGGGGCTCCTGGGCGAAGAAGGCCTTGGCGCGTGCCATGGCGGCGGAGTCGGCCAGGATGTCCCCGGGCCTGCTGCCGTTGCCGAGCAGTACCCCGCCGAAGCGCATCCCCATGTACGCGGCCGTGTGGTTGAGCGTGCCGACGAGCGGTTCGGCGACCTCCTCCTCCGCGTGCGCGAGAGCCGTGACGCCCCACAGCGTGCGGCCGGCCATCGTCCTCCTGAAGTCCGCGCCGGGTGTGCGCAGCCAGCCCGACCAGTGGTCGAGGTAGCGCTTGGTGTGCGCGGACACGGAGTACCAGTACAGCGGGGAGGCGATGATGAGGTCGGTGGCCGCCAGGGTGGCGTCCAGCAGCAGCGCCGCGGGGCCCTCGGAGGGGCGGACGTGGTCGCTGTCGTGGCGCAGGTCCTCGAAGTCGGGCAGCGGATGCTCGGCGAGGCTCAGCCAGCGCCGGGTCGTGCCGGGCGGCAGTTGCTCCGCGGCCCGGCGGGCCAGCAGCTCGGTGTTGCCGTCGCCGCGGCTGCTGCCCAGCAGGAAGAGGAAGTTGCGGGTCATGAGGACTCCAGGAAGCAAGGCGTACGACGACTGCATGCGCATGCAGTATATGCACATGCATGCAGTCGTCGCCAGGCTCCGAGGGTGCCGGGCGGGAAGGTGCCGCCGGGTGAAGGTGCCGCCGGGTCGTCGGCCCCGACGTCCGGTGCCCCTTCGGTCGGCCCGGGCCCGGACCGACCTGCTCCGGTCGCCCCGGACCCGGACCCGGACCCGGACCCGGACTCGGACCTGGACCGACCCTGCTCCGCTCTACTCCGACAGCTCCCAGACCGCGTACGCGAGCGCGTCGCTGTTGCGGTTCAGGGCGGTGTCGTTGATGTTCGACGTCGTGTCGCACGAGGAGTGGTAGCAGCGGTCGAAGGCCGTACCCGCCGTGCCGCCCCACTTGGCGGCCTGCGCCGCCGTCTTGCTGTTGCTGGCACCGGTGAACAGGCCGCCGACGGGGACGCCCGCGCTCTTGAAGGGCGCGTGGTCGGAGCGGCCGTCTCCCTCGGTCTCGATCTCGGTGGGGACGCCGATGCCGGTGAAGTAGTCCTTGAAGGTCTTCTCGATCGCCGGGTTGTCGTCGTAGACGAAGTAGCCCGGGTTCGGCGACCCGATCATGTCGAAGTTCAGATAGCCGCTGATCCTGGCCCTGTTGGCGGTGGAGAGGCTGTTGACGTAGTAGCGCGAGCCGACCATGCCCAGCTCCTCCGCCCCCCACCACGCGAACCGCAGGTGCTTGGTGGGCCGGTACTGCGTACGGGAGACGGTGAGCGCGGCCTCCAGGACGGCCGCCGAGCCGGAGCCGTTGTCGTTGATCCCGGCTCCCGACGAGACGCTGTCGAGGTGCGAGCCGGCCATGACGACCTGGTTGGCGTCGCCGCCGGGCCAGTCGGCGATCAGGTTGTAGCCGACCCGGCCGGACGAGGTGAACTGCTGTATGGCCGTGGTGAATCCGGCCGCGTCGAGTCTGGCCTTCACGTAGTCGAGGGAGGCCTTGTAGCCGGCCCGGCCGTGGGCCCGGTTGCCGCCGTTGGCGGTGGCTATGGACTGGAGTTGGGTGAGATGCGCCTTGACGTTGGCCACGGGGATGTCGGGGGCGGCGGCCACGCGCGCGGGCGCGGCGTCGGCTATCGCGCTCGTGGTGAGCAGCGCGGCGATGGATATCGCCGCGATGCCCGTCGCGCGCCCGGGAACGGAGAGCTTCATGTGGGGGGCTCCGAATTCCTTGCGGGAATGGGTGCCTGATGGTGAAGCTGAGTCTGACGTTCCGTCAAGAGCGCAATCTGGTCACGGGTGTTCGCATAGCGGACGCCCCGGAAGTGGGTGCGGGGTCCGCTGCCACGAGCCCGGGCGGCCCCGGCGGCCCCGGCGGCCCCGGCGGACCCGGTGGGCCCGGTGGACCCGGTGGGCCCGGCCGGGTCGGCGGGGCGCCGGGCGCAGGTGTGCAGACGTGCGGGCGGGTGCGGGCGCGGCTAGCTCACGCAGAACTCGTTGCCCTCCGGGTCCGCCATGACGACCCACTCGCCCTGCGGCTCCTTCACCTCGCGCAGGACGGTCGCGCCCAGCGCGGTCAGCCGCGCGACCTCCCCCTCGCGGGTGCCCTGTCCCGGGTGCAGGTCGAGGTGCAGCCGGTTCTTCACGGTCTTCGGCTCCGGTACGCGCTGGAACAGCAGCCGCCGTCCGAGCCCGGCCCCGCTCTCCTTGTCGTACGGGTCCTGCGGGTGCCGTACGGCCGCGGCGTCCCGCCAGGCGGGACGGCCGTGCGACTCGGTGGTCACCTCGGGGGGTACGACGCCGGCGCCCAGCAGGCGCTCGACCAGGACGCTGTGGTCCTCCACCGGGTAGTTGAGGGCGGCACCCCAGAAGTCGGCCTGGGCGTGGGGGTCGGCGGCGTCGACGGCGAGCTTCCAGTGCACAGGGGTGGGCGGCCGTGTCCGGGTCTCAGTCATGCCAACCACTTATACTGGTTACGTGAGCGGGAGTGCAACGAAATCGCCGGGGCTGACCCTCGTGTCGCGCGACGGCAGGGCGTACCGGTTCGACGCGGGGGCGCTGTGCATGGAGCTCCTGACGACGGGCGGGCCCGGGGAGTTCGCGCGCTACGAGGTGCTGCGCGAACCCGCCGACCTGGCGCGCTGGGCGGACCGCAGCCGTCTGCCCGCCGGGCTCGAAGTGGCCGTCACGGAAGGGGAGTTGGCGCAAACGCGAGCCTTCCGGGACGCCCTCTTCCAGCTCGCCGCCGACCGTGTGGCCGGCCGCGCCCCGAACGCGGGACACCTCGCGGTCGTCAACGCGGCGGCGGCGGGGGCCCCGCTCGCCGCGCGGGTCGAGGCGGACGGATCGCGCGGCTGGGTGCCGGGCGCGACGGGCGCGGGGTTGCTGGCCACGGTCGCGCGGGACGCGGTGGAACTGCTCACCGGGCCGTATGCCGACCGCATCCGCGAGTGCGGCGCGCACAACTGCCGGCTGCTGTTCGTCGACACCTCGCGGCCCGGACGGCGGCGCTGGTGCGCCATGGAGCACTGCGGCAACCGGCACAAGGTCCGGGCGCATCGCGCCCGCCGGGCCGAGGCCGACGACTGACGACTGACGGCTGAAGTCGCGGTGGGCCCGCCCCGGAGCGGCTCCGGTCCGGACGCGGCCCGTACGGACACCGCCCGTAGGGACACCGCCCCTTCGGGTCCCGGTCCGCGCCAGGACCCCCGTCAGCTCCCCGTCAGCTCCCGGTCCGAGCCGGGACCGCCACGCTCTCCCGCTCGTCGTAGGCCGCGCGGGCCGCGGCGATCTCCCCCTGGTGGTCCTCCGTCCAGGTCACCAGGGACTGGATGGTCGCGTGCAGCGTCCCGCCGAGCGGCGTGAGTTCGTACTCCACGCGGGGCGGCACCACCGCGTGCACGGTCCGCTTCACCAGCCCGTCCCGCTCCAGTTGGCGCAGGGTCACCGTCAGCATGCGCTGGCTGACGCCGTCGATCTCCCGGCGCAGCTCCGTGAACCGGAGGCGCCGCGAATCCAGCAGGGCGATCACGAGCAGCGACCACTTGTCGGCCACCCGGTCGAGGATCTGCCGCACCTGGCAGTCCTCGCGCGTGTCCCACTGGAAGGGGTCCGCGGCACCGTGGTCCACGGTGCCCGCGCAGTTACTCGGTGACTTCGAAGTGCCTTCTTCCATGCCTGCCGATGGTGCCGCAGGCTGGCTGCGGTTACAAGAGGGAACCGACCCTCCATCGGGTAACCGCTGTTGTCCTGCCTTCCTGCCGCCTCCTGACACTGCCTCACCCCTTTCCCTCCCTTTCTCCCCACCGAGGAGTCCCGATGGGCACCCGTGCCTGGGCCCTGCTGCTCGTGCTCTGCGGAACGATCTTCCTGGAGGGCATCGACGTCGCCATGCTGGCGGTGGCGATTCCGTCCATCAGGTCCGATCTCGGGCTGACCACCGATGCCGCGGCCTGGGTGATGAGCGCGTACGTGCTCGGCTACGCCGGGTTCACCCTGCTCGGCGGCCGTGCGGCCGACCTGCTGGGCCGCCGCCGGATGCTCCTCGTCTGGCTCACCGTCTTCCTCGCCTTCTCGGGACTGGGCGGCTTCGCCTCCGAGGGCTGGACGCTGATCGTCGCCCGTTTCGTCACCGGGGTCTCGGCCGCCTTCATGACTCCGGCCGCGCTCTCCCTCATCACCACGTCGTACGAGGAGGGCCCGTCGCGCGACAAGGCGCTGCTCGTCTTCGCGGGCACGGCGGCCGGCGGCTTCTCGCTCGGTCTCGTCGTCGGCGGCCTGCTCACGCAGTTGGGCTGGCGCTGGGTGTTCTTCGCCCCCGTCCTGCTGGCGGGCGCGCTCCTCGTCGCGGCGATCCGCCTGATCCCGGCGCCCGGGCCGACCGGCACCCCCGCCGGGGCCGCGACCGGCACCCCCGCCGGGGCCGCGGCCGGCGCCCCGGGCCGGGCCGGCACACCGACCCCGCTACCGGCCGCGATCCCCAAGGGGCTCGCGGCCACCCTCCGGTCGCGTGCCGAGGGCTTCGACGTCCTGGGCGCCGTCACCGCCGCGGGCGCCATGCTGCTCGCCGCCTATGCCGTGATCCGGCTCGAACACGGGCTGGACGGCCGGCGCGCGACCGTGGTCGTCGCGGGCGCGGCCGTGCTCCTCGCGGTCGCCTTCGTGGTCGTCGAGCGGCGCGCGCCCGCGCCCCTCGTCCGCCTCGGCATCCTCCGCACGGGTTCGGTCGTACGGGCCGATCTCGGTGCGCTCCTCTTCGTGGGCGCCTTCTTCGGCTTCCAGTTCGTGCTCACGCTCTACCTCCAGGAACTGCGCGACTGGTCGCCGCTGCGGACCGCGGTCGCCCTGCTGGTGCTGGGCTGCGACGCGGTCCTCGCCCCCACGCTCACCCCCCGCCTGGTGGCCCGCTTCGGCCACGCCCGGGTGATCCTCGCGGGCTTCGTCCTGGCGGTCGCCGCGTACGGGCTCTTCCTGCCCGTCGGCGCGGACTGGTCGTACGCCGCGATGTTCCCGACCCTGATCATCGCGGGGATCGCGTTCGCCCTGGCCTACGGGCCGCTCACGATCGCGGCGACCGACGGGGTGGCCGAGTCCGAACAGGGCCTCGCGAGCGGCCTGCTGACCACGTTCACGCAGTTCGGTTCGGCGATCGGCATCTCCGCGGTGACGGCCGTGTACGGCCTCGCCGCGTCGGGGGCGTCGGCGGACTCGGACCCGGACGCCGTCCTGTCGGCCTTCCGCGCGGCGCTGGTCGTCCCCGTGGCGATGGTGGCCCTGGGCGCGCTCGTCTCCTGCCTCGGCCTGCGCGGGCGCGGCGGACGGGGGGACCGTGAGGGGGGTTCGAGCGCTGGAACGGCGCAGTACAAAGCCAATTGACGCTTCGTCATACTGTTCGCATGACCGCAGACGCCGTCCCGTCCGTGTCCGTCCGGCGCACCCGGGTCGTCGTGGTGGGCGCCGGTCCGGCCGGGCTGACCCTCGCCAACGTCCTGCGGGCCGCGTCGGTCGACTGCCTGGTGCTCGAAACGGAGAGCAGACGGTTCGTCGAGCAGCGCCCGCGCGCGGGCTTCCTGGAGGAGTGGGCGGTCCGCGCGCTGGAGGAGCGGGGCCTCGCCGACCGTCTGCTGGAGCACGCCGGGGTGCACACCGAGTGCGAGTTCCGCGTCGCGGGCGAGCGCCACCGGTTCCCGTACACGGAGGTGTCCGGGCAGCGCCACTACGTCTACCCGCAGCCCGTCCTGGTCACGGACCTGGTGCGCGAGTACGCGGATGTCAGGGGCGGCGAGATCCGCTTCGGGGTCCGCGACGTCGATGCCGAGGGGATCGACACGGACCGGCCCTCCGTGACGTACACCGATCCGTCGACCGGTGGGCGTGTCCGGGTCGCGTGCGACTTCGTGGCGGGCTGCGACGGCGCGCGGGGCGTCAGCCAGGGCTGGATGCCGGCCGCGCACACCACCGTCGCCCGGCACGACTTCGGGGTCGGCTGGCTCGCCCTGCTCGCCGAGGCCCCGCCGTCCAGCGACTGCGTCGTCTTCGGCATCCATCCGCGCGGGTTCGCCGGCCACATGGCCCGCAGCCCGCAGGTCACCCGCTACTACCTGGAGTGCCCGCCCGACGACGATCCCGGGAACTGGCCGGACGGGCGCGTCTGGTCCGAACTGCGGACACGGCTCTCGGCCGACGGCGCGCGACCGCTCACCGAGGGCCCGCTGATCGAGAAGCGCGTCCTGAACATGCACAACTACGTGGTCGAGCCGATGTCGTACGGGCGGCTCCATCTGGCGGGCGACGCGGCCCACCTCCTCGCGCCGATCGGCGCGAAGGGCATGAACCTCGCGATCCACGACGCCCTGCTGCTCGCGGACGCGCTCGTCGCGCACGCGGGGAAGGGCGACGGCAGCGGCCTGGCCGGCTACTCGGAGGCCTGCCTGCGGCGGGTGTGGCAGTACCAGGAGTTCTCGCAGTGGCTCGCCGAGGTGTACCACGGGACGTCGTCGGGCGACCCGTTCCGCGCGGGCGTCGCGCTGGCCAGGCTGCGTCGGACGCTGGCCTCGCCCGCCGCCGCGGCCGGCTTCGCCGAACTGTTCCTCGGCAAGGACACCGACTTCTGACTAGGGACGCGGTCCGGGGGCGCCACCGGAACTCCGGCCCGCGCTCCCGCCGGGCCCGCCGGGTGCGGCCGGTGCGGACTGCACGGCCGCCGAGTCCCGCGGGGCGGACGGCCCGCGTACGGCCTCGACCGCCACGGACTCCACCGACACGGCTTCGAGGGGTGCAGACTCCGGGGCCGCCGAGGCGGGGGCGGAGGAGTCGCGGGCCTCCGTGTTCCGGGGCGCGGCCTCCAGGGGAGCCGAGCCCGGGGGCGCGGTCGCGGGCGCGGCCGCAGCGGCCCTCCGCAGCGCCACCCGGGACCGCCGGGCCGTCCGCAGGGCGTCCCAGGTGAGCAGCGACAGCGCGGCCCACACGAGGGCGAACCCGGCCCACCGCTCGGCGGGCATCGCCTCGTGGAAGTACAGGATGCCGAGCAGGAACTGCAGGACGGGCGCGAGGTACTGGAGCAGCCCCAGCGTCGACAGCGGCACCCGGATCGCCGCCGCCCCGAAGCAGACCAGCGGCGCGGCCGTCACCACACCGGTCGCCGCGAGCAGCACCGCGTGCCCGACGCCCTCGCCGCCGAAGGTCGCGCCGCCGCGGGCCGACAGCCACAGCAGGTACCCGAGCGCGGGCAGGAACTGGATCGCGGTCTCCGCGGCCAGCGACTCCACACCGCCCAGATTGACCTTCTTCTTCACCAGTCCGTACGTCGCGAAGGAGAAGGCCAGGCACAGCGAGATCCAGGGCGGGCGCCCGTAGCCGATGGTCAGGACGAGGACCGCGGCGAGGCCGACACCGACCGCCGCCCACTGCGCGGGACGCAGCCGCTCCTTCAGGAGCAGCACGCCCATCGCGATGGTGACGAGCGGGTTGATGAAGTAACCGAGGGACGCCTCCACCACATGGCCGCTGTTCACGGCCCAGATGTAGACGCCCCAGTTGACCGTGATGACGGCCGCGGCGACGGTGATCAGTCCCAGTCTGCGCGGCTGCCGAAGCAGCTCGCCGGCCCAGGCCCAGCGCCGCGTCACCGCGAGCGCGACCACCACGAAGCCGAGCGACCACACCATGCGGTGGGCCAGGATCTCGGTCGCCCCCGCGGGTTGCAGCAGCGGCCAGAAGAGGGGGACGAGCCCCCACATGCCGTACGCCGCGAAGCCGTTCAGCAGGCCTGTCCGCTGCTCGCTCTTGGACTCCACCGGCACGGCCCCTCCCTCTTGCCCGGCTGCCCACCGCAGCCTCCAAGAAGGTAGCGCCGCGACCCCCCGCGCGTCATGTCCGTATCGCCATACGGTCATGACGGGCAGAGGGGGCGGACGCCGCGCGGAGGGTGGCGGGGAGCCGGGGAGCCCGGGGAGGTGGGGGCGGGCCCCGGCGTCAGTTCTTGAGCGCCGCGGCGATGGACTCGGTGATCGGCGTGGTCGGGCGGCCGGTGAGCCGCGAGAGGTCGCCGGTGACGCCGGCCAGCTCGCCCTTCTCGATGGAGGCGTCCACGCCGGCCAGGATGCCGGCGAGCGGACCGGGCAGCCCGGCGCCGGTCAGGATGCCCGCGTAGACCTCGGTGGAGACGGGGCTGTAGACGATCTCCCGGCCCGACTGCCCGGCCACCGCGGCGGCGTACTCGTCGAAGCCCCAGGCGGTGTCGCCGCCCAGTTCGTACGTCGCGTTCTCGTGGCCCTCGCCCGTCAGTACGGCCACCGCGGCGGCGGCGTAGTCCGCGCGGGCGGCCGAGGCGATCCTGCCGTCCCCGGCGGCCTGCACGACGGCCCCGTGCTCCAGGACCGGGGCCAGGTTCTCGGTGTAGTTCTCGTTGTACCAGCCGTTGCGCAGCAGGGTGTGGGTGATGCCGGACTCCAGGATCGCGGCCTCGGTGCCCCGGTGGTCGTCGGCCAGCGCCGCGCTCAGGCTCCCGGGCGCGCTGGTGTAGGCGAGGAGGGCGACCCCGGCGGCGCCGGCGGCGTCGAGCACGACCTTGTGCTGGCCCACGCGGCCCTTGTCGAACTCGTTCCCGGAGATCAGCAGCACCCTGTCGCCGGCCGAGAAGACGCCGTCGAAGGTCTCGGGGGCGTTGTAGTCGGCGACCGCGATCCGTACGCCCCGGGCCGCGAGGTCCGCGGCCTTCTCCTCGCTGCGGACGACGGCCGTGATCCGGTCGGCCGGGACCTTCTCCAGCAGCCCCTCGACGACGAGGCGGCCGAGGTGTCCGGTGGCTCCGGTGACGACGATGCTCATGTCTGAAACAACTCCTCGTGGGGTGGGCCCGTCCGTGGGGCGGGCCTTCTCCACTCACCATAGGGGTGGCACTAACTCTTCGAAAGTACCCACTTTGAAGTAAGGTACCGGCATGGACGTAAGTACTTCGCAAGCCGGCAGGGCGGGCAGGTGGAGCGCCGAGGGTGAGGTGATGTGCCCCTACCGCCTGGTCCTGGAGCACGTCACCAGCCGTTGGGGCGTGCTCGTCCTGATCCTGCTCCTGGAGCGCTCGCACCGCTTCAGCGAGCTGCGCCGGGCCATCGGCCGGGTGAGCGAGAAGATGCTCACGCAGACCCTCCAGACCCTGGAGCGCGACGGCATGGTCCACCGCGAGGCCCGGCCCGTCATCCCCCCGCGGGTGGACTACTCGCTGACGGACCTGGGTCGCGAGGCCGCGGAGCAGGTGCGCGACCTCGCGGCCTGGACCGAGCGGCGCATGGCCGCGGTGCAGGAGGCGCGGGAGGGGTACGACGCGGCGAGGGCGGGGAGCTGAGCGGGTCGGGGCCCCGGCCCGTCCCGACCGGACGAATGGCGACGGCGCCCGCGGGGCACACATGGGGCAGGGGGTCGGCGGACGCGCGGCGCCTGTCCTTCCATGCGCCCCTCCTCCGCCTCTCACGCCCCGCTGAGCCGCCGGGCAGGCTGAGGGCGGGGTGGTGTCGCCGACCGTGTGCCGAGCCGGCCCTTCAGCGGCCGGCGTACGGCCACCGGACCTTGGGGGTTGCCTTGACATGGCTCCGAGTGCACGAAGGACCGGGTCTGCACTGGCGGGGCTGGGCCTGATGCGGAGGCCGTTCGCACGCGACAGCCGCCGTCGGCGTCAGGAGGAACTCCTGCTCGACCTCATTCGCCAGGTCACGCGCGTGGGGGTGGAGCTCCATCGTGCGAACGTCATCCAGTCGCATCGCTTCATGTCCGAGTACCAGGACCGCGCGATCGACGACGCCTCACTGGCGGCCGCGTTGAGTACGCTGCACGGCCTCACCGACGCGAAACGCCGTCAGATGCTGTTCGCCAACCGGGAGTACGCGGCGATCCTGCTGGCGCACCGCGTCGGGGTGTTCGACTGGGACGAACTGATCGGCCATCTGCGGGTGCTGTGCCGCAACCAGGTGTTCGCGGAGTACTGGGAGCGCACGGTGGAGCACCGGCGGAGCCTGGCGGTGGAATCCCTGGACGCCCGGGTCGGCAAGGCGCTCGACGTCATTTTCGACGAACTCGCGGACGATCCCGAGGAGTGGTGGGTCGTGGGGCCGGCCCCGGGGACGACTGACGAATGATGCCTTCTTCCGGGCTACTGATCCGTGATCGCGTTTCAGCGCACCTCCCACGGAAGAGTTATATCCCGGGGGTCACCGTGACCCCGGGAGGTGGTAGCTCGTTGAGCACTTCTATGGTTCGCATCGCCCGTCGTCTCGGGGACTCTCCTCGCCAACGGGGGTGCGCGACAGGGGAGACCTGTCCGGACCTCTTCGAACTGAGTGACGGAAGCTTTGCGGTGATCGGTACCGACCGGACCGCGGAGCTGGACGGCCTGCTCCCCCCGGACGCCGCCCGGGCGGACTACGAGCGCATTGTCGTGATCAGCCGTGACACCCTCCTGCGGGCCAAGAAGGACATCCCCGACGAGTGACCGCGCCACGGACGTGCGAGGCGTGACGGAGGGCCCGGGTGCCGAACAGGCGCCCGGGCCCTCCCGTGTCGGTGGACCGGTCAGCCGACGACCGTCCACGTGTCGCCGCCGGCGAACAGCGCCGACAGGTCGCCCTTGCCGTTCTGTTCGACGGCCGTGTCGAGCTGGTCGGCCATCTGCGTGTCGTAGACCGGGCGCCGTACGGAGCGCAGGACACCGATCGGCGTGTGGTGGAGGGTGTCGGGGTCGGCGAGCCGGGACAGGGCGAAGGCCGTGGTCGGGGACGCGGCGTGGGCGTCGTGGACCAGGATCCGCGCCTGGTTCTCCTCGGTGACCGCGACGACCCCCAGGTCGCCGGTGTCCGGGTCGCGCACGACCCCCTTGGACCCGTCGGCGCCGAAGCGGATCTGCTGCCCGTGTTCGAGGCGGATGACCGCTTCCTCGGCCTGCTGCTTGTCCTTGAGGGCCTCGAACGCCCCGTCGTTGAAGATGTTGCAGTTCTGGTAGATCTCCACCAGGGCCGTGCCGGGGTGGGCGGCGGCCTGGCGCAGGATCTCGGTGAGGTGCTTGCGGTCGGAGTCCACGGTCCGGGCGACGAACGAGGCCTCGGCCCCGATGGCAAGGGAGATGGGGTTGAACGGGGCGTCCAGGGAGCCCATCGGAGTCGACTTGGTGATCTTGCCGACCTCGGAGGTCGGGGAGTACTGGCCCTTGGTGAGGCCGTAGATCCTGTTGTTGAACAGCAGGATCTTCAGGTTCACGTTGCGGCGCAGGGCGTGGATGAGGTGGTTGCCGCCGATGGACAGCGCGTCGCCGTCACCGGTGACCACCCACACCGACAGGTCGCGGCGCGAGGAGGCCAGCCCGGTCGCGATGGCGGGTGCCCGACCGTGGATGGAGTGCATGCCGTACGTGTTCATGTAGTACGGGAAGCGGGAGGAGCAGCCGATGCCCGAGACGAAGACGATGTTCTCCTTCGCCAGGCCGAGTTCGGGCAGGAAGCCCTGCACGGCGGCGAGGATCGCGTAGTCCCCGCAGCCCGGGCACCAGCGCACCTCCTGGTCGGACTTGAAGTCCTTCATGGACTGCGCGGCCTCGGCCCTGGGCACCAGAGTGAGCGCCTCGATCGTGCCCGCGCCTTCCGTGGTCGTCTCAGCCATCGATGGCCTCCTTGAGAGCTGTGGCGAGCTGCTCCGCCTTGAAGGGCATGCCGTTGACCTGGGTGAAGGAGCGAGCGTCGACCAGGTACTTGGCGCGGACCAGCGTGGCGAGCTGGCCCAGGTTCATCTCGGGGACGACCACCTTCTCGTAACGCCCCAGCACCGCGCCGAGGTTGTGCGGGAAGGGGTTCAGGTGGCGCAGATGGGCCTGCGCGATGTGTTCGCCCGCGGTGCGCAGCCGGCGCACCGCCGCGGTGATCGGGCCGTAGGTGGAGCCCCAGCCCAGCACGAGGGTGTCGGCCGAGCCGGTCGGGTCGTCCACGGCCAGGTCGGGGACGTCGATGTTGTCGATCTTCGCCTGGCGGGTGCGGACCATGAAGTCGTGGTTGGCCGGGTCGTAGGAGATGTTGCCCGTGCCGTCCTGCTTCTCGATGCCGCCGATCCGGTGCTCCAGCCCCGGCGTGCCCGGCACCGCCCACGGCCGGGCGAGCGTGCGCGGATCGCGCTTGTAGGGCCAGAACACCTCGCTGCCGTCCTCCAGCGTGTGGTTGGGTCCCTGGGCGAACTGCACCCGAAGGTCGGGGAGTTCGTCCACCTCGGGAATCCGCCACGGCTCCGAACCGCTGGCCAGGTACCCGTCGGACAGGACGAAGACCGGCGTGCGGTAGACCAGCGCGATCCGGGCCGCCTCCATGGCCGTGTCGAAGCAGTCCGCCGGTGTGCTGGGCGCGATCACGGGCACCGGCGCCTCGCCGTTGCGCCCGAACATCGCCTGCAGCAGGTCCGCCTGCTCGGTCTTCGTCGGCAATCCCGTGCTGGGGCCGCCGCGTTGGATGTCGATCACCAGCAGCGGCAGTTCCATCGACACCGCCAGCCCGATCGTCTCGCTCTTCAGCGCGACTCCCGGACCCGATGTCGTCGTCACCGCCAGCGACCCGCCGAACGCCGCGCCCAGCGCCGCGCCGATGCCCGCGATCTCGTCCTCCGCCTGGAAGGTGCGCACGCCGAAGTTCTTGTGCCGCGACAGCTCGTGCAGGATGTCCGACGCCGGCGTGATCGGGTACGAGCCCAGGTACAACGGCAGGTCCGCCTGCCGCGACGCCGCCACGAGCCCGTACGACAGGGCCACGTTCCCGGAGATGTTGCGGTACACCCCGGGCGGGAACGCCGACACCGCCGGCGCCACCTCGTAGGACACCGCGAAGTCCTCGGTCGTCTCGCCGAAGTTCCAACCCGCCCGGAACGCCGCGATGTTCGCCGCCGCGATCTCCGGCTTCTTCGCGAACTTCGACGCCAGGAAGCGTTCCGTACCCTCGGTCGGCCGGTGGTACATCCACGACAGCAGGCCCAGCGCGAACATGTTCTTGCTGCGCTCCGCCTCCTTGCGCGACAGGTCGAACGACTTCAGCGCCTCGACGGTCAGCGTCGTGAGGGGCACGGGGTGGACGCTGTAGCCGTCGAGGGAGCCGTCCTCCAGCGGAGACGCCGGATAACCCACCTTGGACATCGCCCGTTTGGTGAACTCGTCCGTGTTGACGATGATGTCCGCGCCGCGCGGCACGTCGGCGATGTTCGCCTTCAGAGCGGCCGGATTCATCGCCACAAGAACGTTCGGAGCGTCCCCCGGAGTGAGGATGTCGTGGTCCGCGAAATGCAGCTGAAAAGACGAAACGCCCGGCAGGGTACCTGCGGGCGCGCGGATCTCGGCGGGGAAGTTCGGCAGTGTGGAGAGGTCGTTCCCGAAGGACGCCGTTTCGGAGGTGAACCGGTCTCCGGTGAGTTGCATGCCGTCACCGGAGTCCCCCGCGAACCGGATGATCACCCGGTCGATCCGGCGTACGTCCTTCGCGCCCGCCGGTTTGCGCTGTTCTCCCACGACGGTTTCGTCGGCCTGCTCCGCTGGACTGCTGACCTGACTGGTCACTGAACTGAACCTCCTTCGAGGCGGCTGTCTGGGCGCGGCCCTCCCGCAGGCCTTCCCAGGTCCAACCCTACGTCGGTAAGGGTCGCCTTCCCTGGGACGCTCGCATGACGGACACCGTTTTGAGACCGCCGAACACCTTGATGTGCCACGATTCATCCGCCCCCCGGCATTACCTGTGAAGACGCGCTGTTCCCATTCTCCGGTTCTCGCGCTCGATTTCCGGTGCAGCCCTGACCCAGTGTCAGACCGTCACGTCTTCAGATAGGTGAGAACGGCCAGAACACGCCGGTGATCGCCGTCGCTCGGGGACAGTCCCAGCTTCATGAAGATGTTGCTGACGTGCTTCTCGACCGCGCCGTCGCTGACCACGAGCTGCCGGGCGATCGCCGAGTTCGTGCGCCCCTCGGCCATCAGCCCGAGAACCTCGCGCTCACGCGGAGTGAGGCCCGCGAGGACGTCCTGCTTGCGGCTGCGGCCGAGCAACTGGGCGACGACCTCGGGGTCCAGGGCGGTGCCGCCGCCGGCGACGCGGACCACCGCGTCGACGAACTCCCTGACCTCGGCCACACGGTCCTTCAGCAGATAGCCCACACCGCGGCTGGAGCCGGCGAGCAACTCGGTGGCGTACTGCTCCTCCACGTACTGCGAGAGCACCAGCACGCCGAGTCCCGGGTGCCGCTTGCGCAGGTGCACGGCCGCCCTGACGCCCTCGTCGGTGTGCGTCGGCGGCATCCGGACGTCGGCGACCACCACGTCCGGCAGCTCGTCCTGGGCGGCCAGTTCCGTGATGGTCTTGATCAGCGCTTCCCCGTCACCGACACCGGCGACCACGTCGTGCCCGCGGTCGGTCAGCAACCGGGTCAGGCCCTCCCGCAGCAGCACTGAATCCTCGGCGATGACCACGCGCACCCTGTCCTCCACGATCCCTCGGCCCCCCAGCCCATCCCGGCCCGCCCCGGTTCCACCGGTCCGGCCGGTCCCTCATCGGATTCTGTGTCCCCGCCGGACGTCGGCCGTCGGCCGCCGCCCGCAGGCCCCAGCATTCCAGCAATCCCGACCGGGTGCCCCCGACCGGACCGATCGTTGCGAGGAAGGACACCGCATCCGCACGTACGGGAGAGGCCGCCCCACCGGCACGGGCCCTGAGCCGACGCCGGGCGCGGGCGACCCCGTACGGGGGGCCGCCCGCGCACCGGAACCGCGGCCGCACACCCGCGTACGCCCCGCGAGGACCGGTGACAGGTCCATGCGGGGCGTACGGCGGCGGATCGGCGCCGGGGTCCACGACGCGCCGGTCAGCGCCGCCAGGGCAGCTCCGCCGTGATCCGGGTCGGTCCCGCCGCCGGCGAGTCGACGACGAGGATGCCGTCGACCGCGTCGAGACGCTCGGCGAGACCGGCCAGACCCGAGCCCGAGGTGGCGTCGGCGCCCCCCACACCGTTGTCGACGACCTGGATCATGAGGCGCCGGTCCACCCGCCAGACGTCGACCGTGGCCCGAGTCGCCCGCGAGTGCTTGCTGACGTTCTGCAGGAGTTCGGAGACGGTGAAGTACGCGATCCCCTCGATGGCGGGCGCGGGACGGGCCGGAAGATCGACCTCGACCTGCACCGGGACCGTGCAACGCGAGGCCACCGAGGACAGCGCCGCGTCCAGGCCCCGGTCCGTCAGCACCGCCGGATGGATGCCGCGCGCCAGGTCCCGCAGCTCCTGGAGAGCCGTCTTCACCTCGCCGTGCGCCTCGTCCACCATCCGGGCCGCGGCCTGCGGGTCCTCCGTGAGCTTCTCCTTCGCCAGCCCCAGGTCCATGGCCAGCGCCACCAGCCGGGCCTGCGCCCCGTCGTGCAGATCCCGCTCGATGCGCCGAAGGTCCGCCGCCGCGGTGTCGATCACGACCCCCCGGTCCGACTCCAGCTCCACGACCCGGGTCGCCAGCCGCGACGGCCCGAGCAGACCGTGCACGAGCTGCCGGTCCACCAGCGTCAGCGCCCGCACGATCCACGGCGTCGCCAGCGTCAGCAGCAGCCCCACCAGGGCGGTCACCGTGATCTCGAAGGGGTTGTCCAGGTAGATCCGGTGCGCCTCGTCCCCGTAGAGCTGGAGCCCGCCCTGGCCGCCGTACATCGGGAAGAGCCAGAACCACAGCGGATACGTCAGCAGCGCCCAGCCGTACGACCAGAAGCTGATGGCCACCGAGAAGGAGAACACCGCCCAGGGGAAGTGCAGCACCGAGTACAGCAGGTGGCGCCAGGACACCCCGCTCTTGAGGACCGCGCCCATCCACGCCATGGCACCGCGCTTGCGGACCCGCAGCGGCTCCGGCGCCGCGACGTCGAGCCCCAGCAGTACACGCGCCCGGGCCCGCTCCATCGCGCCGAGCCCGCGGCAGCCCGCCAGCGCCGCGGCCAGCACCGGGACGCCGAGGAACGTGATCAGCAGGCCCGCGCCGAGCGACACCATGGTCACGGCGAAGGTGAACATCAGGATGCCGACCGGCAGGTTCAGCATCAGGTAGCCGAACTCGCGCCAGCTCCGCCCCTCCACCGGTGCCCGCAGCGCGGCCGGGAGCCGGTGCCGGCGCTCCGCGGTGCCGTCCCCGCGGAACGCGGGCCCGCCGTCCCACCCGTATCCCTGTCCGTACTCCGTGGCCATGGCCGCCGTCCGTTTCTACTCGTCGTCCACTCGTCGGCTTGTGTCACTCCACTGTGCTCGGCCCGGCCCCTGCGGGACATGCGGCGGGTCGGCCTCTTGGAGCGGGGGTTTTCCCCACCCCGCGGGCGGGCGGACCCCCGCCCGCGGGGTGGGTGCCCGGCCCCGCCCCGCTGCTCAGCCCGCCCCGCCATTCAGCCCGCCCCGCCATTCAGCGCGGTCCCGCTACTCGGCGCGGTCCCGCCACGGCAGCTCCGCCGTGATCGTCGTGGGGCCGCCCTCGGGGGAGTCGACGACGAACAGCCCGTCGACCGCGCCCAGCCGGTCGGCGAGCCCAGCCATCCCGGTGCCGCCGTCGAGGGACGCCCCGCCGCGGCCGTCGTCCCACACCTGTATGAGCAGGCGGTCGTCGGAACGCCACACGTCGACCGAGGCCGACCGGGCGCCGCTGTGCTTGCTGACGTTCTGCAGCAGCTCGGACACGGTGAAGTACGCGATGCCCTCGATGGCGGCGGCCGGCCGCGTCGGCAGGTCGGCCGTCACCTTCACCGGCACCGTGCAGCGGGAGGACACAGAGGACAGCGCGGCATCCAGGCCCCGGTCCGTCAGCACCGCCGGATGGATGCCGCGCGCCAGGTCCCGCAGTTCCTGCAGCGCCAGCTTCACCTCGCCGTGCGCCTCGTCGACCATCGCGGCCGCCGCGTCCGGGTCCTCGAGGAGCTTCTCCTTCGCCAGACCGAGACCCATGGCCAGCGCCACCAGCCGGGCCTGCGCCCCGTCGTGCAGATCCCGCTCGATGCGCCGCAGGTCCGCCGCCGCGGTGTCGACGACCACCCCGCGGTCGGACTCCAGTTCGGCGATCCGCCGCTCCAGCTCGTCCGAGGGCGACAGCAGCGCCCGCACCATCGCCCGGTCCACGTTGGCCAGCCCGCGCGCGATGAACGGAAGCACCGGCCACAGCACGAACAGCGAGGTCAGCGTCACGGTGAAGGTGACCACCCCCCACGGCAGCCGCATGAACTCGTACAGCACCGTCCGCCAGCCGACCGGATCCTTCAGCGACAGCCACAGATGGGGGAGGAAGCCGCCCGCGCCCCGCATCGGCAGCCGGCTCGGCTCGTCCACCCGCACACCGAGCAGCCCCCTCGCGCGGCCCCGCTCCAGCTTGCCGAGCTGCCGCGCGCCCATCAGCCCGGCGGCCAGCAGAGGCAGCCCGATCACCGTGACCGTCAGGGCGGCGCCCGTGAAGAGCACCGTCACCACATAGGTGAACCCGACGAGCGACACCGGCAGGTTGGCCAGGAGGTGCGCGATCTCCTTCCAGGTGTGCCGGTCGTAGGCGAAGCGCGCGGGCGGCGGGCGGTCGGAGCCGCCCTCCGGGCGGACGACGGCGGGGATGCGTTCGGTCATGGCCGCCAGCCTGCCGAACCGCGGGCCCGCGCGCCATGAGGCGGACCGCCCGTACACCCTGGGGAAAACCCCACCCCGGCGCGTTCCGCCCGCGGGCGGCGGCACTCCCGCACCATGCCTACCCGTGACGGGCTGCTTACGGTCTCTTTAGCAGGCCCTAGACTCCGGTGCGTACAGATCGTCGAACGCGGCACCTCGCCCCGCGCACCTCGGGGCGCGGACGGTGCCGTACGCGGCCGTACGGCGCCGTTCCACGGGGCTCGTACGACGGCATACGGGGTCATACGAGGTCACACGAGGTCAGGGAGCGAGGGGCGGACGTGGCGGAACCGACCATGGTCGCGGGACCCGGGATCACCGGAGCCGGCGAGGCGGCCGGGACCGCCGTCGCGGCGGACTACTTCGAGTCCTACTCGGTCGTCGGACTGCTCGCCGTCGTGGGCGTGCTGTTCGTCGCCGTCGCCTTCGGAGCGGGACGACTGCTGCGCCCCGTCGTGCCGACCCCCGAGAAGCTCATGACGTACGAGTGCGGGGTGGACCCCGTCGGCGACGGCTGGGCGCACACCCAGGTCCGCTACTACGTCTACGCGTTCCTGTACGTGATCTTCGCGGTCGACTCGATCTTCCTCTTCCCCTGGGCGACCGTCTTCGCCGCGCCCGGCTACGGCGCGGCGACGCTCGTGGAGATGTTCATCTTCCTCGGCTTCCTGGCCGTGGGCCTGCTGTACGCATACAAGAAGGGCGTCCTGACATGGACGTGACCCCCACGACCCCCGAACCCGTGCTCCTGCCGGAGCCGAAGCGGCTGGGCGTGCTCTCCCGGCTCGCCCCCGAACCGATGAAGGTGGTCCTGAACTGGGGCCGCCGCTACTCGCTCTGGGTCTTCAACTTCGGCCTCGCCTGCTGCGCGATCGAGTTCATCGCGGCGTCGATGGCCCGCCACGACTTCATCCGCCTCGGCGTCATCCCGTTCGCCCCGGGTCCGCGCCAGGCCGACCTGATGGTCGTGTCCGGCACCGTGACGGACAAGATGGCCCCGGCCGTGAAGCGCCTGTACGAGCAGATGCCCGAGCCGAAGTACGTCATCTCCTTCGGCGCCTGCTCCAACTGCGGCGGCCCGTACTGGGACTCGTACTCCGTGACGAAGGGCGTCGACCAGATCATCCCGGTCGACGTGTACGTACCCGGCTGCCCGCCGCGCCCGGAGGCACTGCTCCAGGGCATCCTCAAGCTTCAGGAGAAGATCGCTCGGGAGTCGCTCGGGGAACGCTACGGCCCCGCCCGCCCCTCCGCCGCCGCGCTGCGGAGCGGGCTCGTCACGCCGCCCGCGCCGGGCACGCCCGGCGGACCGGCCGCCGCGGCCCCCGGGGAGGACGCCACATGACCGGCACCGGCTGGCTCCCCGCCCCCGTCGAGGAACTCTTCGGCCCGGACGCCACGGCCGAGGAGTCGTACGACGTCCTGACCGTCGACGTGCCCCCCGCGGCCTGGCTCTCCTCGCTGGAGACCGCGCGCGACACCCTCGGCTGCACCTACTTCGACTGGCTGAGCGCCGTCGACGAACCGGGCGCGGGATTCCGCGTCTCGGCCCACGTCGTGGCCCTCGCCCCGGTACGCCGCCTCCTCGTCCGTACGACCGTCCCGCACAACGCCCCCGCCCTGCCCACCGCCGTCGACGTGTACGCGGGCGCCGCCTGGCACGAGCGCGAGACCCACGAGATGTTCGGAGTCGGCTTCGACGGCCACCCCGGCCTCGACCCGCTCCTCCTCCCCGAGGGCTTCGAGGGGCACCCCCTGCGCAAGGACTTCGTCCTCGCGGCCCGGGTCGCGAAGGCCTGGCCCGGCGCCAAGGAACCGGGGGAGTCGGAACACGGCGGCCCCAAGCGCCGCCAGATGCTTCCGCCCGGAGTGCCCGACCCCAACGAATGGGGCCCCCTCAAGGGCCAGCTCCCGCCCGCCCCGGCCCGCCCCGCGAGAGGCGCGGCCCGCGCGGCAGGCGACCGCCCGGTCCGGCGCGCCCGCACGGCGGGAGAGGGCTCGGCGAGCCAGACGGCGCCTGGGACCGGGGCCGGGGCCGGCGCTGGGGCTGCCGGTGCCGCCGGGGTCGGTGACGGGGGTGCGTCGGGTTCCGGTACAGCGGGTGTGCCCGGTGCGTCCGGTGTGGCCACCGGTGGGTCCGGTGCGTCCGGTGGCGTGGGTGGATCAGGTGGGTCGGTCGGATCCGGTACCGAGGGGGGTGCGGCCGGTGCTCGGCCCGAGCGGCGGGCGCGCAGCGTGAGCGAGGGTTCCGCGACGCAGCGGACCGGGCCGTCCACGGCGGCGACCCCGAGCGCCGGTACGGCACCCGGTGGCGAGGGCGCGCAGGCACCACGCCCCGAGGCGGCGCCGCCCGGCACGGGGGCCGCACCCGCCCGCCGGGCACGCACGGCGGGGGAGGGCTCGGCGTCGCAACGCCGGGAACCCGCCGCCCCCGCCGCCCCGACGGCTCCTGCGACCCCGACGGCTGCCGCCGACCCCACGGCTCCTGCCGACGCCGCGGATTCCGCCGACCCGGCGGCTCTTGCGACCCCGACGGCTGCGGCCGACCCCACGGCGCCTGCCGACGCCGCGGCTTCCGCCGGCTGGCCCGGCGACGCCCGGCCGTCGCGTCCGGCACGCGCCCGCAGCGCGGACGCGCCCTGGCACCACGCACGCCCCGCCTTCGAGGGCGCGGCGGCCGAGCCCGAGCCGCCGGAACCGGAGTCGCCGGAGCCGCACCCGGAGCCCGCGTCGCCCCCGGCCCCGGCCCCGGATTCAGGGTCCGCCCCGGACCCGCAGCCCGAGTCGTCGGCCTCGGAGTCGGCACCGGAACCGGAACCGGAGTCGCCGGAGCCGCACCCGGAGCCCGCGTCGCCCCCGGCCCCGGCCCCGGATTCAGGGTCCGCCCCGGACCCGCAGCCCGAGTCGTCGGCCCCGGAGTCGGCACCGGAACCGGAGTCGCGGGAGCCGCACCCGGCCCCGGAGCCCGAGTCCCCGCCGCACCCGGCCCCGGAGTCAGCGTCGGCGCCGGACTCGGCCCCCGAGTCGGGGTCGGCGCCGGAGCCCCCCGTGACCGACGGCAAGGCTCCCGAAGCCGAGAGCACCGGCACCCGCCGGGACGACCCCACGGACGAGAACCCGTCACAAACCCCAGGAGGCCCGCAGTGAACGACGCGCTCGACGTCGCCCTGCGACTCCTGATCGTCTTCGTCGTGTTCCTCACCTTCCCGCTGATCGTCGGTCAGGCGGAGCACAAGGTGATGGCCCACATGCAGGGCCGCCTCGGCCCGATGTACGCGGGCGGATTCCACGGCTGGGCCCAACTCGTCGCGGACGGTGTGAAGTTCGCGCAGAAGGAAGACATCGTCCCGGCCGGCGCCGACCGCCGCATCTTCCAGCTCGCACCCGCCGTGGCCCTCCTGCCCTACCTCCTCGTACTCCTCGCCATCCCGATCGGCCCCGGCGAGGGCGCCGTCGGCGAGGTCGTCGACGCGGGCATCTTCTTCGTACTCGCGGTCATGGGCGTGGGTGTCCTCGGCTCACTGATGGCGGGCTGGGCCTCGGCGAACAAGTTCTCCCTCCTCGGCGGCCTCCGCACCGCCGCCCAGCTCCTCGCGTACGAACTCCCCATGCTCCTGACCGCCGCCTCGGTCGCGATGGCGGCCGGCACGGTCTCCCTGCCCGGCATCCTCGACGCCTTCGAGTGGTGGTGGCTGCCCTGGCAGATCGTCGGCGCCGTCGTGTTCTTCGTGGCGGGGCTCGCCGAACTCCAGCGCCCGCCCTTCGACATGCCGGTCGCCGACTCGGAGATCATCTTCGGCGCGTACACGGAGTACACGGGCCTGCGCTTCGCACTGTTCCTCCTCGCCGAGTACGCCGGGATCGTCGTCCTGTGCGGGCTGACCACCGTGCTCTTCCTCGGCGGCTGGCACGGTCCGTGGGGTGCCGACGGCGTCGGCTGGGTGTGGACCCTGCTGAAGGCCGCCCTCCTCGCGTTCGTCGTCATCTGGCTGCGCGTCACCTACCCCCGCATGCGCGAGGACCAGCTCCAGAAGCTGTCCTGGACCGTTCTCGTCCCCCTCTCCCTCGCCCAGATCGCCCTCACCGGCATCGTCAAGGTGGTGATCGCGTAACCATGGCCGAGCCTCTCCCGCCCACCCGCTCCCGCATCCCCGGCGCCGGCCTCGCCAAGGGCCTGGCCGTCACCCTCCGCACGATGACGAAGAGGACCGTCACCGCGCAGTACCCGGACGCCCAGCCCGAACTCCCGCCCCGTACCCGCGGTGTCATCGGCCTCTTCGAGGAGAACTGCACGGTCTGCATGCTGTGCGCCCGCGAGTGCCCGGACTGGTGCATCTACATCGACTCCCACAAGGAGACGGTCCCGCCCGCGGCCCCCGGCGGCCGTGAGCGGAGCCGCAACGTCCTCGACCGCTTCGCCATCGACTTCTCCCTCTGCATGTACTGCGGCATCTGCATCGAGGTCTGCCCCTTCGACGCCCTGTTCTGGTCGCCCGAGTTCGAGTACGCCGAGACCGACATCCAGGAACTCACCCACGAGCGCGACAAGCTCCGCGAGTGGATGTGGACCGTCCCCGCCCCACCGGCCCTCGACGCCGGCGCCGAGGAACCCAAGGAGATCGCCGCCGCCCGCAAGACGGCGGACAAGCTCGCGGCGGCCCGCGCGGAACCGGCACCCGAGCCCGCCCCACCGGCCACCACCCCACCGGCGGGTCCCCCGGCCCCACCGGCGGGTCCCTCGGCCCCACCGGCGGGTCCCTCGGCCCCACCGGCGGGTCCCCCGGCCCCACCGGCGGGTCCCCCGGCCCCACCGGCGGGTCCCTCGGCCCCGCAGAGCGGGCCCGCGGACCAGCGGACCGAGCCCGACCATCGACCGAGCAGACCCACGGACCCGCAGGAGGGCGCATCGTGACCCTCGCCGCAGCAACCGTCGCGGCGGCGCAGACCACGACCACCGCCGCAGGACCGCAGGGCTTCCTCTCCCCGACGGGCGTCGAGATCGCCTTCCTCCTCGTCGGTCTGGTGACCTTCGGCGCCGCGATCGTCACGGTCACCACGAAGCAACTCGTGCACGCCGCCCTGTGGCTGGTCGTCGCGCTCGGCGGCCTCGCCGTCGAGTACCTCCTCCTCACCGCGGAGTTCATCGCCTGGGTGCAGGTCCTCATCTACGTCGGCTCCGTCGTCGTGCTCCTCCTCTTCGGACTGATGCTCACCAGGGCGCCCATCGGCCGCTCCCCGGACGCGGACTCGGCCAACCGCTGGGCCGCCCTCGCGGTGGCGATCGCCGCCGCCTGCGCGTTGGTCTGGGTCGTCGTCGACGCGTTCCGCACGACCTGGATCGACCTCGACGGCCCCGCCGCCGGATCCACCGCGGTGACCGGCGCGAGCCTCTTCCAGAGCTGGGTGCTCCCCTTCGAGGCACTCTCGGTCCTGCTGCTCGCCGCCCTGGTCGGCGCGATCGTCCTGTCCCGGAGGACGGCCGCCGAACAGCGCGGCGCGGACGCCACGCCGGCCGGTGAGCGCCCCGCGGGCACGCCCGCACCGGGCGGCCGGCCCACGGGAGCGGACCGCTCCTCCGCCGGCGCCCGTCCCACCTCCGGCGCCCGTACGGAGCACGACGCCCGCCCGTCCGGCGACGACACCCGAGCGGACCCGGCCGGCAGCGCACCCGGCGCGGACGACGAGAGCCGCGGCGACCGCAAGGAAGGGGCCCGCTGATGCACCTCGCCTACCCGGCCGTACTCTCCGCCCTCCTCTTCTGCACGGGCCTCTACGGAGTCCTGGCCCGCCGCAACGCGATCCTGGTCCTGATGTCCGTGGAGCTGATGCTCAACGCCGTCAACCTCAACCTGGTCGCCTTCGACATCTGGCTCAGCAGGACCGCCCAGGACACCCTGCACTCCGGCCAGGCCCTGACCCTGTTCACCATCGCCATCGCCGCCGCGGAGATCGGCATCGGCCTGGCGATCGTCCTGGCCGTGTACCGCAACCGCGGCACCTCGGACATCGACAGGCTCCGCGACACCGCGGAGAGCGCCGCGTCCGACGACGACCCCGAGTCCGCCCGACCCGAGACGGCCGAGAAGGCTGAGGCCACCGCGTGACCACGACCACCCTCGCCGTCCTCGTCCCCCTCCTCCCGTTCCTGGGCGCGGTCGCCGGCCTCCTCCTGGGACGCACCGCACCCGGCTTTGTACGCCCCCTCGCCGTGCTGCCCCCGCTGGGCGCGCTGGCGCTCGCCGTGACCGTCGCCGTACGGCAGGGCAGCGGCCAGGCCGTGAGCGCGGCGACCGAGCTGACACCGACGGGCTCGGTCCCCATCGAACTCGCCCTCTACATCGACGGCTTCGCCGCCCTGGTCGCCGTCCTGGTCGGCCTGGTCGCGACCTGCGTGCAGATCTACTCCACGGGCTACCTCCGCGACGACCCGCGCTACCCCTCGTACGCCGCTCTCGTCTCCCTGTTCACCTCCGCGATGCTGCTCGTCGTCTACTCGGGCGACCTGATGGTGCTGCTGGTCGGCTGGGAGATCATGGGCATCTGCTCGTACTTCCTGGTCGGCCACTACTGGGAGACCCCGGAGGCCCGCGCCGCCTCCATCAAGGCCTTCCTGGTCACCAAGCTCGGAGACGTCCCCTTCCTCATCGGCCTGTTCGCGCTCGCCACCGACGCCGGCTCCTTCCGCATCACGAAGATCCTCGGCACCGTCGCGAGCGGCGGACTCGACCACCCGACCCTGATCGCCCTGCTGCTCCTCGCCGGAGTTGCGGGCAAGTCGGCGCAGTTCCCGCTCCACACCTGGCTCCCCGACGCGATGGCGGGCCCCACACCCGTCTCCGCGCTGATCCACGCCGCGACGATGGTCGCCGCCGGTGTCTACTTCGTCGCCCGCCTCCTCCCGGTCTTCGCGGCCTCCGCCGCAGCCCTGGTCGTCCTCGCCGTCATGGCCGCCGTCACGATGACCGGCTCGGCCCTCGCCGCGCTGGCCCAGGACGACATCAAACGGGTCCTCGCGTACTCGACGATCGGCCAACTCGGCTACATGACCGGCGCCCTCGCCGTCGGCGACCGCGGTGCCGCCGTCTTCCACCTCATCTCGCACGGCGCCTTCAAGGCGCTGCTGTTCCTCGGCGCAGGCGTGATCATCCACGCGGCCGGCACCAACTCGCTGGCCGCCATGTCCCGCATGAGGAACCTGCGGGCCCGCGTCCCCGACGCCTTCTGGACGATGACCGTGGCGCTCCTCGCGCTCGCCGCGATCCCGCCCTTCAGCGGCTTCTTCTCCAAGGAGGCCGTCCTCGGCGCCGCCGAGCACGTGGCCACCGGTCACACCGAGGGCGTCCCCGGTGCCGCCGGCTGGATCGTCCTCGTCTCGGGCCTGGTCACGGCGCTGCTCACCGCGGCCTACGCGATGCGCCTGTGGCTGCTCACCTTCCGGGGCCACGGAGCCGAGGCACCGGACCACGGCAGGCAGCCCCTCTCCATGAACGCCGTGCTCTGGGTGCTCGCCGTCCCGTCGGTCGTCCTCGGACTCGGCATCGGACCGCTGCCCGACTGGTTCGACGGGCACGACCTCACGCCGACTCTCACCACCTCCGTCCTGGCCACGGGCGTCGCCCTGGTGGGCGCCATCACCACCTACGGCGCCTGGCGGCACACCAGCGCCATGGCGGTCCACTTCCCGATCGGCGTGGTCGCGGCGTACCCGGACGCCGACGGCGGCATGGTCGAGGCGGAGGCCATCGCCAGCCATGCCCCCGCATACGGAGACGTGGCGTCCGCCCACGACCCGGCGGACCCGGGCCGCCTCCTGCTCGGGCCGCTGCACCGCCACGCGGCGGTCGGCTTCCATCTCGACGCCGTCTACGCGGCGCTCTTCGTCCGCCCGGTCCAGGCCGGAGCCGCACTCGTCCGGTTCCTCGACCGCGAGGTCGTCGACACCTACGTGCGGGGTGCGGCCACCCTGCCCCGCTGGCTCGGCGAAGCCGTCCGGCGGGCCCAGACCGGCAATGTGCAGACCTATGTGAGCGCGCTGCTCGCCGGCACCGTCGTCCTGACGGTCGCCGTCCTCCTCGTAGCCACCGCGGGAGCGTGAGCAGGCGTGATCGATATCAACGAGTCCGTGATGCAGTTCCTTCTCGCGTTCATCGTCGTCGCCCCGCTCATCGGCGCCGTCGCCGCTCTCCTGCCGGCCCCTCCCGGGCTGAAGGGCAAGTCGCCCGAGCAGGCCGTGCTGCGGCACGGCGTCACCGTCACGGGTGCCGTGCTCGTCGCGGCGATCGTCCTCGCGCTGGGCTTCGACCACGACACCCCGGCCAACGCCCAGCGGATGCAGGCCACGACCGACATCAGCTGGATTCCCGCGCTCGACGTGCGGATCCACCTGGGCATCGACGGCATCTCGCTCCCCCTTCTCGTGCTGACCGCGCTGCTGACCTTCCTCTGCGCGGTGTACTCCTCCTTCAAAATGCCGTCGGGCCCCACCCCGAAGGCGTTCGTCGCCCTGCTGCTCGTCCTTGAGTCCGGCACCCTCGCGACCTTCGCCGTCCTCGACCTGCTGCTGTTCTTCCTCGCGTTCGAGATGGTGCTCATCCCGATGTACTTCCTCATCGCCCGCTGGGGCGGTGAGCAACGGCAGGCCGCCGCCTGGAAGTTCATCCTCTACACCCTGCTCGGTTCGGTCGTCATGCTGCTGGGCCTGCTCCTGATCGGTCTCAAGGCGGGCACATTCGACATGGTGGCACTCGCCACTGACAACGGCCCCGCGCTGAGCACATCCGTGCAGGTCACGGCCGTACTGGCGATCGGGATCGGGCTCGCCGTCAAGACACCGATGTGGCCGCTCCACAGCTGGTTGCCGGACGCCCACACCGCCGCGCCCACCGTCGGCTCGGTCCTGCTGGCCGGGGTGCTGCTCAAGATGGGCACGTACGGGTTCGTGAGGATCCTGCTGCCCATCACGCCGGACGGCATGAGCACGTTCGCCCCCTACCTCGCGGCGTTCGCGGTGGTCGGGATCATCTACGGTTCGCTGGCCTGCCTGGCCCTCGCCAAACAGGGCGCCAAGGGCGACCTCAAGCGGCTCATCGCGTACTCCTCCGTCGGCCACATGGGCTTCGTACTGCTCGGCATCGCCTCCATGACCCCGACCGGCGTGAACGGCGCGCTCTTCGCCAACATCGCCCACGGCCTCATCACCGGCCTGCTCTTCTTCCTGGTGGGCGCGCTCAAGGACCGCACCGGCACGACCGACCTCGACACCCTCGCGCAGAAGACCGGAGGCGCGCTCTACGGCAGGGCGCCGCGCCTCGGCGGCCTGCTCGCCTTCGCCGCGGTCGCCTCCCTCGGACTGCCGGGCCTCGCCGGATTCTGGGGCGAGATGCTGGCCCTGTTCGGCGCGTTCGACCCCGCCGAGGGCCTCAGCCGCCCCGCGTTCCTGACCTTCATGGCGATCGCCGCGTTCGGCACCCTGCTCACAGCCGCGTACATGCTCGTCGTCGTACGGCGTGTCTGCATGGGCGCCGCCCCGGGCGAGGGGAGCCCGAAGCTCGCTGACGTCCAGATGTACGAATTCGCCGCCTGGACGCCGCTCGTCGTCCTCACCGTCATCGCCGGGCTCTGGCCCAAGGCCCTCCTCGGCCTGACCGACCCGGCCGTGCAGCAGCTCCTCGCAGGAGGCACCCGATGAGCTCCCTGGTCCAGTCCGTCGACTGGCTCGCCATCGCGCCGCCCACCATCGCGGCGGTCGTCGGACTCGTGGTGCTCGTCGCCGACCTCTTCGTGGGCGACGCCCGGAAGGCCGTACTGGGCTGGGTCTCCGTCGCCGGACTGGCCGGCTCCGCGCTCATGCTGCTGCCCCTCCTGGACGGCGACCGCTCCACCTTCTGCCTGACGGGCGACGCGGCCGTGTGCAGCTACACGGCGGACCGGTTCACGCTGGTCGTCCAGTTCCTCGTCCTCGGCGGCGCGCTCCTGACGGCACTCCTGTCGGTCACCGCCCTCAAGGACGCGAACCGGGGGCTCCCCGACGGCGAGTACTGGTTCCTGCTGCTCTCCTCGGCCGCGGGTGCGGCGCTGCTTCCGGCCTCGCGCGACCTCGCGACCCTGATCGTCGCCCTGGAGGTCGCCTCCCTTCCCGCGTTCGCCCTCGTGGGCATCAGGCACGGGGACAGGAAGTCGTCCGAGGCGGCGCTCAAGTTCTTCCTGTCGTCCGTGACGGCGACCGCGGTGAGCCTCATGGGCGTCAGCTTCGTCTACGCGTCGACGGGCACCCTTTACCTCACCGAGATCGCCGCCCGGATCGAGGACGTCGACGGCCAACTGCAGACGCTCACCCGGGCCGGAGTCGTCCTCACCCTGATCGGCTTCGCCTTCAAGACGGCCGCCGTGCCCTTCCACTTCTGGGTGCCCGACACCTATGTGGGAGCCCCCCTCCCGGTCGCCGCCTACCTGTCGGTCGTCGGCAAGGCGGTCGGCTTCTCCGGACTGATCCTCATCACGGTCGTCGCCCTGCCGTCGTACGCGGACGTCTGGGGCCCGGCACTCGCGGCGCTCGCCGCCCTCACGATGACCGTCGGCAACGTCGGCGCCCTTCGGCAGCGGTCCACGCGCGCGTACAGCGCGGTACGGCTGCTGGCCTGGTCCTCCGTCGGGCAGGCCGGCTACCTTCTCGTGCCGATCGCCGCCGCCGCGTACTCCGAGGACGCCGAGAAGGCGGTCGGCTCCACCGTCTCGTACGCCCTGATGTACGCCGCCGTGAACCTCGGCGCCTTCGCGGTGGCCGCCCTGGTGGCCCGTACGAAGCCGCTGAACCGCGTCAGCGACTACCGGGGCCTGTACGCCTCGCGCCCCCTGGCGGCGCTGGTCCTCGGGTTCTTCCTGCTCTGCCTCGCGGGCCTGCCGCCCGGCATCATCGGCCTCTTCGCCAAGGTCACCGTCTTCGCGGCGGCGGTCGACGCGGGCCTCGGCTGGCTCGCTGTCGTGATGGCCGTGAACGTCGTGATCGCGCTCTTCTACTACCTCCAGTGGACGACGCTGCTGTTCCGCGCCCCCGAGGGCGAGCCGGAGACCCACCGTGTCCCGGCCCCACTCACGGTCGCGATCGCCCTGACCGCGGTGCTCGGCGTCGCGCTCTCCGGAGCCCCGCAGCTGGTGCTGCGCTTCTCCGGCACCGGCCTGTTCTGAGCGGCTGCGTCGCCGTCCTCCACGCGCGCGCGGAGTGCCGCGGGGACGCAGCCGTCGCACGCGCGCGTGGAGGGTCATCGGCCGCACGCGCGCGTGCGGCTGCCCCGCACTCTCACCCGGACGGCCCACGCGCTGCACCGCGCGCACAAGGGAACTAGTGCTCCTCGCCTGGCGTTGACCAGTACGGGAGGGTCCACTGGACCGTGACGCCACGGAACCAGTGACGACAGAGATCGACAAGCAAAGGGTTCCCCTGCCGCACCGCTTGGAGGGCGTACCGTGCACCGCCGGCACAACGGGCTCAGGACCGCCGTACTCCTCGGGGGACTGTCCGCACTCATCATCGTCATCGGCAGCTTCTTCGGCCGTGCGGGCCTCGTCGTCGCACTGGTCGTCGCCGTCGGCACCAACGCGTACGCCTACTGGAACAGCGACAAGCTGGCTCTACGCGCGATGCGCGCGCGTCCGGTGAGCGAGTTCGAGGCCCCCGCCCTGTACAGAATGGTCCGCGAGCTCTCCACGCAGGCCCGCCAGCCCATGCCCCGCCTGTACATCTCTCCGACGGAGGCGCCGAACGCCTTCGCGACGGGCCGCAACCCGCGCAACGCCGCGGTGTGCTGCACCGAGGGCATCCTGCGCATCCTGAACGAGAAGGAACTGCGCGGTGTCATCGGCCACGAGTTGAGCCATGTCTACAACCGCGACATCCTGATCTCGTCGGTGGCCGGCGCGCTGGCCTCCGTCATCATGTTCCTGGTCAATTTCGCCTGGCTGATCCCGATCGGCCGTTCCAACGACGACGACGGCCCGGGCCTGCTCGGCCTGCTGCTGGTGATCATCCTCGGCCCGCTCGCCGCCTCCGTCATCCAGCTCGCGATCAGTCGCTCCAGGGAGTACGAGGCCGACGCGTCCGGAGCCCAGCTCACGGGCGACCCGCTGGCCCTCGCGAGCGCCCTGCGCAAGCTGGAGGCGGGCACGAAACAGCTTCCCCTGCCCCCGGAGCCGCGCATCGAGACCGCGAGCCACATGATGATCGCGAACCCCTTCCGTCCGGGTCAGGGACTGTCCAAGATGTTCTCCACGCATCCGCCGATGGCGGAGCGCATCGCCCGCCTAGAGCAGATGGCAGGTCGCCAACGATGAAGACAATCCTGAACGTCATTTGGCTCGTCCTGAGCGGCTTCTGGCTGTTCCTCGGCTATGTGCTCGCGGGCCTGCTGCTCTGCATCACGATCATCGGCATCCCGTTCGGCATCGCCGCGTTCCGCATCGGCGTGTACGCGCTCTGGCCGTTCGGCCGCACCACGGTCGAGCGCCACGACGCGGGAGCGCCGTCCCTGATCGGCAACGTCCTGTGGCTGGTCCTCGCGGGCTGGTGGCTCGCCCTGACCCACATCGTCACCGGGTTCATCCAGTGCGTCACGATCATCGGCATCCCCCTGGGCATCGCCAACTTCAAGCTGATCCCCGTCTCGCTCTTCCCCCTGGGACGCGAGATCGTGCGCACCGACCAGCCGTTCACGTCGTCGGGTTGGTAGGACACCCGGGGCTGCCGCGACCGTCGTACGCGCTCGCGGCGTACGACGCCGACGCCCGGGACGTCCGGGACGCCGAAGGCGCCGGGATCTGTGCCCTGTGCCTCGACGCGGAGGACCTCTTGGCCGATCCGCCCCCGCCCGCGCGCGGAACGTGGATTCCCTCCGCGTGCGGCCCCGGCCTGGTCGACCTCACGCTGGAACCCTGGTCCGAGCGGCCTCCGACCGCCGCCGAGGAGGTCTGGGACCTGTGGGGCGACGGCCGCCCGACCGAGCCCGGGCTGTGGGCCCGGTGCGGCGAGGAGGGGCGCCGCCACTGGCTGACCACGGCGCTCGACCGCCACCCGCACGGCATGCCCGGCACGGAGCCCGGCGGCACCTTTCACCTCGCCGGCCGGCACATCACCGACGTGCCGGGCTTCTTCTGCGCCCTCGGCGAGGCCGTCAACGGGCCGGGCGGCTACTTCGGCCGGGGACTCGACGCGCTCACGGACTGCCTCCGCGGCCGATGGGGCGCCCGGCCTCCCTTCGCCTTCGTCTGGCACGACGCGGACACCGCACGTACCTGCCTCGGCCTGGCACCACTCACCGGCCGACGCCCGTGGACGTTCGAGGAGCTGTACGGGTTCCTGCTGGACGAGGGCGTCGAAGTCCGTCTCGCCTGAGGGTTTTCCACAGGCCGCTCCCGCTGTCAGTGGCACGCCGCATGATGAACGCATGACCGAGATCGAGCAGTTGCTGACACGAGTGGCGACCGAGGCCCGCAACTCCCGGCCGTGGGGCTGGCCCTCGCTCCCCGACCCGGTGGACGGGGCCGCGCTCGCCCGCGCGGAGACCGCCCTCGGCTTCGCCGTCCCCCCGCTGCTCGCGGCGCTCTACCTGCGGATCGGTGACGGCGGATTCGGTCCCGAGTACGGCCTGCTGCCCCTGCTCGACAGCGCGCCCTCCGGCGAGCCCGCCGTCGTCGCGCAGTACCTCGCCAACCGTGAGAGCGGCCGCCGGGACCCGGACTGGCCCTGGCCGGAGGGCGTCCTGCCGATATCCCATTGGGGCTGCGGAATGTACGCGTGCGTGGACTCCCGCAGCCCAGACGCCGAGGTGCTGCTCTTCGAGCCGAACGCGGACGAGCCCGACCACGCCTGGTACGTGGACGAGCGCTCCCTCGCGGACTGGCTCCGGGCCTGGCTGGACGGCACCGGCTGGTACGGCGACGCCGGCGACGGCGGAGACCTCCAGCCCTGGGACGACTTCGCGATACGCACGGGCGCTGCGCGGGCCTCCTAGCGAGGGCCACCGCGGATTCCCGTGGCCGCGGATTCCGGCGGACTCCCGTCCCCGGAGGGCGGCACGACTGACGGGTCGGGCGAGAGCAGGATCACAACACCGGCACAGTGCGGGCACAGCACGGAGGGGCAGGCTCACGGCATGGGCATTCTCAGCTGGATCATCCTGGGGCTGTTGGCCGGCGCCATCGCCAAGGTGCTGCTGCCGGGCCGCGACCCGGGCGGCTTCGTCGGCACGACCCTCATCGGCGTCGCGGGGGCGTTCATCGGCGGCTGGATTTCGTCCCGCTGGCTCGACCACCCGATCAGCAAGGACTTCTACGACGGGGCGACCTGGGTCGCGGCGATCGGCGGTTCGCTGGTCCTGCTGATCGCCTACCGCATCCTGTTCGGCCATTCACGGGACCGAGAGCGAGCGCCCCCGGACGGCGCCCGGCAGACGGAAGGGGCGGGCACCGGCGGTGCCCACCCCTGTCACGCATGACTCACGCACGGCCGACGGCCGTGATGTCACCGGTAGTTGACGAACTGCACGGCGAACTCGAAGTCCTGGCCCTTGAGCAGGGAGATCACGGCCTGCAGGTCGTCACGGCTCTTGGAGCTGACCCGCAGCTCGTCGCCCTGCACCTGGGCCTTCACGCCCTTCGGACCCTCATCGCGAATGATCTTCGCGACCTTCTTCGCGTTCTCCTGGGAGATGCCCTCCTCGATCGAGGCGAAGAGCTTGTACTCCTTGCCGGAGAGCTGCGGCTCACCGGCGTCCAGCGACTTCAGCGAGATGCCCCGCTTGATCAGCTTGGACTGGAACACGTCGAGGATGGCCTTGACGCGTTCCTCGGAGTTCGCCTCCATGAGGATCTTCTCGCCGGACCAGGAGATCGACGCGCCGACGTTCTTGAAGTCGTAGCGCTGCGAGATCTCCTTGGCGGCCTGGTTGAGGGCGTTGTCGACCTCCTGCCGCTCGACCTTCGAGACGATGTCGAAACTGGAGTCGGCCATGTCCTGTGGCTCCTTGTATCGGGGTGCGTAGTGGCGGCTGCCGAGCCCCTCGTCGGTCCCGCGCCGCATCCGCATAAGCCTAGCCACCCCCCACCCTCCAGGGGCCGATCTATCGGGTGGCGAAGCACCCCCGGGCATCGGGTATCGTTTACGTCGTTGCCACAGAGCACCGCCCGAAAGCGGTTCGAACGGCAGCAAACCCGGCGGTGTGGCTTCGCCTTCCCAGGTTCGAATCCTGGCGCCGCCACACGGGAACCAAGGGCCCGTGACCTGCCTCGACAGCAGGTCACGGGCCCTTGGTCATTTCCTGGGGGCCGCTGCGTCGCCCTGCGCTTTCCCGCGCCTCGTACGCCCTGTCCGGGACTCCCGGGACGGGGCGCGGGCGCATTTCCGGTCGTGGAGCAGGGGCGGGCCGTCCTCCCTGCCCGGTGTCCGCGGGGCTGCCGCGTCCGGCCTCGTCGAGCCGGCCGGACACGGCTGGTCGGCCCCACGGGCCGTGCTCCGGGTCAGCTCGTGAGCCGGGTCCAGCCGCGGTGCGCGTACCAGTAGTGGGGCAGGCCCGCGGTGCCGCTGGTGCGGAACGGGCGGCCGTTGTCGTCGATGCGTTCGGTGCCGGTGCGGCCCTGCGAGGACCAGTCGAGCTCCAGGTACCAGCGGCAGTCGCAGCCCGCTGTGCGGGCGTCGACCAGCAGCACCTCGGGATCGTTCGCGGACACCCGGTAGGGCATCGGCATCGGCGGGGTGTCCACGCCGCTGTCGTTGCCCGGCATGGGCCGGGCGATCGGCCGGTCCTTGTCCAGGTCGACCACGAAGGTCCGGGGCGCCAGATCGCTGCCGCAGCCCTGGCCCGTGGCATAGACGGTGCCCTGCACCGGGTCGGCCCGGCCCACCACGCGGACCCGCAACGCCCGCAGGACGACGGCCGTGTCCGACTTCCCCTGTACGGCGATCTCCAGGAGGGTCTGCCCGCCGTGCACGGCGCCCTGCGACCGGGCCCACGCGAGGGCGTCCTGCGGGGCCGGGGGCGGGGGCACCTGCTCGGGTGCCTTGTCGATGACGTAGTCGTGGTTGCAACCGGAGTCCCAGAGCTGGGAGTTCATGGTCCAGGCGAGGGGAGTGCCGGACACGCCGGGGGAAGCGCTCGTGGACGGCTTCGCCGAGCCGTCGCCGTTGCCGGGCGCGTTGGGCGAAGGCCTGCCGGACGACTTGCCGTGCGTGGCCGATGGAGACGCGGACGGCGTGGGGGAGCCGTGCGGGCCGCCCGCCGTCTTCGCGGCCGGCCGGCCGGACGCCCGGTCGTCGCCGCTGGCCGCGGAGTTCCCGGACGCCAGCGCGGACAGACCGCCGAGGGCCGCGAGCAGCGCGGTCGCCACGGCTGCGGTGAGCGCGCCGCGGCGTCCGTACCAGAGCTTCCGCGGCCCCGGGGACGGCGTTTCGGCCCGCTCGGGCGACGGGTCGGTCGGGCCTCCCCCGGGGGCCGCGGCCGGTCCGGACGAGGGGTCGGGTGCCGCCGCGGGCGTGGAGGCTGCCGGCGCCGGGGTGGCCTCGGCGGGCGTGCCCGGACCCGGCCCGGAAGCCTTCGTGGGCATCGGGTCGGCTGCCGCGTCGTCGGCAACAGGACCCGGGCCAGGAGCAGGGGCAGGACCAGGGGGAGCGGGAGGGATGGGACCAGGAACCGGGCCCGGTTCGGTGGCCGCCGCAGAAGCAGAAGCAGAAGCAGAAGCAGAAGCAGAAGCGGGTGCCGTGCCCGTGGAGGTCCGGGACCTTCGCCGCGCCGCCACGGCCAGGATCCACCACCGGTGCAGCTCGACGCGTTCGGCCGGACTGGCCCCGCACAACACGGCGAACCGTTCCACGGACGCGAAGTCGAGGGGCACGGCGTCCCCGGCGCAATACCGGTGCAGCGTCGAGGCGTTCATGTTCAGCCGACGCGCGAGTACGCCGTAACTGCGGTCCGTGCGTGCCTTCAGGCGCCGCAGCAGCGCCGCGAACTCCTCCACGTCGTCCTGAGGTGACACGGTTCCTCCCGCCTCGTGTCCCAGGACGGCATCCCAGGCACTCCTTGTACTTGGAGTTCGGATGGCCGGGGACGGTTCCACCGACGCGGGTCGGCCGCCGTCCGCCGTGACCGCGCCGGGTCGCGACGGACGCTCCGGGTGCCGTCGGTGTCGTCGGTGCCGCCCCGACCGACACGGGGAGGTCGGGAGGGCCGCTCCGCGCACGGCGACGTACGTAGGGTTGGGATCATGTCCTCACGCCGCAGGAACTGCCCCGAGTGCCGTCGAGAGATCGCCGTCGTCGCCGGGCGGTTCGCCCGGCACGATCCGCCCGGGGCTCGCGAGAGCCGGGACCTCGTGTCGTGCCCCGGCTCGCGCAGGCAGGCGGAACTGGGCGCCGCGCAGCCGTCGTTGGACGGGTACGTAGTCGCCGAGTTCCCCGGTCAGCTCCCGCTCTTCTGACCTTCCCCAGCCGGGCGGCGGAGGGCGGGGGAGTCGGTCAGTTGCCCGCGACCGACTTCACCGCGACCGAGACCGGCGTCGAACCGCTGATCAGTTCCAGCGTCAGTCCGACCGTCGCCGGGGTGTCCACCAGCTCCGCGAGGACCGCCGCGACGTCGTCGCGCGGGATCGGGCCGCGTCCGGTGGCCGCCTCCAGGCGTACGAGGCCGGTGCCGGCGTCGTCCGTCAGCGGTCCGGGGCGCAGGATCGTCCAGTCCAGGCCCTGGTGGGCGCGTACATACGCGTCGGCCTCGCCCTTGGCCCGCAGGTAGACGTCGAAGATGTCGTCCCCCGGGTGCTCCGCGTCCGCGCCCATCGAGGACACGACGACATGCCGCCGGACCCCGGCGAGGGCCGCCGCGTCCGCGAAGAGCACCGCGGCGCCGCGGTCGACGGTCTCCTTGCGGGCCGTACCACTGCCCGGGCCGGCACCGGCCGCGAAGACGGCCGCGTGCGCGCCCCGCAGGTGCTCGGCGACCTCCTCCACCGACGCCGACTCCAGATCGCAGAGCACCGGCTCGGCGCCCGCCTCCCGCAGCTCGTCGCTCTGCTCGGGGCGGCGGATGAGCCCCGCCGCCTCGTCTCCGCGCGCGGAGAGCAGCCGCTCAAGCCGCAGCGCGATCTGACCATGACCTCCAGCGATGACAATGCGCATGTTTCCGACCGTACGCCCGCCGAGTCCCACTCGCCGCACAACCCTGTGGACGACTCGTGGGTCTCATGAATGATCACTTTGTACGAGGGGGACGCCGTACGGCGTCATAAGGAGACCGTCATCACTGCCACCAGCACGAGCCCTGCCACGCGTACGAGCCCCGCGAAGCGCGGGCGGCCGGTCCTGCGTACGACCTTCGCGGCGGCGGGCTGCACCGCCGTACTGCTGACCGGCGTGGCCGCGTGCGGCACGGTGGAGAACCTCACCGCCGGCCAGAAGGTCGACCGCGCCGTCGAGGGACTCGGGAAGAAGAAGTCGCTCTCCTTCGAGCTGGGACTCGACGCCAAGCCGTCCGCGTTGGCGAAGCTGACCCCGGCGGACGGGCCCGGCGAGGGTGTGCCGCCCGAGATGGCGGAGTTCTTCACCGGGCTGCGGGTCGAGGTCTCCGTCCAGTCGCGCAAGCCGCTCGCCGACTCCGGGGAGAAGGACCTGGTGGGCACCGCGGTGGCGGTCTCCGGGCCCGACGGCGTCCTCGTCGAGTACCGCCTGGTCGGGGACTACACGTACTACCGCGCCGACCTCCAGGCGGTCGGCGAGGCGATGGGCATGCCCTTCCCGACGGCCGACGAACTCCCCGAGTCGGAGCAGGAGTTCAAGGACGTCCTCGAAGGCAGGTGGGTCAAGGTCGAGACCGGTTCGCTGGAGGACCTGGTCAAGGGCGGCCCCGATTCCGGCAAGGGAGGGAAGTCCGAGGAGATCGACGGCAGGACCCAGCAGAAGATTCTGAAGGCCGTGCGCGGGGCCGTCGCGCGCGAGGTCACCTTCAGTGACGAGGGAGGCGGCGACGGCGTCGAACGGATCGTCGCCAAGGCCTCGTTCCGCGACCTGCTGACCAGTGTCCTCGACAGGCTCCGGCCGCTCGCCGACGAGCTTCCGGCAGGCACTGAACTGCCCACGGACGCGGACCTGAAGGACGCCCCGGACAAGAAGGTCGCCGTCGACTTCTCCCTGAAGAACGGCGACTTGAGCCGCGTCTCGATCGACCTCGCGCCCCTCGCGGAGGACGCGCCCAAGGGCGTCAGGCTTCCGCTGGTCATGACGTTCGGCGAGGCGAAGGCCGTCAAGGCCCCGTCCGGCGCCAAGGAGCTGCCGGCGGACGGTTTCGGCGGCCCGGGCAACCCGTTCGCCGGCGCGCTGCCGGGCGGCTTCTGACAGCACCTCGGGCCCACTCCTGAGGGCCGCGCCCCGCCCGCCGGCCGTGCCGCTGCGCGACATCCGCCGCCGTCCCGCTGCGCGGCGGCCACGCGGCCCCTCACGCCCCCTCGGGCGCCCCGACGTGCCCGAGGGGCGCGGTCGGTCGGCCGGGCACGCGGCCGACCGTCAGGACGGCTCTCCGGCCGCCCGCCCCTGCCGCCCCTGCCTCGGCAGGTCCAACGCCGCGGAGGTCGCGGTGTTGCAGTACTCCCGCACCGCGCTGGTCCGCGCCACCACCCGCCCCCGGTGCACCACGATCCGGCTGTACGCCAGGGACAGCACGCCCTCCAGCCGGTCGCCGCGCACCGCGAGCAGTTCCGCGGGGAAGCCCGCCTCCATGCGCACCTCGGGCAGACCCAGCACGGCCCGCGCCGACGCGCTCACGGCGTCGTACGCGTCCTCGGCGCGCAGCCCGTACCGCGAGGCGAGCAGATACGCGGCCTCCAACGGGTCCCCGCGCCCCACGGGGTTGGAGACGTCCCGCAGGGCGCCGCTCCCGGCGGCCACGCGCACCCCGGCCGCCCGCAGGAGCCGTACCGGGGCCGTGCCCCGCCGGTCCACGCCCGAACATCCGCCCTGGGGCAGGCACACCACGCCCACCCCGGCCGCGGCGAGTTGGTCCGCCGTGCGCGTGGCCACCTCCGAGGGCAGCCGTCCGAGTCCTCCGCACGGGCCGAGCGTCACCCCCGGCCGCAGACCGCCCGCCATCGCGGCCAGCCGCGCGAGCCGCGCGGGGTCCTCGCCGTCCGTGTGCAGGTCGACGGGACAGCCGTGCTCCGAGGCGACTTCCAGTACGGCCTCCACGTACCCCGTCGGATCGGGGTCCAGGTCCGGGCAGCCGCCGATGACGGAGGCGCCCATCTTCACGGCGTCGCGCAGCATGGACAGGCCGTCGGCGCCCGCGAGTCCGGTCAGGACCCGGGGCATCGCCACCACGGACAGTTCGGCCAACCCCCGCAGCGCGCGCCGAGCCTGGAGCGCCGCCGACATGGAGGCCAGCCCCTGCACGTCGCCCACGCGCACCTGTGCGCGCAAGGCGGTGGCCCCGTGCCCGAGTTGGAGCAGCGCGGCCTCCGTCGCGCGGCGCTGGACCTCCTGCTCCTCGTACGAGACCGGGCCGTCGCCGTCGGCGGACAGGGCCGTGTCGGCGTGCGCGTGCGGCTCCGCGGGGGCCGGTACGAGCAGATAGCCCGCCAGGTCGACGCGCGCGGTGGGCGCGGTCAGACTGCCGGCCGTCCCGACCGCCTCGATGTACCCGCCGCTCAGCCGTACGTCGACGGTCCTGCCGTCGGTGAGCCGCGCGCCGCAGAGCAGCAGATCGGAGGCGTTGCCGCGGCCGGGCGTCCCCGAGGACGACGAGGACGACGAGGACGACGAGGAGTGGGGCGGCTGCGGCTGGCTGTCGGGCATCGCACTCCTGAGGCTCGGCGGCGGCTGCGGCGGGGGGACACAAGATCACGCAGCGTGAGTCGAGCCTAGGGCGGTGATCGGCGCGCATCGAGGAGGAGCGGAATAGTCGTACTGGTGTGGTCAGCCGTGCGCGAGGGGCTCGTGGGGCGCTCCGGGAGGGCCCCGGAACGGGCCCGGGCAGGTGCCGCGAAACGGATTTGGGCGATCGGCGGCCGAGCGTGTAATGTCTTCATCGCTCGCCCCAATAGCTCAGTCGGTAGAGCGTCTCCATGGTAAGGAGAAGGTCTACGGTTCGATTCCGTATTGGGGCTCTGGTGTGAGAGGTTCCCGTCGTAAGGCGGGGACCGATCGCATCACAGCGGTGTAGCTCAGTCGGTAGAGCAAGCGGCTCATAATCGCTGTGTCACCGGTTCAAGTCCGGTCACCGCTACTGACAGTAGCCGATTGCGGGGTCGGTCCTTCGATCGGCTACTCTTTCATGCGTTAATAGTCCTATCCGTTCGTCAAGGAGCACTCCTGTGGCTGCCACCGACGTCCGCCCGAAGATCACGCTGGCCTGCGTGGAGTGCAAGGAGCGGAACTACATCACCAAGAAGAACCGGCGTAACAACCCGGACCGACTGGAGATGAAGAAGCACTGCCCGCGTTGCAACGCGCACACCGCGCACCGCGAAACGCGATAAATCAGGCTCGTACACGAGGCCGTCCCCCATAGTGGGGGCGGCCTCGTGTCGTTCCCCGGACCGTCCGGTGCGGAGGGGCGACGACCACCGGGCGTACGTGCCCGGGCGACGACAATCGGTCCGGCGGAGACAACGACTCCAGCGGAGACAACCAGGAGGTGCCGAGCCCATGGCGCTCGACCAGTCCTTCGTGGGGCGGTCCTACCCGCCCACCGACCCGTACGAGGTCGGCCGGGAGAAGATCCGCGAGTTCTCGGAAGCGGTGGGGGACGCCAATCCCGCGTACACGGACCCGGAGGCCGCCAAGGCCCTCGGCCACCCGGACGTGATCGCCCCGCCGACCTTCGTCTTCTCGATCACGTTCAAGGCGGCGGGACAGGTCGTCCAGGACCCCCAGCTGGGTCTGGACTACAGCCGCGTGGTGCACGGCGACCAGAAGTTCTCCTACCGCCGCCCGGTGCGCGCGGGGGACCGGCTCACGGTCACCTCCACCATCGAGGCGATCAAGTCGCTCGCGGGCAACGACATCCTGGACATCCGCGGCGAGGTCCACGACGAGGCGGGCGAGCACGTCGTCACCGCCTGGACCAAGCTCGTCGCCCGCGCGGCCGAGGAGGGCTGACGATGACCGCCAAGATCGCCTACGACGACGTCGAGGTCGGCACAGAGCTGCCCGCCGCGTCCTTCCGTGCGACCCGTGCCGCGCTCGTCCAGTACGCGGGCGCCTCCGGGGACTTCAACCCGATCCACTGGAACGAGAAGTTCGCCAAGGAGGTGGGCCTGCCGGACGTCATCGCGCACGGCATGTTCACCATGGCCGAGGCGATCCGGGTCGTCACCGACTGGGCCGGCGACCCGGGCGCGGTCGTGGAGTACGGCGTCCGCTTCACCCGGCCCGTGGTGGTGCCCAACGACGAGCAGGGCGCGACGATCGAGGTCAGCGGCAAGGTCGCGGCCAAGCTCGACGACAGCACCGTGCGCGTCGACCTGGTCGCGACGAGCAGCGGGCAGAAGGTCCTGGGCATGTCCCGGGCGGTCGTGCGACTGGCCTGACGGCCGGGTCCCACCACCGGCCCGGCGGCCTCGCCCGGCACGTGAGCAGGGGGTGTCCGCCACGGCGGACACCCCCTGCGCGTATCGGTTCGGCGTGGGGCGTACGCCGGACGGTGTCCGTCCCACGCTCCCGCGGATCGGGATGCGGTTCCCGCTTGACTTAGTTAGTGATTGAGTACTAACTTACTGGCATGGTCAGGATGAGCGCAGAGGAAAGGCGCGAGAGCGTCGTCCGCGCGGCGATGAGCGAGTTCGCGCGAGGTGGCTACTACGGCACCTCGACCGAGGCGATCGCCAAGCGGGTGGGTGTCTCGCAGCCGTACCTCTTCCGGCTCTTCCCGGGCAAGAAGGCGATCTTCCTCGCGGCGGCCGAGCGCTGCCTGGAGAACTCGCGGCGCGTCTTCGCCGAGGCGTCCGAGGGCCTGGAGGGCGAGGAGGCGCTGCACGCCATGGCGGACGCGTACACCAGGGTCATCGCCGAGGAGCCGGAGCAGCTGCTCATGCAGATGCAGATGTACGTCGCGGTGGCGGCCGCCGAGCAGGCGGGCGACCACGAGCTCGGCGAGGCGGTGCGCGCCGGCTGGATGCGCCTGTGGGACACCGTCCATCTGCCCCTCGGGGCCGACATGGACGAGACCACGACCTTCATGGCGTACGGGATGCTCATCAACTGCCTGGTGGCCATGGGGTTCCCGCCCGAGCACCGGGTCTGGGAAGGGCTCTACCCGTCGGCGCGGCTCAAGGGCCGGCTCGAACACTGAGGTGGGGGCGGCCGGGGGGCTGTGCCCTTCCATGTCCAGGAAAGTTAGTCAGCAATAACTAATAAAACATGGCGATCAACCGCTGGGGGAGCGATGTCACAGCAGACAGCACGTCGTGGAGGGGCCGTCTGGGCCCTTGTGATCACGAGTGTCGCCGGATTCATGGCGGCGCTCGACAACCTCGTCGTCACCACGGCCCTGCCCTCGATCCGCGAGGACTTCGGCGGAGGACTGGACGACCTTGAGTGGACCGTGAGCGCCTACACGCTCACCTTCGCCGTGCTGCTGATGTTCGGCGCGGCCCTGGGCGACCGGTTCGGCCGCCGCCGGCTCTTCCTCGCGGGAATCGCCGTCTTCACCGGCGCGTCCGCCGCGGCGGCGCTGGCCCCGGGCATCGACTCGCTGATCGCCGCCCGCGCGGTGCAGGGCGTCGGCGCGGCCGTCATGATGCCGCTCACGCTGACCCTGCTCACGGCCGCCGTGCCGGTCGCCAAGCGCGGAATGGCGTACGGGATCTGGGGGGCGGTCAACGGTCTCGCGGTCGCCTCGGGGCCGCTCATCGGCGGCAGCCTCACCGAGCACATCTCCTGGCAGTGGATCTTCTGGCTGAACGTGCCGCTGGGGCTCGCCCTGCTGCCGCTCGCCCGGCTGCGCCTGGCCGAGTCCTTCGGCTCCGGTGCCCCGCTCGACATCCGCGGCACGCTGCTCGCCAGCGGGGGACTCTTCGGAATCGTGTACGGACTGGTCCGCGCCCCCGTCGTCGGCTGGACCGACGGGGTGGTGCTGCTCGGCCTGTTCGCCGGAACGGCCCTGCTGACCGGCTTCGTGGTCCACGGCGTCCGCGCGAGGAACCCGATGCTGCCGATGCGTCTCTTCCGCAGCCGCGCCTTCGCCGGGGTCAACGCGGCGAGCCTGCTGATGTTCCTCGGGATGTTCGGCTCGATCTTCCTGCTGAGCCAGTACATGCAGGGCGTGCTCGGCTACTCGCCGACCGAGGCGGGGCTGCGGATGCTGCCCTGGACCGGCATGCCGATGCTCGTCGCGCCGATCGCCGGCTACCTGTCCGACCGGATCGGCGGCAGTCCCGTCGTCGCGGTGGGCCTGTTCCTGCAGTCCGTCGGGCTCGGCTGGTTCGCCCTCGTGGTCGCCGCGGACACCTCGTACGCGGCACAGCTCCCGGCGCTGATCATCAGCGGCGTCGGCATGTCCCTCTACTTCGCCCCCGCGTCCAACTTGGTCATGTCCAGCGTGAAGCCCGAGGAGCAGGGCGTCGCGTCCGGCGCCAACAACGCGCTGCGGGAGGTCGGTGGCGCGCTCGGCATCGCCGTGATGGCCTCCATCTTCGCCGCGCAGGGCGGCTACGAGAGCGCGGCCGCCTTCGTCGACGGCATCCGGCCGGCGCTGTGGGTGGGCTCCGCCGCGGTGGCCCTGGCGGGCGTGTCCGCGCTCTTCGTCCCCAGGCGGAGCCCGGCCCGCACCCCTGACGAGGGCGTCGGCGCCGGGGCCCCGCGGCTGCTGGAGACGGCGACGCGCTGAGCCGGGAGCCGGGGGCTCCGGGTCTGTCCCCGAGCCCGCCCCAGGGGTCCGCCCCACGGGGTGCGTCTCCAGGCCCGCTCCCGGGCGCATCCCGAGTCCGTCCACGGGGGGTGCGTCTCCGGGCCCGCTCCCGGGTCCGCCCCGGGCCCGCCCATGGGCGCGCGGGGCGCGTCCGGGCGGCGGGCCCGGGTCCCGGCGGGCCGGGAATCCGCACCCGTACCCGCACCCGCACACGCACCCCTGACCGTCCGAGAACCGCGTCCGAGAACCGCGTCCGAGAGGAGTCCCACCGTGCCGACCCTGCCCTGGACCGTGCCGAACAAGCCGCCGCGGGATGCCGAGGTGCACGTCTTCGCCTCCCGATTCGAGACCCGCACCCTGTGGGGAGCGCTGAGGTTCCTCGTCAGGACACCGGGTGTCTGGCGGCAGGTGAGCAGGGCGCCCGGCGCCTACGGGGCCACCCTGAGGGCCGCGCCGCTGCGCAGGACCTTCTGGACCCTGTCCGCCTGGGAGTCGCCCGCCGCGCTCGGGGCCTTCGCCCGCTCGGGCACCCACGCGCCGACCTCCGCGGGCCTCGCCCCGCAGATGCGGGACGTGAAGTTCGCCACCTGGACCGTGAGGGCGGGCGAGCTCCCGCTGGACTGGGACGAGGCGCGGCGCCACCTGTGACCCCGGCGCCGGCCGCCCGCGACCGGGACCGTACGAGAACGGCCCCGCCCGAACCGGCGGGGCCGTTCTCGTACTCTGGTGCACGTGCAGGAACTCCAGGACGCTCCGCTCGCCCCTCTGACCACCTTCCGGCTCGGCGGGCCCGCCACCCGGCTGATCACCGCGACGACCGACGACGAGGTGATCGCGGCGGTCCGCGAGGCCGACGACTCCGGTACGCCGCTGCTGCTGATCGGAGGCGGATCCAACCTGGTCATCGGCGACAAGGGCTTCGAGGGCACCGCCCTGCGCATCGCCACCCGGGGCATCGCCCTGGAGGGCACGGCGCTGGAGCTGGCCGCCGGCGAGGTGTGGACGGACGCGGTCGCCCGTACCGTCGAGGCCGGCCTCGCGGGCATCGAGTGCCTGGCCGGAATCCCCGGCTCCGCGGGTGCCACGCCGATCCAGAACGTGGGCGCGTACGGTCAGGAAGTGTCGTCGACGATCACCGAAGTGGTCGCGTACGACCGGCGGACCCGCGAGACGGTCGTCGTGCCGAACGCCGACTGCGCCTTCTCCTACCGCCACAGCCGTTTCAAGGCCGAGCCCGAGCGGTTCGTGGTGCTGCGCGTCCGCTTCGCGCTGGAGGACGCCTCGGGACTGTCCGCGCCGGTCAGGTACGCCGAGACCGCCCGCGCGCTCGGTGTCGGACCCGGCGACCGCGTGCCCCTCGCCGAGGCCCGCGAGACCGTGCTCGAACTGCGCTCGGGCAAGGGCATGGTGCTCGACGCCGAGGACCACGACACCTGGTCGGCCGGCTCGTTCTTCACCAACCCGATCCTCACGGACGAGGAGTTCGCCGTCTTCTACGCGCGCGTGGCGGAGCGCCTCGGCGAGGGCGTCAACCCGCCCGCCTACCCCGCGGGCGAGGGCCGCACCAAGACCTCGGCGGCCTGGCTGATCGACAAGTCGGGCTTCACCAAGGGCTACGGCACGGGCCCGGCGCGCATCTCCACCAAGCACACCCTTGCCCTCACCAACCGCGGCGCGGCCACCACCGAGGACCTCCTCGCGCTCGCCCGCGAGGTCGTCGCCGGAGTCCACGCGGCCTTCGGGATCACGCTGGTCAACGAGCCCGTGACGGTGGGCGTCAGCCTCTGAGGCCGCCGTCCCGCCGCCCGGCGGCGGGATATCCCGTTGCGGGCGGACCGGCGGGCCGACCACCCTGGACCCCATGAGGGACGTCCTGTGCGGTTGAGGGTCGAGGAATTCAGGCCGAGGGCCGGCCGGTACGCGTTCCGGGTGGTCCAGCCGCGGCCCGAGCTGCGGCACACCACGCTCAGCGACCCCCTGCGGGGCTGGGGCTACCTGGTCGGGGACCACGACGGACTGGCCCGGCTCGCCGCGCTCCTGTCGTTCGCCGCGTACTCCCCGCACACCGTCGTCCACGTCCCGCTGCGAGGTGGCGTGCCCAGGCAGTTCGCCCCCGGAACGCCGGTCGACCTGGTCCTCGCCCACCGGACACTGGGGCTGCGGCCCTCCGTGTGGCCGGCGCTGCGCCGCGGGCTGACCCGTGGCCGCGGCACGCCGGGCACCGTACGCACCGACGAGCGGCGAACCGCCGAGCACGCCGCGGCCTGGGAGGCGCGCTGGGAGCGCCGGGACCGTCTCGACCCGGCCGACCGGTTCCGTCCCGCCGTGCACGCCCGCACACTGTTCCTCTTCGGCGCCCGGGACACGTTCGCCTCGGCGTCCAGCCATCTGGAGGCCGCCGCGGGGTTCGGCCCCCGGGGGAAGGGGGCCACGAAGGGGCGCGACGTGCTGGTCACCGCGCTGACGCGGCACATGCCCGTGACCGGGGGCTGGCACACGGAACTCGACATCGGCTTCCAGGCGTATCCGCCCTACCGCCACTTCAGGCGACCGGGGCGGCCAGCCAGTCGTCGATCCCGGACAGCAGCTTCTGCCTGACGTCCGCGGGTGCCGCCGACGCCCTCACCGACTGGCGTGCCAGCTCGGCCAGCTCCGCGTCGCTGAAGCCGTGGTGGCGCCGGGCGATCTCGTACTGGGCCGCCAGCCGTGAGCCGAACAGCAGCGGGTCGTCCGCGCCGAGCGCCATCGGGACCCCCGCCTCGAAGAGGGTGCGCAGGGGGACGTCCTCCGGCTTCTCGTACACGCCGAGGGCGACGTTGGAGGCGGGGCAGACCTCGCACGTGACACCGCGGTCCGCGAGGCGCTTCAGCAGGCGGGGGTCCTCGGCGGCCCGGACCCCGTGCCCGATCCGGGAGGCGTGCAGGTCGTCCAGGCAGTCCCGCACCGAGGCGGGACCCGTCAGCTCGCCGCCGTGCGGCGCCGCCAGCAGGCCGCCCTCGCGGGCGATGGCGAAGGCGCGGTCGAAGTCGCGCGCCATGCCCCGCCGCTCGTCGTTGGAGAGCCCGAAGCCGACGATGCCGCGGTCCGCGTACCGCACGGCGAGGCGGGCCAGGGTGCGGGCGTCCAGCGGGTGCTTCATCCGGTTGGCGGCCACCAGGACCCGCATCCCGAGGCCGGTCTCGCGCGCGGTCGAGTCGACCGCGTCGAGGATGACCTCGAGGGCCGGGATCAGACCGCCCAGGCGCGGCGCGTACGACGTCGGGTCGACCTGGATCTCCAGCCACCCGGAGCCGTCCTTGAGGTCCTCCTCGGCCGCCTCGCGCACCAGTCGCCGGATGTCGTCGGGATCCCGGAGGCACGAGCGCGCCGCGTCGTACAGGCGCTGGAAGCGGAACCAGCCGCGCTCGTCCGTCGCCCGCAGCTTCGGCGGCTCCGCGCCGGTCAGGGCGTCGGGCAGATGGATTCCGTGCTTGTCGGCCAGTTCCAGCAGGGTGGTGTGCCGCATCGATCCTGTGAAGTGCAGGTGCAGATGGGCCTTCGGCAGTTCAGAGACATCACGTACGCGCTCCATCCCAAGATCCTGCCGTACGGGACCGCGGTGCCGGTAGCGCTTTCCCCGGAAGGGGGCTTGCCCGAACGGGAAAGCGGTCGGCCGGCCCGCTCCGAGGAGTGGGCCGGCCGACCGCCTTCCCGCGTGCGCGGCGCACGACGGGGTCGTACCGGACGGTGTGTACGGACCGTCAGTCGCGGGCCTCGGCCAGCAGCTTCTGGATCCGCGACACGCCCTCGACCAGGTCCTCGTCGCCGAGCGCGTACGACAGCCGCAGGTAGCCGGGGGTGCCGAAGGCCTCACCGGGGACGACCGCGACCTCGGCCTCCTCCAGGATCAGCGCGGCCAGCTCGACGGAGTCCGCCGGACGCCTGCCGCGGATCTCCTTGCCGAGGAGTCCCTTCACCGAGGGGTACGCGTAGAAGGCGCCCTCGGGCTCGGGGCACAGCACGCCGTCGATCTCGTTCAGCATGCGCACGATGGTCCTGCGGCGGCGGTCGAAGGCCTCACGCATCTCCGCCACGGCCGTGAGGTCGCCGGAGACGGCGGCGATGGCGGCGGCCTGGGCCACGTTGGACACGTTGGACGTGGCGTGCGACTGGAGGTTCGTCGCGGCCTTCACGACGTCCTTCGGGCCGATGATCCACCCGACCCGCCAGCCGGTCATCGCGTACGTCTTCGCGACGCCGTTGACCACGATGCACTTGTCGCGCAGCTCCGGCAGGAGCGCCGGCAGCGAGGTGAACCTCGCGTCCCCGTAGACCAGGTGCTCGTAGATCTCGTCGGTCAGCACCCACAGGCCGTGCTCGACGGCCCAGCGGCCGATCGCCTCGGTGTCCTCGGCGCTGTAGACCGCGCCCGTCGGGTTGGACGGGGAGACGAACAGGACGACCTTGGTCCGCTCGGTGCGGGCCGCCTCCAACTGCTCGACCGAGACCCGGTACCCCGTGGTCTCGTCGGCGACGACCTCGACCGGCACACCTCCGGCGAGACGGATCGACTCCGGGTACGTGGTCCAGTACGGGGCCGGGACGATCACCTCGTCGCCCGGGTCGAGGATGGCGGCGAAGGCCTCGTAGATGGCCTGCTTCCCGCCGTTGGTGACGAGGACCTGGGAGGGCTCCACCTCGTAGCCGGAGTCGCGCAGCGTCTTGGCGACGATCGCGGCCTTCAGCTCCGGCAGACCGCCCGCCGGCGTGTAGCGGTGGTACTTCGGGTTCTTGCAGGCCTCGATCGCGGCCTCGACGATGTAGTCCGGAGTCGGGAAGTCGGGTTCACCGGCGCCGAAGCCGATCACCGGGCGTCCGGCGGCCTTCAGGGCCTTGGCCTTGGCGTCCACGGCGAGGGTGGCGGACTCGGAGATCGCGCCGATGCGGGCGGAGACCCGACGCTCGGTGGGAGGGGTAGCAGCGCTCATGGCCCCATCGTTCCAGACCCGAAACGTCCCCGGCACACGGGTTTCACGGACTGAACGGCACGCGGCGGAACCGGTACGGACACTTTCTGTTCGACGACCGGCCGCCGACCACGTACACTCTCACCTCGTTGGCCTTCACCGGCCGTGTCCACGGGGTGCACACCGAGCACCCGCGCGGATGCGGTACGTTGAGGGGAAACAAAGGGTCGTAGCTCAATTGGTAGAGCACTGGTCTCCAAAACCAGCGGTTGGGGGTTCAAGTCCCTCCGGCCCTGCTACACACCTCCTTTCGCCAGGATGTGTGCGCATGTACGTACTGCAATGCACCGCCGTGCGGCTCATACCGGGCGCGGCACGGCCACGACCCGGAATCAGGTGAGGACGCGTGACGGACGCCGTGGGCTCCATCGACATGCCTGATGCCCAGGATGAGGCGCCGGAGTCCCAGAAGAAGGGCCGCAAGGGCGGCAAGCGTGCCAAGAAGGGCCCGCTGAAGCGCCTCGCCCTCTTCTACCGCCAGATCGTCGCGGAGCTCCGCAAGGTCGTCTGGCCGACTCGCAATCAGCTGACGACGTACACCACAGTGGTGATTGTGTTCGTTGTCATCATGATCGGTCTGGTGACTGTGATTGACTTCGGACTCGACAAGGCCGCCAAGTACGTCTTCGGCTGAGCCAATCGCGAAGGGCGCCGTTCCCGGCGCCCCTATTCGCGTGTTCCACCCCCATGATCCAGGAAGAAGCAGCCACCGTGTCTGACCCGAACCTGAACGATGCCGTCGAGTCGGTCGAGTCCGTTGACGACGAGCTCGACATCGTCGAGGGCGCGGACGTCGAGGACGAGGTCGAGGCTGCCGACGCCGCCGCGGGAGACGCGGCCGAAGAGGCCGCCCTGCACGTCGAGGACGAGTCCGGCGACGCCGTCGACTCCGAGGACGCTGCGGACTCCGACGAGGCTGACGAGGCCGTCGACGTCGAGGAGGCCGAGGAGGAGACCGAGCCGGTCGACCCCGTCGCCGCCCTCCGCGAGGAACTCCGCACGATGCCCGGCGAGTGGTACGTCATCCACACGTACGCCGGCTACGAGAACCGCGTGAAGACCAACCTCGAACAGCGTGCCGTCTCGCTGAACGTCGAAGACTTCATCTTCCAGGCCGAGGTGCCGCAGGAAGAGGTCGCGCAGATCAAGAACGGCGAGCGCAAGACCGTCCGTCAGAACAAGCTCCCCGGCTACGTGCTGGTGCGCATGGACCTGACGAACGAGTCCTGGGGTGTCGTCCGCAACACTCCCGGTGTCACCGGCTTCGTGGGCAACGCCTACGACCCGTACCCGCTGACGCTGGACGAGATCGTCAAGATGCTCGCCCCCGAGGCCGAGGAGAAGGCCGCCCGCGAGGCCGCGGAGGCCGAGGGCAAGCCGGCTCCGTCGCGCAAGCTCGAGGTCCAGGTGCTGGACTTCGAGGTGGGCGACTCGGTCACCGTCACCGACGGTCCCTTCGCCACGCTGCAGGCGACCATCAACGAGATCAACGCCGACTCGAAGAAGGTCAAGGGCCTCGTCGAGATCTTCGGCCGCGAGACCCCGGTCGAGCTCTCCTTCGACCAGATCCAGAAGAACTGACACTTCTGGACGTACGTCTTCCGAACAGGTCAGACGGGCTCTCGCAGCCGGTCTGACCTGCTCGGTTTTTGGCCGCACATGGATACCCGTTATCGTGGTGCGGTATGCCTCCATCCGGATCATTGGTCCGGTTGACGGCAGCCGTCCGGGGCGACTCGGACGTAGGAAGGCGAAAACGAAAGAGGACCCGGAATGCCTCCCAAGAAGAAGAAGGTCACGGGGCTCATCAAGCTCCAGATCAACGCCGGTGCGGCGAACCCCGCCCCGCCGGTCGGCCCCGCGCTCGGTCAGCACGGCGTCAACATCATGGAGTTCTGCAAGGCCTACAACGCCGCGACCGAGTCGCAGCGTGGCTGGGTCATCCCGGTGGAGATCACGGTCTACGAGGACCGCTCCTTCACCTTCGTGACCAAGACTCCGCCGGCCGCCAAGATGATCCTCAAGGCCGCGGGTGTCGAGAAGGGCTCCGGCGAGCCGCACAAGACCAAGGTCGCCAAGATCACCCAGGCGCAGGTCCGCGAGATCGCCACGACCAAGCTGCCCGACCTCAACGCCAACGACCTGGACGCCGCGTCGAAGATCATCGCCGGCACCGCCCGTTCCATGGGCATCACGGTCGAGGGCTGACACCCACCTTCGTAGGAACCATGCGGCCTCGGCCGCACGTGGCAGGGCCTGCTCGGTCCGTACCACGACTCCTCAGAACACATCAGGAGCAGTAGTGAGCAAGCGCAGCAAGTCTCTCCGCGCTGCGGACGCCAAGATCGACCGGGAGAAGCTCTACGCCCCGCTCGAGGCCGTCCGTCTGGCCAAGGAGACCTCCACGTCCAAGTTCGACGGCACCGTCGAGGTCGCCTTCCGCCTGGGTGTCGACCCGCGCAAGGCCGACCAGATGGTCCGTGGCACCGTGAACCTCCCGCACGGCACTGGCAAGACCGCCCGGGTCCTGGTCTTCGCGACCGGTGACCGTGCCGAGGCCGCGACCGCCGCGGGCGCCGACATCGTCGGCTCCGACGAGCTCATCGACGAGGTCGCGAAGGGCCGTCTGGACTTCGACGCCGTCGTCGCCACCCCGGACCTCATGGGCAAGGTCGGCCGCCTGGGCCGCGTCCTCGGCCCGCGTGGTCTGATGCCGAACCCGAAGACCGGCACCGTGACCCCGGACGTGGCCAAGGCCGTGACCGAGATCAAGGGCGGCAAGATCGAGTTCCGCGTCGACAAGCACTCGAACCTGCACTTCATCATCGGCAAGACGTCGTTCGACGACACGAAGCTGGTGGAGAACTACGGCGCCGCGCTGGACGAGATCCTTCGTCTGAAGCCGTCCGCCGCGAAGGGCCGGTACATCAAGAAGGCCGCCATCAGCACCACGATCGGCCCCGGCATCCCGCTGGACTCGAACCGCACCCGCAACCTCCTCGTCGAGGAGGACCCGGCCGCCGTCTGAGCCCCGCGCTCACCGGAAGCCGCGTCGCGCACGCGATTTCAGGACGGGCCCCGCAACCTTTCGAGGTGCGGGGCCCGTCCCTTTCTGTCAGATGCCTCTTTTCGGACCGGGTGTCGGTGCCCTGCGCTAGCGTGCTGGGCACAGGAATCGCATAGGGGGACGAATGATGAGCTCGAACGTGCGTCGCGCGACCGTCTCGATAGCGCTCGCCGCCGCGCTGGCGGGGGTCGCGGCCTGTAGCGGCTCGGACTCGGACGGGGACTCGGGGAAGGGCGGCGGCGACAAGGGCAGCGGCGGGTCGAGCACCAAGGTGAGCCCGATCGCGGCCCTGCGCTCCGTCGACCGGACCACCGACGGCGCGGACTCCGCCAGGGTCGAGTCCAGCACGACCATGGGCTCGATGATGTCCATGAAGGCGGACGGCGTCCTCGGCTGGGCCGACGGGCTGACCGGCAACCTCACGATCACGTACACCGGCGGCACGATGGCCGACCAGATGCGCCAGCTGGGCACGACCTCGATGGAGGCCCGCTACCTGCCGGACGCCTACTACGCGAAGATGGGCGACAAGTTCGCGGAGCAGTCGGGCGGCAAGCACTGGATCATGTACGCGTACGACGACCTGGCCGAGCTGGCCGGCGGATCGGGCGCGTACATGAAGGACCAGATGCAGAACACCACGCCGAACCAGTCGGTGAAGCTCCTGCTGGCCTCCGGGGACGTGCAGAGGGTCGGCGCGGAGAAGGTGCGCGGCGAGAACACCACGCACTACTCGGGCACGGTGGACGTCGCCGACCTCGCGAGCCGCAGCTCGAACCTCTCCGAGGAGCAGCTCGCCGACATGAAGCGGCAGCTGCAGCAGGCCGGGGTGACCACCGAGACCATCGACATCTGGGTCAACGAGGACGACCTGCTGGTCAAGAAGGTCGAGAAGGGCGAGCTGGCCACAGGCCCGATGTCCTCGACGGCCTACTACAGCGACTACGGGGCGGACGCCTCCGTCGCGGAGCCGCCCGCGAGCGACACCGCGGACTTCAAGGACCTGATGGCCGCCCAGCCCTCGGCCTGAGCCGCCGCGGACGCCGGAGGGCCGCGTACGGCGTGCCACGGACGTCACATGGGCCACATCAGAACTCGGAGGACTCCCCGAGCCCCCCTGGGATACGCTCGCGCAGTCTGTGAATCGCTCATTTGTTCCTAGGGGGGAACCATGAAGCTCACCATGCGCGGATCCGTGCGCCGCGGGGCGACGGGCGCGGCGCTCGCCGCCCTCGTCCTCGGCGCGGGCGCCGTCGGCTGTTCGAAGGACTCCTCCACCGCGGAGTCCCCGAAGATGACGCCCGCCGCGGCCGTGGCGAAGGCCGCGAAGAACACGAAGGACATCACCTCTCTCAGCTACCGGATGACCGGCCGGACTCCGGAGGAGGGGCGAGTCGAGGCCGAGGCCCGGATGCGCCTGAAGCCCACGGTTGCCATGAGCATGGAAATGAAGGCCCTCGACCAGGGCGCCGACGGCACCGCCGAGATCCGCCTCGTGGACAAGGCGATGTACATCGGCGGGGGCGCCGCGGCCGCCAAGGAGATGGACGGCAAGAGCTGGATCAAGTTCGACCTGTCCGCGCTCGGGGAGGACGCGCTGGGCGGTTCGGCGCCGGGCGCCGGGGCGGCGGACAAGAACCCGGCCCAGGAGTCCACCTTCCTGACCGGCTCCAAGGACGTGAAGGAGGTCGGGACCGAGAAGATCGACGGCGTCCGGACCACGCACTACAAGGGCACGGTCACGCTCGACGCCTTCCGCAAGTCCCTCGCGGACGAGGACAAGGCCACCCGCGAGCAGCGCGAGAAGAGCCTGGAGCAGTACGAGAAGATGGGCGTGGACGCGCTCACGATGGACATGTGGATCGACGGCGAGGACCGCACCAAGCAGTTCCGCATGCAGGGCGACGCCGACAAGGGCAAGCTCGACATGACCATCACCTTCCTCGACTACAACAAGCCCGTGACGGTCGAGGCTCCGCCGGCCAAGGAGACGATGGACCTGGCCGAGATGATGGGCGAGCTGGAGAGCTGAGCCGCCGATTTGCCCGACGGCCGTCCGTTCACGTAATCTTCCACAGAAGCCAAAGACCGCTGGTCGTTGCCGTGTGCTCATTCGAGGACGCGGTGGCCGAAGGATCCGCTGAAATTGCGGACGACCCGCGCAGGTGACTGTGGACGAGCTCCTGGACAGTCCCGTGCCCCGGCACGGATCTTGTTCGGTAGAGCCACGCCCTGGCGCCTGCGCCGGGGCGTTTCGTTTTGTCAGTCTCCTTTTGAGCGGTCCTCATCACCCGGAAGGAGGCCGACGCTCTATGGCAAGGCCCGACAAGGCTGCCGCGGTAGCCGAGCTCGCGGACCAGTTCCGCAGCTCGAACGCCGCTGTGCTGACCGAGTACCGGGGTCTCACCGTGGCGCAGCTCAAGACGCTGCGCCGTTCGCTCGGTGAAGACGCCCAGTACGCCGTGGTGAAGAACACGCTGACCAAGATTGCGGCCAACGAGGCCGGGATCTCGACGCTCGACGACCTGTTCAACGGTCCGACGGCGGTTGCCTTCATCACCGGTGACCCGGTGGTGTCGGCGAAGGGTCTTCGTGACTTCGCCAAGGACAACCCGAACCTCGTCATCAAGGGCGGTGTCCTTGACGGCAAGGCGCTGTCCGCCGACGAGATCAAGAAGCTCGCGGACCTCGAGTCCCGCGAGGTTCTGCTCGCCAAGCTGGCGGGCGCCTTCAAGGGCAAGCAGACGCAGACTGCTCGTCTCTTCCAGGCGCTGCCCTCGAAGTTCGTCCGCACCGCGGAGGCGCTTCGTGTCAAGCAGGCCGAGCAGGGCGGTGCCGAGTAACTCGGCTCGCGCATTGACCGCCGCCTGACGGCGACGGTCGCAGCGGGCCGAACGTACGCCCGCCTCACCAGTACATACCGGCACCTGCCGAATAGTGGAAGGACGCCATCATGGCGAAGCTGTCCCAGGAAGAGCTGCTCGCGCAGTTCGAGAACCTCACCCTCATCGAGCTCTCCGAGTTCGTGAAGGCCTTCGAGGAGAAGTTCGACGTCACCGCCGCCGCCGCGGTCGCCGCTGCCCCGGCCGGCCCCGCCGCCGCCGCCGAGGCCGCTGAGGAGCAGGACGAGTTCGACGTCATCCTCACGGGTGCCGGCGACAAGAAGATCCAGGTCATCAAGGTCGTGCGTGAGCTCACCTCCCTGGGTCTCAAGGAGGCCAAGGACCTCGTGGACGGCGCCCCGAAGCCCGTCCTCGAGAAGGTCGCCAAGGACGCCGCCGAGAAGGCCGCCGAGTCCCTCAAGGGCGCCGGCGCCTCCGTCGAGGTCAAGTGACCCCACGGGCCGTGCGCCAGGCGCCGAGAGGCGCACAGGGCGCGGCTCCGGTGAGCTGACACGGCGGCTTCCGTAGCGCTGTAACGCTGACGCAGTGAAGAGCGATCACCCATCTGGGTGGTCGCTCTTCGGCGTTCGAGGGGGCGTCGGCAGCGGCAGCCTTGCGCTGTCTGTCGCGACGAGTATGGTGATCTTCGTTGTGCCCCCGGGCCGCCGCTGTGACGGGCCGCAGGACAGGCGGCGAGTGATGTTGGTGGCACTCGGTTTGGGCATGGGGGGCCTTGACGAACCGCACGCAGCGCGCAATTCTCAGGACGCGTCGTCACAACGATCCGGATCCGAGGCATGGATCGGCGGCGAAGAGGGCAGTATCGATGTGCATCGAGGGCTTGGCTTGCAGCAGGGGTTGAGAACAACGAGGGTCTCAAAAAACCCGCACTGGACATCAGTGTGCCTAGTGGCTACACTGACCCTTTGCGCTGCCTGTTAGCTGCCTCCTGCCCGTCACCAGGGGCATGCCCTCGCTTGAGCACCGTGGACTGAATCGTGCTTGACCTGGCCATCTTCGGCCGGGCCGGGAAACGTCGGTCCTGGTGTCCGGCTGGGACCGGTACGCGCGTAGTGAGTCCGAGCCCTCGGAAGGACCCCCTCTTGGCCGCCTCGCGCACTGCCTCGACCGCGAATACGAACAACGGCGCCAGCACCGCCCCGCTGCGCATCTCCTTTGCAAAGATCAAGGAGCCCCTCGAGGTTCCGAACCTTCTTGCGCTGCAAACCGAGAGCTTCGACTGGCTGCTCGGCAACGACGCGTGGAAGGCTCGTGTCGAGGCGGCTCTGGACAGCGGACAGGACGTCCCCACCAAGTCCGGTCTGGAGGAGATCTTCGAGGAGATCTCTCCGATCGAGGACTTCTCCGGGTCGATGTCCCTGACGTTCCGCGACCACCGATTCGAGCCTCCGAAGAACTCCATCGACGAGTGCAAGGAGCGCGACTTCACGTTCGCCGCCCCGCTCTTCGTCACCGCCGAGTTCACCAACAACGAGACCGGCGAGATCAAGTCCCAGACGGTCTTCATGGGCGACTTCCCGCTCATGACCAACAAGGGCACCTTCGTCATCAACGGCACCGAGCGTGTCGTGGTGTCCCAGCTGGTCCGCTCGCCGGGTGTCTACTTCGACTCCTCCATCGACAAGACGTCCGACAAGGACATCTTCTCCGCCAAGGTGATCCCCTCCCGGGGTGCCTGGCTGGAGATGGAGATCGACAAGCGCGACATGGTCGGTGTCCGCATCGACCGCAAGCGCAAGCAGTCCGTCACCGTCCTGCTCAAGGCTCTCGGTTGGACGACCGAGCAGATCCTCGAGGAGTTCGGCGAGTACGAGTCCATGCGCGCCACCCTGGAGAAGGACCACACCCAGGGCCAGGACGACGCGCTGCTCGACATCTACCGCAAGCTGCGTCCGGGCGAGCCCCCGACCCGTGAGGCCGCGCAGACGCTGCTCGAGAACCTCTACTTCAACCCCAAGCGCTACGACCTCGCGAAGGTCGGCCGCTACAAGGTCAACAAGAAGCTGGGCGGCGAGGCCCCGCTCGACGCCGGGATCCTGACCGTCGAGGACATCATCTCGACGATCAAGTACCTGGTGAAGCTGCACGCCGGTGAGACCGAGACCGTTGGCGACAACGGGACGTCGATGGTCGTCGAGACCGACGACATCGACCACTTCGGCAACCGTCGTCTGCGCAACGTCGGCGAGCTCATCCAGAACCAGGTCCGTACGGGTCTGGCTCGTATGGAGCGCGTCGTCCGCGAGCGCATGACGACTCAGGACGTCGAGGCCATCACGCCGCAGACCCTGATCAACATCCGGCCGGTCGTCGCCTCCATCAAGGAGTTCTTCGGCACCAGCCAGCTGTCGCAGTTCATGGACCAGAACAACCCGCTGTCGGGTCTCACCCACAAGCGCCGTCTCTCGGCGCTCGGTCCGGGTGGTCTCTCCCGTGAGCGGGCCGGCTTCGAGGTCCGTGACGTGCACCCCTCGCACTACGGCCGCATGTGCCCGATCGAGACGCCCGAAGGCCCGAACATCGGCCTGATCGGCTCGCTCGCCTCCTACGGCCGGGTCAACGCGTTCGGTTTCGTCGAGACGCCGTACCGCCGGGTCACCGACGGTGTCGTCACCGACGAGGTCGACTACCTGACCGCCGACGAGGAGGACCGCTTCGTCATCGCGCAGGCCAACGCCGTGCTCAACGACGACATGCGCTTCTCCGAGGCCCGCGTCCTGGTCCGCCGTCGTGGCGGAGAGGTCGACTACGTCCCCGGTGACGACGTCGACTACATGGACGTCTCGCCGCGCCAGATGGTGTCGGTCGCGACCGCCATGATCCCGTTCCTCGAGCACGACGACGCCAACCGTGCCCTCATGGGCGCGAACATGATGCGCCAGGCCGTGCCGCTGATCACCGCCGAGGCCCCCCTCGTCGGTACGGGCATGGAGTACCGCTGCGCCGTCGACGCCGGCGACGTCATCAAGGCCGAGAAGGCGGGTGTGGTCCAGGAGGTCTCCGCGGACTACGTCACCGTCGCCAACGACGACGGCACGTACACCACGTACCGCGTCGCGAAGTTCTCGCGCTCCAACCAGGGCACCTCCGTCAACCAGAAGGTTGTCGTCGACGAGGGCGACCGCGTCGTCGAGAACCAGGTTCTCGCCGACGGTCCGGCCACCCAGGAAGGCGAGATGGCGCTGGGCAAGAACCTGCTCGTCGCCTTCATGCCCTGGGAGGGTCACAACTACGAGGACGCGATCATCCTGTCGCAGCGCCTCGTGCAGGACGACGTCCTCTCCTCGATCCACATCGAGGAGCACGAGGTCGACGCCCGTGACACCAAGCTCGGCCCCGAGGAGATCACCCGGGACATCCCGAACGTCTCCGAGGAGGTCCTCGCGGACCTCGACGAGCGCGGCATCATCCGGATCGGTGCCGAGGTCGTCGCGGGCGACATCCTGGTCGGCAAGGTCACGCCCAAGGGCGAGACCGAGCTGACCCCGGAGGAGCGCCTGCTCCGCGCGATCTTCGGCGAGAAGGCCCGTGAGGTCCGCGACACCTCGCTGAAGGTGCCGCACGGCGAGATCGGCAAGGTCATCGGCGTCCGCGTCTTCGACCGCGAGGAGGGCGACGAGCTGCCGCCGGGCGTGAACCAGCTGGTTCGTGTCTACGTGGCGCAGAAGCGCAAGATCACCGATGGTGACAAGCTCGCCGGCCGTCACGGCAACAAGGGCGTCATCTCGAAGATCCTGCCGATCGAGGACATGCCGTTCCTGGAGGACGGCACCCCGGTCGACATCATCCTCAACCCGCTCGGCGTCCCGTCCCGAATGAACCCGGGACAGGTCCTGGAGATCCACCTCGGCTGGCTCGCCAGCCGCGGCTGGGACGTCTCCGGTCTCGGCGAGGAGTGGGCGCAGCGCCTCCAGGCCATCGAGGCCGACAAGGTGGAGCCCGGTACCAACGTCGCCACCCCCGTCTTCGACGGTGCGCGTGAGGACGAGCTGGCCGGTCTGCTGCAGCACACGATCCCGAACCGCGACGGCTCACGCATGGTGCTCCCGACCGGTAAGGCGCCTCTGTTCGACGGCCGCTCCGGCGAGCCGTTCCCGGAGCCGATCTCGGTCGGCTACATGTACATCCTCAAGCTGCACCACCTGGTCGACGACAAGCTCCACGCCCGGTCGACCGGTCCGTACTCGATGATCACCCAGCAGCCGCTGGGTGGTAAGGCCCAGTTCGGTGGCCAGCGATTCGGTGAGATGGAGGTGTGGGCTCTGGAGGCATACGGAGCCGCGTACGCCCTCCAGGAACTGCTGACCATCAAGTCCGACGACGTGACCGGCCGCGTGAAGGTGTACGAGGCCATCGTCAAGGGCGAGAACATCCCCGAGCCCGGCATCCCCGAGTCCTTCAAGGTGCTCATCAAGGAGATGCAGTCCCTGTGCCTCAACGTGGAGGTGCTGTCCTCGGACGGCATGTCCATCGAGATGCGCGACACGGACGAGGATGTCTTCCGCGCTGCGGAGGAGCTCGGTATCGACCTGTCCCGGCGCGAGCCGAGCAGCGTCGAAGAGGTCTGACGGGTCTGGCGGGGCTCCTCCCAGGAGCCCCGCCGGCCCCCCGACCCGTACAGACCATGATTGAGACTCGACCCCGAAAGAGGGATTGACGACAAGTGCTCGACGTCAACTTCTTCGACGAGCTGCGGATCGGCCTGGCGACCGCGGACGACATCCGACAGTGGTCCCACGGCGAGGTCAAGAAGCCGGAGACCATCAACTACCGCACGCTCAAGCCCGAGAAGGACGGACTCTTCTGCGAGAAGATCTTCGGTCCGACCCGGGACTGGGAGTGCTACTGCGGCAAGTACAAGCGTGTTCGCTTCAAGGGCATCATCTGCGAGCGCTGCGGCGTCGAGGTCACTCGCGCCAAGGTGCGTCGTGAGCGGATGGGCCACATCGAACTGGCCGCTCCCGTCACCCACATCTGGTACTTCAAGGGCGTTCCGTCGCGGCTGGGCTACCTGCTCGACCTCGCCCCGAAGGACCTCGAGAAGGTCATCTACTTCGCCGCGTACATGATCACGTACGTCGACGACGAGCGCCGCACGCGTGACCTGCCCTCGCTGGAGGCCCACGTCTCCGTCGAGCGCCAGCAGGTCGAGAACCGCCGCGACGCCGACCTCGAGGCCCGCGCCAAGAAGCTCGAGACCGACCTGGCCGAGCTCGAGGCCGAGGGTGCCAAGGCCGATGTGCGCCGCAAGGTGCGCGAAGGCGCCGAGCGTGAGATGAAGCAGCTGCGCGACCGTGCGCAGCGCGAGATCGACCGTCTCGACGAGGTGTGGACCCGCTTCAAGAACCTCAAGGTCCAGGACCTGGAGGGCGACGAGCTCCTCTACCGCGAGCTGCGTGACCGCTTCGGCACGTACTTCGACGGTTCGATGGGTGCCGCGGCGCTGCAGAAGCGTCTGGAGTCCTTCGACCTCGACGAGGAGGCCGAGCGCCTCCGCGAGATCATCCGCACCGGCAAGGGCCAGAAGAAGACCCGCGCGCTCAAGCGCCTCAAGGTCGTCTCGGCGTTCCTGCAGACCAGCAACAGCCCCAAGGGCATGGTGCTCGACTGCGTGCCGGTCATCCCGCCGGACCTCCGCCCGATGGTGCAGCTGGACGGTGGCCGCTTCGCGACCTCCGACCTGAACGACCTGTACCGCCGTGTGATCAACCGGAACAACCGCCTGAAGCGGCTTCTCGACCTCGGCGCGCCCGAGATCATCGTGAACAACGAGAAGCGCATGCTCCAGGAGGCCGTGGACGCCCTCTTCGACAACGGTCGTCGTGGTCGCCCGGTCACCGGTCCCGGCAACCGCCCGCTGAAGTCCCTGAGCGACATGCTCAAGGGCAAGCAGGGTCGATTCCGTCAGAACCTCCTCGGCAAGCGCGTGGACTACTCCGCGCGTTCCGTGATCGTCGTCGGTCCGCAGCTCAAGCTGCACCAGTGCGGTCTGCCGAAGGCGATGGCGCTGGAGCTCTTCAAGCCGTTCGTGATGAAGCGCCTGGTCGACCTGAACCACGCGCAGAACATCAAGAGCGCGAAGCGCATGGTGGAGCGCGGCCGCACGGTCGTGTACGACGTCCTCGAAGAGGTCATCGCGGAGCACCCGGTTCTGCTGAACCGTGCTCCCACCCTGCACCGCCTCGGCATCCAGGCCTTCGAGCCGCAGCTGGTCGAGGGCAAGGCCATCCAGATCCACCCGCTCGTCTGCACCGCGTTCAACGCGGACTTCGACGGTGACCAGATGGCCGTGCACCTGCCGCTCTCCGCGGAGGCGCAGGCCGAGGCCCGCATCCTGATGCTGTCCTCGAACAACATCCTCAAGCCCGCCGACGGCCGTCCGGTGACGATGCCGACCCAGGACATGGTCCTCGGTCTGTTCTTCCTCACCACCGACGGCGAACTGCGGGACGTCAAGGGCGAGGGCCGGTCCTTCGGCTCCGCGGCCGAGGCGATCATGGCGTTCGACGCCGGCGAGCTCTCGCTGCAGTCGCGCGTGGACATCCGCTTCCCGGTGGGCACCATCCCGCCGCGCGGCTGGACCCCGCCGGCGCGCGAGGAGGGCGACCCGGAGTGGCAGCAGGGTGACAGCTTCCGGCTGAACACCACGCTGGGCCGCGCGCTCTTCAACGAGCTGCTGCCCGAGGACTACCCGTTCGTCGACTACGAGGTCGGCAAGAAGCAGCTCTCCGAGATCGTCAACGACCTCGCCGAGCGGTACCCCAAGGTCATCGTGGCGGCGACGCTCGACAACCTGAAGGCCTCCGGCTTCTACTGGGCGACCCGTTCCGGCGTCACCGTGGCCATCTCCGACATCGTCGTTCCCGACGCGAAGCGCGCGATCGTCAAGGGCTACGAGGACCAGGACGAGAAGGTCCAGAAGCAGTACGAGCGCGGTCTGATCACCAAGGACGAGCGCACGCAGGAGCTCATCGCGATCTGGACCAAGGCGACCAACGAGGTCGCCGAGGCGATGAACGCGAACTTCCCGAAGACCAACCCGGTCTCGATGATGGTCAACTCGGGTGCTCGCGGAAACATGATGCAGATGCGTCAGATCGCGGGTATGCGTGGTCTGGTGTCGAACGCCAAGAACGAGACGATCCCCCGTCCGATCAAGGCGTCCTTCCGTGAGGGCCTGTCCGTGCTGGAGTACTTCATCTCCACGCACGGTGCCCGTAAGGGTCTGGCCGACACCGCCCTGCGTACCGCCGACTCGGGTTACCTCACCCGTCGTCTGGTGGACGTCTCGCAGGACGTCATCATCCGCGAGGAGGACTGCGGCACCGACCGCGGCCTGCGTCTGGAGATCGCCGAGCGCGGCGCCGACGGCGTCCTGCGCAAGGCGGAGAACGTCGAGACCAGCGTGTACGCACGTGCGCTGGCCGAGGACATCACCGTCGACGGGCGGGTGCTGGCCCCGGCCAACACCGACCTCGGCGACGTCCTCATCGACGAGCTCGTCAAGCACGGCATCGAGGAGGTCAAGACCCGTTCGGTCCTGACCTGCGAGTCCGCCGTCGGTACCTGCGCCATGTGCTACGGCCGCTCGCTGGCCACCGGCAAGCTGGTCGACATCGGTGAGGCGGTCGGCATCATCGCCGCCCAGTCCATCGGTGAGCCCGGTACCCAGCTGACGATGCGTACCTTCCACACCGGTGGTGTGGCCGGTGACGACATCACCCAGGGTCTGCCCCGTGTCGTCGAGCTCTTCGAGGCCCGTACGCCCAAGGGTGTCGCCCCGATCTCCGAGGCCTCCGGCCGCGTGCGGATCGAGGAGACCGAGAAGACCAAGAAGCTCGTCGTCACCCCGGACGACGGCAGCGACGAGACGGCGTTCCCGATCTCGAAGCGTGCCCGGCTCCTGGTCGGCGAGGGCGACCACGTCGAGGTGGGCCAGAAGCTCACCGTGGGTGCCACCAACCCGCACGACGTGCTGCGGATCCTCGGTCAGCGCGCGGTCCAGGTCCACCTGGTCGGCGAGGTCCAGAAGGTCTACAACTCGCAGGGTGTGTCGATCCACGACAAGCACATCGAGATCATCATCCGGCAGATGCTGCGCCGCGTGACGATCATCGAGTCCGGCGACGCCGAGCTGCTGCCCGGCGAGCTCGTGGAGCGCTCGAAGTTCGAGACCGAGAACCGTCGTGTGGTCCAGGAAGGCGGCCACCCGGCCTCCGGCCGTCCGCAGCTGATGGGTATCACCAAGGCCTCGCTCGCCACCGAGTCGTGGCTGTCGGCGGCGTCCTTCCAGGAGACGACCAGGGTTCTGACGGACGCGGCGATCAACGCCAAGTCCGACTCCCTGATCGGCCTCAAGGAGAACGTCATCATCGGTAAGCTCATCCCGGCCGGTACGGGCCTGTCCCGCTACCGCAACATCCGGGTCGAGCCGACCGAGGAGGCCAAGGCCGCGATGTACTCGGCCGTCGGCTACGACGACATCGACTACTCGCCGTTCGGCACGGGCTCCGGCCAGGCCGTTCCGCTGGAGGACTACGACTACGGTCCGTACAACCAGTAGGCGAGTGGTTCGACACGCTCGGACCGAAGGGCGGTCACCTCTGCGAGGTGGCCGCCCTTCGGCGTTCCCGGGCACGGGCGGAGGCGGTCCGGCGCGCGGGAAACGGCCCGTACGGGAACCGGTGCCGCAAATGCGGCGTTGGAGCATGATGTAGGCACTCAGTCGTCCGGGGGAGGTGCTCCCGTGTCGTACCCGTCGCCATGGCAGCCGTGGCAGCAGCCGAACGGTTCGTCGATGCTGGCCTCCACCGCGGACCGGGAGCGCGCCGTGGACGTGCTGAGAGCGGGGTTCGGGGAGGGCCGGCTCCAGCAGCCCGAGTTCGAGAAGCGCGTGGCGCGGGCGTACGCGGCCCGCACGGTTGGGGACCTGGCTCTGTTGGTGTCCGACCTGCCGCAGGGCCCCATGCCCCTCCACACGGGCGTGCTGCCCGTGCCGCGGACCTTCGCGCCGGTGCCCGTGGCGCACAAGACCAACGAGAAGGCGATCGGGTCCGCCATCTGCGGCGGGCTCTGCCTGGTGACGGCCGGGCTCACGGGCATCCCCGCGGTGATCCTCGGCCACACCGCGCGGGCCGAGATGCGGCGCACGGGCGAGGCAGGCGACGGACTCGCGCTGACGGGGCTCGTCCTCGGCTGGCTGTCCACCGCGGGATGGGCGCTGCTGCTGTCGCTGCTGCTCATAGCGGCGGTCACCGCGGGCTGAGGATCACCCCCGGGCCGCCGGCGCGGTCCGGCGGGCTCCGCGGCGGGCCTCGCGGGGGCGGCGGCGCCTTGGCATGGTCCGCTCAGAGGAGCCGGTGCGGTCCATTTGTTTTGACCGCAGCGAATGAGGTAGGTACGCTCAGACCTTGTGCCTGGGGTGTGCCCTGGCTTCTGTGCGTGCCTTCGACCGCACGGGAAGCCTGCACCGGCCACCGTATTCTGCGCCATTTTCGCCTCGCGGCGGGAGTCTGCAGTTTCGACACACCCGACCGCGTGGGTCGGCGATGTTCCAGGTTAGCTTCACCATTCGGCACACAGAAACCGGAGAAGTAGTGCCTACGATCCAGCAGCTGGTCCGGAAGGGCCGGCAGGACAAGGTCGAGAAGAACAAGACGCCCGCGCTCGAGGGTTCGCCCCAGCGTCGTGGCGTCTGCACGCGTGTGTTCACGACCACCCCGAAGAAGCCGAACTCGGCCCTGCGTAAGGTCGCGCGTGTGCGTCTGACCAGCGGGATCGAAGTCACCGCTTACATTCCGGGTGAGGGACACAACCTGCAGGAGCACTCCATCGTGCTCGTGCGCGGCGGCCGTGTGAAGGACCTGCCGGGTGTTCGCTACAAGATCATCCGTGGCTCGCTCGACACCCAGGGTGTCAAGAACCGCAAGCAGGCCCGCAGCCGCTACGGCGCCAAGAAGGAGAAGTAGAAAATGCCTCGTAAGGGCCCCGCCCCGAAGCGCCCGGTCATCATCGACCCGGTCTACGGTTCCCCTCTGGTGACCTCCCTCATCAACAAGGTGCTGCTCAACGGCAAGCGCTCCACCGCCGAGCGCATCGTGTACGGCGCCATGGAGGGTCTGCGTGAGAAGACGGGCAACGACCCGGTCATCACGCTGAAGCGCGCGCTGGAGAACATCAAGCCGACCCTCGAGGTCAAGTCCCGCCGCGTCGGCGGTGCGACGTACCAGGTCCCGATCGAGGTCAAGCCCGGTCGCGCCAACACGCTCGCGCTGCGCTGGCTCGTCGGTTACTCCCGCGCCCGTCGCGAGAAGACCATGACCGAGCGTCTGCTCAACGAACTTCTCGACGCCTCCAACGGCCTTGGTGCCGCTGTGAAGAAGCGCGAGGACACCCACAAGATGGCCGAGTCCAACAAGGCCTTCGCGCACTACCGCTGGTAGTCGCAACCCACATCGAGACCGAGAGAAGACCGAAGCCTTATGGCTACCACTTCACTTGACCTGGCCAAGGTCCGCAACATCGGGATCATGGCCCACATCGACGCGGGCAAGACGACCACCACTGAGCGGATCCTCTTCTACACCGGCGTCAGCTACAAGATCGGTGAGGTCCACGACGGCGCCGCCACCATGGACTGGATGGAGCAGGAGCAGGAGCGTGGCATCACGATCACCTCTGCTGCCACCACCTGTCACTGGCCGCTCGAGGACAACGACTACACGATCAACATCATCGACACCCCGGGGCACGTCGACTTCACGGTCGAGGTGGAGCGCTCGCTGCGCGTCCTCGACGGTGCCGTCACGGTGTTCGACGGTGTCGCCGGTGTCGAGCCGCAGTCCGAGACGGTGTGGCGTCAGGCCGACCGCTACGGCGTGCCGCGCATCTGCTTCGTGAACAAGCTGGACCGCACGGGCGCGGAGTTCCACCGCTGCGTCGACATGATCAAGGACCGCCTGGGTGCGCAGCCGCTGGTCATGCAGCTCCCGATCGGTGCCGAGATGGACTTCAAGGGCGTTGTGGACCTGGTCCGCATGAAGGCGCTCGTGTGGTCCGCCGAGGCGGCGAAGGGCGAGATGTACGACGTCGTCGACATCCCGGCCACGCACACCGAGGCTGCCGAGGAGTACCGCGGTCTGCTGATCGAGGCCGTCGCGGAGAACGACGAAGAGATCATGGAGCTGTACCTGGAGGGCCAGGAGCCCACCGAGGAGCAGCTGTACGCCGCGATCCGTCGCATCACCATCGCGTCCGGCAAGTCCAACGACACCACGGTCACCCCGGTGTTCTGCGGCACCGCGTTCAAGAACAAGGGCGTCCAGCCCCTGCTCGACGCGGTCGTGCGCTACCTGCCGACCCCCCTCGACGTGGAGGCCATCGAAGGCCACGACGTCAAGGACCCCGAGGTCGTCGTCAAGCGCAAGCCGTCCGTGGACGAGCCGCTGTCGGCCCTCGCCTTCAAGATCATGAGCGACCCGCACCTGGGCAAGCTCACCTTCGTCCGGGTCTACTCGGGCCGCCTGGAGTCCGGCACTGCCGTGCTGAACTCCGTCAAGGGCAAGAAGGAGCGCATCGGCAAGATCTACCGCATGCACGCGAACAAGCGTGAGGAGATCGAGGCGGTGGGCGCCGGCGACATCGTCGCCGTGATGGGCCTGAAGCAGACCACCACCGGTGAGACGCTTTCGGACGACAAGAACCCGGTCATCCTGGAGTCCATGGACTTCCCGGCGCCGGTCATTCAGGTCGCCATCGAGCCCAAGTCCAAGGGTGACCAGGAGAAGCTGGGTGTCGCCATCCAGCGTCTCGCGGAGGAGGACCCCTCCTTCCAGGTTCACTCGGACGAGGAGACCGGCCAGACCATCATCGGCGGTATGGGTGAGCTGCACCTCGAGGTGCTGGTCGACCGTATGCGCCGTGAGTTCAAGGTCGAGGCCAACGTCGGTAAGCCGCAGGTCGCGTACCGTGAGACGATCCGCAAGGCCGTCGAGCGCGTGGACTACACCCACAAGAAGCAGACCGGTGGTACCGGTCAGTTCGCCAAGGTGCAGATCGCGATCGAGCCCATCGAGGGCGGCGAGGCGTCGTACGAGTTCGTGAACAAGGTCACCGGTGGCCGTATCCCGCGGGAGTACATCCCGTCGGTGGACGCCGGTGCGCAGGAGGCCATGCAGTTCGGCATCCTGGCCGGCTACGAGATGACGGGCGTCCGCGTCACGCTTCTCGACGGTGCCTACCACGAGGTCGACTCCTCCGAGCTGGCGTTCAAGATCGCCGGTTCGCAGGCCTTCAAGGAGGCCGCGCGCAAGGCCAGCCCCGTACTGCTCGAGCCGATGATGGCCGTAGAGGTCACCACGCCCGAGGACTACATGGGTGAGGTCATCGGCGACATCAACTCCCGCCGTGGTCAGATCCAGGCCATGGAGGAGCGGGCCGGTGCCCGCGTCGTGAAGGGCCTCGTGCCCCTCTCGGAGATGTTCGGCTACGTCGGCGACCTCCGCAGCAAGACCTCGGGTCGCGCAAGCTACTCGATGCAGTTCGACTCCTACGCCGAGGTTCCCCGGAACGTCGCTGAGGAGATCATCGCGAAGGCCAAGGGCGAGTAGCTCACCGAGTTAAGACTCAATCGAGTTCACACCTTAGGCTTGACTCCGGAGCCTGCTGGGGCATTCCACCGCAACCGTGGCGGAATGCCCCGGGCCCCGGCTTTCCAGCAAAGATCACCTGGCGCCGATGAGTAAGGCGTACAGAACCACTCCACAGGAGGACCCCAGTGGCGAAGGCGAAGTTCGAGCGGACTAAGCCGCACGTCAACATCGGCACCATCGGTCACATCGACCACGGTAAGACGACCCTCACGGCCGCCATTACCAAGGTGCTGCACGACGCGTACCCGGACCTGAACGAGGCCTCGGCCTTCGACCAGATCGACAAGGCTCCTGAGGAGCGCCAGCGCGGTATCACGATCTCCATCGCGCACGTCGAGTACCAGACGGAGACGCGTCACTACGCCCACGTTGACTGCCCCGGTCACGCGGACTACATCAAGAACATGATCACGGGTGCGGCGCAGATGGACGGCGCCATCCTCGTTGTCGCCGCCACGGACGGCCCGATGCCGCAGACCAAGGAGCACGTGCTCCTGGCCCGCCAGGTCGGCGTTCCGTACATCGTCGTCGCGCTGAACAAGGCCGACATGGTGGACGACGAGGAGATCCTGGAGCTCGTCGAGCTCGAGGTCCGTGAGCTGCTCTCCGAGTACGAGTTCCCGGGCGACGACCTTCCGGTCGTCAAGGTCTCGGCGCTCAAGGCTCTCGAGGGTGACGCGGAGTGGGGCAAGACCGTCCTCGACCTGATGAAGGCCGTCGACGAGAACATCCCGCAGCCCGAGCGTGACGTCGACAAGCCGTTCCTCATGCCCATCGAGGACGTCTTCACGATCACCGGTCGTGGCACGGTCGTCACCGGCCGTATCGAGCGTGGTGTCCTCAAGGTCAACGAGACCGTCGACATCGTCGGCATCAAGACCGAGAAGACCACCACCACGGTCACCGGCATCGAGATGTTCCGCAAGCTGCTCGACGAGGGCCAGGCCGGTGAGAACGTCGGTCTGCTGCTTCGTGGCATCAAGCGCGAGGACGTCGAGCGCGGCCAGGTCATCATCAAGCCCGGCTCGGTCACGCCGCACACCTCGTTCGAGGCCCAGGCGTACATCCTGTCCAAGGACGAGGGTGGCCGTCACACGCCGTTCTTCAACAACTACCGTCCCCAGTTCTACTTCCGTACGACTGACGTGACCGGTGTTGTGACCCTCCCCGAGGGCACGGAGATGGTCATGCCCGGTGACAACACCGAGATGACCGTCGAGCTGATCCAGCCCGTCGCCATGGAAGAGGGCCTGAAGTTCGCCATCCGTGAGGGTGGCCGGACCGTGGGCGCCGGCCAGGTCATCAAGATCAACAAGTAGTCTTGTTGGCTTGACAGCCTGGTAGCTCCTCGCGAGCTCTTCGAAGAGGCCCGTACGACTTCGGTCGTGCGGGCCTCTTTGCGTTGCCCGGACGCGCGGCCGGCGGCCTCCGGTCGCCGGATTCCGCTTCCCGGCCTCCGGTCGGCGGCTTCGGGCCGCCGGCCTGTGAGAAACGGGCGGCGTGGGCCCGCCGGGCCGCCCATGCCCCGGTTCCGGTCCGGAACCGCACCCGCGTCGCACGTGCGTTCCCTGTAAATTCGCCTGTACGTACGGCAGTTGACGATGTTGGCAGTGATGACGGTGTTGACGGTGTTGGCGTGACGGGGGTTGCGTGGTGGCGGGGTATCGGCCGACGGACTGGCATGTGCTGGATCTGGAGAGGGATCCGACGCCGGGGGATCCGGTGCGGGTGAAGTCGCTCGCCAGGAGTCTGCACGCGTTTGCCGATGACGTGCAGGACGCGTTGCGGTTGGTGAAGGGGATGGCGGAGGAGGATGCCGTCCTGGCGATGGCGGGCCGGACGGCCGAGGTGTTCCGGGACGAGTTCTCGGGTGTGCCGAAGAATCTGCGGAAGTTGAAGCGGTCGTACGACCTGGCGGGGGACGCGCTGGCGGCGTACTGGCCGCAGTTGGAGCGTGCGCAGGCCCTGGCGGACAAGGCCTTGGCCGATGGGCGGGTGGCGCGGGCCGATCTGTCCTCCGCCACGTCCCGTCTCTCGTCGGCCGATTCGTGGGTCGCTCGCGCGGGCGAGGAGGCCGACAAGTACAAGGAGGACAGGGGCGCGGGCAAGGATGTGCCGAAGCCGGACGAGGCGAAGGTGCGGGCGGCGACGCGGGACGCGCAGAGTGCCAGGGCCGCGCACGCGTCGGCGCGGTCGGACGTGGCGTCGGCGCAGGGCGCGTTGGACGCGGCGAAGAAGATGGCCGCGGATGCCCGTCGGATGCGGGAGGACGCGGCGGGTGAGGCGAAGCGGAAGCTGGACGAGGCGTCGGATGCGGGGATACGCAATCGCAGGTGGTACGAGGAGGTCGGGGACTGGTTCGTCGACAACTGGGACACCATCGTCGCCGTCTGCAAGGTCGTGGTGGCGGTTCTGGGTGTGATCGCCCTGATCATCGGTGGGCCGATCCTGGGGGCGATCGTGCTGATCGCGGCGCTGATCGTGCTGGCGGACACCCTGAGCAAGTACGCGAAGGGGCAGGCGTCCCTGTGGGACGTGGCGTTCGCGGCGTTGGACTGCATACCCGGCATGAAGGGCCTGACCACCCTCGGCGGCCTCGCCAAGGGACTCAAGGGGCTCAGGGGCGGTCTCAAGGGCATGGCCGCCGGTGTGCGCGGTCTGGGCAAGGGTGCCCGGAGCATGCTCGCCCGGGGCCAGGACGCCTTCGCGCGCAACGCCAGGGCGATCATGGCGAAGATGACCGACCCCATCGACCTGGCGACCGGGAAGATGTACCTGCCGCAGACGGACCTCGACCTGCCCGGCCTGCTGCCGCTGGTCCTCTCGCGCCGGGTGGAGTCGGGGTACGGGGCGGGCTGGTGGTTCGGCCCGTGCTGGGCCTCCACCCTCGACGAACACCTGGAGATCGACGCGGAGGGGGTCCTCTACGTCACGGAGGGCGGGCAGATCCTGCCGTACCCGCACCCGGAGAGCCCCGATCTGCCGGTGCTCCCGGCAGTGGGTGACCGCTGGCCGCTGCGGCGGCTGGACGACGGGGGCTACGCCCTGGTCCGCACCGACACGGGTCACACGCGGCTCTTCACGGCTCCCGCGGGCGGCGTGTCCAGGCTGCGGCAGATCTCCGACCGCAACGGGCACCGCGTCACCTTCGACCACGACGAGTACGGGGCCCCGACGGGGGTGCGGCACTCCGCCGGGCAGCACGTCAGGATCGACACCGAGGACGGCCGCGTCACCGCGCTCCATCTGGCAGGTGCCGGGGCGGACGGCTCCGACGTCACGGTCAAGCGGTTCGGGTACACGGACGGACTGCTCACCGAGGACATCAACTCCTCGGGCCTGGCGCTGCGCTACCGCTACGACGAGCGCGGACGCGTCGTCTCCTGGACCGACCGCAACGACTCGTCGTACTCCTACACGTACGACGAACTGGACCGCTGCGTCGCCGAGAGCGGCCAGGGCGGGCACTTCTCGCTCACCCTCGCCTACGACCGGACCCTCCCCGAGTTCCCCGGCCACACCGTCACGGTCCTGACCACGGCCGAGGGCGCGGTGTCCCGCTTCGTGGTCAACCCGTCCTGCCAGGTGGTCGCCGAGATCGATCCGCTCGGCCACACCACACGTACGGCGTACGACCGCCACCACCACCTCACGTCCCACACGGACCAGCTCGGCCGCACCACCGAGTACGTGAACGACGAGGCGGGCCGCCCGCTGGTGATCCGGCGCCCCGACGGGCTGGAGACCCGGGCGACGTACAACGAGCTGGGGCTGGTCACCGCGACGGTGCTGCCGGACGGCAGCACCTGGTCCCGCACCTACGACGAACGCGGCAACGGCCTCACGCTCACCGATCCGGCGGGTGCCACCAGCCGTTTCGCGTACGACGGGCAGGGGCGGCTCACCGGGTTCACGGACGCCCTCGGGCGGACGACGCGGCTGACCTGCGACCGGGCAGGACTGACGGTGGAGGCGGTCGATCCGCTCGGCGGCCGCACGCGCTTCGAACGGGACGCCTTCGGCCGGCCCCTGTCCGAGACCGATCCGCTGGGCACCAGGACCTGCTGGGAGTGGACCACCGAGGGCAATCTGCTCCGCCTCGTGGGCCCGGACGGGGCCACCGAATCCTGGACCTACGACGCCGAGGGCAACTGCCTGAGCCACACCGACGCCGTGGGCGCGCGGACGCGCTACGCGTACGGCCACTTCGACCTGCTGACGGAGCGCACCGGGCCGGACGGCGCGCGCCGGCGCTTCGAGTACGACGCGCAGCTCCAGCTCACCCGGGTGACCGACGCGCAGGGGCTGACCTGGGACTACACGTACGACGCGGCGGGGCAGCTCGTCGCGGAGTCGGACTTCGACGGCCGCACCGTCCGCTACGGACGCGACGCCGCGGGCCGGCTCGCCTCCCGGACCACGGCGCTCGGGGAGGTGGTCCGCTACACCCGGGACGTGCTGGGCCGGACCGCCCGTGTCGAGGCCGGCGGCCGGGCGACGGACTTCCGGTACGACCCGGCCGGGCAGCTGGTGCGCGCGCTGTGGCCGGACGGGGAGCTGACCCGGGCCTACGACCCGGTGGGGCGGCTGACGGCCGAGACGGTCGACGGCCGCACGCTGAGCCTGGCCTACGACGCGGCCGGTCAGCTCGTCGAACGCAGGACGCCCTCCGGGGCGCGCACCGTCTACGCCTACGACGCGGCGGGCCGGCGCACCGGGCTGAGCACCGCGGGACGCACGGTCTCGTCCGAGTACGACGCCGCGGGGCGTGAGACGGGCCGCCGCTGGGGCCGCGGGGTGCTCATGTCCCGGCATCCGGACGCCGCGGGCCGGCCCGTGACCCGGCGGCTGACCGGGCCCCGCGGACCGGTGCTGCCGGACCTGGAGCACACCTGGCGCGCGGACGGCGCCCTCGTCGCCGCCGGCGACCGGAGCCACACGCTGGACCGGGCCGGACGGGTCACCGGGGTGAGCGCGCCCGGCTGGACGGAGTCCTACGCGTACGACGAGTCGGGCAACCAGACAGAGGCCCACTGGCCGTCGGAGCACCCGGGAGCCGACGCCACCGGCCCCCGCACGTACGACGGCACGCGCCTCCTGACGGCCGGCCGGGTCCGCGACGCGCACGACGCGGCCGGGCGGCTCGTGGAGCGCCGGCGCACCAGGCTGTCGCGGGGGCCCGACCTGTGGCGGTACACGTGGGACGCCCAGGACCGGCTGACCTCGGTCACGGTGCCCGACGGGACGACGTGGCACTACCGCCACGACCCGTTCGGACGCCGCATCGCCAAGGTCCACCTGTCCGCGGACGGCGGCACCGTGCTGGAGGAGACGCGGTTCACCTGGCACGAGGGGACGACGGTGGAGCAGACGGCGACGTCCGCGCGGCAGCCCGGCACCCAGACCCTCACCTGGGAGTACGACGACGGCGGGGTGGCGCCGGTGTCCCAGACGGACCGCTACGGCCCGGCCGGGGGAGCCGCCCCGCCGTCCGCCGCCTCGGCCCCGCAGGACGAGGTGGACGCGCGCTTCCACGCCATCGTGACCGACCTGGTCGGCACGCCCACCGAACTCCTCGACGAGGAGGGCGCGACCGTCTGGCGCGCGACCTCGACGCTGTGGGGCCGCACGACGTGGAACGCCGACGCCGGCGCGTACATACCGCTGCGGTTCCCGGGCCAGTACCACGACCTGGAGACGGGCCACCACTACAACGTCCACCGGCACTACGACCCCGAGACGGGCCGCTACCTCACCACCGATCCGCTCGGCCTGATGCCGGCGCCCAACCCCGTCGCGTACGTCCACGATCCGCTGACGTGGGCCGACCCGCTCGGCCTCTCCCCTTACGCGCCGATCCGCATCAAGCCGGGACAACAGCTCAGCGGTGCCTACAAGTTGAGCCCGCCGGAGATGGAGTTCGTGAAGGCGCTGATGGCGCGCAAGCCGAACCTGAACCTGTACCGGACCCACGGCGAGAAGTTCCAGGGGGACTTCATGGCCGTGGACATGTCCGACCCGCGCGACCTGGTGGCGTTCATCGTCGACCATAAGATGGGCGGCGGGAACGCCGGTCAGCAGCTGAAGAACGCGATGGAGGCCGCCGCCCACGTCGGGATCACCAACCCGGCGAAGGTCATCACGGGTTCCGGCGACACCCCGAAGCTGCTGGAGCTCATGAGCCGGGGCCGAGGGGAGTGGAACAGGTAGTGATCGTCCTGCCGAAGAGGCTCGGCGAACTGCTGGAGGACGTGGACGGCGTCCGTGCCGCGCACCTCGCCCTCGACTTCGCCGAGCACTCGGTCGCGGTCCTGGCCGACACGGTCGACCCGCCGCTGAGGGCCCTGTGCCTCGACTTCACGGCCGCCGCCCGCGAGGCGGTGGCCGGCGGCGCGGCGACCGAGCGGCTGCTCCGGGCCCGCAGCGACTACCTCGCCCTCGCGGCGCGGATCCCGCGGAGCCCCGACGCCCTCCATGTCGCGGACGCCGCCGTGGACCTCGGCTGCCGGCGGATGCTGGAGGACGCGGGCGTGCTCATCAGGGCCCGGAAGGTCTACACGACCCTGCAGTACGTGGCGCGCCGGGCCCAGTCGGACGTGGGCCGCCGGAGCGCGGAACTGGCCTCGCCGGGCACCGACAGGGACGGCCTCGCGCGGATCGACCGCGCCGCCCGCTGGGAGGAGGCCCGTTGGCAGCTGCTCCGCGTGGTCACCACCGAGCCGAACCCGCACGGGGCGGGCGCCGGGCTGCCGCGCTGATCGCCGACGGGCCCGGTCGCCGGGTCACGGCGGTCCGTGTTTGACGTACGTCACCTTGGGGGTACGATCCTCGGCTCGATTGGCCAGCGACATGCCCCGTATGGCAGACTAGCGGGGTTGCTCGGTCGAGTGCCGATGCTGCGCGCCTCCCGCCGGGAGGACCGGAAGCGAGTCCCACAGTACTCGTCGCCCCAACTGCCGAGAGGCAGCGCTGGGGCGGACGTACGGGAATCTTTCGGGAAGTGTCAGCGGGGTACCGACCAGGCGCCCGGTGGGTGTTCCACCCCCGGTTCCGCGGTCGTCCTGGGATGGGCCGCGTCCCTGGTAGGGAAATCCTCTGTGGATATCTCTGTCGGCGAGGGCGCGACACACCCGACCGCGTGGGTCGGAGGAAGGGACGCGAACCCCCGGGTTCCGGAGCGTTTTACTAGACAAAGGACTACTAGTAGCCATGGCGGGACAGAAGATCCGCATCCGGCTCAAGGCCTACGACCACGAGGTCATCGACTCCTCGGCGAAGAAGATCGTCGAGACGGTGACCCGCACTGGTGCGTCGGTCGCGGGCCCGGTGCCGCTGCCCACTGAGAAGAACGTGTACTGCGTCATCAAGTCGCCGCACAAGTACAAGGACTCTCGCGAGCACTTCGAGATGCGCACGCACAAGCGCCTGATCGACATCCTCGACCCGACCCCCAAGACCGTTGACTCTCTGATGCGACTCGACCTCCCGGCCGGTGTCGACATCGAGATCAAGCTCTAAGGGCCGGTGATCCGAGACATGGGTAAGCAGATCAAGGGCATCCTGGGCGAGAAGCTCGGCATGACGCAGGTGTGGGACGAGAACAACCGTGTTGTTCCCGTCACCGTCGTCAAGGCCGGTCCGAACGTCGTGACCCAGGTGCGTACGAACGACATCGACGGCTACGAGTCGGTCCAGATCGCCTTCGGCGAGATCGACCCGCGCAAGGTGAACAAGCCCCTCAAGGGCCACTTCGCCAAGGCCGACGTCACTCCCCGCCGCCACCTCGTCGAGATCCGTACCGCTGACGCCAGCGAGTACATCCTCGGCCAGGAGATCACCGCTGAGGTGTTCGAGGCCGGTATCAAGGTGGACGTGACCGGCAAGAGCAAGGGCAAGGGCTTCGCCGGTGTCATGAAGCGTCACAACTTCAAGGGCCTCGGCGCCGGTCACGGCACCCAGCGCAAGCACCGCTCTCCCGGTTCCATCGGTGGCTGCGCCACCCCGGGCCGTGTGTTCAAGGGCCTCCGCATGGCGGGTCGCATGGGCAACGAGCGGGTCACCACCCAGAACCTGACCGTCCACGCCGTTGACGCGGAGAAGGGTCTGCTGCTCATCAAGGGCGCGGTTCCCGGTCCGAACGGCGGCCTCGTCCTGGTCCGCACCGCGGCCAAGGGGGCCTGAGGTAACCGATGAGCACTGTTGACATCCTTTCGCCGGCAGGCGACAAGACCGGGACGGTCGAGCTCCCCGCGGAGATCTTCGCCGTCGAGAAGATCAGCATTCCGCTGATCCACCAGGTCGTCGTCGCACAGCTGGCCGCTGCCCGTCAGGGCACGCACAAGACCAAGACCCGTGGCGAGGTTCGCGGTGGCGGCAGGAAGCCGTACCGCCAGAAGGGCACCGGCCGCGCCCGTCAGGGCTCGACCCGCGCGCCCCAGTTCGCCGGTGGTGGCGTCGTGCACGGTCCCGTGCCGCGTGACTACTCGCAGCGGACCCCGAAGAAGATGAAGGCCGCGGCCCTGCGCCACGCCCTCACCGACCGGGCCCGCAACGACCGCATCCACGTCGTCACCGGCGTGGTCGACGGCGAGATCTCCACGAAGGCCGCGAAGAACCTGCTCGGCAAGATCTCGGAGCGCAAGAACGTGCTCCTGGTGATCGACCGTGCGGACGAGGCCTCGCTGCTCTCCGCGCGCAACCTGCCCCAGGTGCACATCCTGGAGCCGGGCCAGCTGAACACGTACGACGTTCTCGTCTCGGACGACGTGGTCTTCACCCAGGCCGCGTTCGAGTCCTTCGTGTCTGGCGCGCCTTCCGCCGAGCGGAACGCTGACACCGAAGGGAGCGAAGCCTGATGGCTACGCGTCACCCGAGCATTGCCTCGAAGGCCGCCAAGGCCAAGAAGGTCGCGCGCGTCGCCAAGGCGAAGCGCCACGAGACCGAGGGCAAGAACACCGTCGAGACGCCGCTGAGCAAGAGCTTCACGGACCCCCGTGACGTCCTCCTCAAGCCGGTCGTCTCCGAGAAGAGCTACGCGCTCCTCGACGAGGGCAAGTACACCTTCGTCGTGGACCCGCGGGCCAACAAGACCCAGATCAAGCAGGCCGTCCAGGCGGTCTTCTCGGTCAAGGTCACCGGAGTCAACACGATCAACCGTCAGGGCAAGCGCAAGCGGACCAAGACGGGCTTCGGCAAGCGTGCTGACAGCAAGCGCGCGATCGTGACCCTCGCTGAGGGCGACCGTATCGACATCTTCGGCCAGGCCTCCTAACGGAGCGCCCTGGTCCGAATATCGGACGAGGACTGAGAAATGGGAATCCGCAAGTACAAGCCGACTACGCCGGGCCGTCGTGGCTCCAGCGTCGCCGACTTCGTCGAGGTCACGCGGTCCACGCCGGAGAAGTCGCTGGTCCGCCCGCTGCACAGCAAGGGCGGCCGTAACAACGCCGGTCGTGTGACCGTTCGCCACCAGGGTGGCGGACACAAGCGCGCCTACCGAGTGATCGACTTCCGTCGCCACGACAAGGACGGCGTGCCGGCGAAGGTCGCGCACATCGAGTACGACCCCAACCGCACCGCGCGCATCGCGCTGCTTCACTACGCGGACGGCGAGAAGCGCTACATCCTCGCCCCCCGCAACCTGTCGCAGGGCGACCGCATCGAGAACGGTCCCGGGGCCGACATCAAGCCGGGCAACAACCTGGCGCTCCGCAACATCCCGGTCGGTACCACGATCCACGCGATCGAGCTCCGTCCCGGTGGCGGCGCCAAGTTCGCCCGCTCCGCCGGTACCTCCGTGCAGCTGCTCGCGAAGGAGGGCCAGATGGCCCACCTCCGCATGCCGTCCGGTGAGATCCGTCTGGTCGACGTGCGCTGCCGCGCCACCGTCGGCGAGGTCGGCAACGCCGAGCAGAGCAACATCAACTGGGGCAAGGCCGGCCGCAAGCGCTGGCTGGGCGTCCGCCCGACCGTTCGCGGTGTGGCGATGAACCCGGTCGACCACCCGCACGGTGGTGGTGAGGGTAAGACCTCCGGTGGTCGCCACCCGGTCTCCCCGTGGGGTCAGAAGGAGGGTCGTACTCGTTCGCCGAAGAAGGCTTCGAACAAGTACATCGTCCGCCGCCGCAAGACGAACAAGAAGCGCTAGGAGCGGGTTTAGATGCCGCGCAGTCTCAAGAAGGGACCCTTCGTCGACGGACACCTCATCAAGAAGGTGGACGTACAGAACGAAGCCGGTACCAAGAACGTCATCAAGACCTGGTCCCGTCGCTCGATGATCATCCCGGCCATGCTCGGTCACACGATCGCGGTGCACAACGGCAAGATCCACATCCCGGTGTTTGTCACCGAGTCGATGGTCGGCCACAAGCTCGGCGAGTTCTCGCCGACGCGCACCTTCCGGGGTCACGTCAAGGACGACCGGAAGTCGAAGCGCCGCTAAACGCGGGGTGGAATCGACCATGACAGACACTGGAAGGACAACCATGGAAGCCAGGGCCCAGGCGCGGTACATCCGCGTTACGCCCATGAAGGCCCGCCGCGTGGTGGACCTTATCCGTGGCATGGATGCCACGGAGGCTCAGGCGGTCCTGCGTTTCGCCCCGCAGGCCGCGAGCGTGCCCGTGGGCAAGGTGCTTGACAGCGCCATTGCCAACGCTGCACACAACTACGACCACACCGACGCCGACAGCCTCGTCATCTCCGAGGCGTACGTCGACGAGGGTCCGACCCTGAAGCGGTTCCGTCCGCGTGCCCAGGGCCGCGCCTACCGGATCCGCAAGCGGACCAGCCACATCACCGTGGTCGTCAGCAGCAAGGAAGGAACCCGGTAATGGGCCAGAAGGTTAACCCGCATGGGTTCCGGCTCGGCATCACCACGGACTTCAAGTCCCGCTGGTACGCCGACAAGCTGTACAAGGACTACGTCAAGGAAGACGTCGCCATCCGTCGGATGATGACGTCCGGCATGGAGCGCGCCGGCATCTCGAAGGTTGAGATCGAGCGCACCCGTGACCGCGTGCGGGTGGACATCCACACCGCGCGTCCCGGCATCGTCATCGGCCGCCGTGGCGCCGAGGCCGACCGCATCCGCGGTGACCTCGAGAAGCTCACGGGCAAGCAGGTCCAGCTGAACATCCTCGAGGTCAAGAACCCCGAGACGGACGCTCAGCTGGTTGCTCAGGCCGTTGCCGAGCAGCTGTCCTCCCGCGTCTCCTTCCGCCGTGCCATGCGCAAGAGCATGCAGTCGGCGATGAAGGCCGGCGCCAAGGGCATCAAGATCCAGTGCGGTGGCCGTCTCGGCGGCGCCGAGATGTCCCGCTCGGAGTTCTACCGCGAGGGCCGTGTGCCCCTGCACACGCTCCGTGCGAACGTCGACTACGGCTTCTTCGAGGCCAAGACGACCTTCGGCCGTATCGGTGTGAAGGTCTGGATCTACAAGGGCGACGTCAAGAACATCGCCGAGGTCCGCGCCGAGAACGCTGCAGCCCGTGCCGGCAACCGCCCGGCCCGTGGCGGTGCCGACCGTCCGGCCCGTGGTGGCCGCGGTGGCGAGCGTGGCGGTCGCGGTCGCAAGCCGCAGCAGGCTCCGGCAGCCGAGGCCCCCAAGGCCGACGCTCCCGCCGCCGCTCCGGCTGAGAGCACCGGAACGGAGGCCTGACCGACATGCTGATCCCCCGTAGGGTCAAGCACCGCAAGCAGCACCACCCCAAGCGCCGTGGTCAGGCCAAGGGTGGTACGACGGTCGCGTTCGGCGAGTACGGCATTCAGGCCCTCACGCCGGCGTACGTGACGAACCGCCAGATCGAAGCGGCTCGTATCGCGATGACCCGCCACATCAAGCGTGGCGGCAAGGTCTGGATCAACATCTACCCGGACCGCCCGCTGACCAAGAAGCCTGCCGAGACCCGCATGGGTTCCGGTAAGGGTTCGCCCGAGTGGTGGGTCGCGAACGTGCACCCGGGCCGGGTCATGTTCGAGCTGTCCTACCCCAACGAGAAGATCGCCCGTGAGGCCCTCACTCGCGCAGCCCACAAGCTGCCGATGAAGTGCCGGATCGTCAAGCGCGAGGCAGGTGAAGCGTGATGTCGGCCGGTACCAAGGCGTCCGAGCTGCGCGAACTGGGTGACGAGGAGCTTCTCGCGAAGCTCCGCGAAGCCAAGGAAGAGCTGTTCAACCTCCGCTTCCAGGCGGCGACCGGTCAGCTCGAGAACCACGGTCGGCTGAAGGCCGTCCGCAAGGACATCGCGCGGATCTACACCCTGATGCGTGAGCGCGAGCTGGGCATCGAGACGGTGGAGAGCGCCTGATGAGCGAGAGCAACGTGACTGAGAACACCGAGGCGCGCGGATTCCGCAAGACCCGCGAGGGTCTCGTCGTCAGCGACAAGATGGACAAGACCGTCGTCGTCGCCGTCGAGGACCGCGTCAAGCACGCGCTGTACGGCAAGGTCATCCGCCGTACGAACAAGCTCAAGGCCCACGACGAGCAGAACGCTGCGGGCGTCGGCGACCGTGTCCTCCTCATGGAGACCCGGCCGCTGTCCGCCACGAAGCGGTGGCGCGTCGTCGAGATTCTCGAGAAGGCCAAGTAAGACTGCGGGGGCCCTGCCCCCGCAAGCCCCCTGCCGGGGGCCCCGCCCCGGACCTCCGGGTCCGGGGCGGGCGCCCGGCACCAGTTCCGCCAGGCTTTCCGGGCTCAGGCCCGGGGGGAACCGGCAGACAAACAGGAGATAGACGTGATCCAGCAGGAGTCGCGACTGCGTGTCGCCGACAACACTGGTGCGAAGGAGATCCTTTGCATCCGTGTGCTCGGTGGCTCCGGTCGCCGCTACGCGGGCATCGGTGACGTGATCGTCGCCACCGTCAAGGACGCGATCCCCGGCGGCAACGTGAAGAAGGGTGACGTCATCAAGGCGGTCATCGTTCGCACCGTCAAGGAGCGCCGCCGTCCGGACGGCTCGTACATCCGCTTCGACGAGAACGCCGCTGTCATTCTGAAGAACGACGGCGACCCTCGCGGCACCCGTATCTTCGGCCCGGTCGGCCGTGAGCTGCGCGAGAAGAAGTTCATGAAGATCATCTCGCTCGCGCCGGAGGTGCTGTAAGCATGAAGATCAAGAAGGGCGACCTGGTCCAGGTCATCACCGGTAAGGACAAGGGCAAGCAGGGCAAGGTCATCGCGGCCTTCCCCCGCGAGGACCGCGTCCTGGTCGAGGGTGTCAACCGGGTCAAGAAGCACACCAAGGCCGGTCCGACCGCTCGCGGTTCGCAGGCCGGCGGCATCGTCACGACCGAGGCGCCCGTCCACGTCTCCAACGTCCAGCTGGTCGTTGAGAAGGACGGCAACAAGGTCGTCACGCGTGTCGGTTACCGCTTCGACGACGAGGGCAACAAGATCCGCGTTGCCAAGCGGACGGGTGAGGACATCTGATGGCTACCACCACCACTCCGCGTCTCAAGACGAAGTACCGCGAGGAGATCGCGGGCAAGCTGCGTGAGGAGTTCTCGTACGAGAACGTCATGCAGGTTCCCGGCCTCGTGAAGATCGTGGTCAACATGGGTGTCGGCGACGCCGCCCGTGACTCGAAGCTCATGGACGGTGCCGTCCGTGACCTGACCACCATCACCGGTCAGAAGCCGGCCGTCACCAAGGCCCGCAAGTCCATCGCGCAGTTCAAGCTGCGTGAGGGTCAGCCGATCGGTGCCCACGTCACCCTCCGTGGCGACCGCATGTGGGAGTTCCTGGACCGCACCCTGTCGCTGGCGCTTCCGCGCATCCGCGACTTCCGCGGCCTGTCTCCCAAGCAGTTCGACGGCCGTGGCAACTACACCTTCGGTCTCACGGAGCAGGTCATGTTCCACGAGATCGACCAGGACAAGATCGACCGCGTCCGGGGTATGGACATCACCGTGGTCACCACGGCGACCAACGACGCTGAGGGCCGCGCCCTTCTCCGTCACCTCGGCTTCCCCTTCAAGGAGGCGTAAGCGAGATGGCAAAGAAGGCTCTGATTGCCAAGGCTGCTCGTAAGCCCAAGTTCGGTGTGCGTGGCTACACGCGCTGCCAGCGCTGCGGTCGTCCGCACTCCGTGTACCGCAAGTTCGGCCTGTGCCGCGTCTGCCTTCGTGAGATGGCTCACCGTGGCGAGCTGCCGGGCGTGACCAAGAGCTCCTGGTAGTCCCGTACTTCAGGGATTCCAGGGCTCTCGGTAAGTAAAGGGTCCGGTCAGGTGCCCACCTCTCCATGGCTTAGGCTAGGAGGGTTGGGCGCCTGACGCCCGTACGACTTACTACGCCGTAGGTCCCCGCACCGCACCCGTCCCGCCACTGAGTGGGGAGAGGGATGGCGCATACAGGAAACCCCGGCGAGAGAGGCCGAAGGCCAATTCATGACCATGACTGATCCGATCGCAGACATGCTTACGCGTCTGCGCAACGCGAACTCGGCGTACCACGACACCGTGGGTATGCCGCACAGCAAGATCAAGTCGCACATCGCGGAGATCCTCCAGCAGGAGGGCTTCATCACGGGCTGGAAGGTCGAGGACGCCGAGGTCGGCAAGAACCTCGTTCTCGAGCTGAAGTTCGGCCCGAACCGTGAGCGCTCCATCGCGGGCATCAAGCGGATCTCCAAGCCCGGTCTCCGGGTTTACGCGAAGTCCACCTCCCTGCCCAAGGTGCTGGGTGGCCTCGGCGTGGCGATCATCTCCACGTCGCACGGACTCCTCACCGACAAGCAGGCCGGCAAGAAGGGCGTAGGCGGAGAAGTTCTCGCCTACGTCTGGTAGCGGAAGGGAACGGAGGAAACAGCTATGTCGCGTATTGGCAAGCTCCCCATCACGGTTCCCGCCGGCGTGGACGTCACCATCGACGGCCGTCTGGTGCAGGTGAAGGGTCCCAAGGGAACCCTCTCCCACACCGTCGCGGCGCCGATCGAGATCGCTAAGGGCGAGGACGGCGTTCTGAACGTCACCCGCCCGAACGACGAGCGTCAGAACAAGGCCCTCCACGGCCTGTCCCGCACGCTGGTGGCGAACATGATCACCGGCGTGACCACGGGTTACGTGAAGAAGCTCGAAATCAGCGGTGTCGGTTACCGCGTCCTGGCGAAGGGCTCCAACCTGGAGTTCTCGCTCGGCTACAGCCACTCGATCACGGTCGAGGCGCCCGAGGGCATCTCGTTCAAGGTCGAGAACCCGACTCACTTCTCGGTCGAGGGAATCGACAAGCAGAAGGTCGGCGAGGTTGCGGCCAACATCCGCAAGCTGCGCAAGCCCGACCCGTACAAGGCCAAGGGCGTCAAGTACGAGGGCGAAGTCGTCCGGCGCAAGGTCGGAAAGGCGGGTAAGTAAGCCATGGCATACGGTGTCAAGATTGCTAAGGGCGACGCTTACAAGCGTGCTGCCATCAAGCGTCGTCACATCCGGATCCGTAAGCACATCTCGGGTACGGCTGAGCGTCCGCGCCTGGTCGTGACGCGTTCGAACCGCCACATCGTGGCCCAGGTCATCGACGACATCAAGGGTCACACCCTGGCGTCGGCGTCGACCCTGGACACCACGATCCGCGGTGGCGAGGGCGACAAGTCCGAGCAGGCCAAGTCGGTCGGCGCCCTGGTCGCCGAGCGCGCCAAGGCCGCCGGTGTCGAGGCTGTCGTTTTCGACCGTGGTGGCAACCAGTACGCCGGGCGCATCGCCGCCCTGGCGGACGCCGCCCGCGAAGCCGGACTCAAGTTCTGAGTCGCCCGTCGCGCAGCGACTGATTGATGCTGCGCAGCTAGCGGAAAAAGAGAGAGGTAATCCAATGGCTGGACCCCAGCGCCGCGGAAGCGGTGCCGGTGGCGGCGAGCGGCGGGACCGGAAGGGCCGTGACGGCGGCGCTGCTGCCGCCGAGAAGACCGCGTACGTTGAGCGCGTTGTCGCGATCAACCGCGTCGCCAAGGTTGTGAAGGGTGGTCGTCGCTTCAGCTTCACCGCGCTGGTCGTGGTGGGCGATGGTGACGGCACCGTCGGTGTCGGTTACGGCAAGGCCAAGGAGGTGCCGGCCGCGATCGCCAAGGGTGTTGAAGAGGCCAAGAAGCACTTCTTCAAGGTCCCCCGCATCCAGGGCACCATCCCGCACCCCATCACGGGTGAGAAGGCCGCGGGCGTCGTCCTGCTCAAGCCTGCTTCCCCCGGTACCGGCGTCATCGCCGGTGGCCCGGTGCGTGCGGTGCTCGAGTGCGCCGGCGTTCACGACATCCTGTCGAAGTCGCTCGGCTCGTCCAACGCGATCAACATCGTGCACGCGACCGTGGAGGCCCTGAAGGGCCTGCAGCGTCCCGAGGAGATCGCGGCCCGCCGCGGTCTGCCCCTCGAGGACGTCGCCCCCGCGGCTCTGCTGCGTGCGCGTGCGGGAGCGGGTGCGTAATCATGGCTCAGCTCAGGATCACGCAGACGAAGTCGTACATCGGCAGCAAGCAGAACCACCGCGACACCCTGCGTTCGCTTGGTCTCAAGGGGATCAACGACGTGGTCGTCAAGGAGGACCGCCCCGAGTTCCGCGGCATGGTTCGCCATGTCCGTCACCTCGTGACGGTTGAGGAGGTCGACTGATCATGGCGGAGAACAAGCCGCTCAAGATCCACAACCTCCGTCCCGCCCCGGGCGCCAAGACCGCCAAGACCCGTGTGGGTCGTGGTGAGGCGTCGAAGGGTAAGACGGCTGGTCGTGGTACCAAGGGCACGAAGGCCCGCTACCAGGTTCCGGAGCGCTTCGAGGGCGGGCAGATGCCCCTCCACATGCGCCTCCCGAAGCTGAAGGGCTTCCGCAACCCGTTCAAGACCGAGTTCCAGGTCGTGAACCTCGACAAGCTGGGCGCGCTGTACCCGGAGGGTGGCGAGGTCACCGTCGAGGGTCTCGTCGCCAAGGGCGCCGTTCGCAAGAACAGCCTCGTCAAGGTCCTCGGCCAGGGCGAGATCTCCGTGGCGCTGCAGGTGACGGTCGACGCCGTCTCCGGCTCCGCCAAGGAGAAGATCACCGCCGCCGGCGGTACGGTCACCGAGCTCGTCTGACATCAGCAGGCGTGTCGATGACATGAGCGATCCCGACCGGGGATGCCCCACAAAAGGGGCATCCCCGGTTGGTCGTTCCTAGGGGGGCGGTGTCGCCGGTAAGGTGGCCTGCACTGCTAATTTTCGCCCGGCGTGCCGTCAGGGAACTCCGGGCGGTCCTTGACTGTTAGTTAGCTGTCCGTTACGTATTCGTCGAACCTCAAGACCGTCACCTCTGACGCACTTGCGCGGGGGTCGCAGGAGGCACCGTGCTCACCGCGTTCGCCCGGGCGTTCAAGACGCCCGACCTGCGCAAGAAGCTGCTCTTCACGCTCGGCATCATCGTGGTCTATCGGGTTGGTACACACATCCCGATCCCCGGTGTCGACTACAAGAACGTCCAGATCTGCATCGACAACGCGAGCCAGAACCAGGGCCTGTTCGGCCTGGTGAACATGTTCAGCGGCGGCGCGTTGCTCCAGATCACGATCTTCGCGCTGGGCATCATGCCGTACATCACGGCGAGCATCATTCTGCAGCTGCTGACCGTGGTGATCCCCCGACTCGAGGCCCTCAAGAAGGAGGGCCAGGCCGGTACGGCGAAGATCACGCAGTACACCCGTTACCTGACGGTGGCGCTGGCCATCCTCCAGGGCACGGGCCTGGTCGCCACCGCCCGCAGCGGTGCGCTGTTCACCAGCTGCCCCGTCGCGAACCAGATCGTGCCCGACCAGTCGATCTTCGTCACGATCACCATGGTGATCACCATGACCGCCGGTACGGCCGCGGTCATGTGGCTCGGCGAGCTCATCACCGACCGCGGCATCGGCAACGGCATGTCGATCCTGATGTTCATCTCGATCGCCGCCACGTTCCCGTCGGCGCTGTGGGCCATCAAGCAGCAGGGTGACCTCGCGGGCGGCTGGATCGAGTTCGGCACCGTGATCGCGGTCGGCCTCGTCATGGTCGGCCTGGTCGTCTTCGTGGAGCAGGCTCAGCGCCGTATTCCGGTCCAGTACGCGAAGCGCATGATCGGCCGCCGGTCCTACGGCGGCACTTCGACGTACATTCCGCTGAAGGTCAACCAGGCGGGCATCATCCCTGTGATCTTTGCCTCGTCGCTGCTCTACATCCCGGCTCTGGTCGCCCAGTTCGCGGGCGGCACGTCGGGCTGGAAGACCTGGATCGAACAGAACCTCACCAAGGGTGACCACCCGATTTACATCAGCACGTACTTCCTGCTGATCGTTTTCTTCGCCTTCTTCTACGTGGCCATCTCGTTCAACCCCGAGGAAGTCGCGGACAACATGAAGAAGTATGGTGGCTTCATCCCGGGCATCCGGGCCGGCCGGCCAACCGCTGAGTACCTGGCATACGTACTCAACCGGATCACCTGGCCGGGTTCGCTGTATCTGGGGCTGATCGCTCTCGTGCCGACGATGGCGTTGGTTGGTTTCGGGGCAAACCAGAACTTCCCGTTCGGTGGAACCAGCATCCTCATCATCGTGGGTGTCGGTCTGGAGACGGTGAAGCAGATTGAGAGCCAGCTCCAGCAGCGCAATTACGAAGGGTTCCTCCGCTGATGCGTATCGTCCTCGTCGGGCCGCCCGGTGCGGGCAAGGGAACGCAGGCCGCGTTCCTTGCCCGGAACTTGTCGATCCCGCACATCTCCACGGGCGACCTCTTCCGTGCGAACATCAGCCAGCAGACGGAACTCGGCAAGCTGGCCAAGTCGTACATGGACGAGGGCAACCTCGTACCGGACGAGGTCACGATCGCGATGGCCAAGGACCGCATGGAGCAGCCGGACGCCGTGAACGGCTTCCTGCTCGACGGCTTCCCGCGGAACGTCTCGCAGGCCGAGTCGCTCGACCAGGCGCTCAAGGCCGACGGTGTGGAGCTGGACGCGGTGCTCGACCTGGAGGTCCCCGAGGACGAGGTGGTCAAGCGCATCGCCGGCCGCCGCATCTGCCGCAAGGATTCGAGCCACGTCTTCCACGTGACGTACAGCGCGCCGAAGAAGGAGGGCGTCTGCGACGTCTGCGGCGGCGAGCTGTACCAGCGTGACGACGACACCGAGGAGACCGTCCGCAAGCGCCTGGAGGTCTACCACACCCAGACCGAGCCGATCATCGACTACTACCGGGCCCAGGGCCTGGTCGTGACGATCTCGGCGCTGGGCAAGGTGGACGAGGTCACCAAGCGCGCGATGGACGCCCTCGACCACAGGAGCGAGGACCAGGACGACGACAAGTAGTCGTCCCGGTCGGTTCGGCCGCGGTCCCCTCCGGGGGTGCCGCGGCCTTACTGTTGTGTACGTAACCGAGTAGGCAGAGAAGACGGAGAGCGCGGGCCCTCATGGTGCAGATCAAGACCCCCGAGCAGATCGCCAAGATGCGTGAGGCGGGCCTGGTCGTCGCCGCCGTCCACCGGGCGACCCGGGAGGCGGCCGTCCCCGGCGCCACGACCCGTGACCTCGACCAGGTCGCGCGCAAGGTCCTCGACGAGCACGGCGCGAAGTCGAACTTCCTCGGCTACGGCGGCTTCCCCGCGACGATCTGCACCTCCGCGAACGAGGTCGTCGTCCACGGCATCCCGAGCGACGAGGTCGTCCTCAAGGACGGCGACATCATCTCGATCGACGCGGGCGCCATCGTCGACGGCTGGCACGGGGACGCGGCCTTCACCGCCTTCGTCGGGTCCGGTCACGCCCCGGAGCTCATCGAGCTGTCCCGGGTGACCGAGGAGTCGATGTGGGCGGGCATCGCCGCCATGAAGGTGGGCAACCGCCTCGTCGACGTGTCCCGGGCCATCGAGACCTACATCCGCCGGCAGCCGAAGCCCGGTGGCGGCAAGTACGGGATCGTCGAGGACTACGGCGGCCACGGCATCGGTACCGAGATGCACATGGACCCGCACCTGCTGAACTACGTCGAGAAGCGGCGCGGCAAGGGCCCCAAGCTCGTCCCCGGCTTCTGCCTCGCCATCGAGCCCATGGTGTCCCTGGGCACCCCCAGGACCGAGGTCCTGGCCGACGACTGGACCGTCATCACGACGGACGGCACCTGGTCGTCCCACTGGGAGCACTCCGTCGCGCTGACGGAGGAGGGCCCCCTGGTCCTCACGGCGCCCGACTGCGGCAGGGCGAAGCTCGCCGAGTTCGGGATCACCGCCGCGCCCGACCCGCTGGGCTGAGCCCCGCTCCGGGACGGGCCGCGGCAGTTTCCGCCGGTCCGTCCACGGCTTCCGGGGGCGGGCGTCCGAGCCCTCTCCCGGCACACCCCCGCTTAGAGAGCTCCAGCGGTGGGCAGACTCTCTCGATTCGTCTTTCCGAGAGCCCTGGCGTAGACTGACTCGTCGGCTCTCGTGCACCCGCATGTCTGCATGCGCTAGCGCGGAGTCGATCAAGGTAGTCGATTCGAAGGGCGAAGCGTGGCCAAGAAGCAAGGTGCCATCGAGATCGAGGGCACTGTCGTCGAGTCTCTTCCGAACGCCATGTTCAAGGTTGAGCTCCAGAACGGCCACCAGGTCCTGGCACACATCAGCGGCAAGATGCGTATGCACTACATCCGCATTCTCCCTGACGACCGGGTCGTGGTGGAGTTGTCTCCTTACGACCTGACCCGTGGCCGGATCGTCTACCGGTACAAGTAGATCTTGCCTGTGCCCCGTTCCGCGGGGTGGTGGCACTGACCCGGAGAACCTCACCCAATGAAGGTCAAGCCGAGCGTCAAGAAGATCTGCGACAAGTGCAGGGTGATCCGCCGTCACGGCCGGGTCATGGTCATCTGCGACAACCCGCGCCACAAGCAGCGCCAGGGCTGACGCACGACCGATCCTTCTGCACCCGCAGAGTTTCGCGCGACGCAAGTAGTACATGTTCATACGCAGATCCCAGATCCGGGTCAGTACGCCGGATCTGACACCCCCGGTCGGAGGCCGGGGACCCGGTCCGTACCGAATCCTCGTGGGACGAGGAGGACGGCGGGCGGGATCCGGTTCTGCGGAAGACCTCCGAACGACAACTGGAGCCATTGAATGGCACGCGTTTCCGGTGTTGACATCCCGCGCGACAAGCGCGTGGAGGTTGCCCTCACCTACGTGTTCGGCATCGGCCGGACCCTCTCGCAGAAGACGCTGGCCGAGACCGGCGTCAACCCGAACACCCGCGTTCGCGACCTCTCCGAGGAGGAGCTGGTCAAGATCCGCGAGTACGTTGACGGAAACTTCAAGACCGAGGGTGACCTCCGTCGCGAGGTTCAGGCCGACATCCGCCGCAAGGTCGAGATCGGCTGCTACCAGGGTCTGCGTCACCGTCGCGGCCTGCCCGTCCACGGTCAGCGCACCAGCACGAACGCTCGTACCCGCAAGGGCCCGCGTCGCGCCATCGCCGGTAAGAAGAAGCCGGGCAAGAAGTAGTCCTCAGCGGACAACGCTTCATCAGCGGTCTTCGCTGTAGGACCGACCACCTCCCCGTAGGAGAAATAGATGCCCCCCAAGGGTCGTCAGGGCGCTGCCAAGAAGGTGCGCCGCAAGGAAAAGAAGAACGTCGCTCACGGCCACGCGCACATCAAGAGCACGTTCAACAACACGATCGTCTCGATCACGGACCCCTCGGGCAACGTGATCTCCTGGGCCTCCGCCGGCCACGTCGGCTTCAAGGGCTCGCGCAAGTCCACCCCCTTCGCCGCGCAGATGGCCGCCGAGTCGGCCGCCCGCCGCGCGCAGGAGCACGGCATGCGCAAGGTCGACGTCTTCGTCAAGGGTCCCGGCTCCGGCCGTGAGACCGCGATCCGCTCCCTCCAGGCCACGGGCCTCGAGGTCGGTTCGATCCAGGACGTCACCCCCACCCCGCACAACGGTTGCCGTCCGCCCAAGCGCCGTCGCGTCTGACCCGACGCACGTCTGCTTGGTCTGAGGTTTTCGGGCGGTACGGCTCTCCGGGGCTGTATCGCCCGTACCCTTGCACATAGCACGTCCGGGCCTCGGCCCGGTGCTTCAGGGCATCAAATAGTGGGTGCCCCTGACTGAAGGATTCCTTCATGCTTATTGCTCAGCGCCCGTCGCTGACCGAAGAGGTCGTCGACGAATTCCGCTCCCGGTTCGTGATCGAGCCGCTGGAGCCGGGCTTCGGCTACACCCTCGGCAACTCCCTGCGCCGTACGCTCCTCTCCTCGATCCCGGGCGCCGCTGTCACCAGCATCCGGATCGACGGTGTCCTGCACGAGTTCACCACCGTGCCGGGCGTCAAGGAGGACGTCACCGACCTGATCCTCAACATCAAGCAGCTGGTCGTCTCCTCGGAGCACGACGAGCCGGTCGTGATGTACCTGCGCAAGCAGGGCCCGGGTCTGGTCACCGCCGCCGACATCGCGCCCCCGGCCGGTGTCGAGGTCCACAACCCCGACCTCGTCCTCGCCACGCTCAACGGCAAGGGCAAGCTGGAGATGGAGCTGACCGTCGAGCGCGGTCGCGGCTACGTCTCCGCCGTCCAGAACAAGCAGGTCGGTCAGGAGATCGGGCGCATCCCGGTCGACTCGATCTACTCGCCGGTGCTGAAGGTCACGTACAAGGTCGAGGCGACCCGTGTCGAGCAGCGCACCGACTTCGACAAGCTGATCGTCGACGTCGAGACCAAGCAGGCCATGCGTCCCCGTGACGCCATGGCGTCGGCCGGTAAGACCCTGGTCGAGCTGTTCGGTCTGGCCCGCGAGCTCAACATCGACGCCGAGGGCATCGACATGGGCCCGTCCCCCACGGACGCCGCCCTGGCCGCCGATCTCGCGCTGCCGATCGAGGAGCTGGAGCTCACGGTCCGCTCGTACAACTGCCTCAAGCGGGAAGGCATCCACTCCGTGGGCGAGCTCGTCGCCCGCTCGGAGGCCGACCTGCTCGACATCCGCAACTTCGGTGCGAAGTCGATCGACGAGGTCAAGGCGAAGCTGGCCGGCATGGGCCTCGCGCTCAAGGACAGCCCGCCCGGATTCGACCCGACCGCCGCCGCCGACGCCTTCGGCGCCGACGACGACGCGGACGCCGGCTTCGTCGAGACCGAGCAGTACTGAGTCTCGGGACCGACTTCCGGTTCCTGGGTGCGGGTGGGCTGCGGCTTGTCGCGCAGTTCCCCGCGCCCCTTCCGACTCGGCCCTTCGGGGCTCGTCGGATCTTCGACGGGCGATCGCCCGCTCGGACACTGACCCCGGTACCTGGTACGGCCGGGGCAGACACCTAGGAGAAACACATGCCGAAGCCCACCAAGGGTGCCCGTATGGGCGGCAGCGCCGCGCACGAGAAGCTGCTCCTCGCGAACCTCGCGAAGTCGCTCTTCGAGCACGGCCGCATCACCACCACCGAGGCCAAGGCCCGCCGCCTGCGTCCCTACGCCGAGCGTCTGGTCACCAAGGCGAAGAAGGGCGACCTTCACAACCGCCGCCAGGTCCTCTCGGTGATCACGGACAAGAGCATCGTGCACACGCTCTTCACCGAGATCGGCCCGCGTTACGAGAACCGCCCGGGTGGCTACACCCGTATCACCAAGATCGGTAACCGTCGTGGCGACAACGCGCCCATGGCTGTCATCGAGCTGGTCGAGGCCCTGACCGTGGCCCAGCAGGCCACCGGTGAGGCCGAGGCGGCCACCAAGCGCGCCGTGAAGGAAGACGCCCTCAAGAAGGACGACGCCGTCGAGGCCAAGTCCGACGAGGTCGTCGAGGACGCCAAGCCGGCCGCCGACGAGGCCGCCGCCGAGGAGTCCAAGGACGCCTGAGGTTCCACCTCGCGGTCTTGAGCGGGTCCGTCCCTTCCGGGGCGGGCCCGCTTTCACGTTCTCCGGAGGCATCCGGAACTAGAGAGGATCTGTGTGTGAGTGACGAGGCGGAGCCCGGGTTCGTACGGGTTCGGATGGATCTTTCGTACGACGGTTCCGAGTTCTCCGGGTGGGCCAAGCAGGCCGGCGGGCGGCGGACCGTGCAGGGCGAGATCGAGGACGCGCTGCGGACGGTGACCCGGTCCGGGGACACGGTGTACGAGCTGACCGTGGCCGGGCGCACCGACGCCGGGGTGCACGCCCGGGGACAGGTGGCGCACGTCGACCTGCCCGGGGAGCTGTGGGCCGAGCACCGCGAGAAGCTGCTGAAGCGGCTGGCCGGCAGGCTGCCCAGGGATGTGCGGGTGTGGTCGCTCGCGGAGGCGCCGGCCGGGTTCAACGCGCGCTTCTCCGCGGTCTGGCGGCGGTACGCCTACCGCGTCACCGACCAGCCGGGCGGGGTGGACCCCCTGCTGCGCAACCACGTCCTGTGGCACGACTGGCCGCTCGACGTCGACGCCATGAACGAGGCCGCGCGGCAGCTCCTCGGCGAGCACGACTTCGCTGCGTACTGCAAGAGGCGCGAGGGCGCGACGACCATCCGTACGCTCCAGCGGCTGAGTCTGGAGCGGGGGAGCGACGGGATCATCACGGCCACCGTGCGGGCCGACGCCTTCTGCCACAACATGGTCCGGTCCCTGATCGGGGCACTGCTGTTCGTGGGGGACGGGCACCGGGGCGCCGACTGGCCGGCGAAGGTGCTGGCAGCCGGGGTGCGGGACTCCGCGGTGCATGTCGTACGGCCGCACGGACTGACGCTGGAGGAGGTCGGCTATCCGGCGGACGAGCTGCTGGCGGCGCGGAACAAGGAGGCCCGGAACCGGCGGTCGCTGCCGGGGGCGGGGTGCTGCTGAATGGCGTGGGCCACAGGTCTGCCCGGTGTGAGCCACTCGGAAACCTATTAGTTACCTGCTCGATGCATTTAAATGTCGGACTTGTCGCTATTTGGGCGGCGTAACTCACCGGTATGCACTTACTGCACCCCGGACATCTCGGATACTCTGGCGTCTCTCGACCTCATATTCGATATCTCGATGTCCCGGCGTCCCGGCTTTCCGGCGTCCCGGTATCGCGGTATCGCGATATGAGGTCCTCGTTCAGGGTGGGGCAGGTTCGGGCCGCTGGCCCGGGGGGTGAAGGAATGTCTTCGCTGGATTCCGCCCGCATGTCCGGTACGGCCTCCGCTGGGGGGCGAAGGGCCGTACGGCATGCGGGACGTCGTGGTGCCGCGGGGGTGTCGCTCGGGCTGTTGCCCGCGCCGCCCTCGCACGCCGAGAAGTACTCGTACGTCAAGCGCCGACTGTGGGTGCTGACACTGGCGTCCATCGTCAGTTTCGGCTGCCTGACCGTCAGCCAGGTCGCTCTCGCGCAGGCGAGTCCACTGATGTGGATCTTCGCGCCGCCGCTGGCGTTCACGGTCGTCTACTACCTCGTGTCCCTGCGGGTCAACGGCTTCACGCGGGACTTCGACTTCGCGCACCACCAGGAGCTGGTGCGCGGCTGGCAGCCGCGGGTCCATCCGTCCGTCGACGTCTTCCTGCCGGTCTGCGGCGAGCCGATCGAGGTGCTCCACAACACGTGGACGCATGTGCGCCGGCTCGCGGACCGCTACCCGGGCGAGTGCGTGCCCTTCGTCCTGGACGACGGGGCGAGCCCCGAGCTCGCGGCGATGGCCGCCGACTTCGGGTTCCGCTACGGAACCCGCGAGAACCGGGGCTGGTTCAAGAAGGCGGGCAACCTGCACTACGGCTTCGGGCAGTCGGACGGCAAGTACATCCTGATCCTCGACGCCGACTTCACCCCGCGCTCCGACCTCCTGGAGGAGCTGCTCCCGTACATGGAGGCGGACGACCGGATCGGCATCATCCAGTCCCCGCAGTACTTCCGGGTCCTCGACTCGCAGAACTGGATCGAGCGGGGCGCCGGCGCGGTGCAGGAGCTGTTCTACCGCTCCGTCCAGGTGTCCCGGCAGAACAGCGACGGCGCGATCTGCGTGGGCTCCTGCGCGATCTACCGGCGCGCGGCGCTGGACACCAACGGCGGCACGACGCTCATCGAGCACTCCGAGGACGTGCACACGGGCTTCGACCTGCGCGGTCTGGGCTGGGACCTGAAGTACGTGCCGGTGGCCCTGTCCACCGGGGTGTGCCCGGACACGGCCGGGGCCTTCTTCAACCAGCAGTACCGCTGGTGCTCGGGGTCGATGTCCCTGCTCGGCAGCAAGAAGTTCTGGGACGCGCCGATCAGGTTCTCCAGCCGGCTCTGCTACATGTCCGGGTTCTTCTACTACATCCACACGGCGCTGTTCACCTTCTTCGCGCCTCTCGTGCCGATCGTGCTGCTGCTGACGAGCCCGGAGATGCTCCAGGTCAAGCACCTCGTGTGGGTGCTGCCGAGCATCCTCTACACGACCATGATCTTCCCGATGTGGCACAAGTCCCCGTACCGGCTGGAGGCCTGGTCGGCGCGCATGATGTACGGCTGGGCGCACGTCTTCGCCATCTGGGACATCCTGCGCAAGCAGCGCATGGGCTGGCAGCCCACCGGTTCCAAGGGCGCGAAGAAGAACAAGACCCGGCGCTTCTGGCTCGGCCTGTGGGTGTGGAGCGGAGGCACGGCCGTGGTCTGGGTCGGTGCCGCCGTGTACCGCCTGTTCACCGGCTACCCGCCGGACTTCGCGCTCGTCCTGTCCTCCGGGCTGTTCTACGCGCTGGTCGTCGCCCGCGCGCTGATCCAGCCCAAGGAGCATCACACCGTAGGTGACACCGCATGATCCGCAAGTCCCTCCTCACGCTCGCCGTGGCGCTCATGTCGCTGACGGGGCTCACCGGCTGCGGTTTCCTCGCCGACGACGACCCGGCCGCCGCGGCGGCCCGCGAGCCTTCCGCCGGTGGCGACTCGAGTAACCACCCGGACGTCCTGCCGTACGACGTGAAGCCGCTGATCCGGCCCGACAAGAAGTTCTTCGGGGTCGCCGTGGACGGCGCGCCCGACTCGATGAAGCCGGTCGACGCCTTCGCGAGGACCGTCGGCAAGAAGCCGAACCTGGTCGGGTCGTACTCCTCGTGGGGAGACGACTTCAACGCGGAGGGCGCCCAGAACGTCTTCGAGGCCGGCAGCCTGCTCTATGTGTCGTGGGAGCCCTTCAAGCCCGGGCTCGGCAGCATCGCGGACGGCTCGCAGGACGGCTACGTCAAGCGGTTCGCGAAGAAGGTGCGGGAGACGAACGCCCCCGTCGCGATCAGCTTCGGCCACGAGATGAACGGCCACTGGTACCCCTGGGGCACCAAGAAGCAGACCGCGCGCGAGTTCGTGACGGCATGGCGGCACATCCACGACGTCTTCCAGGACGAGGGCGCCACCAACGTCATCTGGGTGTGGAGCCCGAACGTCGTCAACCCGGTCCCCGACGTGAAGCTCAAGGCGTACTGGCCCGGCGACACGTACGTCGACTGGGTCGGTGTCGTCGGCTACTGGACGCAGACGGGCGCCAGCACGTTCGACGCCCTCTACGGCCCGACCCGGCGCCAGATCGCCGCGTTCACCGACAAGCCGATCCTGATCAGCGAGACCTCGGCGGAGCCCGGCGAGCGGCGCAGGGCGGACGTCCGCCGGCTCATCGGCGGGGTCCGGCAGAGCGACGACTTCATCGGCTTCGTCTGGTTCAACATTCCGAAGCGGGCGGACTGGCGCATCCAGAGCAGCCCGCTGGCGCTCGGCGAGTTCAAGCGTCTGATCGCCGACGACGCCTTCGGATTCGAGGTCCCCCAGTCATGACCGGAGGTCGCAACAGCGGCTGGCCCGATCAGGGACAGCCGCAGGATCAGTACGGCCCGCAGCAGGGCCAGTACGGGCAGCAGTACGGGCAGCAGGGCCAGTACCAGCAGCAGCCCGACGCCCACACCCAGCAGCCCGACCCGTACTCCCAGCAGTCCGGCGGGTACTCCCAGCAGTCCGGCCCGTACCCGCAGCAGGGCTACGGGTACCCGCAGGCGGCGGTTCCGCAGCAGCCCGGTCCGCAGCAGGACTGGCAGCAGCAGTACCCGCCGTACAGCGGCCGGCGGGCGGCCGCCGGGTCCGCCGTGCGCCGCCCGCAGCAGCCGGACGCGGAGCCCGAGTTCCACGAGCCGGACTACACCGTCCTGGAGCCGGAACCCGAGCCCGAGCCCGCGTACGTGCTTCCCGAGGTGCCCGTCTCGGCCTGGTCCATGGACAACAGCCGCTCGGCCTGGATCAGCCGCGGCGTGCTGCTGCTGATCCTCATGGTCCAGGCGGGGCTGTCGTACCGGGTCGGCGGGAGCGCGTTCCCCGACGAGGCGGAGTTCCTGATGTCCGGCGGCCGCGTGTCCGGCCTGGTGGCCGACGGCGGACTCGCCGGCGCCCGGATGCTCAGCCTGGCCTGGGCGCTCGGCGCGACCGCGCTGCTGTTCGGCGCGACCCGCATGCTGTTCAACCCGCGGGCCGCGCTCGCGGCCGCCGCGATGTACTCCGTGCTGGAGTCCACCGCCTTCACGGGCCGCTACGCCTCGATGCACTCCCTGTCGCTGTTCCTGCTCGCGGCGGCCCTGTGGCTGCTGGCCAAGACCCGGCAAACGCATCCGGCGGCGGTCCTGCTCGCGGCGCCCTTCGCCGCGCTCGCACCGTTCGCCGCGTACTCGGCCGCCCTGTACCTGCCGACACTGACCGTGCTCGCGGTGCTCACCGCGTACCGCTTCCGCGGTGCCGGGGCGTTCGCGCGCGGGGCGCTCTTCGCGGTGGCGACCGGCGCGATGCTCTTCGCGGGCGTCCGGCTGAACGGCACGCCGACCGGCTGGAACGCGCACAGCGGCGAGAGCGCCCTGTCGCTGCTCGGGCAGAGCGGCCAGTGGGGCGGCATCGTCCTGCTGGTGGCCGTCATCGGAGCCGTCGGCTACACCCGCCGGGCCCGCATGGGCGAGATGCCCTGGGCCGAGGGGGACGCCCCGGGTTCGGTGCGCCGCGCCGCGCTGGGCGTGACCCTGTGCGCGACCGCGCTCCTGGCCCCGCTCTACCAGGCGTACCTGGGCAACGGCAGCTCCCTGCACATCCACGTCGGCTTCGGCCTGCTCTTCGCGGTCCCGATGGCGGGCCTGGGCGTCTCCCGGCTGATGGGCGCGCACTTCAGGTACCCGCAGATCGGCATCATGATCTACGTGGCCGCCCTGGTCGTCGGCATGGCCCAGACGCAGAGCCTGTACAGGCCGACGGACTCGGCCCGCATGATCGGCGCGATGCGCCAGGTCGTGGACGGGAAGGGCAGCTATCTCAGCGACGACCCCGAGATCTCCGCGTACTACCTCCGCTCGGCGACCGAGCCCGGCCAGTGGCACCGGGCCTCGCGCGGCGCCGAACTGGCGTCCGCCGTGCTCAAGGGCTCGTACGACGCGATCGTGCTGCGCAGCGAGAGGACTCCCGAGGCGTTCCGCGGCTCCAAGCACTACCGCGTGCTGGCGGTGCTCCCGCCCGCGGACAAGGACAGCGGCCAGGCGCCGTACCGGATCTGGGTGAAGCGATGACGGCGTACACACCTGTCGAGGAGCCGCAGGCCCCCCGGGCCGAGGCCGGGGGAGGCCGTGCGGACAGGCGCCGCGCGGCCTCGGGCGACGCCCGCGGGGCGCGGGGGTCGGCGCTGCTCGTCTTCGTGCTGCCCGCGCTGGCCACGCTCGCCTGCGTGCTGCCCGGCCTCGGGCGCCGCCAGCTGTGGCGCGACGAGCACGCCACCTGGTGGGCCTCGTCGCTCTCGTACGGCGACCTGGGACGGCTGATCGAGCACATCGACGTCGTCTTCACCCCGTACTACGCGATCATGCACCTCTGGATCGCGGTGGCCGGCGACTCGCCCGCCGCGCTGCGGCTGCCCGGCGCACTCGCGATGGCGGTGTCGGCGGGACTCGTCGGACTGATCGGGCGGCGCGTCTTCGCCGTGCGGGCGGGCCTGCTGGCAGGACTGCTGTTCGCCGTCGTCCCGGCGGTCACCCGCTACGGACAGGAGGCGCGGCCCTACGCCTTCGCCACGCTGTTCGCGCTGCTCGCCACGCTGCTCCTGCTGCGGGCACTGGAGAAGCCGAGCCTGCGGGACTGGACGCTGTACGGCCTGGCGGTCGCGGCGACCGGCTTCGGCCACCTCGTCGCGCTGTCGGTCGTCGCGGGCCACCTGTGCCTGGTCGTCCTGGAGAAGCGGCGCGGCGACCGCATCGTGCACTACGCGTTCGCAGGCGCGGCCATGCTGGGGCTCTCCATCACCCTGCCCATGGTCGCGCAGGGGTCCGGGCAGAGCGGTCAGATCTCCTGGAACGTGACCACCACCCAGGACCTGATCGACTACCCGCAGGAGCTCTTCGGCTCGTGGATCACCGGCGGGGTCCTCATGGGAGCCGGCCTGCTCGGCCTGCTCGTGGCCCGCAGGTACGCGCTGCTGCTCGCGTCCTGGACGCTGCTGCCGCCCGTCCTGACCTTCCTGACCGCCAACCAGCTGCACCTCTTCCTGCCCCGCTACCTGCTGTTCACCGTCCCCGCGTGGGCGCTCCTCGCGGGGGCACTGGTGGCGAGGCTCTCGGGCCCGCTCACCCCGGGGGCCCGGTCCGGCGCCGGCGCCAAGGTCCTCTCCGGACTCCTGGTGACGGCCGTCGCGGCCGGGTACGCCTTCGCGGCCCTGCCCGGGATCGACCTCGCCAAGCGGGACATGGACGACGAGCCGGACTACGCGGCCGCGGCCGCGGCCGTCGCGGGCAAGGCGCGCCCGGGCGACGGAATGATCTTCAACGGCGGCCTCTCGGAGCGCCGCGCGATGTCCTACGAGCTGCGGGACCGCAGGGCTCCCGAGGACGTGCTGATGGAGTTCACCCCCCAGCAGAACGGCTCGTACGGCGCCACCGAGTGCCGGCGCCCGGCGCGCTGCCTCGCGGACGTCGACCGGCTCTGGCTGGTCTCGACGATCCGGGACGGCAAACCGCTGCTCCAGGGCATGAACGAGAAGACGGCGGCTGTCATCGCCAAGGACTTCGAGGCGGGCCGCAGGGTCGAACTGCACCGCGTCACGGTCCAGGTGCTCGACCGCAAGTAGCGGCAGACAGCCACCCCGAAGAAGAACGTTAAGGAGGCCGCCCGTATGCGGCTCACAGTCATCGGCACCGGCTACCTCGGTGCCACCCACGCCGCCTGCATGGCGGAACTCGGGCACGAGGTGCTCGGCGTGGACGTCGACCCGGACAAGGTCGCCGCGCTCCAGGCGGGGCGGGTGCCCTTCCACGAGCCCGCGCTGCCGGAGCTGCTCGCGAAGCACACGGCGAGCGGCCGGCTGCGGTTCACCACCTCCTACGAGGAGGCCGCCGCCTTCGGCGAGGTGCACTTCATCTGCGTCGGCACCCCGCAGCGCAAGGACTCCGAGGGCGCCGACCTGCGGTACGTGGACTCGGCGTTCGCGTCGATGGCCCGGTACGCGGGCCCGGACGCGCTCCTGGTCGGCAAGTCGACCGTCCCCGTGGGCACGGCAGGCCGGCTCGCGGACACCCACGCCGCGGAGATCGCCTGGAACCCCGAGTTCCTGCGCGAGGGCTTCGCCGTCGAGGACACCCTGCGGCCCGACCGGCTGGTCCTCGGGGTCGGATCGGAACGGGCCGAGGCGCTGCTGCGCGCGGTGTACGCGCCCGTCATCGCCGCCGGGACACCGGTCGTCACGGCCGACTTCCCGACCGCCGAGCTGGTGAAGACCGCGGCGAACGCCTTCCTCGCCACCAAGATCTCCTTCATCAACGCCATGGCGGAGGTGTGCGAGGCCACGGGCGCCGACGTCTCGGTACTGGCCGAGGCGATCGGGCACGACGACCGCATCGGGAAGAAGTTCCTGCGGTCCGGGGTCGGATTCGGCGGCGGCTGCCTGCCCAAGGACATCCGCGCCTTCGCGCACCGCGCCGACGAGCTGGGCGTCTCCCTGGCCTTCCTGCGCGAGGTCGACGCGATCAACATGCGGCGCCGCGACCGGGTGGTCGAGCTGGCCCGCGAGCTGTGCGGGGGCGCGGTGCTGGGCGCCAGGATCACCGTGCTCGGCGCGGCCTTCAAGCCGGACTCGGACGACATACGTGACTCGCCGGCCCTGAACGTGGCCGCGCGCCTGCGGCTGGACGGCGCCGATGTCACGGTCCACGACCCCGAGGCGATGGACAACGCCCGCAAGGCGTTCCCGCTGCTCGGGTACGCGGTGTCGGCCGAGGAGGCGCTGGTCGGCGCGGATCTCGTGCTGCACCTGACGGAGTGGCCGCAGTTCCGCGAGATCTCGCCGGACACGGCCCGCTCACTGGTTTCCCGTCCGCGGATCGTGGACGGGAGGGGGGTGCTCGACGCGGCCGAATGGGTCGCGGCGGGCTGGGAGTTCCGTGCGCTGGGCAGGCCGGCGCCCGGAGAAGCCGATCGAATGGGGAGGTTGAAGAGATGACGTACGACGTGGGGGCGGATGTGGCCGTCACCGTGGTCATGCCCACGTACAACGAGGCGGCGAACCTGCCGAGGATGGCGGAGGCCCTGCTGGGGCTGCCGCTGGTCGGGTTGCACCTGAAGGTCGTGGACGACTCCAGTCCGGACGGCACCGGGCGCATCGCCGAGGAGCTGGCCGAGAAGTACAACGCGGACGGGCGGCGCCGGATGAGCGTGCTGCACCGCACCGAGAAGGACGGCCTCGGCCGCGCGTACGTGGCGGGTATGAGCGCCGCGGTCGACGAGGGCGCCGAGTACGTCGTGCAGATGGACGCCGACGGCAGCCACCCGGTGGAAGCGGTCCCGCGGATGCTCGGCACCGCCGTGGCCTCGGGCGTCGGCCTGGTCATCGGCAGCCGGTACGTGGAGGGCGGGCAGCTCGACGACGACTGGGGCGCGCACCGCGTCCTGCTGTCCCGTTTCGCCAACCGCTACGCGCGCACGGTGCTCGGCACGAAGATCCGTGACGTCACCGCGGGCTTCAACCTGTGGTCCGCGCGGGCGCTGCGCGACGTGGACCTGCGCTCCCTGGACAGCGCGGGCTACAGCTTCCAGGTCGAGCTCAAGTTCAAGGCCGTACGGGCCGGCCACAGCGCGGTCGAGATCCCGATCCGCTTCGAGGAGCGGACCGAGGGCGTCTCCAAGATGACCCTGCGCACCCAGCTCGAATCGGCCGTGGTGCCGGTCAGGCTGCGGCTCAGGAACAGGTAGCGGCGCCCGGGCACCCGCGGGGCGGGCCCGGCCGGCTTCGGCCGGGCCCGGGGCGCGCTCCGTGCTACTGGCCGGCCGCCTCCGAGGCCTGGGCCTCGCCGCGCCGGTGGATCTGGCGGAAGGTGAACTCGGCCAGGTCGTCGCCCGTGGTGAAGACCTTGGTGTCCTTCTGCTTCACGTCCTTGCCGTTGGTGAAGCCGGCGACCGTGAAGTAGGCGTAGCGGCCGTACGCGTTGGAGGTCGAGCGGCAGATCGCCGAGCGGCAGAACGTGGGGACGCCCGAGCCGGAGAGGGACTGCACGACACTCTTGCTGTCGGCGTCGTTCTTGGCCTTCAGGGCCTTGGCCTCGGTGTCGAAGACGGCCACGCCGACCGTCACCGCGATGCCGTCCCTGATGTACGTGACGCGCATGAGCCGGGTGCAGTCGTTCTTGGTGAGCACCGCGCCCAGCGTGCCCTGGGCCGCCGACGCGCAGGTCTTCGTGGAGGCCAGCGCGCCCTTCTTGTAGACGGTCTCGCCCATCGTGAGCTGCGTACCCGGGAAGAGGGTGTCCGGGCCGATGGGCGCGGTGTCCTTCTTCACGTCGGATATGAACTCCTTCGGGTCCAGCGGGGGCGGCGCCGAGGTCTCCTCGAACGACGGCCCGGGACCCGTGGTGTCCGACGGGATGTCCGCGGTGGCGGGCAGCTGGGAGGAAGGCTTGTTCGACGCCTGTCCGTCGCCGTCCGCCGAGACCACGGCCACGGCGACCGCCGCGCCCACGGCGATCGTGGCGAGCGCGCCGCCGCCGACCAGCATCCACCTGCGGCGCCGGTTGCGTGATTCGGACGCCTCGGCCATCGCTGCCCAGTCGGGCGTCTGGCTGCTCCATCGGGGAGGTTGAGAACCTGATCCCCCGGAACCCCACTGGGGTCCCCCCTGCCCAAAGCTCATGGGGCGCATCTTAGACGGGCCAAGGGGTGCGCAGGTCCGCGCCGTGGGGCAGTCGGACCCGGTCGAACCCTTGGTGGGACCGGCCCGACCGACACCAATGGGGGCATCTCGGGGTGGTTGGTGCGGGCCGCCTGCGGGCCCGCGGGAGCCGCCTCGGCGACCGCCCCCGGCACGGGTGCCGACGGGACGTCCCTGCCCAGGGGGTACGGGGCCGCCGGCTGCGGTGCCGCTGCGGGGGCCGCGGTGCCGTCCGGGCGGGGTGCTCCGGTATGACGATGCGCACTTTCCCGGTCCGTCGCGCGGGGGCGCCCGGTCGGTCGCACGCGCCGCCGTGCGCGCCGCCGCGATCCGCGGACACGCCGGCCCCCGGGGACGCCCGGTGCCGCCGCGCCGGGGCCCCGCACGGCCTTTTGGCCCTCCCCGTCCACGGACGGCCGAGCGGTCGGGTGGTCGGACGCTGGGGTGGTGCCGGGCTTCCCGGCCGTCCGCCGAGGGTCGCCCGGGAGCAGGGCGGGTGCGCCGCCCCGCGGCTCCCGGGCCCCGCGTCCGCGGGGGAGGGGGCCGTCCGGGGTCGCTCGTTTTGACCCGTCCGGCCCACCGCCGCTATTCTTGCGTTTCGTTATGTGTATTGGCTTGCTCATTCTCACGTGAGGGGCCCTTACACCGGTCCACCGGGGCTGATGACCAGCGACCTGCACGCGGTATGCGTCACCGCAGTGCGGTCAGGGCTGTCGTGATCGTCCGTGGTGGCCATGTCAGGACCCACTCACTGAAGAAGCGAAGGCTACGACCGTGCGTACGTACAGCCCCAAGCCCGGCGACATCACTCGCCAGTGGTACGTCATCGACGCCCAGGATGTCGTCCTGGGTCGTCTGGCGACCACTGCCGCGAACATTCTGCGCGGCAAGCACAAGCCGATCTACGCGCCCCACGTCGACGCTGGTGACTTCGTCATCATCATCAACGCCGACAAGGTGCACCTCTCCGGCAACAAGAAGACCCAGAAGCTGGCGTACCGCCACTCCGGTTACCCGGGTGGTCTGCGCTCCGTCCGCTACGACGAGCTGCTGGCGAAGAACCCCGAGAAGGCCGTCGAGAAGGCCATCAAGGGCATGGTTCCCAAGAACACCCTGGGCCGCCAGGTGCTCTCGAAGCTGAAGGTCTACGCGGGCGAGAACCACCCGCACGCTGCTCAGCAGCCGGTCCCGTTCGAGATCACCCAGGTCGCGCAGTAGTTCCGGCCACCCCCTAAGACATAAAGAAATCTGAGGAGAATCGTGGCCGAGACCACCGTTGAGCAGCCGGTCGAAGAGACTGAGCTCGTCGACATCGAGAACTACACCACCGAGTCCGAGGTCCCCGTCGAGGGCGAGTACACCTCGGAGTCGCTGGCCGGCCGCTTCGGCGACCCGCAGCCCGCCGCCGGCCTGGGCCGTCGCAAGAACGCCATCGCCCGCGTCCGGATCGTCCCGGGCACCGGCAAGTGGAAGATCAACGGTCGCACCCTTGAGGACTACTTCCCCAACAAGGTGCACCAGCAGGAAGTCAACGAGCCCTTCAAGGTGCTCGAGCTCGAGGGTCGCTACGACGTCGTCGCCCGCATCTCGGGTGGCGGCGTGTCCGGTCAGGCCGGTGCCCTGCGCCTCGGCGTGGCCCGCGCCCTGAACGAGGCCGACGTGGACAACAACCGCGGCGCCCTCAAGAAGGCCGGCTTCCTCAAGCGCGACGACCGTGCGGTCGAGCGCAAGAAGGCCGGTCTCAAGAAGGCCCGTAAGGCCCCGCAGTACAGCAAGCGCTAAACATCGCTCAGCTGTTTGCACGAAACGCCCCGGCGGCACGTTCTGTGTCGCCGGGGCGTTCGTTTACCACAGTCTTCAAACAGGTCTGCGAAACATGCGGGCCCGGGGGATATACCTGACAAGGGCCGGAGCCGGACCCTTGGCCTGAGCCGCACATTCTGAGTACATGAGCAAGTTCGGAGGACACCAGGTGGGACGACTCTTCGGCACGGACGGGGTACGGGGTGTCGCCAACGCGGATCTCACGGCCGAGCTCGCGCTCGGACTGTCCGTAGCGGCGGCGCACGTACTGGCCGAGGCGGGTACCTTCGAGGGCCACCGGGCCAGGGCCGTGGTCGGACGGGATCCGCGCGCGTCCGGGGAGTTCCTGGAGGCCGCCGTGGTCGCGGGCCTCGCGAGCGCGGGCGTGGACGTCCTGCGCGTGGGCGTGCTGCCCACGCCGGCGGTGGCGTATCTCACCGGCGCCCTCGGCGCCGACCTCGGCGTGATGCTCTCCGCGAGCCACAACGCCATGCCGGACAACGGCGTCAAGTTCTTCGCCCGCGGCGGGCACAAGCTCGCCGACGAGCTGGAGGACCGGATCGAGTCCGTCTACGAGGAGCACCGCACCGGCGCTCCCTGGGACCGGCCGACCGGCTCCGGCGTGGGACGCGTCGAGTCCTACGAGGAGGGCTTCGACCAGTACGTCGCCCACCTGCTGGCGGCGCTCCCGAACCGCCTGGAGGGACTGAAGGTCGTCCTCGACGAGGCGCACGGCGCCGCCGCCCGGGTCTCGCCCGAGGCCTTCACGCGCGCGGGCGCCGAGATCGTCACGATCGGTGCCGATCCCGACGGCCTCAACATCAACGACGGCTGCGGGTCCACGCACCTCGGGCTGCTGAAGGCCGCCGTCGTCGAGCACGGCGCGCACCTCGGCATCGCGCACGACGGCGACGCCGACCGCTGCCTCGCCGTGGACCACACGGGCGCCGAGGTCGACGGCGACCAGATCCTGGCCGTACTCGCGCTGGCGATGCGGGAGCGTTCCGCACTGCGCTCCGACACCGTTGTCGCGACGGTCATGTCCAACCTGGGCTTCAAGCTGGCCATGGAGCGCGAGGGCCTGTCGCTCGTCCAGACGGCGGTCGGCGACCGCTACGTCCTGGAGGAGATGAAGGAGCACGACTACGCCCTCGGCGGCGAGCAGTCGGGCCACGTCATCATCCGCGACCACGCGACGACGGGTGACGGCACGCTGACCGGGCTGCTGCTCGCGGCCCGCGTCGCCCAGACGGGCCGTACGCTCCGGGACCTCGCGTCCGTCATGGAGCGGCTGCCGCAGGTGCTCGTCAACGTGCCCGACGTGGACAGGACCCGGGTGGGGACCTCCGCCGAACTGGCGTCGGCCGTCGTCGAGGCCGAGCGCGAACTCGGTTCGACCGGGCGGGTGCTGCTGCGTCCTTCGGGCACCGAGCAGCTCGTGCGCGTCATGGTGGAGGCCGCCGACATCGAGCAGGCGCGGTCGGTCGCGGCCCGGCTCGCCGACGTGGTGAAGTCCGCGCTCGGCTAGGAGCGTTGCCGCAGGGGGGGTGGGGTTCTGCGTGTGGACCACGGGGCGTCCGTGGCGGACCGCGCGGGGCCCCGTGCCTGAAGGCGCCTGTCCGGGGGCGGACTTGAGGAGACGGGTCGTTCGGTGACGGGCCGTTCGGTGACGGACCGTTCGGTGATGGACCGTCCGGGCACGGACCGCACTGGCACGGGTGCTCGGTGACGGGTTGGCCGGGGACGGCCCGTACGGAGCGGGCTACTCGGGAACAGCGGCCTGCCGGGTGCCGGCATTCGCGCGCTTCCTGGCCCAGAACCACTTCTGGGCGAGCAGGGTGAGCGTTCCGGCGAGGACGATGCCGAGAAGGTTCAGCAGGAGCTGGTTGGTTGAGCCCAGGGTCTGACGGGTGTCCCCGTAGCTCAGGGCCACCGCGGCGTTGGCCGCCGCCGGCACCGTCGTCACGGAGATCGCCACGCCGACGAGGGCCCCCGACTTGGCGGACGTCAGCGAGAGCGTCCCGGCAGCGCCCGCGAGGAGCGCCACGACGAACGAGAACGCGTCCGGCGCGTAGACGAACGCCGTGTTGGGCCGCTCGTCCTCCAACCTGCCCTCGCTGAACAGGCCGACGGCGTCCATGAAGAGGCTGAAGAGGACGGTCGCCGCCATCGCCGCGGCGAAGCCCACGAGCAGCGCGGTCAGCGAACGCAGCGCCAGCCGCGGATGCCGCTGAACCAGCGCGGTGCAGAACCCCGCGAGCGGACCGAACTCCGGGCCCACCGCCATCGCGCCCACGATCAGGATCGCGTTGTCGAGGACCACACCGCAGGCCGCGATCATCGTGGCCAGCGTGATGAAGGCCAGGTAGGTGACCGAGAGCGTCGACTCCTCGTGCGTCTCCTCCGCGAGGTGCTCCCACAGGACCGCGTCCGCGCCCTCGCCGGGAGCGTCCTCCTCGGCCCGCTCGGCGCGCTTCGACAGCGACAGGTCGATGGACTCGACCGCGATCGAACCGATCTCGTCGATCCGCAACTCCCGCAGCCCGGCGATCAGTTCGTCGCCGGCCTCGCGCGCCACGTCGACCATCACGATGTCGCCCTCGGGGCGGCGCGCGGCACCCGGCACGACCGCGAGGTGTGTCGCGCCGACCGTGCCCTCGATCAGGCGGACCACGTCGTCGGTCCGGTCGGCGGGCGTGATCAGACGCAAGTGCAGCATCCCCGCAGGGTAACGGCAGCCGCCCGCCGCCCGGAGGTCACAGCTTGCGCAGGCTCAGCCGCTGCACCTTGTGGTCCGGTCCCTTGCGCACGACGAGGGTGGCGCGGCCGCGCGTCGGGGCCACGTTCTCCAGCAGGTTGACCTTGTTGATGGTCCGCCAGGTCGTCCGGGCGTAGTCGAGCGCCTCCTCCTCGGAGACCTGCGTGTACTTGCGGAAGTAGGAGGACGGGTTCTGGAACGCGGTCTCGCGGAGCCTGCGGAAGCGGTGCAGGTACCAGCGCTCGATGTCCTCCGGCCGGGCGTCCACGTACACGCTGAAGTCGAAGTAGTCGGCGAGGCCGACGCGGGTGCGGCCGTCCTTGCCGGGCAGCGCGGGCTGGAGGACGTTCAGCCCCTCGACGATCAGGATGTCCGGGCGGCGGACGGTGAGCCGCCTGCCGGGGACGATGTCGTAGATGAGGTGCGAGTAGACGGGCGCGGTCACCTCGTCCTTGCCCGCCTTGATGTCCGCGACGAACCGGGTCAGTGCCCGGCGGTCGTACGACTCGGGGAAGCCCTTGCGGGACATCAGGCCGCGCGCCTGGAGTTCCTTGGTGGGCAGCAGGAAGCCGTCCGTGGTGACCAGTTCGACCCGCGGGTGCTCGGGCCAGCGCGAGAGCAGCGCCTGCAGGAGTCGCGCGACGGTGGACTTGCCGACGGCGACCGAGCCCGCGACGCCTATCACGAACGGCGTACCGGACTGGGAGCCCTTCTCCCCGAGGAAGGTGTTCAGGGCACCGCGCAGACCGTCGGTCGCGCCCACGTAGAGGTTGAGGAGCCTGGACAGCGGCAGGTAGATGTCGCGCACCTCGTCCAGGTCGATGACGTCGCCCAGGCCGCGCAGCTTCTCCACCTCCTCGGCGGTCAGCGGCAGCGGCGTCTTCTCCCTCAGCGCGCTCCACTCCGAGCGGGTGAGGTCGAGGTAGGGAGTCGCCTCCGGCCTGGGCCGGTGGGCGCTCCGCGGCAACGAGGAGACCGGTGAGATCACAGTCCATTGTTACGGGAGTTTGAACGGCGTGGCGGGTGGGGTCCGTCACTCCGGGCGTGTTCCTCGCCCGTTCTCCGCGCGTCCCGGGGTATGGACCGCCGGGCCGTACGGGGATAGCGTCCCGCCATCCGGGAGCGAGCCGCATCCCGGCCTGCAGGGGTTGGGGTGGTCGTCGTGGCCGTACGTTTCCGTGTGCCCGGCTTCTCCGGGCGAGCGCCGGGACCGGTGCGGGGTCTGCGCCCAGGGGCGGACCTGGAGGGGCGGGTGTGCAGCGAACTGTCCGCCGATCTGCCGGACGAGGACCTGGGGGAGTACCTCTACGACTGCATCGACCTGTACCGGATGGGCAGCAAGCCCCGGTGCGAGGAGGTCGAGTTCCTGGGGCTCGTGCAGGACGCGATCGACGAGATGGAGCGCGGGCGGTAGCGGCCGGGAGGCCGTCCCGTCCGGGAGAGGCCCCGTCCGGGACAGGCCCTGTCCGGGCGGACCGGCGGAGGCGCGGGGCCCGCGGCGGGGCCGAGGCGGTGCGGGGCCCGAGGCGGCGCCGGGCCGAGGCGGTGCGGGACTGTGACGGGCCCGCCCCGCGGGGTACGGGCCGTGCCGGGGCGGCGGGCGTGCCGGGGTGTGCCGGCCGTGGCGGGGCGGCGGGGCCGTGCGCGCGGGCAATCACCGGGGCGCGCGGGAGTGCGCCGTAGGCTGCCGCCATGTGCGGAATCGTGGGATACGTGGGGCCGCAGTCGGCGCTCGATGTGGTCGTGGCAGGGCTGAGAAGGCTGGAGTACCGGGGCTACGACTCGGCGGGAGTCGCCGTGCTCGCGGACGGCGGGATGGCCGCCGCGAAGAAGTCCGGCAAGCTGGTCAACCTGGAGAAGGAGCTGGTCGACCGGCCCCTGCCGAGCGGTTCGACCGGGATCGGGCACACCCGCTGGGCCACCCACGGCGGTCCCACGGACGCGAACGCCCACCCCCATCTGGACAACGCGGGCCGGGTCGCCGTCGTGCACAACGGCATCATCGAGAACTTCGCCGAGCTGCGGGCCGAACTGGCCGGGCGCGGGCACGGGCTGGAGTCCGAGACCGACACCGAGGTCGTCGCGCACCTGCTCGCCGAGGAGTTCTCCGGCTGCGCCGACCTCGCCGAGTCCATGCGGCTCGTGTGCCGGCGCCTGGAAGGGGCCTTCACGCTGGTGGCCGTGCACGCGGACGAGCCGGACGTGGTCGTCGGGGCGCGCCGCAACTCGCCGCTCGTGGTCGGGGTCGGGGACGGCGAGGCCTTCCTCGCCTCGGACGTCGCCGCGTTCATCGAGCACACCCGGGCGGCGGTCGAGCTGGGCCAGGACCAGGTGGTCGAGCTCCGGCGGGACGGAGTGACCGTCACCGGGTTCGACGGGCGGCCCGCCGAGGTGCGTTCGTACCACGTCGACTGGGACGTGTCCGCCGCCGAGAAGGGCGGCTACGACTACTTCATGCTCAAGGAGATCGCCGAACAGCCCAAGGCTGTCGCCGACACCCTGCTCGGGCGGATCGACGCGAGCGGGTCGCTGTCGCTCGACGAGGTGCGGATTCCGGCCCGGGTCCTCAAGGAGGTCGACAAGGTCGTCGTCGTGGCCTGCGGCACCGCCTTCCACGCCGGGATGATCGCCAAGTACGCCATCGAGCACTGGACCCGGATCCCGTGCGAGGTGGAGCTCGCCAGCGAGTTCCGCTACCGGGACCCGATCCTGGACGCGCGCACGCTGGTCGTCGCCATCTCGCAGTCCGGCGAGACCATGGACACCCTGATGGCGCTGCGGCACGCGCGGGACCAGGGGGCCCGGGTCCTGGCGATCTGCAACACGAACGGGTCGACGATCCCCCGGGAGTCGGACGCCGTGCTCTACACGCACGCGGGGCCCGAGGTGGCGGTCGCCTCGACGAAGGCGTTCCTGACCCAGCTCGTCGCCTGCTATCTCGTGGCGCTCTACCTGGCGCAGGTGCGCGGCACCAAGTGGGCCGACGAGATCCGGGCCGTCGTACGGGACCTGGCGCGCATCCCCGGCGAGGTGGAGCGGGTCCTGGAGACGATGGAGCCGGTACGGGAACTGGCGCGGTCGCTGGCCGCAAAGGACACCGTGCTGTTCCTGGGGCGGCACGTGGGGTACCCCGTGGCGCTGGAGGGCGCGCTCAAGCTGAAGGAGCTGGCCTACATGCACGCGGAGGGCTTCGCGGCGGGGGAGCTGAAGCACGGGCCGATCGCCCTCATCGAGGAGGACCTGCCGGTGGTCGTCGTGGTGCCCTCGCCCCGCGGGCGGTCCGTGCTGTACGACAAGATCGTGTCGAACATCCAGGAGATCCGGGCCCGGGGGGCGCGGACGATCGTCATCGCGGAGGAGGGCGACGAGGCAGTGGTCCCGTACGCCGACCATCTGATCCGCGTGCCGGTCACGCCCACGCTGCTCCAGCCGCTCGTCGCCACGGTGCCGTTGCAGGTCTTCGCGTGCGAGCTGGCGACGGCCCGGGGCAACGAGGTTGACCAGCCGCGCAACCTGGCCAAGTCCGTGACGGTGGAGTGAGCACGTGATCATCGGGGTGGGGATCGACGTGGCCGAGATCGAGCGGTTCCGGGTGTCGCTGGAGCGGACGCCGGGACTGGCCGACCGGCTCTTCGTGAGGAGCGAGCTGCTGCTGCCCGGCGGGGAACGCCGGGGCGTCGCCTCACTGGCGGCGCGCTTCGCGGCGAAGGAGGCCCTGGCCAAGGCGCTCGGCGCGCCCGCGGGCCTGCACTGGACCGACGCGGAGGTCTACGTCGAGGACAGCGGTCAGCCGCGGCTGAGGGTGACGGGAACGGTGGCGGCGCGCGCGGCCGAGCTGGGGGTCCGTGCGTGGCACGTGTCGTTGAGCCATGACGCGGGGGTGGCCTCGGCCGTGGTGATAGCGGAGGGCTAGGACGCCTCCCGGGGAGGGTTCGCCACACCCCGGGGGCCGATTCGTCCCGAGGGGCCGCTCCGTCCTGGCGGGCCGCCTCGTCCGGCCGGGGTCGGCCGGCCCCCGTCGTGCGCGGCTCGCTCGGCGCGGCCCGTGCGGGTCGGCCTGTGCGGGTCGGCCTGGGCGGATCGGTGGCGGGGCCCGCCCTGCCAGTACGGACGGGCCGCGTGTCCGGCGTGGGCCCGCCGGGGACCGTCCCGCGGGGTCGGCCGAGCCGCCGCACAGGCCTGCCGGACCGGCCCGTCGTGGCGTCCCGTTCGGGTGGGCCCGGGTGGCCCGTGCCCCGTCCCGCGGGGAACGTCCCGCGGGGAACGGCCTGTTCGGGCAGGGCGTTCGGCCCGGGCAGCCCTCGGTGGCCGACGCGGTGGCCGACGCGGTGGCCGGCGGGCTCCGCGGGTGCGGACCGGCGCGGGACGCGGGGGTGGGGGAGACTCGACCCCATGCGGACTGCGTACGGCGTGGAGACGGTGAGGGCGGCCGAACGGGAGCTGATGGCACGGCTCCCCGAGGGCACGCTGATGCGACGGGCGGCGGCCGGACTGGCCGCGGCCTGCGCCGACTTGGTGGGCCGTGTATACGGCAGCCGGATCGTGCTGCTGGTCGGCAGCGGCGACAACGGCGGCGACGCCCTGTACGCCGGCGCCAGGCTGGCGCGGCGCGGCGCGGGCGTCACGGCGGTGCTGCTCGCGTCCCCCGACCGCACCCACCCCGGCGGCCTCGCCGCCCTGCGGCGCGCGGGCGGCACGACGGCGGACCCCGGCGGCGCGCGGGAGCCGATCGGACGGGCCGACCTCGTCGTGGACGGCATCGTGGGGATCGGCGGAAAGGGGGGCCTGCGCCCCGACGCCGCAGCGCTCGTGGACCTGGTCAGCGAGACCCGCGCACCGGTCGTCGCGGTCGACCTGCCGAGCGGCGTCGAGGCCGACACCGGGGAGGTGCGAGGGGCCGCCGTACGGGCCGACCTGACGGTGACCTTCGGTACGCACAAGCCGGGCCTGCTCGTGGACCCGGCGAAGGAGTACGCCGGTTCCGTACGCCTCGTCGACATCGGGCTGGCCCTGCCGGGCGAGGGCGTGCTGGAGGCGCTGCAGCACGCGGACGTCGCGGCGCTGCTTCCGGCGCCGGGCGCGGAGAGCGACAAGTACCGGCGCGGGGTGGTGGGCATCGCGGCAGGCTCCGCGCGCTACCCGGGCGCGGCCGTGCTGGCGGTCGCCGGGGCGCTGCGGGGAGGAGCCGGAGCCGTGCGGTACGCGGGGCCGGCCGGGGACGCGGTGATCGCGAGGTTCCCGGAGACCCTCGTGTCGTCCGGCTCGCCCGAACGGGCGGGGCGGGTGCAGGCGTGGGTCGTCGGGCCCGGGGCGGGGGACGACGCCGACGCCGTGGCCGCCGTGCTGAAGGCGGACGTACCGGTGCTCGTGGACGCGGACGGCCTGCGGCTCGCGGACCGGGCGGTCGTACGGGCCCGCTCGGCGCCCACCCTGCTGACACCGCACGCGGGTGAGGCGGCCGCGCTGCTCGGAACGGCACGCGAGGAGGTCGAGGGGGCACGGCTCGCGTCCGTGCGCGAACTCGCGGAGCGGTACGGGGCGACCGTGCTGCTCAAGGGGTCGACGACGCTGGTCGCCTCCCCGGGCGGCGGCGCCGTGCGGGTGAACCCGACGGGCACGCCCTGGCTGGCCACGGCGGGCAGCGGGGACGTGCTGTCCGGCCTGACCGGTTCGCTGCTCGCCTCGGGGCTCGGGGCCCGGGACGCCGCGAGCGTGGGCGCGTACCTCCACGGGCTGGCGGGCCGTTTCGCCTCGGACGGGGCGCCCGCGGGCGCGCACGACGTGGCCGACGCGGTGCCCGAGGCGTGGCGCGACGTCATGGACTGACCGGCACGGCGTTGCGTGGGGCTCCGGGTCGGGTGGACCGCCCGCGCCCCGGGCCCCAGGGGCACCCGGCACACGGACCCGCTACCCCGAGCACCCGCGGGCGGCGGACGCCCTGACCGAGCGCCCGCCGCCCGGACGCCACCGGCCCGGCGAGTCCCCGGCGCGCCCGGCCGACCGCCCGAGCCCTCGGGCCGTTGGGGCGCCCGGCGCGGACGTTCCGGCACGCGGACGCGCTGACTGCGCGCCCGCCGCCCGCGCGCGCCCGACCGCCGTGCCCGGCCCCTCGCCCCCGACCGCCGTGCCCGGCCCCTCGCCCCCGACCGCCGTGCCCGGCCCCTCGCCCCCGACCGCCGTGCCCGGCCCCTCGCCCCCGACCGCCGTGCCCGGCCCCCCGCCCCCGACCGCCGCGCCAGGCGACCGACCGGCCGGCTTCAGGCCGCCCGGTTCCCGTGGGCCGGGCTGCGCTCCCGGCCGACCGGCCGCGGCCCCGGGCTTGCTGCACAAGGGTGAGTGAGGGCGCGCCGCAGGACGCGGGGCCGGTGGCTGAGGGCCTCGGCGGACCCCTCTGAGACACTGGGCGCGATGACTGAGACAGCACCCGCGCGGGCCCGCGCCGAGATCGACCTGGACGCGCTCCGGGCCAATGTGCGGACCCTGCGCGCCAAGGCGCCCGCCGCCGCCCTGATGGCGGTGGTGAAGTCCGACGCGTACGGGCACGGGGCGGTCCAGTGCGCCCGCGCGGCCCTGGAGGCCGGCGCCACCTGGCTGGGCACCGCCACGCCCGAGGAGGCGCTGGCCCTGCGCGCGGCGGGACTGCGGGGCCGCGTCATGTGCTGGCTGTGGACTCCGGGCGGCCCCTGGCAGGAGGCCGTCGAGGCCGATCTGGACCTGGGGATCAGCGGACTCTGGGCGCTCGACGAGGCCTGCCGGGCCGCGCGCGCCTCGGGCCGCACCGCACGGGTGCAGCTCAAGGCGGACACCGGCCTGGGGCGCAACGGCTGCCAGCCGGCCGACTGGCCCGAACTGGTCGCGAAGGCGCTGCTGGCCGAGTCCGAGGGCCTGGTGCGCGTCACGGGACTCTGGTCCCACTTCGCCTGCGCCGACGAGCCGGGCCACCCCTCGATCGAGGCCCAGTCGAAACTCTTCGACGAGATGGTGACGTACGCGCAGGACCGCGGAGTGCGGCCCGAGGTGCGGCACATCGCCAACTCGCCCGCCACGCTCACCCTCCCCGACACCCACTTCGACCTGGTGCGGACCGGGATCGCGATGTACGGCATCTCGCCCAGCCCCGAACTGGGCACCTCCGCCGACTTCGGGCTGCGCCCGGTGATGACGTTGTCGGCGTCGCTCGCCCTGGTCAAGCACGTACCGGCCGGGCACGGCGTGAGCTACGGGCACCACTACGCCACGGCCGGCGACACGACCCTGGGCCTCGTGCCCGTCGGGTACGCGGACGGCATCCCGCGGCACGCCTCCGGCACCGGGCCCGTCCTGGTCGGCGGCAAGTGGCGGACGGCGGCGGGGCGGATCGCGATGGACCAGTTCGTCGTCGACCTCGGCGGGGACGAGCCGCCGGTGGGGGAGCGGGTGGTCCTGTTCGGCCCCGGCGACCACGGCGAGCCGACCGCCGAGGACTGGGCCCAGGCCGCGGGCACGATCGCGTACGAGATCGTCACCCGCATCGGAACCCGGGTGCCGCGTGTCCACGTGAACACTCACGAGGCGGGGTAGTTCGCACACGTGTCCTCGAAGGGACACGGGAGCAGCACCTGCACCACACCGAGCACCGGACGCAGCCGGCACGACGCGGCACAACGGGGAAGAGGAGCGGTACGTGAGCGAGAGCAGCGCGGAGGCCGCCGCGGACGTGGTCACGGCCGCCGTCGCGGCCGTCTCCGCGGCGGGCGGCGCCGGGAACTGGCGCAAGGCCGGAATCGCGGGCGCCGCGATAGGCGTGGTCGCGGCGGGCGCGGCCGCGGGCGTCGCGATCGAGCGGCTCACGGTCGGCCGCGGCATGCGCCGCAAGGCCCGCCTGGCCCTCGACTCGACCGGCCCGTACGGGGCGCTGCGCGGCATGCCGGGCAAGGCCCGCGCGGACGACGGCACCGAGCTGTACTACGAGGCCGACGAGGTGGAGCCCGACTCCGCGCTGGCCCCGCGCCGGCGCAGGCTCTTCGGCCGCAAGGCGCCCGCGCCCGTCACGGTCGTCTTCAGCCACGGCTACTGCCTGAGCCAGGACTCCTGGCACTTCCAGCGGGCCGCGCTGCGGGGAGTCGTCCGGACCGTCCACTGGGACCAGCGCAGCCACGGCCGCTCCGCACGCGGGGTGGCTCAGCTCGAGGACGACATGCCGGTCACCATCGACCAGCTCGGCCGCGACCTGAAGGCCGTCATCGACGAGGCCGCGCCCGAGGGCCCGCTGGTGCTGGTGGGCCACTCGATGGGCGGCATGACGATGATGGCCCTGGCCGACCAGTACCCCGACCTGATCCGCGAGCGCGTCGTCGGCGTCGCCCTCGTGGGCACCTCGTCGGGCAACCTCGGCGAGGTCAACTTCGGGCTGCCCGTCGCGGGTGTCAACGCGGTGCGGCGGGTGCTGCCCGGCGTGCTGAAGGCGCTGGGGCAGCGGGCCGAACTGGTGGAGCGGGGCCGACGGGCCACCGCGGACCTGTTCACGGGGATCATCAAGCGGTACTCGTTCGCGACCCGTGACGTCGACCCGGCGGTCGCGCGGTTCGCGGAACGGCTCATCGAGGCCACCCCGATCGACGTGGTCGCGGAGTTCTACCCGGCGTTCACCGACCACGACAAGACCGAGGCGCTCGCCCGCTTCGCCGATCTGCCCGTCCTCGTGCTGGCCGGGGTCAAGGACCTGGTCACCCCGAGCGAGCACAGCGAGGCCATCGCCGATCTGCTGCCGGACGCCGAGCTGGTGCTCGTGCCGGACGCGGGGCACCTGGTGATGCTGGAGCACCCGGAGGTCGTGATAGACCGCCTCGCCGACCTCCTGACGCGCGTGGGCGCGGTTCCCGCAGGAGCTACCGTGGGTGGCTATGGAAGCACCAGCAGCGCACAACCCGGCTGAGCCCGTGTCCGGGTCCGTGACCACCGGGATCACCGTCGATTCGCCGGATCTGATGAAGGAGCTGGGGCGCCGCCTCGCGAAGCTGCTGCGGGCCGGCGACCTCGTGATGCTCACCGGTGAACTCGGCGCGGGCAAGACGACGCTGACCCGCGGGCTCGGCGAGGGGCTCGGCGTGCGGGGAGCGGTCACCTCCCCGACCTTCGTCATCGCCCGCGTCCACCCCCCGCTCGGCGACGGTCCGCCGCTCGTCCACGTCGACGCGTACCGGCTGGGCGGCGGGCTGGACGAGATGGAGGACCTCGACCTCGACGTCTCGCTCGCCGACTCGGTGATCGTCGTCGAGTGGGGCGAGGGCAAGGTCGAGGAGCTGACCGACGACCGGCTGCACGTCCTCATCCACCGGGCCGTCGGCGACACGGCCGACGAGGTGCGGCACCTCACGGTGACCGGCGTCGGCGCGCGCTGGGCGTCGGCGGACCTGAGCGTGCTCTCCGCCTGACGGTCGAACACGGTACGGCCCGGACTCGGCGCGGGGCCCCAGTCGGCACCCGCGCACCGGGGCCCGCCCAGGCGCCGCGCCTCGGCCGCCCGCCCCGTCCCGCGCGCCCCGTCCCGCGCCCGCCCCGTCCCGGGCGCGGCCTGCGGTCAGGCCGTGTCTGCCCCGCCCGGGTCGCGCGTGTTTCGCCCGGGCCCGCGAACCGTCTCCGGGGGCGCCCGGCTTCGGGCGCGGTCCAGCGGTGGCAGCCCTCGCCCGTCTCCCAGGCAGGCCCGACCGTCCGGCCTCACAGGCTTCCTGCTCCGGTACGGCCGGCCGTGTCTGCCCAGTCCGGGCCGAGCGAACCGTCTCCCGCCGCGCGCGGCCCCGGGCGCGGTCCAGCGGTGTCAGCCCGCCCGTCTCCCAGGCAGGCCCGCCCGTCTCCCGCGCAGGCTTCCCGCGCCGACGCGCCGACCCGTGCTTCCGGCAGTGCCGGGCCCCGTGCCGCCCCGCGCCGCCACCCGCGCGCGGCCCGGGCTCCGCGCCGCCGCTGCGTCGGTCCAGGGCGTTGCCCCGAGGTCCGGCCGTGTCATCCCCGCCCGGGCCCCGCGTGCTTCGTCCGGGGTCCCGCGGACCGCTGTCCCGCCGCGCCCCGCCTCGGGCGCGGGCCCCGCGATGGCCGCCTCGCCCGCCCCGCGCGGGCCCACCCGTCCGCCGCGCAGGTGTCCGCACGGGGCGCCCCGCGACGTGGGGGCCCGGCGGCGCGTGCCCCGTGCACGGTGGCCCCCGCAGTCGCCGCCCGCCGGGCCTTCGTATGTTCGACCTAACGTTCCGACAAGACGTCGGCAAGATGTTGCGTCGGGCGGGTTCGCCGTGTTCACATGGACGGAGGAGTTGGTTAGGTCTACCTAACCATGTCAGCTCCCGGAGCCCCAGGAGGCCGCCATGACGACTTCGGAACGTGATGCGAGCGGGCGCCCCGCCCCCGCGGAGCCGGTCCGGGTGTCGATGCGCGAGCTCCTGGCGGCCGGCGCCGCCGCCCGCGCGGTCTCCACGCCGCCGCGCCCGCCGGCCCCGCCCGCGCAGGAGGAGGGCCGCAGGGCCGCGTGACCGCCGCCCCGGCCGCTACCTGATCACGACGACCTTGGTGCCGATCGTCGCGAAGCCCCACAGGGCGTCGCCGTCCGCACGCGTCGAGCGGATGCCGCCGACCTTCTGCGAGGGGTCCGGGTCCGAGACCGAGCCGTCGACGGCCGCGCTGAAGCCGATCACGATGTCGTCCACGTTCGCGAAGCGCACCACGTGCTCGACGTCCACCCCGTCCGAACCGGTGATCGAGCCGGAGCGCGAGCTGACGACGTAAGCGGCGGGCACCGGGTCCACCGTGCCGGGGGTGACGCGGAACGTCCGCTGCACCCGGTCGCCCTTGCCGACCAGCCACACGCGGTCGTCGTCCACCGAGTAGACGACCCGCGGGCCCTTGCCCGAGCGGGCGGGCAGCGCCGTCGGGTGCCTCCGGTCGCGCGGGGACTTCGTCGAGGACGTGGAGCCGGAGTCCGCGTGCACCCCGGAACCGATGCCGCCGGGCGCGTGGGCCGACGCCTGGTAGGCGAAGAAAGCGATCACGGCCAGAGCCGCCGCGGTGAGCCCGGCCACCGTTCCCGAGCTGCTCCGTGCCACCTTGGGTGCCCACCTCTCCTACGGCATTTGTCCTTGCTGTGACGGTAGCAGCAGGTCTGCGTCGGATTGAGTCGGCCGTGCTCCGGGCCCGGGCGCCGTAGGCTGTTCGCGTGCTCTTGCTCGCTCTGGATACCGCCACGCCCGCCGTCACCGTCGCCCTGCACGACGGGACGTCCGTCATCGCCGCCTCCAGTCAGGTCGACGCGCGCCGGCACGGGGAGCTGCTCCTGCCGGCCGTCGACCGGGTGCTCGCCGAGGCCTCGCTGCGCCTCGACGCGGTCACCGGCATCGTCGTCGGCGTGGGCCCCGGCCCGTACACCGGGCTGCGGGTCGGACTGATGACCGCCGACACGTTCGGGCTCGCCCTGGGCGTGCCCGTGCACGGACTGTGCACGCTGGACGGCCTCGCGTACGCCGCCGACGTCGCCGAGGGACCCTTCCTCGTGGCGACCGACGCCCGGCGCAAGGAGGTCTACTGGGCGCGGTACGCCGACTCCCGCACCCGGGTGTCGGAACCCGCGGTGGACCGCCCGGCCGACGTCGACGTGGGCGGCCTGCCCGTGGTGGGGGCGGGCGCCCTGCTCTATCCGGACAGCTTCCCCGACGCCCGCGGTCCCGAGTACGTCCAGGCGTCCGCACTGGCCTCGCTGGCGGCCGAACGGCTCGCGGCGGGCGAGGAGTTGGAGGCCGCGCGGCCCCTGTACCTGCGCCGCCCCGACGCCCAGGTCCCCAAGAACTACAAGGTGGTCACCCCGAAGTGACGACCGCGGTGCTGCGTGAGATGCGCTGGTGGGACATCGAGCCCGTCCTGGAGCTGGAGAAGGACCTCTTCCCCGAGGACGCCTGGTCGCGGGGGATGTTCTGGTCGGACCTGGCCCACGCGCGGGGAGCCGACGCGACCCGCCGCTACGTCGTGGCGGAGGACGCCGGACGGATCGTCGGTTACGGGGGCCTGGCCGCCGCCGGGGACTCCGGTGACGTGCAGACCATCGCGGTGGCACGCGAGCAGTGGGGCACCGGCCTCGGCGCGCTGATCCTGACCGAGCTGCTGCGGGCCGCGACCGCCTTCGAGTGCGTCGAGGTGCTCCTGGAGTGCCGCGTCGACAACGTCCGCGCCCAGAAGCTGTACGAGCGCTTCGGGTTCGAGCCGATCGGCTTCCGGCGCGGCTACTACCAGCCGGGGAACGTGGACGCCCTGGTCATGCGACTGAACGACCCTTCGACCTCTGTACAAGGAACCGGGATCAATGGCTGACGAACCGCTCGTCCTCGGCATCGAGACCTCCTGCGACGAGACCGGCGTCGGCATCGTCCGCGGCACCACCCTGCTCGCGGACGCGATCGCGTCCAGCGTCGACGAGCACGCCCGTTTCGGCGGTGTCGTGCCCGAGGTGGCGTCCCGCGCGCACCTGGAGGCGATGGTCCCCACCATCGAGCGGGCACTCGCGGAAGCCGGTGTGAGCGCCAAGGACCTCGACGGGATCGCGGTCACGGCGGGGCCCGGCCTCGCGGGCGCGCTGCTGGTCGGGGTGTCGGCCGCGAAGACGTACGCGTACGCCCTCGGCAAGCCCCTCTACGGCGTCAACCACCTGGCGTCCCACATCTGCGTGGACCAGCTGGAGCACGGCCCGCTGCCCGAGCCGACCATGGCCCTGCTCGTCTCCGGCGGCCACTCCTCGCTGCTGCTGTCCTCGGACATCACCAGTGACGTACGGCCGATGGGCGCGACGATCGACGACGCGGCGGGCGAGGCCTTCGACAAGATCGCGCGGGTCCTGAACCTGGGCTTCCCGGGCGGGCCGGTCATCGACCGGTACGCCAGGGAGGGCGACCCGGGGGCGATCTCCTTCCCGCGCGGGCTCACCGGGCCGCGCGACCCGGCGTACGACTTCTCCTTCTCGGGGCTCAAGACGGCCGTCGCGCGCTGGATCGAGGCCCGCCGGGCGGCCGGCGAGGACGTGCCGGTGCGCGACGTGGCCGCGTCCTTCCAGGAGGCCGTGGTCGACGTGCTGACGCGCAAGGCCGTACGGGCCTGCCGGGACGAGGGCGTGGACCACCTCATGATCGGGGGCGGGGTGGCGGCCAACTCGCGGCTGCGGGCGCTCGCCCAGGAGCGCTGCGAGGCTGCGGGCATCCGCCTGCGTGTCCCGAGGCCCAAGCTGTGCACGGACAACGGGGCGATGGTCGCCGCGCTCGGCGCCGAGATGGTCGCCAGGGGCCGGGCCGCCTCGGACTGGGACCTGTCGGCGGACTCCTCCCTCCCGGTGACCGACACCCATGTGCCGGGACGTTCGCACACGCACGACCACACGCACGACCACGACCACGTGCACGAGGTCGCGAAGGACAACCTCTACTCATGACCGTCGCGTTGATGTGGGAGGCCCGCGCCGCCGAGGGGCGCGGGGACGCACTGCTCGCGTGGGTGCGGGAGCGGCACCTCCCGGCGCGGCCCCTGCGCCGGGAGGTACTGCGGGCCCCGGGCGACCGGGTGCTCGTCATCACGTGGTGGGATGCCGCGTACGACGCCGAGCTGCCCGAACTTCCGGAGCCGTCCGGGGAGTTGGTGACCCGGGCGGTGCACCGGTGGCGGTTCGAGTCCGTGGAGGCCCAGGAGTCCCCGGGCCGGTGAGCCCGGGGTCCGGTGGGCGGCGGCCCCGCGGACCGTCACGCCCCCGCAGGGCGGCCGGTGGTTCCCGGCGCGCCCGGGAGCGTCCCGTCCGGCCCGGAGGACCCGTTCACGCCTGCGCCTCCGTGACCTCGCAGCGCAGCCGCCGGTCGGGCCCCGGATGCCGTTCCGGGCCCGTGAGGGTCACGTGCGCCGTGTGGACCGTGTCGGCGCTGGAGCGCCCCAGGCGCAGTTCCAGGGCGCCCGGCTCCACGATCCGCACACCCGCCCGGTCCGTGAAGGCCGACAGGTCGGGGTGGAAGTGGAAGGTGACCCGGCGGGCCTCGCCGGGGGCCAGCTCCAGCCGGCGGTAGCCGATCAGGCGCACGTCCGGGCGGGTCACCCGGGCCACCGGGTCGTGGAGGTAGAGCTGCACCACCTCCGCGCCCTCACGGGCGCCCGTGTTGCGGACCGTGACCGACACGTCGTACGTGTCGTCCGTGCCGATCACGGACGCCGGGGGTCCGGCGGCCTCCCAGGCGAACTCCGTGTAGCCGAGGCCGTGGCCGAAGGCGTGCAGCGGGGTCGGGTCGAGGTTGCTGACCGTGCCCGCCAGGCCCAGCGGGGGCTGGAGGTACGTCCACGGCTGGCCCCCGGGGGAGCGCGGGACGCTCACGGGCAGCCGGCCCGAGGGGTTGACGCGGCCCGACAGCACGCCCGCCACCGCCGGGCCGCCCTCCTCCCCCGGGAAGAACGCCTGGACGCCGGCGGCCAGCCTGCCCTCCCAGCGGCCGAGCGCGTACGGACGGCCGGTGAGCAGGACCAGGACGACGGGCGTCCCCGTGGCGGTCAGCGCGTCCAGCAGTTCGGCCTGCGCACCGGGCAGCCGCAGGTCCGCCGCGTCGCAGCCCTCGCCCGAGGTGCCCCGCCCGAACAGGCCCGCCCGGTCGCCGAGCACGACCACGCAGACGTCGGCCTCGGCGGCCCGCTCGACGGCCTCCTCGAAGCCCGAGGTGTCCGGGTTCGTGGTGTCGCAGCCCTCCGCGAAGGTGATCTTGGCGTCGGGGAGTTCCGCGCGCAGCGACTCCAGCAGGGTGGGGATCTCGATGCCCACGGGTGTGCCGGGGTGGTGCGTGCCCACGTGGGACGGGAACGAGTAGCAGCCCAGCATGGCCAGGGCGTCGGCGGCCCGCGGGCCCACCACGGCGATCCGGGTGTCCCGGGCCAGCGGCAGCAGGCCGTCCGGGTTGGAGAGCAGGACGACGGACTCCTCGGCCGTCCGGCGCGCGAGGACGCGGTTGTGCGCGGAGTCCAGGTCGACGGGTCCGGCGGGCTCGGGCGTCCAGTCCTCGTCCAGCAGGCCCAGCTCGCACTTCTGGCGCAGCACGCGGGCGGCCGCGCGGTCCACCAGGGACTCGGGCACCTCGCCCGCGCGCACCGCCTCCACCAGCGGGTCGCCGTAGCACCGGACGGTCGGCAGTTCGACGTCGACGCCCGCCGCCAGTGCCGCGTGCGCGGCCCCGGCCGTGCTGCCCGCGACCTTGTGCAGCGTCTGGAGGAAGCCGACGCCGAAGTAGTCGGCGACCACCGTGCCGGTGAACCCCCACTGCTCCCGCAGGAGTTCGGTGAGCAGATACGGGTCCGCGGAGGCCGGGACGCCGTCGGTGTCCGTGTACGCGGCCATCACCGAGCGCGCGCCGCCCTCGCGCAGCGCGAACTCGAACGGCGGCAGCGTGACGTCGGCCAGCTCCCGTACGCCCGCCCGCACGGGGGCGAGGTTGCGGGCGCCCGCGGAGGCCGCGTATCCGGCGAAGTGCTTGAGCGTGGCCACGACTCCGGCGGACTCCAGGCCGCGGACGTAGGCCGCGCCGATCGTGCCGACGAGGTAGGGGTCCTCGCCGATGGTCTCCTCGACCCGGCCCCAGCGCGGATCCCGTACGACGTCCAGGACCGGGGCCAGGCCCTGGTGGACGCCGACGGAGGCGAGGTCCCGGCCGATGCGGCCGGCCATCTCCTCGATCAGGGCGGGGTCGAAGGTGGCGCCCCAGGCCAGCGGGACCGGGTACGCGGTGGCGCCCCAGGCGGTGAAGCCCGCCAAACACTCCTCGTGGGCGATCGCCGGGATGCCGAAACGGCCCGCCCCGCAGATCCTGCGCTGGGCCCGGGCGAGGGCCTGCGCGCCCAGCACCGGGTCCACGGGGGCCGTGCCGAAGGAGCGGGTGAGCTGGCCGAGGCCGTGGGTGATCAGCTCGTCCCAGTCGTAGTCCGCGGTCATCTCGTGCTGGTGCGGGGCGACCCCGTCGCCGTCCGTGGCGGCGCCCACCCAGACGCCGTAGAGCTGGGCGGTCTTCTCCTCCAGGGTCATCCGGGCGAGCAGGTCGTCGACCCGTGCCTCGGCGGGCAGCGCGGCATCACGCCAGGGGGCGGTGGTCATGAAACTCCTGTCAGAGTCGGTGCGGTGTCGGCGGCGGTCGTCCCCGCGGTCACTTGCCGCCCACCCCCATGAGGCCGCCGACGAGCGCGCGGCGGGCCACGAGGTAGACGGCGAAGATGGGAATGCCGGAGAGGACGACCGAGGCGAGCAGGGCCGGGATGTTCACGCCGAACTGGCTGACGTAGTTGAAGAGTCCGAGGGTCAGCACGCGCGGGCCGTCGGACTGGGTGAAGATCAGCGGGAAGAGGAAGCCGTTCCAGGCCTGGAGCGCCGAATACACGACGACGGTGCTGATGCCGCCCTTGGCCATCGGGACGGCGAGCTGGAACAGCATCCGCTGCGGCGACGCGCCGTCCAGCGCCATCGCCTCGTACAGCTCCTCGGAGACGTCCCGCAGGGTGCCCACGAGGACGAGGACCGAGACCGGCATCGCGAAGGCGGCCGTCGGCAGGATGACGGCCGGCAGGCTGTCGTACAGGCCGAGTTCCGCGATCAGCAGGTACAGGGGTACGACGACGGCCTGGGCCGGGATCGCGACGCCCAGCAGGAAGAGCCGGAACGCCATGCCCGACCAGCGGTCGCGGGTGCGGACTGCCACGTACGCGAGCGGCACGGACAGGCCGAGGACGATGGCCACGACCGCCGCGGCCACGATCGCCGTGTTGACGAGCAGATGGCCGAAGCCGCTGTGCAGGACCGTGTTGTAGTTGTCGAGCGTGGGACTGGTGGGCGGTGACAGCGGGTTGCCGGTGAGCGCCTTGTCCTGGCCGGTGAGCGAGGCCGACAGCATCGCGTAGACCGGCACCAGCACCACCGCGAGCCACACCACGGAGCCGAGGCCCGCGAGCGGGTTGGCGCGCTTCGTCCAGTGCCGCCTGCGCCGGGCGGGCCGCGGCGGCCGCGGGGTGGGCTCCCCGGTGGTCGCGGGACGCGGCAACGTATCGTGTGACACTCCGTCACATCCCTTCGCGGGTACTGCGCATGCCGCCGAAGCCGGTCAGCCGCACGAGGATCAGGGACAGCCCCGTGGCGGTCACCACCAGGAAGGTCGCGATGGCGCTCGCGTAGCCGAAGTCGTAGCTCTTGAAGCCCGCCTCGTACATCAGGTACGGCAGGATCGCGGTGTCGGTGCCCGGGCCGCCCTTGGTGAGGATGAGCACGGTCTCGAAGTACGTGAGCGAGCCGACGACCATCAGCACGGTCGAGGTGGTGATGGTGTGCCGGAGCTGCGGGAGCGTGATCGAGAGGAACTGGCGGTGGCGGCCGGCGCCGTCGATCGCCGCCGCCTGGTAGAGCACCTCGGGTATCTGGCGGGCCCCGCCCTGGTAGATCAGGGTGTGGAAGGGGATGAACTGCCAGCCGCCGACGAAGACGATCGCGAGGAACGCGCCGTTCGACGACCCCAGGATGTTCTCCTGGATGATTCCGAAGTTCGGGTCGAGCAGGGCGTAGAAGAGCAGAGCGACGGCCGTCGAGGACAGCAGCAGCGGGATGAAGAAGATCGCCGACAGGACGGCCCGGTTGCGCTGCCGGCCCGCCGCCCAGACGCCGAGCAGCAGCGCCACGACCGTCTGGAAGACCCAGCTCGCGGCGGTCAGCAGCACGGTCAGCCACAGGGACTGGACCATGCGCTCGTCGGCCAGCAGCTTCCGCCAGTTGTCGAGGCCGACCGGCCGCGGGTCGCCGAGGCCGTCCCAGCTCGTGAAGGACAGGTACAGGGCCAGGCCCATCGGGACCACGGCGAAGAAGGCGAAGAACAGGACGCCGGGCAGTGCCCAGGCCGCGTGCGGGCGGCCGGCCGCGGAGCCGGCGGCCCGACGGGCCCCCGGCTCCGCGGTCCGGTCCTTCGCCGGCGCGGGTGCGCTCACTTCAGCTCCTTGAGCGCGGCCACGAACTCGGCGGGGGAGGACTTCCCGACGAACAGCTTGTTGATCTCGGTGAGCATCGGGGTCGCCACGTCCGCTCCCAGCGCCTGGTCCCAGGAGAGCGTGAAGGCGGGCGCCTTCTCGACCATCTCGTACTGGAACCTGGCGAACTCCGGGTTGGGCGAGGCGTCCAGCAGCTTCGCGGCGTTGGAGGTCGTCGGGATGTCGCCGTTGGCCACCAGCGCCTTCGCGTACGTCTCCGACGCGCAGTCCTTGAGGAACGCGATCGCCGCGTCCTTGTTCTTCGTGCGGGCGTTCACGGACCAGTAGTTGGTGGGGTTGCCGACGACGTTGCGGATGTCGCCCGTGCCGCCCTCGACGGTCGGGAAGGCGCACCAGCCCAGGTTGTTCTTCGCGAAGGAGGGGAACTTGCCGAGCTGCGTCGAGTACTCCCACGAGCCCATCAGGTGCATCGCCGCCTTGCCCTTGGCGAAGACCGCGGGAGCGCCGCCGTTGACGTACGACACCGAGCTGAACTTCGAGCCGAAGGCGCCGTCGTCGACGAGTTCCCTGACCGTCTCGGCGGCCTTGAGGACGGCGGGATCGCCCCAGCCGGACGCGTCGCCGCCCTGGATCCTCGCGAACACCTGGGGTCCGCCGACGCGGTCCACGAGGTACTCCAGCCACATCAGCTCGGTCCAGGTGTCGGCGCCGCCGAGCGCGAACGGGGTGATCTTCGCGGCCTTCAACGTGGCGTTGACGTCCTGCAGTTCGGCCCAGGTGGTGGGTGGCCGGAGCTTGTGCTCGGCGAAGACCGACTTGTTGTAGAAGAGGATCACGGGCTGCATGCCGCGCATCGGTATGCCGTACCTGCGGTCGCCGAGCCCGCCCGCCGCGAGCACCGCGGGCAGGAAGCCGTCCTTCAGGACCGGGTCGCCCTCGATCGTGTCGGTCAGGTCGACGAGCTGCTTCGCCTCCTGGTAGGCCTTGATGGAGCCGCCGCCCCAGTTGAAGAAGATGTCCGGGGCGCTCGGGGAGCCCATCGCCGTACGGAGCTTGGCCGAGTAGTCCGAGCCGGGGACCTTCTCCAGCTTCACCCTGCCGTCCGCGGACTTGGCCGCGGCGGACGAGTTGAACCGCTCGACCGCCGCCTGCTGGACCTTCACCGCGTCGTCGCCGTAGACGAAGGCGGTGAGCGTGCCTCCGCCGCCCCCGCCGGGACCGTCGTCGGAGCCGCAGGCGGTCAGCCCGGTGCCGAGCAGGGCACCCGCACCGGCGCCGAGCACCCAGCGCCTGCTGAACGTCCGTCCCTCCGGGCTCCCGCTCGTGGGCCGCCCGCCGTTGGACCGCCCGCTGATCGACTCCATGACAGCACCTCTTTTTCTGAGCCCGCGCACCGCCGGGCGCGCGGCCCGTGCCGGGGCGCCGGCGTGCCGGGGCCGGGGCCCGGGCAGGCTCGCGCTGCCGGCACAGGCGCGCCTCTGCGGCTCGCTTGCATCGCGAATGTTTCGGGTTGTACTTCGAATGTTCCGGGAACGTATGGCTGACGCAAGGCTTCGTCAAGAGGTTGCGCAGGGATACGATCGCGTTCATGACTCGCCCGAATCCCGCTGTAGCCCAGTCAGCGACGCTGGCCGAGATCGCCCGCGAGGCGGGAGTCTCGGCTCCGACTGTTTCGAAGGTGCTCAACGGCCGTGCCGATGTGGCCCCCTCGACCCGGACGCGGGTCGAGGAACTGCTGCGCCACCACGGCTACCGGCGCCGCCGTGCCGAGGCGTCCCGGTCGCCGCTGATCGACCTGGTCTTCCACGAGTTGGAGAGCGCCTGGGCGATGGAGGTCATCAGGGGTGTGGAGAACGTGGCGCGGGACGAGGGGCTGAGCGTCGTCCTCTCGGAGAGCGCGGGCCGGCTCACCCCGGGCCGCACCTGGGCCGACCAGGTCGCCGCGCGCCGGCCGCACGGTGTCGTGCTCGTGCTGAACGGGCTGGACGAGTCCCAGCGCGCCCTGCTCACCAGCCGCTCCATCCCCTTCGTCGTCGTCGACCCGGCGGGCGACCCCGGCGACGACGTGCCCTCCGTGGGTGCGACCAACTGGCAGGGCGGCCTCGCCGCGACCCGGCATCTCACGGACCTCGGGCACCGCCGCATCGGTGTGATCAGCGGGCCCTCGCGGATGATGTGCAGCCGGGCCCGGCTCGACGGTTACCGGGCGGCCCTCGACACGGCCGGGCTGCCGGTCGACCCCGCCCTCATCCGCGACGGGGACTTCCACCACGAGAGCGGCTACCGGGCCGGCCTCGACCTGCTGAAGCTGCCCGACCGCCCGACCGCCGTCTTCGCGGGCAACGACCTCCAGGCCCTCGGCCTGTACGAGGCCGCCCGCGAGCTGGGGCTGCGCGTCCCCGAGGACCTGAGCATCGTCGGCTTCGACGACCTGCCGGTGGCCCGCTGGGTCGGCCCGCCGCTGACCACCGTGCGCCAGCCGCTCACGGAGATGGCCGAGGCCGCCGCCCGCCTGGTCCTCGACCTCGGCCGCGGGGAGCGTCCGTCCGCCGCGACCCGGCTGGAGCTGTCGACGAGCCTGGTGGTCCGGAGCAGTACCGCCGCGCCGTCCGGGGAGGGCCGGGCCGCCCGCTTCGGAGCGGGCTCCTGAGCTGCGGGCGAGCCCGGAGCGGGCCGTTCGCGGGCGGTGCTTCGAAACTTTCGAAGCCCCTTCGGCGTCCGCCCGCCGTCTGAGAAAGCTCAACGAAACCTGAGATTTTCCGAAGGAAAGCCGGAAAGTGGTTTCTCCTTGTAATAATTCGGACTTACGTTCTCAACGTGAGCGCAGAAGACGAGTACGGCGAGGGTGCCGCGGGACGCGGCGACGGGCAACGGCCGGGCCGGTCAAGGCTGTTGAGGGCCGTGGGAATCGGACTCGGCTGTGTCCTGGTCCTCTCCGCGGCCGGGGCGGGATGGGCCTACTGGCATCTGAACCACAACATCAAGAGCGTCGACATCGACCACGCGCTCGGCGACGACCGTCCGGCGAAGGCCTCGACGGCACCCTCCCCGACGGGCGGACCCGCCGACGGCGTCCCCTCCGCTTCCCCTCCGCCGAGCGGCGCGCTCAACATCCTGGTGCTCGGCTCGGACTCGCGCGGCGGCGAGCGGAACAAGGGACTCGGCGGCGGCAGCAGCACGGGAGCCCGCTCCGACACCGCGATGGTCGTCCACCTCGACGAGGGCCGAACCCGCGCGACCGTCGTCAGCATCCCGCGCGACACACTCGTCACCCGCCCGTCCTGCCCGCTGCCCTCCGGAGGTTCGACGGCGGTCGCGCACGGCGCCATGTTCAACAGCGCGTACGCGGTCGGCGGCCCCGCCTGCGCGGTCAAGACCGTGGAGTCCATGACGGACGTCCGCATGGACCACTACATCGAGATCGACTTCGCCGGGTTCGCGGACCTGGTGGACGCCCTCGGCGGCGTCACCGTCACGACGGACCAGGACATCTCCGACGACGACAGCCACCTCCACCTGAAGGCGGGCACCCACCACCTGGACGGCACGAAGGCCCTGGCGCTGGCCCGCACCCGGCACGGCATAGGCGACCGGAGCGACCTCGGCCGCATCGGCCTCCAGCAGGACCTCGTGAAGGCGCTCCTCGACCAGGTCTCCTCCACCAGCCTCCTCTCCAGCCCCACCCGCCTCTACAAGGTCGCCGACGCCGTCACCGGCAGCCTCACCACGGACACGGGCCTCGACTCGCTCCCGAAGCTGGTGGAACTCGGCCGCAGCCTCGACGCCCTGTCGTCCGCCGGCACCGAGACGGTGATGATGCCCGTGGTCCCCGCCCCCTCCGACCACAACCGTGTGGTGGCGGACGAGCCGGAGGCAGGCGAGCTGTGGCGGTCGCTGAGGTGAACCGGGCGGACACGCCCCGGGGGCCGTCGGGTCGGCGGGACCTCCGGGCGTCCGGCCGGCCCGCGGGAACGCCCGCGGCGGGGCATCCTCGAAAGAATTCCCCGGAGCGTGTCGATCCAGCCGCCCCCCGATCGACGCAGGGGTGAGAGGCGGGGAACGACCCCGCCCCCGTACCGAGGAACCCTGGAGTCACCATGCCCCGCTACCTGTCGATGATCCGGATCGACGAGCAGAACGCGCCCGCCGAGGGGCCGAGCCCCGCACTCATGGAGCGCATGGGGGAGCTGATCGAGGAGATGACGAAGGCGGGCGTGCTGCTGGACACCGCGGGCCTCACGCCGACCGCGCAGGGCACCCGGGTGCGCTGGGAGGGCGGTGAACTCACCGTCACCGACGGGCCGTTCACCGAGGCCAAGGAGGTCGTCGGAGGGTACGCGCTGCTCCAGGCCAAGGACACCGCCGAGGCGGTCGAGTGGACCAGGCGCTTCCTCCAGGTCCACGAGGCGCACTGGACGGTGACCTGCGAACTCCGGGAAATCGCCGAAGGCTGAGCCTTGGCCGTACGGCCCGGTGGGTGTCTGATGGTGGGGCGTGAGAGCCGAGCCGACAGACACCCCGGGCCGCGCCGAGCAGGCCGAGCCGCAGGACACCCCCGCCCGCACCGGGCGGGCCGGACCGCGGGACACCCCCGCCCGCGCCATCGAGACCGTCTTCCGCATGGAGGCGCCCCGCATCATCGCCGCCGTGGCCCGCGTCGTGAAGGACGTCGGCATCGCGGAGGAACTGGCCCAGGACGCGCTGGTCGCCGCACTGGAGCAGTGGCCACGGGACGGAGTGCCCGACAACCCCGGGGCATGGCTCACGGCCACCGCGAAGCACCGGGCCGTCGACCTCGTACGGCGCAGGGAGCGCTACGCGCGCAAGCTCGCCGAGATGGGACGGGATCTGGAGACCGCGGCGCCCCAGGGGCCGCCGGACGAACCCGCCGAACCCGACGACATCGACGACGACCTGCTGCGGCTCGTCTTCACGGCCTGCCACCCCGTGCTGTCCGCGGAGGCCAGGGTCGCCCTCACCCTGCGCCTGCTCGGCGGACTCACCACCGCCGAGATCGCCCGCGCCTGCCTCGTCCCCGAGGCCACCGCCGCGCAGCGGATCGTGCGCGCCAAGCGGACGCTGGCCGCCAAGGGCGTCGCCTTCGAGGTGCCCTACGGACCCGACCGCGAGGCACGGCTCGGCTCCGTGCTGGAGGTCATCTACCTGATCTTCAACGAGGGGTACGCGGCGACCGCGGGCGACGACTGGCTGCGCCCCGCGCTCTGCGAGGACGCGCTGCGGCTCGCGCGGGTCCTGGCCGAGCTGATGCCCCAGGAGGCCGAGGTGCACGGCCTGGCCGCGCTGCTGGAACTCCAGGCGTCGCGCTCGGCCGCCAGGACCGGCCCCTCCGGGGAACCCGTCCTGCTCGGGGACCAGAACCGGTCCCGCTGGAACAGGCTCCTGATCCGACGCGGCTACGCGGCCCTCGCCCGCGCCGAGGCCGTGTCCACGGGCGGCCCCGGACCGTACGTCCTGCAGGCCGCGATCGCCGCGTGCCACGCGCACGCCCACACCTACGAGGAGACGGACTGGACGCGGATCGCCACCCTGTACGGGCTGCTCGCCGCGCGCACCCCGTCCCCCGTCGTCGAACTGAACCGCGCGGTCGCCGTGTCGATGGCCGAGGGCCCCGGCCCGGCACTCGCCCTCGTCGACGCGCTCGCCGCCGAACCCGCCCTGCGCGGCTACCACTTGCTGCCCAGCGTGCGCGGGGACCTGCTGGCCCGCCTCGGGCGCGCCGCCGAGGCGCGCGAGGAGTTCGAGCGGGCCGCCTCGCTCACCCGCAACGAGCGGGAACGGGAACTGCTGTCGGCGCGCGCGGCCCGGTGCGCGGACCCGGCGCCGGAGTGAGCGGGGGCGTCCGGGGCGGTCCCCCGAACGCGCCACCCACCGAGACCCCGTCCTCCTGCCGTGCCACGGTGGTTGCACCCGTCGCCGCCGAGGACCCGGAGCCCCGCCATGGCCGAACTGCAGGACGAACTGCACGCCACCGCCGAGGTCGGCGAACTGGACCCTCCGGCCGCCGTGCGGGACGCCGGACCGGAGAGCCTCGCCGTGCTGGAGCCCCTCGCCGCCCCCGACCCTCCGGGCGCGGGCGCGGAACCCGCCGGCGCGCCCGCCGACGCCGCCGGCGGCGACCCCCTGGCCCGTGCCCACGCCCTGCTGGCCGCCCACCCCGTCGCCGACGGGTACAGCGGCCTGCCCTGGGTCCTGCGGCACCTGCCCTGGTACGACCTGGAGCTCGGCGAGAGCACGATCGACACCGACGTGCCGAGGCTGCGGGAGGGGCACGTCGGCGCGCTGTTCTGGTCGCTGCACCTGCCCGAGGGCCTCGCCGGCGAACGCGCCGTCGGGGCCACCCTGGAGCAGCTCGACCTCGTGAGGACCGTGGTTGAGGCGCATCCCGAGGGGCTGCGGATGGCCCACGGCGCCGCCCAGGCCACGGACGCCACGAACTGCGGACGGGTCGCCGTGCTGCTCGGTCCGGCCGGTGCCACCGCCCTGGACGACTCGCTGGGCATCCTGCGCGCCCTGCACACCCTCGGGCTGCGCGTCGTCACCCTCTCCGGCACCTCCTGGGCGGGCGAGAACGGGCTGACCCGGTTCGGCGAGGAGGTCGTGCGCGAGATGAACCGCCTCGGCGTACTCGCGGACCTGTCGGGTGCCTCCGACGCGACCGTCCGCCGGGCCGTCGCCATCTCCAAGGCCCCGGTCCTGTGCACCCGTTCGGCGGCCCGCGCCCTGCGCCCGCACCCCTCGAACCTGCCGGACGACCTGCTCGTCGCGCTCGGCGCCGCCAAGGGCCTGTGCCTGGTGCCGCTGACCGCCGAGCAGACCGGTCCCTCGGTCCGCGACGTCGCGGACCACCTCGACCATGTGCGCGCGCTCGCCGGCCCGGAGTGCGTCGGCCTGTCGGGAACGTACGACTCGGGGGCCGCGCATCCGCAGGACCTGCCCGACGCCTCCGGCTATCCGCGGCTCGTGGCCGAACTCATCGGCCGCGGCTGGTCCGAGGCGGACCTGGCCCTGCTCACCTGGGGGAACGTCCAACGGGTGCTGCGCAGCGCGGACTTCACGGCCCGCGCCGCACGGAACCGCCGCGAGCCGTCCACGGCGAGGATCGCCGACCTCGACGGCTAGGCGACGCCGACCGCCCGGCGGACCGGCCGGAGCACAGGCGGAACGGACGCCCCGCCGGGTCCGCGTACACCCGCCGGTTCGGCGCGCGTCCCGCGCTTCGGGCGGAGGGCCGGAAGGTGACGGAAGGTGTCGGAAGGGGGCCGGTCGGGCGGCTGTGCCGGTCAGGCGGCCGGGCGGCCCATCGCGCGGTACGTCCAGCCGGCCGCGCGCCACACGGCGGGGTCGAGCGCGTTGCGGCCGTCCAGCACGATCCGGTCGGTCGCGACCTCGCCGAGGGAGGCCGGGTCCAGCTCCCGGAACTCGCGCCACTCGGTCAGGTGCAGCACGGCATGGGCGCCGCGTACGGCCTCGACCGCGGTCTCCGCGTACCCCAGGGTCGGGAAGAGCCGGCGCGCGTTGTGCATGCCCTTGGGGTCGTAGACCGTGACCTGTCCGCCCTGGAGGTGGATCTGCCCGGCCACATTCAGCGCGGGGGAGTCGCGGACGTCGTCCGAGTCGGGCTTGAACGTCGCGCCGAGCACCGCGATCCGCTTCCCGAGGAACGAGCCCCCGCCCAGCGCCTCACGCGTCATCTCCACCATCTGGCCGCGCCGCCGCATGTTGATGGAGTCGATCTCGCGCAGGAACGTGAGCGCCTGGTCGGCGCCCAGCTCCCCCGCCCGCGCCATGAACGCGCGGATGTCCTTGGGCAGGCAGCCGCCGCCGAAGCCGATGCCCGCGCGCAGGAACTTCTTCCCGATCCGGTCGTCGTACCCGATCGCCTCGGCGAGCTTCACGACGTCGCCGCCCGCGGCCTCGCAGACCTCGGCCATGGCGTTGATGAAGGAGATCTTGGTCGCCAGGAAGGAGTTCGCGGCGGTCTTCACCAGTTCGGCGGTCGGGAAGTCCGTCACCACGAACGGCGAGCCGTCGGACACCGGCGTCGCGTAGACCTCGCGCAGCAGCTTCTCGGCGCGCTCGCTGCGCACGCCGACGACGATGCGGTCCGGGTGCAGGGTGTCCTGGACGGCGAAGCCCTCGCGCAGGAACTCGGGGTTCCAGGCCAGCTCGACCTCCTCGCCCGCGGGAGCGAGTTCCGTGAGCGTGCGGGCCAGCCGGTCGGCCGAGCCGACGGGCACGGTGGACTTGCCGACCACCAGCGCCGGAGCCGTCAGGTGCGGGGCGAGCGAGGCGAAGGCGGAGTCCACGTAGGACATGTCGCACGCGTACTCGCCGTGCTTCTGCGGGGTGTTCACGCAGACGAAGTGGACGTCCCCGAAGGCCGCCGCCTCCGCGAAGTCCATGGTGAACCGCAGCCGCCCGCTGGACCCCTCGATGCCGGCCACGTGCTTGCGCAGCAGCTCCTCGAGGCCGGGCTCGTACATCGGGACCTCGCCCCGCTGGAGCATCTCGATCTTCTCGGGGACCACGTCCAGGCCCAGCACCTCGAAGCCGAGTTCGGCCATGGCCGCGGCGTGCGTGGCGCCGAGATAGCCGGTGCCGATCACGGTGATCTTGAGGGCCATGGATGCTCCAGTGGATGCCTGTAGGGGTGCGGCGGCAGTGCGCTGACCGAGCATAGTCCGGGCTTGTTCGAGCGTTTCACCGGGCAGAATTCCCCCTGTCGCCAAGCTCACGTATCACTCACGGGGGCAGACCCCTAAAATTTGGGTTACTTAACGGTAATTAGCGTCAGCAGCACAGTGTCTTTGGAGCGTGAGAGACCTTGGCCGGATCGGCTGATTTCGACCTGTACCGCCCGTCCGAGGAGCACGACATGCTCCGGGACGCGATCCGCTCGCTGGCCGAGGCGAAGATCTTGCCGTACGCCGCCGCCGTGGACGAGGAAGCCCGTTTCCCCCAGGAGGCCCTGGACGCCCTGGTCGCCGCGGACCTGCACGCGGTGCACGTCCCCGAGTCGTACGGCGGCACCGGTGCCGACGCGCTCGCGACGGTCATCGTGATCGAGGAGGTGGCACGCGTCTGCGCGTCCTCGTCCCTGATCCCCGCGGTGAACAAGCTCGGCTCGCTGCCGGTCATCCTCTCGGGCTCCGAGGAGCTGAAGAAGAAGTACATGACGCCGCTGGCCAAGGGCGACGGCATGTTCTCGTACTGCCTCTCCGAGCCGGACGCGGGCTCGGACGCGGCCGGCATGAAGACGAGGGCCGTCCGCGACGGGGACTCCTACGTCCTGAACGGCGTGAAGCGCTGGATCACCAACGCGGGCGTCTCCGAGTACTACACGGTCATGGCGGTCACCGACCCGACGAAGCGCTCCAAGGGCATCAGCGCGTTCGTCGTCGAGAAGTCGGACGAGGGCGTGTCCTTCGGCGCCCCGGAGAAGAAGCTCGGCATCAAGGGCAGCCCGACGCGCGAGGTCTACCTCGACAACGTGCGCATCCCGGCCGACCGCATGATCGGCGAGGAGGGCACCGGCTTCGCCACGGCGATGAAGACGCTGGACCACACCCGCGTCACGATCGCCGCGCAGGCGCTGGGCATCGCGCAGGGCGCCCTCGACTACGCCAAGGGCTATGTCCAGGAGCGCAAGCAGTTCGGCAAGCCGATCGCCGACTTCCAGGGCATCCAGTTCATGCTCGCCGACATGGCGATGAAGATCGAGGCCGCCCGCCAGCTGACGTACGCGGCGGCCGCCAAGTCGGAGCGGGGCGACAAGGACCTCACCTTCCAGGGCGCGGCCGCCAAGTGCTTCGCCTCGGACGTCGCCATGGAGGTCACCACGGACGCCGTCCAGCTCCTCGGCGGCTACGGCTACACCCGCGACTACCCGGTCGAGCGCATGATGCGCGACGCGAAGATCACGCAGATCTACGAGGGCACGAACCAGGTCCAGCGGATCGTGATGGCGCGGAACCTGCCGTAGCCCGGCATCCCGCGCGCGGGCCGCCCGGCGCCCCTTCCGGGGCGGGACGACCGCTTCGGGGTGTGACACGACGAAAGCCCCCGGCTCGCAGCCGGGGGCTTTGCGCTGTCCTCGTCCGGGCCCCGCCGGGAGGGCCCGGGCCCGTGGTGGGCCCGGGTGGGGTCGCGGGGTCAGTTGCCCGAGACCGTCACCTTCTCGTCGTTCTTCAGCTGGTTCACCAGGGTCTTGACCTTGGCGGTGTCCCACTGGAGGTTGCCGTTCGCGGAGTTGCCCGAGATCGGCATGTTCATCGACTTGCCGTCGCCGCCGGTGATGCCCTTCATCGCCCAGAACATCGAGCCCAGGTCGAACAGGGACATGTCCGTGTCGACGGTGAGGGTGTCCAGGCCCGCGCCCATGGTCGGGTAGAGCTTGAACGGGTTGAGGACCGTGCCCGGGGTCGCCGTCTGCGAGGCCAGGGCCGAGAGGAACTTCTGCTGGTTCTTCGTACGGTCCAGGTCGCTGTTGGCGAAGGCGTACCGGGTACGGACGAAGGCCAGCGCCTGCTCGCCGTTCAGCGTCTGCTTGCCCGCCTGGAAGTCGGCGCCCGACTTGTCGTCCTTGAAGGCCTTGGGGATGTCCATCTCGACACCGCCCACCGCGTCGACGATCTTCGCGAAGCCGCCGAAGCCGATCTCCGCGTAGTGGTCGATGCGCAGCCCGGTGTTCGCCTCGACGGTCCGGACGAGCAGCTCGGGCCCGTCCTCCGCGTACGCCGCGTTCAACTTCACCTGGCGGCCGGTGCCCTGGTAGGTCTTGCCGGACTCCGAGCCCTTGAACGTGGGGATCGTCACGTTGGAGTCGCGCGGCAGCGAGATCATCGTGTTCCCGTTGTCGCCGACGTGCAGGATCATCATCGAGTCCGTGCGCTTGCCGGCGGCGGAGCCCGTGTGGAGCTTCTTCTTCTCCTCGGCGGACATGCCCGCGCGGCTGTCGGAGCCGACGATCAGGTAGTTCGTGCCCTCGCCCGCGTCGGGCCGGTCGATCACCTTGGACAGGTCGACCTCGCGCTTGAGCTTCGAGTCCGCCCAGAAGTACGTGCCCACGGAGACCACGACGAGAACGGTCACCAGCGTGATCGCGGTCCACTTGATCCGCCGGCGCCAGTCCGGCGCCGGGCGCGGGTCCCGGCCGTAGGAACCGGGCGGGTCCTGCGGACCGCCGCCGCCGGGGGCCCCGTACACCTGGCCCGTGTTGTAGCCGCTGTCGTAGCCGCCCTCGCCGTGGCCGTCGGTGTACGTCGGCTGCTGCGGGACGCCGTGCGGGGGCGCGGAGGGGCCGGGTGCCCGGCCGCGCTGCACCTGGCGCATCACGCGGGGGCCCTCGGGCTGGGCGCTCGCGCCGCCGCGGCCGTGGCGGTCGCCGCCGTTGTTTCCGGACCATCCCTCGGGCCAATCGTTCATGCGCCCCAGTGTGCAGTGCCCGGCTGTGCGGCAGACAGGGTCTGTGGAAAATCGCACCACGGCTGTTGCAGAGCTGATGCAAAGCATTCGCCGTACGGCACCGACATAGGGTGGGACGCATGACAGACCAGGCCCACGACCCGGATTCCGATATTCCGGGCAAGCCGACCTCGGCATCCCGGACCACCCTCAGCCACATCATGACCCACAACGACACCAACCTTCTGGGCACGGTGCACGGTGGAGTGATCATGAAACTCGTCGACGACGCGGCGGGCGCCGTGGCGGGCCGGCACTCGGGCGGTCCCGCGGTGACCGCCTCCATGGACGAGATGGCGTTCCTGGAGCCCGTCCGCGTGGGCGACCTCGTCCATGTGAAGGCCCAGGTGAACTGGACCGGGCGCACGTCGATGGAGGTCGGGGTGCGGGTGCTCGCCGAGCGGTGGAACGAGTCGACGCCGCCGCAGCAGGTGGGTTCGGCCTACCTCGTCTTCGCGGCCGTGGACGCCGACGGCAAGCCCCGGCGGGTGCCGCCGGTGCTCCCGGAGTCGGAGCGGGACGAGCGCCGCTACCAGGAGGCCCAGATCCGCCGCACGCACCGGCTCGCACGGCGCCGCGCGATCATGGAACTGCGGGCGAAGAGGGCCGCGGAGGGCCTCGACCTGTAGCCGCGCCCCGGATGCCGAAAACCGGCTCCGGGACCCGAAGCATCGGGACCCCGGCCCCGGGAGGCCAGTTCTGGGACAGGGGCCCCGGGATCGGGACAGGACCCCGGGATCGGGACCCCGGCCCCGTGCCTCAGCTCCGGGACCCCGGCCCCGGAATCGGGACCCTGTCGGAACCGCCGGGTTGAGGCGGCCCGCGACGGGGAGCCGCCCGCGACGGGGAGCCGCCGGGGACGCGGACCCGCCCGGGCCACGGGACCGCCCGGGCCGCCGAGCCGCCCGGGCCGCGGAACCGCCGGGGGAGCCGGGCATCGCGGGCCGGTCGCCGCCGACCTCCCCGCCGACCGCTAGGGGCAGACCACCTGGTCGCCGGTGACCGCCCCGAACTCGCCCGGGGCCGGATTCTCGGCCCGAACCTTCCGCACGCTCCGGAAGTCCGCGCCGGCGGTCACCTTCATGAGCGGCCCCCGGCCCTTCTCCGCGCGCAGTTCGCTGCCGGGCAGCGCCGCCGCGAGGGACTTGGCCGAGCGGTCCCAGCGCGGGTCGTACCGCACGACCGTGCGCCGGACCGTGCGGTCGGCCGCGTTGACCGGGGCCCTCGTCGTGCGGAACCCGGTGGCCGCCAGCCCGCTGTCGACGCGGCGCCCGAGTCCCGCGGTGGCCGTGCCGTTCTCGACCTGGACCCTGATCTGCTGTGGGGGCACGTCGACGCGTACGGCCTTCGCCCGGACCCGGTGCGCTGCCAGGGGCCTGTCCTCGCGCAGGGTGTCGAAGAGCCGGCCGGCCCTGCGCTCGTCCCACTTCAGGGTCGAACCGATGCCCTTCACGGCGTACCCCATCCGCCCGATCGGGACCGTGGTGAACTCCGAGGAGGACGGCGAGAAGGCCCGCATGGCCCGCCCCAGGTCGAGCAGCTCGTCCGTGCCGAACCCCTTGTCCGCGCGGACCGATCCGAGCACGGACTGCGTCATGTCACGGAACCTGATCGGGTTGAGCAGTACCCCGGACGACGTGGCCCGCGCGATGAGCGCCGCCATGAACCGCTGCTGGCGCTGCATCCGGCCGAGGTCCGAGGCCCCGTCGATGTGCCGCGAGCGGACGTACTGGAGCGCCTGCCCGCCGTCCAGGTCGTGCGTGCCGGCCGCGAGGTCGAGTCCGGTGTACGTGTCCTTCAGGGGCCGGACGGTGCAGATCCGTACCCCGCCGAGCACGTCCACGGTCTTCATGAAGCTGGTGAAGTCGACCTCCAGGTAGTGGTCGATCTTCACGTCGGTCATCTTCTCCACGGTCCGCACGGTCAGTTGCGGCCCGCCCTCCGCGTACGCGGCGTTCAGCTTGACCGGGTGCGGGCGGTGCCGCCTGCCGGTCGTCCGGTCGGTGTGCTCGGGCGTCTCGGCGTACGAGTCGCGCGGCAGGCTCACGACGCTGGCCCGCCGCCGGTCCTCGGAGAGGTGCACGATCATGACCGTGTCCGTGCAGTGGCAGGGGGCGCCGCCGAGCCGGTACCTCTTCTTCTCCGCGGGCGTGATCCGGTCCCGGCCGTCGGTGCCGACCAGGAGCACGTTCATGCCGTGGCCCCGCTCGGGCCGGTTCTTCATGTCCTTGAAGGGGTCGATCCTGTTGATGTCGGCGTCCAGGCCGGTCACCATCGCGTGCCCGATGCCGGCCGCCGCGAGCACCGTCACCGAGAGGGTGGCCGCCACCCGGACGGCCCAGCGCGGCCGGTTGCGCCGTCCGGAGGGACGTGCGGGCCGCTGCCGCGGCGGGGGCGCTGGGGGACGGGTCGGCGTGGGCAAGGCGGACACCTCCGCGTCGGCCGGATGTGGGGGGCCATGGGAACGGTAGGCCCATACGATCTCCGGCCCGGGCCGCGGACGGGGCGGCGCGCGTCCGTGTCCCCCGTTCGCGGTAACGTAACCGGCGATGAACGCCAACGACGTGCAGCTCCCCGCCGTCTCCGTGATCATGCCGGTCCTCAACGAGGAACGGCACCTGCGCGGAGCGGTGCAAGCGATCCTCGCCCAGGAGTACGCGGGCGAGATGGAGGTCGTGATCGCCATCGGTCCCTCGACGGACCGTACGGACGAGATCGCGGCCGAACTCGTGCGCGAGGACTCCCGTGTGCACACGGTCCCGAACCCGACCGGCCGCACCCCCGCCGCGCTGAACGCCGCGATCAAGGCGTCCCGGCACCCGGTCGTCGTCCGCGTCGACGGGCACGGCATGCTCTCGCCGAACTACATCGCGACGGCCGTCCGCCTCCTGGAGGAGACCGGCGCGCAGAACGTCGGCGGCGTCATGCACGCCGAGGGCGAGAACGACTGGGAGCACGCGGTCGCCGCGGCCATGACCTCGAAGATCGGGGTGGGCAACGCGGCCTTCCACACGGGCGGCGAGGCGGCCCCGGCTGAGACCGTGTACCTCGGTGTCTTCCGCCGTGCGGCCCTGGAGCAACAGGGCGGCTACAACGAGGAGTTCATCCGCGCCCAGGACTGGGAGCTGAACTTCCGGATCAGGGAGGCGGGCGGCCTCATCTGGTTCTCGCCGGAACTGCGCGTCTCGTACCGGCCGCGGCCCACGGTGAAGGCCCTCGCCAAGCAGTACAAGGACTACGGGCGTTGGCGCCACGTCGTCGCCCGGTACCACGCCGGTTCCATCAACCTGCGCTACCTCGCTCCGCCGGCGGCGGTGTGCGCGATCGCGGCGGGCGTCGTGGTCGGTGCCGCGCTGACCCCCTGGGGCTTCGTGGTCCCCGGTGGCTACCTCGCGGCGATCGCGCTCGGTTCGCTGCCCGCCGGCAAGGGGCTTCCGGTGAAGGCGCGGCTGCGGATCCCGGTGGCTCTCGCGACGATGCACATGTCGTGGGGCTTCGGCTTCCTGACCAGCCCGAAGTCGCTTGCCAGGAAGGTCGTCGCCTCGCGGCGGCCGGCCGTTACGGCCGAGGCCTGACGGTCTCCCGGCACACGGCGCGAAGGCCCCTCCCGGATCGGGCAGGGGCCTTCGGCGTCAGTGGGCTCAGCCGCAGTGGACGTTGTAGTTGACCTGGATGTAGCTCGCGTTGTTCGCGGTGCCGCCGTAGTCGATGCAGGTGTCCACGGCCTTCAGGTAGACGGGGCCCGCGTAGTACTTGAAGTTGCCCGAGTCCACCTCGGAGGCCTTCCACACGGTGTCGGTCCGGTGGATGCGGAGCCGCGCGTCCAGGTACATCGAGGAGCCCGGGGTGTCGCTGACGGTGACGACGCAGTTGTAGCCGTTGGAGCTGTTGTACGTGATGAAGGTGTTGCCGTCGCCGACGTCCTTGGAGCCGATCACGCTGTAGCCGGACCCGCAGCCGCCGTTGTAGGAGGCGGCCGAGGCGGTGCCGGTGGCCACGACCGTGCCGGCGACGGTCAGGCCGAGGATGGCCGCGAGCGAGCCGAGTCGCTTGGTGCTGAACATGGTTGGGTTCCCATCGGAATCGAGGTGCGGGGCCGGGCGCGCTTCTGTCGGGGCGCACCCGCACGCGGCCCGGGGAGGCCCGGTGCCCGCGCGGGTGCGTCGCGGGGTCAGCCGCAGTGGAAGTAGCCGCCCGGCGGTACGTGGTCCTGGATGATGTTGTTGCCGTTCAGGTTCCAGACGTCGGTCTCGACCGCGATGCAGCGGCCCTTCCCGTAGAACTTGAAGCTCGCGTAGTAGAGGTAGCTGCCGTCGTCCCCGGGGCTGACGTAGCCGTCCTTGTCCGTCCAGGCGTCCACGGCGATGCGCGACTTCACGCCGTAGTACGAACCGCGCTTCACGGCGGCCACACAGTTGTAGGTGCCGTCCCAGAACAGGTACGTCGTGGCGTAGGTCGTGCCGTTGTAGGTGTTGTTCCAGCTGTCGATCTGCGAACCGTTGCAGCCGTAGGTGGCGGCGGCCGCGGCGGGCGCCGTCACGAGCGAGTAGCCGGCGATTCCCGCCAGCGTCAGCGCGATGGACGTGGCGACTCTGGCTGCCTTGCTCCTGAGCTTCAAGATGCCCCCCTGGGACGGTCGTCGGTGCCGATGTGGATCTCCGTGATCCGCAGAGGACACTGACACGGCCCTGGGATTCGAACAAGTATCCGATTAAGTGTTGTCGGAAAAGCGATCATGGTGACCGGAAACGCCTCGCCGCGCCGCCGCTCCGCCGGAGGCCGGGCCCCGGTCGCCGACGTGCCCGCGGGCGGCCCGAGTCGGGCGTGGCCGGCGCACGCGTGCTGCGCTGAAGCACTGTCACATACCTGTCCGTGGGGGGCGGTTGTCTATTCGATCATGAACGAACGCCCCTCCCGCGTCACGCCGTTTTCACGCCACGGCGCTATGGGGATCATCACGTACCGCATCAAGTCGCCTTTACCGAAACTGAGTTGACCGTGTGAAGTGCCCATGATCAGATCCTCGACGGCCTTCAAGGCCACTCCGCGGCTGACCATCCGTGGAGTTCTCGGCATGCCAGGAGAGGGATCCAGTGAGTTTCGGTATGAGGAATCTGGCGCGGGCGGGCGTGGTGGCGGGGGCACTCGGGCTGTCGCTGATCGCCACGATGGGCGGCGCGCAGGCCTACACCCACGACGGCTCGGACCCGTCGGCCGCCGGCTGTTCCGGCGACGCCACGACGGTGGAGTCCGCGACCGTGAAGAACAGCAACGCGACCTTCGGCACGATCGAGCTGCGCTACAGCCTCAAGTGCCACACCGCGTGGGCCCGGCTCACGCTGAACTACACCCAGTCGGCCTGCGGCAACGCCGCGGCGGGCTACGAGTGCGCGCACGCCTACGTCGTGCGCAACAACGACGGCCGCCAGTACTCGTGCGAGATCTCCAAGGGGCAGAAGCAGTGCTACACCCCGATGGTCTACGACAAGGGTCTGACGTCGTTCGCCCAGGCCTACATCGACTCGGCGGCAGGCCAGGCCAACACCCGTACCGCCTCCTACTGACCGGGGACCCGGGCGCCGCGGACCCC
>NZ_BMWD01000017.1:154089-190512 GCF_014651055.1 Streptomyces fructofermentans
CGCCCCCCGGCCCTGAACGCGGTGGACGCTCCGCCGCGGGCGCCACACGCGCCCGCACACGACCGTGTCCCGCCGGACGACGTCCGGCGGGACACGGTCGTGTGCCGCCGTGGCCGGCGGCGGGGGTCAGAAGGTGAAGCCGTCCTGGATCTTCATGCACGCCCCGGTGTCGCCGCCGTTGAGCGGGCGGGACGACTCCGGAGCCTTGGAGCCCTCCTTCGCCGCACTGGCCGGGTAGGCGTCCCCGGTGCGCCAGTCGCCGCCGACGGTCAGCGTGACCCCGGAGGCGTCGGTCGACTTCCGCACCGAGGTCAGCGGCAGTCCGAGGGCCTTGGCCACGGCCTGCGCGTCACCTTCGAGGTCGGCGCTCGGAAAGGTGATGGACGTCTTCGCCAGCGGAGTGTTCTGGGTGTCCACCTGGGCCAGCGCGAACCCCTTGCCCTGGAGCACCCCCGCGACCGCCGTGGCCCGCTGGGGAGTCGGCGCCTGGCCGTTCACGCCGGTGCCGTTGCGCACCGCGACGGCGATCCTGTCGTCGGCGGCGGCCGGGTCCTTGGACGTCTCGGCGGCCTTGCGCTTGGACGCCTTGCCGTCCAGGGACAGGTCCTCGCGCACCATCTCGAAGAGCTGGTCGGCGTCGCCCGGCTTCGGTACGACCCGGTTCTCGTTCAGCGACCACGGCACCGTGGGCATCGTGGTCATGGTGATGCGGTCGGCGGGGACCTTGCGCAGCTCGTTGGCGAGGTCGTACAGCTTGGTGACCGTGCCGAGGCCGTGGTCCACGGTGATCGACTCGGTGGCCTCCTCGGCCAGCTTGCGCAGCTTGTTGGGGCTGCCCAGGGTGGCGTTGTCGCGCAGCTCGCGGACCATCGAGTTCATGTACATGTGCTGGGCGTGGGCACGGGCGAGGTCGGTGCCGTCCTCGAAGCCGTATCGGGTGCGCAGCCACTGCAGCGCCTGCTTGCCCTTCACCGGGTGCGTGCCCCTGGTGAGCTTCAGGCCCGAGCCCTTGCCGTCGGAGGTCAGGGAGTGGACGTTCTTGCGCACACAGACCGGCACACCGCCGATGGCGTCCGCCATGGAGACCACGCCGGCGAAGTCGATCTTCATGAAGTGGTCGATGTGGATGCCGGTCAACTGGTCCCAGGTCGCGACCGTGCAACCGGGTCCGCCGCGGCCCAGCGACTCGTTCGTCATCGCCATGGACCGGGCCTCGTAGACCTTGTCGCCGTCCTCGCCGTCGACGCACTTGGGAATCGGCAGCATCGTGTCGCGGGGCATGCTGACCACCGACATGTTGCTGCGGTCGGCCGACAGGTGCAGCAGCATCTGGACGTCCGCGAGTTCCGGAGCGCCCACGCTCTCCTTGTGGCCGCCCAGCTTGAGGTTCTCCGGCGTGTTCCGGCTGTCCGAACCGATCAGCAGGATGTTCAGCGGGGTCTGGCCCGCGGCGTTCGGCTTCGGCTTGGCCGCCTGCTTCTCGCCGAGGTTCAGTTCGTCCTTCTTGATGTTGTTGTTGAGGTGCTGGTAGTAGAGGTAACCGGCCCCGGCCGTGCCGAGTATCAGCACCGCCACGATCATGGCGAACCACCGCAGTATGCGGCGCTTCCGGCGCGGGGGGTGCGGCTGCCCGCCACTGTCCCGGCCGCGCCTGCCGCGTCGTCCGGGCTTCCGGTGCGCGGGCTCCTCCCCAGGAACACCGCTTTCCGGACCTGACTCCTGAGTGTGCCGGACGCTCGGTCGCGCCCCCTCCCCACGCACACTGCTGCCTACCATCTCCCTGCCCCTCCCACCCTGTACCTGACAAACGGGCCCGTCCATGCGTCCGGTGGACGCACCCACGTCTTGTTAGACGCTCAGGCGCCCCATTGGATGCACTGGCGTTCTGTGAGACGCGTGACGGACCCGTCAGGTCATCAACTGGCGCACACTGACTTGTCGGCCGTGGACTTCTGGATCCCCTCCGGCGCCTTCGACGGAGCGGTCAGCGACACTCCGGCACCCTTGAAGTCCTTGCCCAGGGTCAGCACGATCGCGGGCAGACCCTGTGAATTCGTCTCGCTCTTTCCGGGCTTCATCGCCGAGGCGGGCAGGCCCATGAGGTCGGCCAGCTTGCGTGCCTGGTCCGCCTGGTCGGGCGAGTACTCGACGGTCGTCCTGCTCAGCGTCTCGTCGGCGTTGCCGAGCTGGCTGGACTTGGTGACGCCCTGGCTGTTCTGGAGCCAGTCGAGCGTCTCCTGCGCCGAGCCGGCCGGGGCCCCGCCGTTGTAGACGTCGACGCGGATCTCGGAGGCGGCGGAGCGAGTGCCCTTCAGCCGGGCGGCGACCTCCGCCTTCTCCTTCTTCGCCTTCTTCTTGACCTCGGTGAACGAGACGTCGTCCTTGATCATCGAGAAGACCTGGGGCGCGGCCGCCGGATCGACGATGACCGTCTTCCTGACGGCACCGTCGGCCGGGTTGTCCCGCACCGGGACCGTGGTGAACGTGATGTTCTTCGGCGGCACCTTCTTCAGCTCCAGTGCCACGTCCTTGAGCGTGTCCACCTTGCCGATGCCGGTGTCCACGGTCAGGGCCTTGGTGGCGGCCTCGGCCAGCTTCACGAGCTTGCGCGGGCTGGTGAGGGTGTCGCTGGAGGACATCTTGCGCATCAGGGAGCCCAGGAACTGCTGCTGGACCTTGATGCGGTCGAGGTCGCCCTGGTTGCCGAAGCTGTGGCGCGTGCGCACGAAGGCCAGCGCCTGCTCGCCCGCGACGGTGGACTTGCCCTTCGGCAGCTTGAGCTTCGACTCCTCGTCGTCGACGGCCTTCGCCACGCACACCTCGACGCCGCCGACGGCGGTCGTGAGCGTCTTGACCGCGTTGAAGTCGGCCATCATGAAGTGGTCCACCGGGATGCCCGTCACGGCCTTGACCGTGCGCATGGTGCAGCCGGGGTCGCGCTCGGACTGGCCGAGGCTGGTGTTGAAGCGCTGGGCGGGCGTGCCGGCGATGTCCTTGGTGGAGCCGTCCTCCTGGATGGTCGGACAGTTCGGGATGTCGACGACGAGGTCGCGCGGGATGCTCATCGCGGTCGCGTTCGAACGGTCCTTGGCCACGTGCAGCAGGATGTTGGTGTCGGCGTGCCCGACGCTGCCGGCGTCGCCGTACCCCTCGTTCCCCTTACCGGTACGTTTGTCCGTTCCGATGATCAGGATGTTGAAGGCCTCGTCCTTGCTGAAGCCCTTGGCCCCGGCGTCGCCGACGTTCGTCGTCTGGACGTTGCCCTCGAGGTGCTTGAGGTAGAGGTATCCCGCGGCCGAGACGCCCACCAGCACGAAGGCCATGGTGCCGCCGGTCCACAGCAGCACCTTCTTGGCCCGCGACGCCTTGGGCTTCGTACGCGTCCGGCGGCGGCCCGGAAGCGGCTCCTCCGGTGCGCCCCGGCGCCTGCGGGGGCCCGGCACATCGTTGTCGGGGAGAGGGTCGCGCTCCCGTCCGGGCGCGGTGCGCGGCGATGCCGCCGCCGCTCCGGCGCGCGACACGGTTCTCCGGGGACCGGGAACTCCCGACTGCGGTGCGGAAGCCTGCAGTCGCAGTTCGTAGTCGCCGGTGTTCGGGTTGAGTACCCACTGGTCTGCGGGGTCGATATTGTCCGCCCGCCCACGGCCTTGCGCGTCCACGGTTGTTTGAGTCCTCCGTCGGGGCCACGCGGCGCCTTTCCCCCTCAAAAGGCGCTCGGTCACTCGGTCCAACAGTGCGCGACCTCAGGTGAAGACCTCATGGCCGGGTGCACCGGATCGCTCACACTAGCCGTCCAGTTCGGCGGCGAGCGACGCCAGTGACAAATTCCACGTCCCTACAACCGGGCAATACGGCGCAATTGTTAGAGCAGATGTTCTCTGCCTTGGGGTGAGCTTTACCCGCAGGCATCCTCGGCGGCCGTGTTTCCCCGGAAAGTCGGCGCGGGACTCGTCGAGGGAGGGGGTTCTTCGAGCCGGTTCCCGCCCGCCGCGCCGCGTTCCCCGCCGCGGTCGCCCGCCGTGTCCCGGTGGTTCGGCGCGTCGGCGGCTCCGCGCGGCGGGCCGCCGCGCCGGCCGCCGGCGCCGCGCGGCACCGAACTGTCCATCTTTGCGCTGGAATACGATGGAATGCGCTTCGTGACCACCAGAGGGGCGTCCGTACGCAGCCGTTCGAAGAGCCGCTCGGCCTCGGGTTCCACGAGCTGGTCGCGATTGGCGTTGTGGACGTAGGCCTCGCGCGGCACGGTGAGGAACTGCACCCGGTCGGTGGGGATGTTGCGCATCCCGCGCACCAGGTCGTACAGGCCCCGCAGGCTCGCGAGCCCCGGGTCGGTGGTGAGCGACGAGGTCGCGGCGTCCAGCACCGGGTAGAGCTTCACCGGATTGAGCAGTACGTCGTTGCTGCGCACCTTGCTGACGAGGGCGCCGAGGAAGCGCTGCTGGCGGTCCATCCGGTCCGTGTCGCTGCCGTTGCCGATGCTCTTGCGGGCGCGGACGTAGCCGAGGGCCTGCTCGCCGTTGAGCGTCACCTTGCCCGCGGGCAGCCGCAGCTTGGCGGCGCGGTCGTCGATCGGCTTCGTCAGGCACACCTCGACCCCGTCCACCGCGTCGACCATGTCCTTGAAGCCGTGGAAGTCCACGACCATGTGGTGGTCGATCCGGATGTCGGTCATCTTCTCGACCGTACGGATCGTGCAGGCCGAACCGCCCTTCTGGAACGCGTAGTTGAACATCGCGAACATGGGCTCGGTGCGGGTGCCGTCCGGCCGCCGGCAGCTCGGCACGTCCACCATGAGGTCGCGGGGTATCGAGACGGCCGTGGCACTGAGCCGGTTCGCCGCGAGGTGCAGCAGGATGGTGGTGTCGGAGCGCTCGGTGCCGGAGTCCCGCCCGTACTTGCCGTTGCCCCGGCCCGACCGCGAGTCCGATCCGATCAGCAGGATGTTCTGCGCGTCGCGCACCAGCGAGGTGGGCCGTTCCTTCTCGTACCGCGCGAGCTCGGCCGCCGCGTCGCTGTCCGCCGTGATGTTGCCGTTCAGCTTCTGGTAGACGGCCCAGCCAGCGCCGGCGGCGGCCAGCAGGGTCACCCCGACGCCGATGCCCGCGTACCGCAGCCACCGCCGTCGACGCCGTGCGACACCGGCCCCGGTGGGTGACGCGCCCGCCCCGGGCCCGAGCGTCCCCTCGCCGGAAGTCCCTCCGCTGCCGCTCACGTCGGTACCACCCCTCATGGCGTAGGGACTGGACTGCTCCTACGACCATGGCCCGAACGGGGGCGGGCGGCGCCGGGGGCTGCGCCGAACGGGGGACGCGCGGTTGCCGTCCACGAGGCGGGCGGGGGCGGGCCCCGGCCGGGCGGGAGACGCCCCGGCGGGCCCGGCTCAGCGGGCCGTGGCCGTCACCCGCTCGCTCTCGATCCGCTTGGCCAGCGCGTCCTCGCCGAGCCGGTCGAGGTTCCGGCACAGCACCACGGAGCCGCCCGCGGCCAGCGGGGCGTACAGCCCGGCGCTCAGTCCGTCCCACGTGTCGTAGGGGAGGCCGGACAGCAGCCGCGAGCCGGGACCGGTCAGGTCGAGTCCGGGAGCGTCGGCGCGCGAGCGGTCGACGACCTCGGCCCCCGTCAGCTCCGCACCGGCGACGATCAGCGCGGCGGCCTCCGGGTCCACGGGGGCGTACGGCCGGAACAGGTCTCCCTGGCTCGGCACCTCGACCGCGTAGTCGGCGTACCCGGCGGGCGGCTGCGGGAAGCGCCGCCCCAGCGGTGCGAGCGACAGGGCGATCCGCTCGCCGGAGCAGGCGAGCCCGTCCTCGAAGCGGCCGGGTCCGGCGACCACGTGGTCGGCGGCGGACGGGTCGCCCGCGATGTCCGCGACCACGCCCGCGGACGAGCACGCGAGCAGCCACACCGCCGTCTGCCAGTGGGCCGGCAGCAGCAGCGCGACCCGCTCGCCGGGCTCGGCGGCCAGCTCGTTCTGGATGAGATTGGCGGTCTTGGCCACCCAATTGGCGAAGGTGGCCACGGACAGTTCGACCCGTTCGCCGGTGGCGTCGTCGTAGAAGGTCACCAGGGGGCGCGCGGGATCCGTGGCGAGCGCGGATCGCAGCAGGTCGGCGGGGGTGCGGTCGGTGGCGTTCACGGGACGCAAGCGTACGCGGGCACCGCCCCGCGCGAAGCGGTGAGGGACACCGGTTCGGCCGAGTCCGCCGGACGGCCCGTCAAATCCCCAATGGACAGATAAGTATGACTATGTCCAGGATCAGGGGCATGCGCGGACAACTTGCTTCCTCGATCGCCGTCACGTGTGCGGCCGCCCTGGCCCTCCCGCTGGCACTGTCCTCCGACGCCATGGCCACGGCGGCGCCACGGACGGCCGGGCAGCCCACCGCCGGACAACCGGGCGCCGGACAGCCCGCCGCCGAACGGCCGGGCGCGGCGCCGGTCTCCACCGGACGGGCCGCCGTTCCCGGCAGTACCCAGTCCCTCCCACTCACCCCCCTCGCCGACGCCTCGTCACCCTCCTCCCCTTCCTCTCCTTCCTCTCCTTCCTCCCCTTCCTCTCCTTCCTCCCCTTCCTCCTCCGCCACCACCGACCGCACCCTGCCCCCCGCCGCGGCCCAGGGCCTCGCGCGGCGGGACGTACGGCACTTCTCCCTCGTCGGCGTCGTCTGGGACAACCCCGACGCCGAACTGCACGGCCGGGTCCAGGTCCGCACCCGTGCCACCGGCACCACCCGGTGGTCCGGCTGGCTGGACGTGGACACCCACAACCAGGAGCACGCGGCCGACCCGGGCACCGAGGAGCGCACCTCCGGTCGCGTCCGCGGTTCCACGGCCCCGCTCTGGGTCGGCGCCTCCGACGGGGTGGAGGTCCGCGTCGAGGCCGAGGCGGACGGCCGGGAGGGCGCCGGCCGGGCGGACCGGGCGGGCGATCCGCTCCCGCGGGGCCTGCACGTCGAACTGGTCGACCCCGGCGCCGAGCCCCCGCCGCAGGGCCCGGAGGCGGACGCCCCGCGGGTCAACGTCCTGACGGCGGAGGCCGCCGCTTCCTCCGCCGTCAACGCCGACCTCGCCCCGCTCGGCGCCACCGAGATCCCGGCCCTGAGCAAGAAGGAGACGGAGGCCGATCTGCTCGCGGCCCGCGGCGGAGCCGGGGCGGACGCGGTGGACCAGCGGGCGAAGCCGTACATCGGGGCGCGCCCGAGCATCGTCACCCGCAACGGCTGGGGTGCCGACGAGCAGCTCCGCGAGCGGAACTTCAGCTACACGAAGACCGTGAAGGCGGCCTTCGTGCACCACACCGCCTCGGGCAACAACTACGCCTGCGCGCAGGCGTCTTCAGTCATCCGCAGTATCTACCGCTACCACGTGAAGAGCAGTGGCTGGCGAGACATCGGCTACAACTTCCTCGTCGACAAGTGCGGAAACATCTACGAGGGACGGGCCGGCGGCGTGGCGAAGGCCGTCATGGGCGCGCACACCCTCGGTTTCAACAGCAACAGCATGGGGATCGCCGTCCTCGGGAGCTTCGGCGGCGCGGCCCCGCCCGCGGCGGCCGTCACGGGCATCGCCCGGCTGACGGCGTGGAAGCTCGGCCTCTTCGGGGCCAACCCGAAGGGCAAGACCTACCTCGTCTCGGGGGGCGGAAATCTCTACCGAAAAGGAACGAACGTCCGACTCAATGTAATCTCCGGTCACCGGGACGGTTTCGCCACCGAATGCCCGGGCGGCCGGCTGTATGCGAAGCTCGGTACCGCCCGCACGACGTCGGCTCGCTACCAGGGACGATGAGGTCCTGCCGACGGGAAGCGCGAGGCCCTGCACACCGGGTCCCCCCTCCCCGGCGGCTCCCCACGCCATCCCCCCAGAGGCGCCCCACAGCCATCGAAACGGACTGCATACACTGGCCGGTCGAAAGAACTTTCGACCGGCCCCAGCAGGAAGCAGAGACGACAGGTGACAGAAGCGATCCTCCTGGTGGGCGGCAAGGGAACACGACTGCGCCCTCTCACGGTGAACACGCCGAAACCGATGGTTCCGGCGGCCGGAGTACCGTTCCTCACGCACCAGCTGGCACGGGCGAGAGCGGCGGGGGTCGAGCACATCGTGCTCGCCACGTCCTATCTGGCCGAGGTCTTCGAGCCCCACTTCGGCGACGGCTCGTCGCTGGGGCTCCACATCGAGTACGTCACCGAGGACGAACCCCTCGGCACGGGCGGCGCGATACGCAACGTGTCCTCGCGGCTGGTATCGGCGCCCGACGAGCCGGTCCTCATCTTCAACGGGGACATCCTCACGGGCCTGGACATCCCGGCCCTGATCGACACGCACCGGACCTCGGGCGCGGACGTCTCGCTGCACCTGACACGTGTGACGGACCCGCGGGCGTACGGACTGGTGCCCACGGACGCCGACGGCCGCGTCCAGGCGTTCCTGGAGAAGCCCCAGACGCCCGAGGAGATCGTCACCGACCAGATCAACGCGGGCGCCTACGTGTTCCGCCGCTCGGTCATCGACGCGATCCCGGTCGGCCGCCCGGTCTCCGTCGAACGCGAGACGTTCCCGGAACTCCTCGCCTCGGGGGCCCACCTCCAGGGGATGGTCGACTCGACCTACTGGCTCGACCTGGGCACCCCGCAGGCCTTCGTGCGCGGTTCCGCGGACCTGGTCCTCGGCAGGGCCCCGTCCCCGGCCGTCCCTGGCCGCTGCGGGGACCGCCTGGTCCTTCCGTCGGCCCGGGTCGCGCCCGACGCCAAACTGACCGGCGGGACCGTGGTCGGTGACGGCGCCGTCGTCGGCGAGGGCGCCCGGGTCTCCGGCAGCGCGATCCTGGCGGGCGCGGTCGTCGAGCCCGGCGCGGTCGTCACGGACTGCCTGATCGGCGCGGGCGCCCGCGTCGGCGCCCGCTCGGTCCTCACCGGTGTGGTGGTCGGCGACGGCGCGTCCGTCGGCGCGGACAACGAACTGCGGGACGGCGTACGCGTCTGGTGCGAGGCCAGCATCCCCGCGGCCTCGGTCCGCTTCTCGTCCGACCAGTAGTGACCGCGGCCCGCCGACCGGCCGCCGGCCCTCCGCCCACGCGGCGGCCGGCGGCCGGTCGGCGGGCCGTTCCCGATCCCATGGGGCCGGCGGCGGGCGCGAATCGCGGCACGGGGGAGGCGGGCGGGACGCCAAGGACGCGCGGGCGCGTCGGGGGACGTGCGGACCGGTGGACCGGAGACGCGCGGACCGGCGGCCCGGGAGCGGGCGGGGCGGTGGACACCCCGGCGGCTCACAGCCGCCCGATGTCCCCGCGGGGCATCTTCGGCCGGCGCCTGGGCGGCGTCCGGCCGCTCAGCAGGATGAGCCGTGCCGCCCGGTGCCGCTGCCCCGCGTACGGTTCGAGCAGCTCCAGCATCGCGGCGTCGTCCGCGTCTCGGTTCCCGGCCAGCGCGTAGCCCACGATCCCGGGCAGATGCAGATCGCCCACCGTCACGGCGTCCGCCGCCCCGTGGCTGCGCTGCACCGTCTCCGCGGAGGTCCACGGCCCCACGCCGGGCACCAGTTCCAGCCGCCGGCGGGCGGGTTCCGCCTCCGCCCCGACGGCCTCCTCCATCCGCCGGGCCGCCCGCACGGCCCGCAGGATCGTCGACGCCCGCTTGTCGTCGACACCGGCCCGGTGCCACTCCCACGAGGGGATCAGGGACCAGACCCGCGGCGCGGGCATCACGAACATCCGCCCGTCCACGGGGCCGGGCGCGGGCGTCCCGTACGTCCGCACGAGCGAGCGCCAGGCACGGTACGCCTCGTCCGTCGTGACCTTCTGCTCCAGGACCGAGGGGATCAGCGACTCCAGCACGAGCCCCGTCCGCGTCAGCCGCAGCCCGGGCCGCCGGTGCCGGGACAGCGCGACCAGCCGGTGCCGAGGCTCGAACGCCCCGGGGTCGTCGGACGCGCCGAGCAGGGCCGGCAACTGCTCCAGCAGCCACTCGGCGCCGGCCCCCCACGCCTCGCCCAGGACGGCGCCCGCGCGCACGGAGACCCGCAGCGTCCCGGGTCCGACCGGTGTGAGACTGGCCCGCCACACGGACCCGTCGGGAGTCGTACGGAACGTCGGATCGGCGGGCCCGCGCCGCAGCGGCCCGAGCACGAGCCCGAGGTCGAGCGGCCAGGGCGGCACCCAGCGGCGCGTGCGTCCGCCGGCCCGGGCGGCGGACCGCATGGGCTCCGCATGCGCCTGCCCGGGCACGACGACCTCCCCGCCGCGCACGGTCGTACGCGTGGGCTGGGGATCGAAACGACCGGCCACGGATGAGGTCCTAGGGTCCTGGAACGGCTCGGGGGTGCCCTACGAGGGTAGGCGCCCCGCAGGGTGTGCCGGGTGACCCGGTCAGCGCACCTCGATGAAGGCCCCCGCGTCCCGCTCTGGGCGGGCCCCCGGTTCCGCGGCCGCGTGCCCGACGGCGACGGCGCCCATGGGGTCCCAGTCGGCGGGCAGTCCCAGCACGTCCCGTACGACCTCGCGGCAGAACATCGTCGACGACACCCACGCGGAGCCGAGCCGCTCCCCGGCGAGCGCGACGAGGAAGTTCTGCACCCCCGCTCCGGTGGCGACCACGAACATCTCGCGCTCGGCCGCGTCACGGCGCGCGTCCCCGTACGTGTGGGACCCGTCCATGACCAGGCAGGGCACGACGAGGTACGGCGCGTTGCGCAGCACGTCACCGCGCCGCACCCGCTTCGCCACGGACTCCGGGCTCTTCCCGTCCCGCTCCAGGTCTGCGATCCAGGCGTCCCGCATGGCGTCGAGGAGCCGGGTGCGCGAGGCGGCCGACTCCAGGAGCACGAAGCGCCACGGCGTCGTGTGGTGCGGGGCGGGCGCCGTCACCGCGGCGGCCACCGCGCGCCGGACGGCACCCGGGTCCACGGGCTCGTCGGTGAAGGCCCGCACGGTGCGCCGCAGAGAGAGGGCCTCGCGCACGGCCTCGGAGGTGCCGAGCCGGAACATGTCGTCGCGGGCGCCGCGCACCATGGCCCGGGCGCCCTCGTCCGGGGCGTCCGCGTCGACCACGTGCGGCAGTCCGCGCACCACGGCCACGGGCAGCCCGGCGGCCTTGCCCTTGACGAGGTCACCGGCGGCGGCCAGTTCGTCGGCGGTGGCGACGACGGTCGCGCCGAGCGGGTTCCCGTGGGAGTCCGTGCCGCCCCGCAGGTCGTCGAGCACCCGCACCCCGGCCGCCCCGATGGCGACGTCGGTGAGTCCGGTCCGCCACGGCCGCCCGAAGGTGTCCGTGACGACGACCCCCACCTCGACGCCGAGCGTGTCGCGCAGCCCGTCCCGGATCGCCCGCGCGGACGCGTCGGGGTCCTCGGGCAGCAGCAGGACGGTCCCGGCCGGGGTGTTGGACGCGTCGACACCGGCGGCGGCCATGACCAGGCCCTGCCGGTTCTCGACGATCCGCAGCGCCCCGCGCCTGGCCACCACCCGCACGGTCTCGGCGTCGATGGCGGCCTCGCGGTCGGAGGCCTCCACGATCCGGCCCTCGGCCTTGGACACGATCTTCGAGGTGACGAGCAGCACGTCGCCGTCGACCAGCCCGGGCTCGGCGGTGGCGACGAGCTTGGCGAGGTCGTCGCCCGGCCGCACCTCGGGCAGCCCGGGCAGCGCCCAGACCCGGTAGCCGGGGGCGGACGCCCGGCCCGCCGCCGGCCCGTCCGCGTCGGCGGGTCCGCCGTCGCCGCCGGGCGGCGTGCCCGTGGCTCCCGCGCCCGCGTGGGTCTCGCCGCTCAAGCGCCCCGCACCTCCTCGGCCAGCGCCAGCGCCTGACGGGCCATCTCCGCCGTGGCGTCGGGGTCGGTCATCATCAGGGGGACGGCCCGGCAGCGGATGCCCGCGGCCGCGACCTGGTCCACCGCCCCGGCGTCGACCGTGTCGACGAGCCAGCCGTCGAGCAGTCCCGAGCCGTAGTGCTCGGCGACCGCGGCGGCCGTGGCCTCGACACCGACGGCCGCGAGGACCTTGTCCGCCATGCCGCGAACCGGCGCGCCGCCGACGATGGGGGAGAGGCCGACCACCGGTACGCCCGCCTCGGCGATCGCCTCCCGGATGCCGGGCACGGCGAGGATCGTGCCGATGGAGACGACGGGGTTGGACGGCGGGAACAGCACCACGTCGGCCTCGGCGATCGCCTCCAGCACGCCGGGCGCGGGCTTGGCCTGGTCCGCCCCGACGGGCACCACGGCGTACGCGTCCACGGAGGCGCGCAGCCGCACCCAGTACTCCTGGAAGTGGACGGCCCGGCGCTCGCCGTCCAGATCGACGGCCACGTGCGTCTCGACCCGGTCGTCGGACATCGGGATCAGCCGGACGCCCGGCTTCCAGCGGTCGCAGAGCGCCTCGGTGACGGCGCTCAGCGGATAGCCGGCGCCCAGCATCTGCGTCCGCACGATGTGCGTCGCGAAGTCCCGGTCGCCCAGCCCGAACCACGAGGGCCCCGCGCCGTACGCCGTGAGCTCCTCCTTGAGGTGGAAGGTCTCCTCCGCCCGCCCCCAGCCCTGCTCCTCGTCGATGCCCCCGCCGAGCGTGTACATCACCGTGTCGAGGTCCGGGCAGACCTTGAGCCCGAAGAGGTGGATGTCGTCGCCGGTGTTGCCGATGACCGTGACGTCCGCGTCCGGCGCGGCCTGTCTGAGACCGCGCAGGAACCGGGCACCACCGATGCCGCCTGCCAGAACCACAATGCGCATGGATTCAGTCTTGCAGGCGGCTACGACAACGTGTCAGCCGGTTACCGGACCTCGCCCGCGGCGTGCCGCGCGACGGGCGCCGTCCCCGCCCTCAGGCCGGGGTCGCGGGTGTACATCGGCATCTCGGTCAGGCCCGGGTAGTAGACGTGCAGGCTGACGGCGGGTTCGAGGGAGTCGTTGACGACCTCGTGCGCGAACCCGGGCGCGAACACCTGCTGCGCTCCGGCGCCCAGGGCGCGCGGGCCCCGCTCGGTGTGTTCGGTGAGCGCCCCCTCCAGCACGGTGAGCACGCCGGAGGAGCTGCCGTGGTCGTGCGGCCCGCTGCCCTGCCCGGGCACCCACGAGAGCAGCCACACCTCGTACCCGGGGCCGGTGCGCAGCCGGTGGTACCAGCGGGCCGTCGCGTCGTACCTGACGAGGTGCGCCCACTGCGTGCGGTCGGCCGCGATGGACCGGGCGAGACCGACGAACTCGGCCACGGTGGAGGGGTGTTCGCGGGGTGCCTGGAGGAGGTGGGGGACTTCGAGGATGTCGCCGGCGATCTGGAGGTCGCTGTCGCTGTTCATGGGGTGCGGTGGTTTCCTCGGCGGAAGAGTGCTGGAGGTCGGGGGTGGCGCGTACCGTCCGCCCGGGTCGCGGGCGTGCGCAGTGCCCTGGTACGGGCGGAGGGGACCGGTGACCGGGTCGCGTCGGATCCGGCGGCGGCGGGAGCGGGTGGGCTCAACAGCCGCGACAGCAACAGCTACAGCGAGCGTGGGCAGCACCGAGGGACCCGGCGGAGCGGGTCGAGGTGAGTGCCGAGTTCGCGAGCATGCCCACTAGGACACCGGTTCACACCCGCACTGTCAACTTGACGTCCGGTATGTGGGCGACGGTTCACCTCATCAGGTTCATCTGAGTGGCGAAAGGTTTGTGCAGAGGCCCACGGGGACACATGGCGCACAACCGGGCGCACGAATCGTGTCGCGAGCCCGTGGTCCCCGTGTGCGATCCGAGTGATCCACATGTGATCCGGTTCGCTTCGTCGTCGGCGTCGGAACGAGATCGAACTTCTGGACGTCTCCCTCTGTACAGGTGCCTGCGCGCAGGCACCAGGACGGGCGCAGGGGAGAGGTCCCGGCCGGGCTCCTTTCGGCTGTCAGGGTTTATGCCGATTTGAACACTTTCCGCATAGCCTTGGTTCCGCAGAGTGAATAAGGGGCCCAATAGCAGATCTCGGCTTGACTGGCCCGGATCGGCACACTTGTAATTTCACTCGTGTCGTTCAGCCGAAATCGGCGACGGCAGCATCACGGGGACGCGAGACGGACGAGGGGCGCACATGACCGAGCTGTTTCAGGAACTGCTGGTCGACGAGGCCGAGGAGGAGCTCGGCTGGCAGGAGCGGGCGCTCTGCGCGCAGACCGACCCCGAGTCCTTCTTCCCCGAGAAGGGCGGCTCCACCCGCGAGGCCAAGAAGGTATGCCTCGCGTGCGAGGTCCGTTCGGAATGCCTCGAGTACGCGCTGGCGAACGACGAGCGCTTCGGCATCTGGGGAGGCCTGTCCGAGCGGGAGCGGCGCCGGCTCAAGAAGGCGGCCGTCTGACCCGTGGCCTGATCGCCACCGGGGCCGGCCGTACGACCGAACGGCACACAGCCCCACTTACCGATGCGTACTGATGCGTACCGACGCGTTTCGAACGGCCCGTCGCCCGTGGGTTGTCCACAGGCGGCGGGTCGCTGTGTTGCCCAGCCGTTAGTGTGGGCCTCCGTCCGAGACGCCCCGCTGTCCCCCGATGGCACAGGCGTCCACCGCAGTCCATCGAACCGGGGCCCGTACCTCGATGTCCGTGCACAGCCATTCGGCAGGTCAGTACGACACTGCCGCCGCAGCGTTCGACCCGTCCCGTCCTCCCGAGTTCCCACGGCATGTCGTCACCGCCGTCCTGGTCTCGCACGACGGTGACCGCTGGCTGCCCGACGCCCTCGCAGGGCTGCTCGGCCAGGAACGCCCCGTACAGAACGCCGTGGCGGCCGACACCGGCAGCGCGGACGACTCCGCGCGGCTGGTCACCGACGCCCTGGGGGCCGACCGGGTGCTCCACCTCGCCCGGCGCACCGGGTTCGGCCAGGCCGTCGAGGAGGCCACCCGCATCGCCGGTGTCCTCACTCCGGACGACCTGCCGTACCTGAAGCGCCCCAGCGGCTGGGACCCGGTCACCCGCACCTGGCGCGACGACGCCTACGACATGCCCGAGCTGCCGCACGGCGAACCCGAGCAGTGGCTCTGGCTGCTGCACGACGACAGCGCCCCGGAGCCCGACGCCCTGGCCCAGCTGCTGCGCGTCGTGGAGAACGAGCGGGAGCTCGGCAAGGACGTCGCGATCGTCGGCCCCAAGCTCCGCGGCTGGTACGACCGCAGGCAGCTCCTGGAGGTCGGTGTCACCATCGCCCACAGCGGCCGCCGCTGGACCGGCCTCGACCGGCGCGAACAGGACCAGGGCCAGCACGACCACGTCCGGCCCGTGCTCGCCGTGTCCACCGCCGGCATGCTGATCCGCCGCGAGATCTTCGAGGAGCTGGGCGGCTTCGACCGGCGCCTGCCCCTGATGCGCGACGACATCGACCTGTGCTGGCGCGCCCAGGCCGCGGGCCACCGCGTCCTCGTCGCCCCCGAGGCCGTCGTCCGGCACGCCGAGGCGGCCTCCCGCGAGCGGCGCGCCGTCGACTGCGTCGGCCGCACCTCCGCCTCCCCGCACAAGGTCGACAAGGCGGGCGCCGCCTACACCCTGCTCGTCAACACCCGCAGCGCGGCGCTCCCCTGGGTCCTCGTACGACTCGTCTTCGGCACCCTGCTGCGGACCGTCGCCTATCTCGTCGGCAAGGTCCCCGGACAGGCGGTCGACGAGATCCGCGGCCTGCTGGGCACCCTGCTGCGCCCGGAGCGCATCGTCGCGGGCCGGCGCAGACGCGGCCGCCCCCTGATCGACAAGGACGAGCTGCGCCCGCTGTTCCCGCCGCCCGGGGCGACCGTACGGGCCACCGTCGAACAGGCCGCGGGCAACCTCGTGGGCCGCTCCGACCCTGAACTGAACGCGGCCGGGCGGCACGGCAGCGCCGTCGAGACCGGGCCCGGCGGCGACGACGCCGACTTCCTGGAGGTCGAGCAGTTCGCCCGCCTCAAGCGGGTCGGCCGCAAGCCCGGACCGATGCTCTTCGTCCTGCTGCTCCTCGTCTCGCTCGTCGCCTGCCGCGAACTGCTCGGCGGCGGCGCGCTCTCGGGCGGCGCCCTGCTGCCCGCCCCCGCCGACGCCTCCGAGCTGTGGGCCCGCTACCTGGACGGCTGGCACCCGGTCGGCGCCGGAGGCACCCAGTCCGCGCCGCCGTACCTGGCGCTCGTCGCGATGCTGGCCGGCCTGCTGCTCGGCTCCACCGGGCTCGCCGTCACCGTCCTGCTGGTCGGTTCGGTCCCGCTGGCCGGATTCGCCGCGTACTTCGCCTCCCGCCCGCTCGTCCAGTCGCGGCTGCTGCGCGCCTGGGCGTCCGTCGCGTACGCCTTCCTGCCCGCCGTCACCGGCGCGCTCGCGGGCGGCCGCATCGGTACCGCGGTGCTCGCCGTCCTGCTGCCGCTCATCGCGCGCGCCGGCGTCGCGGCGAGCGGCCTCGCCTCGGACACGGCGCGCGGCAGCTGGCGGGCGTCCTGGGCGTACGCCCTCCTGCTGACGCTGGCCACCGCGTTCACGCCGATCGTGTGGCCCGTCGCCCTGATCCTCGGCCTCGCCCTGCTGGTCGTGCGCCGCGGCGAGATCACCGCCTACGGGCTGCGCTTCCTGGCCCAGCTCGGGACGCCACTGCTCGTCCTCGCGCCCTGGTCGCTCTCCCTGCTCCCGTTCGGCTTCTTCAAGGAGGCCGGCATGGAGTACGGGTCGGGGGCGGCCTCCGCTCTCGACCTGCTGGGCGCCGGCCCCGGCGGGCCCGGCACGGTCAGCGGCCTGATGCTCATCGGCATCGTGTGCGCCGCCCTGGCCGCGCTGCTGCGCACCGAGCGCCGCACGGGCATCCTGACGGCCTGGGCGGCCGCCCTGGTGGGCCTCGTCCTCGCCGTCCTCTCCAACGTCTCCACCTGGGCCGGACCGGCCACCCTCGTCTACGGGCTCGCCCTCCTCGCCGCCGCCGCGCTCGGCGCCGACGGGGCCCGCTCGCGCGTGGCCGAGCAGAGCTTCGGCTGGCGTCAGCCGGTCGCCGCCCTGATCGCCTTCGCGGCCGCGGCGGGACCGCTGCTCGTCGCCGCCGGGTGGATGATCGGCGGCGCCGACGGACCCGTGCAGCGGCGCGACCCCGTGCAGGTGCCCGCGTTCGTCGCCGAGGAGAGCGGCACCCGCGACCAGGCCCGCACGCTCGTCCTCGACAGCGACTCCGCGGCCCGGGTCGGCTACACGCTCGTCCGCGGTTCCGGCGCCCGCCTCGGCGACGCCGAACTGGCCGTGGCCGACGGCGAGAACCGACTGCTCGACAGGGTCGTCGCCAACCTCGTGGCGGGTTCGGGAGCCGACCAGGCCGACCAGCTCGGCGGCTTCGCCGTGCGGTACGTCCTGGTCCGGGCCGGCGCCCCCCGCGAGGTCAGCCGCGTCCTGGACGCCACCCCCGGCCTGAGCAGGCTCAGCCAGCAGGACGACGGCAGCGCCCTGTGGCGCGTCGACCGGCAGGTCGCCCGGGCGGTCGTCGTCCCCGAGTCCGGCGAACCGCAGCCGATCGCCGCGGGGCCCGTCGAACTGCACACCACGATCCCCGCGGGCTCCGCGGGACGTGTGGTGCGCCTCGCCGACACCGCCGACGAGGGCTGGACGGCCACCCTCGACGGGAAGCCGCTCACCCGGACCACCGTCGACGGCTGGGCGCAGGGATTCGAGCTGCCCGCCGGGGGCGGCCGGCTCGACGTCACCTTCGAGGCCCCGATCGGCCACACCGGCTGGCTGTGGGGGCAGGGTGCCCTCGCCGTCGTCCTCGTCGTGCTCGCCCTGCCCGGCCGGCGCCATGACGTCGACGACGACCTGCCCGAGGAGCCGGTCGTGCCGGCCCAGGCCGCCTCCGGCGAGGGCCGCAGGGCCCGGCGGCTGCGCGCCCAGGCGGAGGCCGAGGGCACCGAGCCGCCCGACGAGTTCCCGCCGGACCGCCTCCCGCCCGACCTCCCGCCTCCGCCGCGGGCTCCGGAGGAGGCACCCGCCCCCGCCGCCGTCCCGCAGCAGCAGGCCTACGACGAGTGGGACACCTCGACGTACCCGGACGCCGGGTACGGCACCTACGACAACAACCAGTACCAGGGGGCGCAGCAGTACCGGGCGGACACCTACGAGCAGCAGCAGTACCAGGCGGACCCGTACGGGGCGGACGCCTACGACCCGTACTCCTACGGCACGGGCAACGGCCCGTACGACCCGACGCAGACGTACGACCAGGGCTACGACGCCCCGTACGACCCCTCCCAGCAGCCGCAGCACGGCACCGACCACGAGCGCCCCGACGGGAGCCAGCAGTGAACCGCACCACCGTGTCCCTGATCGCCGGCGTGGCCGCGCTCGCCGCGGTCACCGGATTCGCCTCGCTGTCCGAGCCGGAGGCCTCCGTCCGGGACAGCGCGACCACGGCGGCCCGGCTGCCCGTCGAGCGCACCAGCCTGCTCTGCCCGGCACCGAGCACCTCGGACATCGCGGAGACGGCGTACACGTCGTTCACGCCGCTCACCGAGGGCACCGGCGGGAAGGGCGCCGCCGAGCTGGCCCCCGCGGGTGCCGGCCCGGCGGACAAGGGCACGTCGAAGGACGAGGCCGACGACGACGGTGGCAAGGCCGACGGCAAGGGCGACGGGGCGAAGGCCGTGCTGACGCCGAAGAAGGCCGGCAAGCCCGTCACCGGCGAGTCCTCGGGCGCGGAGGCGCCGGCGCTGATCGGCACCGCCGAGGGCAGCCTGGCCTCGGGCTGGACGGTCCAGCAGACCACGGAGGTCCCGGCGGGCACCGGACGCGGCCTGCTCGGCACCACCTGCACCGCGCCGGACACCGAGTTCTGGTTCCCGGGCGCCAGCACCGCCAAGGAGCGCACGGACTACGCGCACCTGACCAACCCCGACGACTCCGCCGCCGTCGCCGACATCGAGCTGTTCGGCAAGGACGGCGTCCTGAAGTCGACGGTCGGCGAGGGCATCCAGATCCCCCCGCACGGCAGCGAGGCCGTGCTGCTCTCCACGCTGATCGACGAGCCGCAGACCAACCTCACCGTGCACGTCACGGTCCGCAGCGGCCGGGTGGCCGCCGCGGTGCAGGCGCTCGACGACCGGATCGGCGGCGACTGGCTCGCGCCGTCCACCGACCCGGCCGCCGGCCTCGTCCTGCCGGGCATCCCGAAGGACGCCACGTCCGTGCGCCTGGTCGCGTTCGCGCCGGGCGACTCGGACGCCGACCTCAAGGTCAGGCTCGCCTCGCCGTCGGGGCTGATCACCCCCGCCGGACACGAGACGCTGCACGTGAAGGCCGGCATGACCGCCGCGGTCGACCTCGGCGACGTCACGCGCGGCGAGGCGGGCTCACTGGTCCTGACGCCGACCGGGAGGGCCACCCCCGTGGTCGCCGCCCTGCGGGTCGTGCGCGGCAAGGGGGTCGACCAGGAGACGGCCTTCATCCCGGCGACCGGCGCGGTCGACACCCGCGCGACGGCCGCCGACAACCGCTCCAAGGGCTCCACGCTCTCGCTGGTCGCCCCCGGGCGCTCGGCGAGGGTCAAGGTGACGGCCTCGGCGGGCAGCGGCGGCGGGGAGACCACGACCAAGACCTACACGGTCAAGGGCGGCACCACGCTCAACGTCGAACCGCTCGTCCCCAGCGGCCTCAAGGGCACGTACGCGCTCACGGTGGAGCCCCTGTCCGGAGGCCCCGTCCACGCGGCGCGCACGCTGGCGGCGACCGAGGAGGGCGTGCCGATGTTCACGGTCCAGACCCTGCCGGACGACCGGGGCACGGTGGAGGTGCCGGACGCCGAGCAGGACCTCTCGGTGCTCCAGAAGTAGGGACGCCGGACGTCGGAGGCGTACACGTGCGCCTCCGACCTCCGGACGGCCTCGACCGCCGTGAACCGGCGGCCGGGGGAGCGTGGCGCCGCGGCTCAGTCCTCGCCGTAGCGGGGGTCGACGGTCTCCGGGGTCAGCCCGAGCAGCTCGGCGACCTGCTCCACCACGACCTCGTGCACCAGCGCGGCCCGCTCGTCGCGCCCCTTGGTGCGGATCTCCACCGGCCGCCGGTAGACGACGACATGGGCGGGCCGGCCCTCTCGGGCGGCGATGGTGCCGCCCAGGGGTACGCCCTCGTCGCCCCAGCCGCCGTCCCGCGCCGGGTCCAGGCGGGGCACTTCCAGCACCATGAACTCGATGTCGGCGAGCTGCGGCCAGCGCCGCTCCAGCCGTTCCACGGAGTCCTGCACCAGATCGGTGAACGCCTCGGCCCGGCTCGCGGAGAGCGGCACCTGCGGCGGCGCGACGGGCCCGCGCATCCCCCGCCCGTGGCGGTCACGACGACGGGGCCTGGGGTCGGCGGCACGGGGCGGTACGGGGTTGTCCATCACTGACGAAGAGTAGTCCCCCCGCCCCGTCCCCACACGGCAGCGGCCCCGCACGCGCGCCCGTCCCCGCCTTCCCGCCCCGCACGCGCGCCCGTCCCCGCCTTCCCGCCCCGCACGCGCGCCCGTCCCCGTCCTCCCGCCCCGCACGCGCCGCCCGAGCCCCGTCGCCTCCCTGGCTCTCTCCGCCGCTCCTTCCCCGGGGGCGCCTCCCCGTCGCCGGTCGGTCCCCGCACCGGGCGGTCCGGGCCGGGCCCCCGCGGCGCGACGGCGGCGCACACGGCGCCGGTGTCTGCCGCGTTGACAGAGATGTCGCCGGATGACCGTTCAAGCCAACATCGGGCTTGTTTCCGTGCGTTTCCGGGGTCGTGGCAATCGCGTTGGTTGACAAGGTTTGCACCATCTCGCGACCGCCGCCGAGTTCGGCCGACTTTTCGTCAACACCCGTACGCGCAGGTCGAGAAGACCTGTCCCGACCCCCGTCCGCCGGGCCCCGCGGGGCGACACGGTGGGGTGACCTGGGGGAGAGTCGTCGCGGCCCGCTCAAGAGTGCGGTACCGTCCAACATCGTGAGCCCTGTACGTCGCTGTTCGCGCACCGCTTGCGGCCGTCCCGCCGTAGCGACGCTGACGTACGTCTACGCCGACTCGACCGCGGTCCTCGGCCCGCTCGCCACCTACGCCGAACCCCACTGCTACGACCTGTGCGCCGAGCACTCCGAGCGCCTCACCGCCCCGCGCGGCTGGGAGGTCGTCCGGCTCGCCGACGCCTCCGCCCCGTCCCGCCCCAGCGGCGACGACCTCGAGGCGCTCGCCAACGCCGTACGCGAGGCGGCCCGTCCGCAGGAGCGTGCCGGGCAGCAGGGTGGAGCCTCCCGTGCGGCCGACCCGAGAGAGGTCGCGCGCCGCGGCCATCTGCGGGTGCTGCGTTCCCCGGACTCCTGACCCGCCCCACAGTCCAACGGCCCCGCGCGGCAGGGGACTTCGCGCCGCCTCCCCTCGGCGGCACTCCCCCGGTCGTTTCATTGAACGGTGCACAGGCATTGACGTGACCTTGTCGCGGACATGACCATTCCCCTGCCCGTGAGAAATCGCTTTCCGCATCGCGGAATCCGGGGGAGGCTCCGTGTACGTCCAGGAACTCGAGCCCGTGGCCGGCTCGCTCGCGCTGTCCGCGCTCGTCGCGACACTGCCGCTCGTGATCGTGCTCGTCCTGCTGGGCGGTGTGCGCATGAAGGCCCACCTGGCGGGCCTGATCGGCCTCGCGTCCGCCGCCCTGGTCGCCTGGCTCGCGTACGGGATGCCGGTCGGCCAGACGCTCTCCGCCGCCGCCCAGGGCGCGGTGTTCGGGCTCTTCCCCATCCTGTGGATCGTCGTCAACGCCCTCTGGGTGTACCGGATGACCGTCCGCACCCGGCACTTCGACATCCTGCGCCGCTCCTTCGGCCGGCTCTCCGACGACCCGCGCATCCAGGCGCTCGTCGTCGCGTTCTGCTTCGGCGCGCTCCTGGAGGCCCTCGCGGGCTTCGGCGCGCCCGTCGCGATCTGCTCCGTGATGCTGGTCGCGCTCGGCTTCGACCCAGTCCGGGCGGCCGTGGTCGCGCTGGTCGCCAACACCGCCCCGGTCGCCTTCGGGGCGATGGGCACACCGGTGGTGACCCTGGCCCAGGTCACCGGGCTGCCGCTGGACTCAGTGGCCTCCGTCGTGGGCAGGCAGACGCCGCTGCTCGCCCTCGTGGTGCCGCTGGTGCTCGTCGGCCTGGTGGACGGGCGGCGCGGGCTGCGCGAGACCTGGGTGCCCGCCCTGGCCTGTGGATTCGCCTTCGCCGTCGCCCAGTTCGCCGCGTCCAACTACCTCTCCGCCCAACTCGCCGACATCGGGGCCGCGCTGGCCGGGGCGGGCGCGCTGATGGCGGTGCCCCGCGCGCGCAGGCCGGCCGCCGAGCCCGTACGCGCCGCGGTCCTGACGGGCGTACGCAGCGAGGACCTGGACGAGGACGACCTGCGCCGCGAGGTGCTGCGGGCGTACGCCCCGTACGCGCTCATCGTCGTGATCTTCTCCGTCGCGCAGATCCCCCTGGTCAAGGACCAGTTGGCGAAGGCGACCCGCATCTTCGACTGGCCCTTCCTGAACGTCGTGGACCCGGACGGCGAGCCCGTCGGCGGCAACGTCTTCACCTGGCCGATCGTCTCCACCGGCGGCACCCTGGTGCTGCTCGCCGGGGTGTGCACGGCCGTCGTGCTCGGGGTCCGCGCGCGTGCGGCGCTCAAGGAATGGGCCGCCACCGTCCACGAGTTGAGGTACGCGATCCTCACCGTCACCTCGGTGCTCGCGCTCGCGTACGTGATGAACCTTTCCGGGCAGGCGGCCACGATCGGCCACTTCGTCGCGGCGGCGGGCGCCGGACTGGCCTTCCTCTCGCCGGTCCTCGGCTGGTTCGGGGTGGCCGTCTCCGGATCGGACACCTCGGCCAACGCGCTGTTCGGCGCCCTGCAGGTGACCGCCGCCCGGGAGTCCGGACTGTCCCCGGAACTCCTCGCGGCCGCCAACAGCTCGGGCGGCGTCCTCGGCAAGATGATCTCTCCGCAGAACCTGACCATCGCCTGCGCGGCGGTCGGCCTGGCGGGCCGGGAGGGGGACCTGCTGCGCAAGGTGCTGCCGTGGAGCCTCGGACTGCTGCTGGTCATGTGTCTGATCGTCGTCGGGCAGAGTTCGCCCGTTCTGGAATGGATGCTTCCGTAAGTCCGGTTGTGCCCGCTCGGGTCCTGCACGGCCGGGTGCGGCTCCGTGCGGGTAGCTTGGGGTCATCGATGAGGACTCCAGGAGGGTTGGCCGTGGCTGCTGATCTGTCGCAGATCGTGAAGGCGTACGACGTCCGCGGGGTGGTCCCGGACCAGTGGGACGAGACACTGGCCGAGCTGTTCGGGGCCGCCTTCGTGCAGGTGACGGGTGCGGAGGCGATCGTGACGGGTCACGACATGCGTCCCTCGTCACCGGGCCTGTCGCGGGCCTTTGCGCGCGGCGCGGCGGCGCGGGGCGTCGACGTGACCGAGATCGGGCTGTGCTCGACGGACCAGCTCTACTACGCGTCCGGCGCGTTCGGGCTCCCGGGCGCCATGTTCACGGCCTCGCACAACCCGGCGCAGTACAACGGCATCAAGATGTGCCGCGCGGGCGCGGCCCCGGTCGGGCAGGACACCGGCCTCGCGGAGATCCGCGAGCTCGTCGAGTCCTGGATCGACGCGGGCGCCCCCGCCACGGACGCGACGCCGGGCACGATCAGCGCGCGGGACACGCTGGAGGACTACGCGGCGCACCTGCTGCACCTCGTCGACCTGTCCTCGATCCGCCCCCTGAAGGTCGTCGTCGACGCGGGCAACGGCATGGGCGGGCACACCGTCCCGACCGTCTTCGCCGGGCTGCCCCTCGAGCTCGTCCCGATGTACTTCGAGCTGGACGGCACGTTCCCCAACCACGAGGCGAACCCCCTGGACCCGGCGAACATCGTCGACCTCCAGAAGCGCGTCCGCGAGGAGGGCGCCGACCTCGGCATCGCCTTCGACGGCGACGCGGACCGCTGCTTCGTCGTCGACGAGCGCGGCGAGCCCGTCTCGCCGTCCGCCGTCACGGCCCTGGTCGCCGCCCGCGAGCTGGCCAGGCACGGCGGCAAGGGCACGGTCATCCACAACCTGATCACGTCCTGGTCGGTGCCCGAGGTCGTCCGCGAGAACGGCGGCACCCCGGTCCGCACCCGCGTCGGCCACTCGTTCATCAAGGCCGAGATGGCGGCCTCCGGGGCGATCTTCGGCGGTGAACACTCGGCGCACTACTACTTCAAGGACTTCTGGAACGCGGACACGGGCATGCTCGCCGCGCTCCACGTCCTCGCCGCGCTCGGCGGTCAGGAGGGCACGCTCTCCGCGCTCGTCGCCCAGTACGACCGCTACGCCGGCTCGGGCGAGATCAACTCCACGGTCGACGACCAGACGGCCCGCCTCGCCGCGATCAGGACGGCCTACGAGGGCCGCGAGGGCGTCACCCTCGACGAGCTCGACGGCCTCACGGTCTCCGCCGCCGACTGGTGGTTCAACGTCCGCCCCTCCAACACCGAGCCCCTCCTCCGCCTCAACGCGGAGGCGCGCGACGAGGCGACGATGGCCGCGGTGCGGGACGAGGTGCTCGCGATCATCCGCGGCTGACCGTCCGGCCGACCTTCCGGCCGACCGTCCGGCGGGCCCCGGGTCCGCCGTCATCGGGTCGGCCACCGCCGGGGCGGGAGCGTTCCCGTCCCGGCGTGCGCGCGGCGGCTCCCCACCGGCGACCGGCCGCCGCTGCACGCGGCCCGACACCGGGGATGCCGTGTCGCCCGAGCCGGGCTGCGGGGGCGCGCGGCGCGGGGATCGCCGGCTCCGCCGAGCCCCGCTCCACCCCGGGGCCCCGAGGTGCGACGCGGCGCCGCATCGGGCGTTCGGCTCCACCGAGTCCGAGCCCGACCGAGTCCGAGCCCGACCGAGTCCGAGCCCGACCGAGTCCGAGCCCGACCGGGGAGGTGCCCGGCTCACTCCGGCGGTGCCTGGCGCACCGAGCCTCGCCGGAGCCGGGCTGTCGCGTCACCCGGTTCCACCGGGCCCCAGCGCAGGAGTGCCGCGCCCCGGGCAGCGGGAACGCGGGAGGAGGGGTGTGGCGGCGGCACCGGTCGAGCCGTGGGCACTTCGGGGGAGCCGAGGGCACCGGGCGGGCCGGGAAGCACACCCCCCGGCGTCCCGCCTCCCGCAGCGGTACCCTGACCAGGCCGCATCACCGCACCGAACCGCCCCGAAGGGACACCCCATGCCGCTCGAAGCCGGCCTTCTGGAGATCCTCGCCTGCCCGGCCTGCCACGCCCCGATCAAGGAGCAGGAAGCCGAGCTGATCTGCACCGGCCAGGACTGCGGTCTGGCGTACCCCGTCCGCGACGGCATCCCGGTCCTGCTGGTGGACGAGGCCCGCCGCCCCGCGTAGACCCACGACGAGGCGACCCCCGCCCGGTTTCGGAGGCTGCACCCCATGCTCGACGAATCGCTCCTCGACGACCAGGAGGCGCTGACCCGCGCCGACCGGCGGGACCTGCTCCGCGGCGCAGCCGAGGCCGGCGCCCGCGTACGCACCGCCGTACGGCACGCCACCGAGGCCGGGATCGGCGAGCTGAAACCCGACGGCCGCCCGCGAGCCATCCTGATCGCGGGCCCCGGCCTGGCCGCCACCTGTGTCGCCGACCTGCTCGGCTCGCTCGCCGGCGCCGCCTGCCCCGTCACCCGGCTCACCCCGCGCGGAGTCGCCCCCGCCGCGGGTGCCCTCCTGTGGGAACTGCCCGGCTGGGCGGGCCCCGTGGACCTGCTCCTGATCGCCACCCCCGACGGCAGCGAGCCCGGTCTGTCGCTCCTCGTGGAGCAGGCGTACCGGCGCGGTCTGACCGTCGTCGCCGTCTGCCCGGCCGGCGCCCCGCTGACCGAGACGGTCGAGGGCACGCACGGACTGACCGTCCCGATGGCGACGGCCCCCTACGAACCCCAGGCCCCGGCCGCCGCCTCCGCACCCGGCTCGCTGTGGGCGCTCCTCACACCGCTGCTCGCGCTGCTGGACCGTACCGGCCTGCTGTCCGCCCCGCCCGACGCCCTCCAGAAGGTCGCCGACCGCCTGGACAGCGTCGCCGAGCGCTGCGGCCCCGCCATCGCCACCTACAGCAACCCCGCGAAGACGCTCGCCGCCGAACTGGCCGAGGCCCTCCCGGTGATCTGGACCGAGGGCGACGCCGCCGGGCCCGCGGGCCGCAGGTTCGTCGCCGCGCTCGCCGAACTCGCCGGCCGTCCCGCGCTCGCCGCCGAACTGCCCGAGGCGCTCGCCGCGCACAGCGTCCTGCTCGCGGGCGCCCTGGCGGCCGGAGCCGACCCCGACGACTTCTTCCGGGACCGCGTCGAGGAGGCCCAGGCCCTGCACGCGCGTGTCGTCCTGCTGCGCGACCGCCCGACCGGAGGCCGTACGGCCGCGCCCGCCGCGCGCGAACTCGCCCTCAGCCACGACACGGCGATCAGCGAACTCGAACCGGAGGACGGCGGCGACCTGGAGACCCTCGCAGAACTGATCGCCGTCACGGATTTCGCCGCCGTTTACCTGGCGCTCGCCTCAAGGGCCTGATCCTGGACGCGCGGCAGCGAACAGCGCCCGCCGAGCAGCGTACGTACGGAGAAGACGACACAGCATGGACCGCCTCGACAACACCGTCCGCCCCTACGCCTGGGGTTCGACCACGCTCATCCCGCGGCTCCTCGGCACCGAGCCCACCGGTGAGCCGCAGGCCGAGATGTGGATGGGCGCCCACCCGGGCGCGCCGTCGCGCACACCCCGCGGCCCCCTCACCGACGTCATCGACGCCGACCCCGAGCGCGAACTGGGCCCCGAGGCGGTCGCCCGGTTCGGCCCGCGCCTGCCGTTCCTGCTGAAGATCCTCGCGGCCGGCGCCCCCCTCTCCCTCCAGGTGCACCCCGATCTCGCCCGGGCCAGGGCCGGTTTCGAGGACGAGGAGCGCCGGGGCGTCCCGATCGAGGCGCCCCACCGCAACTACAAGGACGCCAACCACAAGCCCGAACTCATCTGCGCGCTCACGGAGTTCGACGGCCTGTGCGGCTTCCGGCCGCCGCTGGAGACCGCCGAACTGCTCGCGGCCCTGGAGGTCGACTCCCTCAAGCCGTACGTCGACCTGCTGCGCGCCCAGCCCGAAGAGGCCGCGCTGCGCGAGGTGTTGACGGCCGTGCTCTCCGCGGACCGCGAGGAGATGGCCGCCACGGTCGCCGAGACCGCCGCGGCCTGCGACCGGCTCGGCGGCGCGCACGCCCCGTACGCCGGTATCGCCCACCACTACCCCGGCGACCCCGGCGTCATCGCCGCCATGCTGCTCAACCACGTCCGGCTCCAGCCCGGCGAGGCACTGTTCCTCGGCGCGGGCGTGCCGCACGCGTACCTGAACGGCCTCGGCGTCGAGATCATGGCCAACTCCGACAACGTCCTGCGCTGCGGCCTCACGCCCAAGCACGTCGACGTACCCGAACTCCTGCGCGTCGTCCGCTTCGAGGCGGGCGACGCGGGTGTGCTGCGCCCCGAGGCGTCACCCGACGGCGAGGAGCTCTACGACACCCCCATCGACGAGTTCCGCCTCTCCCGCCTCGTCCTGCCGGACGGCGTCGCACCCCGCGACCTGTCCCTGCGCACCCCGCAGATCCTGCTCTGCACGGCGGGTTCGCCGCACGTGGGTGAACACGCGCTCGCCCCCGGCAGGTCCGTCTTCGTACCGGCAGGCGAAAAGGCCGAAGTGTCCGGTACGGGAACGCTCTTCAGGGCGACCGTGGTGGCCTGACACACCGCGCTCCGGCAGGGCTGCAACAATGGCCCACCGCAAAGGGCAGGCAAAGCCCGGCGCGGCAGCCGGGTTGGCAGACGAAGGGACATCGGGAACACATGAGTGCGTCAGGCGGCACCAAGGCGATCGTGGCGGCACTGGCCGCCAACCTCGCGATCGCGGTAGCGAAGTTCGTGGCGTTCCTCTTCAGTGGTTCGTCGTCGATGCTGGCCGAGTCCGTGCACTCGCTCGCCGACTCCGGCAACCAGGGCCTGCTGCTCCTCGGCGGCAAGAAGGCGCAGCGCGAGGCGACCCCTCAACACCCCTTCGGCTACGGCCGTGAGCGCTACATCTACGCCTTCCTCGTCTCGATCGTCCTGTTCACGGTCGGCGGCATGTTCGCGATCTACGAGGGCTTCGAGAAGATTAAGCACCCGCACGAGATCGACCACTGGTACTGGCCGGTCGGCGTCCTCGTGTTCGCCATCATCGCCGAGACCTTCTCCTTCCGGACGGCCATCAAGGAGTCCAACGTCCTGCGCGGGAAGCAGTCCTGGACGCAGTTCGTACGCCACGCCAAGGCGCCCGAGCTGCCCGTCGTCCTGCTGGAGGACCTGGGCGCGCTCGTCGGCCTGGTGCTCGCGCTCGGCGGCGTCGGCCTGGCCCTGGCGACCGGCGACGGCGTCTGGGACGGCATCGGCACGCTGTGCATCGGTGTCCTGCTGATCCTGATCGCGATCGTCCTGGCCGCCGAGACCAAGTCGCTGCTCCTGGGCGAGGCCGCCGGCGTCGAGGACGTCAGGAAGATCGAGGCGGCGATCGTCGACGGCGAGAAGGTCACCCGCATCATCCACATGCGTACGCTCCACCTCGGCCCCGAGGAGCTGCTGGTCGCCGCGAAGATCGCGGTCCAGCACGACGAGACGGCCACCGAGGTCGCCGAGGCGATCAACGCCGCCGAGGCCCGCGTCCGCGAGGCCGTCCCGATCGCCCGTGTCATCTACCTGGAGCCCGACATCTTCAGTGAGTCCGAGGCCGCCAAGGGTGCCGACAGCGACGCGCTGCCCGGCGGCCCGGCGCAGCCCGCGGCGCCCGGCGAACACTGACGCGAACCGAGCGACACGACCTCGCGGCGCGAACGCGACCGAGGATGCGAGCGCGAACGCGACCGGGGCCCGCCGAACCATTCGGCGGGCCCCGGTCGCGTTCGCGTGCCCGGTCCCGCCCCACCACGGGGTCGGGACCGGCACACGCGCCCGCCCGATCCCGTACCGCTAGCGGATCTCGCGCAGCACGTCGAGAACGGCGGCCTCGTCGGGCGCGGCCGACAGCCGCTCCCGGAACCCGGCGTCCATCAGCTTCCGGGCCAGCAGCGCGAGAATCCGCAGGTGCTCGTCCCCGGCCGCGGCCTCCGGCACGGCGATCATGAAGATCAACCGGGCCCTCGTACCGTCGGGCGAACCCCACTCGACCCCCTCGGCCGAGCGCGCGAAGCCGACCGCGGGAGTGGTGACGGCGTCGGTCTTCGCGTGCGGCACGGCGATCTCCTCACCGAGACCCGTCGTGCCCTGCTCCTCCCGCCGCAGCGCGGTGCGCACCAGCTCCTCCACGTCCGCGACCCGGCCCGTGCCGGCCAGCAGCTCCGCCATCTCCCGGATCGCCGCCTCCTTGCCGACGGCTTCGAGCCCGACCTTGACGCTCCGCGCGGTGAGATGACCGGACAGCACCTCACCGTCCGCCCCCTCGGACACGCCGGACACCTCGCCCGCCCGGCCCGACTCCCCGGACCGCTCGGTTCCCGCGGTCGCCTCCGGCCCACTGTCCGGGGAGGCGTCCGGCGAGGCGCTTGCCTGCTCGGCCGCCGGTGCCCCCGACTGCGCCGGAACCGTCGACGCGAGCACCCCGTCAGGGCCGCCACCGGCCACGGCACCGGCTGTCGCGACCACGTCACCGGCACCGCCGCCGCCCGCGAGGGCTCCGGCGGGGACCGGCCCGGTCCGCGCCGGAACCCCGGCCGCGGCCGCCCCGCCCCGACGGCGCTCGGCGGCCGGAACCCCGGCCGCGGCCGCCCCGCCCCGTCGGCGCTCGGCGACGTCGACGAGCGCGACGGTCGTCAACGCGGTCACCGCCGTCCCGGCGACCACGGCCACGAAGAACATCGGTACGCCGCTCACGGCCCCCAGCACCGCCACGATCGGCCCACCGTGCGGCACCGCGTCCTCCACCCCGGCCAGACCCGCGACTGCCCCGGCCACCGCGCCGCCGAGCATGTTGGCCGGGATGACCTGGGCGGGGCGGGCGGCGGCGAACGGGATGGCACCCTCGGAGATCCCGAACAGGCCCATGAACAGCGCGGCCGGACCCGCCTCCCGCTCCTGCTCGGTGTAGAGCCGCCTGCGGAGCAGCGTGGCCAGTCCCTGGCCGAGCGGCATCACCGGAATCGCGGCCGCGCACATGCCCATGACGGCCTGGTTGCCGGTCGCGATGAGCCCGGCGCCGAACAGGAACGCCGTCTTGTTGACCGGTCCGCCCATGTCGAACGCGATCATCAGCCCCAGGATCGCCCCGAGCAGCACGGCACTGCTCCCGGTCATCCCGCCGAGCCAGTCCGTGAGGTGCTCGAAGACCCAGGAGACCGGCCCGCCGATCACATGGACGAAGAACAGTCCGAGCACGGTCGTCGCCACGATCGGGATCACGATGATCGGCATGATCGGCCGTACGAACCCCGGGACGCGGACCTTCTTGATCCACAGCACCAGGTAGCCGGCCAGGAAGCCGGTCACGATCGCCCCGATGAAGCCAGCGCCGGCCTCGGAGTCGTAGAGCGAACCGGTGTTGGCGATCCACCCGCCGATCATGCCGGGCACCAGCGCCGGGCGGTCACCGATCGCGTACGCGATGTATCCGGACAGGATCGGCACCATCAGCTGGAACCCGATGACACCGATGTTGTTGATGTCCATCCAGAAGGAGTCCTTCGGGATGACCAGGCCGCCGGACGGATCCGTGTGACCGCCGAGCGACAACGAGACCGCGATCAGCAGCCCGCCGACCACGACGAACGGGATCATGAAGCTGACACCGTTCATCAGCGCCTTGTACGCGAGGCTCCGCTCCTTGCCGCCGCCCGCACCGCCGTTCGCGGGCACGGGGGCTCCGGCACCGGAGCCCGCGTCGGCCGCGTGCACGGGTGCGGTCCGCACGCGCTCGATGAGCCGCTCGGGATGCCGAATCCCCTCGGCGACCCCGACCGTCACCATCCGCTTGCCCGCGAACCGGCTCAGGTCCACGTCCTTGTCCGCTGCGACGATGACGCCGTCAGCGGATTTGACATCGTTGTCGGAGAGTACGTTCTCGGCCCCGATCGAGCCCTGCGTCTCCACCTTGATGTCGACGCCGAGCCGCTCGGCCGCCTGCGAGAGCTTCTCGGCGGCCATGTAGGTGTGGGCTATGCCGGTGGGGCACGCGGTCACCGCGAGCAGCTTCAACCGCTGCCGCTCGCCGCCGTCCGTGGGGGGAATTCCGGCCGGACTGGTCACGTGGATCTCCTTGCGCCGTTGTGCGGGGGATCTCTCGGTTCCGTGTGTGGGGTCGCGGTCCGTCGGACCGCGCTCGGTCCCGATCCCCGGCATCCTGCAGCAGACCTCGCGGCGGATCAACGCCCCGGAAATCCCGGGTGCTCCTGCCCTGCGCCCCCTTGTCCGCACCCCGCCGGACCCGGCCAGTCCACTTGTTCTGTCCGGAGGCGGACTGGGGCCCGCCGCGCCGATCGGTGTAGATTCGTAACCGAGCCAGACGTCGCTGCTGATGGCGGTCGGGCGGCCCACGTGGTCGTCCGAGGGAGAGAGGGCCTCCGACGGATGTGCTGCGCAACGGCACCGGGCATTCGTGTGTCCCGGTGCGTCCCGTGGGCACTCACCGTGCCCGCCGTCGCGCAGACCAGACCGTGACCACCTCGCCCCAACCCGAGGAGCAGCTCGAATGACCACTGTCGACAGCCGACAGGACTTCAAGGTCGCCGATCTTTCCCTGGCCGAGTTCGGCCGCAAGGAGATCACCCTCGCCGAGCACGAGATGCCCGGCCTGATGTCGATCCGCCGGGAGTACGCCGAGGCGCAGCCGCTGGCCGGCGCCCGCGTCACCGGCTCCCTGCACATGACCGTGCAGACCGCCGTGCTCATCGAGACCCTCGTCGCCCTGGGCGCCGAGGTCCGCTGGGCCTCCTGCAACATCTTCTCCACCCAGGACCACGCCGCCGCGGCCATCGCGGTGGGCCCCGAGGGCACGGTGGACAACCCCCGCGGCGTCCCGGTCTTCGCCTGGAAGGGCGAGACCCTGGAGGAGTACTGGTGGTGCACGGAGCAGGCGCTGACCTGGCCGAACACCCCCACCGGCGGCCCGAACATGATCCTGGACGACGGTGGCGACGCCACCCTTCTCGTCCACAAGGGCGTCGAGTACGAGAAGGACGGCAAGGTCCCGTCCGTGGACACCGCCGAGAACGAGGAGCACCGGGTCGTCCTGGAACTCCTGAACCGGACGATCTCCGACGGCTCGCAGAAGTGGACCCAGCTCGCCTCGGAGATCCGCGGCGTGACCGAGGAGACCACGACCGGCGTCCACCGCCTGTACGAGATGCACCGTGACGGCTCGCTCCTGTTCCCGGCGATCAACGTGAACGACGCCGTCACCAAGTCGAAGTTCGACAACAAGTACGGCTGCCGCCACTCCCTGATCGACGGCATCAACCGCGCCACCGACGTCCTGATCGGCGGCAAGACCGCCGTCGTCTTCGGCTACGGCGACGTGGGCAAGGGCTGCGCGGAGTCCCTGCGCGGCCAGGGCGCCCGCGTGATCATCACCGAGATCGACCCGATCTGCGCACTGCAGGCGGCGATGGACGGGTTCCAGGTCACGACGCTCGACGAGGTCGTCGACAAGGCCGACATCTTCGTCACCACGACCGGCAACAAGGACATCATCATGGCCTCGGACATGGCCAAGATGAAGCACCAGGCGATCGTCGGAAACATCGGCCACTTCGACAACGAGATCGACATGCTCGGCCTCGCCCAGATCCCGGGCATCGTCAAGGACGAGGTCAAGCCGCAGGTCCACACCTGGAAGTTCCCCGACGGCAAGGTGATCATCGTCCTCTCCGAGGGCCGCCTGCTGAACCTGGGCAACGCGACCGGCCACCCGTCGTTCGTCATGTCCAACTCGTTCGCGGACCAGACCCTGGCCCAGATCGAGCTGTTCACCAAGCCCCAGGACTACCCGATCGACGTCTACGTGCTGCCCAAGCACCTCGACGAGAAGGTCGCCCGACTCCACCTCGACTCGCTCGGCGTGAAGCTCACGACGCTCCGCCCCGAGCAGGCCTCGTACATCGGCGTCGAGGTCGAGGGCCCGTACAAGTCGGACCACTACCGCTACTGAGCCCCGCGCTCAGCCAACGGTTGTCAGCAGGCCCTCGCCGTCACCGGCGGGGGCCTGCCCCCCTAAGAGGACCCGAGCCACCATGCCCCGCGGCCGCTATTCGCTCCATGACCCGCACGATCACACCCCTCTCGCCGACGAACGCTTCCACTGCGCGCCCGGCCCCTCCGGCTGGCGCTACGTCTCCCAGCTGACACCCCCCTCAGGCACCGGCCGCGCGGAGACCCCGGGAAGCGACACCTCCCTCGGCTCCGTCGATCTCGCCCTCGACGACCTCGGCCGTCCCATCCGTCTCGAACTCCACGCCTCGGGCTGGCAGGTCCGCGGTGCCGCCCTCGACGGCGTCACCTGGGTCCGCACCGACCCCACCGGAACGCACGCCACCGAAGGCAATGTCCGCGCCCACGCCTTCACCGGCACGTCCCCGGCGTTCCTCGTCGCCACCGCACGTCTGCTGCGCCTCACCCCCGATGCCTCCGCCACCCGCGTACGCCTCGTCGCCCTGACGGACCCGGTCCTCGCCCCGCGCACCCTCGACCAGTCCTGGGCCCTGATCACGAGAGAAGCACACGCCACTGACAACGGGCCGCTGATCGTGGAGGAATACCAGGTCACAGCCCTGGACACCGGTGAGCAGCACGCCGTTCACCTCTCCGGCGACGTGGTGCTCTCGGCCCCCGGCATCGAGCTGGAGGACCTCGAAACACCCCCGTCGGTCTTCAACTGACGAAGGCGCCCGGACGGTCGGACGAAAGGCCGAACAGGCGGGGTATGGAGCACCGGCGGGCCCCGCCGCGAACTCAGGCAGGCGGGACGAAGCCGGTGCCGGGCCCCTCCGGGCCGGCACCCTGAGCGGGGGCAGCGGGGGCAGCGGCGGGCGGCGCCACCACAGGCACCGGCTGCGACACCCATCCCTGCGGCTGCGGCTCTGCCACGTCGTACGGCGACACGGGCGGTGGCGGTGTGGGCACCGCACCCGGAACACCCGAACCCACCGGAGCCCCGCCCCCGAAGGGGCCGCTCCCGCCGCTCATGGCCCGCCTGATCTCGCGGGCCTGGCGCTCCTGAATGACGGCCGCCAGGTACGCCGCCGCCGGAACACCGTGCGGCGCCGGAGTCCCGGTGTGCCCGGCCACCTCGGCCGCGAGCCGCTGCGCCATGGACCAGCCGACCTGCGGATCGAGCTGCCGCATACGCGTCAGGTACTGCCGAACTTCCAGCCACAGCCCGTCGGGAACCGCGGACAGGTCGAGTTCGGCGAACCGCCCCGTCAGCCAGGGCGGCGGCGGGGGGACGAAGGCCGAGTGCGACACGGGAATGCGCTCGCGGACGACCAGGGTCCCGGCGAACACGTCGCCGAGCCGCCGGCCGCGCTCCGAGACGAGCGACGCGATGCACGCGATGATCCCGAACGTCATCAGGATCTCGACCACCCCGACCGCGCCGCGCACCAGCGCGTGCCGGAACCGGATCGGCCCGCCGTCGTCGCGCACCACACGCAGCCCGCAGGCCAGCTTCCCGAGCGACCTGCCGTGGCTGAGCGTCTCCACGGCGATGGGCCCACCGACCAGGAGCAGCAGGAACGCGGCGATGGACACCGCCATCCGCGCCGCGTCGTCGAGAGCGGCAGTGGTCGCCACGAGGATCAGGGTCACGACGACGTACGCGGTGACCGCCACCACCAGGTCGAGCGCCACGGCCAGGACCCGGCTCGGCAACTTCGCGGGGCGCAACTCCAGCGCCACCGCCTCGCCCGTCACAAGCTCACTCACGTACGCCGTCCTTCCCCCGACCGCCCCGAGGGCAGACAGTCTGCCAAGCTGAGGGCACATCCCGCCGCAGTGCGACAAGCTGACCACACGACGAGCAGCCGAGGAGCAGCTGACCCGATGGACCTCGACGTCTTCGTGTACGCCCACCGCGCGGAATGGGACCGGCTCGAAGCGCTCCTGCAGCGCCGGCGACGCCTCACCGGTGCCGAGGCCGACGAACTCGTCATCCTCTACCAACGCACGGCGACCCACCTCTCCCTGATCCAGTCCAGCGCCCCGGACCCCCAGCTCACCGGCCGCCTCAGTCGGCTGGTGGCACGCGCGCGCAGTGCGGTGACAGGCACGCGCCGAGCCTCCTGGCGCGACGTGACGCGTTTCCTGACCCACGGCTTTCCGGCCGCGGTCTACCGCTCCCGGCACTGGTGGGTCCCCACCGCACTGCTCTCCACGGCGGTCGCAGTCCTGCTGGGGTGGTGGATCGGCACCCACCCCGAGGTCCAGTCCTCGATCGCGGCCCCGGAGGAGCTGCGGGAGCTGACCCGCCCAGGCGGCCAGTACGAGACCTATTACTCCAGCCATCCCGCGGCGTCGTTCGCCGCCCAGGTGTGGACGAACAACGCCCAGGCGGCGGCGATGTGCCTGGTCCTCGGCGCCTTCCTCTGCCTGCCGGTCGTCTGGATCCTCTTCCAGAACATGCTCAACGTCGGTGTGGGCATCGGCCTGATGTCCTCGGCGGGACGCCTCGACACCTTCCTCGGCCTGATCCTCCCGCACGGCCTCCTGGAACTGACCGCGGTCTTCGTGGCAGCGGGAACGGGGCTGCGCCTCGGCTGGACCGTCATCGACCCGGGCCCCCGCACGCGCCGAACGGCCCTCGCCGAGGAGGGCCGAGCCGCACTCGGCATGGCGATGGGCCTCGCCCTGGTCCTGTTCGTCTCGGGGGCCATCGAAGGCTTCGTCACCCCGTCGGGACTCCCCACCTGGGCCCGCATCACCATCGGAGTCGCAGCCGAGGCCGCCTTCCTCGCGTACGTGTACGTCCTGGGCGGCCGTGCTGTACGGGCCGGCGGGACGGGAGACGTCGAGGAGGCGGAACGCAGCGCCTCCGTTCCGACCGCAGCCTGATGTGCGGGCACCTCCCCAGGGCTGCTAGTCTCCTCCTTGCCCCACAAAAACCGTTGACACGGGAAGCGTGGGGAGGTAGATTCGAACAGTTGCCTAGAACTCGACAGAGTCACCGGCAACGGCTAGTATCTAGCCTGCTTCCTGGAATTCAATTCCACAGAAGCCATTCCAGACAGTCAAGAAAATAGAGCCGGCAAGACCGGCCGAAAACTTCTGATAAAGTCGGACTCGCTGAAAGAAAGCCGCAAGGCAATCAAGTAGGCAAAGGCCTCCCAACTGGCCGCCGGAAACAAACTCCGACCGGAAACGGAACGGAAAACGGATCTGGTAAGGTTGGAAACACGAAGGGAAGCGCCCGGAGGAAAGCCCGAGAGGGTGAGTACAAAGGAAGCGTCCGTTCCTTGA
>NZ_BMWD01000018.1:0-22122 GCF_014651055.1 Streptomyces fructofermentans
GCGGTACTCGTTCGACTCGGCGATCGGGCTGGCGTTGATGATCGCGGTCGGTCCGGAGCGCTTCCGGGAGATGCTGGAGGGGTTCCGTCTGGTCGACGAGCACTTCCGGACGGCGCCGGCCGAGGAGAACGTGCCGTTGCTGATGGGCCTGCTGGGGGTGTGGTACGGGAACTTCTTCGACGCGCAGTCGCACGCGGTGCTGCCGTACTCGCACTACCTGTCGCGGTTCACGGCGTATCTGCAGCAGCTCGACATGGAGTCCAACGGCAAGTCGGTGGACCGTCAGGGGCGGGCGGTGGAGTGGCAGACCGGGCCGGTGGTGTGGGGCACGCCGGGCACCAACGGGCAGCACGCCTACTACCAGTTGATCCATCAGGGCACGAAGGTGGTGCCGGCCGACTTCATCGGTTTCGCGAACCCCGTCGGTGAGCTGGCGCCGGGACTCGCGGCCCAGCACGACCTGCTGATGGCGAACTTCTTCGCGCAGACCCAGGCGCTGGCCTTCGGCAGGACCGCGGAGGAGGTACGGGCCGAGGGGGTGCCGCAGGACCTGGTGGCGCACCGGACGTTCGCGGGCAACCGTCCCACGACCACGATCCTCGCCCCCGAGCTGACCCCGTCCGTCCTGGGCCAGTTGATCGCCCTCTACGAGCACAAGGTGTTCGTCCAGGGCGCCATCTGGGACATCGACTCCTTCGACCAGTGGGGCGTCGAACTCGGCAAGGTCCTCGCCAAACGCATCGAACCCGCCCTCACCGACGGCACCACCGTACCCGGACTCGACCCCTCCACCACCGCCCTCGTCGCCACCTACCGGGAGCTGCGCGGCCGCTGACGGAACGCGTGAGCGGGAGGCGTGAACGGAACACGTGAACGGGAGGCGGGCGGCTCGCACCGCCCGCCTCCCACACGTCCCCCGCGGGCCCGGGGGTCACGCGGCCCAGGACCGGGGGAGCGGTGCATCGGCCGACCGGCCCGCCGACCCACCCGCTGCGCATGTCGGACCGGCCCGGCAGGTCAAGGTCCGCGCCGCCGGGAGCCGCCGGGAACGCCGAGGACGGCGGGGGCGGATCTCCGCCCCCGCCGTCGTCTCACGGGGAAGCCGGCGGGTACAGCGAGCGCGGCAGACCCGAAGCCGCGGCCGAGTCCAGCAGCCACAGCGTGCGGGAGCGCCCGTACGCGCCGGCTGCCGGGGCCTGGACCTCGCCCGCGCCCGACAGGGCGATGGCCACGGCCTGGGCCTTGTCCTCGCCCGCCGCCAGCAGCCACACCTCACGCGCCGCGCGGATCGCGGGCAGGGTCAGGGTGACGCGGGTCGGCGGCGGCTTCGGCGCGCCGTGCACGCCGACGACCGTGCGCTGCGTCTCACGGACCGCGGGCAGCTCAGGGAAGAGCGACGCCACGTGGGTGTCCGGTCCGACGCCCAGCATCAGCACGTCGAAGGACGGGACCGGGCCGTGGTTCTCCGGCCCGGCGGCCTCGGCGAGCTCGGCCGCGTAGGCCTCGGCCGCCTCGTCAGCGTCCGATCCGTGCGGCCCGTCCGACGCGGGCATGGCGTGCACGCGCTTCGGGTCCACCGGCACCGCGTCGAGCAGCGCGGCGCGGGCCTGGGTGACGTTGCGCTCCGGGTCGCCCTCGGGCAGGAACCGCTCGTCGCCCCACCACAGGTCCAGCCGGCTCCAGTCGACGGCGTCCCGCGCCGGGGCCGCCGCGAGCGCGGCCAGCAGGCCGTTGCCGTTGCGGCCGCCGGTCAGGACGACCGACGCGGAACCGCGCGAGGCCTGCGCGTCCACGATCTTCGTGATCAGCCGGGCCGCGGCCGCCTGGGCCATCAGCTCCTTGTCGCGGTGGACGACGAGCTGCGGGGTGTTCACGAGGAGTCCGCCTTCTTGACCGGGGGCATCTGCGCCGGGGACGGCCGCGACGCGTCCCCCTCGGCCGCCGGCTCCGGAACCTTCCGTACCGGCAGGGGGCCGGTGGCCGGCGGGGGCGCCTCGGTCCGCCGCGCGGCCGCGTGGCTTCCGCCGAGGCGGTCCACGCCGAACCGCAGCGCGGACGCGTAGGTGTCGTCCGGGTCGAGCCTGCGCAGCTCCTCCGCGAGCAGCTCGGACGTCTCGCGGCGCTTGAGGGCGACCGCGCGGTCCGGCTGCCCGGGCAGCGCCAGGGTGGCCATCGCCCCGTCCGACCGGTGCAGGGTGATGGGCCCGCCGGTCGTCTCCAGGCGGACCTGGGTCAGACCGGGACCGGCGGACACGGCACGCCGTACGTGCACGTGGAGCCGGTCGGCGAGCCACATGGCGAGCAGCTCGACGCTCGGGTTGGACTCCTCGCCCGCCACCTCGGCGGAGATCACCTCGCAGCTGATCTGGTCGAGGGCCGCGGCCAGCATGGAGCGCCACGGGGTGATCCGGGCCCATGCCAGGTCGGTGTCGCCCGGCTCGTAGTTGTCCGTGCGGGCCCTCAGCTCGTCGGCGGGCTTCTCCGCCGAGTAGCTGTCGGTGACGCGGCGCTGGGCCAGCGCGCCCAGCGGATCGCTGGCCGGGTCGTCCGGGGCGTTCACCGGCCACCAGACGACGACGGGCGCGTCCGGCAGGAGCAGGGGGAGCGCGACGGACTGCGCGTGGTCCACGACCTCGCCGTACAGGCGCAGGATGACCGTCTCGCCGCTGCCCGCGTCCGCGCCGACCCGCACCTCGGCGTCGAGGCGCGACTGCGTGCGGTCGCGGGGCGACCGCGAGACGCGCTTGACCACCACGAGGGTGCGCGAGGGGTGCTCGCGGGAGGCGTCGTTGGCGGCCTTGAGCGCGTCGTAGGCGTTCTCCTCGTCGGTGACGATGACGAGGGTGAGGACCATGCCGACGGCCGGGGTGCCGATGGCCCTGCGCCCCCGTACGAGCGCCTTGTTGATCTTGCTGGCCGTGGTGTCCGTGAGGTCCGTCTTCATGGGCGACGCCAGCTCCGTCCGTCTCGTTCGAGCATTTCGTCCGCCTCGACGGGGCCCCACGTTCCCGAGGGGTACTGCGCGGGCTTGCCGTGCCGGTCCCAGTACTCCTCGATCGGGTCGAGGATCTTCCAGGACAGCTCGACCTCCTCGGTGCGGGGGAAGAGGTTCGAGTCGCCGAGGAGCACGTCGAGGATCAGCCGCTCGTACGCCTCGGGGCTGGACTCGGTGAACGACTCGCCGTACGCGAAGTCCATCGACACGTCCCGGATCTCCATGGAGGTGCCGGGCACCTTGGAGCCGAAGCGGACGGTGATGCCCTCGTCGGGCTGGACGCGGAAGACGATCGCGTTCTGCCCGAGCTCCTCCGTCGCCGTGTGGTCGAAGGGGGAGTGCGGGGCGCGCTGGAAGACGACCGCGATCTCCGTGACGCGGCGGCCCAGGCGCTTGCCGGTGCGCAGGTAGAAGGGGACGCCCGCCCAGCGGCGGTTGTCGACCTCCAGCTTGATCGCCGCGTAGGTGTCGGTCTTCGACTTGGGGTCGATCCCGTCTTCCTGGAGATAGCCGACGGCCTTCTCGCCGCCCTGCCAGCCCGCCGCGTACTGCCCGCGGACCGTGTTGGCGCCGAGGTCCTTCGGCAGTTTCACCGCGCCGAGGACCTTGGTCTTCTCGGCGGCGAGCGCGTCCGCGTCGAAGGAGGAGGGCTCCTCCATGGCCGTGAGGGCCATGAGCTGGAGCAGGTGGTTCTGGATGACGTCACGGGCCGCGCCGATGCCGTCGTAGTACCCGGCCCGGCCGCCGATGCCGATGTCCTCGGCCATCGTGATCTGTACGTGGTCCACATAGGACCGGTTCCAGATCGGCTCGAACATCTGGTTGGCGAAGCGGAGCGCCAGGATGTTCTGGACGGTCTCCTTGCCCAGGTAGTGGTCGATGCGGAAGACCTGGTCCGGGGCGAAGACCTCGTGGACGATCGCGTTGAGTTCCTCGGCCGACGCCAGGTTGTGGCCGAAGGGCTTCTCGATGACCGCGCGCCGCCAGGAGCCGTTCGACTGGTCGGCCAGGCCGTGCTTCTTCAGCTGCTGGATGACCACGGGGAACGAGGACGGCGGCACGGAGAGGTAGAACGCGAAGTTGCCGCCCGTGCCCTGCGCCTTGTCCAGTTCGCCGATCGTCTCGCGGAGCCGCTCGAACGCGTCGTCGTCGTCGAAGGTGCCCTGGACGAAGCGCATCCCCTGGATGAGCTGCTGCCAGACCTCCTCGCGGAACGGGGTGCGGGCGTGCTCCTTGACCGCGTCGTGGACCTCCTGGGCGAAGTCCTCGTCCGCCCATTCGCGGCGGGCGAAGCCGACGAGCGAGAAGCCCGGGGGCAGCAGACCGCGGTTGGCGAGGTCATAAACAGCAGGCATGAGCTTTTTACGGGACAAATCGCCCGTGACCCCGAAGATGACGAGGCCCGACGGCCCCGCGATACGCGGGAGCCGTCGGTCCGCCGGGTCACGCAGCGGATTGCTGCTTGACAAGATTTCAGCCCTCCGAGGGGGCGAGGCGCCGGAGCTCCGCCTCGGTCGACTTGAGCAGGTCGTTCCAGGACGCCTCGAACTTCTCGACGCCCTCGTCCTCCAGGAGCTGGACCACGTCGTCGTACGAGATCCCGAGCTTCTCGACCGCGTCGAGCTCGGCGCGGGACTGCTCGTACGTGCCGGCGACGGTGTTGCCGGTGATCCGACCGTGGTCCTCGGCGGCGACCAGGGTCGCCTCCGGCATGGTGTTCACCGTGTTCGGCGCGACCAGGTCGTCGACGTACAGGGTGTCCTTGTAGGCCGGGTCCTTGACGCCCGTCGAGGCCCACAGCGCGCGCTGCTTGTTGGCCTGCGCCTTGTCCAGGGCCAGCCAGCGGTCCGAGGAGAAGACCTCCTCGTACGCCTCGTAGGCGAGCCGCGCGTTGGCCAGGCCGGCCTTGCCGCGGGCGTCCTTGGCCTCGGGGGTGCCCAGGGCGTCCAGCCGCTTGTCGATCTCGGTGTCCACGCGGGACACGAAGAAGGACGCCACGGAGTGGATCTTGGAGAGGTCGAGGCCCGCGGCGTGCGCCTTCTCCAGACCCGCCAGGTAGGCGTCCATGACCTCGCGGTAGCGCTCCAGCGAGAAGATCAGCGTGACGTTGACGCTGATGCCCCGGCCGATCGTCTCGGTGATCGCGGGCAGTCCGGCCCGGGTCGCCGGGATCTTGATGAGCGTGTTCGGCCGGTCGACGAGCCAGGCGAGCTGCTTCGCCTCGGCGATCGTCGCCGCGGTGTTGTGCGCCAGGCGCGGGTCGACCTCGATCGAGACGCGGCCGTCCTGGCCCTGCGTCGCGTCGAAGACCGGACGCAGGATGTCGGCGGCGTCACGGACGTCCGCCGTCGTGATCATGCGGATGGCCTCTTCGACGGTGACCTTGCGCGCGGCGAGGTCGGCGAGCTGCTGCTCGTAGCCGTCGCCGCTGCTGATCGCCTTCTGGAAGATCGACGGGTTGGTGGTGACGCCCACGACGTGCTGCTGGTCGATCAGTTCGGCGAGGTTGCCGGACGTGATCCGCTTGCGCGACAGGTCGTCCAGCCAGATCGCGACGCCTTCCTCGGAGAGGCGCTTCAGTGCGTCTGTCATGGAAATTGCATCTCCTACGTGTCGTATGTCGGCGTCAGCGCTGAGCCGCGGCGAGCGATTCCCGGGCGGCGGTGGCGACGTTCTCGGCGGTGAAGCCGAACTCGCGGAACAGGACCTTGGCGTCGGCGGAGGCGCCGAAGTGCTCCAGGGAGACGATGCGGCCCGCGTCCCCGACGTACCGGTGCCAGGTCAGACCGATGCCCGCCTCGACCGCGACGCGCGCCCGAACGGAGGGCGGCAGCACCGAGTCCCGGTACCCCTGGTCCTGCTCCTCGAACCACTCCACGCACGGCATGGACACGACGCGCGTCGGCACGCCCTCGGCCTGGAGCCGCTCGCGGGCCTCCACGGCCACGTGGACCTCGGAACCGGTGGCGATCAGGACGACCTGCGGCGCGCCGCCGTCGGCCTCGAAGAGCACGTATCCGCCCTTCGCCGTGTCGGCGTTGGGCTCGTACGTGGGAACGCCCTGGCGGGTCAGCGCCAGGCCGTGCGGGGCGCCCTTGCCGAAGACCTTGGTCCAGCGCCTGAGGATCTCGGCCCAGGCGATGGCGGTCTCGTTGGCGTCGGCGGGGCGTACGACGTTGAGGCCGGGGATGGCGCGGAGCGCGGCGAGGTGTTCGACGGGCTGGTGGGTGGGTCCGTCCTCGCCGAGGCCGATGGAGTCGTGGGTCCACACGTACGTCACCGGCAGGTGCATCAGGGCGGACAGGCGTACGGCGTTGCGCATGTAGTCGGAGAACACCAGGAAGGTGCCGCCGTAGATGCGGGTGTTGCCGTGCAGGGCGATGCCGTTCATCTCCGCGGCCATGGCGTGCTCGCGGATGCCGAAGTGGATCGTGCGCCCGTACGGGTCGGCCTCCGGGAGCGGGTTGTCCGCGGGGAGGAAGGAGGAGGTCTTGTCGATGGTGGTGTTGTTGGAGCCGGCGAGGTCGGCGGAGCCGCCCCACAGCTCCGGGATCACCGCGCCGAGCGCCTGGAGCACCTTCCCGGACGCGGCACGGGTGGCGACACCCTTGCCCGCCTCGAAGAGGGGGAGCTTCTCCTCCCAGCCGGTGGGCAGGGCGCCCGCGGCGACGCGGTCGAACTCGGCCGCGTGCTCGGGGCTGGCGGTGCGCCAGGCGGCGAAGCCCTTCTCCCACTCGGCCTTCGCCTGGGCGCCGCGGTCCAGGGCCAGCCTGGTGTGGGCGATGACCTCGTCGGCGACCTCGAAGGACTGCTCGGGGTCGAAGCCCAGCACGCGCTTGGTGGCCGCGACCTCGTCGTCGCCGAGCGCCGAGCCGTGCGCGGCCTCGGTGTTCTGCGCGTTCGGGGCGGGCCAGGCGATGATCGAGCGCATCGCGATGAACGACGGCCGGTCGGTGACGGCCTTCGCCGCCTCGATGGCCGCGTACAGGGCCGCCGGGTCCAGGTCGCCGTTGGGCTTGGGCTCCACGCGCTGGACGTGCCAGCCGTAGGCCTCGTACCGCTTGGCGGTGTCCTCGGAGACGGCCGTCTCGGTGTCGCCCTCGATCGAGATGTGGTTGTCGTCCCACAGCAGGATCAGGTTGCCGAGCCGCTGGTGGCCGGCGAGGGAGGACGCCTCGGCCGAGATGCCCTCCTGGAGGCAGCCGTCGCCGGCGATCGCGTAGACGAAGTGGTCGAACGGCGAGGTTCCGGGGGCCGCCTGCGGGTCGAACAGGCCCCGCTCGTAGCGGGCGGCCATCGCCATGCCCACCGCGTTCGCCACACCCTGGCCCAGCGGCCCGGTCGTGGTCTCCACACCGGGCGTGTGCCCGTACTCAGGGTGCCCGGGAGTCCGCGAACCCCAGGTCCTGAAGGACTTCAGGTCGTCCAGCTCCAGACCGAAACCGGCCAGGTAGAGCTGGATGTAGAGCGTCAGGGACGAATGCCCCGCGGACAGTACGAACCGGTCGCGGCCCGTCCAGTCGGGATCCGCCGGGTCGTGCCGCATCACCTTCTGGAAGAGGGTGTAGGCCGCGGGCGCCAGGCTCATCGCCGTACCCGGATGGCCGTTGCCGACCTTCTGTACGGCATCGGCGGCCAGAACGCGGGCGGTGTCCACAGCCCGCTGGTCCAACTCGGTCCACTCGAGGTCTGTTGTGGTCGGCTTGGTGCTCACCCTGGGTCAGGGCTCCTCTCCACATGTTCCACATGTCGAATGCCGGTGCACGTCGCGCCCACCGGCCGTTGTCGAGCCTACCCCCGTAGGAACGCGCATTTTTTCGAGTCATTCCAGACTGCCGGGACTCTCCCTCTTCCGCCTCCCGACCGGCGCGTTCCGTATTCGGCAAGTGAATACGGAGCCGCTCATCCGACTGCTCAATCCGATGCCGATCAGTCCCGCGGCGGGCACCTTTCAACACGAGCGGACCCCCGCGAAGGTCGGGGTCTGGGCAACGTCTACAGTGGCGTGGTACGCGCGAGCCTTTACCCGGAGTTCACACCGGAGGCTTGCTGGGATGTCTCTGTCAGGGGTGTGCGTGACGGCCGTTGAATCCCGTCCTGCGGGAGTGCTCAAGGCGAGCCAGAGCACGAACCACCGGCCGTTCGGGGCCCGGATCAAGGCGTTCGTCGCTCTTACCAAGCCGCGGATCATCGAGCTTCTGCTGATCACCACCGTTCCGGTGATGTTCCTGGCCGAGCAGGGTGTGCCGGATCTCTGGCTGGTCCTCGCGACCTGCGTGGGCGGATACCTCTCCGCGGGCGGCGCCAACGCGCTCAACATGTACATCGACCGGGACATCGACGCGCTGATGGACCGTACGTCGCAGCGGCCGCTGGTCACCGGCATGGTCTCGCCGCGCGAGGGACTCGTCTTCGGCCTCACGCTGGCCGCGGTCTCCACGCTCTGGTTCGGTCTGCTCGTCAACTGGCTGTCCGCGTGGCTGTCGCTCGGTGCGCTCCTCTTCTACGTGGTCGTCTACACGATGATCCTCAAACGGCGTACCGCGCAGAACATCGTCTGGGGCGGCATCGCGGGCTGCATGCCGGTGCTGATCGGCTGGTCGGCGGTCACGGACTCCATGTCGTGGGCCGCCGTCATCCTCTTCCTCGTCATCTTCTTCTGGACGCCGCCGCACTACTGGCCGCTCTCCATGAAGGTGAAGGAGGACTACGCGCGCGTGGGCGTTCCGATGCTTCCCGTCGTCGCCTCCAACCAGGTCGTCGCCCGGCAGATCGTCCTCTACAGCTGGGTGATGGTCGCGGTCTCGCTGCTGCTCACCCCGCTCGGCTACACGGGGTGGTTCTACACCTCCGTCGCCCTGGTCACCGGCGGTTGGTGGCTCTGGGAGGCGCACGCCCTGCAGACCCGCGCGAAGGACGGCGCCGTGGGCGCCAAGCTCAAGGAGATGCGGCTCTTCCACTGGTCCATCACGTATGTGTCGCTGCTGTTCGTCGCGGTGGCCGTGGACCCGTTCCTGCGCTGACCACGACACGCGCCCGCGGCCCCGGGCCGTGCGCGCCGCCCGTGCCCCGCGGGGCACGGGCGCGTGGGCAACACCACGCACCCCGGCCGTCGCCGTCCGCGCTACCCGTCGGTAGCATCCTGGCCATGGCAGACACCCAGCAGGTTGACGAGGCCGCGGACCCCAAGCCGGACGCCAGGGCGGAGCGCCGCGCGGCGCGGCTCGCCAAGCGGATCGAGGGCTTCGCCCGGTCCCACGGCGGGGCCGAGGGCCACATCGCGTACATCGGCCAGGCGGGCGCCCGTGTCGTCCTCGTCGGCGAGGACGGCGAGTGGGGCGACGTGGTGGCCCGGACGTACGCCATCGCCGAGCAGGCCGTGAAGAAGTCCGGCATCACCGTCCACGAGTCCTTCGACGGGGAGTTCGCGAACAAGGTCAGGACCGGACCGTACGAGTGGACCCGCATGGCGGGTATCCAGATCGGCGGCCCGAGCAACCCGGGCAACGGCTGACCCCGGCCGCGGGCGCGTCGCCGCCCCGTCCGGCGCGTCCCGTCCCGCGCGGTTCGTTCGCACGGGGTGTGAGGAAGCAACACCTGACGCCCGGTTCACCCGTTAGGTCCTGAAGAGACAGGATCCAGTCGCGGGGGAGTCCGGATGATCGAAACGCCGTCGCTGGTGGACCAGTACTGCCACGGCGTCCTGCGCACGGAGCTGGGCCTCGGCACGTTCGAGGCCCACCTCGCCAGGGGCGAGGGTCCGCCCGCGCCCGGCACCACCTTCTTCGACACCCAGACGGGTTTCGCGGTACGGCGCTGGTGCCCGCCCCTGCTCGGTCTGGAACCGCACTGCCCGCCGGCCCACTACCTGGCGAGACGCCGTGAGCTCGGCGTCCTGGAGTCGGGCCGCCGGCTGCTGCGCGGCAGCGGGATCACGACCTACCTCGTCGACACCGGACTGCCGGGCGACCTGACGGGACCCGGCGAGATGGCCTCCACCGGAGCGGCCGGGGCGCACGAGATCGTCCGGCTGGAACTGCTCGCCGAGCAGGTCGCCGACACCTCGGGCACCGTCGAGTCCTTCCTGGCCAACCTCGCCGAGTCGGTGCACGGGGCGGCCGTGAACGCCGTCGCGTTCACCTCGGTCGCGGGCGTACGGGACGGGCTGGCGCTCGCTCCCGAGCCGCCCGGCCCCGGGGAGGTGCGGGGAGCGGCCGGCCGGTGGCTGGCGGGTCGCCGGGTCGGGGGCCCGCTGAGCGACCCGGTGCTGCTCCGGCACCTGCTGTGGATCGCGGTCGCCTCCGGCCTGCCGCTCCAGCTGCACGCCGGCCTCGGCGAGCCGGCTCTGCGCGTCGACCGTACGGACCCCGTGCTGATCACCGGCTTCGCCCGGGCCACGGCGGGCCTCGGCACCGACCTGATCCTGCTGCACGGCTACCCGTACCACCGCCACGCGGCGCAGCTCGCCGGGGTGTTCCCGCATGTGTACGCGGACCTGGGCGCCGCCCTGGTCCGGACGGGGGCCCGCGCGTCCGCCGTGCTGTCGGAGATCCTCGAACTCGCCCCGTTCGGCAAGCTCCTCTTCTCCAGCGGGGCGCAGGGGCTGCCGGAGCTGCACGTGGTCGGCGCGCGGCTGTTCCGGGACGCGCTGGCCCGGGTGCTCGGCACCTGGGTGGCCGAGGGCGCGTGGTCGCTGAGCGACGCGCAGCGCGTGGCGGGGCTGGTCGCGGCGGGGAACGCGCGCCGGGTGTACGGGGTCGACTGAGCTGTCCACACTGTGTGCATGACACACAGTGACGCGACCGGCCGGCTGCTGAAGCGCTTCCTGGCCGAACTGCGGGACGAGGACCCCGTCGCCGTCTGGGCGCACGGCTCGCTGGGCGGGGACGACTACCAGGAGGGCCGCAGCGACCTGGACCTCATCGCGGTCCTGGACGGCCCGGTCACGGCGGGCACGGCGTGGCGGCTCGCGCGGCTGCACGCCCGCCTGCGCGGCGAACCGCTCGTCGGCAAACTGCACTGCAGCTATCTGACGCCCGCGACGGCGGCGGACGCGCCGGGGCGGCGGCACCTCACATGGGCGCACCGGCGCCTGCTCGCGCGGCCGGTCACCCCGGTGACCCGGCGCGAGCTGCACACTTCCGGGGTGGTCCTGCTGGGAGCGGGGCCCGAGGGGCTGGTGCCGCCGGTGACGGACCGCGAACTCGCCCGGCACATCGTGCGCGACCAGCGCGACTACTGGCGGCGGCACGTGGACCGGGCGGCCGACTGGACCCAGGACATCTGGGTGGACATGGGCCTGGTCACGTTCGCCCGGGCCACCGTCACCCTGGAGGACGGCCGGCTCGTCACCAAGCGGGAGGCACTCGACCTGCTGCCCGGGCTCGGGGCGCCCGCCGAGGTCGTGGAGGACGTCCGGAAGCGGCGGTACGGGAGCCCGCCGGCCGTGTCCGGCGAGTGGGCGGCCAGGCGGGGAGCGCTGACCCGGGACTTCCTGGGACCGGCGATCGACCGCCTCGTGGCGGCGCACGCCGGACTCGCCCGGGACTGAGGTCCTGCACACCGGCGGGCCCGGGGGCGGTTCAGGCGCGGCTGAGCGCGGACTCCGTCGACTGGCCGGGCAGCTCCGGCGCGGCGTCCGGCCGCTCCCGCAGGGACAGCAGGACGCGCAGCGTGGCGATCCATACGAGGCACGAGCCGAACATGTGCACGCCGACCAGGACCTCCGGCAGGTCGGTGAAGTACTGGACGTACCCGACGGCGCCCTGTCCGACCAGCACGAGGAACAGGTCACGAGTGCGGCGCAGGGGCCCCTTCGGGGCGTCGACGGCCTTCAGCACGAACCACAGCGCGAAGGTCAGCGTCACCACGATCCAGGCCAGCACGGCGTGCAGCTTGGTGATGTCCTCCCAGTCCAGCGGGATGCGCTCGACCTCGCTCGAGTCGCCCGCGTGCGGGCCGGCGCCGGTCACGACCGTGCCCACGGCGATCAGCAGGACGGTGACGGCGACCAGGATCCACACCATCTGCGCGACCGGCTTGCCGACCAGCGGACGCGGCGGCGCGTCACCCTCACGGGTGCGCTGCCACATCACCGCGGCGACGGCGATCAGGGCGGTGGAGAGCAGGAAGTGCGCGGCGACGGTGTACGGGTTCAGGCCCACGAGGACGACGACCCCGCCGAGGACCGCGTTGCCCATGACGACCCAGAACTGCGCCCAGCCGAGCCGGGTGAGGCTGCGGCGGTACGGCTTCTGCGAGCGCGCGGCGACGATCGCCCAGCCGACGGCGGCGCACAGCACGTACGTGAGCATGCGGTTGCCGAACTCGATGACGCCGTGCACGCCCATCGCGCTCGTGGTGGTGAGCGAGTCGTCGGTGCACTTGGGCCAGGTCGGGCAGCCGAGGCCCGAGCCGGTCAGCCGTACGGCGCCACCGGTGACGACGATGAGGACCGCCGCCAGGAGCGCGGCGAGAGCGGCCCGGCGGACCGTCCGGGGCGACGGGGTCCAGCGGGCGGCGATGAAGGCGAGCGGGTTGCGCACGGCTTGGGCGGTGTCGGCTCGGGTCACGTTTGGCACGGCAACCATCGTAGGGGGCTGCTTGTGCACGCTTTCACGAGGGCCCTCCCCCGAGCCGCGGCATCACTCCCGGCCACCGGGGTGTCACCGCGGGCCACGGCAGGCGCCCGCGGACACCCGCGGAAGACCACGGACGCCCACGGAAGACCTGAGGCGACCCCGGAGCACCCGGGTGTCACTCCCAGCGGAAGAACCGGCCCGCCGCGGCGAGCGCCACGACGGCCCACACGGCGAGGATGCCGAGGTTGCCCCACGGGACGCCCGCGCCGTGCTGGAGCACGTCCCGCAGGCCCTCCGAGAGGGCGGTGATCGGCAGCAGGCCGAGGACGTCCTGGGCGGCCTGCGGGAACTTGTCCAGCGGGACGACCACGCCGCCGCCGACGAGCAGCAGCAGGAAGACGAGGTTGGCCGCCGCCAGCGTGGCCTCCGCCCGCAGGGTGCCCGCCATCAGCAGCCCGAGGCCCGAGAAGGCCGCAGTGCCGAGGACCAGCAGAAGCAGCACGGCCAGCGGGCTGCCGTGCGGCGACCAGCCGAGGGCGAGGGCGATCACGGTGACCAGGAGCACCTGGAGGATCTCGGTGACCAGGACGGACAGCGTCTTGGCGGTCATCAGGCCCCAGCGGGGCAGCGGGGAGGCGGCGAGCCGCTTGAGCACCCCGTACCGGCGCTCGAAGCCCGTCGCGATCGCCTGGCCCGTGAAGGCCGTCGACATGACGGCGAGAGCGAGGATGCCGGGCGCCAGGAAGTCCACCGCCCTGCCCTCGCCCGTGTCGACGATGTCCACGGCGCCGAACAGGACCAGGAGCAGTGTCGGGATGACGACGGTCAGCAGGAGCTGCTCGCCGTTGCGCAGGAGCATCCTCGTCTCCAGCGCGGCCTGGGTCGCGATCATGCGGGGGAGCGGGGCCGCTCCGGGCCTCGGGGCGTACGCGCCGGTGGCGGTCATCCGCGCAGCTCCTTGCCGGTGAGTTCCAGGAAGACGTCCTCCAGGGTGTGCCGTTCCACCGAGATCCTCTCCGGCATCACGCCGTGCTGGGCGCACCAGGTCGTGACGGTCGCGAGCAGTTGCGGGTCGACCTTGCCGCCGACCCGGTAGGCGCCCGGCGTCAGCTCGTCCGCCGTGCAGTCCGCGGGCAGGGCCTTCAGCAGCGAGGCCAGGTCGAGCCCGGGCCGGCCGGAGAAGCGCAGGGTGTTCTCCGCGCCCCCGCGGCACAGCTCCTCCGGCGGGCCCTGGGCGACGACACGGCCCGCGTCGATGATCGCCACGTCGTCGGCGAGCTGTTCCGCCTCGTCCATGTGGTGCGTGGTGAGGATCACCGAGACGCCGTCGGCGCGCAGGTCGCGCACCAGGTCCCAGGTGGCCCGGCGGGCCTGCGGGTCCAGGCCGGCGGTCGGCTCGTCGAGGAAGACCAGCTCGGGGCGGCCGACGACGGCCATGGCGAGCGCGAGGCGCTGCTGCTGGCCGCCGGACAGCCGCCGGTACGTCGTACGGCCGCAGCTCCCGAGCCCGAGGCGCTCGATCAGCGCGTCCACGTCCAGCGGGTGGGCGTGCAGCCGGGCGACGTGCCGCAGCATCTCGTCCGCGCGGGCCCCCGAGTAGACACCGCCGGACTGGAGCATCACACCGACGCGCGGACGCAGGGCCGAGGCCTCGCGCACCGGGTCCAGACCCAGCACCCGTACCGTCCCGGAGTGCGCCCTGCGGTATCCCTCGCAGGTCTCGACCGTGGTCGTCTTGCCGGCGCCGTTGGGTCCGAGCACGGCCGTGACACCCGCTCCGGCCACCAGGTCCAGGCCGTCCACGGCGGTCTTGGCGCCGTACCTCATCACCAGGTTCTCGACCCGGACGACGGGCTCACTTCGCATGGTCGGCCTCACTTCGCATGAGCGCCAAGTCTAGGGACGGCGCGACGGCCGTCCGAGGGCGGGTGGGGTCACGGGCGGCGTGAGGCGGGGGCGTCCTCGCCGATCAGGTCCTCGCGCGAGCGGTGCACGGGCAGCCACCGCCGGGCGTACGCCACGGCGTCGGCCAGCGGGAACAGCCGCGCGTCCGCCGCGCCCACCCGGCCGCGGACCACGGGGCGGTCGCGCTCGAAGTCCGCGCCCAGTTCGTCGAACCGCTCCGAGTCGATGGAGACCTCCGTCACGACCTCCCAGCGGGAGCCCTCGGGGGAGCGGACCGGCCTGCCCACCTCGACGCGCGGCGAGGGGATGCGGTACTCGGCCAGGTGGAAGCCGGTGCAGGAGTCGTAGCCCGCGCCGAGCAGCAGCACCCGCGCGCCCAGCTCCTCCAGGCGGGCCAGGGGACTGGCCTCGCCCAGCCGGCAGTCCGGGGCGTGCCCCTCGACGACCGCGGCCGCGCGCGGGCCGACGGCGGCGAACGAGGTCTGCGGATGCGCGCTGCGCAGCGCGCCCGGCCAGGTGCGCACGGTCTCCGGGACGACGCCCACCCCGCGGGTGGGTGTCACGAGCGGGTCGTAGGCGGGCATCGTGGCGCGGATCGTCGCCCACCACGCCTCGGGGGCGGGCGGGCGCCGCCACAGCGCGGGGTCGCTGAGGTGGCCCGTCTGGGTCGGGACCACCAGGGTTCCGTCGGGGCCGAGGGCGTCGAGCAGCGCCAGGACGACGGCGACGGCGCCGCCGTTGACCCAGCCGAGGGAACTCAGCGACGAGTGCGCGAGGAGCGTCTCGCCGGGGCGCACGCCGAGCGCGCGCAGGTCCGCGGCGAGGCCCGCGCGGGTGACGAGGGGGCCGGTCGGAAGGGGTTCGGGCATGGTGCGGCAGTCTGCTGGAGAAGCCGGTCCGGCGCCACCCGATTGATCGATCAAAGATCATTTGCGCAGGTCAGCTTAGGTTTACCTAAGTGATGCAGCGCACCGTCGGGTCCGACGGGCGCGGCTTGTCAGTCTCTGAGGAATTACGCAACAATGGCGTTGTGAAAAACGTTGGCGAGGCTCCGCAGGAGGAACTCGCGACCGGTGAGCGCTCGACGCGCAACCGTGTCGCGCGGTCGATCCTGGACCACGGCCCCTCGACCGTCGCCGATCTGGCGGCACGGCTGGGCCTCACCCAGGCCGCCGTGCGGCGCCATCTCGACGCCCTCGTCTCCGACGACGTGGTCGAGCCCCGCGAACAGCGCGTCTACGGCGCGCGCACCCGCGGGCGGCCCGCCAAGGTGTTCGCCCTGACCGACTGCGGCCGGGACGCCTTCGACCAGTCCTACGACAAGCTCGCCGCGGACGCCCTGCGCTGGATCGCCTCGCGCGAGGGCGGCGAGGACGCCGTCGTCGCCTTCGCCCGCGCCAGGATGGCCGTCCAGGCCGACGCCTACCGCAAGGCCGTGGAGGGCGCGGCCCCCGAGAAGCGCGCCGAAGCCCTGGCCAAGGCCCTGAGTGCGGACGGGTACGCTGCTACGGCTCGCAGCGCGCCGGTCGGCGAGCAGCTCTGCCAGCACCACTGCCCGGTCGCCCACGTCGCCGAGCAGTTCCCCCAGCTGTGCGAGGCGGAGACCGAGATCTTTTCCCAGCTGCTCGGCACGCACGTCCAGCGGCTGGCCACCATCGCCCACGGAGACGGCGTCTGCACGACGTTCATCCCCGCGGCGGCACACCAGACCACCGAGAACGAATCCGCAAGCACGGCCGGGAGGAACCCCGCATGACGCTCCCCACGGAGACTGCCCATCCTGAGCTCGAAGGCCTGGGCAAGTACGAATACGGCTGGGCCGACTCCGACACGGCCGGCGCCTCGGCGAAGCGCGGCATCAACGAGGACGTCGTCCGGGACATCTCCTCGAAGAAGAGCGAGCCGGAGTGGATGACCAAGCTCCGCCTCAAGGGCCTGCGCCTCTTCGAGAAGAAGCCCATGCCGAACTGGGGCTCGGACCTGTCGGGCATCGACTTCGACAACATCAAGTACTTCGTGCGCTCCACGGAGAAGCAGGCGGAGTCCTGGGAGGACCTGCCCGAGGACATCAAGAACACGTACGACAGGCTCGGCATCCCCGAGGCGGAGAAGCAGCGCCTCGTCGCCGGTGTCGCGGCCCAGTACGAGTCCGAGGTCGTCTACCACCAGATCCGCGAGGACCTGGAGGAGCAGGGCGTCATCTTCCTGGACACCGACACGGCCCTGAAGGAGCACCCGGAGCTCTTCAAGGAGTACTTCGGCACGGTCATCCCGGTCGGCGACAACAAGTTCGCGTCGCTGAACACCGCGGTGTGGTCCGGCGGCTCCTTCATCTACGTGCCGAAGGGCGTGCACGTCGAGATCCCGCTCCAGGCCTACTTCCGTATCAACACGGAGAACATGGGCCAGTTCGAGCGGACGCTGATCATCGTCGACGAGGACGCCTACGTCCACTACGTCGAGGGCTGCACGGCGCCGATCTACAAGTCGGACTCCCTGCACTCCGCGGTGGTCGAGATCATCGTGAAGAAGGGCGCCCGCTGCCGCTACACGACCATCCAGAACTGGTCGAACAACGTCTACAACCTGGTCACCAAGCGCGCCGTGGCGTACGAGGGCGCGACCATGGAGTGGATCGACGGCAACATCGGCTCCAAGGTCACCATGAAGTACCCGGCCGTCTACCTGATGGGCGAGCACGCCAAGGGCGAGACCCTCTCCATCGCCTTCGCGGGCGAGGGCCAGCACCAGGACGCCGGCTCCAAGATGGTCCACATGGCGCCGAACACGTCGTCCAACATCGTGTCGAAGTCCGTGGCGCGCGGCGGCGGCCGTACGTCCTACCGCGGTCTCGTCGAGATCGGCGAGGGCGCCCACGGCTCCAAGTCGAACGTGCTGTGCGACGCGCTGCTCGTCGACACCATCTCCCGCTCCGACACGTACCCCTACGTGGACGTCCGCGAGGACGACGTGTCCATGGGCCACGAGGCGACCGTCTCCAAGGTCTCGGACGACCAGCTCTTCTACCTGATGAGCCGCGGCATGACCGAGTTCGAGGCGATGGCGATGATCGTGCGCGGCTTCGTCGAGCCCATCGCCAAGGAGCTGCCCATGGAGTACGCCCTGGAGCTCAACCGGCTGATCGAGCTGCAGATGGAAGGCGCGGTCGGCTGACCCCGCCTCCGGAAGCCCGAAGATTTCTGACGTAGGAAGAGAGCACAACGACAGCCATGGCTGAGGCTCAGAACATCCCGGTCGGGTCCACCACCGCCGGCCAGATCGCGGTGGCCGCAGAGTCGACCGTCGCCACGCGCATGAGCGCGCCCCCGTCCTTCGACGTGGCGGACTTCCCCGTCCCCCACGGCCGCGAGGAGGAGTGGCGGTTCACGCCGCTGGAGCGGCTGCGGGGCCTGCACGACGGCACCGCGGTCGTCACCGGCGACGGTGTGAGCGTCGAGATCGAGGCGCCCGAGGGCGTCACGGTCGAGACCGTCGGACGCGACGACGCCCGGCTCGGCACCGCGGGCACCCCCGTGGACCGCGTCGCCGCCCAGGCCTACTCGGCGTTCGAGAAGGCCGGTGTCATCACCGTCCCCAAGGAGACGGTGCTCACCGAGCCGATCCGCATCGCCGTACGCGGCCAGGGCGGGACCTCCTACGGCCACCAGGTCATCGAACTGGGAGCCTTCGCCGAAGCCGTCGTCGTCATCGACCACACCGGTGACGCCGTGCTCGCCGCCAACGTCGACTACGTCCTCGGCGACGGCGCCAAGCTCACCGTCGTCTCCGTCCAGGACTGGGACGACAAGGCCGTCCACGTCGCCCAGCACAACGCGCTGATCGGCCGCGACGCCACCTTCAAGTCCGTCGTGGTCACCTTCGGCGGCGACCTCGTACGACTGCACCCCCGCGTCGCGTACGCCGGCACGGGCGGCGAGGCCGAGCTGTTCGGCCTCTACTTCACCGACGCCGGCCAGCACCAGGAGCACCGCCTCCTGGTCGACCACAACGTCCCGCACTGCAAGTCGAACGTCGTCTACAAGGGCGCGCTCCAGGGCGAGAGCGCCCACGCGGTGTGGATCGGCGACGTCCTCATCGAGGCCAAGGCCGAGGGCACGGACACGTACGAGATGAACCGCAACCTGGTTCTGACCGACGGTGCCCGCGTCGACTCCGTGCCGAACCTCGAGATCGAGACCGGCGAGATCGTGGGCGCGGGACACGCCAGCGCCACCGGCCGCTTCGATGACGAGCAGCTCTTCTACCTGATGGCCCGCGGCATCCCGGCCGACGAGGCCCGCCGACTGGTCGTCCGGGGCTTCTTCGCCGAACTCGTCCAGCAGATCGGTGTCGCCGACCTCCAGGAACGGCTCCTCGTACGGATCGACGAGGAGCTGGAGGCGTCGGTCTGATGGCTGACTCTCCCACGTACCTGCGCGCCTGCGGGCTGGACGAGCTGGAGGAGGACACCCCGAAACGGGTGGAACTCGACGGCACGCCGGTCTCGGTCGTCCGTACCGAGGGGGAGGTGTTCGCGATCCACGACATCTGCTCGCACGCGAACGTCTCGCTCTCCGAGGGCGAGGTGGAGGACTGTCAGATCGAGTGCTGGCTGCACGGCTCCGCGTTCGACCTCCGCACCGGCAAGCCGTCCGGCCTCCCCGCGACGCGACCCGTACCCGTATATCCCGTAAAGATCGAAGGGGGCAGCGTCCTTGTCGACGTAGGCGCCTCCCTCAACCAGGAGTCCTGAGGAACCCATGGCAACGCTTGAAATCCACGACCTGCACGTCACCGTCGAGGCCGACAACGCCACGAAGGAGATCCTCAAGGGCGTCGACCTGACCGTGAAGCAGGGCGAGACGCACGCCATCATGGGCCCCAACGGCTCCGGCAAGTCGACCCTCGCCTACTCGCTCGCGGGCCACCCGAAGTACACGATCACCGGTGGCACCGTCACCCTCGACGGCGAGGACGTCCTCGAGATGTCCGTCGACGAGCGCGCCCGCGCGGGCCTGTTCCTGGCGATGCAGTACCCGGTCGAGATCCCCGGCGTCTCGGTCTCCAACTTCCTGCGCACCTCCGCCACGGCCGTCCGCGGCGAGGCCCCCAAGCTGCGTACCTGGGTGAAGGAGGTCCGGGAGGCCATGGAGCGCCTCAACATGGACCCGGCCTTCGCCGAGCGCAACGTCAACGAGGGCTTCTCCGGCGGTGAGAAGAAGCGCCACGAGATCCTCCAGCTGGAGCTCCTCAAGCCGAAGATCGCGATCCTCGACGAGACCGACTCCGGCCTGGACGTCGACGCCCTGCGCGTCGTCTCCGAGGGCGTCAACCGCGTCCGCGAGGGCGGCGAGGTGGGCACCCTGCTGATCACCCACTACACGCGCATCCTGCGCTACATCAAGCCCGACTTCGTCCACGTCTTCTCCGCGGGCCGGATCGTCGAGTCCGGCGGCGCCGAGCTCGCCGACAAGCTGGAGAACGAGGGCTACGAGGCTTACACGAAGGGTGGCGTATCCGCGTGACACAGCTGCCGGGCCTCCTCGACACCGAGGCGATCCGCAAGGACTTCCCCATCCTGGACCGGCAGGTCCACGACGGCAAGAAGCTCGTGTACCTGGACAACGCGGCGACGTCGCAGAAGCCGCGCCAGGTGCTGGACGCTCTCAGTGGCTACTACGAGCGCTACAACGCCAACGTCCACCGCGGTGTGCATGTGCTCGCGGAGGAGGCCACGGCGCTGTACGAGGGCGCGCGCGACAAGGTCGCGGCGTTCATCAACGCGCCGAGCCGCGACGAGGTGATCTTCACGAAGAACGCCTCCGAGTCGCTCAACCTCGTGGCCAACATGCTCGGCTGGGCCGACGAGCCCTACCGGGTGGACCACGAGACCGAGATCGTCATCACGGAGATGGAGCACCACTCCAACATCGTCCCGTGGCAGCTGCTGTCGCAGCGCACGGGCGCGAAGCTGAAGTGGTTCGGCCTCACCGACGACGGCCGGCTCGACCTGTCCAACATCGACGAGATCATCACGGAGAAGACGAAGATCGTCTCCTTCGTGCTGGTGTCGAACATCCTCGGCACGGTCAACCCGGTCGAGGCGATAGTGCGCCGTGCGCAGGAGGTCGGCGCTCTGGTCTGCATCGACGCCTCGCAGGCCGCGCCGCACATGCCGCTCGACGTACAGGCCCTGCAGGCCGACTTCGTGGCCTTCACCGGCCACAAGATGTGCGGCCCGACGGGCATCGGGGTGCTGTGGGGACGCCAGGAGCTCCTGGAGGACCTGCCCCCGTTCCTCGGCGGCGGCGAGATGATCGAGACGGTGTCGATGCACTCGTCGACGTACGCCCCGGCGCCCCACAAGTTCGAGGCGGGCACCCCGCCGATCGCGCAGGCGGTCGGTCTGGGCGCGGCGATCGACTACCTGAACTCGATCGGCATGGACAAGATCCTCGCCCACGAGCACGCCCTCACCGAGTACGCGGTGAAGCGGTTCGCGGAGGTGCCCGGTCTGCGGATCATCGGCCCCACCACGGCCGAGGACCGCGGCGCGGCGATCTCCTTCACACTCGGCGACATCCACCCGCACGACGTGGGCCAGGTCCTCGACGAGCAGGGCATCGCGGTCCGCGTCGGCCACCACTGCGCGCGGCCGGTCTGCCTGCGGTACGGAATTCCCGCGACCACGCGGGCGTCGTTCTATCTGTACTCCACGCCGGCCGAGATCGACGCACTGGTCGACGGGCTGGAGCACGTACGGAACTTCTTCGGCTGAGGGATTGGCGAGCGATCGCATGAAGCTGGATTCGATGTACCAGGAAGTCATCCTGGACCACTACAAGCACCCGCACGGGCGCGGTCTGCGGGATGGCGATGCCGAGGTGCACCACGTCAACCCGACGTGCGGCGACGAGATCACCCTGCGGGTGAAGTACGACGGCACGACGGTCAGTGACGTCTCGTACGAGGGCCAGGGCTGCTCCATCAGCCAGGCCTCGGCCTCCGTGCTCAACGAACTGCTGGTCGGCAAGGAGATCGCCGAGGCGCAGAAGATCCAGGAGACCTTCCTGGAGCTGATGCAGTCCAAGGGCCGGATCGAGCCGGACGACGCCATGGAGGAGGTGCTGGAGGACGCGATCGCGTTCGCCGGTGTCTCCAAGTACCCCGCCCGTGTGAAGTGCGCGCTGCTGAGCTGGATGGCGTGGAAGGACGCGACGGCCCAGGCCCTGGGCGCGGCCGACGCCGAAAGGAAGACGGCATGAGCGAGACCATCGAGATGAAGCCGGCCTCGGAGGAAGAGGTCCGCGAGGCCCTGTACGACGTCGTCGACCCCGAACTGGGCATCGACGTCGTCAACCTCGGACTCATCTACGGGATCCACATCGACGACGCGAACATCGCGACGATCGACATGACCCTGACGTCGGCGGCGTGCCCGCTCACCGACGTCATCGAGGACCAGGCCAAGTCCGCCACGGACGGCATCGTCAACGAACTCCGCATCAACTGGGTGTGGATGCCGCCGTGGGGCCCGGACAAGATCACGGACGACGGCCGTGAGCAGCTTCGGGCGCTGGGCTTCAACGTCTGAGCCCACGGCTCCCCGATCTCCCCGTGTACGTGGAAGCGGCCCCCGGC
>NZ_BMWD01000018.1:22154-187608 GCF_014651055.1 Streptomyces fructofermentans
GTGCCGGGGGCCGCTTCCACGTCCGCCGCCGGGGAGGGGCGCCGATGCGGGAGGGTTTCGCGTGGATGCGGGGCGGGGCGGGGCCTTGCCGGGGCCGGGTGGCTGGCGTGGCGGATGGCTGGCGTGCCGGGCCTCGTGGCGGTCGCCCGGGGCGGGCAGGGCCTGTCGGCGGATGCCGGGGTGAGGGCTCAGTCCAGGCCCCGGACCAGGCGGAACGCCGAGTCGGACCGGTAGAGGCGGCTGTTCTCGAACGGGTCCAGGTGGAGCTGGAAGTCCCGGTGGCGCAGGAAGCGGCCGCGGTAGTTGACCGACTCCAGCACGACCGCGCCGGAGAACGCCGACGGCCGGGGGCAGAACGTGGCGTCCTGCTCGAAGAGCGCGGAGCCGTTGTCGCGGTCCGCGCGCAGCCGGAACTGCGAGTGGCGCAGATAGCGGCCCCCGCCGAGGGAGAACGAGTAGCAGTCGGAGTCGGCGAGGCCGGGGACGAGCGTGAAGGTGGTCTCCCCCCGGTCGCGGGAGTGGTGGTTCCCGGAACCCACCCGGTCGAGCCGGACGCCGTCGCGGCCGAGGCTCCAGAAGCGGTCGGGATAGTTGACCGACTGGACGGACCTGCGCTGCGCGGCGGGCTTCCCGGCGGGGGGCGGGCCGGAGGCGGCGGGCTTCGACGGCCGCGGGTCCGCGCCGCCGCCCGTCCCGGCCGCGGGAGCGGACGATCCGGCCGACGAGGCGTCGCCGGACGTCTCGCCGGCCCCCGAGGGTCCGGGGGCGGCGGCCAGACCGCTCTTGCCGGTGGGCGCGGCGCTCGGAGGCGTACCGGGCACGACCGGCTCGTCCTCGGCCGCCGCCGTGGTGCGCTTGTCGCGGTTGCCCGGCGACGGGTCCGCACTGTCGTCCGGAAGGCCGGCCACCGTCACCGCCGAGGCGAGGACCGCCAGCAGGAGGGCGCCGGCCAGCCAGAGCCTGCGCGTGCCGGGTATGCGGGACTCGTCCAGGGTCTCGCCGGTCTCCCACACCTTCGGCGGCTGGGCGGACTGGGCGGGAGCGGGCCCGGGTCTTCTTTCAGGCATGCGTGATTCCTCCAGCGTCGCCTGGGCGGACGCGGATTGGTCATGTGCGTGGCACAGGAAGAGGCGGAGGCCGCGGACACGCGGGACGGCTGTGGCCGGGGGATCCGCGTGTGCGACGAGGGAATGCTAGTGGAAGTCCCGGCCCGCGAGTAGGCGTTTCTGAGAGCGTTCTCTGACCGAACTCCGGCTGAATAGAGGTCGGTTGGCGGCGATTCTGGAATTCCGCCACCGGGGTGGTGAGTTCACGCTTTAAGAAATCGAGCCCGGGACTCTCCGGGGTGCATTTCCGGAACTCGGGGGGTGCGGGAGTGCGGGGGGTGCGGCTCGGCGGCGTCGTACGGCCGGGCCCGGACGCGGGGGCGCGGTTGCGGGCGTCCGGGGTGGTGAGCGGTGGGTGCCGGGTGACGGGTGGGCGGACGTCCCGCCGTGGGTGGAGGGTGACTGCCGTCCGGGCGTGAGCGGAGGGTGGCGGGCGGGCGGCGCCGGTGGCGGGCGCCCAGTGGCAGGTGTCGGGCGCTCGGGGGAGACTGCGACGCATGGCCCTCTCCTGGTACCAGCTCGTCGTGGACGCCCGGGACCTGCCGTCGCTGGCCCGCTTCTGGTGCCAAGTCCTGGACTGGCAGGTGCTGTTCGAGACCGAGGACGAGATCGTCGTCGGGGCCGCGCCGGACGCCCTGCCCGGAATCTGCTTCGTGCCCGTCGGCGGGCGCAAGACCTCCAAGAACCGGCTGCACATCGACCTCACCCCCGACGACCAGGCGGCCGAGGTCGAACGGCTGCTGGCCCTGGGCGCGCGGCGCGTGGACGTCGGCCAGGGCCAGGACGTCACCTGGGTCGTGCTGGCGGACCCGGAGGGGAACGAGTTCTGCGTGCTGCGGCCGAAGCGGACGCTGCTCGACTGAGGCGGACCGATGGCCGGTGGCCCGGTGGCCCGGTGGCGCGGTGGCGCGGTGGCGCGGTGGTCACAGGTCACAGGTCGCGGATCGCCCGCTGTCGGCCGCCGCTGCGGGCCGCGAGCCCCCGGTCGCGCCGACTCCCCCCGGAGAGCCGGTCGCGCGGTTGTGTACGGGTGTACGTATCGATGCGTACCCTCGTACACATGGGATACGCGCTGCTCGCCGGAGCCATCGCCGCGGAGGTGGCCGCCACGACCGCCATGAAGTACAGCGAGGGGTTCACCAGGCTCTGGCCCTCGCTGGTGACCGCGGTCGGCTACCTCGTGGCCTTCCTGCTGCTCGCGCAGACGCTGAGGACCGTGTCGGTCGGCACGGCGTACGCGATCTGGTCCGGGCTCGGCACGGCCGCCGTCGTGGCGATCGGGGCGGTGTTCCTGGGGGAGGGGCTGACCGTCGCGAAGGTCGCCGGGACCGGGCTCATCATCGGCGGGGTCGTGGTGCTGAACATGGGCGGGGCGCACTGATGCCCCGGGGCGGCGGGCGCTGATGGCCAGGCGCCACGATCCGCAGCGGCGGCAGCGGATCATCGACGCGGCGATCCGGGTCGTGGCCGCCAGGGGGCTCGGAGGGCTCAGCCACCGCACGGTCGCGGCCGAGGCGGACGTGCCGCTCGGCTCGACGACGTACCACTTCGCGACCCTCGACGAGCTGATGGTGGCCGCGCTGCGGCAGGCCGGCGAGGGGTTCGCCAAGGTGCTCGCGTCGCGCGGTGCCGTCGAGGACCCGCGGACCGACCTGGCCGGTGAACTCGCCGCGCTGACCGGCGAATGGCTCGCGGGCGACCGTACGGGGGTGGAGCTGGAGTACGAGCTGTACCTCGCGGCCCTGCGTCGCCCCGCCCTGCGACCCGTCGCCGCCGAGTGGTGCGAGGACCTCGCCGAGCGCATCGGGCGCCGTACGGACCCCGTCACCGCGAGGGCCCTGGTCGCGCTGATCGACGGGATCTGCCTCCAGGTGCTGCTGACGGGGGCGGAGTACGACGAGGGGTACGCCCGGGAGGTCCTGGCACGCGTGATCCCCTGACCGCGCCCCGCTCCCGCCCACGCGTCCGACCGTTCTCCGAGACGCCCCGAGCACGAGTTCGCCCGGACGCCCCCCGGCCGGTTAGGTTGCCGTCATGACCGACACGACTGCTACTCGCACCACCGGCGCCGTCGCCGCCGGGCTCGCCACGTTCGCCGCCGACGGCACTGTTCTCGACACGTGGTTCCCGGCGCCCGAACTCTCCGCCGATCCGGGCCCCTCCGGCACCGAACGGCTGTCCCCCGAGCGTGCCGCCGAACTGCTCGGCGAAGGTGCCGTCAAGGCCGTCGGACCGGACGCCCGGCGCGGCGTCGAGGTGGTCGCGGTGCGCACGGTCGTCGCCTCGCTCGACGAGAAGCCGCTGGACGCGCACGACGCGTACCTGCGCCTGCACCTGCTCTCGCACCGCCTGGTCGCGCCGCACGGCCAGAGCCTGGACGGCGTCTTCGGCCTGCTCGCCAATGTCGCCTGGACCTCGCTCGGCCCGGTCGCCGTGGACGACGTGGAGAAGGTCCGGCTGAACGCCCGCGCCGAGGGCCTCCACCTCGCCGTGACGTCCATCGACAAGTTCCCGCGCATGACGGACTACGTCACGCCGAAGGGCGTCCGCATCGCCGACGCCGACCGCGTACGCCTCGGCGCGCACCTCGCCGCGGGCACCACGGTCATGCACGAGGGCTTCGTGAACTTCAACGCCGGCACGCTCGGCACCTCCATGGTCGAGGGCCGCATCTCCGCGGGTGTCGTCGTCGGCGACGGCTCGGACATCGGCGGCGGCGCCTCCACGATGGGCACCCTCTCCGGCGGCGGCAACGTCCGCATCACCATCGGCGAGCGCTGCCTGGTCGGTGCCGAGGCGGGCGTGGGCATCGCCCTCGGCGACGAGTGCGTGGTCGAGGCGGGCCTGTACGTCACCGCCGGTACGCGCGTCACGCTGCCCGACGGCCAGGTCGTCAAGGCCCGTGAGCTCTCCGGCGCCTCGAACATCCTCTTCCGCCGCAACTCCGTCACGGGCACGGTCGAGGCCCGCCCGAACAACGCCGTGTGGGGCGGGCTGAACGAGGTCCTGCACAGCCACAACTGACCTTCGGCGGCCGCGGTGCGCGGCCGCCTCCGGGGTGCCGCTCCGAACCTCCGCCCGCCCGGCGGCGGTTTGCCGGCGGTGGTCACCCGACGAGCGCCCTTCCACGGCCGGCAGCGGCTGGGGAGGGCGCTCCTGCTTGGGCGCGGCATCAAGGGTTCGGCCGGAGTCGGCCGAGCATCATGGCGTGCCCGGCCGCGGCTGCCGTCCAAGGCTCTGCCGGACCCTCCCATGTGCGTCGCCGTGGATGTCGGCAGGGGTGGTCAGCCCACCGGTTCGGCACCCTGGTCGTCGGCTGCCGTGCGAGGTCGAGCCACGGCCGCAGCGGCGCGCTTGTCGGCCGCGTGCTTCTGCTCCATTGAGGCCCGCAGCTCCCCAGGAGTCGGCCAGGGTGCTCTCCGGTGGATCATGCGGTGGCAGTTGGCGCGGATGAGCGCAAGATCGTTCTTGAAGCCCCCAGGCCGGCCGCCTGCCGGGGCTGCCCAGCCGTTGGGCCGTGCCGGGCAATGGGGGGCCGTGGTGTCGTACGGGTCTTCGCCAGGTGTCTTCGCGCCCGGGCCCGGTGCTTCGCGTCACCGGTCCTGGGCAGCGCGCAGGCGTTCGGCCTGGTCGATGATCGGCTCGGTCGGGAAGGTCGCGACGCGGCCGACTTCGAGGCTGTTGTAGGTCGCGATCGTACTGCCGGTCCGTACGACGATGAACAGCTCGTCCCGCTTGCCCAGTTCGACGGTGGAGTACTCGCGGAACTGCACAGCCTCGTCGCCGGCGTTCGGCGCCTTCTGCGTCTTCATCGTGGAGGTGTAGGCGCCGGTCCGTCCGTCGCCGCGGTAGGTGTTGCACGAGCCTGCGGCGCGCTCGAGTTCCGCGAAGAGCCGCTCGGCCACACCGCCGCGGTAGGAGGCGAGAGTGACCTGGCCGGGGAAGATGCCGTCCTTCCAGGTCATGACCTGGCGGACGACAGTGGGGGCCGCCCTCGCGTAGCGGATGTCGTGCACGGTCTGGCAGTCGGGATCGGAGGCGGGCTTGAACGAGGGGGCGTCCGACGTGTCGCTGCGGTCCTCGAAGGCGATCCGGCCCGGCTCGACCTCGGGCAGGTCCGCCTCCCGGAGGCTCAGTGACCTGAGTTCCGCCTCCGTCAACGGCCGGGCCCGTGTCGTGGGCGACGCGGAGGGGCCCTTGCCTTCGGCAGCCGTCGGTGAGCCGTCCGCTGTCGAGCAACCGGTCAGGGCCGCTGCGGTGAGCAGCGACAAGGCGGCACGTGCCGACAACGGCATTCGGGCAAGCATGAGTCCCCCAAGCCTGGTGAAGAGGCTTGATCATAGAGGGGCGCCGACCGAATCGCCGGGTCATTTCCCGCGCGTAGTAAGGGAGTTCACCTCCCGACCGCGATCGGGAGGCCTGTCCGGGATGCTCTGTACGGCTGCTTCGCACGACGAGCCCGGCGTGACGGCTGTCCTTGCCCTTCCTCACGGCGTGGACGGTCGCCCGGGCCCGGGCGGCTTCCGTGGGTGCCGGAGGGTGTGACGCGGGTCAGTCCCTCACCACGTTGACGGTGGGGTAGAGCCTCGGGGTCAGTTGCGGCATGCCGACCTCCTGGCTGAGCGGGACCATGACGTTCGCGAAGCGGGTCCACGCCTGCTCGGACTCCCAGACGTCCACCACGCACCAGCCGCTCTCCGTGGGCCCGGAGGCGTGCGACACGAGGCCGGGCACGGGCCAGTCCGAGCTCTTGCGGAGTCCCCGCCCGTTGCTCAGCTTGAGGGAGATCTGCTCGTACTGGGCCTGTGTGCCTCCGGGGATGTCCAGCACCATCATGATCGCCACAGCAGCTCCTCCGGTCGTCCTGTCATGCCTGGACCGAGTCGAACAGTGCGAGGGGGCCGTCGCACACCCTGTTCGGCCGAGCGGGTGAAGAGTGGCGGGAGCGCCGGGCGGGCCTGCCGCATCCGTGCACGGGGGCCGCGGCGCGGGCCGCGTACCGCCGTGAACATTTCCGGGGCGGGGGCATAGCGGGGGACCGGCGGAGGCGTCGGTAGGGGTGGCAGAGCGGGGGAGAGCGCCCGCGCGAAAGAGAAGGTGACGATGGATGCCCAAGGGCAGGAGCAGTTCAGGGAGTTCGTGGAGAACCGCACGTCGGCGCTGCTGAGGACGGCCGTGCTGCTCAGCGGGGGCGACCGGCACGCCGCCGAGGACCTCCTGCAGAACGCGCTGATCAAGGCCGCCGGAAAGTGGCAGCGCATCGACGAGCCCGAGGCGTACGTACGCCAGATCCTGTACCGGCAGCAGGTGAGCCGGTGGCGGCTGAAGTGGCGGCGGCGCGAACTGACCGTCGCCGATCCGCCGGAGGGGAGCGGGGGATCGGACCCCTCCGCCGCGGCCGAGCTGCGGATCGTCATGCGCGGGGCGCTGGCGCGGCTCACCGCCCGGCAGCGGACCGTGCTCGTGCTGCGCTACTTCGAGGACCTGCCGGAGGCCGACGTGGCCCGCATCCTCGGCTGCTCGGTCGGGACCGTGCGGTCCACCACCCACCGTTCGCTCGCCCGGCTGCGTGTCCTCGCGCCGGAACTCGCCGCGACGGCCCCCGCGGACGCGGAGCGGACCCCGTCCCGAGACTTCGCCCCCGTGGAGGTACGCCCGTGAACATGGACCAGCTCGTGCGCGACACCCTGATCGAACAGGGCGCGCAGCCCCAGACACCGCCCCCCGACCTCGCGGGCCGGGTGCTCGCCGTCCGGCGCCGCCGCCGCACCCGCCGCATCTCCGGTGTCGCGGTGGCCGCCGTGCTCGCCGTCGCCGCCGCCGTCGCGGTGCCCGTGCTGGACCGCGGCGGTGACGAGCCGCGGCTCGCGAGCGGGATGAACCGGAGCGACATCATCGCCCACCCGGACCAGTCGCCGCCGCGCGACCTGATCGCCGCCGGGGACACGGCGCTCGCCGCGTACTACGTCATGGACATGGTCCGCAAGACGGACGACCGGGCCGTCGCCGTGCGCGACTACCACCTCCTCGACCAGCGGACCGGCAAGTACGTCAGGACCACCGACTGGTCGGTCGTCGACGTCGCTCCGGGGATGCGCACGGCCGCCGTCCTGGAGCGCGAACTGCCTGCCCGGCGGATCGGCCTGCTCGACCTGCTCAGCGGGAAGGTCGAGCACTGGATCCCCGTGGACCGCGGGGTCGCGGGCGTCGCGTTCTCGCCGGACGGCGACAAGCTCGTCGCGACGACGTACGACGAGAACCCCGACCTGCGCCTCAGGGCCGACTACGACAACGACGGCGACGGCCGGAAGAACGACTGGATGCCGCAGTTCGGCGGGAGCAGCCGGACCGGGTTCTACGTACTGGACGTCGACACCGGCGACGGCTCCTGGGCCAGGGTCGCGGGCGGCGACCAGGAACATCTGAACGCCCGGCAGGACTTCGCCTTCAGCGGCGACGGCGGACTCGTCTACAGCGGGCTCACGACAGCACCCCACCAGCGGTACTACGACTTCGAGGGCAAGGAGGCCGACACCCCCGCCAAGGAGCGGCACCTGCACTGGTTCGTCGACGCGAGGCTGTCGCCTGACGGCTCACTCGCGGCGGGCGAGTTCGCGGGCGGCTCCAGGGCGACCGCCTCCGAGATCCTGGACCCCCTGACCGGCAAGCGGCTCCACAAGGTCCCCGGACAGCAGCTGCTCGCCTGGGCGGACGACGACCGCCTGGTCGCCTGGGACATCGAGCCGGGCGCGAACGAGTTCCACAACCGGCTCGTACTCGTCACGATCGGCAGCGACAAGGTCGTGCCGCTGAGCGGGTTCCGCAAGGGGAACGACGGCGCGGGGGGACGCTGGACGCCGCTCTTCGCCCGACGCTGAGCCCGAGCCGCAGGCGTCGTCCGGGAACGGGCCGGAGCCGCAGGCGTCGTCCGGGAGCGGGCCGGAGGCGCGGGGGCCGGGGTGAGGAGCCCGGTCAGCCGCCGGCGTCCCGTGCGACCAGCTCCCCGTACACCGCGAGCAGCCCGTCGGCCGCCTCCCGGCCGGCGGGCCGCAGCGGTGCGCGGACCGGTCCCGAGGGCAGGCCCCGCGCGGTGAGGACCGCCTTCACGGTGACCGCCCCGGGCAGGCCGGAGGCCATCATCGCCTCGATCAGCCCCGTGAGTTCCCGCTGGATCCGGGCGGCCCCCGCGGTGTCCCCGGCGTCGAACGCGTCCAGCATCGAACGGAACCGGCGCGGCACCGCGTTGGCGACCGTGCTGACGCATCCGGCCCCGCCGAGCGCGTACAGCGCGAGTACGTACTCGTCGCAGCCCGCGTAGTACGCGAGATCCGTACGGGCCAGCACTTTCTGCGTGCCCAGCAGGTCGTACGCGCAGTCCTTCACCGCGACGATCCGGGGATGCTCCGCGAGCCGGAGCATCGTCTCCGGCTCGATGCGGGTGCCCGTGCGGCCGGGGATGTCGTACAGCGCGATCGGCAGCCCGCAGGAGTCCGCGACGGTCCGGAAGTGCTCCTCGACGGCGTCCTGCGGGGGCCGGCTGTAGTACGGCGTCACGACCAGCAGGCCGTCCGCGCCCGCCTTCTCGGCGGCGCGGGCGAGTTCCGCCGTGTGGCGGGTGTCGGCGGTGCCGACGCCCGCCACGATCGCGGCACGGCCCCCGACGGCGTCCGCCACCGCCCGTACGAGCGCGGACTTCTCGTCGTCCGTCGTGGTGGGCGACTCGCCGGTCGTCCCGGACAGCACCAGCCCTTCGCAGCCCTCGGCGACCAGATGCTCGGCGAGCCGCTGCGCGCCCTCCAGGTCGAGGAGCCCCTCGTCGGTGAAGGGGGTGACCATGGCGCAGAGGACACGGCCGAAGGGACGGGTGCGGGGCGATGACGTCATGGGACTCAGTGTCGGCATTCCGACAGTGAAGCTCCACTTAAATCTCCTACCCGGTACGCGTCAGTGTTGCTACGAGATCCCGGAGTGCGGTGTGTCGCCTGCGGCCCGCGCCTTCGGGCCGGCTCGGCACGGCGGCCGCGCGGCAGGGGTAGTGGCGGCGCGATCGGGTACCCGGGCGGCCGGGACGAAAGGAGGCGGGGCGCCGTGACCGGGACCGTTGGACGGCCGCAGGACGAGAGTCGCTCGGTGAGTGAACTCGTCGGGCAGGCCACCGAACAGCTCTCCGACCTCGTACGTCAGGAAATGCGCCTGGCCAAGGAGGAGTTGGCGGAGAAGGGGCGGCGCGCGGGACGGGGCGGCGGGCTGCTGGCCGCGGCCGGTGCCGTCGCGTACGTGGGGCTGATGGCCCTCTCCGTGACCGCCGCGGCCGTGCTGGCGCTGGTGCTGCCCTGGTGGGCCGCCGCGCTGGTCGTCACGCTCGCGCTCCTCGCGGCCGCGGGCGTTCTGGCGGCGGCCGGACGTTCCCGACTCGGCCGCGCCACCCCGCCGTTGCCCGAGGAGACGCTCGACAGCGTCAGGGCCGACGTCGACGAGATCAAGGAAAGGGCTCATCGATGATGGACAAGGACACTTCCGTGGGGGCCGACGGCCTCTCCGACAAGCCGGTGGGCGGAGCCGAGAGCCCCGCCGAACTGCGGCGCAGGATCGAGGAGACCCGGGAGCGGCTCGGCGGCACCGTCGAGGAACTGGCCGCGAAGGCCGATGTGAAGGCCCGCGCGCGGGCCCGGGGCGCCGAGCTGAAGGGCAGGGCCGGCGAAGCGGGCCAGGCGGCGCAGGACAAGGCCGCGGAGGCCGGACGCGCGGCTCAGGACAAGGCCGTCAAGGCCGGACGCGCGGCGCAGGAGAAGGCGGCCGAGGCCGGGCACGCGGTGCAGGGCAAGGCCGTCGAGGCCGGGCATGTCGTGCAGGCGAAGGCCGCGGAGGCCGGGCACGCGGTGCAGGAGAAGGCCGTCGAGGCCGGGCACGCGGTGCAGGGCAAGGCCGTTGAGGCCGGGCACGCGGTGCAGGAGAAGGCCGTCGAGGCCGGGCACGTCGTGCAGGGCAAGGCGGTGGAGGCCGGGCACGTCGTGCAGGAGCGCGTTCCCGAGCGGGTTCGCCTCACCGCGCTCTCGGTCGTCCAGGCGGCGAAGCGGCATCCCGGCCCCGTACTCATAGGGGCCGGCGCCGGCGCGGTCGTCGCGGCGGGGCTGCTGCGGCGGCGGAGCAACGCCCGCGGCTGACGCGGAGGTTGTGCGGAACGGCGGGGCCGGTCGACGGCCCCGCCGTTCGTCGTCTCCGGCCGCGCGCGACGAACCGGACGCCGCACGGGATGAACGGCCTCACGCGGAGAACGCCGTACGCCGGGAGGGCCGCTCGGGTGGACTGCCGTACGCCGCGGACGGTCGCACGGGGTGAGCGGCCTCGCGCGGTTACGTCGTAAACCGTGTACGGATCACACGCGGCGAACGCTCGCTCGCCGGGGAGGGCCGCTCGGGGGGAACTGCCGTAGGCCGCGAGCGGCCCCTCGCGATGAACGGCCGAGCGCGAGGGGCCGCCACACGCCGGGAACGGCCTCACGCGGCGAACGCCTCTCGCCCCGGGCGACCGGCCTCGCGAGCCCGGTCCGCCCACCGCCTCCCGTCGCTGTCTCCCGCCGCCGGGTCCGCGCCTCGCGGCCCACCGGCCCACCGACTCACCGACAACTCTGATTGCCTGGACAAAAAAAGTTTTCGGTGAGACCGTGGAGTCATGTTGGACGTGACCGTGATCGAGGACCCGGCGGCGGCAGCCGTCTCGCTGGACCCCATGAGGGGCCGGCTGCTGGCCGAGCTGGCGGCCGGACCCGCGTCCGCCGCGATGCTGGCGGGCAGGGTCGGGCTGCCCCGGCAGAAGGTGAACTACCACCTCAGGGCACTGGAGCGGCACGGCCTGGTGGAGCTCGCGGGAGAGCGCCGCAAGGGCAACGTGACGGAGCGCCTGATGCGGGCGACGGCCGCCTCGTACGTCATCTCGCCGCTCGCGCTCGCCGCCGTGCAGCCCGATCCGGACCGGTTCCGCGACCAGCTCTCGGCCCGCTGGCTGCTGGCGCTCGGGGCCCGGCTGGTGCGGGACGTGGGTTCGCTGATCACCGGCGCCACCAGGGCCCGCAAGCGCCTGGCCACGTTCGCGCTCGACGGCGAGGTGCGCTTCGCGTCCGCCGCCGACCGGGCCGCGTTCGTCCAGGAGCTGACCGCGGGTGTCGGGGCGCTGATCCGCAAGTACGACGCTCCCGGCGCCGACGGCGGCCGCGACCACCGGATCGTCGTCGCCGTCCATCCCACGGTCCGGCCCGGGAGCGACGCCCCCGGGAACGACGGGTCCCCCGACGGCGGGAACCCTTCCGGCGACAACCCCGACAAGAACCCCGACGAGGACCGTGTCGACGGGAAGCGCCGTGGCGAGATCCGGGCCGAGGCGCCCGGGGCCGCCGAAACCACCGACTGACCAGCCCATTCCACGCGCAGGAGCCACCATGTCCAAGGAATTCGAGATCGCCCGCGAGTTCGAGGTCGACGCCACACCCGAGCAGGTCTGGCAGGCCGTGACCGAGGGCACCGGCGGCTGGCTGTGGCCGATGGAGGCCCCCGAGCCGCGCGAGGGCGGCACGGGTCCCTTCGGGTCCACGGTCGCCGCCTGGGACCCGCCGCACCGGTACACCAACCGTCTCGAGAACGTCGACGGGACCTCCCGGCAGACCCTCAACCAGCTCGACTACACCGTGGAGCCGCGTGACGAGGGCCGGCGCGCCTGGGTGCGGTACGTCCACAGCGGCATCTTCGTCGACGACTGGGACAACCAGTACGACGGCGCGAGCAGGCACACCGACTTCTACCTGCACACCCTGCGCCAGTACCTGACGCACTTCGCCGCCCGCCCGGTCGCCTTCACGACGTTCGACGGACCCGGGGCGTCCAGCGCCGCCGGCTCGTTCGAAGCCGTCGCGGCGGCGCTCGGCCTGGCGGACGGCGCCGCAGAGGGCGACCGCGTGCAGGCCCGGGGCCCCGGCGGCCGGGTCGTGGACGCCGTGCTCGACTACCGCAACCCGTACTTCGTGGGGCTGCGCACCGACGACGCGCTGATCCGGATCTTCGGCCGCGACCACTGGGCCGCGCCGGTCGGCGTGAGCGTCCACGACTTCGCGCCGGACGCCGACGCCGCGCGGACCGAACAGGACTGGCGCGGCTGGCTGGACGCCGTCTTCGCCTGACCTGACCGGACGGAGTACGGCACCGGACTCCGGCACGGCGATTCGCACCCGGTGCGGACAGCGGTGGGCCCGGCCCCCTGGCAGGGGGCCGGGCCCACCGGCGTGCGGCGACGGCTACGGGCGGAACCGCAGTACCTGCGGGTCGTGGTCGCTGATCTGGTCGGAGAACTCCGAGTTGATGTGCACGCTGTCGTAGCTGAAGTCGCAGTCCTTGCGGATCGACGGGCTGATCAGGATCTGGTCGAGGACCTGGCTGTTGCCCTGGTAGTCGTAGCTGTAACGCTCGCTGCGCGGGAGGGACTTGACGGCCGACCAGAGGGCGCCGTCGGCCTCGAGGAGCTTGGTCGTGCCGGAGAACTCGAAGTCGTTGATGTCGCCGAGGGTGACGACGTCCGCGTTCTTCTGCACGGCGAGGATGTCCTTGACGAAGGCGTTCACCGCCGTCGCCTGGAGGTGGCGCTGCGTCTCCGAGCTGCGCGCCGGCGGCTGGAACTGCGAGTGCAGCGACTGGTCGCCGCCCTTCGACGCGAAGTGGTTCGCGATCACGAAGACCGTCCTGCCGCGGAACGAGAACTCGCCGGCCAGCGGCTTGCGGCTGTTGTTCCAGGCCGCGTCGGCCGGGGAGACACGGCCCGGGGACACCGTGAGCCGCGCCTTGCCGCGTTCCTTCGTGACCCCGACGGCGGTCGTGGCGTCGCCGCCCGGCCGGTCGACGAACGAGACCCGCGCCGGGTTGTAGAGGAACGCCTGGCGGATGTTGCCGCCCGGCTCCCCGCCGTCCGCGAGGTTCACGGGGTCGACGGAGCGCCACTCGTAGGTCGGGCCGCCCGCCGCGACGATGGCGTCGACCAGCTTCCGCATGGTCACGTCGGCGGCGACCGTACCGTCGTTCGTCGCCCCGTTGTTGTCCTGGATCTCCTCCAGGGACACGATGTCGGGCGCCTGGAGGTGGTCCACGATCGCTGCCGCGTGTGCGTCGAACGTGCTGTCGCCCGGGTCGAGGTTCTCGACGTTGTACGTCGCCACCGCCAGCTCCGACCGGGACTGCTTGCGGGTGGTCTCGCGCTCCAGGCCGCCCGCCTCGACCGTGCCCAGCGTGCGGGCGGTCAGCGTGTAGCCGCCGAACTGGTTGTAGTCGAGGGGGCCTTCGGTGGTGCCCGCGAGGGTGTCGCCGACGTTCGCGGCGGGGAACGGCTGCGTGGCGGTCGGGATCAGCGACTGGATCTGGAGCCGGCCGGTGTTCTGCGAGGTGTAGGCGCCGTAGACCGTGCCGCCGCGCCGGTTCGCGTGCTCGTGCGGCTTGACCGTCACCCAGAGTTCGGAGAACGGGTCGGTCGCGGTGACCACGCGCGACGAGCCGATCGCGACGTTCATGCCCTCCAGTGACTCGTAGCGGTCCAGGGCGTACTTCGTCGGCCGCAGCGTCAGACCGTTGACCGATCCGCCCGCGGCGGTGTCGCCCTCGGGCGCGTAGGCGGCCGGCACGGAACGGCCGTCGATTACCTCGGGCGCCGGAACCGGGTTGCCGCTGGACAGGACCGTCACGGTGGGCCGGGTGATCTCGGTGACCGACTGGTTGCCGGTCGAGGCGCCGCCGGGCACGAACTCGGTGACCGTGCCCGAGACGGTGACCGAGTCGCCGACGGCGACCTTCGGCGTGGAGCTGGTGAAGACGAACACGCCCTCACTGGTGGCCGGGTCGTCGTCCTGGGTCAGGCCCTGGAGCCAGAAGCCGCGGGACGACCCGTAGGTCCGTACTCCCGTCACGACACCGGCCACGTCCGTGACCTGTTGCCCAGCGAGAGGGGAGGTCCGGGTGGAGCCCTGGATGTCGTGGACGGCCGTGGCGTCGGCGTGGGCGGGTGTGGTGAGGACCACCGCGGAGACCGTGGAACAGACGGCGGCGACGGTGAGCGCGGCGATGCGCGCGGAAGACTTGCTCGGCAACGGGATCCCTCCGGGGACATGCGTGGGCGCCGGGACGAAGTGGGACTGCGACGGACGAGGGTGGGACAGCGGGCGGACGAGGGTGGGGCAGTCGCGACCGGCGGGGCGGATGATGACGCGCGTAGAAGCCGCTACGGGCGATTACCCGTGAGTTTCTACGCGCGTCAATCTCGTGTCTGTCCACGGGAGTTGTCAAGGTTTTCCGGGTCGATACTTCTGACAGGTTCATGAACCGGGCGGCATGGGGCCAAATCCGTCTAGGCTGAGGCTGCATCTCCGGGGCGGCCGGCGAGTGTCCTCCCGGGCGGCCCGCGGAACTCCACGGGCGTCACGCGTGCCGTGGGCGTCCCGTACGTCCGGCACGGCCGTCCGGGGCACGCCCCCGGAACCCGTGCCGGACGCCCGGCGGGGCGGCGCCGGAACGCCGGCCCGGATGCATGTCCGAATGCTCGTCCTAGGAGAACCAGCCGATGTCAGACAGTTCGCCCCTGCCGCCGGTGCGCCTGCACTCCGAAGCGGAACTCGCGCGGGACGCGCTCGCCACGCCGCTCCTCTCGCGCGCCGTGCGACTCGCCCGCTGGGCCGGTCCGGACACCCGGGTCGGAGCCGGTGGTGAACTCGTCGACGGGCAACTCCCGGCCGCCGCCGCGGAACTCGGACTCGACGGCGACGACGCCGCGGCCTGCGCGAGCGAGGCGTGGCGGGTCGCCGTGGACACCGGGCTCGTCGAGGTGGCCGACGAGGAGGAGGGCACGGTCGTCGCGGGCGCCGACCTCGCACTCGTGCTGTCCGGGGCGCCGAAGGACGTACTCGGGCTCTGGCGCGGCGCGTTGGAGACGGTGCTCGCCGACGCGAGCGTGCCCGACCTCGACGACCTCGTGGACGCCATGGACGACGGGGGCGACATCGACTTCTCCACCCTGGACTGGGACCCCGAGGCCGAGGCTGACTTCCTCGACGGGGTGCTCGGCAACCTGTACCTGCTGACCGCGGACGAGAGCGCCCCCGGCGACGGGGCGGTGCCGCTGCCCGCGCTCGCCGCGTCCATGATCGTGCCGGACGACATGGGGGAGCCCACCAACGACATCCTGGAGCAGGTGTCGGACGCCATGATGCGCCTCGACGACCAGTTCCGGGTCCTGGAGCCGGTCGGGCTCGTGGACTTCCAGCCCGTCGACGAGGCGCTGATGGCCGAGGCCGACGAGGAGGCCGAGGCCGATGTCGACGACGCCGACGTCTCGCGGTACGGGATGGTGCGCCTCACCCCGCTCGGGACGTACGGCATCCGGGCCAGGCTCCTGGAGGCCGGGTTCACCGCGCCCGCCGTGGGCGACCTCGCGGACAAGGGCGCCGACGTGCTGCTCGACCGCACGGCGGCGTTCCCCCCTGCCGCCGCGCAGGCCGAGACCGAGCTGTGGCTGGCCCGGCGTGAACCCCTCGACGCCGCACGGGAGTTGCTCGCGGCGGCCCGGGGTGCGGACGCGGGGGCCCCGCTGCGGCGGCTGTGCTGCCAGCAGGCCCTCTCGCTGGTCGGGCCGGAGGCCTCGCAGGCCGTCCGGGACGTGCTGGACGACCCCGAGCTGGGCGGGCTCGCACGGGTGTGGCTGACCGAGCGCGGTGCTCCCGACGTGCCCCCGCCGTCCGAGGACATGGTCTTCTGGCTGACCGTCGACACGATCGCGGCCCAGCTCTCCGCGGAGGGGAACTCGGAGGAGTTGCAGGCGCTGGTCGAGGGACTGGCGGCACAGCACGGCAGCTTCTTCGCCGCCGCGTGGCGGGTCGACCACCCCGCGACGCCGGACGTGCTGGAGGCGATGGGGCGGCTGCACCCCGACAAGAGGGTGGCCAAGGAGGCCCGCAAGGCGGCGTTCAAGGCGCGTTCGCAGCAAGGGGGCTGAGTCCGCGGGCGGGGCCCGGCTCAGGCCGTGCCGGTCTCCGGCTCCGGCTCCGACCCGGACCCGGACCCGGGCTCGTCGTCGTCGCCGTCGTCGGCCATCGCGAGAACCCGTACGGACAGGCCCTCGACCTCGGACGGGACCACGTCCTCGGGGCGGAGCCGGTCCAGCGGCACCTTGTGGGTGACGAAGACGACGATCACGTCCTCGCCCGAGTCCTCGTCCCGGCCGGTGCCGACCCCGGTCACATGGGGCAGTGCCATCAGCCGGTCCTCATGGAGGTGGCTTGCTCGATGTGCGTCCACGTCCGCTCGCCTCCCACGGGTCGCCGGGTCGTTGATATGGAGATTATTCCGATCGGCCGCCAGGACGCGAGGACTGCTGAGCCGTACGGGTTGCCTGTGGGCCGCGTGGTCGTCCGGGGGCGCGTGGGACGCCGCGGGCGCGGGTCGGGCGGAGCGTTCCTCACCGGGGTGCCCGGGTGACGGGCCCCGGCGGGCAGCCAGGCACGCAGGACAGAGGGCCGGCGGGCAGCCGGGCACGCAGGACAGGGGGCCGGCGGCCCGGAGGCCGGGCGGGGAGGTGCGCGCCCGCGGCCCGGGGCGGCCGCGGCGGGGAGCGGGTTCACGGAAGCGGGTCCCGGCAGGACGTCCCGTGTTCAGCCGGCGTTCAGCCGCGGGCGGGACCGTGTGGCCGACGGCCGGGCCCGCCACCGCCACCCGCCACGGTCACACTCCACCGTCACAGGAGACACCATGCCGCTCACCCGCAGGGACTTCGCAGGACGCTCCGCGATCACCGTCGCAGGTGTCGCCCTGACCGGCAGCGTCGGCACCCTCGCCACCGCGCCCGGCGCCCTCGCGTCGCAGGAGACCGAGGCCACGGGAGAGGACGCCGGCCGGCACGGCGGAGCCGTCGGCTACGGGCCGCTGCTCCCCGACCCCGCGGGCCTGCTGGCGCTGCCCGCCGGATTCTCGTACCGCGTCATCACCCGCAGCGGCACGACCAGGCTCGACTCGGGTGAGTACACCCCCTCGAACCACGACGGCACGGCCGCCTTCGAGGGCCCGCGCGGCAGCACCCTGCTCGTCAACAACCACGAGCTCAAGGGGCCCCGCGCCAACTGGCCCCACCCGGTGCCGCAGGCCGAGGGGCTCGTCTACGACCCGGCCGCGGCCGGCGGCTGCACGGTCGTCGAGGTGCGCCCGGGCGGCGGGGTCGCCGAATGGGTCGGCATCGCCGGGACCTCCACCAACTGCGCGGGCGGCAGCACCCCTTGGGGCACCTGGCTGACCTGCGAGGAGAACTCCGACCGGGCCGGCGAGAACGGCATGACCAAGGACCACGGGTACGTCTTCGAGGTCGACCCCCGCGACCGCCGGGCCAACCGCGACCCCAAGCCGCTGAAGTTCTTCGGCCGTTACGACCACGAGGCCGTCGTCGTCGACCCGAAGCGCGGCCACGCCTACCTCACCGAGGACGCGGCGGGCCCCAACGGCCTCTTCTTCCGCTGGACCCCGCCCAAGGGCTTCCGGCACGGCCACGGAGCCCTCCGCGCCCTCGCCGACGACGCCGGCGCGCTCCAGGCGCCCACGTGCTACGACTCGGGCGGCGTGTTCGTCGACGACCTCTCCCGCGCCACCAGGATCGGCACGGTCTACGGCGTGGACTGGGTGGACGTCCCCGACCGCGACGCCCGGACCACGCCCGTGCGCAAGCAGTTCGGGGCCGGCCAGGTCACCCGTGCCCGCAAGCTGGAAGGCATGTGGTGGGGCGACGGCGGCGCGTACATCGTCTCCTCCTACGCCCGTACGGAGAGCCCCGGACGGCACGACGGCCAGGTCTGGTTCTACGACCCCGGGCGCCGCACCCTGACGCTGAAGGTCCTGCTCGGGGTCAACCCCGACCCGGCGGTCGACGGCGCGTTCGACGGCCCCGACAACATCACGGTCTCCCCCTACGGCGGTCTCGTCATCGCCGAGGACGGCGAGGGCGTCTCGCACCTCTTCGGCGCGACGGACAGCGGCCGCACGTACCCGATCGCCCGCAACGAACTGAACATCGGCACGGAGGACGAACCGGAGTTCAGCGAGTTCACCGGCGTGACCTTCTCGCCCGACGGGCGCACCCTGTACGCCAACATCCAGGACCCGGGCATCATGCTGGCGGTCAAGGGCCCCTGGAAACGGCAGAATCGCGGCTGAGTTCCCTTTCCCGCGGCGGAGAAGAATTCATTCGCCCGCACCGCGGCACCCCTCCTAGAGTGATGCACGTCCAGGTGCGAAGGCAGGACCTACTTCCACTGATAATGGGGCGGCCGCGGGTTCGAGTCCCGCCACCGGTACCACGTGCCGGTGTAGCTCAGGGGTCAGAGCACCTTCGTCGGTTCCGCCGGCCTCGAACTCTGGACACCACGACTTCCGGCACCTCCCGGTGCGCGGACGGCGCTCCTTCCCTCCGGGGAACGCGGGCCGCCGGTTCGAACCCGGGAGGCGCGGCGGACGGTGTGTGCGCGGTGCGCAGGCAGCGGTTACTTCTGGGAACGACGGGTCGCGGGTTCGAATCCCGTCAACGCCACGGGCGTTGTAGCTCAGCGGTAGAGCAGTGGTTTGTTCCGCAGCCGACTCCCGAACTCGGGCACACTCCATTTGCCGCGCCTCCCGGAAGGAATGCAGTGACGACCGGAGGGTCGTCCTCGAATTCGGGGGAGTTCACCATGGCGCGATTCAACACCAGGGCGGCAAAGGCGCAGGGCACTTCGCGGGTCACCTCGACCGGACGCGTGCTGCGCACCTACGAGGGCGGCCGGGGCCGCGAGCGCGACGCGCGCTCCGAGCTCTTCCTGCTGGCCGTCGCGAACCTCGTCTCCCAGCGGACCCACTACGAGACCGGCGCCGAGCGGGACGACCGGTTCGCCGCGCTCGTGCGCGAGCTGGCGGTCCGCGACCCGTCGTGGACCGCCAGCATGCTCGAATGGCTGCGCGGCGAGGGCGGCATGCGGACCGCGTCGATCGTCGGCGCCGCCGAGTACGTCAAGGCGCGCCTCGACGCGGGTGCCACGGACGGCCCCGCCAACCGCGGCGTCGTGGCCTGCGTGCTGCGGCGCCCGGACGAGCCCGGCGAGCTGCTCGCGTACTGGACCGCGCGGTACGGCCGCAACCTGCCCAAGCCGGTGAAGCGGGGCGTCGCCGACGCCGTGCGCCGGCTGTTCAGCGGCACGTCGCTGCTCAAGTACGACACCGCGTCCAAGGGCTACCGCTTCGGCGACATCCTCAACCTCGTGCACGCGGCGCCCGACCCGGACAAGCCGTGGCAGGGGGAGCTGTTCCAGTACGCCCTCGACCGCCGGCACAACCCGGACACCGCCGTGCCGCCCGCGTCGAACCGGGTGCTCACCGCGCACCGGGAGCTGATGGCGCTCCCGGTGGCGGAGCGACGCGCCGTCGTGACCGCGCCCGACGGCGCCGAGCGGCTCGCCGCGGCCGGGATCACCTGGGAGGCGCTCGCCGGCTGGCTCCAGGGCCCGATGGACAGCGCGGCCTGGGAGGCCGTGATCCCGTCCATGGGCGCCATGGCGCTGGTGCGGAACCTGCGCAACTTCGACCGGGCGGGCGTCTCGGACGCGGTCGCGGAGCGGGTCGCCGCGCGGATCAGCGATCCGGCGGAGGTCGCGCGCTCGCGCCAGTTCCCGTTCCGCTACCTCGCCGCGTACCGGCACGCGCCGTCGCTGCGCTGGTCGTACCCGCTGGAGAGGGCCCTCGGCCACTCCCTCGCCAACGTGCCCGCGCTGCCCGGCCGCACGCTGGTGCTCGTGGACCGCTCGGGCTCGATGTTCTTCTCGCGGCTCTCCGACCGCTCGGAGCTCAACCGGGCCGACGCGGCGGCCGTCTTCGGCACGGCTCTCGCACTGCGGGCGGCGGACGCGGACCTCGTCGAGTTCGGCACCACGAGCAGGCGCGTCGGGTTCAGCCGGGGCGAGTCGGTGCTCAAGGTGCTGGAGCGCTTCGGCGACCTCGGCGGCACCGACACGAGCGAGGCGGTGCGCAAGCACTACAGGAAGCACGACCGCGTCCTGATCGTCACGGACGAGCAGGCCGCGTACAGCCGTCACGGCGGACCGACCGAGCAGGTCCCGGCGCACGTCCCGGTCTACACCTGGAACCTGGCCGGACACCGGGTGGGCCACGGCCCGTCCGGCACGGGGAACCGCCATGTGTTCGGAGGCCTCTCCGACGCGGCCTTCCGGATGGTCCCGCTGCTGGAGGGGGCCAGGGACGCCGACTGGCCCTGGGCGGCCTGAGCCCGAGCGCCCGGCAGGTCCGCACCTTCGTGCGGGCCTGCCGGGCGCTCTTGTGCGCCCCGTCGACCGACTCCAACATTTCAGTCGTGGAGGCGATACGACCCGTCCGCCGGACCCTGCTCAGGGACCGGGCGTACGAAGCGATCAGGGACACCATCGTGTCCGGTGGGATCGAACCGGGCCGCCCCGCGGCCGACGGCGACCCGCACGACGTCCTCGTGCGGGTGAGCGGGAACCGCGCCGCCGCCACCATCGCCCGCTGCACCCCGCTCGTCCGCCGCCTGGAGCGGCGCCGCTTCGGCGGGGGCGGGAACTGCCGCTCCGCAGGTCTGCACGGGCGGCTCATCGAGGCCTGCGCGGACGGTGACGTGGCCGGGATGGTCGACCTGGTGGGGCGCGGGGAGATCGGGCGGGACTCGACCGTGCTCCACGCCCACCTGGGCGGGCAGCCCGCGCTCAACGCCTACAGCGCGCTGTTCTGAGCGTCGCCGCAGCCCGCTCCGGCCCGGGGAGGTCCCGCGGGCCGGAGCGGGCGGGTGCCGCTACAGCGTCTGGGCGGCCGGCTTCACCATGCCGCGGACCGTGCGGGACTTCACGAAGTCGCCGATGGCGGTCATCTCCCACTCGCCGGAGAACTGCCTGATCAGCTTGGCCATCATGACGCCGGTCTGGGCCTCGGCGTTGGTCAGGTCGAAGCGGACCAGCTCCTCGCCGCTGGCCGCGTCGATGAGCCGGCAGTAGGCCTTGGCGACCTCGGTGAACTTCTGGCCGGAGAACGAGTTGACCGTGAAGACCAGGCCGGAGACCTCCTGGGGGAGGCGGCCGAGGTCCACGACGATCACCTCGTCGTCACCGCCGCCCTCACCCGTGAGGTTGTCGCCGGAGTGCTTGATCGCGCCGTTCACGATGGAGAGCTTGCCGAAGTAGCAGCTGTCGATGTGGTTGCGCTGCGGGCCGTAGGCGATGACCGACGCGTCCAGGTCGATGTCCTTGCCGCGGTACGCGGGCTCCCAGCCCAGACCCATCTTCACCTGGGACAGCAGCGGCCGGCCGCCCTTGACCAGGGAGACGGTCTGGTTCTTCTGGAGGCTGACGCGGCCCTTGTCGAGGTTGATCTTCCCGGTGCCCGGGGCGGGCGCGGGAGGGGCCGGGGCGGCCGGCGGCGCGGCCGGCACCGGGGGCATGGCGACGGGCGGGGGCGGGGCCGCCACCGGGGTCTGCGCGGCGGGGGCCGGCGGCGCGGCCGGTTCCTCGACGCTCACGCCGAAGTCCGTGGCGATGCCCGCCAGGCCGTTCGCGTATCCCTGGCCGACCGCGCGGGCCTTCCACGCGCCGTTGCGCAGATAGACCTCCACGATCACCAGGGCCGTCTCCGAGCCGAGCTGCGGGGGCGTGAAGCTGGCGAGGACCGTGCTGTCGTCCGCGTTGCGGATCGTCGCCGTCGGTTCGACGCCCTGGAACGTCCGGCCCGCGGCGTCCGGGCTGGCCGTGACGACGATCTTCTCGATGCCCGGGGGCACGGCGCTCGTGTCGATCGTGATCGCGTCGGGGGCCGTGCGGCCGCCCGAGCGGTACGTCACGCCGGGACCCGAGGGCTGGTTGTAGAAGATGAAGTCGTCGTCGGAGCGCACCTTGCCGTCGGCGGTGAGCAGCAGGCCCGAGACGTCGAGCCGAACCGGGGCGGCGACGTCCACCGTCACCCGGGTGACGGGGAGCGGGATGTTCGAGCCGGGGGTCATAGCGGTCATGCCCGGTTGAACGAGCGGGGCGGCTTTGCCGTTCCCTTACCCTTCGGCCAATCGGGTCGTCCGCTCAGCGGGCGTTGCGCGGGTGGGCGCGGGCCGTGCGCTCGTTGCCCCGCTTGTAGTTCCCCGTCCAGCGTGCCATCACCAGCTGAGGGTCGTCGGAGTCGACCTCGGTGAGGAACCGGGCGGCCCGGGAGCCCCGGAGCGTGGTGGCGTGCCGGGAGCCGTGGGTGATGGTCACGGTGCCGTCGCGCTGCTGCGCGTAGGTGAAGCCCTGTGGTCGTGGCATGGGGGGATGGTAGGCGGCGGGCACCGGGGCGGCCCAGGGGTTTTCGGCCCGGTGCCCGCCGCACGGTCCTCAGGGAACCACGACGATCTTGCGGCCCACGCCCGCCGCGAACTGCTCCAGGGCCTCCGGGTAGCTCGTCAGCGGCAGGCGGTCGCTGATGAAGAGGTCCGGGTCGAGGACACCGGTGGCGAAGAGGTCCGCGGCACGCTCGAAGCTGTGCAGGACGGCCATCGAACCGGTGATGGTGATCTCCTGGTTGTAGATGCGGTAGGGGTCGATGGAGACCCGTGTCGCGTAGTCGGCCACCCCGAACTGGAGGAACGTGCCGGCCTTGGCCACCCGGTCCAGCCCGTCCTGGATGGCCGCCGCGTTGCCCGTCGCGTCGACGACCAGGTCCCAGCCCTGCGGGCGGTCCAGCTCGTCGGCGTTCTCCGCGCACGCCGACACGCCGAGCCGCCGGGCCGAGGCCAGCCGCTGCGGGTTCACGTCCACCACGTCCACACTGGCCGCGCCGGTGCGCTTCGCCAGCTCCAGCATCATCAGGCCCATGGTCCCCGAGCCGTAGATCAGGACGCGGGCACCCAGGCGGGACCGGAGGACGTCGTACCCGCGGACCGCGCAGGACAGCGGCTCGATCAGGGCCGCGTCCTGGGTGCGAACGTGGTCGGGCAGCCTGACGCAGTTGGCGACCGGGGCGACCGCGTACTGTGCCGCGCCGCCCGCCGTGGTCACGCCGATGGCCGCCCAGCGCTCGCACAGGTTGTTGCGGCCGGTACGGCAGTACCTGCACTCGTGGCAGTACAGGGAAGGGTCGACGGCCACCCGGTCCCCGACGGCCAGTTCCGTGACCTCGGAGCCCAGACCGACCACCTCGCCCGCGAACTCGTGCCCCGGGACGATCGGCAGGCTGGGCGCGAACTCGCCCTGGAGGATGTGCAGATCGGTTCCGCAGAGCCCGCACGCGGCGACCTCCACGACGACCTGCCGGGGCCCTGGCGCCGGGTCCGGGACCTCGGCGACGACCGCCCTGCCCACGGACTCGATGACGGCGGCCTTCATTTCACGGCTCCCAGCGACAGGCCCTGGACCAGTTTGTCCTGGGCGGCGAACCCCGCGGCGAGCACCGGCAGGGAGATGACGAGCGACGCGGCGCACACCTTGGCCAGGAACAGGCCCTGGCTGGTGATGAACCCGGTGAGGAAGACGGGCGCGGTCTCCGCGACGACCCCCGTCAGCACCCGGGCGAACAGCAGCTCGTTCCAGCTGAAGATGAAGCAGATGAGGGCGGTGGCGGCGATGCCGGGCAGGGCGATGGGGGCCACCACGCGCGCCAGGATCGTGGGCAGCTTCGCACCGTCGATCTGGGCCGCCTCGATGACGGCGACCGGGACCTCGGAGAGGAAGGACTGCATCATCCAGACCGCGATCGGCAGGTTCATCGAGGTGTAGAGGACGACCAGCAGCCAGATGTTGTCCAGCGTCCCGGTGTTCTTGGCGAACAGGTAGATGGGCAGCAGGCCCGCCACCACGGGCAGCATCTTCGTCGACAGGAAGAAGAACAGGACGTCCGTCCACTTCCTCACCGGTCGGATCGACAGCGCGTACGCGGCCGGCAGGGCCAGCAGCAGCACCAGCAGCGTGGACGCCAGCGACGCCACGGTCGAGTTGGCCAGCGCGGGCCACGGGCTCGCGCCGCCGCCCGTGCCGAAGAACTCCCGGTAGCCGTCGAGGGTGAGCGCGGCGGAGAAGGACGGCGGGTTGGTGGCCGCGTCCTCCTCCGAGTGGAAGGACGTCAGGGCCATCCAGGCGATCGGCAGGAAGAACACGATGCCGGCCAGCCAGGCGACCAGGCCCAGGCCGGCTCCCTTGGCGCGGCGGGGACGTACGGGAAGCGCGGTGCCGCTCATGCGCGGGACACCTCCTCGCGGAACAGGGACGAGACCACGCGCAGCGCGAAGGTCGCGATGATGATCGAGCCGATGACGACGAGGACGCCCGCCGCGGAGGCGAGGCCGTTCTCGTGGGCCTGGTAGAAGCTCTGGTAGACGGTGTACGGCAGGTTCGCGGTGCCCAGGCCGCCCGACGTGATGGTGAAGACGGCGTCGAAGTTCTGGACGATGTAGATCGAGCCGAGCAGGGCGCCGAGTTCCAGGTAGCGGCGCAGGTGCGGCAGCGTGAGGTGGCGGAAGATCTGCCATTCGCTCGCGCCGTCCACCTTGGCCGCCTCGATCTGCTGGTGGTCGCGGCTCTGCAGGCCGGCCAGCAGGATCAGCATCATGAACGGCGTCCACTGCCACACCAGTGAGGCCTCGACCGCCAGCAGCGGGGTGCTGGATATCCAGTCGGGCTGCGGGCCGCCCACGTAGTGCAGGAGGCCGTTCAGGAGCCCGTACTCCGGGTTGTAGAGGACGTGCTTCCAGAGCAGGGCCGCGGCCACCGGCACCACCAGGAACGGGGCGATCAGCAGGGTGCGGACCAGGCCGCGGCCCTTGAACCGCCGGTCGAGCAGGAGCGCCAGCAGCAGCCCGAGGACCAGGCTGGCCAGCACCACGGCCACGGTGAGCAGGATCGTCGTCCACACCGACTTGCGCAGGTCCGCGTCGGTCAGGACCTCCGAGTAGTTGCCGAGGCCCGTGAAGCTGCGGGCGTCCGGATACAGGGAGTTCCAGTCGAAGAACGAGATGACCAGCGTGGCCACGAAGGGGAGTTGGGTCACGGCGACCATGAAGACCAGGGCGGGCAGGAGCGGGGCACGGGTGGCCCAGGAGCGCAGCCGTCCCGAGGGGGGTTTGCGGGTGGGCACGGTCGCCGTGCCGAGCGGGGCTGTCGTGGTCGCGGTCATCGTCCCTCGTACTCCTCGGAGATCTCCTCGGCCAGCTTCTGGGACTTCCTCAGGGCCGACTCGACGGACTGGCGTCCGGCGATGGCCGCGCTGATCTCCTGGGACACCTTGGTGCCGAGATCGGTGAACTCCGGGATGCCGACGAACTGGATGCCGGGCGCGGGCCGCGGCTGCACCCCGGGGTCGGTGGGTCGGGCGCCCTCGATGGCGTCCTTGGTCATGTCCTGGAACGCGGCGGCCTCCTCGCGGTAGGCGGCGTTCGCGTAGGTCGAGGCACGCTTGCCGGCGGGCACGTCGGACCAGCCGACCTCTTCGCCGACCAGTTCCTCGTACCCCTTGCCGGAGGCCCAGGACACGAACTTCCAGGCCTTGTCGGGGTTGCGGGACGCGTCCTGGATGCCCCAGGCCCAGGTGTAGAGCCAGCCGGAGGACTCCGTCTCCTCGACCGGCGCGGGTACGTAGCCGATCCTGCCCTTGACGGGGGAGTTGGCCGATTCCAGGGAGCCGGCCGCGGACGTGGCGTCGTACCACATGGCGACCTTGCCCTGGGTCATGTTGTTGAGGCACTCGGCGAAGCCTGACTGGGCGGCACCGGACTCGCCGTGCTCGCGGACGAGGTCCACGTAGAACCTGGTCGCCCTCTCGAACTCGGGGGAGTCCAGCCGCGCCTTCCAGTCCTTGTCGAACCAGGTGCCGCCGAAGGTGTTCACGACCGTGGTGAGCGGGGCCATGACCTCGCCCCAACCGGGCAGCCCGCGCAGGCAGATGCCCTTCATGCCCGACTCGGCGCCGTCCGCCCGCGCGGCGAGGTCCGCGACCTGGGTCCAGGTCGGGCGGTCGGGCATCGTGAGGCCCTTCTCCTCGAACACGTCCTTGCGGTACATGAGGAAGGACGACTCGCCGTAGAACGGCTGCCCGTAGAGCTTTCCGTCGTCCCCGGTCAGGGACTGGCGCATCGGCTTGAGGATGTCCTGCTCGTCGTAGGCGTCGTCGCCGGCGACGTACGAGTCCATCTCGCGCAGCCAGCCGTTCCTGGCGTAGATCGGTATCTCGTAGTTGCTCAGGGTGGCCACGTCGTACTGGCCCGCCTGGTTGGCGAAGTCCTGGCTGATCTTGTCGCGCACGTCGTTCTCCGGCAGCACGGTGAAGTTCACCTCGATGCCGGTCTCCTTGGTGAAGTGGGCGGCGGTGAGCTTCTGGAGTTCCGTCATCTGCGGGTTGTTGACCATGAGGACGTTGATGGAGTTGCCACCGGAGCCCGTCCCGCCCGCTCCGGTCCAGCAACCGGAGAGCAGCGGGGCGAGCAGCGTCCCCGCGGCGGCCGCGGCGAGCATCGCGCGCGGCCTCCGTCGGCTCTGGGTTCGCATGGATCGCTCCTGGATCTATCGGTGGATAAGGGATGTGTCGCGGCATCGCGGTGCCGTGGTGCGGGTGTTGAGGGTGCTGAGGGCAGGTCCCGTGGTGCGGGGGCGAGGGAGGAGGGGAGAGGGGCGGAGACGGGAGGGGCGGAGACGGGAGGGACGGCGAGGGGAGGGGGAGGGGGAGGGGGTCGCCGGGGCCGGTGTCAGACCCGGATCACCTGGGGGCCCTGCATCGCGTAGCGGTGGGCCTCGGACGTGGGCAGGAGCGTGCTGGTGACGATCGCCTCCAGGACGCCGACCTCGGCGAACCGGCAGAAGCTGACGGCGCCGAACTTGGTGTGCACGCCCGCGAAGACCCTGCGCCGCGCGGCCCGGATCGCCTGGGCCTTCACTTCGCTGACCGCCGGGTCGGGCGTGGTGAGTCCGTGTTCGCGGGAGATGCCGTTGGCACCGATGAACGCCAGGTCGACGACGAAGCCCGCGAGCATCTTCGTCGTCCAGTGGTCGACGGTGGCCAGGGTGCCGGGCCTGACCCGGCCGCCGAGCAGCAGCACCGTGGTGTTGTCGGCCTCGGCGAGCGCGCCCGCGGTCGCCAGGGAGGCGGTGACGACGGTCAGCGGCCGGTCCCGGGGCAGCGACTCGGCGATGAGCTGCGGCGTGAACCCCTCGTCGACGAAGACCGTCTCGGCGTCCCCGAGGAGTTCGGCCGCGGCGGCCGCGATGCGGCGCTTCTCGGGTACGTGGCTGGTGGCGCGGAACGCGAGGGTCGTCTCGAAGCCCGCGCTCTCCACCGGGTAGGCGCCGCCGTGCGTGCGGCGGACGAGCCCGTGGTCCTCCAGGGCGCGCAGGTCGCGGCGCACGGTCTCCTTGGCGACGCCCAGTTCGGCCGCCAGGTCGTTCACGTCGACCGCGCCGGTGCGGCGGGCGGCCTTCACGATCTCCCGCTGGCGTTCTTCCGCGCTCATGGCCGACACCCGCTTCCTGTGCTGCGACTTCGTCGTCCGCCACCGGGCTCGGTGCCCGTTCGGGCCCGGTGCGGCCCATGGGGGAAGTTCTACAGCGGGTGTGCTCGACCGGCCAAGCCTGTCGCGGGCCCGATGGCGCCCGTATGTGCCCGTTTTCCGCGGCGTGCGCCCGGGCCGACCTGGGGCCCGGCGTAATTCGGGCAGAGCGCGTGCCCGAACCGCCGGGCGGACGCGCCCGTTCGGTGCCCGTCCGCCCCACGAGGGCGTCCTCGCGGGGCCGTTGGCCGCTGCCTGCGGCCGACAGGGGGCACCCGCGGTGCCGTCGGGTGCGGTCGGCCGTCGTCGGGCGTCAGTACGGCCAGATCGGCGGGTGGCTCACGAAGTGGCCGCCCAGGCACGCGTGGTCGGGGTTCTCGGGGTCCAACTCCCCCTGCTCGGCGATCAGTTTTCCGGCGTACTGCTCGGAGTCGTCCTGCGGCGTGTAGCCGAGGGCCCGGGCACTCGAAAGGTCCCACCACAGGCGGGTGTTGGCGGACGAGCCGTACACGACGGTGTGCCCGACGTCCTCGGCGGTCAGGGCCGCGTGGAAGAGCCGGGCGCCGTCGCCCGGGCTCATCCAGACCGACAGCATGCGCACGGTCGTCGGCTCCGGGAAGCAGGAGCCGATCCGGACCGAGACGGTCTCCAGGCCGTGCTTGTCCCAGTAGAGCTGCGCCAGGTCCTCGCCGAACGACTTCGACAGGCCGTAGAAGGTGTCGGGCCGGCGCGGGGTGTCGACCGGGATCAGCGTGTCCGGGGCGTGCGGCGCGTCGCCCGCGGGGCGCGGGGTGAAGCCGACGGCGTGGTTGGAGGAGGCGAGGACGACACGTCCCACGCCCTCCTCGCGGGCCGCCTCGTACAGGTTGTACGTGCCCTCGATGTTCGCCTTGAGGATCTTGTCGAAGGTGGACTCCAGGGAGATTCCCGCGAGATGGATGATCGCGTCCACGCCCCGCACGGCCTCGCGCAGGGCCTTCCGGTCGCCCAGGTCCGCCACGACGGCGTCCGGCTCGCCCTCGACGGGGAGCAGGTCGAGGAGGCGCAGTTCGTACCCGTGGGCGGGCAGCAGTCCGCGCATCAGGGTGCCGAGGCCGCCGGCGGCGCCGGTGAGCAGAATGGTGCGGGGAGCGGGCATCCTCGGGTCTCCTTGAATCGGCAGCCGTATGCGTGTACGGCATTCACATCCGTGGACACGCTAGGGAGGGTCGACCGGCTCCGTCAAGTGTTGCGCGGAGTGGCGGGATCCGCTGCGCTTCCGGCCACTTCCCGCTCCCGGAATGCGGGTTTGCCCGCTTGACCGGCGCCGACGGGGCGGCTTAGCGTGGACGCGTTCAGGGATATGGACATGGATCAGAAACGTGCACGGGTGGCGTGTGCGTGCATGCTCTAGGGAGAGCCCGTGACGTCAGCCCCCCTTGCCGCTCGACTCAGTATCCCGAGCGGGCCGCTGTTCTTCCCCGTCACCGCGTACGGCCGCGACGGCGCCGTCGACCTCGGCGCGTACCGCGAGCACGTCCGGCGGGGTGTCGAGGCCGGGGCCGCGGCCGTCTTCGCGTGCTGCGGCACCGGTGAGTTCCACGCGCTCACCCCCGAGGAGTTCCAGGCCTGCGTACGGGCGGCCGTCGAGGAGACGGCGGGCCGCGTCCCGGTCGTCGCGGGGGCCGGGTACGGGACCGCGCTGGCCGTGCGCTACGCCCGGCTCGCCGAGGAGGCGGGCGCGGACGGCCTCCTCGCGATGCCGCCCTACCTCGTCGTCGCCCCGCAGGAGGGCCTCCTGCGGCACTACACGGAGCTGGCCGCCGCCACCTCCCTGGACGTCGTCGTCTACCAGCGGGACAACGCCGTGTTCACGCCCGAGACGGTGGTCGCGCTGGCCCGCGCCGAGGGCGTGATCGGCTTCAAGGACGGCGTCGGGGACCTCGACCTGATGCAGCGCATCGTGAGCGCCGTACGGTCCGAGGTCCCGGGAGACTTCCTGTACTTCAACGGGCTGCCGACCGCCGAACTCACCGGCCTCGCGTACCGGGGCATCGGCATCACGCTGTACTCCTCCGCGGTCTTCTGCTTCGCGCCCGCCGTCGCCCTCGCCTTCCACGGGGCGCTCGCCTCCGGGGACGACCGCACCGTCAACCGGCTGCTCGACGGCTTCTACCGCCCGTTCGTCGACCTGCGCGCCCAGGGCCGCGGATACGCCGTCTCCCTGGTCAAGGCGGGCGTACGCCTGAGCGGGCTCGACGTGGGCGAGGTGCGGCCGCCGCTGCACGAGCCGTCCGAGGAGCACGTCAAGCAGCTCGCCCGGCTCGTCGAGCGTGGCCACGCGCTGATCGGGGAGGGCCTGTGAGGGCCTCCGCCTTCGTCTACCCGTGGGACGTCGTCGGCGACCCCGACGCGGCGGCGCGCCTCGCCGCCCTCGGGGTGCGGCAGGCGACGCTCGCCTCCGCGTACCACTCCACGCGCGCGCTGACCCCCCGGCACCCGCGCCACCGCGTCGTCACCGCCCGGCACGCGGCAGTGCTCTACCCCGTGGACCCGGCGCGGTGGCGGGGCCGCCGCCTGCGGCCGTACGCCGCCGGGGACTGGGCGCCCTCGGACGCGTACGGGGAGGCCGCCCACGCCCTCGCGGGCGCCGGGCTCGACGTGCACACCTGGGTGGTACTCGCCCACAACTCCCGGCTGGGCGAGGAGTTCCCGGACACCTCCGTGACCAACGCCTACGGGGACCGCTACCCGTGGGCCCCCTGCATCGCCCAGCCCGGGACGCGCGAGTACCTGGTCGACCTGGCGGTCGAGGCGGCGGTGCGGCCCGGCGCGGCCGGCACGGAACTGGAGTCCCTCGGCTGGTACGGGTTCGCCCACCTGCACGCCCACGACAAGACGGCGGGTGTGCCCCTGACGGACGCCGGTCAGTACCTCATGTCCCTGTGCTTCTGCCCCTCCTGCCGCGACGGCTACGCGCACCACGGCCTCGACCCGGACGGGGCCGCGGCGGCCGTACGGCGTGCCCTGGAACCCGTATGGCGGGGCGAGGCCCCCACCGGCGGCTGGGAGACCGTCGAGAGGCTGCTGGGCGCCGAACAGGCGGCCGCCACGCGTGCGTGGCGCGACTCCGTCGCCCGCTCGCTCCAGTCCGAGGCCGTGGAGGCCGTGCGCGCGGCGGCTCCCGAGGGGTTCCGTGTCCTGCTGCACGCCGATCCGGTGCCGTACCACGCGGGCGCCAACGCCGGTGTGGACCCCGGGCACGTCCTGGGCGTCGCGGACGGGGTGGTCGTGCCGTGCGCGGCCGGACCCGGACTGCTGGCCCCCTTCGCAGCGCAGGCTTCGGCGACGAGTGTCCTGGCGGCCAACTTCACGGTGGTGCGCGGGATGGGCGGCAGCCCCGCGACCCTCGGCGAGGACATGGCGCGGGCCGCCGGGGCGGGGGCCACCGAAGCGCGGCTCTACCACGCGGGGCTGGCGTCGGACGAGGACCTGTCGCTCGTGACGAAGGCGCTCGCGGGCCGGGGTTGAGCCCCGGCCGGGCCGCGTGGTCCGGGGCGGCCGCCGTGATCCGACCGGGCTGTCGGGTCGCACCGTCCGCCTGTCCGCCCGCACCGGCCGTCCGCCTGTCCGCCCGCACCGGCCGTCCGCCTGTCCGCCCGCACCGGCCGTCCGCCTGTCCGCCCGCACCGGCCGTCCGGATGACGCCGTCCGCACCGGCCGTCCGGATGACGCCGACCAGCCACGCCGTCCTCCCGGATGACGGCGTGGCGCCGGAAGATGCGGACCTCCCGGATGACGCCGTCCGGCCGGAGCGCGGCCGCCGACCCGATCGCGCCGTGGCAGGGGCAGAGGCCGTGCGCGGCCGTCGTACGGAGCCCTTCGTGCCGTACCGGGCACGGGCGCACTGCGGGGGTGCCGTCGCGCGGCCGTGCGCGGACCGGTGGCGGCGGCGGGCGCGCACCGTCCCGCGGTTGGGCGGCCGGGAGGCCGGCATGCCTGGGCGGTCCGGGGCCGTGCGGTCCGGACGGCCGGCTCAGACGGTCAGGACGATCTTGCCGTGCGGGTGCCCCTCCTCCAGGTGGCGGACCGCGGCGGCGGCCTCGGCGAGCGGGTACGCGCGGTCGACGGCCGGGACGACGCTTCCCCGCCCGGCGAGTTCCGCGAGGGCCACCAGATCGGCGCGGCGGGGCAGTGCGACGAGGTTGCGGAGGTGCTGCCCGACGAAGGGCGAGAGCATGACGGCCCTCAACTCCCTTCCCATACCGCCGAAGAGGGCGCCGCCGCCCTCGCCGCCGACGACGACCAGGGTGCCGCGCGGGGCGAGCGCGCGACGCAGGACGGGCAGCGGGCGCAGCCCCGCGTTGTCGACGACGACGTCGAAGCGGTCCGGGCCGTCGGTGATCTCCCCGCGGGTGTGGTCGATGACGTGCGAGGCACCCAGGGACCGGACGAAGTCCAGGCCGGTGGGTCCGCAGACCCCGGTCACCTCGGCGCCGTACAGCACGGCGAGCTGGACGGCGAAGGACCCGACACCGCCGGACGCCCCGATGACGAGGACCTTCTGCCCCTGCCGCGGGCGGGCCCGGCCGCTCAGCGCCTGAAGGGCGGTCACACCGGAGACCGGCAGGGCGGCGGCCTGCTCGAACGAGAGGTTCGCGGGCTTGGGCGCCAGCCGGTCGGCCCGGGCGCGCGTGTACTCGGCGAACGAGCCCTCGCACATGCCGAACACCTCGTCGCCCGGCTCGAACCCGGTCACCGCGGACCCGACCGCCGCGACGCGCCCCGCACCCTCCCAGCCGCGCACGGGGTTCCTCGGCCTGCGCAGGCCGAAGACGGCACGGGCCACGTGCGGCCGTCCCGTCATGAGGTGCCACACGCCCCGGTCGACACCGGCCGCGCGCACCTCGACGAGCACCTCGCGGTCGCGCGGCACGGGGCGCTCGACCTCGCGCAGCCGCAGGACGTCGGCGGATCCGTAGGCGTCCTGGACGATCGCCTTCATGGCAGTGGCTCTCCTCTCGTGGTCCCCGGACCGAGCATCGCGACCGTTGCGGCGGCTGACCAGACCCCCGGGCCGCGTTCGCGGGGGCGGCGGCGATGAGTTTCCCTACGACCGGCGGTCCATACCTGGAGGACTCCGACGGGCCCGAGGGCCGCGGAGGCCGCCCGGGGCCCCGGACTCCCGGAGCCCCACCGACGAGAGGAGCCGCCCGATGGGCGCCGACGACACCGTGCCGACCGCACTCGACCTGGGGCCGCAGGCCCTGGTCGTGGCCCGCCTGGCCGAAGGCGTGCGCGACGACCAGCTGGACGCCCCGACCCCCTGCCCGGAGTACGCCGTGCGCCACCTGCTGGGGCATCTGCTGGGACTGTCCGGCGCCTTCCGGGACGCGGGGCGCAAGGACCTCGGACCCGCGACGGACACCGCCCCCGACGCCCGGCTGCCCGATGTGGCTCCCGACTGGCGCGACCGGCTTCCCGAAGCGCTCGGCGAGCTGGCCGAGACCTGGCGCGACCCGTCCGCCTGGACCGGCGAGACCCGGGCGGGCGGCGTGGACCTGCCCGGCGCCGTGGCGGGCATGGTCGCAGCCGACGAGCTGGTGGTCCACGGCTGGGACCTGGCCCGCGCCACGGGCCTGCCCTACGCCCCCGACGAGGCTGCTCTCCGGGTGGCCCACGGGATGCTCGCGCCGTCCGTCGGCGATCCGTCCCGGGACGCCATCTTCGGGCCCGTCGTGGCCGTCCCCGAGGACGCGCCCCTGCTGGACCGGGTGATCGGGCTGAGCGGACGGAATCCGGGGTGGACCGCCGGGAGCTGAGCGGACGCGACCCCGGGCGCGCTGCCGGGGGCCGGAGGCCATGGGCATGAGTGGGGCCGGGGGCCGGGGTCGGCAGGAGTGGGACCGGAGTGGGACCGGAGGCCGGGAGTGGGCCGGGGCCGGGGTGACGGACTCCGGCCCCGGCGGGCTTGTGCCGAACGGGGGCCGGGAGTGGCGCTCCGGCGACCTCTTTCGACGAAGTCGCCCGGTGAAAGCGCGAGTTGGCGCGCATTCCCGGCCAGGTGCCCGCGGCACGGGGAACGGCGTGCGCGCCCGATGGCGACCCGGTGACGCATGTGCATTACAAGTACCTGGAAGTCAACCCTTGATCGCCGTAGCGGGCCCTGATATCCATGTGCACATCCTCCTCACATGATCTTCACATGTGGGTGGCTTCTCAGGTCGGTCCCCACCCGCGTCGGCAACCCGCCGGCGTGCGCGATTCGAGATGCCGCAAGGCCACGCCTTGAGGCAGCCCTTCGCGTCCGGCCGCCCGGCACACCAGCCGGTCCACTCCTGAGAGAACCCTTGACGACCTGCACTGTCCGCGCGACAACGTTATCGACGGCCGCGCTCCCCGCCCCGCCCGAGGGCGCCGGGCGGGCGTGACGCGCCCGGCACCCGCGGCCGCCGCCTGGGGCGCCACGGTCCGTCCCCGCGTCCCCGGCGCCGCCCGCCGTTGAGCGGCGCCCGCTTTCCCGCACGTCACTCCACGTACGTCCGCGCGTACGTCGATTCCACATGTCACGAGTGCTTCCCGGACGCGCCGAATTCCCCTTTCTCCACCCCCTTCTTCTCCACCCGGCGCCGCTTCGGGCTGCCATTCGGCCTCCGCCTTCCGCCCGTCCGGCGGGAGGTCGTACGCACCTCCTTTCCACCGAGGGAATCCATGCCTGCCTTCTGCGCCCACTGCGGCGGCCGACTGCCCGGCGAGGCGCGCTTCTGCGCCTCGTGCGGCCAGGCCGTCGTCGCCACGCCCCCGGGTCCGCCCCCGGTGGCGCCCCCGCCCCTGCCCGCCTCGCCGCCCGCGGCCACGGGCGCGCCGGAGGCGACGGGGCACGTCCACGCGGCTGCCGGCCTCCCGCCCGTGCCCGCTCAGGGCCCCGCCCCCGGCCCGCCCGCGCCGTTGACGGGCCACCTGGTGCGCGAGGCGCTCGCGCGAACGCTGAGCGGCGACTGGGTCACGCCCGCCCGTGTCGCCGCCCCGCCGACCGCCCTCCTGCTCCTGCTGGCGCTTCTCGTCGCCGGGTCCGCGGAGGGACTGGGCGGCGGTTTCGCCGACAGGTTCACCGCAGGACTCGTCCTCGTCCTGTCCGCGGTCGGCGCGAGTCCGGGTCTCGCGGTCACGGATCAGGACAGCCTGACCCCGATGGTGTCGGCCGAACTCTCCCTGCTGCCGCTCGGGGCGACGCTGCTGTGGGCCGGTGCCCTGTGGTGCGGCGCCCTGCGGGAGCGCGTCCGCCGCGCGGCCGGCGCCGGGCGGGCGTCCGCCGACGGAGCCGTCCCGCTCGCCGTGCGCACGGTCCTGCTGACCGTGCTCGGGGTCGTACTCCTGGCGGCGACGGCCGGCGGGTCCGTCCTCCAGCCGACCGGGGGCCTCTCGCGCCACGTGACGCTGACCCTGACGTGCTCCGTGTGGAGCGCGGCCTGCTGGAGCCTGCTGCTGGCCTCCGGGGTGCTCCTGCCCACGTTGTGCGGTTCGCCCGCCCCCGAGTCCGCGCTCCGTCGGCCGGAAGTGCGCGGCTGGCTCCGGGCGGCCCGGCACGCGGCCGTCTCCCTCGCCGTGCCCGTCGCTCTGGCCGGCGTCGTGGTCGTGGTCCTGCTGGTCTCGCGGAACGGCGCCCAGGCGCTCGTACCGGCGCTGCTCCTCGCCCCCAACCTCGGCGTGACCGCGCTCGGAGTCGGCTGGGGAGCCCCTGCCGAGCTGACCGCCGGGGGTGCCTTCCCCGGGTTCCGGTCGTCGGGCGGCGAGGTTCCCGGCGGCACGGTGGCCCTCTCCCTGTTCGAGCCGCATGGCCTCGGCGCGGGGCTCTGGGCGTCCCTGCTGCTCGGTGTGGCGGCCGTCCTGCTGCTCGGCCTTCGCGTCCTGGGCGAGGGGGGCCGGGCAGCCGCCGTGCGCGCCGCGGTGTGTTTCGTCGCCGGCTTCCTGCTGTCGGTGCTCGCGGCGGGAGCCGCGGCCGAGATGTCCCTCGGCGCCGACGGCGCGGGGTTCCTGTCCTGGGAACTGGACCTCCACGGCCTGCGATCCGACGCCGGTACGGCCGAGGCCGGACTCGCCTTCCCCGCCGCGCTGTTCGCGGCCGCGGTGTGGGCTGCCGTCGGCGCCTTCGGGGTGCCCGCGGCGGCCCGGAGGCTCGGGTGGACGGGCGCCGGCGGACTGCCGGTACGCGCGGCGGTCCTCCGTCGCTTCCTCACGCGGCTCGTGTCCGCACCGGCCGGTCCGGCTTTCGTCCCGGCTGCCGTTCCGGTCGACGCGCGGCCGGCGGGGCCGGGCGTCGACGCCGTGGCCGGCGACGGGTCGCCGGGGGCGCTCACCGTGCCGGACCTGCCGGACCTGCCGGACCTGCCGGTCCATGCGGTGCCCGCGGTCCCTGTGGCTCCTGCGGTCCCTGTGGCTCTTGCGGTCCTGGAGGCTCCTGCGGTCCCGCCGGTCCCGCCGGTCCCGCCGGTCGCGGGAGCCGGGGCCGACGCCCCTGCCGATGCGGTGTTCGGCACCGGTTCGGTGTCCGGGGCCGATTCAGACGTCGATCCCGATGCGGAGCCCGGGTCCCGGTCTGGCGCCGAGGGCGGGTCCGGGTCCGAGCCCGAGCCCGGGTCCGAGCCCGGGTCCGGGGCGGAGGCCGACACGGAGTCCGTGTCCGGTGCAGGGGCTGACGCGGAGTCCGACTCCGGGTCCGGGGCTGACGGTGACGGCGATGCCGAGTCCGGGGCCGGGTCCGTGGCTGTTCCCGAGTCCGGGTCCGTGGCCGTCCCCGGGTCCGAGGTCGGGGCCGAGTCCGGGGCTGACGCCGAGTCCGAGTCCGAGTCGGACTCCGGGTCCGGCGCCGACGGGTCCGCCGTCACCGGGCTTGAGCACGGCGAGTCGTCCGCGCAGGGGACTCCCGCCGCCTCCGAGCCGGCTTCCGCCGCCGAGCCGCGTACGGGTGTCCCCGCGGACCGGACCGCCCCGGTGCCGCCCGCGCCGGGCCCGGCCGGGGCCGTGCGTGCGGCGGGGGCCGACCGGCTCGACACCGTCACGGCCCCGGCCCGCCCGGCCGCCGTGCCGCCGCAGGACGGTCCCGTGCTCCTCGCGGCGCCCCCGACCGAGCCCCGGCCGGGGCGCCGTACCCCCCACTGGGGTGCCGTCATCGCGACCGTCGTGGCCAGCGCGGTCGTCGCCGGAGGCGTCACCGCGGGCGCGATGTGGCTGACCTCCGACCGGTCGGGGTCGAAGCCGCACGCGGCCCGGACGGCGCCCGCCGCCCCCGCGGGCTCCGGAACCCCCGCGCCGGCCCCCTCCGCCCCCTCCGGGAGCCCCGACGTGCCGTCGACCGGTCCGTCCGGCCCCGGGGCGTCGCCCACCGGGACGGGGGTGGCGCCGGAGGACGTTCCCGCCGAGGTGGAGCGCCTGCTGGGGGAGAACAGCCCCATGCGCGGCCGGGTGCAGAAGGCCGTCACCGCGGCCAAGCACTGCTGGAACGGCGTGGGCTCGGTCCGGGACGCCCGTGACGACCTGCTGGTCGTGGCGACCCGCCGCGACGATCTCGTACGGCGTCTCGACCTGCTCGTTCCGCAGGCGGAGAGCGACCTGCTCCCGGCGCTGGAGGCGCTGTCGCGGGCCTGGACGGCCTCGGCGGACGCCGACCGGGACTATGCCGAGTGGGCGTCCCGGATCGTCGACGACATGACGCCCGACCCGCTGAACGGATGCCCGAACCACGGCGCGGTCGGCGAGTCCCAGTACGCGGGTGCGCACGACGAGGCGGCGGGGGAGGCGAAGGAGGAGTTCGCCGGTCTGTGGAACGACCTCGCGCCGCGGTACGGCCTGACACCCGTGGAGGTCGCGAACCTCTGACGCGCCGTACGAAGCGCGCCGTACGAAGCGCGCCGTACGAAGCGCGCCGCGGGCCGACCGTGCTCCTGGGAGGGCGCGGTGGCCCGCGGCCGTCGGCGGCCCCGGCCGGGTCAGGACGGCCGGGGCCGCCCCCTCACCCACCGGCCCCGCCCCTCCCCACCCATCGGGGCCGCTCCCAACCCCTCGGCCCCGCACGCCGCTTGCCGTTCCCGCCCGGGTCCCGCCCGGGGCCGGATCCGCCCCCGTAGGCTCCCCGCATGCCCCTGACCCTCACCACGCTCGGCACGGCCTCCCCGCACCCCCGGCCCGGGCGTCCCTGTTCCGGGTACCTGGTGAGCGGCGGCGGCGCCGAGGTGTGGGTGGACGCGGGGCCCGGCACGTTCGCCGAGTTGCAGCGGCACACGGACCCGGCGCGGCTGACCGCGATCTGGATCTCGCATCTGCACGCCGACCACTGCGCGGACCTCCTGGCCGCCGTGTACGGCCTCGCGTACGGCGGACTCACCCCGGCCGAACCCGTCGCGGTGTACGCGCCCGCCGGCTGCGGGCGGCGGATCGCGGGGTTCCTCGGGCGGTCGGACACCGGATTCCTCGACCCGTTCGTCGAGTTCAGGACCCTGGAGGACGGGCACGAGGCACGGCTCGGCGGGCTCGTGCTGACCAGCCGCGCCGTCGTCCACGACACCGAGGCGTACGGCCTGCGTGCCGAGTGCGGAGGCAAGGTCCTCGCGTACTCGGGGGACACCGGACCGTGCGAGCCGCTCGCCGAACTCGCCCGGGACGCCGACCTGTTCCTCTGCGAGGCGGACATCGACCGGCATCGCGAAGGCGAACAGGTCCATCTGACCCCGGAGGACGCCGGGGCGTACGCCCGCGAGGCCCGGGCAGGGGAACTGCTCGTCACACACGTCGGCCCCACCCTCACGCCCGAGGCGGCCACGGACCGTGCCGCCGCGGCCTTTGGGGGCCGCGCGTCCACGGCGCGCGAGGGCGACGTACGGACCGTCTGAGACGGGTCCGCCGCACGGACGGGTCCGCCGGACGTCGGCCGACTTCTTTTGTGAGAAGCGTTGACGAAACACAGGCGCGCTCCTACCTTCGTCGCGTCGTACTTCGTACGTCATATATGAGACGCGATATGTGAGATCCGAGAGGCGCGCATGACCTCTGTGCCCATCCCGATCCCGTCCCGCACGCAGTTCGTGCTGGAAGGGATCAAGAACCGCATCCTCACCGGGCAGTTGACCCCGGGACAGGCTCTGGTCGAGACCGAACTCGCCGCGCAGTTCGGGGTGTCCAAGACGCCCGTGCGCGAGGCGTTGAAGACCCTGGCCGGCACCGGGCTCGTCGTGATGAACCAGTACAAGGGCGTCACGGTGCGCATGGTGGACGCGGACATGGCGCGCGAGGTGTACGACGTGCGGCTGCTCCTGGAGCCGGAGGCGCTGCGGCGCTCCGTGACCCGCGGCGCCTCCCTCGACACGGCGCGCGTGGCCCTCGAACGGGCGGACGGCGCCACCGACACCGCCCAACGCTCCCTCGCCAACCGGGAGTTCCACCGCTCGCTGTACGTCTCCTGCGGCAACCCGCTGCTGGGCCGGATGCTCGACGAGGTCCGCGACCAGGCGGCCCTGGTCTCCGCCGTCGCCTGGGCCGCCGACCCGTCCTGGGAGCGCGAGGCCACCGAGCACCGGGAGATCCTCCGGCTCGCCCTCGACGGGGACGCGGACGGCGCGGCGCGGGCCCTGCACTCGCACATCGCCTCGTTCGTGCAACGGGCCTTCCCCGAGGCCCAGGGAAAGGGTGAACCGGAATGACCACGACCACGTTCGAGGCCCAGCGGGCCGCCCTCGCCGACGTGGTGGCGATCCCCGTGACCCCGTTCGCCGAGGACGGCACCATCGACCGGGACGTCCACCGCTCGCTGCTGCGCCGGGTGCTCGACGGCGGCGTACGCATCCTCACGCCCAACGGGAACACCGGTGAGTTCTACGCGCTGAGCCCCGAAGAGCGGCGCACGGTCACCGAGTTGACGATCGAGGAGACGGGCGGCCGGGCGACCGTCCTGGTCGGGGTCGGGCACGACGTGCCGACCGCCGTCGCCTCCGCGCGCCACGCCCGCGAGCAGGGCGCGCAGATGGTGATGGTCCACCAGCCCGTCCACCCGTACGTGTCGGAGGGCGGCTGGGTCGACTACCACCGCGCGATCGCCCGGGCGGTGCCCGAACTCGGCGTCGTCCCGTACATCCGCAACCCGTCGCTCGCAGGCGCCCGGCTGGCCGAACTCGCGGACGACTGCCCCAATGTCATCGGTGTGAAGTACGCCGTGCCGGACGCGGCCCGCTTCGCCGCGTTCGCCCGTGACGCGGGGCTCGAACGCTTCGTGTGGGTGGCCGGACTCGCGGAGCCTTACGCGCCCTCGTACTTCTCCGCGGGGGCGACCGGGTTCACCTCGGGCCTGGTGAACGTCGCCCCCGCCGTCTCGCTGAACATGATCGAGGCACTCCGGTCGGGCGACTACGCGGGAGCCATGAAGGTCTGGGAGCAGATCCGCCGCTTCGAGGAACTGCGCGGAGCCAACTCCTCGGCCAACAACGTGACCGTCGTCAAGGAGGCGCTGGCCTCACTCGGCCTGTGCCGTCGCGACGTACGCCCGCCGAGCAGGCAGCTTCCCGAGGCCGAGCGCGCCGAGATCGCCGCGATAGCCGGGGGGTGGTCGACATGACCGGCACCGCACCGGCCGAACAGGGCGGCGCCGCCGGGACACCGGCCGGGCCCCGGCGGCTGCGCAGCCACCAGTGGTACGGCACCGAGGGGCTGCGCTCGTTCAGTCACCGCGCCCGCACCCGGCAGCTCGGCTACCTGCCCGAGGAGCACCTCGGCAAGCCCGTCATCGCCATCCTCAACACCTGGTCCGACATCAACCCCTGCCATGTCCATCTCCGGGACCGCGCGCAGGCAGTGAAGCGGGGCGTGTGGCAGGCCGGCGGCTTCCCGCTGGAGTTCCCCGTCTCCACCCTCAGCGAGACCTTCCAGAAGCCGACCCCCATGCTCTACCGTAACATGCTCGCGATGGAGACCGAGGAACTGCTGAGGTCGTACCCGGTGGACGGGGCCGTGCTGATGGGTGGTTGCGACAAGTCCACGCCCGCGCTGCTCATGGGCGCCGCGTCCGTCGACCTGCCGGCCGTGTTCGTGCCCGCGGGGCCGATGCTGCCGGGCCACTGGCGCAACGAGGTGCTCGGCTCGGGCACCGACATGTGGAAGTACTGGGACGACAAGCGCGCCGGGCTCATCGGGGACTGCGAGATGGCCGAGCTGGAGAGCGGGCTGGCGCGTTCCCCCGGGCACTGCATGACCATGGGCACGGCGTCCACGCTGACCGCGGCGGCCGAGGCGCTGGGCGTCACGGTGCCCGGTGCGTCCAGCATCCCGGCCGTCGACTCGGGGCACGACAGGATGGCCGCCGCCTCCGGCCTGCGGATCGTCGAACTCGTGCGCAGGGACCGGAAGCTGTCCGACATCCTCACGGCGGACGCCTTCGAGGACGCGGTGACGACGGTCCTCGGCCTCGGCGGCTCCACCAACGCGGTGATCCACCTGATCGCCATGGCGGGACGCGCCGGGGTCCGGCTCACCCTCGACGACTTCGACCGTGTCGCCCGCAAGGTGCCGGTCCTCGCGAACGTGCGCCCCGGCGGCCGGAGGTACCTCATGGAGGACTTCCACTTCGCCGGCGGGCTGCCAGGGTTCCTGTCGCGGATCACCGATCTGCTGCACCTGGACCGGCCCACGGTCTCGTACGACACGCTGCGCGAGCAGCTCGACGGGGTGCTCGTGCACGACGACGACGTGATCCGGCCGCGCCACCACCCCGTCGCGGACGAGGGCGGGGTCGCGGTACTGCGGGGCAACCTCTGCCCCGACGGAGCGGTGATCAAGCACATCGCGGCCGAGCCGCACCTGCTCCGGCACACCGGTCCCGCTGTCGTGTTCGACGACTACCGGGTCATGCAGCGCACCATCAACGACCCGGAGCTGGGCATCACCGCGGACACCGTGCTGGTGCTGCGCAACGCCGGCCCCAAGGGCGGACCGGGCATGCCGGAGTACGGGATGCTGCCGATCCCCGACCATCTGCTCAAGCAGGGCGTCCGGGACATGGTGCGGATCTCCGACGCCCGGATGAGCGGCACGAGTTACGGCGCGTGCGTCCTGCACGTCGCCCCCGAGTCGTACGTCGGCGGACCCCTCGCCCTGGTGCGCACCGGCGACACGATCACCCTCGACGTCGAGGCGCGCTCGCTCCGGCTCGATGTGGACGACGCGGAACTGGAGCGGCGCCGGGCGGAGTGGACCGCGCCTCCCGAACGCTACGAACGCGGCTACGGCGCGCTCTACAACGACCAGATCACCCAGGCCGACACCGGCTGCGACTTCGCCTTCCTGGCACGGCCGGGCAAGGTGCAGGACCCCTACGCGGGCTGAGCACGAGCACGTCCGGCGCTCCTGGGCCGGAACCCGAACGGCAAAGCCCACTGGGCCCCGTACGCGCACGAAGCAAGCGCTTCCTGCACCGGGCGCGTTCCGCACGACGGAACGACGGCAGCACGGCACGACGGCACCACGGCGACCCCGCCGAGGGCCCGGAGCCCGGCACGGCAGCACGGCACCGCACCACCGAACGGACCAGCGCACGGCACCACCCGCACCCCGAGAACGGAGAACAGTCATGGCCCAAGCCGCAGCCGTGGCGAAACAGCCCGCGCCACCCCGGCGGCGCCGTGGCTCGGCAACGCCCCGCAGGCTCCCGTATCTGCTGATCGCCCCGGCGGGACTGCTGATGCTGGGCTTCATCGCCTACCCGGTACTCAGCGTCTTCTACTACAGCCTCCAGGACTACAACCCCACCAAGCCGTGGCGGAACGGCTTCGCGGGCTTCGGCAACTTCACCCACGCCTTCACCGAGGACCCGCAGTTCTGGGACACGCTGGTCTTCAGCGGCAAGTGGGTCGTCGTCGAGGTCGGACTCCAGCTGATGTTCGGCCTGGCGCTCGCACTGATCGTCAACCAGACCTTCGTGGGCCGCTCGATCGGCCGCGCCCTGGTCTTCTCGCCCTGGGCCGTGTCCGGCGTGCTGACCTCCGCGATCTGGGTCCTGCTCTACAACTCCCAGACGGGCATCAGCCGTTACCTCGCCGACATGGGCATCGGGGAGTACGGGACGAGCTGGCTCTCCGACACCTCGACCGTCTTCCCGGCGGCCGTGGTCGCCGACCTGTGGCGCGGAGTGCCGTTCTTCGCGATCCTCATCCTCGCCGACCTCCAGTCCGTCTCGAAGGACCTGTACGAGGCCGCCGAGGTCGACGGGGCGAGCCGCTTCCGGCAGTTCGTGCACATCACGCTGCCGCACCTCAAGGACGCGATCATCCTGTCCACCTTGCTGCGCGCCGTGTGGGAGTTCAACAACGTCGACCTGCTCTACACCCTCACCGGCGGCGGACCCGCGGGGGAGACGACGACACTGCCGCTCTACATCGCCAACACCAGCGTCGACGCGCACAACTTCGGCTACGCGTCGGCCCTGACCACCGTGGCGTTCGTGATTCTGCTCTTCTGCTCGATCGTCTATCTGCGGCTGAGCAAGTTCGGAGGTGGGGACAAGTGATCACCAAGGACGTCGAGACCGTCGCTCCGCCGCCGCCCGCGCCGGTGGCCGACGAGCCACCGCAGCGGCCCGGCAGGCGCCGCCGCGCCTGGGACGAGGCCCCGCGCTGGCAGATCTACCTCCCGCTCGGCATCTACCTGCTGTTCACGCTCGTCCCCTTCTACTGGATCCTGCTCTTCGCCCTGCGCAAGCCCGGTTCCACCTCGCTCGTGCCGTGGCCGATGACCTTCGAGCACTTCGAGAAGGTCTGGAACGAGCGGAGCTTCGGCACCTACTTCGAGAACAGCGTCCTCGTCGGACTCGCCACGCTCCTGATGACGACGGTCGTGGCACTCGCCGGCGGCTACGCGCTCGCCCGCTTCGACTTCCGGATCAAGCGCGCCTTCATGCTGGCGCTGCTCTGCTCCCAGTTCGTACCGGGGGCGCTGCTGCTGGTCCCGCTGTTCCAGATCTTCGCCGAACTCCGGATGATCAACTCGCTGGGCAGCGTCATCATCGCCGAGACGGTGTTCCAGCTGCCGCTGTCGATGATCCTGATCAGCGGGTTCATCCGGAACGTCCCGTACTCCCTGGAGGAGGCCGCCTGGGTCGACGGCTGCAACCGGTTCAGCGGCTTCCGCGTCGTGGTGCTGCCCCTGCTGCGGCCCGGCCTGATCGCGGTCGGCTCCTTCGCCTTCGTGCACTCCTGGAACCACTTCCTGTTCGCGCTCATGTTCCTCAGCAACCAGGACAAGCAGACGATCCCCGTCGGCCTCAACAGCCTGATGAGCGCCGACAGCGTCGACCTCGGCGCGCTCGCCGCGGGAGGCATCATCGCGGCCGTTCCCGTCGTGATCGTCTTCGCCTTCATCCAGAAGTGGCTGATCACGGGCTTCAGCGCCGGGGCGGTGAAGGGATGACCCCACGCGCCCCTCTGCCCGTCGTGCTCGCCGGCGCCCGCGGCCACGGCCGCTGGCACCTGGAGAACATCCGCCGGCTCCAGGACGGGGGAGTCGTCCGCCTGGCGGGCGTCTGCGAACTCACCCCGCTCACCGCCCGGGAACTGCACGCCTTTCCGGCGCCCTCCGAACTCCCCGAGCAGTCCGCCGACTTCGCGGCCCTGCTGCGCTCCACCGGAGCGGCGGTCGCCGTGATCTGCACACCGATACCCACCCACACGGACCTGGCGCTGACGGCCGCGGCGCAGGGAGTCCACCTGCTGCTGGAGAAACCGCCCGCGCCGTCGTACGCCGAGTTCCGCCGCATGGCGGACGGCGTCGCCGCGGCCGGGGTGGCCTGCCAGGTCGGCTTCCAGTCGCTGGGCTCCCACGCCGTGCCCGCCATCCGCGAGCTGGTCGCGCGGGGTGCGATCGGCGAGGTGTCCGGGATCGGCGGCGCCGGGGCGTGGGCACGCGCCGAGGAGTACTACCGCCGCGCCCCCTGGGCCGGACGCCGCCGCCTGGACGGGGCCGACGTGGTCGACGGCGCGCTGACCAACCCCCTGGCGCACGCGGTGGCCACGGCCCTCGCGCTCGACGGCGCCACCCGCGCCGAGGACGTGGCCGGCATCGAGACCGAACTGCTGCGCGCCAACGACATCGAGTCCGACGACACCTCCTGCGTCCGCGTCACCACGGCGTCCGGCGGACGCGTCACGGTCGCGGCGACCCTGTGCGCCGAGGACCCCGGCGAGCCGTACGTCCTGGTGCACGGCACCAGCGGCCGGATCACCTTCTGGTACAAGCAGGACCGCGTGCTCGTCCAGCGCTCGGGACACGGCCCCGAGGAGCTGAGCTTCGGCCGGACCGATCTGCTGGAGAACCTGGTCGAGCACCTCGCGGGCCGCGCCGAGCTGCTCGTCACGCCGGACGGGACGGGTGCGTTCATGCGGGTCGTCGAGGCCGTCCGGCAGGCCCCCGACCCGGTGGCCCTGCCCCGGGACGCCTGGTACCGGGTGCCCGGCGAGCACCGCAGGGCCGTGCGCGGTGTCGACGGGCTCGTCGCTGCCGCAGCCGACACCCTCGCCCTCTACTCCGAGCTGGGCGCCGCATGGGCGCTCCCGAAGGAGGTGACCAGCCGGTGAACGCCGAGTCGCTGGTGCTGCGTGTCGCGGGCCGTCCGGTCGGCCGCTACACGGTCCGTCCCGAGCTGGCGCCGAACCTGGCGCCCCGCCCCTACCTCCACCCCGTCACCACCCTGGCCGGCGCGGCCGTCACCGAACTGAGCCCCGCCGACCACCTCCACCACCTCGGCGTCGGTGTCGCCGTTCCCGACGTCGAGGGGCACAACTTCTGGGGCGGCCGCACCTATGTGCGCGACCGGGGCCCGACCGAGCTGGCCAACCACGGTGCCCAGCGGCACGCCGCGTTCCAACTGCGGGACCCCGACGGCTTCGTGGAGGAGCTGCGCTGGGTGGCCGCGGGCCGCGAACTGCTGAGGGAGCGGCGGACCGTGTCCGCGACCGGACTCGGCGACACCGCGTGGGCGCTGGACTTCACCTTCTCGCTCACCAACACCACCCCGGAGGAGCTGTCCATCGGCAGCCCCGCGACGAACGGGCGCCCCGGCGCGGCCTACGGAGGGTTCTTCTGGCGGGCCCGCAAGGAGGCCGGGGCCCCCGAGGTGTTCACCGCCGGCAGCGAGGGCGAGGACGCGGTGCACGGCACGCGCGCCGACTGGGTCGCGCTCGCGGGCGCCGACTGGACGCTGGTGTTCGCCGGGGCCACCGAAGCCACGCGCCGCGACCCGTGGTTCGTGCGCACCGCCGAGTACCCGGGCGTCGGCTCCTCCCTCGCCCACACCGAGCGGCTGCCGATCCCGTCCGGCGGGACCACGGTCCGCCGGGTGGTCACCGTGGTCGCCGACGGCCGTCTCGGCCGTGACGAGGCGGCGGCCCTGGTCCGCAAGGCGGTGAGCCCGTGAGCACGCCCCTGCGCACCGGTCCCGCGGGCTCCCCGGACCGCCTCCCGTTCGGCGCCGACCTCGGCGACGGCACGTACCGCAATCCGGTCCTGAACGCGGACTGGTCCGACCCCGACCTCGTCCGCGTCGGCGACGACTTCTACCTGACCGCGTCCAGTTTCGGCCGTGTCCCCGGCCTGCCCCTGCTGCACTCGCGCGACCTGGTCAACTGGACGCTCGTCGGCCACGCGCTGCAACGCCTGGAGCCCGCCGCCGAGTTCGCGGTCCCCCGGCACGACTGCGGGGTCTGGGCGCCCTCGCTGCGCCGGCACGACGAACGCTTCTGGATCTTCTGGGGCGACCCGGACCACGGCGTCTTCCAGGTCAACGCCCCCGAGATCCGGGGCCCCTGGACCCGCCCGCTCCTCATCAAGGCGGGCAAGGGGCTCATCGACGCCTGTCCGCTGTGGGACGAGGAGACCGGCGAGGCGTACCTCGTGCACGCCTGGGCGCGGTCGCGCTCCGGGGTCAAGAACCGGCTCACCGGCCACCGGATGCGCCCCGACGCCACGGGCCTGCTCGACGAGGGCGAGGTGATCGTCGACGGCGACCGCATCCCGGGCTGGTTCACACTCGAAGGGCCGAAGCTGTACCGGCACGGCGGCTGGTTCTGGATCTTCGCCCCGGCCGGCGGCGTCGCGACCGGCTGGCAGGGCGCCTTCCGCTCGCGCGACTTCTTCGGTCCGTACGAGGAGCGGGTCGTCCTGGAGCAGGGCGACACGGAGGTCAACGGGCCCCACCAGGGCGGCTGGGTGAGCACGCCGTCCGGCGAGCACTGGTTCGCGCACTTCCAGGAGCGGGGCGCGTACGGGCGGGTCGTCCACCTCCAGCCGATGAGCTGGGCCGCGGACGGCTGGCCCGTGCTGGGCGACCGGGGCACGCCCGTCGCCGTGCACGCGAAACCCGAGCTGCCGCGGCAGCCGGCGTCCGTGCCCGCCACCGACGACGACTTCCCCGGCGGACGGTTCGGCCGGCAGTGGCAGTGGACCGCCAACCCCCGTGACGGGTGGGCGACCCAGCACTCCGGCGACGGGCTGCGGCTGGCCTGTGTCCGCAGCGCCGTCGCGCACGACCTGCGCAAGGTGCCGCACGTGCTGACCCAGCGGCTGCCGGGCAGCCCCTGCGTGGTCGAGGTCGAACTGCGGCTGGACGCCGAGGAGCCGGGGGCGCGGGCCGGGCTCGCGGTCCTGGGTGACGCGTTCTGCTGGATCGGACTCGAACGCGGCGCGGACGGGACGGTCCACCTCGTGCACCGGTTCGCCGAGCCCGTGGCGGACCGGGAGCGGGACGCGGCGCATCCGCGGACGGTCCCCGACGGGCGGGTGCGGCTGCGGGTCGAGATCGGGTCCGGGGCGCGCTGCCGCTTCTCGTACGAGGTGCCGGCCGGCCCGCGGGCGCCCGGTTCCGCGGCCGGCAGCGGCCCGCGGCCCTCCGGCCGGGAGTTCACGGCCACCCCGTGGCGCTGGGTCGGTGCTCTGCTCGGCCTCTTCGCCCTCGCGCCGGGCGGCGCGGGCCACGCGGGGTCGGCCACGTTCACGCAGTTCCGCATCACCGAGCCCGGCGACTGAAGCCACCCCACTCGTACGCCTGTTGGGAGCCGCAATGACGCACCTCCGTAGCAAGCGCTTGCCGACCGGTGGCCCGCCGGCGCCGGCACCCGGGCTCCGCACGCCCGCCCCAGACCCCCACAACTCCACAGCGGCACAACCCTCGTTGAATCCAGAAGAAGAGAGCCGACCAATGAAGATCAGCATTCACCGGAGCAGCAGAGGCGGGCGTCGCCCGGCCGCCGTCGTCGCCCTGAGCGCCGTGCTCGCGCTGACCGCCACCGCCTGCGGTGACGACGGCAGCGGAGCAGCGGGTGACAAGGGGGCCGACGGCAGCGGCAAGGGCAAGATCGTCTTCTGGGACAACAACGGCGGTGTCCGCACCGACATCTGGAAGGAGATCATCGCCGACTTCGAGAAGGCCAACCCCGACATCGACGTGCAGTACGTCGGGATCGCCGCCACGGAGTACCAGTCGAAGGTCGACACCGCCCTCCAGGGCGGCGGCCTGCCGGACGTCGGCGGGGTCGGCGCGGCCATGCTCGCCGGGTTCGCCGCGCAGAACGCGCTGGAGCCGCTCGACGACCGCCTCGGCAAGTCCTCGCTGAACGACAGGCTCAACAAGGACATGGTGGCCTCGCTGCGGGCCGCGGGCGGCGGTGACGAGAAGCTCTACTCGATCCCCACCTCGGCCAACAACGGTGTCCTCTACTACCGGACCGACCTGTTCAAGAAGGCCGGCCTGGCCGAGCCGACGACCTGGGACGCGTTCTACAAGGCCGCGGACAAGCTCACCGACAAGGACAAGAACGCGTTCGGGTACACCATCCGCGGCGGAGCCGGCTCCATCGCCCAGGCCCTGGACGCCATGTACGGGCAGTCCGGCATCACCTCCTTCTGGGACGCCTCCGGCGAGCGGACCACGGTCGACGACCCGAAGAACGTGGCGGCCCTGGAGAAGTACGTGGGCCTCTACAAGAAGGTCACCCCGGCAGCCGACCTCAACAACGACTTCACCAAGATGGTCGCCCAGTGGGACTCCGGCACCATCGGCATGCTCAACCACAACCTGGGCTCCTACCAGGACCACGTGAAGGCGTTCGGCACCGACAAGTTCCGCGGCATCCCGCAGCCCGCCGGTCCCGGGGGCAAGCGGGTGCAGGTCTCCAACCCCGTCGACGGCCTGGGCCTGTTCAAGAGCTCCAAGAACAAGGCCGCCGCCTGGAAGTTCATCGAGTTCGCCACCTCCAAGGAGCAGAACTCGAAGTTCAACCGGTCCGCGGGCCAGGTCCCGTCGAACACGGACGCGGCGGGCGACTCCTGGGTGTCCGAGGCCGAGCCGACGAAGCTCGCCGCCCAGGCGCTCACCGACGGCTCCACCACCATCGTGCAGCTGCCGTACTACCTGCCCGACTGGAACACCATCTCCAAGACGGACAACGAGCCCGCGTTCCAGAAGGTCATGAACGGCTCGATGAGCGCGAAGGACTTCCTGGGCACCCTGGCCGAGCAGCTCGACACCGCCCAGAAGGAGTGGAACGAGCAGAAGGGCTGACACCCGGCCGGACGTCCCGTCCGGCGCACCCGGTGCTCCACCCGGTCCGCCCGGCCCTCCGTCGGAGGCGCGGGCGGACCGCGGGGCCGGTCCGGTGACCCCTCACGAGGTCCGCCGCCCCGCGACGCACGGTACGGACTCCGCGGCCCCGTCCGGCACCCGCACGGACGGGCCCGGGGGCACCCCATTCCCCGCACGGAAAGGCACCGCCGTGTCACTCACCCGCAGACAGGCCACCACCGCGGCCCTGGCGGCCGTACCGCTCGCCGTCGCGGCGACGGGGCCCGCGTCGGCCGCGCCGCGCACGCGCCCGCGAAGACGCACCCTGTACATCGCCGGAGACTCCACCGCCGCCCGGAAGTACGCCGACGCCGCACCCGAGACCGGCTGGGGGACGGCCCTGCCGTTCTTCGTCCACGAACGTCTCGACGTCGTCAACCACGCTGTGAACGGCCGGAGTTCGAAGAGCTTCGTGGACGAGGGGCGCCTCGACGCGATCCTCGCCGTGATCCGGCCGGGCGACCTCCTGCTCGTCCAGTTCGGGCACAACGACTCCAAGTCCGCGGACCCCACGCGCCACACCGAACCGTGGACGACGTACCAGGACCACCTCCGCCAGTACGTCGACGGCGCCCGCGGCCACGGTGCGCGGCCCGTGCTCGCGACCCCCGTGGAACGCCGCAGGTTCGACGCCGACGGAGTCGCCGTGGCCACCCACGGCGAGTACCCGGCGGCGATGCGGGCCCTCGCCGCGGAGGAGGGGGTCGCGCTGCTCGACGTCCAGGCGCTGTCGATCGCGCTCTGGCAGCGGCTCGGCGCCGAGGAGACCAAGAAGTACTTCAACTGGACCCCGGCCGAGCAGGACAACACCCACTTCAACCCGCCGGGCGCCGTCGCCGTGGCCCGGCTGGTGGCGCGGGAGTCGCGGCGCCGCCGGGTGCTGGCCCCGCGTGACGTGCGGCGCCTGGACGACCCGGTGCCGGAGTCCTGGATCACCTGGCCGCCCGCGTAGCCGCCCCGGCCCGCGCCCCGGCCGGCCCGCGGCCGCCGGGTCCCGCCGCCGTCCGCGCAGTTCCCCGCGCCCACGAGGGCGCGCCACCCGTCCCGTCCGAAAGGAACCCGCACACCATGCGTACGCATACCTGGCATGCACATGCCCTCACTGCCACGTCCCTGGCCGGCTGCACGGCCCTCGTCCTGTGCTCCGCCGTCACCGCGGCCCAGGCCCACGGCCGCGACCCCGGGCGCCAGACCCTCGCCGCGCACGACGGCTGGGCCTCGCAGGGCACCGGCACCACGGGCGGCGCCGCCGCCGACGCCGCGCACGTCACCACCGTCACCACCTGGGCCGGGTTCAAGGCCGCGCTCCGGGCGGGCGGCGACGCGCCGAAGATCGTCAAGGTCAAGGGCGTCATCGACCCGGTCGCCGAGGGCTGCGCCGCCTTCGCCGCGGACGGCTACGACTTCGGCGCCTACCTGGAGAAGTACGCGCCGGAGAACTGGGGCCTCGACACCGACCTCTCCACCGAGCCCGCCGACAGCCCGGAGGGACTGCGCGCGGCCTCCGCCGCCCGCCAGAACGAGGCCATCAAGGTCGACGTGCCCGCCAACACCACCGTCATCGGTGTCGGCCGCGGCGCCGCGATCAGGGGCGGCAGCCTCCAGATCAAGGGCGTCGACAACGTCATCCTGCGCAACCTCACCATCGAGGCCCCGCTCGACTGCTACCCGCAGTGGGACCCGACGGACGGCGCCACCGGAGCCTGGAACTCCGAGTACGACGCGGTGGTCGTGTACGGCTCGACGCACGTGTGGGTGGACCACAACACCCTGACCGACGGGCGCCACCCGGACAGCACGCTGCCGACGTACTTCGGCGAGAAGTACCAGCAGCACGACGGACTGCTCGACATCGTGCGCGGCGCGGACCACGTCACCGCGTCCTGGAACTCGTTCGAGAACCACGACAAGACGATCCTGATCGGCAACAGCGACAGCGCGGGCGCCACCGACGCGGGCAGGCTCAAGGTGACCCTGCACCACAACCGCTTCGAGAGCGTGGTGGAGCGCGCCCCGCGCGTCCGCTTCGGCCAGGTCGACGCGTACAACAACCACTACGTGGTCACCGAGGGGGAGCCGTACGGCTACTCCTTCGGCGTCGGCGCCTCCTCGCAGCTCCACGCGGAGAAGAACGCCTTCTCCCTGCCGGACACGGTCAGCCCGGCGAAGATCCTCAAGAAGTGGAGCGAGGCACCGCTCACCGCCGAGCACAACTACGTCAACGGCCGGGCGACCGACCTGATCGCCGTCCACAACGCGGAGATCCCGGCCGAGACCCTTCAGCGGGGCGCCGGCTGGACGCCGTCCCTGCGCACCCGGGTCGACCCGCCGCGGGCCGTCCCCGGCATCGTCGCCCGCGGCGCCGGCGCCGGAAAGGTCCGCTGACGATGCCCGCGTCCGCCGGGAGGCGGTCCTTCGTCGTCGCGAGCCTCGGGGCCGCGCTCGCGCTCGGCGACTCCCCGCAGGCCGGCGCCCGCAGCAGGCGCCCCTTCGGCCGGTACGGCTCCCCGTCCGCGCGGCTGACCGGGCGGACCCTGTACGTCCACCCCGGCGGCCTCGGCGACCACACCACCGTCCAGGCCGCCGTGGACGCCGCGAGCGGCAGCGGGAGCACCCTGGTCATCGCCCCGGGCACGTACCGCGAGACGGTCGTGCTCGACGCGTCCCGTACGGAGACGACCTGGCTCGGGGCGTCGGAGGACCCGCACGACGTCGTCATCGTGTACGATAACGCCAACGGCACCCCGAAGCCGGGCGGCGGCACCCACGGCACGTCGGGCTCGGCCACCACGACCCTGCAGGCCGACGGGTTCACCGCCCGGCACCTCACGTTCGCCAACGACTGGCTGCGCGCCGACCACCCCGGGACCACCGGCACCCAGGCCGTCGCCGTCAAGGTGCAGGGCGACCGGTCGGCCTTCCACCACTGCCGGTTCCTCGGGCACCAGGACACGCTGTACGCCGACTCGGCGGCCCTCGGCACCTTCGCCCGGCAGTACTACGCGCACTGCCATGTCGAGGGCGACGTCGACTTCGTGTTCGGCCGGGCCACCGCCGTCTACGAGCACTGCCACTTCCGCACGCTGCCGCGCACGGACCTGGCCGGGGCGCCCTACGGCTTCGTCTTCGCGCCCTCCACGGCCGTCGCCAACCCGCGCGGCTACCTCGTCACCCGCAGCCGCGTGACCAGCGGGGCGCCCGACGCCCACTACAAGCTGGCCCGTCCCTGGGTGCCCGGTTCGGACCCCACCGCCCGCCCGATGCTGACCGTGCGGGAGACCCGCCTCGGTGCCGGCATCGACGCGGTCGCGCCGTACACCGACATGGCCTCCGGCCACCCCTGGCGGGACCAGCGCTTCGCCGAGTACCGCAACACCGGCCCGGGAGCCCTCGTCACGGTCCCGGACAACCGGCCGCAGCTCACCCGCGAGCAGGCGGGCTACCACACCCGGCGGACGTACCTCGGGGACTGGAGGCCCGAGTGCCGGACCTGAGGGGCCGGCCCGGGCGGGCGCCCGCGACGGGAGCGGGGCGCGGCACGCACCACGCTCCGCGCGCCGACGGGGTGCCGTTCGGCGCGCCCTAGGGGGTGAAGTCCCCCGCCACGCCGAGCTGTTCGCCGCCCGCCCGGGCCCCGGCCCAGTACCGGTCGCCCCCGGCGTCACGGCCGCCGCGGTCGTGGTCGTACTGGCCCGCGAACACCCACTCGCCCGGCCGCACCGTGCGGCCCGGCCTGAGGACCCAGGTGTAGACGAGGAAGCCGTCCCGCTCGGCGACGTCGAGCGTGAAGTCCTCCTCGGGCGCCGAGCGCCAGGCGCCCGCCGGGGTCACACCGCCGGTCTGCCCGACCCTGAGCACGACGGTGAGCGCGGTGAGCCGCTCCTCCGTGCGCAGGGTCACCTCGCTCTGCGCCCAGTAGTCGTTGCTGTGCGGATCGACCGAGCCGTCCGACCGCAGCGGGCCGTCCTCGCTGCCCGTGCCGGCCGCGGGGGGAGTGGCGGCGGGCCCCACGGGACCGGTGGCGGCGGAGGAGGGCGGGTTCGAACGCGCCGCCGGGTGGGAGGACTTGGCCGGGTCCGGCGATCCGGGCGCGCCGCCCCGCGCCGTGCCCCGCGCGGGCAGGTCCGGCGCGGGTGGGGCGGCGACCGTCCCGTCCGCGCCGCCGTCGCCCCGCACCGCGGACGCGACCGCGTAGCCGCCCAGCGCGAGCACACCCGCGACCGCGGCCGTCGCCGCGACCACCCGGAACCAGCCGGCGGCCGGCCGCCGCGCGCCGGACCGGCCGACGTCGTGCGGCCCGGCCCTACCGCGTTCGAGGCGGGCCAGTATGCGCGCGCGGTCGGGGTCGTACGAAGCGGCGGCGTCCCGCAGCCGGGCCCGCAGCTCCCCGTGCCCGTCGGTCATCGTCGTGCCCCTCCGTCCCCGCCGGCGGGCAGCGCCGCCGTGCTCATCCGCCGCGGCGCCTCCAGAGGGCCGAGCAGCCGCTGGAGTTCGGCCATCCCCTTCGACGTCTGGCTCTTCACCGTGCCCACCGAGACGCCCAGGGCGAGCGCCGTCTCCTTCTCCGAGAGGTCGAACGCGTGCCGCAGCACCACGCACGCCCGCTTGCGGAACGGCAGCCGCCGCAGGGCCTCCTGGACGTCCACCACACCGGGCACGTCCGGGTTCTCGGCCCGGTCCTCGCGCTGCGACCAGAACAGGGTCGTCCGGCGGCGCTCGCGCACCGCGCTGCGAATCCTGCTGCGGGCCAGATTGGCGACCACGCCCCGGGCGTACGCCACCGGGTGGTCGGCCGCGCGCACCCGGTCCCAGCGGTGCCAGAGCGCGAGCAGGGCGTCCGCCGCCAGATCGTCGGCGGCGTCCGGCTCACCCGTCAGCAGGTGCGCCAGGCGGGCGAGTTCGGCGTGGTGCCGCTCGAAGAACTCGTGGAACTCCGAGGCGTCGTCGTCGTCGACGGCAGTGCCCACGGGCGGCCTCTCCCTGTCGGATTCCTGCGTGGTGCGCCTGACGGTCCGTGCGGTGTGCGCTCCCCCGTGGGTCCGCCCCCGCGATCGGCCCGCGGGGGACCGGAGTTGCCGCGGCGGGACCCGGAGAGTACCAGCCGCCCGTACAGCACCTCGAACATCGTGTGGCGGGCCGAACCCGATTCCGTAACACGGGGAAAACCTGAACCCCGTTCCACGGGGGAACAATCCAGCCAGCATCCGCACACCGAACACGCAGGCAGCGAGGAGCGGCCCCATGCCCGAAACATCAGGTACGCCGGAAACACGAGACGTGGCAGACCGGCGCAACACCGAACCGCCCCCGGCGAACGCCGTCGACCGGTTCTTCAGGATCTCGGACAGGGGCTCCACCTTCGGCCGCGAAGTACGCGGCGGCTTCGCCACGTTCTTCACGATGGCCTACATCCTCGTCCTGAACCCCATCATCCTGGGCAGCGCCAAGGACAAGTTCGGCGAGCAGCTCGACCCCGCCCAACTGGTCACCGCCACCGCCCTGGTGGCGGCCGTCATGACGGTGATCATGGGTATCGGCGGCAATCTGCCGCTCGCCCTCGCCGCCGGACTCGGGCTCAACGCCGTCGTCGCCTTCCAGATCGCCCCGCTGATGAGCTGGGACGACGCGATGGGCCTGATCGTCCTCGAAGGGCTGCTGATCTGCGTCCTCGTGGTGACGGGCCTGCGCGAGGCCGTCATGCACGCGATACCCCAGCCGCTCAAGCAGGCGATCAGCGTCGGCATCGGCCTGTTCATCGCCTTCATCGGCTTCGTCGACGCCGGCTTCGTCACCCGGACACCCGACGCGGCCAACACGACCGTTCCGGTGCAGCTCGGCGGCTCCGGAACGCTGGCCGGCTGGCCCGTGCTCGTGTTCTGCCTCGGCGTCCTGCTGACCGTCGGCCTGCTCGCGCGCAAGGTCAAGGGCGCGATCCTGATCAGCATCGTGACCATGACCGTCGTCGCGATCGCCGTCGACGGGCTCGCGGACGTCAAGAGCTGGGGGCTGACGACGCCGAAGGTGCCCGACGACATCGTGGCCTCGCCGGACTTCGGACTGCTCGGCGGATTCAGCCTGTTCGGCGCGTTCGGCCAGGCCGGTGCCGTCACCGTCGTCCTGCTCGTCTTCACGCTCGTGCTGTCGGACTTCTTCGACACCATGGGCACGGTCGTCGGCATCAGCGCCGAGGCCGGACTGCTCGACGAGGAGGGCAGGGTCCCCAACCTCGGCCGGGTGCTGCTCATCGACGGCGCCGCGGCGGTCGCCGGCGGTGCCGCCTCCGCCTCGTCCTCGACCTCGTACATCGAGTCGGCCGCCGGTGTCGGCGAGGGCGCGCGCACGGGCTTCGCGAACCTGGTGACCGGCGGGCTCTTCGCGCTGGCCCTCTTCCTCACCCCCCTGCTGACCATCGTCCCGCTCCAGGCGGCGGCGCCCGCGCTCGTCGCCGTCGGCTTCCTGATGATGACCCAGGTCAAGAACATCGACTGGGACAAGTACGAGATCGCGATCCCGGCCTTCCTGACGATCGCCGTGATGCCGTTCACCTACTCGATCACCAACGGCATCGGCGCCGGCTTCGTCGCCCACGTCCTGATCAAGACCGTTCTCGGCCGGGCCAAGGAGGTCCACTGGCTGCTCTGGGGCGCGTCGGCCCTGTTCCTCGTCTACTTCGCGATCGACCCGATCGAGCAGATCCTCGGCGTGAAGTGAGCGAAGGGTCCCCGCGCCCGGCCGGGCGCGGGGACCCCCGTCGGCCCTCGGCCGGCCTCAGTCGCGGAGAGCGGCCCGCATCATCGCCTTGGCGACCGGCGCGGCCAGTCCGTTGCCGCTGACCTCGGAGCGCGCCGCGTTCGACTGCTCCACCAGCACGGCGACCGCCACCTCCTTGCCGGTGGAGTCGTCCTTCGCGTACGAGGTGAACCAGGCGTACGGCGTCCTGCTGTTGTTCTTGCCGTGCTGGGCCGTACCGGTCTTGCCGCCCACGGTCGCTCCCGCGATCCGCGCGTTCGTGCCCGTGCCGTCCTCGACGACCGTCTCCATCGCCGACCGGAGCTGCTCCGCCGTGGACGAGCCGATGATCTGCCGGGACTCCGCCCGGTCGTCGTAGTCCTCCAGCACGCTGCCGTCGGCGTCGCTGATCCGGGACACCATGTGCGGCGACACGAGCTTCCCGTCGTTGGCGATGGCGGCGGACACCATGGCCATCTGGAGCGGCGTCGCGGTCACGTCGAACTGGCCGATGCCGGTCAGCGCCGTGGACGACTTCTCCATGCCCGACGGGTACACGCTCGTGTAGGCCCGCACCGGCACGTCCTGGGACCCGTCGTTGAAGCCGAACTTCTCGGCCATCGCCCGCACCTTGTCCTCGCCCAGGTCGACGGCCATCTTCGCGAAGACGTTGTTGCACGAGTACTGGAGCGCGACCCGGATCGAGGCGTCCTCGCAGGGCGCCGAGGCGTTCTCGTTCGCCAGGACCCGGTCCGTGCCCGGCAGCGTGTAGGGGTTCTGGCTCCTCGTCCGCACGTCCACGGAGGAGTACAGCCCGTCCTCCAGCGCGGCGGCCGCGACGACCAGCTTGAACGTGGACCCCGGCGGCAGCGGCTGCCGCAGTGCCCGGTTCGTCAGCGGCTTGTCGGGGTCACCGGTCAGCCTGCTCCAGGCCTTCGCGCCCGACGAGCCGGTGAGCACGGACGGGTCGTACGACGGCGTGGAGACGACCCCGAGGATCCTGCCGGTCCCCGGGTCGATGGCGACGGCCGCGCCCAGCTTGTCGCCGAGCGCCTCGAAGGCGGCCTTCTGCACGGCCGGGTCGATCGTCGTGACCACGTCACCCGGATCGGCGCGCTTGCCCGTCACCGTGTCGAGCGGGCCCTTGAGCCGGGGGTCCGAGCCGTCGAGGAGGTCGGTGTAGATGCCCTCCAGCTGCGTCGGCGCGTAGGTCTGCGAGGCATAGCCCGTGACCGCCGCGTAGAGGCTGCCGTCGGTGTACGTGCGCCGGTACTGGAGGTCGCTGCCCTTCGTCCGTGCGGAGCCGGTGATCGCCTCACCGCCCACGACGATGTTCCCGAGCGGCTGCGCGTACCGCTCCATCACGTTCCGTCGGTTCTTGGTGTCGTCCGCGAGCGCCTGGCCGTCGTAGAACTGCACCCAGGTCGCCCTGACGAGCAGGGCGAGCACGAGCAGCAGGGTGAAGACGGCGGCGTGCCTGATCGTTTTGTTCATCCCGCTGATGAGGACGAGCGGGACGGACCCGATCGTTCCCTCCCGCCCCGTATTCTCATCGGCCCTTCATGAAGCCGGCCCCGTACCGGACGGTCACGCTCCGTGGCCGGGGAGGCGCAGGACGACCTCCTCGATCTCCTCGCCGCGCGCGTGCGCGAAGCCGGTGGCCCGCGCCTCCGCACGGAAGCCGCACTTCTCCAGCACGCGCAGCGACGCCGTGTTGTCCGCCGCCGCACGGGCGTACAGCGGACGCTCGGTGACCGTGTCCAGCAGCGCCCGCAGGGCGGCCGTGGCGATCCCGCGGCCCCAGTGGGGCCGGTCGATCCAGTACGTCACCTCGCGCTCGCCGGGTTCGCCGTACACGGCCGCGCTGCCGACGACGTCACCGTCCGCGAGCACCGTGCGGGTGACGGCGGTCGAGGCGCGGATCCGCTCCCAGTGCGCGTCGAAGGCGTCCCGGTCCGCGGGGTCCTCGGGGGTGAACGCGGCCATCCGGGCGGCCACGGGGTCGTTCAGGTGCCGGAAGAACACCGGCAGGTCGCTGGAGTGGACCTCGCGCAGGGCGATCTCCATGTCAGAGCCTCCGGGTGGCGAGGGTCAGCCGGTCCCGCGCGTCGAACAGCGCGTCCTTCACCATCTGCTCGTGCGCGGGCGTCAGCCGGGCAACCGGGACCGAGCAGCTGATCGCGTCCCGGGCGGGCGTGCGGTAGGGGATCGCCACGCCGAAGCAGCGCAGCCCCAGCGTGTTCTCCTCGCGGTCCACCGCGAAGCCCTGCTCGCGCACCTGGCGCAGCTCCTCGATGAGCCTCTCCCGGTCGGTGATCGTGTGCTCGGTCAGCGCGGGCAGCGTCTCCGGCAGCAGCTTCCGCACCTGCTCGTCGGTGTGCGTCGCGAGCAGGGCCTTGCCGAGCGACGTGGAGTGCGCGGGGAGCCGGCGGCCCACCCGGGTGAAGGGGCGCAGGTAGTGCTGGGACTGCCGGGTCGCGAGGTACACGACGTTCGTGCCGTCCAGCCGGGCCAGGTGGATGGTCTCCGTCGTGTCGTCGGACAGCCGGTCGAGGGTCGGCCGGGCCGCCGCCACCACCTCGTCGCCGTCGATGTACGACGTGCCGACGAGCAGCGCCCGGACGCCGATGCCGTACCGCGTGCCCGTCGCGTCCGTCTCGACCCAGCCGAGTTCCACGAGGGTCCGCAGCAGCATGTAGAGGCTGGACTTGGGATATCCGACGGCCTCCTGCACCGCGGCCAGGGAGTGCATACCGGGACGTCCGGCGAAGTATTCGAGCAATTCAACCGTCCGCACCGCGGACTTCACCTGAGCCCCGCCGCCCGTCTCGCCTGCCGACATCGCCCTTGACCCCCTAGTTCGCCGGGAAATAGTCTCCAGCATATTCATCATCGGAGACGGCGTTCAGCATATCGAACGTCCCCGATGGGTGGCACAGGTACAGCGGCATTACATCTGGAGGGACCCGCGGTGGCAGCAGCACCAGTCTGGAGTGTCGACCCCCGAACCGGGAAGCAGCGCGAGCAGGTTGCGGTCGAAGCCACGGCGCAGGAGGTGGACGCGGCCGTCCGCGCGGCGCACGCCGCACGGGGAGCGCTGGCGGACCGCACGGTCCGCGCGGCCTTCCTGCGGAGCGCGGCCGACGAGCTGGAGGGCGCCCGGGAGCACCTGGTCGAGGTGGCCGACGCGGAGACCGCGCTCGGTCCCGTCCGGCTCAACGGCGAACTCGCCCGCACCTGCTACCAGCTCCGGGCCTTCGCGGACATCGTCGACGAGGGCGCCTTCCTCGACGTGGTGGTCAACCACCCCGACGACACCGCGACCCCGCCGGTGCCCGACCTGCGCCGGTACAAGGTGCCGCTGGGCGTCGTCGCCGTCTACTCGGCCTCGAACTTCCCCTTCGCCTTCTCGGTGCCCGGCGGCGACACCGCGAGCGCGCTCGCCGCGGGCTGCCCGGTCGTCGTCAAGGCGCACCCGGACCACCCGGGCCTGTCCGAGCTGGTCGCCTCGGTCCTGCGCCGGGCCGCGGCCCGCCACGGCATCCCCGACGGCGTCCTCGGCCTCGTCCACGGCTTCCGGGCGGGCGTCGACCTGGTCGAGCACCCGCTGGTCACGGCGGCCGGCTTCACCGGCTCGGTCCGCGGCGGACGGGCCCTCTTCGACGCGGCGGCCGCCCGGCCCGCGCCGATCCCCTTCCACGGCGAGCTGGGCTCGCTGAACCCCGTCGTGATCACCGAGGCCGCGGCCGCCGAGCGCGCCGAGGCGATCGGCGCGGGCCTGGCCGGCTCCATGACGCTGGGCGTCGGCCAGTTCTGCGTGAAGCCCGGCCTGGTCCTCGCCCCCACGGGCGCGGCGGGCGACCGCCTGGTGAAGTCCCTGACGGACGCGGTGAGCGACACCGCCGCGGGTGTGCTCCTCGACCACCGCATGCGCGACAACTTCGTCGCGGGCGTCGCCGAGCGCGCCGCACTCCCGGAGGTGGCCGCACCGGTGACCCCGGGCGCCGGAAGCGAGCACACGGTCAGCCCCGGCTTCCTGACGGTCCCCGCGCAGAGGCTCGCCGCCGAGAGCGAGTACGACCTCCTCCTGGAGGAGTGCTTCGGCCCGGTCACGGTCGTCGCCCGGTACGAGGACGAGGCCGAGGCGACCGCGGTGCTCTCCCGGCTGCCCGGCAACCTCACGGCGACCGTCCACCTCTCCGAGGAGGAGACGGCGGGCGAGGGACGGGGCGCGGAGATCCTCGCCGAGCTGACCCCGCTCGCCGGCCGCGTCCTGGTCAACGGCTGGCCGACCGGCGTCGCCGTCGCACCGGCCCAGCACCACGGCGGCCCGTACCCGGCGACCACCTCCACCTCCACCTCCGTGGGCGGTACGGCCATCGAGCGGTGGCTGCGTCCGGTCGCGTACCAGAACGCGCCCGAGGCACTGCTCCCGCCGGAGCTGCGCGACGACAACCCCCTGGGAGTTCCGCGCCGCTACGACGGCCGCCTGGAGAGGTAGCCCCGCACGTCCGACCGGGCGCGCCCGCGGCCCTCGTACGGCCGCGGGCGCGCGCCGCTCGTCCCGCCGTCCCGCGCACCGGCGGCGGCCGGGGGGTGGGAGACTCCTCCCATGGACCTGGACATCCCCGAACTGCCCTTCTCCCTGCGCACCTACGGCCCCGACGGGCACTGGTCCTACGAGGACGGCATCCTCACCGGCTGGGCCGGCCCGCGCCAGGACCGGTTCGTGCCGCCCACCGACGAGGGCCTGTACCCCGCGTCCGACGCGCCCCGTCTGCTGGGGGCCCCGGAGGGCGACTTCCAGCTCGTCGCCCGTGTCACGGTCGGCTTCGGCGCCGCCTTCGACGCGGGTGTCCTCTACGCGCACGTGGGCGAGCGGGCCTGGGCCAAGCTCTGCCTGGAGTTCTCGCCCGACGTGGCCACCGTCTGCACGGTCGTCACCCGGGGCCACTCGGACGACGCGAACTCCTTCACCGTGGACGGCAGTTCCGTCTGGCTCCGGATCAGCCGCACCGGCCGGGCCTTCGCCTTCCACGCCTCCCGCGACGGCAGGCGCTGGACCTTCGTCCGGCTGTTCACCCTGGGCGCGGAGCAGGAGACGGGCGCCGCCCTGGTCGGCTTCATGACCCAGTCGCCGATGGGCGAGGGCTGTGTCGTCACCTACGACCACATCGAGTACCGCCCGGAGTGGCCGAAGGACCTCCGCGACGGCAGTTGAGCCGCGCGACCGCCACGGAGGCCCCGGGCACGCCGGCCGCGGCGCCCCCGCCGGGCGCCGCCGGTGCGGGGGTGCCCGCGCCTCCCGATTCCGCAATTCGGTTCCGCGCTATTCGGTACAGCTAATTCAAGCTCCTTTTGGCATTTAGTCTCCCATGATCTTCTGCCCGCTTTTGCGGGGCTTAAACGCCAAGATTTCGCGAACACGAAACGTGTAATTCGGTCGTATCCCGTGAGTGCGGTTCTGCTGTGACGCAACACACGCGGCGACCTATTTGTGCCGGTTTTTTTCGGACAAAGCATCGGCTATCGGCGGTCGGATTCAGGGCCCGCCCGCGTGATAACACAACAGGCGCTTTCGCGTAACCCCGTGCGGCGATGCAATTTCAACTTCGGCTGGGTAAATTCGGTTCGCATGACCGCCGCACAAGCAGACCTGCAAGCGGAATTCCTGGAAATGCCGGAAGGGCTGCGGATCGACCGTCCGAACCTGGTGGACGGCGCCGCTCTCTGGCGTATCGCCAAGGACTCCGGAACGCTCGACCTGAACTCCTCCTACAGCTACCTGCTGTGGTGCCGTGACTTCGCCGGCACCTCGGCGGTGGCGCGCGCGGCCGACGGCCGCCCGGTCGCCTTCGTGACCGGCTACCGCCGGCCCGACCGCCCCCGCACCCTCCTCGTGTGGCAGGTGGCCGTCGACGAGGCGCACCGCGGACGCGGTCTCGCCGGCGCGCTCCTCGACGGGCTCACCCGGCGGATCGCCGGTTCGGACGGCCTGACCGCCGTCGAGACCACCATCACCCCGGGCAACACGGCCTCCGAGCGGCTGTTCACCTCGTACGCCGCCCGCCACGGGGCCCGGGTCGAGCGGGACGTCCTGTTCGACGCGGCGCACTTCCCCGACGGTGCCCCGCACGACCCCGAGGTGCTGTACCGCATCGGCCCCCTGTCGCTCTGACCCCCCACGCCCTGAGGAGTACCGCCGTGACCATCACCCAGCCCGACCTGAGCGTCTTCGAGACCCTGGAGTCGGAGGTGCGCAGCTACTGCCGCGCCTGGCCCACCGTCTTCGACCGCGCGCAGGGCAGCCGCATGTTCGACGAGGACGGCCACGAGTACCTCGACTTCTTCGCGGGCGCCGGATCACTCAACTACGGCCACAACAACCCCGTACTCAAACGGGCCCTCATCGACTACCTGGAGCGTGACGGGGTCACCCACGGCCTCGACATGTCGACGACGGCGAAACGCGCCTTCCTCGAATCGTTCCAGAACATGGTGCTGCGCCCGCGCGACCTGCCCTACAAGGTCATGTTCCCCGGCCCGACGGGCACCAACGCCGTCGAGTCAGCGCTGAAACTGGCCCGGAAGGTCAAGGGCAGGGAGGCGATCGTCTCCTTCACCAACGCTTTCCACGGCATGTCGCTGGGCTCGCTCGCCGTGACCGGCAACGCCTTCAAGCGGGCCGGCGCCGGCATACCGCTCGTCCACGGCACGCCGATGCCCTTCGACAACTACTTCGATGGCCAGGTCCCCGACTTCCTCTGGTTCGAGCGGCTCCTGGGGGACCAGGGCTCCGGACTCAACAAGCCCGCCGCCGTGATCGTCGAGACGGTGCAGGGCGAGGGCGGCATCAACGTCGCCCGCCCCGAGTGGCTGCGCGCGCTCGCCGAGCTGTGCGAGCGCCAGGACATGCTGCTCATCGTCGACGACATCCAGATGGGCTGCGGCCGCACGGGCGCCTTCTTCTCCTTCGAGGAGGCGGGGATCGTGCCCGACATCGTGACCGTCTCCAAGTCCATCAGCGGCTACGGACTGCCCATGTCCCTGTGCCTGTTCAAGCCCGAACTGGACGTCTGGGAGCCGGGCGAGCACAACGGCACGTTCCGCGGCAACAACCCGGCCTTCGTGACGGCCGCCGCCGCGCTGGAGACGTACTGGTCCGACGGCTCGGCCATGGAGAAGCAGACCCGCGCCCGGGGCGAGCAGATCGAGCAGGCGCTCATCTCCATCACCGAGGAGAACCTCGCGGACGTCCGCGAGTACCGGGGCCGCGGCCTCGTCTGGGGCCTGGAGTTCCACGAGAAGGAGCGCGCGGGCCGCATCGCCCGGCGCGCCTTCGAACTGGGCCTGCTCATCGAGACGTCGGGCCCGGAGAGCGAGGTCGTGAAGCTCCTCCCCGCCCTCACCGTCACGCCCGAGGAACTGGACGAGGGGCTGCGCACGCTCGCCCGAGCCGTCCGCGAGACCGTCTGAGCCGTACCGGGCCGCGTCCGGGGCCGTCCACGGCGGACGGCCGCACCCCATCAGCCGAAGGAGGCTTCGCACCACCGTGATAGTCCGTTCGTTCAAGGAGCTCGAAGGCACCGACCGACACGTGAAATCGGCGTCGGGCACCTGGGAGAGCAAGCGCATCGTCCTCGCCAAGGAGAGGGTCGGCTTCTCCGTGCACGAGACGATCCTGTACGCGGGCACGGAGACGTCGATGTGGTACGCGAACCACGTCGAGGCCGTCGTCTGCGTCGAGGGCGAGGCCGAACTCACCGACGACGAGACCGGCCTGAAGTACACGATCACGCCGGGAACCATGTACCTCCTCGACGGACACGAGAGGCACACCATGCGGATCAAGGAGGACTTCCGCTGCGTGTGCGTGTTCAACCCGCCCGTGACCGGACGGGAGGACCACGACGAGAACGGCGTCTACCCCCTGCTGACCGAGCCCGAGGAGGCCTGAGCACGATGACCACCATCACCGACCTGTATCCGAGCCGAGGCGCCGTCGAGGTGTCCCTGCCCCGGCAGGACCCGGTCGTGTGGGGCGCGCCCGGCGCGCCGGGCCCGATCCCGGCCGCGGACCTCGGGTCGTACGAGCGCGACGGCTTCCTCGCCGTCGAGCAGCTCATCGACGACGAGGACGTCGCGCTCTACCGCGCCGAGCTGGAGCGCCTGGTGACCGACCCCGCGATCCGCGCCGACGAGCGCTCGATCGTGGAGCCCTCGTCGCAGGAGATCCGCTCGGTCTTCGAGGTGCACAGGATCAGCGAGGTCTTCGCCCGGCTGGTCCACGACGAGCGCCTGGTGGACCGCGCCCGGCAGATCCTCGGCTCGGACGTCTACGTCCACCAGTCGCGGATCAACGTCAAGCCCGGCTTCGGCGCGAGCGGCTTCTACTGGCACTCGGACTTCGAGACCTGGCACGCCGAGGACGGCCTGCCGAACATGCGCACGGTGTCCGTGTCGATCGCGCTGACCGAGAACCACGACACCAACGGCGGCCTCATGATCATGCCGGGGTCGCACCGGACGTTCCTCGGCTGCTCCGGCGCCACGCCCGAGGACAACTACAAGAAGTCGCTCCAGATGCAGGACGCGGGCACGCCCTCGGACGAGGCGCTCACCGCGTTCGCCTCCGAGCACGGCATCAAGCTCTTCACGGGCCGTGCCGGATCGGCGACCTGGTTCGACTGCAACTGCATGCACGGCTCGGGGGACAACATCACCCCGTTCCCGCGCTCGAACGTCTTCATCGTGTTCAACAGCGTCGAGAACACGGCGGTGGAGCCGTTCGCGGCCCCCGTGCGGCGCCCCGAGTTCATCGGCGCGCGCGACTTCACGCCGGTGGGCCGGTAGCCGGCCGGCGGTGCGGTTTCCCGGGGCGCCGACGTGGGACGCGGCGTCCCGGGTCCCCGGCACTCCTACGGGGTGCCGGTCCGGGCCCGGTCTCCCCGTACGGCGGAGCCCGGGCCCGGACGCGTCACAGCGCGGGGTAGTCGGTGTAGCCCTTCGCGTCGCCGCCGAAGAACGTCGACGGGTCGGGCTCGTTGAACGGGCCCCCCGCCCGCAGGCGCGCGGGCAGGTCGGGGTTGGCCAGGAACAGCTGGCCGAACGCGACGAGGTCGGCGACACCGTCCTCGACGAGGGTCAGCTCCCCGGGCCCGGTCGGGCCCTCGGTCCCCGGGTTCAGGATGAACGTGCCGCTGAACGACTTGCGCAGCGCGAGGGTCAGCTCACGGACCTCGCCCACCTCGGTGACGTGCAGATAGGCCAGGCCCAGCGGCTCCAGCTCGGCGACCAGCGCGGTGTACGCCGGACCCGGCTCCGGCTCGTGGATGTCGTTGTACGGGTTCCCGGGCGAGATGCGGATCGCGGTGCGTCCCGCGCCGATCTCGGCGGCGACCGCCTTGACGGCCTCCACGGCGAACCGGATGCGGTTCTCGGCGGGGCCGCCCCACTCGTCGGTGCGGTGGTTGGAGCCGGGGGCGAGGAACTGGTGGATCAGGTAGCCGTTGGCTCCGTGCAGCTCGACCCCGTCGAAGCCGGCCTCGACCGCGTTGCGCGCGGCGGCCGCGAACTCCCCGACGGTGGCCCGGATCTCGGCGTCGGTGAGTTCGCGAGGGGTGACGAAGTCCAGCGGTCCCTCGTGCGTGTAGACCTGCCCCTTCGCAGGGACGGGCGAGGCGCCGACGTTGACGAGGTCGCCGGGCAGCAGGGTCGGGTGCCCGATGCGGCCCGCGTGCATGAGCTGGGCGAAGATCCGGCCGCTCGCCCGGTGCACGGCGTCCGTCACCTCGCGCCACGCCGCCACCTGCTCGGCGCTGTGCAGGCCCGGCGTGTCCGGGTACCCCTGGCCCACGGCGGACGGCTGGATGCCCTCGGTGATGATCAGACCGGCGGAGGCGCGCTGAGCGTAGTACTCGGCGGTGAGGGCGTCGGGGAGTCCGCCGCCCGCCCGGCTTCGGGTCATCGGCGCCATGGCGATGCGGTTGGCGAGCGCGGTGCCGGACAGGTCGATCGGATCGTATGCGGTGGTCACGACAGCTCCTGGGAACGATTTATGTGGTCGGCCAATTAACTGAACAGGGGACCACCGTAAACCATTCCTTGGTCGGCCAAGTTATTCTGGGTGGAAAGCTGGGGGGAAGCACGTCCGCCGAACGGGAGTCGAGATGAGTGCCACCCAGGAGGTCGGGGCCCCGCAGGCCGACCCCGTCTGTACCGACGGGCTGCCCGCCGCCGCGCGCGGCGGTCCGGTCAGCCACGCCATCTCGCGGGTCGCCCGCCTGCACCGCACCGCCGCCGGCAGGCTGCTGCGGGGGGCCGGGCTCTACCCCGGCCAGGAATTCGTGATGATGCAGCTGTGGGACCGGGGCCCGGTGCGCCAGTCCGAGCTGATCAAGGCCGTCGACCTCGATCCGTCCACGGTCACGAAGATGCTCCAGCGACTGGAGCAGGCCGGGCACGTCCGGCGGCGGCCCGACCCGTCGGACGGCCGCGCCGTGCTCGTCGAGGCGACGGAGGAGGCCTGCGGACTGCTCGGGGCCGTCACCGGCGCCTGGGCGGAGCTGGAGGAGCACACCCTCGCCGGACTGGGCCCCGCCGAGCGGTCCCAGCTCGCCGAGCTCCTGGCCCGCGTCGAGGCGAACCTCTGCACGGACGCCGGGGCCTGCGCGCGGCCCACGGAGGCGTAGGCCGGGGCTCCCCGGCGTGGGGGTCGCGGGGTCTACAGCCAGGCCAGCGACGCCGCCCGTTCCAGCACGGCGCGGACGGCCGCCTCGTCGCCCGTCGAGCGCCTCGGCACCTCGTCGGGCGCGCGGCGCCCTCCCACGAGCCGGCAGAAGTCCACCGCGTCCACGGCGAGTTCGCCCCGGACCGGGTCGTCCTCCGAGCCGAGGACCCACCGGGCGTCCTCCCCGCCGACCGTCACCGCGAACAGCACCGGCGGTGCCGACGGCCCGAGGGCCGCACCGAGCACGCGGACGGCCAGCCGCACCAGCCGCCGGAGATGGCCGTCGGGCGGCGGCGGCACCGCGAGGCCCAGCGCCCGGCCGATGTCGTCCGCGTGGATCCACGCCTCGAAGGCGCGGGTCAGGAAGTGGTCGGCGACCGGCAGCCGCGTCCCCATCAACGTCGCGGCGCGCGAGGCGAGTTCGGGGTCCCTCGCCTCCGCCGTGGCGAGCAGGGCCGAGGACTGCGCGGCCCACTCGGCCACCGTCTCCGAGGGCTCGCGCGTGCGCTCGTAGGCGATCACGTCCGCGGTCCGGGTCTCCCAGTCCGCCTCCCACGGAGTCGCCTCCCGGCCCCGGGGCGGCGGCACACGGACCTCCAGGCCGAGGTGCCGCGCCAACTCCTGGTCCGCCGCGATCAGATGGCCGACCGTGTCGCGGACGTCCCAGTCGTGCACGACCGGAGTGCTCCACGACCGCCTGCCACCGAGCTCGCGCAGCAGTGCCCCCAGGCCCGCGACGGCCGCCGCGTACGGCACCGCGTGGTCCGCCACGCGCGGCAGGGCGGGGCGGGCGCGCAGGGCCGGACCCAGCACTCCGTCGATCCCCGTCGCGCCGTTGCCGGAGGGGGCCGACGCGGGATCGCCGCCGTCCAGCAGCCGTACCGTCTCCCTGAGCCGCACCGCCTCCGCGGAACAGGTCTCGCAACCGGCCAGATGCGTCGGCACGGCCCGTCCGCCTCCCGGCGGCAGGGCGCCGAGGGCCCAGGCCGCCAGCAGTTCGGGCACGCCGTCGTGGTCGTCGGTCACCGGACGCCTCCTTCCCCTGTCGCCATCATGCGCCCCTCTCCCACAGCGGATCGGGCGGGTCCGCCGTGTCCGACAGGGCCTGCGCCAGCTTGCGCAGCGCCGACCGCAACCGGGTCTTGGCCGTACCCTCCGGGATGCCCAGCTCCACCGCGGCCTGCCGGTAGGTGCGGCCGGCGAAGTAGGCGAGGTGCACCACCTCCCGCTGCGGCTGCGGGAGTTCGGCGAGGGCCGAGTGCAGCAGGAGCGAGCGCTCGCGGTCGACGACCGCCTCGTCCGGACCGGGCCCCGTGTCCGGGATCGCGTGCAGGGCGGAGTCGTCCGCGGCGGCGTCCTTGCGGTGCCTGGCCTCGCTGCGCACCCAGTCCACGGCCCGCCGGTGGGCGAGCATGGACAGCCAGGTGCGCAGCGATCCGCGGCTCGCGTCGAACGCGTACGGCCGGCTCCACAACTGGGCGAAGACCTCCTGCGCCACGTCCTCGGCGGCGGCCGGGCTGCGCGTCACCCGTACGGCGACCCGCCGCACGAGCCCGGCGTACGCGGTGTACGCCTCGGCCAGCGCCGACTCGTCCCCGTACACCAGTCGTCGGTGCAACTCCGCGTCCAAGGGCGCCCGTTCGGACTTGTGGAGAGTCGGCTCCACCGGCATCACCACCTCGTGGTGCCTTCCTAGCGCCCCGCGGGGTGCTCGCGCCAGTGGGCCGGCCGGACTCGCGGGCCCGGTTCCGGGCGGCGGGCCGGGCCGGGGCCCGGAACCGGCTCATCCGGACAGGACGTCCAGCAGCCGGTCGACGTCGTCGGCGGTGTTGTAGAGGTGGAAGGCGGCCCGCAGATTGCCCGCGCGGTCGGAGACCTCCACACCCGCGCGGCTGAGCGCCGGCTGACGGTGGCCGAGCCCGGGCACCGACACGATCGGCGAGCCGGGGGCGGGCACCGGCGGTGCGCCGAGCGAGGCGAGACCCGCCCGGAACCGCTCGGCCAGCGCCAGGTCGTGGTCGCGCACGGCCTCGATGCCCAACTGCTCCAGGAGTTCGAGGGAGCGCCGGGCGCCCGCGTACGAGAAGAGGCCGGGACTCTCGTCGAACCGCCTCGCGGAGCGGGCGAGTTCCTCGACCGGGCCGTAGCAGGAGTCCCAGGGGTGCTCGCCCGCGACCCAGCCGGCGAACACCGGGGTGAGCCCGCCGAGGTCCTCCGGGACGACGAGGAAGGCCACCCCGCGCGGGCAGACGAGCCACTTGAAGGCGACGGAGACCAGGTAGTCGTACGCGTCCGCGTCCAGCGGGAGCCAGCCGGCCGCCTGGGAGGCGTCGACGTACGTACGCGCGCCGTGCGCGGCAGCGGCCGCGCGGATCGCGGGGAGGTCGGCGACCCGGCCGTCGGCGGACTGCGCGGCGCTCACCGCGACGAGCGCGGTGCCGGGACGCACCGACTCGGCCAGCCGCTCCAGCGGCACGGCCCGCACCTTGAGGTCCGTACGGACGTGGAACGGTGTCACGAGTGAGCTGAACTCGCCCTCCGCCGTGAGGACTTCGGCGCCCTCGGGCAGGGAGGCGGCGATCAGGCCGGTGTACACCGCGACCGAGGCCCCGGCCGCGACACGGCGGTCCGTGACCCCCGTCAGCCGGGCGAAGGAGGCGCGGGCCGCCTCCACGTCGGCGAACATGTCCTGCGGCTTCCCGGCGGCCACGGACTCGACGCCGGCCCGTACGGCCGCCACCGCGCGCGCCGGGAGCAGCCCGGTGCTGGCGGTGTTCAGGTAGGTGCTCCTCGGGGCGAACTCGGCGCGGACCAGGGTCTCGAAGGTCTCCATGGGAACCACTCTGCGGCCCCGGGGGGCCCTCGTCCATCGCGTATTCGTACGCGGATCCCCCAAGCGGTCCTTATGCATGGCCGCTGAGCTGGGGCGACGGCCGGGCGGGCCCGGACGCCGCCCGGCAGGTCAGTTCCGCGGCACCGCGCAGCCGTCCGGTCCGCAGGCCTCGGCGTCGTCCTGCTGGATCAGCTCGATCGGCGAGCGGTTGCCCCACGCCTGCTCCAGCGCCCGGGTGAAGACCTCGGCGGGCTGGGCGCCGGAGACGCCGTACGCGCGGTCGAGGACGAAGAACGGCACGCCGTTCGCGCCCAGCTCGGCGGCCTCGCGCTCGTCGGCGCGGACCTCGTCCGCGTAGGCGTCGGGGTCCGCGAGGACCTCGCGGACCCGCCCCGCGTCCAGGCCCGCCGCGACGGCCAGCTCCACGAGCCGCTCGTCGTCGCCGAACACGGACCGCTCCTCGGCGAAGTTGGCCCGGTACAGGAGCTGGATCAGCTCGTCCTGGCGGCCCCGCTCCTTGGCGAGGTGGAGCAGCCGGTGCATGTCGAAGGTGCTGCCGTGGTCGCGGTCGCGGGTGCGGTACTCCAGTCCCTCGGCCGCCGCCTGCGTGCCCAGGTTGTCCTCGCCGGCCTGCGCCTGCGCCTCGCTCATGCCGTACTTCTTGGTCAGCATCCGCAGGACGGGCTGGATGTCGCCCTTGGCCCGGCCGGGGTCGAGCTCGAAGGAGCGGTGCACGACCTCGACGGCTTCGCGGTGCGGGAAGGCTTCGAGCGCCTTCTCGAAGCGGGCCTTGCCCACGTAGCACCAGGGGCAGGCGATGTCGCTCCAGATCTCGACGCGCATTTCTTGGCTTTCTCCGGCTCGTACGGGCACGAGGACGTTCCCCGCGGGTACGTGAACGTTCAAGCGCCGGTGTTCATTCCCCCGCCACGGCGTACACGAGGGCGAGGTGGTGGTCGCCCGGGGCGGGCGGCTGCTCCGGGTCCGGGACCCAGCCCCGGGCCGCGTAGAAGGCCCGGGCGCGCAGGTTGTCCACGTGCACGCCGAGCGTGGCCGTGCGCTTGCCGTCGACCCGCCACTGCTCGGCGCAGGCCGCGTGCAGGGCGGAGCCGACGCCCGCCCGCCAGTGGTCCGGGTCGACGTGGAACTGGAACAGGTGGACGGAGTCGGCGGGCGCGCCCTCGGCGGTGCGGAAGGAGGCGACGCCGAGGATCCCGCCGTGCTCCACGAGGCACAGCACATGGCTGTCGGGCCGCTCGATGGCCACCCGCCACGAGGCGCTCCAGTCGGCGCCGGGGTCGGGGAGTCCGTCCGGGTAGTACGTCGCCCGCGCGCGGGCGTGCAGCGCGGCGACCGCCTGCGCCTCCGCGGCGAGCACGGTCCTGATCACACGCCGTCCGGTCACCCGGTCCCCGATCATGCCGGTCATGATCCGGAAGACGCGGTTCGGGCGCCGGCGGTTCCGGGCGCCGCCCCGCGGCGAGGGAGCGCCCGCCGGGCGGGCTCAGGCCAGGAGGTCCGCCGCCGCGCGCCGGGCCGCGGCCGCGTCCGCCGGCCGGCCCGACTCCGTCAGGGCCGCGGCCAGGGCGGACAGGCAGGCGAGGACGGTGTCCCCGGTCGCGGCGGGGCCGTAGTGGTTGACCCGGACCATCTCGCCCGCCAGGGCTCCGCCGCCCGCGGCCAGCGGAAGCGCAGGGTCGGCGGCGAGGGCCCGCGCGACCAGTTCCGACGCGTCCAGTCCGGGCGCGGTGCGCAGAGTGGTGGCGACCGGGGCCGCGTCCGCCGCCTCGTACACGTACGGCTCCAGTCCGTCGAGCGCCGAGGCGCCCGCGCGGGTGGCGGCGGCCGCCGCCGCGTGCCGGGACATCACCGTGTCGAGGCCCTCCGCCTCGATACGGGCCACGCACGCCTCCAGCGCGAGCATCTCCAACTGGGCCGGAGCGTGCGGCAGCGCGCGGCGGCCTGCGTCGGTCCAGCGCTCCTTCCAGTCCAGCAGCGAGAGGTAGGAGCGGCGCGGCGCGTGCGGGTTGGCCGCCATCCGGTCCCAGGCGCGGCGGCTCACGGACACCGCGGAGACCCCGGCGGGACCGCCCATCGCCTTCTGCGCCCCGATCACGCACAGGTCCACGCCCCACGCGTCCGGCAGCACCGGCTCGGCGCCGACGGAGGCGACGGCGTCCAGGTAGAGGAGGGCGCCGTGCTCGCGTACGACCTCGCCGATCTCCGCCACCGGGTTCGTGTTGCCGGTGGCGGCCTCCGCGTGCACCAGGGACACGAAGCCGATCTCCGGGTGCTCGGCGAAGGCCGCGCGGACCTGCTCGGCCGTGACCGCCGTGTGGAAGGGCACCGCCAGGTCGTGCACGGTGGCCCCGCAGTCCCGCAGCCAGTCGCCGAAGGTGCGGCCGTAGGGACCGGTGACCACGTTGAGGGCCGTCGTGCCGGGACCGGCGGCGGACCTGATGGCCCCCTCCAGCGGCAGCAGGGCCTCACCCTGTGTGATCACGACGTCCTGCCGGGTGGACAGCAGCCGCGCCACGCGGTCCTCGATCGACGCGAAGTGCGCCGCACTCATCGGGGCGAGGTCCAGGAAAGGGTGCGTCACGGCGGTGCTCTCTTCACTCACGGGGTAAACAGCAACGAGCGTAACCGGCACCCCGTGCGTCGCCCCACCGGCGACATCCGAGGCCGGACGGCGCAACAGCCATGGGATTGGTTTGAGGAACCCAAACCTCTCCTTATAATCGGAACGCATAGTTCCCCCACAGGAGGTCAACCCCGTGAAGATGGTCCCCGGCCGCCGGGCCCGCATGCTCGCCGCCACCACCGCGACGGTCGGCCTGGTGCTCGTCGCCGGCTGCTCCTCGGACGACGACGGCGGCAAGAAGACCACCGCGAACGGGGTCGAGCTGGTGAAGGGCGGCCAGCTCACCACCTGCACGCACCTGCCGTACCCGCCGTTCCAGTCGGAGATCGACGGCAAGGTGCAGGGCTTCGACGTCGCGCTGATCGACCTGGTCGCCGAGGACCTGGGCGTCAAGCAGGTGGTCCTCGACCAGCCGTTCGAGAACTTCAAGACCGGCGGCTCCCTCAACGCCGGCCAGTGCGACCTCGCCGCGGCCGGCATGACGATCACCGACGAGCGCAAGAAGAACGTCGACTTCTCCGACCCGTACTTCGAGGCCACCCAGGCGGTCCTGGCCGACAGGAAGAGCGGCATCACCTCCTTCGCGGACCTCAAGGGCAAGAAGGTCGGCGCCCAGGCCCAGACCACCGGCGAGGAGTACGCGAAGAGCAAGGGCCTCGACCCGGTCTCCTTCGAGTCCTCCGACGCGCTCCTCAACGGCCTGCGCACGGGCCAGGTCCAGGCCGTCGTCATCGACTACCCGGTCGTCCAGGGCTGGCTGAAGGACAAGGCCAACGCGGACGCCTTCAAGGTCGCCGACAACATCAACACCGGTGAGGAGTACGGCTTCACGGTGAAGAAGGGCAACACCGCGCTCGCCGACGCCATCAACAAGGCACTGGCCGACGCCAAGTCGGACGGCACCTACAAGAAGCTGTACGAGAAGTGGATCGGCCCGTACGACGAGAGCGCCTCCGCCTCCCCGTCCGCCGCCTCATGAGTGGGACGGACACCGGGGTCCAGCCCCGCAGGAGCGGTCTGACCAGACGTCAGAAGCGGGCCGTCTCACGCGGTGTCCAGTACGCGGTGTTCGTCGCGGCCGTGATCGCCGTCGGCGTCACGGCCGACTGGGGGCGGCTGCAGAACCAGTTCGCGCAGCCCGACCTGGCCGAGCGGATGTTCCCGGACATCATCACGCTGGCCCTGAAGAACACCGTCCTCTACACGGTCTCCGGGTTCGTCTTCGGCCTCGCCCTCGGCGTGGTCGTCGCGCTGATGCGGCTCTCCTCCGTGGGGCCGTACCGCTGGCTGGCCGGCATCTACATCGAGATCTTCCGCGGCCTGCCCGCCCTGCTGATCTTCATCTTCGTGGGCGTCGCCGTCCCGCTGGCGTTCCCCGGCACGGAGATCCCCGGCGGGACGTACGGGAAGGTCGCCCTCGCCCTCGGCCTGGTCGCCGCCGCGTACATGGCCGAGACGATCCGCGCGGGCATCCAGGCCGTCCCCAAGGGCCAGATGGAGGCGGCCCGTTCACTGGGCTTCTCGCACGCCCGGGCCATGGTCTCGATCGTCATCCCGCAGGCCTTCCGGATCGTGATCCCGCCGCTCACCAACGAGTTGGTGCTCCTGTTCAAGGACTCCTCGCTGGTGCTGTTCCTGGGTGTCACGCTGGAGGAGCGCGAACTCTCCAAGTTCGGCCGCGACCTGGCCAGCGAGACCGCCAACTCGACACCGATCCTGGTGGCGGGCCTCTGCTACCTGCTGGTCACGATCCCGCTCGGGTTCGTCGTACGCCGCCTGGAGCGGAAGGCCGGGGAGGCCACCAAGTGAGCAGCACTCCGCAGAACCCGCCGCCGACCCGGGAGATCGAGGTCCGCGGTCTGCACAAGTCCTTCGGCGACAACGAGGTGCTGCGCGGCATCGACCTGGAGGTCGGCTCCGGCGAGGTCGTCTGCGTCATCGGCCCCTCGGGCTCCGGCAAGTCGACCCTGCTCCGCTGCGTCAACCTCCTGGAGGAGCCCACCCGGGGGCAGGTGTTCGTCGGCGGTACCGAGGTCACCCACCCGGACGTGGACATCGACGCCGTCCGCCGCCGCATCGGCATGGTCTTCCAGCAGTTCAACCTCTTCCCCCACCTGTCGGTGACCGACAACCTGACGCTGCCGCAGCGCCGGGTCCTCGGCCGCGACAAGGCGGCCGCCGCGAAGGCCGCCGCGGAGAACCTCCGCCGCGTGGGGCTCTCCGAGAAGGCGGACGCCTACCCGGCGTCGCTCTCCGGCGGGCAGCAGCAGCGGGTCGCCATCGCCCGGGCACTCGCCATGGGCCCGCAGGTGATGCTCTTCGACGAGCCCACCTCGGCGCTCGACCCGGAACTCGTCGGCGACGTCCTCGCCGTGATGCGCATGCTCGCGGACGAGGGAATGACCATGATGGTCGTCACCCACGAGATGTCGTTCGCGCGCGAGGTGGCCGACCGGGTGGTCTTCATGGACGGCGGGGTCGTCGTGGAGCAGGGCGATCCCGCGCGGGTCATCGGCAATCCGGCCCATGAACGAACCCGCCACTTCCTCTCCCGCCTCCTGGACCCGGCGATGGCGGACGTGGAGAACGTGGAGGACGCGCAGAACGCGGACGACGCTGCACGGAAGTCGCCGTAGGAACGGGGGCCGCATCGACCTGCGGGTCCGGTGGGGGCCCGCGCGGTTCCCCGCGCCCCTCGGGAGGGGCTGCGCCCCATCAGGGGCGCGGGGAACAGCGCGAAGGCCCCCACCGGGGCCGCGGACGACGTGCACCGCCGAAGAACTAGGCTGCCGCCCATGAGCGATCAGCCGCCGGTACTGCACGTGAGGGGCCGTGTACTCGTCGCCCCCGACGACGCCCGGGACGAACTCTGGGTCGTCGACGGCAAGGTCACCTACGACCGTCCCCGGGGCGACGCCGCGAAGGACGTCCGCACGATCGACGGCTGGGTGCTGCCCGGCCTCGTCGACGCGCACTGTCACGTCGGGCTCGGCCCGCACGGCGGGGTTCCGCGGGACGTCGCGGAGAAGCAGGCGCTCACCGACCGCGGGGCCGGCACCCTGCTCGTCCGGGACGCGGGCTCGCCGTCCGACACCCGCTGGGTCGACGACCGCGACGACCTCCCGAAGATCATCAGGGCGGGCCGGCACATCGCCCGCACCCGCCGCTACATCCGGGGCTACGCCCACGAGATCGAGCCCGAGGACCTCGTCGCGTACGTCGCCCGGGAGGCCCGGCGCGGCGACGGCTGGGTGAAGCTCGTGGGCGACTGGATCGACCGGGGGACGGGCGACCTGAGCGCCTGCTGGCCGCGTGACGCCGTCGAGGCCGCCATCGCCGAGGCGCACCGCCTGGGCGCCCGGGTCACCGCGCACTGCTTCGCCGAGGACTCGCTGCGGGACCTGGTAGAGGCGGGCATCGACTGCGTCGAGCACGCCACCGGGCTGACCGAGGACACCGTCCCGCTCTTCGCCGAGCACGGCGTCGCGATCGTGCCGACCCTCGTCAACATCGCGACCTTCCCGGACCTCGCGGCCGGCGGCGAGGCGAAGTTCCCCCGCTGGTCCGCCCACATGCGGCGACTCCACGCGCGCCGGTACGACACCGTGCGCGCCGCGTACGACGCGGGAATCCAGGTGTACGTCGGCACCGACGCGGGCGGCACGCTCGCGCACGGCCTGGTGGCCGACGAGGTCGCCGAGCTGGTGAGCGCCGGGATTCCCCCCGTCGAGGCGCTGTCGGCCACGGCGTGGGGCGCCCGGCGGTGGCTCGGGCGGCCCGGCCTGGACGAGGGCGCGCCGGCCGACCTGGTCGTGTACGAGAAGGACCCCAGGGCGGACGTACGGGTACTGGCGGCGCCGCGGCGGATCGTGCTGAACGGCAGGGTCGTGGGTTAGCGGTCGGCGGGTCGGCGGGTTAGCGGTCGGCGGGTCGGCGGGTCGGCGGGTCGTCGGGGCTGGTGGGGCCGTCGGCCGGTTGTCGGGGCGCCGGTGGCCGGGGCGGTCCGGGGGCGTCGGCGGGGGCGAGCCGGCGGGGCCTGCCGGGGTGCCGGCAGACCGGTGCCTGCCCGGGTGTCCGCGCGGGTGCCGTGCGGAGGGCGCGGGGTTGACCGGGCGTTACGTGTCCCCGGTGCGGCTCGTTGCGCACTCCCGCGCCCGCTCCGGCGCTTCGACCGGCGTGTTCGAGCCGTGTGGCCGATTCGGGTGAGGCGGAGGAACGCGCGTGCCGGGAGATTCGAAGAGGCGCGCGGAAACTCCACGTACGAGTGAACTACCGTCACCTCGCTGACTGTTCACCCTCCGCGCGTAAGTATTTCCCGCATCGACGCCGTCGGCGCTCCCCGCAGGTCCCCGTGGCCGGAGCGTGCGGCGGCGTCGCGTCTCCAGTTCTGTCTCCCGTGGGGGTCCCACCACCTTGAACAGCAACGCTTTCCGCATGCCCGCACGCCGGTTGGCCGTCACCGCGGTGGCCACCGCCCTGGCCGCAGGTCCCACGGTCCTGGCCGGGGCGGGCACGGCCCACGCGACCGGCGACCACGGCCGTGCCGGCGCCGCGGTGCTCCGGACCGGGCTCGACGTCTCACTGCTCGACAAGACCGTGGACGTCCCGCTGACGGTCTCGCTCAACGAGGTCGAGGCGCCGCGGAGCGCCGAGAAGACCGCGCTCACCGTGAAGCTGGACGGGGTCGACGGGGGGAAGCCGTTCACCGTGCTCGGCGCGGAGGTCGCCCGCGCCGACGCGACGGTCTCGGCCTCGAAGTCGGAGGGGTCCGTGCAGCTCGCGCACGCCAAGGTGCACGTCCCGGGGCTGCCGCTGCTGTCGCTCATCGAGATCGAGAAGGTCACCGCGTCGGCGGTCTGCGAGGCGGGTGAGAAGCCCGTGGCCAAGGCGAACCCGGTGGGCGCGGTGACGGTGCTCGGCAAGAGGACCACGCTGACGGCCGGCGGCCCCACCGTGGTGAAGGTGCCCGGGGTGGGCGAGGTCCGCCTCGACCTGTCGTCGACCCGCACCACCTCGCGCACGGCCGCCGCCACCGCGCTGCGGCTCAAGGTGTCGATCAACCCGCTGAAGCTGAACGTCGCCGAGGTCGACGGCACCGTCACCCTGGCGGAAGCCACGTGCGAGGCGCCGGACGTGCCCGCTCAGGAGGCACCGGCCCGGGAACCGGCCGAGGCGGCGCCGGCGGACCCGGTCGAGCCGGCGGCCGGGGAGGCACCGCAGGGCGCTCCCGTCGAGGAGGCCAACCTCGCGGCGACCGGCGGCAGTTCGTCGACGCCGTACGTCGCCGCCGGGGCGGTCGCGCTGCTCCTCGCGGGCGGCGGAGCCGTCGCGCTGGCCCGCCGCCGGAGGAGCTGACCCGGTCCGGTCAGGGCCTGTTGAGGGAGGGGGCTCCCGCAACAGGCCCGGGCGTCCGGACGCGGGCGCGGTGGGTGGTCGTGACGGGTCACCGGGTCACCGGGTCGGCCCTGGGGAGGGGGGCCGGACGGGTGCGTGGGCCCGGTCCGTGGACCCGTGGCGGAGTTCCCCCGCTCGGCCCGAGGGGGTGGGCGCCGGGAGTCCGGCGCGGAGGGGGGCTTCCGCGCCGACCGGGGAGGGCGCGCCCGGCCGACGCGGGTGGGGGCCCGCGTCGGCCGCACGGGAGGGGGCTCCGGCACCGGCTCCCGACGGGGAGGGGCGGGGCGGGGCGAGGTCGGGAGGTCGGGAGGTCGGGCGCGGAGGGGGGCTTCCGCGGCCGACCAGGTCGGAGGGGGGCTTCCGTGCCCGGTCCGGTCGCCTCGGGGAGCGCGTTCGACCCGTGCGGGGGCCTCGCAACGGTTCCTCGGCGACGCACGCGCGGTGGGTGAGGCGCGGAGGGGGCTTCCGCGACTGGCCCGTGCAGGAAGGCGGTGTGCCCGGGCCCGGGTGCGGGAGGGACCCGGGAGGGGCCGCGACAGGCCCGGGCGGGAGGGACCCGTACGGCCTGGGCGGGGAGGAGCGTCCGGGCCGTACCGGCCGGTGCCGCGGGCCCGGGCGGGAGGGACCCGCACGGTCCGGGCGGGGCGGGGTGTTCGTCCCGGGCGGGGCGGGGCGCGCATGGCCCGGTGGGACGGGCCCGGGCAGGGCGGGGGTGCGCGGGGCCCGGGCGGAGAAGGTGCCCGGGCCCCGCGCACGCGCCGGGCCCGGCGGCCGGGGAGGCGGGGCCGGGCGGAGCCCGCCGGGGCCGTGCTCAGCCGGTCCCGGTTCGCGTGCCCCCGGGGTCCAGCGCCCTGTCCAGGGCCCGGAGGAACCGGTCGGCCGTGACGCGGTCGCGCACCGCGAGCCGCAGCCACGTCCCGTCGAGCCCCGGGAACGTGTCCCCGCGCCGCACCGCGAAGCCCAGCCCGCGCAGCCGCATGCGTACGGACGCCGCCTCCGGGAGCCGTACGAGGACGAACGGCCCCTCGGCGGGCTCGACGACCCGGAGGCCCTGACCGGCGAACTCCTTGAGCGTGCCCACGAGATGGGCCCGGTCCGCGGCGACCCGGCCGGCCGCCGCGGCCTGCTCCGCCAGCGCCCGGGGGCTCATGCAGGCCTCCGCCGCGGCGAGCGCCGGCGTGGAGACGGGCCAGAGCGGCTGGGCCCGTTCGAGGTCGGCGATCGTCCCGGGCGCCGCGAGCACGTACCCGATCCGCAGCCCCGCCAGCCCCCACGTCTTGGTGAGGCTGCGCAGCACGACGAGGCCCGGCACGTCGGTCCGTCCCGCGAGGGCCTCCCGTTCGTCCGGCACGGCGTCCATGAACGCCTCGTCCACCACCACCGTGCGGCCGGGCCGGGCCAGTTCGGCGATCAGACCGGACGGGTGGAGCACGGACGTGGGGTTCGTCGGATTGCCGATCACCACCAGGTCGGCCTCCTCGGGAACGGCCGAGACGTCGAGCCGGAAGCCGTCCTCCGCCCGCAGCAGCACCCGCCCCACGGAGTGCCCCGCGTCCAGCAGGGCCGCCTCCGGCTCGGTGAACTGCGGATGCACCACCACGGGCCGGCGTACCTTCAGGGCCCGCGCGAGCAGGACGAACGCCTCGGCCGCGCCCGCCGTGAGCAGCACCCGGTCCACCGGCAGGCCGTGCCGCGCCGCCACCGCGGCCCGGGCGGTCCGCCCGTCCGGGTAGGCGGCCAGTCCGGTCAGCGACTCGGCGACACGGTCGCGCAGCCACGCCGGGGGAGTGCCCGTACGGACGTTCACGGCGAGGTCCACCAGGTCCGCGCCGTCGCCGCGCACCTCGGCGTCGCCGTGGTGCCGCAGATCGTGTGCGGACCCGTGCCCGCCGGCGAGGCCGGCGCCGTCGTCAGCGGACATGGGAGTGCGTGTGGCCGCCGTGGTGGTGGCCGTGCCCGTCGTGGTGGTGGCCGTCGTCGTCCGGATGGAAGTGGGGCTGCTGGGGGAGGCCCACCTTGTCCTCGAAGCCGGGCAGCGCGATGCGGTACACGCAGGAGTCGCAGTTCATCCGCAGATCGCCGGCGACGGCCTCCCGGTAGCGCTCCATCACGAGGTCGAGCAGTTCGGGCTCGGGGCCGATGACGTCGGCGGAGAAGACCTCGACGTCCGGACGGGCCGCGGCCCACCCCTCGGTCTGGTGCCGCACCCGCTCCGGCAGGATCCCGGTGAACAGGAAGTACGGGAGCACGACGATCCGTCGCGCGCCGAGTTTCACGCAGCGGTCCAGGCCCGACGGCACGTCCGGCGCGGCCAGCGACACGAACGCCGTCTCCACGCCCGCGTAGCCGCGCCCCTCCCAGAGCAGCCGCGCCGCCTTCAGCACCTCCGCGTTGGCGTCCGGGTCCGTCGAACCGCGCCCGACGAGCAGCACGGTCACATCGGCCCGGTCCTCGGGCGAGCGCGCGGCACCGCCGAGCGCCTCGTCGAGCCGCCGCTCCAGCACGGCCAGCAGCGCCGGATGCGGTCCGAGGGGACGGCCGTACGTGTACGAGATGCCGGGGTGCCGCTCCTTCTCCCGGGTCAGCGCGGCCGGGATGTCGCCCTTGGCGTGCCCGGCGGACACCAGCATCAGCGGCACCGCGGCGAACCGCCGCACGCCCCGCTCGACGAGTTCGGCCACGGCCTCGCCGAGCGGCGGCGGGGACAGCTCGATGAAGCCGCCCGCGACGGGCAGTCCGGGGTTGCGGCGGCCCAGTTCCCGGACGAAGGAACGGAAGGCCTCGGCACCCGCGTCGTCCCGGGTGCCGTGGCCGGCGATGAGCAGGGCGGGGGCGGGGGTGGTCACGATGTCTCCTCGGACGGGAACGGGGGTACGGGACTGCGGTGCGGTCCGCCGACGGGGGCGGCGGGGAGGACGGCGGCGGGCGCGAGGAGCGTGCCGGGCACGGAAACGGATACGGCCGCGGCGGCGGATGAGGCCGAGGCGACGGAGGTCGCCGAGTCGGGCGCGGTCGTCCTGGGCCGGGGCCGCGGGGGGCCGACGCGGCTCACTCGGGCTCCTCCTGCCAGCGGTAGCCGCGTGGCGTCACCATCCGGCCGGCGATCTCGCGGGTCGCCGTGTTGCCGACGGTCACCACCGTCATCATGTCCACCGTCGCCGGGTCGAGCCCGGCCAGGGTGGTGACCCGGCTGGACTCGTCCGGGCGCGAGGCGTTGCGTACGACCCCGACGGGCGTCGCCGGTTCCCGGTGCTCCGCGAGCAGGGCGAGCGCCTTGGGGAGCTGCCAGTCCCGGCCCCGGCTGCGCGGGTTGTAGAAGGTGACCACCAGATCGGCGCCGGCCGCCGCGCGGACCCGGCGCTCGATGACCTCCCACGGCGTGTGCAGGTCGGAGAGGCTGATCGACACGTGGTCGTGGCCGAGCGGCGCCCCGAGGATCGCCCCGGCGGCGAGGGCGGCGGTCACTCCCGGCACACCGACGACGTCGATGTCGTCGGACGCCTCCGCGAGCGCGGGGGACGCCATCGCGTACACGCCCGCGTCCCCGCTGCCGATCAGCGCGACCGCGTGCCCGAGCCGGGCCTCGGCCACGGCCGTGCGGGCCCGCTCCTCCTCGGCCCCGAGACCCGACTCCAGGACGCGGGTGCCCGGCCGCAGCAGGTCGCGGATCTGGTCCACGTACTGGTCGAGCCCGACGAGCACGGAGGCGCGCCGCAGTTCGTCCCTCGCGCGCGGCGTCAGCAGGTCCCGGGCACCGGGTCCGAGACCCACCACGGCGAGCCGCCCGCGGGCCGGACGGCGCACGACCGCACAGGTGGCCATGGCGGGTCGGACGGCCGACTTCCGCTTGGGGACGAGGAGTTCACCGCCCCGTACCAGCGCGGCGGCCTCCGCCACCGACGGGGTGCCGACGGCGGCGAGCGGCGCGGCCGAGGGGTTCGGCACCTCCACGGCCGCCAGCGCCGAGGCGCTGTGGGCGACCACCGGAACCCCGAGCCGGGCGGCCGCCTCGACGATGCCGGGCTCGTCGCGCTTGGCGTCGACGGTCGCGAACTCGGCGACGGACCGTACCGAGAGGCCGGCCCCGCGCAGGGAGTCCTCCACGAGTGCCAGCACCTCGTCGGCCGGAGCGCCCTTCGACGCGCCGACCCCGACGACCAGGGACGGCGGCCGCAGGAGGACCTCGCGCTCGGCGGGCCGCACGGCCCGGTCGGTGACGCGGACGGTGTGCTCGCCGCCCGACGCGACCACGCGCAGCGGCGGCAGGGGCCAGTTCAGCTCGGCCGCCAGCACGACCGGGGCCCCGTCCAGCATGGCCCGGGACACTCCGGCCACGTCCCCCTCGACCGGGTACCCGAGCGTGTCGAGCCCGGGAAGGCCGACGGAGTCGGTCGCCGTCGTCACGACCGGTTCGGCGCCGAGCAGGTCGCCCACCTCGCGGGCGAGCTCGTTGGCGCCGCCCGCGTGCCCCCCGACCAGGGACACGGCGAACCGCCCGCCCTCGTCGACGCACACCACCCCGGGATCGGACGTCTTGTCGGTCAGCAGGGGGGCCACCAGCCGCACCACGGCCCCCGTGGCCAGGAAGCACACGAGCTGCTCGCACTCCGCGAACGCCCGCCGCACGGCGTCGCCCACGGGCCCCTCGTACACACGGGTACGGCCGGGCCAGGCCGAGGCCACCCGACGGCAGCCGGCCGAGCCGGCGGCCGTCGCGGAAATCAGGCCGATCACTGAGCAGCTCCTTCACTACGTGCCGGAGGCCGGACGCCCCACAGCAGGAAGACGGGGTTGGCCGCGGCGAGCCGGGTGACGTCACCCGGCAGCGGCGCCAGGCGGGACGACTGCAGCAGTACGCCCTCGCAGTCGAGCCCCGCGGCGGTGAGCGCCTCACGTACCGAGGGCACCCGGTCGAGGGCGGCCAGCGCCACGACGACCGAGCGCCGGGCCCGGCGGGCGCAGGCCGCCACGATCGCGGGCAGCTCCCGCCCGCCGCCCCCGACGAACACCGCGTCGGGGTCGGGCAGGTCGCCCAGCACGGTCGGCGCGGCACCGTGCACGACGCGGACGTCGACACCGTGCGCCGCGGCGTTGGCGCGCACGCGCCGCACACCGTCGGGCGTCCTCTCCACGGCGGTCACGGCGGCTCCGAACCGGGCGCACTCCACGGCCACCGAACCCGAGCCCGCGCCGATGTCCCAGACGTGGTCGCCGAGCCCCGGCCCGAGCCGGGCCAGCGCGAGGGCACGTACCTCGAACTTGGTGATCATCGAGTCGCGGTGGGTGAACTCGTCCTCGTCCAGGGCCCAGCGGGCCGGCCCGGGCGGCGGTCCGGCGATCGTGCGGGCCGGGGACAGGACGCGTGACTCGTCCAGGGACAGCACGACGTTGACCTCCGCACCCCAGTCACGGGACGCGGCCTCGGCGGGCGTGACCCGCTCCAGCCGCTCACCCGTGCCCCGGCCGGAACCCGGGGAACCCAGCGCGGTCGCGACGACCAGGACGCGCCCGCTCGACCGGAGCGCCGCGCCCAGCTCGGCCGGCCCGGCGCCGGGGCCGGTCAGCACGGCCACCTTGGGATGCGCGCGGCAGACGTTCGCGGCCGTCCGCGGATCGCGCCCGTGGGCGCTCACCACGACCGCGTCGTCCCAGGCGAGACCGGCCCGGGCGAAGGCGGCCGCGACGGACGACACTCCGGGACGGACCTCGAGCGACCCGGCTCCGAAGCGCTCCGCGAGCGCCCGGACGATCCCGAAGAACCCGGGGTCCCCGGAGGCCAGCACGACCACCGGGCGCGGCTCGGAGGCCCCCTCCCGCTTCGCGAGGTACCGTGCGACCCTGTCGAGCGCGGGCGCCAGCGGACCGAGCACCACCTGCTCCGCCGTGTCGGGCGGCCCCGCGGCGAGCAGATGCCGCCGCGCCCCCACCACGAGCCCGGCCCCGGCCAGCGCGGCCCGGGCGTCCGGGGCGAGGGGTGCCCCCGTGCCCGTACCGACGACGGTGATCACGGTGTCGCGCCCCGGGTGCGCAGCGCCCTGCGGGCCTCGGGGTCCGCCTTGCGGAAGCCGTGGAAGTGCCCGGGGTGGTACAGGTGCGAGCGCGTGCCGTGCGCGTCGAGGGCCGGGCCGACCAGGAACAGCGTGTGCTTCCACAGCTTGTGCTCCTTGACGGTCTCCTCCAGCGTGCCGATCGTGCACTTCACGATCAGCTCCTCGGGCCAGGTCGCCTGGTACGCGACCACCACGGGCGTCGAGGTGGGGTAGCCGCCCTCCAGCAGCTCCCGGACGAGCTGGCCGCTGCGGGCCGCCGACAGGAAGAGCGCCATCGTGGTCCCGTGCCGGGCGAACTCGCGCACCTCCTCGCCCGGCGGCATCGGCGTCTTGCCGCCGCCCAGCCGGGTGAGGATCACGGACTGCGCGACCTCGGGGATGGTCAGCTCGCGTCCGGCGAGCGCGGCGACGGCCGAGAAGGAGGAGACGCCGGGCACGATCTCGGTCTCGATGCCGATCACCGCGCACCGGTCGACCTGCTCCTGCGTACCGCCCCACAGGGCGGGGTCGCCCGAGTGGATGCGGGCCACCCTGAGCCCTTCGGCGGCGGCCCGCTCGTACACCGCGACGACGTCCTCCAGCGACATCGCCGCCGAGTCCAGGATCTCCGCGCCCTCGCCCGCGTGGTCGAGGACGTCCTCCTGCACGAGGCTGGCCGCCCAGATCACGACGTCGGCCTCGGCGATGGCGCGCGCGGCCCGGAACGTCAGCAGGTCGGCGGCGCCGGGTCCGGCCCCGACGAAGGTCACCTTGCCTGCGGGGGCATCGGCCATGGGATGGGTTCCTCTCCTACGAGTTCTGCGTGTACGGCTCTGCCCGGGAGCGGGGGAGCCGGGGGTCCCGGCCGGCGCCGGCGCGGGATTTCCGGAAGCCGTGCGGCCGAGGCCGTGCGGCGGACGTGCGCGAGGACGGGTCGATCGGATAGCAAGGGCGCATGGCGGTGTTCGTCGCGCTCGGCGCGTTCCTCATGACGCTGGTCGGCGGCTGGACGGCGCGACGCGTCACCGACCGCCGCCACCTCGTACTGGGCCTGGCGGGCGGCCTGATGCTCGGCGTCGTCGGCCTGGACCTGCTGCCCGAGGCGATCGAGGCGGCGGGCGGCAAGGTCTTCGGCGTACCGGCCGCGCTGCTGCTGTTCGTGGCCGGCTTCCTGCTGGCCCATCTGGTGGAACGGCTCCTGGCCGTGCGCCAGGCGGCCCACGGGGCCGTGGGACACGAGGGCCGGACGCCCCAGGTGGGCCTGACGGCCGCCGCCGCGATGGTCGGCCACAGCGCCATGGACGGCGTGGCCATCGGCGCGGCCTTCCAGGTGGGCGGCGGAATGGGGGCCGCCGTGGCGCTCGCCGTGATCGCCCACGACTTCGCGGACGGCTTCAACACGTACACGATCACGACCCTGTACGGGAACGACCGCCGCAAGGCCGTCGTGATGCTGTTCGCCGACGCGGCCGCCCCGGTGGTCGGCGCGGCCTCGACGCTGCTGTTCACCATCCCCGAGCCCCTGCTCGGCGGCTATCTCGGCTTCTTCGGCGGCGCGTTGCTCTACCTCGCCGCCGCCGAGATCCTGCCCGAGGCCCACCACGAGCACCCCGCCCGCTCCACCCTGCTGTGCACGGTCGCGGGGGCGGCCTTCATCTGGCTGGTGGTGGGCATCGCCGAGTGAGGCGCGGGCGCGCGCCCCGCCCGGCGTCACAGCTTCCCGCCCCGCCCGCCGTCGCGGCGGGCGGGCGCGATCAGCGTCGACAGGTACGGCAGCGGGGCGTCGTCCAGCTCCGCCGCGGGCCGGATCGACTCCTCGGGGAGCCCGAGCGCGGCTCCCCACACGGCGTCGTCGAGCCGCCCGGTCTCCCGGAGCGCCGCGGCCACCTCCCGGGCGAGCCGCCCGAACTTGTACGCGACGACCGTGCCCGGGCCGTTCAGCGCGTCCTTCAGGACGCCCGCCCCGGCCGTGACGGGCACGAGCGTGAGCGGTTCGGTGCCCTCCGTCAGCACGGCACCCGACCGGGCGGCGAGGTCCTGCATGGCGGTGATGCCCGGCACCGTCTCGACGACGGTGCCGGGCACCAGGCGCCCGACGGTGTGCGCCAGATAGGTGAACGTGGAGTACACGTTCGGGTCACCGATCGTCGCGAACGCCACCGTGCCCCGGGTGCGCAGCAGTTCGGCCACCCGCTCGCCCGCGGCGTCCCAGGCGGTCTCGCGGCGCCCCCGGTCGGAGCGCTCGTTGAGCGCGAACACGACCCGGACGACCTTCTCCCGGCCCACGTAGTGCAGCACGGTGGCCTCGGCGCGCCCCGGCTCCCCGCCGTCCGTGCCGTCGGGCGCGGCCATCACGGGTACGACGACGACGTCGGCCTCCCGCAGGCGGTTGACCCCCTTGACGGTCACGAGCTCGGGATCCCCGGGCCCGACCCCGACCCCGACCAGCCTGCTGTCGCTCATGACCCGACACACCTCTCCACGAACCGGCGGGCGACACCGGGCGCGGATGCCCAGTGCGTGTGCAGATAGCTCGCGTGCACGCCCCGTTGCACGAAGCCCTCGACCCGGCGCACCGGGGAGCGAACCCCCCAGGCGGGATCGGCTCCCGCGCCGGGCTCGATCACCGTCCGGTGGAACTCGTGGCCGCGCATCCGGGTCCCGGCGACGGCCAGCACGCTGTCGGACACCGCGACGGCGTCCCGGTAGCCGAGCGTGAGCCGCTCGTCCATCCGCGCCTTCGCGTCGAGGACCCCGCACATGGGCCGCCCGTCCAGCTCCCGGGCGAGGTAGAGCAGCCCGGCGCATTCGGCGGCGACGGGAGCCCCGCCCTCCGCGAGCGCGGCCACGGCGGCGCGCAGCGGCTCGTTGGCGGACAGTTCCGGCGCGTACACCTCGGGGAACCCGCCGCCGACGACCAGCCCCCGTGTCCCGTCCGGCAGTCGCTCGTCCCGCAGCGGATCGAAGGTGACGACCTCGGCTCCGGCCGCGGCGAGCAGTTCGGCGTGCTCCGCGTAGGAGAACGTGAAGGCCGGGCCACCGGCCACGGCGACGACGGGCCGCCCCGCGGCGGCCGTGACTCCGGAGGCTCCGCCGACCCCTGCGACCCCGGCGAGGGCCGCCGGCTCCGACGCTGCGCCGGCTCCGGCCGCCCGCCGGGTTCCGGCCGCGGCGACCGGCCCGGGTCCCGCCCGTGTTCCGGCGACGGACCCGGTGACCGACCCGGCTCCGGCTCCGCTCGGCGTGACGGCTCCGGCTCCCGTTGCCGTGACGGCTCCGGCGGGGGACCCGGTGACCGCCCCGGCGACCGCCGCGGCCGCGTCCCAGGCGGCGCCCGGCAGCGATCCGGCGCCGCGTGCCAGCGCGAGCAGCGCCTCCAGGTCGCAGCCCGTCCGCACCTGTTCCGCCATCGCCGCGACGGCCGCGACGGCCTCGGACCGGCGCTCGGCGACGGGCACCAGCCCGAGGTGCCGTGACGGCGTGTCCACCTGGGGGGCCCGCCGCAGGACACCGAGCACCGGCACCCCCGACTGGTCCAGCGCCTCGCGCAGCATCGACTCGTGCCGTTCCGAGCCGACCTTGTTGAGGATCACCCCGCCGACGCGCACCGCGGGGTCCCAGGACGCGAACCCGTGCACGAGCGCGGCCACCGACCGGGACTGCGACGAGGCGTCCACGACCAGCACCACCGGCGCCCGCAGCAGCTTCGCCACCTGGGCCGTCGACGCCAGCTCGCCCTCACCGGCCGCCCCGTCGAACAGACCCATGACGCCCTCGACCACGGCCAGGTCGCAGCCGAGCGCCCCGTGCGCGAACAGCGGCCCGACCAGCTCCGACCCGCACAGGTAGGAGTCGAGGTTCCGGCCCACCCGCCCGGTGGCGAGCGCGTGGTACCCGGGATCGATGTAGTCCGGGCCCACCTTGTGCGGGGAGACGGCGAGACCGCGCCCGGCGAACGCGGCCATCAGCCCCGTGGCGACGGTGGTCTTGCCGCTCCCCGAGGAGGGGGCGGCTACCACCAGCCGGGGGACGGCGGACATCACCACTCGATGCCCCTCTGGCCCTTCTGGCCGGCGTCCATCGGATGCTTGACCTTGGACATGTCGGTCACCAGGTCGGCGAAGTCGACCAGCTTCTCGGGGGCGTTGCGGCCGGTGATCACCACGTGCTGGTTCCCGGGCCGCTCCCGCAGCACGGCCACCACCTCGTCGACGTCCACCCAGCCCCAGTGCAGGGGATAGGCGAACTCGTCGAGCACGTACAGCCGGTACGTCTCGGCGGCGAGGTCGCGCTTGACCTGCTCCCAGCCCTCGCGGGCCTTCTCCTCGTTGGTCGAGTTGTCGCCCTGGAGGCCGCGCTGCACCCACGACCAGCCCTCGCCCATCTTGTGCCAGTCGACGGAGCCGCCCTCGCCGCTGGCGCCCAGCACGCGCAGCGCGTTCTCCTCGCCGACCTTCCACTTCGCCGACTTGACGAACTGGAACACCCCGATCGGCCACCCCTGGTTCCAGGCCCTGAGCGCGAGCCCGAACGCGGCGGTCGACTTGCCCTTTCCGATCCCGGTGTGGACCACCACGAGCGGACGGTTGCGCCGCTGGCGCGTCGTCAGTCCGTCGTCCGGCACGACACTCGGCTGCCCCTGAGGCATTACGCGGCCCTCCTGCCGTCACCCTGAACATCCCTGACCAGTCCGGCGATCGAGTCCGCCCGCAGCTCGTCCAGCGTCACCGCCGTACCGCCGAGTTCACCGGCGAGCCGCCCGGCGAGCCCGAGCCTCACCGGCCCCGACTCGCAGTCGACGACCACCGACGCGATCCGACCGGCCGCGAACAGCCGTGCCGCGCGACCGGCCAGCACGACCGGCTCGGGCCCGCCCGTGGCCCGTCCGTCGGTGACCACCACCACCAGGGCCCGCCGCGCGGGATCGCGCAGCCGCTCCACGCGCAGCACCTCGTGCGCCCTCAGCAGTCCGGCCGCCAGGGGCGTGCGCCCGCCGGTCGGCAGCGACTCCAGCCGGACGGCCGCCGCGTCCACGGACGAGGTCGGCGGCAGCGCCACCTCGGCGGCCGACCCGCGGAAGGTCACGAGCCCCACCTTGTCCCGCCGCTGGTAGGCGTCGAGGAGCAGCGACAGCACGGCCCCCTTCACGGCACTCATCCGCTGCCGCGCGGCCATCGATCCCGAGGCGTCCACCACGAAGAGCACGAGGTTGCCCTCGCGCCCCTCCCGGGTCGCCTGCCGCAGGTCGTCCCGGCGGACGACGAGGCCGGGCCCGGACCGTCCGCGCGCCCGCTGGTGGGGCGCGGCGGCCCGCACGGTGGCGGCCAGATGCAGCTTGGTGAGCGCTCCCCGCGGCCGGCGGGACCCGGTGGTGCGCCCGTGCTCGGTCCGCGCGCGCGAACGCCGTCCGGCGGCGCCCTCGCCCAGACCGGGCACGCTCAGCACCTTGGTGCGGAAGGGCTCGGCAGCCCGGGCCGGGGCGCGCTCGCCCGCTCCCGCGCCGGGCGCCCGCCCGCCCTCGGCGGGTTCTCCCTGCGCCGGCACCTCGCCGGAGTCCTGCCCGCCGTCGCCCTCGCCGCTGTCCGGGCTCTCGCCGCCCTCGGGACCCTCGGGGCCGTCGGCGGGGGGCCGACCGCCGCCGGGCCCGTCCGGATCGGGGTCCGTGTCGTCGTCCGGGGTGTCCGGAGCGTCGGGGGTGTCCTGCCCGCCCGAGCCGTCGCCGAACTCCTCCAGGGTCTCGTCGAGCCTGTCCTCGTCGAGCCCCGGCGCGTCGAAGGGATTGCGTCGCCGCCGGTGCGGCAGCGCGAGCAGCGCGGCCTGCCGCACGTCCTCGGCCAGCACCTCCGTACGCCCGGCCCACGCGGCCAGCGCCGTCGCCGTCCGAGCCATCACGATGTCGGCCCGCATCCCGTCGACCTCGAAGGCCGCGCAGGTCGCCGCGATCTGCCGCAGCGGCCCGTCGCCGAGCCGCACGGACGGCAGCAGCTCCCGCGCCGCCGCGATCCGGGCCCGCACGGCGGACTCCTCGCCCGACCAGCGCGCCGCGAACCCGTCCGGGTCGTCGTCGTACGCCAGCCTCCGGCGCACCACCTCCACCCGCTGGTCGGGCTCCCGGGAGGCCGCGACCTCCACCGTCAGCCCGAACCGGTCGAGCAACTGCGGCCGCAGCTCGCCCTCCTCGGGGTTCATCGTCCCGACGAGCAGGAACCGCGCCGCGTGCCGGACGGACACGCCCTCGCGCTCGACGTAGGAGGCGCCCATGGCCGCCGCGTCCAGCAGCAGGTCGACCAGGTGGTCGTGGAGGAGGTTGACCTCGTCGACGTACAGGATTCCTCGGTGCGCGTCGGCCAGCAGGCCCGGCTCGAAGGCCTTCACGCCCTCCGCGAGGGCCCGTTCGATGTCGAGGGCGCCGACCAGGCGGTCCTCCGAGGCCCCGACGGGCAGTTCGACCATCCGCGCGGGCCGCCGCGTGCCGGTACCGGCCTCGTGCGGGCCGTCCGGGCACGCCGGATCGGGCGCGCCCGGGGCGCACGAGAACCGGCAGCCCGCGACGACGTCCACCTCGGGCACGAGGGCCGAAAGGGCGCGTACGGCCGTGGACTTGGCCGTGCCCTTCTCGCCGCGCACCAGGACGCCGCCCACCGCGGGGGACACGGCGTTCAGGAGCAGCGCGAGGCGCAGGTCGTCCTGGCCGACGACGGCCGTGAACGGAAACGGGGTGGTCACTTGTCCTCGCCCTCCAGATCGCCTTCGAGTTCCAGATAGGTGGCGCGCAGCCGCTCCAGGGTCTGCGGGTCGGGTTCGGCCCACAGTCCGCGCTCCGCGGCCTCCAGGAGCCGTTCCGTGATGCCGCGCAGCGCCCAGGGGTTCGACTTCTTCATGAAGTCCCGGTTCTCCGGGTCGAAGACGTACTCGGCGCCGAGCCTCTCGTACATCCAGTCGTCCACGACCCCGGCCGTCGCGTCGTACCCGAAGAGGTAGTCCACGGTCGCCGCCATCTCGAAGGCGCCCTTGTAGCCGTGGCGCCGCATCGCGGCCATCCAGCGGGGGTTGACCACCCTGGCCCGGAAGACGCGGTGCGTCTCCTCGCCGAGCGTGCGGGTCCTCACCTGGTCGGGCACGGCGGAGTCGCCGACGTACGCCTCGGGGCTCGCGCCCGTCAGGTGCCGCACCATGGCGACCATGCCGCCGTGGTACTGGAAGTAGTCGTCCGCGTCCACGAGGTCGTGCTCGCGGGTGTCGACGTTCTTCGCGGCCACCGCGATGCGCCTGAACGCGGTCTCCATGTCGCCGCGCGCCGCACGTCCGTCCAGCCCGCGCCCGTACGCGTAACCGCCCCACACCGCGTACACCTCGGCGAGGTCGGCGTCCGAACGCCAGTTGCGGGCGTCGATCAGCGGCAGCAGTCCGGCCCCGTACGCGCCGGGCTTCGAACCGAAGATCCGGGCCGTCGCGCGCCGCCGGTCGCCGTGCTCGGCGGTGTCCTCGTCGGCGTGCGCCCGGACGTAGTTGACGTCCGCGGGCTCGTCGAGGTCCGCGACCGTCCGGACCGCGTCGTCGATCAGGGCGACCACGTGGGGGAACGCGTCCCGGAAGAAGCCGGAGATCCGGACCGTGACGTCGATGCGGGGACGGCCCAGCTCCGCCGGGTCCACGACCTCGAAGCCGGTCACCCGGCGCGAGGCGTCGTCCCACACCGGGCGGCAGCCGAGCAGCGCCAGGATCTCCGCGATGTCGTCGCCCTGGGTACGCATCGCCGAGGTGCCCCATACCGTCAGCCCGACGGACTTCGGGTACTCCCCGGTGTCCTGGAGGTACCGCTGCACGAGCGAGTCCGCCAGCGACTGGCCGACCTCCCAACTCAGCCTGGACGGGATCGCCTTGGGGTCGACCGAGTAGAAGTTCCGCCCGGTCGGCAGCACATTGACGAGTCCGCGGGTCGGCGAGCCCGACGGTCCCGCCGGAACGTAGCCGCCGTCCAGGGCGTGCAGGATGTGGTCGATCTCGTCCGTCGTCCGGGCGAGGCGCGGCACCACCTCGCGGCAGGCGAACTCCAGCACCGCGACCGCGTCCGGGAGTTCGGCGCCCATGACCTCGCGCACCAGCGCGGGGACGGCGGCGGTGTCCCAGGCCCGCTCCTCCAGCCCCTCCGCGAGCCGGCGGCACAGCTTCTCCAGCAGGTCGATCGCGTCGGAGCCCGTCCGGGCCGGGCCGTCCACCAGGGCGGTCAGCTCGGCCGGGACCTTCACCGGGGCGCCGGGCGCGCCCAGCAACTCCTTCTCGACCAGGCCGACATGCTCGGCCAGGCAGGCCCGCAGGCCCGGCAGCGCGTTCGCCGTGCCGCCCCACACCTGGGACGCCCTCAGCACGGCCAGCACCAGGTTGACGCGCGGCTCGGCCTCCGGGCCGCCGCCCAGGACGTGCAGACCGTCGCGGATCTGCACGTCCTTGATCTCGCACAGGTAGCCGTCGATGTGCATGACGAACTCGTCGAAGGCCTCGTCGTCCGGCTGGTCGTCCACGTGCAGGTCGTGGTGGAGCTCGGCCGCCTTGACGAGGGTCCAGATCTGGGCCCGCACCGCCGGCGCCTTCGTCGGGTCGAGGTCGGACACGAGCGCGTACTCGTCGAGGAGCTGCTCCAGCTTCGCGAGGTCGCCGTAGGTGTCCGCGCGGGCCATCGGCGGCACCAGGTGGTCGACGACCGTGGCGTGGCCCCGCCGCTTGGCCTGGGTGCCCTCGCCCGGGTCGTTGACGATGAACGGGTAGACCAGCGGGAGTTCGCCGAGGACCGCGTCCGGCGCGCAGCCGCCGCTGAGCCCGAGCCCCTTGCCCGGCAGCCACTCCATCGTGCCGTGCTTGCCCATGTGCACGACCGCGTCGGCACCGAAGCCGCCCTCGGACTCCGGGGCCTCCAGCCAGCGGTAGGCGGCCATGTAGTGGTGCGACGGCGGCATGTCCGGGTCGTGGTAGATGGCGATCGGGTTCTCGCCGAAGCCGCGCGGCGGCTGGATCATCACGACGACGTTCCCGAACCGCAGGGAGGCCAGCACGATGTCGTCGCCGTCCACGTACAGCGAGCCCGGCGGCTCGCCCCAGGCCTCCAGCATCCCGTCGCGCAGCCCGGGGTCGAGCCGGTCGAACCACGTCCGGTAGTCGGCGAGCGGCACCCGCGCGGGCGCGGCGGCGAGCTGCTCCTCCGTGAGCCACTCCACGTCGTGGCCGCCGGCGTCGATCAGCCGGTGGATCAGCTCGTCGCCGTTGTCGGGGTGCCCCTCGACGGCGTACCCGGCGTCCCGCAGCGCGTCCAGCACGCGGATCGCCGAGGCCGGCGTGTCGAGTCCGACCGCGTTCCCGACCCGCGAGTGCTTGGTCGGATAGGCGGTGAAGACGAGCGCGAGCCTCTTGTCCGCGTTGGGCCGGTGCCTCAACCGGGCGTGCCGTACGGCGATTCCGGCGACCCGCGCGGCCCGCTCGGGGTCGGCGACGTACACCGGGACGTCGTCGGGCCCCTGCTCCTTGAAGGAGAACGGCACCGTGACGAGCCGCCCGTCGAACTCCGGGATCGCGACCTGCATCGCGGCGTCCATCGGCGAGAGCGCGGCGTCCGAGGCCTCCCAGGCGGCCTGCGAGGAGGTGAGGCAGAGTCCCTGGAGGACAGGGATGTCCAGCTCGGCGAGCGCGCCCACGTCCCACGCGTCCTCGGCACCGCCCGCGGACGCCTCGGAGGCGTGCGCGCCGCCCGCCGCGAGGACGGTGGCGACCAGCGCGTCGGCCGTGCCGAGGAGTTCGTACACGCCCGGGTCGGCGCCGCGCAGCGAACCGCAGTACACCGGCAGGGCGTTGCAGCCCCGCGCCTCGATCGCCTCGCACAGGGTGTCCACGAAGGCCGTGTTGCCCGAGAGCTCGTGCGCCCGGTAGAAGAGCACGCCCACGGTCGGGCGGCCCGCCACGTGCGCCGGGACGCCGTGCACCCCGAACTCCGGCATCCCCCGCGGGGCCTCGAAGCCCTCACCCGTGAGCAGCACGGTGTCGGAGAGGAACCTGGCGAGTTCGGTCAGGTTCTCCGGTCCGCCCTCCACGAGGTACCGCAGCGCCTCCGCCACGACACCCGCGGGTACCGACGACTCGGCCATCAGCTCCGCGTCCGGTACGGACTCCCCGCCGAGCAGCACCGTGGGCACGCCCGACGCGCGGAGCGCGGCGAGTCCGTCCTCCCAGGCGCGCTTCCCGCCGAGGAGCCGTACGACGGCGACGTCGGCGCCGTCGAGGAGCGCGGGCAGCTCCGCGGCGGGGTCCACCCGGGTCGGATTCCCGATCCGGTACCCGGCGCCGGAGGCGCGGGCCGCCAGCAGGTCCGTGTCGGCGGTCGACAACAACAGCACTGTGCTCATGCGGGCGCTCCCGGTGGAATGAAGGGCAGTCCTTGCGGAGCGCCCGACTCGATGAGCCGCCACAGCGCGTCCGTGTCCGCGTGTTCCTCGATCAGATCGCCGAGGAGGTCCAGCTGCTCCTCGCGCAGCGCCTCGAACGACGTGCCGGCGGCGGGTACGAAGCGGCGGCCCGCGGCGGCCGCCACCTCGCGGAGGAAGGCGCGCCGGAAGCCGTCGGACTCCAGCGAGCCGTGCCAGTGGGTGCCCCAGACGGCGCCGACGCGGCAGCCGTCCAGGAAGGCCTCGCCGCCGGTGACCTCGGCGACGCCGTGATGGATCTCGTATCCCGCGACGGTCTCGCCGAGGGCCTCCCCGACGGGCCGGGCGAGCGTCTTCTCGCGCGCGAACCGCACCCGCACGGGCAGCAGTCCGAGCCCGTCCACGTGTCCCGCGCGCGACTCGACGTCGTCCTCGATGTGCTCGCCGAGCACCTGGAAGCCGCCGCAGATGCCCAGAACGGGCCTTCCCCCGGCGGCCCTTCGGGCCAGCGCGTCCGCGAGGCCGCGCTCCCGCAGCCACTGGAGGGCCCGGACCGTCCCGCGGGTGCCGGGCACCACGACGAGGTCCGCGTCCACCAGTTCCTCGGCGCGGTCCACGAACCGCACCACCACGCCCGGTTCGGCCGCCAGCGCGTCCACGTCCGTGAAGTTGGACATCAGCGGGAGCGCGCAGACGGCGACCCTGAGGATGTCCTCGCCGACGGGCGCCGAGACGGCCGACTCGCGGACGGAGCCCCGCAGCGAGACCCGCAGCCCGTCCTCCTCGTCGATGCCGAGGCCGTGCCGGAACGGCAGCACACCGTACGTGGCCCGCCCGGTGAGCTTCCGCAGCATGTCGATGCCCGGCGTCAGCAGGGACTCGTCCCCGCGGAACTTGTTGACCAGGAACCCGGCGACGAGTTCCTGGTCGGCGGCGTCGAGCAGCGCCACGGTCCCGAAGAAGGAGGCGAAGACGCCCCCGCGGTCGATGTCCCCGACGACGAGCACGGGCAGTCGCGCGTTGCGCGCGATCCCCATGTTCACGATGTCGGTCCGCCGCAGATTGATCTCGGCGGGACTGCCCGCCCCCTCACATATCACCGCGTCATACGTGCCCCGCAACTCGGCCAGGCAGTCCAGCACGGTCCCGAGCAGTGCCGCCTGGCGCCCCCCGTGGTAGCCGCGGGCGGTCATCTCGCCCACCGGCTTCCCCATCAGGACGACCTGGCTGCTGCGGTCGCTGCCCGGCTTGAGCAGCACGGGGTTCATCAGCGCGGTCGGCTCGACGCGCGCGGCCTGCGCCTGCATGGCCTGCGCGCGACCGATCTCCGCGCCCTCCCGGGTGACGAACGAGTTGAGCGACATGTTCTGCGCCTTGAACGGCGCGACCTTCACACCCCGACGCACCAGCCACCGGCAGATCCCGGCGGTCACCACACTCTTGCCCGCGTCGGACGTGGTGCCGGCGACGAGCAGCCCCCCGCTCATGACGTACGTCCCTTCGTGAGGAGCCGCGCGGCCACGCTCGCGCCGAGTGCCAGCAGGCCCACCCGTCGCGAGAGCCGTACGGCCCGTTCGATGTCCCCGATCCCGACGGCCCGCCCGGAGCCGTTGAGCACGGGCCGGTGCTCGACCCTGCCCGCGTACGAGAGCGTCCCGCCGAGCCGTACTCCGAGCGCGCCCGCGAACGAGGCCTCCACGGGCCCGGCGTTGGGGCTCGGATGACGTGCGGCGTCGGCGCGCCAGGCGCGCACCGCGCCGCGCGGGTCGTCCCCCGCCACGGCGGCGAGCACGGCGGTCAGTCGGGCGCCCGGCCAGCCCACGACGTCGTCGAGCCGGGCCGAGGCCCACCCGAACCGCCGGTGGCGGGCCGACTTGTGACCCACCATCGCGTCCAGGGTGTTCACGGCCCGGAACCCGACCAGGCCCGGCACTCCGGCGGCGGCGCCCCACACGAGCGCGCCCACGACGGCGTCGGAGGTGTTCTCGGCGACGGACTCGACCACCGCGCGCGCGATCCCGTCGGCGTCCAGCGCCTGCGGGTCGCGCCCGCACAGGTGCGGCAGCCGTTCGCGGGCCGCCCCGACGTCCCCGGCCGCGAGGGCCGCGCCGACGGCCCGGGCCTCGCGGCCCAGTGTCGTACCGCCCACGACGGCCCAGGTGGTGGCGGCGGTCAGGGCGAAGGACGCGGCGGGCCTGCCGCGCACGGCACGGTCCGCGAGCACGGCGAGGGCGACGGCACCGCCGGCGCACACGGCGGTGTGCAGGGCGCCCCGGCCCCGGTCGTCCCGCCACAGTGTCCGCTCCACGGCTTCCGCGGCACGCCCGAACGCGGCGACCGGGTGTCCCCGGCGGGGATCGCCGAGCACGTGGTCACCGAGGAGGCCTGCGGCGGCGCCGTACGCGTAGACGCGATCGGCACGCACGGGTTCAACCGACCGTCAGGTCGGACACATCCGTCGTTCGAAAGGCATTTGGGCAGCCGCGCATGGCGATATGTCCTCACTCAGGGTGTCCGCGCCCTGGTTCGACGAGACCGACGGCGAGAGTTCCTGGCTCCCGGGGGATGGACTCCCCGGTAACAGTGGCGGGACCGCGCCGGATTCGCACCGGCTTCCTCTTCTGCCGTCGTACTTGGCTCCGGCAGTCCACCACGCTCCGAGAACACCCGTCAACTTGCTGTTGACCTGCGGCGGGAGAGTGTGCCGAGGCCCACACGGACACGACGGCGCCCCGCCGACCCTCAGGGTCGGCGGGGCGCCGTCGGACGAAACGAGGTGCGCGGGTGTCAGGCGACGATCAGATAGATCCCGTACGCCACAGCCGCCGCGCAGGCCGCGAAGCAGGCGTAGGCGCCGGTGGCCGCGAGGGTCGCGGAACCGCCCTGCGCGGACGCCGACTCCCGCTTGGAGAGGCCGACGATGCCGAGGGTGAAGAGGCCCACGAGGGCGACGGTGACGATGAGGCTGACTCCGAACACGGAGCCGAGGGCTGCCCAGTCGATCTTCATGCTGTGGGTTCCTTACACCGTGGCCGGACGGGCGGGCTCGGCGTCCGGGCCCGGGATGGTGGTCTTGAGGTCGTCGGCCGCGGCGAGCGGGCCCGCCGGCGGCGGGGCCACCGAGGCCATCGCGGTGGTCACGACACCCGCGGGTTCGGCGGTGGCGCCGTCCACGTCGTTCACGTTGTCGAAGGTGACGGGCTGGCGGCGGGACAGGATCCAGATCACGGCGGAGCCGGCGATCAGCAGCGCGCCGGTGAGGACGATGCCCCAGGTGCCCTGCTTGGTGAGGAACTCGGCACCCGCGCCGACCAGGCCGGCGGCCGGCAGCGTGAGGCCCCAGGCGACGAACATCCGGGTCGCGGTCGACCAGCGGACGACGCCGCCCTTGCGGCCGAGGCCCGAGCCCATGACGGCGCCGGAGCAGGACTGGGTGGTGGAGAGGGAGAAGCCGAGGTGCGAGGAGGCCAGGATGACCGTCGCGGCGCTCGTCTGGGCGGCGAAGCCCTGCGGCGGCGCGAGGTCGGTGAGGCCCTTGCCCATGGTCCGGATGATGCGCCAGCCGCCGAGGTAGGTGCCCAGGGCGATGGCGAAGCCGGCCGAGACGATGACCCACAGCGGGGGGTTCGAACCGGGTGCGATGACGCCGCCGGTCACCAGGGCCAGGGTGATGATGCCCATGGTCTTCTGCGCGTCGTTCGTGCCGTGGGCCAGCGAGACCAGGCCGGCGGAGGTGATCTGGCCGGCGCGGTAGCCCTTGGCGGTGGCCTTGACGTCGACCCGGTTGCTCAGCCTGTAGGTCAGGCGGGTGGCGAGCATCGCGGCGAGTCCGGCCACCAGGGGCGCGGCGACCGCGGGGATCAGGATTTTGGTGATCACGGTCGAACCGTTCACCGACGACCAGCCCGCCGACATCACCGCGGCGCCGATCAGGCCGCCGAACAGTGCGTGGGAGGAGCTGGACGGCAGACCCAGGAGCCAGGTCAGCAGATTCCACAGAATGGCGCCCACCAGCGCCGCGAAGATCACTTCGGTGCGAATGCCCTCTTCGTTGATCAGACCGCCGGAGATCGTCTTGGCGACCTCCACGGAGAGGAACGCACCGACGAGGTTCAGCACGGCGGACATGGCCACCGCCGTCTTGGGCTTCAGAGCGCCGGTCGAGATGGTGGTCGCCATCGCGTTGGCAGTGTCGTGGAAACCGTTCGTGAAATCGAACACGAGAGCGGTAACGATCACGATTCCGAGGAGGAGCGTGATGTGTTCCATTTACCCAGGCTTCTGTTGGACGTCAGTGGCATGGGGAACGTAGGCAACCTGGGTGAACGGAAGGTGAACTGGGGCGGACTGTGGGGTGTCCCGAATGGAGTATTGCCCTTCCGCTTGTGTCGGAGGGGCGACCGGGATCGTCGAACACAGCCGGAATCAGGGGGTCCACTACCCCCTCGCGAACTTTCTGAGCGCGCTCATGGACCCGTTGAAGAGATTCTGGTCACCCGGCAGGTCGCCGCCGTTGTCGTACTGCCAGATCGTCCAGAAGTCCCAGCCCGCCGGCAGCGGTCCCGCCGAGGGGCCGTAGCGGGCCAGCCACAGCGGATGGTCCGCGCCGAAGGCGGCGCTGTCGCCCGTGCACGTCTTCCACCAGTGGTACGTCGTGTAGATCACCGGGCGGCGGCCGGTCCGCCGCCGCACCTCGTCGCTGAACGCGCGGATCCAATCCACCATGGCGGTCCGGTCCAGCCCGTAGCACTTCTTCCTGCCGTACGGGTTGTACTCGATGTCCAGCGCCGGCGGGAGCGTCCAGCCGTCCGCGCTCCAGTCGCCGCCGTTGCGCACGAAGTGGGCCGCCTGGGCCCTGCCCGAGGACAGGTGCGGCACCGCGAAGTGGTACGCCCCGCGGACGATGCCCTCCTCGCGCGCTCCGTCGTACTGCCGGTCGAAGTAGGGATTCCGGTACCTCGTGGCCTCGGTCGCCTTCACGTACACGAACCGGGCGCCCCGGCTCCTCGCCTCCGGCCAGTCGACGTTGCGCTGGTGCGAGGAGACGTCGTGCCCCCGGGGCTGCTCCGCGGCCGTGACGGGGACCTCGGCGAGCGCCGTCGCGCCGAACGCCAGCGCCGCCACGGAAGCCGTGAGGAGTCGGGAGCGGCGGCGGAACCGTCGCTGGTCACGGGCCATGTTTCCCCCGGTATGGCATCGGACAGGAAAAATCTCCCAGAGAGTACTGGAAGATCACCGTGGATCAGGTGGATGTCGGTCATGCGTGTCGGAGCGGCGTTCCCTGCCCGAATGTCCCTGTTCGGACAGGCGGATTCCGGCCTGTCGCCGACTCGGCGGGCCCGCGGAACCGTCCGGCCGCTGCTGGCAGGATCACGGCATGGCTGAGCAGCGACGGCAGACGGGGACCGCGCAGGGCACGGGCGGTGCGGAGTGCGCGGGCAGCGCGGAGGGCACGGACAGCGCGCAGGGCACGGGCGGTGCGGAGTGCGCGGGCAGCGCGGAGGGCACGGACAGCGCGCAGGGCACGGGCGGTGCGGAGGGCGCGCGGGGCGAGGGCGACCGGGGCGGGCGGGGTGGCGACGGGCCGGACGGACAGGGCGCCGTGGGGCGGTGGGCCTCGGGGGAGCCCGGCGGGCTGCCGGCCCCCGAGGAGCTGGAGCGCGCGTGGGGCGAACTCGTGGCCACCGCCCGCCGGACGGTGGCCGACGGGCTGGTCGTCGGCACCTCGGGCAACGTGTCCGTCCGGGTCGGCGACACCGTCCTGGTCACGCCCACCGGGGTCCCCTACGACCGGCTGGCGCCCGCCGACGCCTGCGGGGTCGATCTCGACGGCAGGCAGGTGCTCGGTTCGCTCGTGCCGACCAGCGAACTGCCCATGCACCTCGCCGTCTACCGCGCCACCGGCGCGCGAGCCGTCGTGCACACGCACGCCGTGCACACCACGGCCGTCTCGACCCTCGTCACCGAACTGCCGCTGATCCACTACATGGCCGCCGCGCTGGGCGGCCCCGTCAGAGTGGCCCCCTACGCCACGTACGGCACGGAGGAGTTGGCCGAGAACATGCTGTCGGCCCTGCGCGACCGCACGGCCTGCCTCCTCCAGAACCACGGCACCCTCGCCCACGGCTCCACCCTCGACCAGGCCTACGACCGCACGGCCCAGCTGGAGTGGATGTGCCGCGTCTGGCTGACCGCGTCGGCGCTCCCCGGACGCACCCCCACCCTGCTGACCGAGGAGCAGGTCGCGGAGGTCGGCCGGCGACTCCGGGGCTACGGCCAACCATGACCCCGAGAACGCCCCACCCCCCCGCCTACGCGGGAGCCCGCAGGCAGGCCGCCTCCGCAGGCAGGCCGACCCGCCGGGCCGCCGACCCCGCAGCCGGAGCAGCCGGTTGCCGCTCCCGCAGGCCGACTCGCCCCGTTCCCGACCCCGCAGGCAGGCTGACGCGTCGGGCCTCCGCCCGCCTGGCCGCCCACCCCGCGGATCGACTCGCCCGTTGCCGACCCCGCAGGGAGGGAGGCAGGCCGCCTCCGCCCGCCGGCCGATCCGCAGCCCTCCGCTCCCGCAGGCCGACCCGCCGGGGCCCACCCCGCGGGTCGACTCGCCCGTTCCCGACCCCGCAGGGAGGCAGGCAGGCCGCCTCCGCCCGCCGACCGATCCGCAGCCCTCCGCTCCCGCAGGCCGACCCGCCGGGCCGCCGACCCCGCCACCGTCGCCCGCCCGCCCGCCACGGCCCCGCCGCCGTCGCCCACGTCACCGGTCCGGGCCCGGGGCCCCGAGAGGCCATGGGCCCCGCCCGTCGACGGCGGGGCCCGGCGCGGCGCGAGGTCACACCCCTGCCGCGTTCCGCTGGCCGACCGCGGATTCCCTCCGGAGACTGGATTCGTGCGCACCCCGAATCCGACAGCCGCAGCCGTCACCGCCGCCATAGCGGGCGCCGCCACCGTCGCGGCCACCGTGGCGGCGGGCCGCATCGCCAGCGACGCCGCCCTCAAGGCACCACCGGGCAGGCCGCTGCCCACCGAGCCGTCCCTCACCGTGCACGCCACGGAACCGGGCCGGGTCACCCTGACCCGCGCCCTGGCGTCCCGCCGCCCCGGCGTGTACGGACTGAGCGGCGACGGCAGCCACGCGGTCGTCGGCCGGGTCGTGAGCGCCGGCGAGCAGAGCGCCGACACGGTCGTACGCCACCTGGAACGCGTCACCCACGGCACGCTGGACCCCGGCGACAAGGTCTGGCTGACGCCCGGACTGCACATCGGCGACCCCGGCTCCGCCCTCGGCCTCGACCACGCCGACGTGGACGTCCCGGGCGAACTCGGCGCGCTGCCCGCCTGGTTCGTCCCCGCCGCCCGCGACACCTGGGTGATCACCGTGCACGGTCTCGGCGGCACCCGCGAACACCCCATGAACGTCATGGAGTTCCTGCACCGCCGGCAGTTCCCCGTCCTCGACCTCGCCTACCGCGGGGACCTCGGCGCGCCCCGCCCGCCGGACGGCCTCAGCCACCTCGGCGAGACGGAGTGGCGCGACCTGGACGCCGCCATCCGCTACGCCGTGCGCTACGGCGCCGAACGAGTCGTCCTGCACGGCTGGTCCACCGGCGCCACCATGGCGCTGCGCGCCGCCGAGCGCTCCGCGCTGCGCGACCGGATCTCGGGGCTCGTCCTGGACTCGCCCGTCCTCGACTGGGAGACCACGCTGCGCGCCCTCGCCACCGCCCGCCGTACCCCGGGCGTACTGCTGCCGCTCGCCGTACGCGCCGCCCAGGGGCGTACCGGCCTGGTGCAGGGCTCCGGTGACGGGCGGGCCGTCGACGCCGACGCGGACCGCCTCACCGTGCCCGTCCTCCTCGTGCACGGCCCCGGCGACACGGTCGCCCCCTGGGGCCCCTCGCAACGCCTCGCCCGCCGTCGCCCCGACCTCGTCACGCTGCACACCGTCGACGACGCACCGCACGGCGCCATGTGGAACGCGGACCCCGCGGCCTATGAGGAGGCACTCCGCCGCTTCCTCACCCCCCTGATGTGACCCCCCTCGATCCCGGTCGCCGATCTTCCCTCCGACCCCCTGTGAACTGGCCTTTCACACCATTTGAGGGCCCGCGGTACCCGGCGCTCCGGCCCTCTCCGTAGCCGCCCGTGACATTCCGTTTGGGTTTTCGGACCGTCAACCGGAAGACTGCCCCCGTGACGTCCCGTATCCCGCGCGACTCCAGGCTCCGACTCGTCCGCCCGCGAACCCTGGCCGCCGCCCCCACAGCGATGAACCAGAGGCCAGTGCGCCGACCTGCACCCCGTCCGCCCGAAGGCACACCGGCACCCGCGGAACTCGCCCGCGTGGCGCGCTCCGTGCTCGCCGGCGCGGCCCGTGTCGCCCGCTGGGCCGACGCCGCCCTCAGCCCCGGCCGGGACGACGACGCCTCCTCCGACGGCACGCCCGGGGCCACGGGCACGCTCTCCGACGCGACCGCCCGACGGGCCGCCGCGGACCTCGGCCTGCCCGCGGCGCACGTGAGGGCCGACTGGGACACGGCACGTCTCGCGGGCCTCGTCGAGGTGCACGGCAACACCGCGCGCCCGGGTTGGCGGCTGCGCGCGTGGGACCGTGACGACAGCGCCGTGCTGCGCGGCTGGGTCGCGCTGTTCGACGCGTGGTCCCTCGCCCACCCCGGCCCCGAGGGGCACGAGCCCGCCGCCGTCGCCGAGGTCGTCTCCGCGATGCCGCAGGTCCTCTCCTTCCTCCAGCTCTCGGCCGGGCCCGTCCCCGTGCCGCAACTCCTCGACCTGCTGGAGCAGCGGGTCACGGAACTGCGCACCGAACGCTGCGAGATCCCCTACGGCCCGCAGCCCGAGCCTCCGGAGAGCCCGGCCGAGGACACCCCGCCGGCCCCGCTCCTCGACTGGGCGCTGCACGCCCTCGCCGCCGTGGGAGCGCTCACCTGCGCCGACGGCCAGGCCACGCTCACCCCCCTCGGAAGCTGGGCCGTCTGGGTCAAGCTGGAGCAGATCTGCGTCGCCGCCCAGAGCCCCGCCGGGAACATCGAGCAGGGCGCCGAGGACATGCTCCGCGGCTGTGCCCGGCTGCGGCCCAACGCGGCCCGCGCCGAGTACCGGGCCTGGCTCGCCGCCCGGCCCGTCGGGAGCGCCGTCACCGAACTCCTCGCAGCCGCCCGGGGCGACGACGCGCTGCTGCGCGGACTCGCCTTCGAGGCCCTGCGTGTCGTCGGTGCCCCCGCCGAGCCCGACGTCCGCGCCGTGGCCGACGAGACGCATCTGCGCCCGTACGCCCTGCTCTGGCTCGCCGAGCACGACGGCTACGACCCCGAGGACGCCCACGAGGTGCTCACCAGGGTCGAGGCCACCTGGCTCTGGGTGGACACCGCCGCGGCCGTGGCGGACCACGGCGAGGCCCCGCTCCTCGTGCGGCACCTGGAGTCCGCCGTGCAGCCGACCGTCCCCGCGCTGCTCGACGAGGTGCGCGCGGTCGGCCACCCGCGCACCGTGCAGGTGCTGGTCGCCCTCGCCGCCGCCCACCCGGACCCGGCGCTCGCCAAGGCCGTCCGCCGGGCCGCCTTCCAGGTGCACACCGGCGGCAGCTGAGCGCGCACGGGCCGCGTCCCGGGCGGGAGGGGCTCAGGCTCTCGTCTCGGGGGCGTACGTCCCGAAGCTCCAGATGTTGCCCCCGACGTCACGGGCCATGTAGTCCCGCGAGCCGTAGTCCTGGTCCGTCGGGGGCATCAGGATCTCCGCCCCGTGGTCGACGGCCCGCTGATGGTGGGCGTCGATGTCGTCCACGACGACATACACACCGGTGTGCCCGGAGTCCTTCATCGCCTCGTCGAACCGGCCGCCGGTGCCCCGCGAGCCGAGCATCACCGCGCCGTTGCCCTGCACCAGTTCGGCGTGCAGCACCTTGCCGTCCTCCCCCTCGTACACCGACGCCTCGGTGAAGCCGAAGGCCTCCGTCAGCTGCTTGATCGCGGCCTTCGCGTCCGCGTACAGCAGCGTCGGGTAGATGCTCGGGCGCCCGCCGTCCGTGCCTGCCATGCCGATCACTCCCTCTGATTGCCCGCCGGGAACGTCCCGAATGTGACCTGTTCCACAGTCTCGCACCCGCCACTGACAACGCCCCGGCCCCGCGGCGCCCCCATCACCGGAACGTGTCGTACCGGGCCATGCCACCGGTGCGGTGGCCCCGCTCGAACCACTGCCGCCGCCGCGCCGCCGAACCGTGCGACCAGGACTCCGGCCGTCCCCCGGCCCTGGAAGTGCTCCCGGATCCGGTCGTCCCGGACGACCGCCGCCGCGTCCGGGGAACTGTCCAGCTCGGCGGCGTCGTCGAACTGCGTCCGCGCACCACTCCCTGCGCATCACTCCCTGCGCAGGTCGTCCCCCTGGCGCGGTCCTCGCCCGCCGCCGGCGGGTGCGCGGCGCCGGACGCCGGTCCGAGCGGCGGGCCGTCCGGCGGCATCCGCCGTGACCTGGGCCGACCCGCGCGGCAGGGGAGGGGGAGGGGCCCCGCGCCGGCGATCCGCGGACGGGCGGGGCCCGCCGGTCGCCGCGCCGCGCACCGGCCCGGCTGGCCCGCACCGGCAGCCCGCCGGGCAACGAGCGTCACAGCCCCGAACCCCCGCGCACAGGAAAAGTGGTTGCATCGCCCCGTTAGACTTGGCCCATGGCCATACTCCTCGCGCATTAGACGGCGTGAACGACCTCAGCCGCCCACCCCGTCATCGCCCCGCGAGCCGTCGTTTCCGCTCGGACCGGGGCCGCCCCCATCGCCCAGGAGTCCGTCCGTGATTTCCGCCTCCGGTATCGAGCTGCGCGCCGGCGCCCGTGTCCTCATCGAGTCCGCCACCTTCCGCATCACCAAGGGCGACCGCATCGGCCTGGTCGGCCGCAACGGTGCCGGCAAGACCACGCTGACCAAGGTCCTCGCGGGCGAGGGCGTGCCCGCCGCCGGCACGGTGACCCGCTCCGGAGAGGTCGGCTACCTGCCGCAGGACCCGCGCACGGGCGACCTCGACATGCTCGCCCGCGACCGCGTCCTGTCGGCCCGCGGACTGGACGTGCTGATCCGCAAGATGCGCGAGAACGAACAGCGCATCGCCAACGGCTCGGGCGCCACCCGCGAGAAGGCCATGCGGCAGTACGAGCGCCAGGAGACCGAGTTCCTCACCAAGGGCGGGTACTCCGCGGAGGCCGAGGCAGCCACGATCGCGGCCGCGCTCAACCTCCCGGACCGTGTGCTCGGCCAGCCCCTGCACACCCTCTCCGGTGGTCAGCGCCGCCGTATCGAGCTGGCCCGCATCCTCTTCTCGGACGCGGACACCCTGCTCCTCGACGAGCCCACCAACCACCTGGACGCCGACTCGATCGTCTGGCTGCGCGACTACCTGAAGACCTACCGCGGCGGCTTCATCGTGATCTCCCACGACGTCGACCTCGTGGAGACGGTCGTCAACAAGGTGTTCTACCTGGACGCCAACCGGGCCCAGATCGACGTCTACAACATGGGCTGGAAGCTGTACCAGCAGCAGCGCGAGGCCGACGAGAAGCGCCGCAAGCGCGAGCGGCAGAACGCCGAGAAGAAGGCCGCGGCCCTGCACTCGCAGGCCGACAAGATGCGCGCCAAGGCCACCAAGACGGTCGCCGCCCAGAACATGGCCAAGCGCGCGGACAAGCTCCTCGCCGGTCTGGAGGCCGAGCGGAGGTCCGACAAGGTCGCCAAGCTGCGCTTCCCCGACCCGTCGCCCTGCGGCAAGACCCCGCTGATGGCCGAGGGCCTGTCCAAGTCGTACGGCTCGCTGGAGATCTTCACCGATGTCGACCTCGCCATCGACAAGGGCTCCCGGGTCGTCATCCTCGGTCTGAACGGTGCCGGCAAGACGACGCTGCTCCGTCTGCTCGGCGGCGCCGAGAAGCCCGACACCGGCGAGGTCGTCGAGGGCCACGGACTCAAGCTCGGCTACTACGCCCAGGAGCACGAGACCCTCGACCCCGAGCGCACGGTCCTGGAGAACATGCGCTCGGCCGCGCCCGACCTGGACCTCGTCGAGGTCCGCAAGACCCTCGGCTCGTTCCTGTTCTCCGGCGACGACGTCGACAAGCCCGCCCGGGTGCTCTCCGGCGGCGAGAAGACCCGACTCGCGCTCGCCACCCTCGTGGTGTCGTCCGCGAACGTCCTCCTCCTCGACGAGCCGACGAACAACCTCGACCCCGCCAGCCGCGAGGAGATCCTCGGCGCCCTGCGCACGTACAAGGGTGCCGTCGTCCTCGTGACGCACGACGAGGGCGCCGTGGAGGCGCTCCAGCCGGAGCGGATCATCCTGCTTCCCGACGGCGTCGAGGACCTCTGGGGCGCCGACTACGCGGACCTGGTGGCCCTCGCCTGAGCCGCCGCCCGCACCGGGCGGCGGTCCGCGGCACTTGATCCAATGACTGATCCACTGCGTATGGATCATTCGGCCGATCCGTGATCCACCATCTGTGTGAGATCTCCTCGTACCGAGGTGTGTCCTACACCGATTTTCCGGGCGAGTCCCTGGTTCCCGGGGGCTCGCCCGTCGTGCGTCGCTGACCTGGACCTTCGCCGGCGAACCCGTTCGGGCGTACGGACGGGCACGTACGGAATCTTGGATTCCACTCGTGGTGACGGGACACCGGGGCCCAAAGCTTGTCCTACGGACCTTGCCGAATGGGTGGCCAGGTGGCTCTTGAGGGGTGATCATGGGAAGTCCAGAGCGCACTTCCCATGAGGAGGCACGGGTGGCCGAGACTCTGAAGAAGGGCAGCCGGGTGACCGGCGCCGCGCGCGACAAGCTCGCGGCAGACCTGAAGAAGAAGTACGACTCCGGTGCGAGCATTCGGGCACTGGCCGAGGAGACCGGCCGCTCGTATGGCTTCGTGCACCGGATGCTCAGTGAGTCGGGCGTCACGCTCCGTGGGCGTGGCGGGGCGACGCGGGGCAAGAAGGCCGCGTCGGCCTGACGCCGGGCGGCTCCTCGTTCTCCGATGGTGACCACCCGGTCGGTCGACAGACCGCTCGGGTGGTTACTGTGCAGTCACTTAAGGATGTGCTCCCAGGGCACTCCCGCTGACCGCACTCATCGGAGGCTCCCCATGGCTTCGCTCGACCCGCTGCTCGACAAGGACGGCGTACGGCTCGTCGTGGACGAGGCGATCGCCACGGTGACGCTGACCAACCCGGCCAAGCGCAACGCGCAGAGCCCCGCTCTGTGGCGCGCACTGGCCGAGGCGGGCAAGGCGCTGCCGGGGACCGTACGTGTCGTCGTGCTGCGCGCCGAAGGCAAGTCCTTCTCCGCGGGGCTCGACCGGCAGGCGTTCACGCCGGAGGGGTTCGACGGAGAGCCGTCGTTCATCGATCTCGCGCGCGGTTCCGACGCCGAACTCGACGCGGCCATCGCCGAGTACCAGGAGGGTTTCACCTGGTGGCGGCGGAGCGACATCGTCTCGATCGCGGCCGTGCAGGGACACGCCATCGGTGCCGGCTTCCAGCTCGCGCTCGCGTGCGACCTGAGGGTCGTCGCGGACGACGTGCAGTTCGCCATGCGCGAGACCGGACTGGGCCTCGTGCCCGACCTCACCGGTACCCACCCCCTGGTGGGACTCGTGGGGTACGCCCGCGCGCTGGAGATCTGCGCGACGGGGCGGTTCGTGGCGGCCGAGGAGGCCGAGCGGACCGGGCTCGCGAACCTCGCCGTGCCCGCCGACCAGCTCGACGACGCCGTCCGTGACCTGGCGGCGGCCCTCGTCGGAGCCCCGCGGGACGCCCTCATCGAGACCAAGACCCTGCTCCAGGGCGCCGTCGACCGTACCTACGAGGACCAGCGGGTCGCCGAGCGGGCCGCGCAGGGACGACGGCTGCGGGACCTCGCCGGCCTCGGCGACTGAGCACCGCGCGAGCCGCCCGCCCACGGTCGCGTCGCGCACCGGCACGGCGCGTCCGTGCGGGTCCCGCGCGACCGTGCCGCGGCCCCGCACCCGGGTCCCGACCCGGCGGCGCGTGCCCCCGGGCCCCGTCACCCGTGGCGGCCCCGGCGCACCGCGGCCGGCCCGGGGCACCGGCTCCAGCAGCCCGTGGCTCCCGCAACCCCGCCTTCGGGATCAGCGGCTCACCGCGGTGACCAGCACGGCCACGGACGGGTGACCCGTGAGCGCGCCGGCGACCGCGCCGCGTACCGCCCGGGCCACGTCCACGGCGCGTTCGTCCGCGTGCGCCTCGATCTCGACGCGTACGTGACGGCGTGCCAGGGCCGTGTCGCCCGGCCGCTCCTCGATGTGCACCGTTCGGCCCAGACCGCCCGACGTGCCGCCCAGCCGGACCACGCCCGGCACGGAGCGCGCGGCGGCCGCGGCGCGCGACTCGTCGTCCGAGGGCGCCGTGCCCCGCGCCGACGGCCGCTCCTGAGCGGGGCCCACGCGCGGGCCCTCGCCCGCGGGCTCCCCGGCGGACCCCGCGCGAGGCTCGTCCGGACGCCACCCGTCCGGACGGGTGGCGGACCCCGCCCCGCGCTCGCCGGCCCAGGCAGCCCCGGCAGTCCCGGAGGCATCGGCGGTCGAGGCGGTCGCGGCCTCCCCGGCGGGGGCGGTGGCCGCGGCGGACCCGTCGGTCCGGTCCAGGAGTCCGGTCACCCGCAGGTCCACCTCCGCCACGACCAGGCCGAGCCGGCGCGCCGACGCGGCGTGGAGCGCGGCGCGCAGCCGGGACGCCGTCGTGGGGAGGGGCTCCGTGCCCGGAGCCGCGGGGTCGGCGGAGACCGCGAACTCCGCGGTGATCCGCAGCGGCCCCGGCGGCAGGGCGCTCGGCGGCGGCGGTACGGCCGCGTCGTGCGGCACGGGCGGGTCGGCGAGCGCCAGCCGCAGCCGCCCGAGCCGTACGCCCGGTACCTCGAGGGCCGCCGCGCGCAGGACCGCGTCCGCCGCCCGTTCCGTGATCCACGCTCCGTCGCGCGGGCCGCCGAGGGGCAGCAGTCGGCCGAGGCCGAGCTGGTGCCGTACGGCCTGGGTCCACCGGTCCGCCGTCATTCCTCCACCCTGCCGTATCCCCAGCGCGCGTCCGGGCAACCCCGCTTAATGTGGCAAAGAGGCAACCGAAAGGGATGCACGGCCATGAGCGATTCGACTCAGCGGCAGCGCCCGGAGACCCCCGAGGGCGAGCAGCCGGACCCCCAGCAGTTCAGGAAGAGCGTGACCAGGCGCGGCGGCGGTGATCCGGCGAGCCGCGGGCGCACCACCATCTCCGACGGCGTCGTCGAGAAGATCGCCGGGCTCGCGGCCCGGGACGTACCCGGCGTGCACGCGATGGGCAGCGGCATCTCGCGGACCTTCGGCGCGATGCGCGACCGGGTGCCCGGCACGGCCTCCAAGTCCGTCACCCGCGGGGTGAAGGCCGAGGTCGGCGAGGTGCAGACCGCGCTCGACCTGGAGATCGTCGTCAACTACGGCGTCTCGATCTCGGACGTCGCCCGGGGCGTCCGGGAGAACGTCGTCGCAGCCGTCGAACGCATGACGGGCCTGGAGGTCGTCGAGGTCAACATCGTGGTCAGCGACGTCAAGCTGCCCGACGAGGAGGACGAGGAACCGGAGAGCCGGCTCCAGTGACCCCGCCCCGGTGACCCCGTCCGTGTCGCGGCCGGGCCGTGTTCCGAGCCCCCCGCCGCTCCGCACCCCGGCGGCCCGCACCCCGGCTCGGCCGCGAAACCCGGCCCGCGGTCCGGCCCGGCACCCGATCCGCCGTCCGGCCCGCCCCCGCACCCCCGGCGGCACGCGCCGTACCGCGTCGTTCCGGACCACGCGGGTAGATGCCGTACGGGGGAGATCCCCCGTACGCGACACACCGCACCGCGCGCCGCCCGCAGACCGGGGCCGAGCCGTCGGACCCTGTCCGGGACGTCCGGTCCGGATCGGCCCGGGCCGGCCGCACATCCCTAGTGACCCGCTGAGGAGCGCACCATGAACATGGCCGTGATCGGCATGATCGCCGGAATGGCACTGGCCTTCGCCGGGTATTTCGGCGGGTTCGGCGCCTTCCTCCTGGTGGCCGCGCTGGGCGCCGTCGGCTTCGTCGTGGGCCGGTTCCTGGAAGGGGACCTGGACATCGGTGACATCTTCCGCGCCCGCGACGACCGGCGGCGGTGACCCGAGTGTCCGCTGAGGCCACGGCACCCGGTGGAACCGGCCGCCCCCTCCGCCCCGGCAGCCCGGGCCGGGCGGTCGCGGCGGCCGAGCGCGGCGCGACCCATGTCGCCGACCGCGTCGTCGCGAAGATCGCGACACAGGCGGCGCTGGAGGCACTGCGCGTGCTGCCGCCCGGGGCCTCGCCCCCGCACGCCTCGGTCGTCGTGCACCACCTGATGGCCCGGGTCCGGGTCAGCCTCGAACTCGACTACCCCTCCGACATCGGCGGCCAGTGCGCCGAGGTGCGTCACCACGTCGCCGAGCGGGTACACGCGTTGGCGGGAATGGAAGTGCCCGAGGTGGCCGTCCAGGTGGAGCGGCTGCATTCGGCGCAGACACGCGGCGCGGCACAGGGGAGGACGCAGTGAGCGAGCCCCGCGGATCCGAGACCACCCAGCACCTGCCCGTCATCGAGAAGGAGGCCGGCGGCGAACTCGACCAGTCGGCCTCCGCCGCGGACTGGACACCCCTGCCCACCCTCGACGGCGGCGAGGGCGGCAACGGCCGCTTCTGGTCGGCGCGCCGGGTCCCCGCGGGGATTCTCGCGGTGCTGGTCCTGGCGGGCGCGGGCCTGCTGCTCTACGACGTCGTCGCCGTCCGCGCCGGCCGTACCGCCCTCGGGTGGCGCGACTCCCTGGCCCGCGAGCTGGCCGAACGGCCCCTGGACGACACCTGGGTGCTGGTCGGCGCGGGGATCGCGGCCGCCCTCGGCCTCTGGCTGCTCGTCCTCGCCACGACGCCGGGGCTGCGCGGCCTCCTGCCGATGCGGCGCGCGCACGCCGACGTACGGGCCGGGCTGGACCGGGACGCGGCCGCCATGGTGCTCCGCGACCGGGCCATGGAGGTGTCCGGGGTGCAGGCGGCGCGGGTCCGGATGAAGCGCCGGAAGGTCGACGTCCGCGCGCTGTCGCACTTCCGCGAACTCGACGACGTACGCGCCGACCTGGACCTCGCGCTGGCCGACGGCATCAGGGGGCTCGGGCTCACCCGGCGTCCCTCTCTGTCGGTCCGTGTCGCCCGGCCGGGCAGGAAGGGGTGAACCCGTGCTCAGGATCGTGAACCGGGTCCTGCTGGGCCTCGCGGGTCTCGTACTGGTCGTGATCGGCGGGTCCGTGCTCGCCGTCGGCCTCGGCGCGCGGCCGCCCTCGTGGTGGGTCCACGACGGGCGCCACGACGTGCTGCTGAGCGAGGCGCGGCGGACGCGCTGGCGGGACGAGGGCTGGTGGTGGCCGACGGTCATCGCCGTCCTGGCCGTCGTGGTGCTCCTCTCGCTCTGGTGGCTCGCCGCGGTGCTGCGGCGGCGCCGGCTCGCCGAGGTGCTCGTCAGCACGGGCGACGGCGAGGGCGCGCTGCTGAGGGGCCGCGCGCTGGAGGGCGTACTCACCGCGGACGCCGCCGCGCTGGACGGGGTGGGCCGCGCGCAGGCCTCGCTGACGGGCCGGCGGGACGCCCCCGAGGCGCGGGTCAAGCTGATGCTGGAGCCGCACGCCGATCCGGGGGAGGCCCTGCACCGGCTGACCGCGGAGTCGCTCGCCCACGCGCGGGACTCGGCGGGGCTGGCGTCGCTCCCCGCCCACGTACGCCTGCGGGCCGTCAAGCACCGCGCCGAACGCGTCAATTGAGCGCGCACCGGGCAACGCGCCCCGGCTCGCCCCGCACGGGGGAGGACCGGGGCGCGTTCACGCCGTAGCGCGGTGGGCGGTTCGCGGCGGGCGGTCCGCGGTGGGCCCGCCGCCCGTCGCGTACGGCTCAGAAGCCGTGCCGTGCCCCGCCGTCCACCGGCACCATGATCCCCGTGAGGTACGACGCCGCCGGTGACAGGAGGAAGGCGGCCGTGCGGCCGAACTCCTCCGGCCGGCCGTATCGGCGCAGCGGGATGCGGGCCTCGTTGGCCGCCCGGGTGGCCTCCGGGTCCGGGGAGTAGCCGTCGAGTTCGCGCACGCGGTCCGTGTCGATGCGGGCCGGCAGCACGCCGACGACGCGGATGCCGCGCGGGCCGAGTTCGTCGGACAGCGACTTGGCGAAGCCCGCGAGGCCGGGACGCAGACCGTTCGAGACCGTCAGGCCGGGGATCGGCTCGTGCACCGAACCGGAGAGCACGAAGCCGATGACCCCGCCCTCGCCGAGTTCGGCGGCCGCCGCGCGCGCCAGCCGGACCGCGCCCAGGAACACCGACTCGAACGCGGTCCGCCACTGCTCGTCGCTGTTGTCGGCGACGAAGCCGGGGGCCGGTCCGCCGACGCTGATCAGGATGCCGTCGAAGCGTCCGAAGCGCTCGTGCGCGGCGGCGACGAGCCGCTCGGGCGCCGACGGGTCGGAGTTGTCCACGGCCACGCCGTGCGCGTCGGGGCCGAGCGCCGCCGCGGCCTCGGCGACCGTCCTCTCGTCGCGCCCCGTGACGATCACCTTCGCGCCGTCCGCGACCAGTTCACGCGCGGAGGCGTGGCCCAGGCCGCGGGTTGCCCCGGTGACGACGTAGACGCGGTCCTTCAGTCCAAGATCCATGGCTCCTATCCTGCCTCCTGCGTGTCGGGCACCCCGTCCCGCCCCTCACCGTCGAACAGGGCGAGCGCCGTGCCCACCAGACCGATGTGGCTGAACGCCTGGGGGAAGTTGCCGAGCTGGTGCCCGGCCACCGGGTCGTACTCCTCGGCCAGCAGCCCCACGTCGTTGGCGAGCCCGACCAGGTGCTCGAACAGCTCGTGCGCCTCCGCCGTACGGCCCGTCATGTACAGCGCGTCCGCGAGCCAGAACGAGCAGACGAGGAAGGAGCCCTCGTCGCCGGGCAGCCCGTCGACCGCCTTCGCGTCGGAGTCGTAGCGGCGCACCAGGCCGTCCCGGGTCAGTTCGGCGCGCACCGCGTCCACCGTGCCCACCACGCGCGGGTCGTCCGGCGGCAGGAAGCCGAGGCGGGGGATGAGGAGCAGCGCGGCGTCCAGCTCGCGGGAGCCGTACGACTGCGTGAACGTGTTGCGCCGCGGGTCGTAGCCGCGTTCGCAGACCTCGCGGTGCACCTCGTCGCGCAGCGCGCGCCAGCGGTCCACGTCGCCCCGCAGCTCGGGGTGCTCCTCCATGGTGGTGACCGTGCGGTCGGCCGCCACCCAGGTCATCACCTTGGAGTGCACGAAGTGCCTGCGGGGCCCCCGCACCTCCCACAGCCCCTCGTCCGGCCGGCGCCACGCCGACTCCAGGAACTCCATCAGCGCCTGGTGCAGACGCCATATGTGCGGCTTGGGACGCAGACCCGACCGGTGCGCGAGGGTGAGGGAGTCGATGACCTCGCCGTAGACGTCCAGCTGCAGCTGGCGTACGGCGTCGTTGCCCGTCCTGACGGGCGCCGACCCGCGGAACCCGGGCAGCCACTCCAGCTCGGACTCGGGAATCCGCCGCTCGCCCGCCAGGCCGTACATGATCTGGAGGTCCGCGGGGTCGCCGGCGACCGCGCGCAGCAGCCAGTCGCGCCAGGCCTCCGCCTCCTCCTGGTAGCCGCAGGCGAGCAGCGCGCCCAGCGTGAGGGTGGAGTCGCGCAGCCAGCAGAAGCGGTAGTCCCAGTTGCGCACGCCGCCGATCTCCTCGGGGAGCGAGGTGGTGGGGGCCGCGACGATCCCGCCGGTCGGCGCGTAGGTGAGGGCCTTGAGGGTGATCAGGGAGCGCACGACCGCGTCCCGGTGCGGTCCCCGGTAGCGGCAGCGCGCCGCCCAGGCCCGCCAGTCGGCGACGCTGTGCTCCAGCGCCTCGTAGGGGTCGAGCCGAGCGGGGCGCGGCTCGTGGGAGGGGTGCCAGGTCATCACGAACGCCACCCGTTCGCCCTCGGCCACCGTGAACTCCGAATGCGTGCCGAAGTCCTCGCCCCAGGTGCGCACGGCCGGTTCGCTGCGCAGCCACACCGAGTCGGGGCCCGCGACGGCCACCCGGTGGCCGTCCACCCGGCGCATCCAGGGGACGACCCGGCCGTGGTCGAAGCGCAGCCGCAGTGTGCTGCGCACGGTCACCCGGCCCGAGAGCCCTTCGACGATCCGTACGACGTCCGGGGCACGGTCGCGCTGCGGCATCAGGTCGGTGACGCGCACCGAGCCGTCCTCGGTCTCCCACTCGGTGTCGAGGACCAGCGAGTCGGTCCGGTACGCGCGCCTCGCGCAGGTGCCGGCGCCCTTCGGCGCGATCCGCCAGTGCCCGTTCTCTTCGTCCCCGAGCAGCCTGGCGAAGCAGGCGGCCGAGTCGAAGCGCGGCAGGCAGAGCCAGTCGATCGACCCGTCCCGTCCGACCAGGGCGGCGGTCTGGTGGTCGCCGATGAGGGCGTAGTCCTCGATGTGGGCGGCGGGGGCGGCGGACGGCGCGGTGGCGGGGTCGGGCCCGTGGGATGAGTGCACGTGTCCCGCGTTCCCGCGTCCTCCGGCGATCAACCCGGCCGGTGGCGGCGGGTCGGCGACGGCCGGCCGCCGCGGGTCGGACGGCGGCGGTCAGACGGCGGCGGGTTCCGACTCCGGAGCGGTCGCGGTGGCGGTGGCGGCGGCCTCCGCCCGGTCCCGCAGTTCGCGGCGGACCAGGATCACCCAGCCCACGGGCACCCCCGCGGCGAACAGCCACCACTGGACCGCGTACGCCATGTGGGGACCGATGCCGTTGTGGTCGGGCGCACCGAGGAGTTCGGGGGTGTCGCCCTTCGGCTCGGGCGAGGTCAACTCGACGTAGCCGCCGAGGACCTCCCGGTCGAGCGCCTTGGCCCGCTCCGCGCTGTTGATCAGCATGACCTGGCGGTCGGGGAGGCCGCTCACGTCCTTGATGCCGCTCCCGGCGGTCGTCTCGTCGGCCTTCAGCCGGCCGGTGACGGTGGTCTCGCCCCGGGCGGGGGCCGGAATCCTCGGGAACTCCGTCTGCGCGCCCTCCGCCGGGATCCAGCCGCGGTTGACCATGAGGACACGGCCGTCGTCGAGGACGAACGGGGTCAGGACGTGGAAGCCCACCTCGTCGTCGGAGCTGGTGCGGCGGCGTACGACGACCTCGTGCGCGGTGTCGAAGACGCCCTTCGCGGTCACCCTGCGGTACAGCTCGGCGCGCTCGACCGGGCGGCCGGGCGCGGTGAGCGACTCGGCCGGCACGGGCTTCGCGGCCAGCGACTCGGAGATCACCTTGTTCAGCGCCACCTTGTGCTCGTGGCGGTGCAGCTGCCAGAAACCCAGCTCGATCATCGTCGGGACGAGTGCCAGCGTGATGAGGGTGAGGATCACCCACTGCCGGGACAACAGGAAGCGGTACACCCCACGACCGTACAACTCGGTCATGGGGTGCGGGCGGGAGGGGGGTGCTTGGGACGGACGGCCGGACGACCGGGGCCGCCGGACGGCCGGGCGGGTGGTGCCGCGCGGGCCGGCTCAGACTTTGTCGACGATGCCCACCCGCCCCTCGGCGCGGGCGCAGTGCGCCCCGCAGAACCAGTGGCCCTCGACCTCGACGCCCTGGCCGATGATCTGGACGCGACAGTGCTCGCAGATGGGCGCCATGCGGTGAATGGCGCAGGAGAAGCAGTCGAAGACGTGCACCGCGCCCTGCGCGTGCACCTCGAACGACATGCCGTAGTCGTTTCCGCAGACCTCGCAACGTGCCATGCGCCACAGAGTGGGCCGCCGGGGGCCACGTGGGCGAGCGGCCGCCGGGCGAGTCGCCCGCCAATCACCCGTACGACCGGACGGGCCCGGTCACCCGTGCGACCGCCGGGAGCCCGGGGCCGCGGTGGACCGGTACCGGGAGCGGCGCGACGGCCGACCGGGGCGGCGGGCTCCCCGCTACTTCGGGGACGCCTGCTCCACGTCCCGCAGCAACTGGCCGAACGCCGCCTCGTCGACGACGGGGGTGCCGAACTGGCGGGCCTTGAGCACCTTGGAGGTGCCGGAGTCCGGATCGTTGGTCACGAGGAGGCTGGTGAGCCGGGACAGGCTGGTCGCGATGTGCAGACCGGCCTCGACCGCACGGTCCTCCAGCAGCTCGCGGTCGACCGAGGTGTCCCCCGAGAACGCGATCCGCATGCCCTGTTTGAGCTGCTTGCCCGGTACGTACCGGCCGGGGTTCGGGTACGGGCAGGCGGGCCGCTTGCGCGAGGGCCGCCAACTTCCCGACAGGTGGCCGCCCGAGCCGCCGCTCTGCTGCCGCCCGATCCGCGGCGCCGACCGGTCCGTCCACTCCGTCAGCGGGCGGCACTCCAGCAGCGGCAGCCGCACGCCGTCGCGCGCGGCGGCCCGCAGGCTGGGCCGGAACGCCTCGGCCAGCACCCGCGCGTCGTCCAGGGCGTGGTGCGCGCGCTGCTGCACCACGCCGAAGTGCGCCGCGAGCGACTCCAGCTTGTGGTTGGCCAGGGGCAGGCGCAGCTCCTTGGACAGCGCGATGGTGCACAGCCGCTGACGGACCGGCGCCTCCCGCTCGGCGCGCGCGTACTCCCGGGCGATCATCGACCAGTCGAAGACGGCGTTGTGCGCGACGAGCACCCGGCCGTCGAGCCGGGCCGCGAACTCCTCGGCGATCTCGGTGAAGAGGGGCGCCCCTTCGAGCACGTCGCTCGTCAGGCCGTGGATCCACACCGGGCCGGGGTCCCGCTCCGGGTTGACCAGCGTGTACCAGTGGTCCTCGACCTCGCCGCGCGCGTCCAGCCGGTAGACCGCGGCCGACACTATGCGGTCGTCGCGGGCCAGTCCGGTGGTCTCCACGTCGACGACCGCGTATCCCCGGGGATACGCGGCCGGCCACGGGGCTGCGGACGCTGCGGTCTGACGGTCTTCGAGCATGGTCAATGAGAATAAGGGGCGCGACTGACACCGTTCGCCCCGGACTCCCGCCCCGGGCCCGAGGGGCGGCCCCGGCCCTCCCCCGCGGGCTCCGCCAACAGCCCGGCCACCAGTGCCTTCACGGACAGGGCGAACAGCCGCTCGGGTGCGACGGGACGAGCGAGGGCGCGCGCGAGCGCCGGGTCCTCGCGCGCCGTACGCGCCCCCCACGGCTCCTCCTCGACGGGGTGCCGGGCCGGCGCGCGCTCCCGGTCGCGCTCGACCAGGACGTGGCCGGCGACCTGGAACTGCACGGCCCGGACCACGTCGGCGGCCCGCGTGCCGCGCAGCCCCGCCGCGCGCACCTCGTGGACCAGGGCCCGCCGAGCGGGCAGGAACATCCTTTCCGTCAGGCCGCGTTCGTGCACCATCGCGACGAGGTGCGGATGGTCGAGCAGCCGCCGGCGCAGGGTCACGGCCACCGACACGATGCGCGCCGCGGGAGTGCGGCCGGCCGGGCGGATCGCCCCGAGCTCGGCGACGGTGCGCTCGACGAGCGCGTCCAGCAGTGACTCGCGGTTGCCCACGTGCCAGTAGATCGAGGTGACGGCCGTGCCGAGCTCGGCCGCGAGCCCCCGCATCGTCAGCGACTGGGGGCCGTCGCGCCTCACCAGGTCCGCCGCGGCCGCCAGCACTTCCTCGCGGGTCAGAGCCGCTCTCGCCATGCCACCCCCAAGTCCGCCCGGCGCACGCGTATTTACCCTTCGCGGCGTCTGCTGTAACTCTGTTACAGCTGACGGCCCATCAGAGAAGGGCGGTACGACATGGCACGCGTACGGTACGGGGCGCGGACCGGGGCGGAGATCGCCGCCGCACGCGCCGCGCAGTCCCGGCTCCCCGACATCTGGTCCACCGGCGTGGTGGCCGTCTGGGAGAGCGACCCCGACGCGGTCGCGGCGGTCCTGCCGCCCCCGCTCAAGCCCACCGGGCGGCCCCTGGTGCGGGTGAACATCAGCAGGGTCGAACTGCCCGGATACCCGTTGGGCGCGGGCTCGTTCGCGGTCGCCGCGGCGCACGGCGGCGTCGAGGGCTGGTATCCGCTCGTCATGCCGATGACCCACGAGCGCGCCCTCGTCGGCGGCCGCGAGGTCTTCGGGGAGCCCAAGAAGCTCGGCGAGGTCACGGTGGAGCGCGACGGGCTCGTGGTGCGCGCCTCGCTTGCCCGGCACGGCATCGCGTTCGTGGAGGTGCGCGGGGCCGTGAGCGGCGCGCTGCCCCTGCCCGAGCCCTCGCAGCGGACCGACTTCTACTTCAAGTTCCTTCCCGCGGTGGACGGTTCGGGCTTCGACCTGGATCCCGTCCTGGTGCACTGCGTGCGTGACGAGAGGGTCCGGGGACTGGAGCGGGTCACCGGTGACGTCGTCCTGCGCGAGTCCGTGTACGACCCGGTCGCCGACCTCCCCGTACGCCGACTCGTCTCCCTCACCGTCGGCGAGAAGACCACCGCCCAGCGGGGCAGTGTCGTCGAACGCGTCGACGCGGCGGCCCTGCTGCCCTTCGTCCACCAGCGCTACGACGACCCGCGCCAGATCCTCGACGGGCCGCCCGAGGGGAGCGTGTGATGGAGCTCGGGGAGGGGCAGGTCGCCGTCGTCACCGGCGCGGCGAGCGGCGTCGGGCTGGCCATGGCGCGCAGGTTCGCGGCCGAGGGGCTGACGGTCGTCCTCGCGGACGTCGAGGCCGACGCGCTGGAGAAGGCCGCCGAGGGGCTGCGCGAGGAGGGGGCCGCGGCGCACGCGCACGTGGTCGACGTGGGGGAGCGCGAGCAGGTCCTCGCGCTGGCGGAGGAGACCTACGCGCGGTTCGGCGCCGTCCATGTGCTGTGCAACAACGCGGGCGTGGGGTCGGGGGCCGAGGGCCGGATGTGGGAGCACGACCCCAACGACTGGCGGTGGGCGTTCGCGGTCAACGTGTGGGGCGTCTTCCACGGCGTCCAGGCCTTCGTGCCGCGGATGCTGGCGGGCGGCGAGCCCGGGCACGTCGTCAACACCTCCTCCGGCGACGGCGGCATCGCACCCCTGCCCACCGCCTCCGTGTACGCCGTGACCAAGGCGGCCGTCGTGACGCTCACCGAGTCCCTGTACGCCCATCTGCGGGCGGAGCACGCGCGCGTGGGGGCCTCCGTGCTCTTCCCCGGCCCCCACATGCTGCGTACGGGCCTGTGGGAGTCGCACCGCAACCGGCCGGAGCGCTACGCGAAGAGCACCCCCCGAAGGACCCCGTACCGCAGCCTGGGCCAGTGGGAGGCCGCGATGCGGGAGGCGGGGCGCGAGGTGCGGTTCACCCCCGTGGAGGAGGTGGCCGACCTGGTGGTGGACGGCGTGCGCGCGGGCCGCTTCTGGCTGCTGCCCGAGAGCGAGCGCAGCGACGCGCAGATCAGGGCGAGGTCACGGTCGATGCTCGACCGGGCGGAGCCGTCGTACCTCGAAGACTTCATCCTCGACTGAGGGGGCCGCCGTGACGGCACAGGACCCGTATCTGATCATCTCCTCCGACTGCCACGCCGGTCTGCCCACCGAGGAGTACCGGCCCTACCTGGACGCCCGGTTCCACCGGGACTTCGACGGGTTCCTCGCGGGGCGCGACCGCCGCCGCGAGGAGATGACCCGGCTCGGCGTCCGCAACGAGGCGTTCGCCGACAAGTGGTTCCACGACAACGAGGAGGGGCTGCGCGGCGGTTGGGACCCGGCGCAGCGGCTCAAGGAACTGGACGGCGACGGCGTCGCCGCCGAGGTCGTCTTCCCCGACGCCGACGCGGTGGACAGCCGGACGGCCGCCCCCTTCGGCGTGGGCCTCGGGCTCTCCGGCGACCACGACCCCGACCTGGGCATGGCGGGCGCGCAGGCCCACAACCGGTGGCTCGCGGAGTTCGTCGGCGAACACCCCGAACGGCACTGCGGAGTCGCCCTGCTGCCCGTCACGGCCCCCGTCGAACGGGTCGTCGCCGAGGTGCACCGGGCCCGGGAGTCGGGCCTGCGCGCGCTGATGATCCCCTCCATGTGGGTCGACAAGGAGCCCTACCACGACCGGCGTTACGACCCCGTGTGGGCCGCCGCCGCCGAGTGCGGGATGCCCGTGCTCACCCACTCCGGAGCCGCGCCCCGCCACGAGTACGGCGACCATCTCGGCATCTACGTCAGCGAGGTGACCTGGTGGCCCGCGAGGCCGCTGTGGTTCCTGCTCTGGTCGGGCGTCTTCGAGCGGCACCCGGGGCTCCGGTTCGGGGTCGCGGAGTCGGGGTGCTGGTGGCTGCCGAACCTGCTGTGGTTCATGGACCGGCTCTACCTGGGCGCGCACGGCGGCAAGAAGCTGTCGCCCTTCTCGGAGCTGCGGCGCCCGCCGCACGAGTACCTGGACCGCCAGGTGTTCGTCTGCGCGACCAACACCAAGCGGCGCGAACTCGCCCAGCGGTACGAGATCGGCGTCGACAACATCCTCTGGGGCAGCGACTTCCCGCACCCCGAGGGCACCTGGCCCGACACGCGCGGATGGCTGGCGCGCACCTTCCACGACATCCCGGTCGACGAGACGCGCCGCATGCTCGGCCTCGCGGCGGCGGAGGTGTTCGGCTTCGACACGGCCGCGCTGGCACCGCTGGCCCGCCGCATCGGCCCGACCCCCGCCGAACTCGGCCAGGACGAGGACCAGTCGGCGGTCGAGGCGTCCTGGGCGCGCTCGCGCGAGGTCGGCCGCCACTGGCTGACGGACCACGACTTCCCGGCCCTGGGGGTGACCCCGTGAGCGGCCCCGCGAGCGCCGCCGGGGGTGCCCCGAGGGGTTCCGGGGGCGATCCGGCCGGCGCCGACCGCTACACCGTCGTCTCGGCCGACTGCCACGCGGGCGCCGAACTCCTGGACTACCGGCCCTACCTGGCCGCGGCCCACCACGAGGAGTTCGACGCCTGGGCCGCCTCGTACGTCAATCCGTACGAGGACCTGGTGGCCGACACCGCCGACCGGAACTGGAACTCGGCGCGCCGGCTGGCGGAGCTGGAGCGGGACGGGATCGTCGCCGAGGTGGTCTTCCCGAACACCATCCCGCCGTTCTTCCCGTCCGCCTCGCTGATGGCGCCGGCGCCGTCACCCGGGGAGTTCCGGCGCCGCTGGGCCGGGCTGCGGGCGCACAACCGGTGGCTGGCGGACTTCTGCGCGGCCGCCCCGGGCCGTCGCGCGGGCGTCTTCCAGATCCTCCTCAACGACGTCGAGGAGGCGGTCGGGGAGATCCGGTGGGCGGTCGCTGCCGGCCTCACCGGCGGTGTGCTGCTGCCCGGCACGCCACCGGGCTCGGGACTCCCCGAGCTGCACTCGCCGGTCTACGACCCGATCTGGGCGGCCTGCGCGGACCTCGGCGTCCCGGTCAACCACCACGCGGGCTCGGCCTCGCCGCCGCTGGGCGACGAACCCGCCGCCCGGGCGGTCTTCATGGTGGAGACCACGTGGTTCTCGCACCGGGCGCTCTGGCACCTCGTCTTCGGCGGCGCCTTCCACCGCCATCCCGGGCTGCGGCTGGTACTGACCGAGCAGGGCTCGGGATGGATACCCGGGGTGCTCGACATGCTCGACTACTACCACGGCCGCCTCGTCGCGGCGGCCACGAGGAGCGCCACCGCCGAGGCCAGGTTCGGCGCGGGACTGGCCGACTCGATGGGGGCCCGCCCCTCGCGGGTGTGGCGGGACAACTGCTTCGTCGGGGCGAGCTTCATGCGCCCCCACGAGGTGCCGCTGCGGGAGCGCATCGGCCTGGACAAGATCATGTGGGGCAGCGACTACCCGCACGACGAGGGCACGTACCCGTACTCCCGGGAGGGCCTGCGGATCGCGTACGCGGGGCTGCCCCGCGAGGAGGTCGCGGCCATGGCGGGCGGCAACGCGGCCCGTGTGTACGGCTTCGACCTGGACCTGCTGGACGCGATCGCGGCGAAGGTGGGGCCGACGGTGGAGGAGATCGCCGAACCGCTGGGGACGCCTCCCGCGGACGCGACCAGTCCGGCGTTCGCGCGCGGGGGTTCGGTCCGCGTCTGGTGACGGCGGGGTCCCGGGGGCCGGGGTCCACGGCGGCCCCCGGGACCCCGGACCGCGCGGCGCGGGGCCCCGACACGAGGTGCGGGGCCCCGACGAGGTGCGGTCCGGGGCCGGGACGGGCCGGCGCCTCGGGACGCGGCGCGGGGAGGGGACCCGCGCCCCCCTTGGCGGAGATCACCAAGAAGCAAGCGCGTACCCCCGGTAATACTTGTCGGTAACAACCCCTAGCCGTGGCGTACGCGCCGTCCTACGGTGCATGTCATGCCGAACCTGCCCGATGTCGTGCTGTGGTCGATACCCGCGTTCGTCCTGCTCACCGTGGTCGAGATGGTGAGCGTCCGGATCCATCCGGACGAGGACGCCGCGGGGTACGAGACGAAGGACGCCGCCACGAGTGTCGGCATGGGCCTCGGAAGTCTGGCCTTCGACTTCCTGTGGAAGATCCCCATCCTCGCCGTCTACACCGCGGTCTACGAGCTGACCCCCCTGCGCGTTCCGGTCCTGTGGTGGACCGTGCCGCTGATGCTGCTGGCGCAGGACTTCTTCTACTACTGGTCGCACCGCGGGCACCACGTGATCCGGATCCTCTGGGCCTGCCACGTGGTGCACCACTCCAGCGAGCGGTTCAACCTCACCACCGCTCTCCGGCAGCCGTGGACGACCTGGACGGTCTGGCCGTTCTACGTGCCGCTCATCGCGCTCGGCGTCCACCCGGCGGCCCTCGCGTTCTGCTCGTCGGCGAACCTCGTCTACCAGTTCTGGATCCACACCGAGCGCATCGACAAGCTGCCCCGCGCCTTCGAGTTCGTCTTCAACACGCCCTCGCACCACCGCGTCCACCACGCCTCGCAGGGCGGCTACCTGGACCGCAACTTCGGCGGCATCCTCATCGTCTGGGACAGGCTCTTCGGCTCGTTCGTGCCGGAGACCGAGCGGCCCGTGTTCGGACTGACCAAGAACATCAACACGTACAACCCGCTGCGGGTCGCCACCCACGAGTACGCCGCCATCGCCAGGGACCTGCGGGCGGCCACCAGTTGGCGCGAACGGGCCGGCCGGGTGTTCGGGGGACCGGGCTGGCAGCCCGCGCCCGCCGCCGCGTCCCCCGACGGCCGGGCCGGGTCCGCCGCCCCGGACCGGACGGGCACGGACGCGCCCGTCTCGGAGCCCGCCGCGTGAGCCCACGGCACGCGCGCGTGCTGCTCGTCTGCTTCGGGGCCGCCGCCGCTGCCGACCTCGTCTCGCTGGCCGTCGGCAGCGAGAGCGGCCACACCGTCGCCAAGCCCCTGCTCATGCCCCTGCTCGCCGCGTACGTCCGGGCGAGCGGCGGACCCCGGCTGCTCGTCGCCGCGCTGCTGTTCGGCTGGGGCGGCGACGTCCTGCTCCTGCTGGACGCCGAACCGGCCTTCCTCGCCGGGATGGCCTCCTTCGCGGCGGGCCACGTCTGCTACCTGCTCCTGTTCAGGAGGGGCGCCCCGCGCACCCGGTCCGCCCGGCTCGTGGCCGGCGCGTACGCCCTCGCCCTCGTCGCGACCGTCGCCCTCCTGTGGCCCGGGCTCCCGGCGGACCTCCGCGTGCCGGTCGCCGGGTACAGCCTGCTGCTGACCGCGATGGCGTTCGGCGCCACGCGGCTCGGCCCCGTCGCCGGAGCGGGCGGCGCCCTGTTCATGCTTTCGGACACGCTCATCGCGACCGGAGTGGCCGAGTGGCCGCAGCTTCCGCGCCCGGACCTGTGGATCATGGCGACCTATCTCGCGGCGCAGTACCTGCTGGCCAGAGGGGTGACCGGGGCCCTCGGCGCGCGCCCGGCGCTTCCGGCCACGTACCGTGAGAGCCGCCCCGTCAGCACCTGAGCAGGAAGCAGGATCCAGCCATGCGCGCCACCACCATCCACGCCCCCTTCGACATGCGTGTCGAGGACGTGCCCGACCCGGCGGTGCGCCGGCCGGGCGACGCCGTGGTGCGGGTGCTGCGTTCCTGCATCTGCGGCAGCGACCTGTGGGCCTACCGGGGCGAGGCGGCACGGCAGCCCGGACAGCGCATCGGGCACGAGTTCCTCGGCATCGTCGAGGACATCGGCGCGGACGTCGTCGGTGTCCGGCGCGGCGACCTCGTCGTCGCGCCCTTCATGTGGTCCGACGGCGTGTGCGACTACTGCCGGGAGGGGCTCACCACGTCCTGCGAGCACGGCGGCTTCTGGGGCTCGGTCGGCTCCGACGGCGGTCAGGGCGAGGCCGTGCGGGTGCCGTTCGCCGACGCCACGCTCGTCGGACTGCCCGCCGAGGCGGCCTCCGACGACCGGCTGCTGGCCGCTCTGCTGACCCTCTCCGACGTCATGGGCACCGGTCACCACGCGGCCCTCGGCGCGGGGGCCCGGCCCGGCGCCACGGTCGCCGTGGTGGGCGACGGCGCCGTCGGCCTGTGCGCCGTGCTGGCCGCCAAGCGGCTCGGCGCGGAGCGGATCGTCGCGCTGGGCCGCCACGAGGCGCGGACGGACCTCGCCCGCCGCTTCGGGGCCACCGACGTCGTCGCCGAGCGCGGGGAGGCGGCCGTCGAGGCGGTGCGCGAACTCACCCGCGGGCAGGGCGCGCACGCGGTCGTGGAGGCCGTGGGCACCGAGCAGTCGATGCGGACGGCCGTGAACATCACCCGCGACGGCGGCGCGATCGGATTCGTCGGGGTACCGCACGGCAGCGGAACGGGCCTCGACCTCAGTGTCATGTTCGACCGCAACATCGCCCTGCGCGGCGGGGTCGCGCCGGTCCGCGCCTACATCCCCGAGCTGCTGCCCGACATCCTGGACGGGACCGTCGACCCCTCGCCCGTGTTCGACCTGACCGTCACCCTGGACGGCGTACCGGACGGCTACAGGGCGATGGACGAGCGCACCGCGCTCAAGGTCATGGTCACCGGCTGACGTGCCGCCCGGCGGACGGGCGGGCCCGCCGTCGTACGGGTCGGCCGGCGATCCGGCGGCGTACGGGTCCGGGGGCGCACGGGCAACCGGTACCGGTCACCGGTCACCGGCCGTCCTGCCCCGGCGGCCCCCGTTCACCAGCGGATGGGCACCGGGAGCGCGGTGAGCACGGCCGAGACCGCGACGACCGCGCCCAGGACCACGACCTCGGCGCGCGCGGGGGAGTGCGCGGAGAGCGGGTCGGCCGCCCGGCGCAGCCGCCCGCGGGCCCACAGGGCGAGCGCGGCGACGACGGCGACGAGCAGCACCTTGGCGAGCAGGACGCGTCCGTACGCCGTCGCCGTGAGCTGCTCCAGCACCGTGCCGGGCGGCATCCTGCGCAATGTGCTGCACACCCCCGTCGCCGTGATCACGGCGAGCAGGACCGCCGCCACGCGCGCGTAGAGGCCCAGCAGCGCGACGCCCGCCCCGGGCGCGGCGCTCCGCCACCGGTGCAGGGTGCGCAGGACGTGCAGCAGCCCGCCCGCCCACAGGGCGGCGCACGTCACATGGACGAGTGTGAGACCGGAGCCGACCAGCGGACTCTGCTCGGTCGCGGGATGGGCCCGCAGCGCCTCCGCGACGGCCACCGCGGCGAGCGGCCAGACCTGGGTCGCGGGGCGGCTCGACAGGGCGCACAGGCCCGCCACCACGAAGGCGTTGACCTCCAGCAGAGCGAGCGCCCCGTCCCTGGTCTGGTAGAGGCCGCCGAGGTCCAGGTCGCCCGGGCCGCGCGGCACCAGGTTCCCGTTGGCCACCACGGAGGCGAGGCAGAGCGCGGCGGCGAAACCCGCCGCGGCGGCCGCCGGGGCCCAGCTGCGCGGGGCGTCCCGCAGCGGCGCGTCCGGCACCCGGCGGGCCAGCCGGGCGGCGAACAGTTCGCCCGCCGGGACGCACAGCGCCGCGAACAGGACCGCCCGCAGCAACGCGATCCCGCCCACCCCGGGCGCGGCCGCCTCGCCCGTGCCCCGCAGCGCGACGGACGGGCCGAGCAGGGGGACCAGCGCGGCCAGTGCCACCAGCGCGAGGATCGCGACGGATCGCAGCGCTCCGGGCGCGCCTGCCCCGGGCGCTCCCACTCCGGGCGTGCCCATCCCGCGCGCGCCCGGCTCGGGCGTGCCCGCCTCGCCGCCCGTGTCGGCAGTCGGTCTCATCGAACTCACCCCAAGATCTTCACCAGACGCGCCGGAACGGGGCAAGTCCTGGAAAACAACTGGTGGAACGCCATTCCGCGCGTCCGCCGGGCCCCCGCCCCCGGGCACACCGCCGGACCCCGCGCCCCGCCCCGTCCGCGACCCGCCCCGGTGCATTCCGTACCTTCCCCCGATATTCCGTTCCTGCATACGTGACCGGCGGGGCCCGCGACTCAGGTCCAGCGCGGGGAATCGGCTCCCCACGCTCCCGGCGGCCGTGCCCAGTCCGCCGGTCCGCCCCCGAAGGACACCGGCGACCTGGCGTACCGCAGCCGCCCCTGCCCGCCGTCCGTCTCCGCGAGCCAGGGCCCGGGACCGGCGTACGGGTCCCCGTACGAGACCGTGCCGCGGGCGCGCGGGCCGTCCCGCCCGTCAGGCGCGGCGGAGCCGGTCCGGCCGTCGGAGCCGCCGGAGCCGTTCGAGCCGTTCAAGCCATTCAAGCCGTCCCGGGTGCCGGGGCAGGCGTGCGGGGCCGCCCCGTCCAGCAGCCAGCGCGCGGTCCGCGCCAGGGCCGCCCGCACACACCGTGACCCGCCCGCGTCCAGTTGGTCGGTGACCGCTCGCAGCACCCCGGCGGCGAGCAGGTACCCCGTGCCGTGGTCGAGGGCCTGCGCGGGCAGCGCGCCCGGCTCGCCCCGCCCGTGCCCCGCGCCCTCCAGCGCGGCGATGCCGGTCGCCACCTGCACCAGGCTGTCGAAGCCGCGCCGTCCGCCCCACGGCCCGTACGCCCCCCACGCCGAGAGCTGCCCCACCACGATGCCGGGGCGCCGCTCGGCGAGCGCCGCGGGGGAGAGGCCGAACCGGTCCAGGGTGCCGGGCCGGTAGCCCGTCACGACGACGTCCGCCGAGGCGAGCAGCTCCTCGAACGTCCGCCGGTCGGCGGACAGGTCCAGGCGGGCCGACCGCTTCCCGAACCCCGTGTCCAGGTGCTGGTCGGCGAGTTCGGGCAGCCCCGGCGGGTCGATCCGCAGCACGTCGGCGCCGAGCAGCGCGAGCGTGCGGGTCGCGACGGGTCCGGCGATGACGCGGGTCAGGTCGAGCACCCGCAGTCCGGCGGCGGGCAGCAGCGGGTCGTGGCCCGCCGCCGTGCGCGTCCGGACACCCGCCCGGTCCAGCCGTTCGCGCTCGACGAGGGGCCGGTCCGCCACGGCCGCCCCCTGCGGGTGCCGTGCCCACTCCCGCGGTGTGCGCAGGGCGACGGCGAGGCCCCCGGCGGCCGTCACGGTCTCCTCGACCTCGGCGGCGGACCGCTCGGCGAGCACGGCGGCGAGCGACCCGGTGTCGTCGGGCAGCTCCAGCGCGGCCGACAACCGCGCCCGGTGGTGCGGGTAGTTTGCATGGGTGCGCACCCAGCCGTCCCGTGTCCGCCAGAACCGCGACAGGGGCGCGAAGGAGACCGGCGCCCGCCCCGCGACCCGCAGATGCCGCTCGCTCACGAACGCCGCGGCGACCGCTCCGTCGTCGACCCGCACCCCGGGCACGTCGTCGCCCGGCGCCCCGGCCGCGCCCCCGGCCGGCGCCCGGGGCGGGACCGCCCGCCCGGACCGGCGCGCGCCCAGTTCGGCGGCGGCCAGCGCGCACGCCCCGACGCACGCCCGCGCCATCTCCCGTACGGGCAGCCGGGCTTCGAGCGCCCCGGCCCTTACCACCGTCGAGACCCGTGCGAGCAGCGCGGGGTCGCCGCCGAGCGCCGCCCAGGCGGACTCCGCGTACTCCCTGTCCACAGCGGTCATGGGGACACTGTGCAGCGTGTACCGGATCAACATGCCCACCCGGGAGGCCGGGGTGCGCCGCGGGCACGACGCGAAGGGCCGGGCGGAGATCCGCCCGGCCCTTCGTCTCGGCGCCCCCGGCCGGTCGTGCCGGTCGGGGGACGCCGGTCTCACGCGTGCTACCTGGTGACCGCGTCCAGCGCGTCCGCGGTGCCCCAGCCGTAGAAGCCGTTGTGGTTCTTCGGGCCCTCGCAGACCGCGTCGGCCTTGCCGTCGCCGTCGATGTCGTACGGGTCGGTGCACGGGGTGGCGTCGGCCTGGGCGTACAGCAGTGCCTTGACCAGGGCCGCCGGAGCGTGCGGGTGCCTCGACTTGATGAGCGCGGCGACACCCGCGACGTGCGGCGACGCCATCGACGTTCCGGCCATGTAGCCCCAGTTGCCGCCGGGCAGCGGGCCGAGGATCAGGCCGCTGGTGGCCGGCGGGGCCGGGGTCTGGAAGCGGGTCGAGTCGCCGCCGGGGGCCGCGATGTCGATGACGCCCAGGCCGTGGTTGGAGAACGACGACTTGAGGCCCTTGGCGCCCGTGGCCGCGACCGTGACGACACCCGGCAGCTGGGTCGGGATGTCGAGGCACTCGGACGGGTCGATGACACGCTCGCCCGGAGTCGTGTCGTTGGGCGAGGTCGGGTCGGTGATCTCGTCCGCGGACAGGTCGTAGTTCTCGTTGCCCGCCGCCGCGACGTTGACCGTCCCCTTCTTCTCCGCGTACCGCGACGCCCGGGTGATGGCCTCGACGAGCGCCTTCTGGTCCGGGTCGTTCTTGCAGTTGAAGTACCAGGGGTCGGTGTAATAGCTGTTGTTCGTGACGTCCACGCCGTGCTCGGCCGCCCACATGAAGCCGCACACGACGGCCTCGGTGTAGAAGAAGCCGGCCGTCGTCGAGACCTTGATGCCCGACACCTTCACACCGGGCGCCACGCCCGTGATGCCGACCCCGTTCTTCGCCGCGGCTATCTCGCCCGCGACATGCGTGCCGTGCGGGCTCTCGGCGGCGCTCGGCCGCCAGGCCCCGTCGGTCGTGTCCGGCTTGCCCGAGACGCAGTTGACCGAGGCCTCGCGGTCGAAGTTCGGCGCTATGTCGGGGTGCGTGTCGTCGACGCCGGTGTCGATCACGGCGACCGTGACCTTGCGGCTGCCCAGCGACTTCTCGTGCGCCTTGTCCGCCTTGATGGCGGGCAGGTCCCACTGGAGCGGCTGCAGCGGGTCCTGGCCCGCGGCGGCCTCGACGTCGGCGATCTCCTCCGCGGTGAGCACCTTGGGCGTGCCCACGTCGGTCGTGGACTGGGCGGGCAGCGGCGCGGTGCGCGTCGCGCCGGCCGACTCCACGCCGCGCACCTTGCGCACGGTCTTCGCGAAGTCGGCGTTCGACGAGTGGACGACGACGACGCCTATTCGGTCGTACGAGGTCACGACGGTGCCGCCGGCCCGCGCGATGGCCTTCTTGACCTGGGCCGAAGGCCCGTGTCCGGGGCGGACGTTGACGACGTAGCTGAGCGGGGTGGCCTCCGCCGACACCTGCGCGGCGAGGCCGGCCGGGTCGTCCGCGGGGGCGGCCGACGCGTTGACGTTCGGAAGGAAGGCGAGAGCCGTCGCCATGGCCGTTCCCAGCGGGATGGCGATGTAGCGGCGGGAGCGCGTACGAGGCGCTGTCATGCTGTCTCCAGTTCGTTCGCTTGACGAGCGGTACGGGCCGTGCGGGTCCGAGTCCGTGTGCGGTCGGGGGAGCGGTCCCGGGGACGGCGCGCGTCCGGGGCGGCGGGGTGCCGCACTCCCCGAGTGGCGGACCGTGCCGCCTACTTGACCGCCTTGAGTGCGTTGACGATGCCGAAGCCGTAGAAGCCGTTCACGCGCGGGCCGCCCTCGCAGGTGGCGTCCTGCGTGCCGTCGCCGTTCTGGTCGTACGAGTCCGGGCAGCCGGGGTTGCCCGCCTGCGCCTTCAGCAGCGCCTGGAGCTGGGCCGGAGTGGCCCGCGGGTGCTCCGACTTGAGGAGCGCGGCGACACCGGCGGCGTGCGGCGACGCCATCGAGGTGCCCTGAAGGAAGCCGTACTGGTTGTTCGGCATCGTGGAGAGGATGCGGCCGTTCTTCGACGGGGTGTCCGGGATCTGGTAGAGCCGGTCACCGCCCGGCGCGGCGACGTCGATGACACCCTTGCCGTACGTGGAGTAGTACGACTTGAGGTTCTGCACGCCCGTCGCGCTGACCGTGACGACGCCGGGCAGCTGCGTCGGTACGTCGAAGCACTCGCTCGGGTCGATGGTGCGGGTGACCGGGGTCGAGTCGTCCGGGCTCGACTCGTCGACGATCGCGTCCGAGGCGAGGTCGTGGTTCGAGTTGCCCGCCGACGCGAGGTGCAGGGTGCCCTTCTTCGTGGCGTACCGCTGGGCCCTGTTCACCGCGTCGACGATCGCGCGCTGGTCCGGGTCGTCCATGCAGTTGTAGAGCCACGGGTCCACGTAGTAGCTGTTGTTCGTGATCTCCACGCCGTGGTCGGCGGCGAACACGAAGGCGCAGACGACGCTCTCCGGGTAGAACAGGCCGTTGTCCGGGTCGCTGACCTTGATGCCGGAGACCTTCACGCCGGGCGCGACACCGGCGACGCCGACGCCGTTGCGGGCGGCGGCTATCTCACCGGCGACATGCGTGCCGTGGTAGTCGTCGGCGGTGTACGGACGCCAGGCGCCCTCGCTCGTGTCGGCCACCCCGCCCACGCAGTTGGCGGACTGCGACGCGGAGAAGTTCGGCGCCAGATCGGGGTGGGTGTCGTCGACACCCGTGTCTATCACCCCGACCGTGACCTTCCGGCTGCCCGGGTTGATCGCCGCGGCCTTGTCGGCGCCTATCGCGCGCAGGTCCCACTGGTCGGCCTCGAGGGGCTCGCTCCCGGGGGCCGCGGCGGCCTCGACCTTCGCGGCCTCGGCGGCCGACAGGTAGTCGGCGGCGCCCTCGTCCGTCGTTCCCGCCGCGGTGAGCGGTGTCGTGCGCGTGGCACCGGCGGACTGCACACCGCGCACGGCGCGCATCCGCGGGCCGAAGTCGGGGTCGGCCGAGTGGGCGACGATCACGCCGATCCTGTCGTACGTGACGACGACGGTCCCGCCGGCCCCGGCTATCGCCCTGCGCACCGACGCGAGCGTCCGGTGGTCGGTTCTCGTGTTGACCACGTACGCCAGATCGGGTCCGTCCGCCGCGGTGGCGGCGGGCGCGGACCGCGGGGCGGCGGCCGAGGCGGAGCCCGGCAGGAAGCCCAGCGAGGCGGTCAGGGACAGCACGACCGGCACGGCGAGGGCGAGACGGCGTCCGGAGCGCAGATGAGCCATGGGATCTCCACATCATCCTGAAACGGAACCGGCCCGAACACAGGTGGTGATCGGGCAGGTACATGACGGAGTGGTGCAGGGCGAAGCTATCTCCCGCCCTCCCTGGCCAGCAATGAGTTCAGGGGATGTCGTGCGAAATGCAGGTCGTGATCAGGCGGGTGACTTCGGAAAGAAGCAACGCGTGTTGAACCGCTCCCCGTGCGGCTCCGTGACGTTGAGCAGGGAGCACGAGCACCATCCAGCCCCCTGCGGGACCACGCCCGGGAGGTCCGAGCACGGCCGCCCGGTCCACGTGATCCACATCACCGTGAGGTCAGAAACCAGCCATGTCCGTACCCGGCACGTCCCCCCAGTCCCCCGACCCCCGGACATCCCCGTCCGACTCCGGGTCGCCCCCGTCCGCATCCCAGGCACCCCCGTCCACCGTCGCAACCGCACCCGCAACGCGAGGAGACTCCGTGGCCACCGACGCACCGCCTCCGGCGAAAGCCGAACCTCATCTGCCCACCACCGAGGAGTTCGTCGCGGTGCAGGAGAGCGACGAGTTCGGTGAACTGCGCCGCTCGCACCGCTCGTTCGCCTTCCCGCTGACCGTCGGCTTCATCGTCTGGTACCTGCTGTACGTCCTGCTCTCGAACTACGCGGGCGACTTCATGGGCACCAAGCTGTTCGGCAACATCAACGTCGCCTTCGTGCTGGGAATCGCCCAGTTCGTCACCACGTTCCTCATCGCCTGGTGGTACTCGCGGCACGCCGCCGCGCAGCTCGACCCCAAGGCCGATGCCATCAAGTCCCGGATGGAGGGCGGCGCATGAGCCCCGCGATCACCCAGGTCCAGCTCGCGGCGGGCGAGGCGAGCGAGCACCGGCCGCTGATCGTCTCGCTCTTCGCCGTCTTCGTCGTCGCCACCCTCGTCATCACCGTCTGGGCGGGCCGGCAGACCAAGGACGCCGCGGACTTCTACGCGGGCGGACGCCAGTTCAGCGCCTTCCAGAACGGTCTCGCCGTCTCCGGCGACTACATGTCCGCCGCGTCGTTCCTCGGCATCGCGGGCGCCATCGCCCTCTTCGGGTACGACGGCTTCCTGTACTCCATCGGCTTCCTCGTCGCCTGGCTGGTGGCGCTGCTCCTGGTCGCCGAACCGCTGCGCAACTCCGGCCGGTACACGATGGGCGACGTCCTCGCGTACCGCATGCGCCAGCGCCCCGTGCGCACCGCCGCCGGCACCTCCACGATCGTCGTCTCGATCTTCTACCTGCTGGCGCAGATGGCGGGCGCGGGCGTCCTCGTCTCGCTGCTGCTCGGCATCACCAGTGACGCCGGGAAGATCGGCATCGTCGCCCTGGTCGGCATCCTGATGATCGTCTACGTCACCATCGGCGGGATGAAGGGCACCACCTGGGTGCAGATGGTGAAGGCCGTGCTGCTCATCGGCGGCACCCTGCTCATCACCTTCCTGGTGCTGCTCAAGTTCAACTTCAACATCTCCGACCTGCTCGGCTCGGCCGCCGACAACAGCGGCAAGGGCGCGGCCTTCCTGGAGCCGGGCCTCAAGTACGGCCTCACGACCACGTCGAAGATCGACTTCATCTCGCTGGGCATCGCGCTGGTCCTGGGCACGGCCGGCCTGCCGCACATCCTGATCCGCTTCTACACGGTCCCGAACGCCAAGGCCGCGCGGAAGTCCGTGAACTGGGCCATCGGCATCATCGGCGGCTTCTACCTGATGACGATCGCCCTCGGCTTCGGAGCGGCGGCCCTCATCTCGCAGGACGAGATCGTCGCGTCCAACAAGGCGGGCAACACCGCGGCACCCCTGCTGGCCCTGCATCTGGGCGGCGTGGACTCCGCATGGGGCGCGATCCTCCTCGCCACCATCTCGGCCGTCGCCTTCGCCACGATCCTCGCGGTCGTCGCGGGACTGACGCTCGCCTCGTCCTCGTCGTTCGCGCACGACATCTACGCGAACGTCATCAGGAAGGGCCAGGCGACCGACAAGGAGGAGGTCAACGCGGCCCGCTACGCGACGGTCGCCATCGGCGTCGTCTCGATCGGCCTCGGCGCCCTCGCCCGCGACCTCAACGTGGCCGGCCTGGTCGCCCTCGCCTTCGCGGTCGCCGCGTCCGCGAACCTGCCGACCATCCTCTACAGCCTGTTCTGGAAGCGGTTCACCACCCAGGGCGCGCTGTGGTCGATCTACGGCGGCCTCACCACGGCGGTCGGCCTGGTGCTGTTCTCGCCGGTGGTCTCCGGCAAGGCCACCTCGATGTTCCCGGACGTCGACTTCCACTGGTTCCCGCTGGAGAACCCGGGGATCATCTCGATCCCGGTCGGCTTCCTGCTCGGCTGGCTCGGCACGATCCTGTCGAAGGAGGCGCCCGACACCGGCAAGTACGCCGAGCTGGAGGTCCGCTCCCTCACCGGCACCGGAGCGCACTGACCGTCCCACCGCGCGGCCGCGTCGTAGGGACCTACGACGCGGCCGCGGCGCGTCTCGTCGGATCGGGCAGGTCGCTTTGTCGGTCCCGTCACGTAGGCTCGCAGGTATCGGTCGGACTGATCGCTCCGGACCAGTCCGGACCGTGTCCAGGTCCACAACGAGGGAGGGGGCCCCACGTGCTCATCGACACCTACGGCCGGGTGGCCACCGACCTGCGCGTCTCGCTGACCGACCGGTGCAACCTCCGGTGCACGTACTGCATGCCCGAGGAGGGCCTGCAGTGGCTGGCCAAGCCCGACCTCCTCTCGGACGACGAGATCGTCCGCCTCGTCGGCATCGCCGTGGGCCGCCTCGGAGTCACCGAGGTCCGCTTCACCGGCGGCGAGCCCCTGCTGCGCCCCGGCCTCGTCGGCATCGTGGAGCGGGTGGCCGCGCTGGAGCCGCGCCCCCGGATGTCCCTGACGACGAACGGCATCGGCCTCAGGCGCACCGCGGCCGCGCTGAAGGCCGCCGGCCTCGACCGGGTCAATGTCTCGCTCGACACGCTGCGCCCCGACGTCTTCAGGACGCTCACCCGCCGCGACCGCCACAAGGACGTCGTCGAGGGCCTCGAAGCGGCCCGCGACGCGGGTCTGACCCCCGTCAAGGTCAACACCGTCCTGATGCCGGGCCTCAACGACGACGAGGCCCCCGACCTGCTCGCCTGGGCCGTGGAGAACGACTACGAACTCCGGTTCATCGAGCAGATGCCGCTCGACGCGCAGCACGGCTGGAAGCGCGACGGCATGATCACCGCGGGCGACATCCTGACCTCCCTGCGGACCCGCTTCGAGCTGACCGAGGAGGGTTCCGAGGAGCGGGGCTCGGCCCCCGCCGAGCGGTGGCTCGTGGACGGCGGCCCGCACCGGGTCGGCGTGATCGCCTCAGTGACCCGCCCCTTCTGCTCCGCCTGCGACCGTACGCGCCTGACGGCCGACGGACAGGTGCGGACCTGCCTGTTCGCCCGTGAGGAGACGGACCTGCGGGCCGCGCTGCGCTCGGAGGCGTCCGACGAGGAGATCGCCCGCCTGTGGCGGCTCGCGATGTGGGGGAAGAAGGCGGGCGCGGGCCTGGACGACCCCTCGTTCGTCCAGCCGGACAGGCCCATGTCGGCCATCGGTGGCTGACCGCCGCGCGAGACCCGGCACGGTCCGTCCCGTCGAGCCCTGCGCCGGCGGAAGGCCGTCCCGCACGGCCCCCGGCCCCCGGTCGTACCGGCCGACGGCATCCGGGGCGACCCGTCGGCCCGCCGGTGACGTGACGCGTTGTCGCGCCGCGGGACACGGCCTACGGGGCGTCCGGTGCCTCCCACTCGGAGAGCGGGACCACGTCCTTCAGGAAGCCGCGCACACCGAGGAAGCCGGAGAGGTGCTCGCGGTGTTCCTCGCAGGCCAGCCAGGTCTTGCGCCGTTCCGGGGTGTGCAGCGAGGGGTTGTTCCAGGCGAGCACCCACACCGCGTCCGCACGGCAGCCCTTCGCGGAGCAGATGGGCGAGGACGGCTCGGAACCGGGAACGTTCAGCATCACGTGCCCGACCCTAACGCCCCCGGCGCCGGGTCCTCCCGGCGCCTCCCGCCCTCGGTCCCCGGACCGGGCCCGGTGCCGCCGACGACGGGAGTCGCGCGGACCGCGACGCCCGCGGCACGGCTCGCGCGAGCGCGCACGGGGGCCTGCGGGAGTGCTTCACGGGGAGGTCGGAGCGGCTGAGCGGCTCACGAAAAGGCGACGCCGAGCAGCCACGGGGGGAGCTGCCCGGCGTCGGTCTGTCGCTCCGACGGGGGATGCGGAGCGCGTACGAAGTATGTCACGGGTAACCTGCCGCCCGGCACTGGAACAACATGATTGATCTGAGCTTTTCTTGAGCCGGACAGGGCCCCGCGGACCGCCTCCGGGGCATCGTCCGTGGTCAGGTCCGCTCGACCGGTTCGTCCCGCGGACCGGTGCCGGCGTCGGCGCCGACGTCCTCCGGGACGGGTTCCGCGAAGGGCTCCGGGCGGGGAGCCGCGAGCACCGGACGCGTCGGAGCCGCCACGAAGGTGGAGGGCAGCGAGGTCACGTTCTCCCGGCCCGCGTTCGCGATCACCACGGCCACGTACGGCAGCAGCACGCCGAGGGCCAGGGCGACGACGGCGACGTGCCGTTCGACGTTCCAGAGCGTGGCCGCGAGGACCACCGACAGCGTGCGGACGGACATCGAGATGATGTAGCGGCGCTGTCTGCCCCGCACGTCGTCCGCCAGTCCCTGCCTGGCTCCGGTGATCCGGAAGACCTGGACGTTGCTCTGCTTCCGCATCACGTTCCACCGCCTGCTTGACTCGGACACTGATCGGCCCGTACCGGCCCGTCCCGGTCGCGGGACCGGGCTCGGACAGCAACCACGGTACGCCCTCGGCCGGACGGGCCACGAGACCGGGTCGGGACCCCTCCCGACGACGGTGACCGGGCAGTACCGCGTATGGATGCACCCGACATGCGTCGTACGGCGTACGGGCGGACGATGGCCGCAATGCTCACCGAGAGCCGTACAGGAGGCAGCCATGGGCTGGTTGTGGGCGATCATCGTCGGGTTCGTGCTGGGACTGCTGGCCAAGGCGATCATTCCGGGCAAGCAGCACAGCCCGCTCTGGCTGACCACGATCTTCGGCATCCTCGGCGCGATCGTGGGCAACGCGATCGCCCGCGGGTTCGGCATCGAGGAGACCCGCGGCATCGACTGGGGACGGCACATCCTCCAGCTCGCCGCCGCGATCGTCCTCGTCTACCTGGGCGACCGGATGTACATGGCACTCCGGGGCAACAAGCAGAGAGCCTGACAGCAGGCGGAAGGGGGCGGGGCCGTCGCGGCCCCGCCCCCTTCCGTCGTGCGTGTCCGTACCGCGGGGCGCGTCAGGCGCCGGTGACCTCCACGGCCGCCAGGTTCTTCTTGCCGCGGCGCAGCACCAGCCACCGCCCGTGCAGCAGGTCCTCCACCGCCGGCACGGCGTCCTCGGAGGCGACCTTCACGTTGTTCACGTAGGCGCCGCCCTCCTTGACCGTGCGCCGCGCGGCCGACTTGCTGGGCGCGAGGCCGACCTCGGTGAGCAGGTCCACCACCGGGCCCAGCTCGGCGACCCGGACATGCGGCACCTCGGAGAGCGCGGCGCCCAGCGTCGCCGCGTCCAGCCCGTCCAGCTCGCCCTGACCGAACAGCGCCTTCGACGCGGCGATCACGGCGGCCGTCTGCCCGGCGCCGTGCACCAGCGTCGTCAGCTCCTCGGCCAGCGCGCGCTGGGCGGTGCGGGCCTGCGGACGCTCCTGCGTCAGCCGCTCCATCTCCTCCAGCTCCTCGCGGGACCTGAAGGACAGGATGCGCAGGTACGTCGAGACGTCCCGGTCGTCCACGTTCAGCCAGAACTGGTAGAACGCGTACGGCGTCGTCATCGCGGGGTCCAGCCAGACCGCGCCGCCCTCGGTCTTGCCGAACTTGGTGCCGTCGGCCTTGACCATCAGCGGCGTCGCGATGCAGTGCGCCTGCGCCTCCGGCTCCAGCCGGTGGATCAGGTCCAGGCCCGCCGTCAGGTTGCCCCACTGGTCGCTGCCGCCCTGCTGGAGCGTGCAGCCGTACCTGCGGTACAGCTCCAGGAAGTCCATGCCCTGGAGCAGTTGGTAGCTGAACTCGGTGTAGCTGATGCCCTCCTGGGACTCCAGGCGCCGGGCGACCGAGTCCTTCGTGAGCATCTTGTTGACCCGGAAGTGCTTGCCGATGTCCCGCAGGAACTCGATGGCCGACAGACCGGCCGTCCAGTCCAGGTTGTTGACCATCACCGCGGCGTTCGTGCCCTCGAAGGACAGGAACGGCTCGATCTGGGAACGCAGCCGGCCGACCCAGGCGGCGACCGTCTCCGGGTCGTTCAGCGTGCGCTCCGCCGTCGGGCGCGGGTCGCCGATCTGGCCGGTCGCGCCGCCCACCAGGGCCAGCGGGCGCAGGCCCGCCTGCTGGAGCCGGCGCATCGTGAGCACCTGCACCAGATGCCCGACGTGCAGGCTGGCCGCGGTCGGGTCGAAGCCGCAATAGAACGTGACGGGACCGTCCGCGAGCGCCTTGCGCAAGGCGTCCTCGTCGGTGGACAGGGCGAACAGCCCACGCCACTTCAGCTCGTCGACGATGTCCGTCACGGTTCTCGTATCTCCTCGGATGGTGCTCGCCCGGTGGCGCGCTCGGCCGCCGGGATGCTCGTGGGGCGGTCGGTCGACAGCCGGGTACGAGGTTATACGCCCTGGCTGACAGAACTCATATTGAAATCCGGCACCCGCAGGGCGGGCATCGCGGCCCGGGTGAACCAGTCGCTCCACTCGCGCGGCAGCGTCTTCTCCGTCCGCCCCGCCTCGGTCGCCCGCCCCAGCAGTCCCACCGGCGACTCGTTGAACCGGAAGTTGTTCACCTCGCCGACGACCTCGCCGTCCTCGACCAGGTACACGCCGTCCCGGGTGAGGCCGGTGAGCAGCAGCGTCGCCGGGTCGACCTCGCGGATGTACCAGAGGCAGGTCAGCAGGAGCCCGCGCCCGGTCGCGGCGACCATCTCCTCCAGGGACGTGTCCGTGCCGCCGTCCAGTACGAGGTTCCCGATGCCGGGCGCCACCGGCAGCCCGGTCAGGGCCGCGCTGTGCCGCGTGCTCGTCAGCTGCCGCAGCTCGCCCGCTCGGACCCAGTCCGTGGCCCGCAGCGGCAGCCCGTTGTCGAAGACGGAGGCGTCGTCGCCCGAGGAGTGGGCGAGGACGAACGGCGCGGACTCCAGGCCCGGCTCGTTCGGGTCGCTGCGCAGTGTCAGCGGCAGGTCGGTCAGCTTCTCGCCGACGCGCGTGCCCCCGCCCGGCTTGCTGAACACGGTCCGGCCCTCGGCCGCGTCCCGGGCAGCGGCCGACCACATCTGGTAGATCAGCAGGTCGGCGACGGCCGTCGGCGGCAGCAGCGTCTCGTACCGTCCGGCGGGGAGCTCCACCCGCCGCTCGGCCCAGCCGAGCCGGACGGCCAGTTCCGCGTCGAGCGCGGCGGGGTCCACGTCCTTGAAGTCGCGCGTCGAGCGGCCCGCCCACGCCGAGCGCGTACGGTCCGGCGACTTGGCGTTCAGCTCCAGCGTGCCGTTGGGCTGGTCGTGCCGCAGCCGCAGCCCCGTGGACGTGCCGAGGTAGCTGGTCACCAGCTCGTGGTTGGCGAACCCGTACAGCTCCCGGCCGCCGGCCCGCGCGCGGGCGAAGGCCTCGCCGAGCGCCGGCGCGAAGTCCGCGAAGACCGCCGACGAGGTCTCGGCGGGCGCGTCCGTGAAGTCGGGGGAGGCGGGCACGCCCTCGACGAGGGGCTGCGCGTCCTCGGCCGGGGCCGCGCCGCGCGCCGCGGCCTCGGCGGCCCGCACCAGCGGCTCCAGCTCGTCCGCGGTGACCGCCGAGCGCGAGACGACACCGGACGCGGTGCCCTCCCGGCCGCCGACGGTGGCGATGACGGTCAGCGTGCGCCCGCGTGTGACGCCGTTCGTGGTCAGGGCGTTGCCCGCCCAGCGCAGGTTCGCCGACGAGTGCTCGTCGGCGATCACGACGCAGCCGTCGGCCCGGGACAGCGCGAGGGCGCGCTCGACGACCTCGTACGGCTTGCTCTGCTTGTCGGTGCGGGCGCTCATCGACCGGCCTCCTGCGTGGTGTTCAGAATGTTGACGCCCTTGAAGAGGGCGGAGGGGCAGCCGTGCGAGACCGCGGCGACCTGCCCGGGCTGGGCCTTGCCGCAGTTGAAGGCGCCGCCGAGGACATAGGTCTGGGGGCCGCCGACCGCCGCCATCGAGCCCCAGAAGTCCGTGGTCGTGGCCTGGTAGGCGACGTCCCGCAGCTGACCGGTGATCCGGCCGTTCTCGATCTTGAAGAACCGCTGCCCGGTGAACTGGAAGTTGTAGCGCTGCATGTCGATCGACCAGGAGCGGTCGCCCACCACGTAGATACCGCGGTCGACGCTCCCGATCAGCCCCTCCGTGGACAGCCCGCCCGGGTCCGGCCTGAGCGACACGTTGGCCATCCGCTGCACGGGCACATGGCCGGGGGAGTCGGCGTACGCGCAGCCGTTGGAGCGTTCGAAGCCCGTCAGCCGCGCGATCCGCCGGTCGAGCTGGTACCCGACGAGCGTGCCGTCCTTCACGAGGTCCCAGGACTGCCCGGCGACACCCTCGTCGTCGTACCCGATGGTCGCGAGACCGTGCTCGGCGGTGCGGTCGCCGGTGACGTTCATCAGCTCGGAGCCGTACCGCAGCTTGCCCAACTGGTCGAAGGTGGCGAAGGAGGTCCCCGCGTACGCGGCCTCGTAGCCGAGGGCGCGGTCCAGCTCGGTGGCGTGGCCGATGGACTCGTGGATCGTCAGCCACAGGTTCGACGGGTCGACGACCAGGTCGTACAGACCCGCCTCGACACTGGGCGCCCGCATCTTCTCGGCGAGCAGCTCCGGGATCTGCTCCAGCTCCGACTCCCAGTCCCAGCCGGTGCCGGTCAGGTACTCCCAGCCGCGCCCCACGGGCGGCGCGATCGTGCGCATCGAGTCGAACTCGCCGCTCGACTCGTCCACCGCGACGGCGGTGAACTGCGGGTGCAGCCGCACGCGCTGCTGCGTCGTCACGGTCCCGGCCGTGTCCGCGTAGAACTTGTTCTCGTGCACGGTCATCAGCGAGGCGTCGACATGGCTGACCCCGCGCGCCGACAGCAGCCGCGCGCTCCACTCCGACAGCAGCCCCGACTTCTCCTCGTCGGGCACGGAGAAGGGGTCGATCGCGTACGAGGAGATCCAGGTCCTGTCCTCGTGCACCGGCTCGTCGGCGAGCTCCACGCGTTCGTCCGAGCCCGCCGCCCTGATCACCTGGGCCGACAGCTTGGCCATCGCGACGGCCTGCCCCGCGACCCGCGCGGCGGCGTCCATCGTCAGATCGACCCCGGACGCGAACCCCCACGTCCCACCGTGCACCACCCGCACCGCGTACCCGAGGTCCGTGGTGTCCGAGGACCCCGCGGGCTTCGCGTCGCGCAGCCGCCGGGCCGCGCTGCGCACGCGCTCGAACCGGAAGTCCGCGTGCTCGGCGCCCAGCGCCCGGGCCCGCGCGAGCGCCGCGTCGGCCAAGGCCCTGAGCGGCAGTGCCGTGAAGGCTTCGTCGATGGAATGGGGCACGGAGGTCTCCCTGCTGTCGTTGCCTGTCGGGTCCGATCATGTCGCGCGGGCGCACCCGGGGGCCAGGTCTTTCTGTAGGGATCCGACAGTGAGTCCCGTACGCCACTGTCGGTGCCCGATTCTCCGTACCCGGGACGGTACCGATAGGTTTTCGAGGTACCAGACCGGCTATCGAAAGGGTGATCCGTTGAGCCGCTCGGTTCTCGTCACCGGAGGAAACCGGGGCATCGGCCTCGCCATCGCCCGCGCGTTCGCCGATGCGGGCGACAAGGTCGCGATCACGTACCGCTCGGGCGAGCCCCCGGCCGGCTTCCTCGCGGTCAAGTGCGACATCACCGACAGCGAGCAGGTGGAGCAGGCCTACAAGGAGATCGAGGCCGAGCACGGCCCGGTCGAGGTCCTGGTCGCCAACGCCGGCGTCACCAAGGACCAGCTCCTCATGCGGATGTCCGAGGACGACTTCACGTCCGTCGTGGACACCAACCTGACCGGCGCCTTCCGGGTCGTGAAGCGGGCCAACCGTGGCATGCTGCGCGCCAAGAAGGGCAGGGTCGTGCTGCTCTCCTCGGTCGTCGGGCTGCTCGGCTCGGCGGGCCAGGCGAACTACGCCGCCTCGAAGGCCGGACTGGTCGGCTTCGCGCGCTCGCTCGCCCGTGAGCTGGGCTCGCGCAACATCACCTTCAACGTCGTCGCGCCCGGTTTCGTCGACACCGACATGACCAAGGTGCTCACCGACGAGCAGCGCGCGGGCATCGTGAAGCAGGTCCCGCTGGGCCGCTACGCGCGGCCCGAGGAGATCGCCGCGACGGTGCGGTTCCTCGCCTCGGACGACGCCTCGTACATCACTGGAGCCGTCATCCCGGTTGACGGCGGACTGGGAATGGGTCACTGATCACCATGAGCGGAATTCTCGAGGGCAAGCGCATCCTGATCACGGGTGTGCTGACGGAGTCCTCCATCGCCTTCCACACGGCCAAGCTGGCCCAGGAGCAGGGTGCCGAGATCATCCTGACCGCGTTCCCGCGGCCCACCCTGACCGAGCGCATCGCCAAGAAGCTGCCGAAGCCCGCCAAGGTCATCGAGCTGGACGTCACGAACGAGGAGCACCTCGCGCGCCTGGCCGACATCGTCGGCGAGGAGCTCGGCGGCCTCGACGGCGTCGTGCACTCCATCGGCTTCGCGCCGCAGGACGCCCTCGGCGGCAACTTCCTCAACACGCCGTTCGAGTCGGTCGCCACGGCGATGCACGTCTCGGCGTTCTCCCTGAAGTCCCTGACCATGGCCTGCCTGCCGCTGATGCAGAACGGCGGCTCGGTCGTCGGTCTCACCTTCGACGCCTCGTTCGCCTGGCCGCAGTACGACTGGATGGGCCCGGCCAAGGCCGCCCTGGAGGCCACCAGCCGCTACATGGCGCGCGACCTGGGCAAGCAGAACATCCGCTGCAACCTCGTCTCGGCGGGCCCGCTCGGCTCCATGGCCGCCAAGTCCATCCCGGGCTTCAGCGACCTCGCCGCCGTCTGGGACGAGCGTTCCCCGCTGGAGTGGGACCTCAAGGACCCCGAGCCGGCCGGCCGCGGTGTCGTCGCGCTGCTCAGCGACTGGTTCCCGAAGACCACCGGCGAGATCGTCCACGTGGACGGCGGGCTGCACGCGATCGGCGCGTGAGTCCGCGCGCGAGCGCTCCCGTACGGAATCCGGCGCCCCGTCCCCCGCATCGCGCGGAGGGCGGGGCGTCACCCGTTCGGCCGCACCGGCCGGGCGGTGGGGGCCGGTCGGCGTCCACTCTGGAGGAGGAGTTCCCCTCCCGAGATGCCCTCCCCAGCCCGGCCGAGGAGGTTCCCTTGTGCGCCTGTCCCAGCCCCGCTGCAAGCATCGGCTCCATTGGAGCGGCTTCGCCGCGCCCCCGGTCGTCCTGCTCCTCGCCCTGACCCTGCCGCTCGCGCTGCCGCAGGAGGCGGCCTCGCACACGACGACCGCGCCCCGGGCCGGCGAGCCCGCCCCCAGGCCCTTCGGGGCGGCGTGCCGGACCGCGGTCGACGGTTCGTCGGTGACGGCCTACTGCCACAACCCGTATCCCGAGACCGACCACGTCGCACTGCACGTCGAGTGCGAACGCTGGTGGGACATAGACACGGACGGGCCCAGGGCCGAGGCGGGACCCGCGCAGACCGTACGGCTCACCGGCCGGTGCTGGAAGGAGGTCCGCTCGGCCTGGGTCAGCCACCGGAAGTGACGGGACCCGACCGTCCCCGCCGGTCCGTCCGGCCCGTCCCCGCGGCTCCATACGGCAGGGGCGCCGGGCGCGTCGGTGCAGGCGTCGGCCCCGGCACCGGCGCCTTGCGCACCGGGGCCGGCCGGAGGTGTCAGGGGCGTCCCGGGCGGCACACGAACGGATAGCCGGCCGCCTCGTCGGCGGCGCCCTGCGCGTCGCCCGCGCGGATCGCGTCGACCAGGCGCGTGTGGTCCATGTACGTCTCCGGCGTCAGCTCCGCGCCCACGTCCTCGCGCAGCCAGTCGCGCACGACCTCGCCCAGGTCCGCGTACATCGCGGTCATGACGTCGTTGTGGGAGGCGGCCACCACGGCCAGGTGGAAGGTCGTGTCCGCGGCCACGAACGCTTCGGCGTCCCCCGACTCCCAGGCCTCGTCCCGGCGTACGAGGAGCGCGTCGAGCTGTCGCAGATCGCGCTCGGTGCGGCGCCCGGCGGCCAGGCTCGCGGCGCTCGACTCCAGGGTGGAGCGCAGTTCGGCGACATGGCGCGGATCGGCGTCCGCGAAACGCCGGTGCATCACGCCCGCCAGCTCGCTGGTCGCCACGACATAGGTGCCCGAGCCCTGGCGGATGTCCAGCAGGCCGTTGTGCGCGAGGGCGCGGACCGCCTCCCGGACGGTGTTCCGCGCGACCCCCATCTCCTCGACCAGCTCCGGTTCGGTGGGGATGCGGGAGCCCACCGGCCACTCACCCGAGGTGATCTGGTTCCGCAGCGCGGCGATGACCTGCTCGGACAGGGCCGATCGGCGGGGGTGGCTCAGCGGCATGGGGGTCCTTCGCGCCGGGGGTGCGCCGGGCACCGGAACACGTGTCAGGGGATTGTGCACCAACGGGCCCAGCCCAACGAACTGGACAACCAATCATCCCATGATTCTATGATGGGCTCCATGACTGGCGAGGAGACCCGGACCGCGACGTCCGCACCCGTACGCGGAGCCGCACCCGAGGCGGAGCGCCCGGCGCCCGCACCGCGCGCGTGGCTGACCCGCCTGGTGGTCGTGGGCATCGTGCTCACGGCCCTCAACCTGCGACCCGCCATCACCAGCTTCGGCGCCCTCCTCGAAGAGGTGCGCGACGGGCTCGGCATGAGCGGCAGCCTGGCCGGCGTCCTCACCTCCGTGCCGCCCCTCTGCTTCGCCGTCTTCGGGATCACGGCTCCCCGCCTCGCCCGCCGCTTCGGCCCCGCCGCCGTCGTGTGCGCCGGCATGCTGGCGATCGCCGCGGGCCTGCTGATCAGGCCGTTCGCCGGGAACACGGCCGGGTTCCTGGCCGCCAGCGCCCTCGCGCTGATGGGCATCGCGGTCAGCAACGTCCTCATGCCGGTGATCGTCAAGCGCTGGTTCCCGGACCGGGTCGGCTCCATGACCGGCCTGTACTCGATGGCCCTCGCGCTCGGCACCGCCTCGGCCGCCGCCGTCACCGTGCCCATGACCCGTGCCCTGGGCGGCAGTTGGCAGGCCGGTCTGGCCGTCTGGGCGCTCCTCGCGGCCGTCGCCGTGCTGCCCTGGATCCCCCTGGTCCGCGCCCGGGACACGGCCTTGTCCCCCGAGCGCTCCCGGGTCCCCGCCCCGCGCACGGTCCCCGCACGGGAGGCCCCCGCCCCGGAGGCCCCGGCGCTGCGGATCACCCGGAGCCGTACGGCCTGGGCGCTCGCCGTCTTCTTCGGTCTCCAGGCCACCGCCGCCTACATCACCATGGGCTGGATGGCGCAGATCTTCCGCGACGCCGGTGTGCCGGCGGGCACGGCGGGGCTCCTGCTCGCCGTCACGATGGTGATGGGGGTGCCGCTCGCCTTCGTCATCCCGCGGCTGGCGACCCGGCTGCCCCGGCAGGGGCCGATCGTGATCGCCCTGGGCGCCTGCGGCCTCGCCGGATACGCAGGCCTCCACCTCGCCCCGGCGGGCGGCGCCTGGCTGTGGGCCGTGCTGCTGGGCGTGTCCAACTGCTCGTTCCCGCTGGCCCTCACGATGGTCGGCATGCGGGCCAGGACCGGGGCCGGCGTCGTCCAGCTGTCCGCCTTCGCGCAGAGCACCGGGTACCTCATCTCGATCCCCGGGCCGCTCCTGGTGGGCGTGCTCTACCAGCACAGCGGCGGCTGGGGCCTGCCGATCGCCCTCATGGCGGGCCTCATGGTCCCGCAGATCGTGGTGGGCGTCCTGGCGGGACGGGACCGTACCGTCGAGGACGAGGCCGCCGCCCGCTGATCCCGCGGGCATTCCGGACGCCGGGCCCGCGCCACCGCCGGCCGGCCGCACGGGCGCCACGCGGCTCAACCGCCCGTCGGCCCCGCGCGCACTCGGCCACCCGACGCGGCCCGTGCCACCGCCCGCCGCCCGGGCACCCCGCCCGTCGCCGGCCGCCCCCGCGGACGCCCGCACCCCACCGCCCGCGGGACCGGCGGGGGATGCCAGACTGGGGGCATGCCCGTGCTCGATCCGAATCCCAAGAACGGCCAGAGGACGATGCTGCTCGTCTTCGGCGCCTTCCTCGCCATCTTCGTGGTCATCGGCGTCATCGCGTCGATCGCCTCCCCCTGACCCGGCAGCCCCCGACGCCCCCCGCCACCCCCGTGTGACACGGGGGTGGGGCTACCCCCACCAACCCCTAGGGGGCGAGTGTCAGGGTCAAGTGGGTGGATCACCGGATGGGTTGGGGACAGGCGGGTCCGTAACGTCGAGGTGTGGCCGCGAGTACGCGGCCCACGGACCACTCGGCCCCACGGAGGCGGCATGTCGGCCCCTACGCACACCCCGCCCCGTCCGGCGCACGGGCGCGGCGCCGACACCCGGCTGCCCTGGTGGGCCCTGCTGCTCCCCGCGCTGGCCTTCGCCGCGCTCCTGCTGCTGATCCTCAACCCCGCCGACGCCCACGCGGCGGGCGGCGACCCCGGGATCGACCGCCTCGTCGAGCGGGTCCAGCGGATCGTGCTCCACGACGGCTCCTGAGCCCGCGCGGCCCGGAGCCGGGGCAGAGCCGGGGCGGCGAGTCAACTCCCTGCGCCCCGTGGCGTGTTTCATGCGAAGCTGGGAGTCATGAGCGTCGCAGAACCCCGCAGGATTGTCCTTTTCCGGCATGCGAAAGCCGACTGGCCCGAGGTGAACGACCACGAGCGGCCGCTCGCCGAGCGGGGCCGCAAGGACGCCCCCGAGGCGGGACTCAGGCTGGCCGACACCGGCATCCCCTTCGACCTTGCCCTGTGCTCCACCGCGGCCCGGACCCGCGAGACCTGGAAGCTCGCCGTGCACGAGCTCCCGCACCGGCCGAGGACGGTCTACGAGGAGAGGCTCTACGAGGCCTCGCCGGGCGAGCTGATCGCCGTCCTCAACGAAACCCCGGACGACGTGCGCAGCGCTCTCCTGATCGGCCACAACCCCGGCGTGCAGGGACTCGCCGAGGTGCTGTCCGGCGGCTCCGAGGGCGACGCGCGGCAGCGGATGGGCAGCAGGGGCTTCCCCACCGCGGCCTTCGCCGTGCTCTCGTTCACCGGTTCCTGGAAGAGCCTGGAGCCGGGCGCCGCCACCCTCCTGGACTACTGGGCCCCTTCCGAATAAGGCCCGTACAGCGCTCGCTGCACGGCCCGTACGGTCCCCGCACGGACGAGTACGGTCCCGCACGGTCCCGTGCAGCGCCGCGCGTTCCGCCTGCTCCGGCCCCGCGCGGACGTGGCCGCGTCTGCCGCAGGCCCCGGTGCGGACGGGCCGCACCTGCCCCGGGCCCCGCACCGACGGGGCCGCACGGACGGAGCCGCTCCAACCGACGGGGCCGAACGGACGCCACTGCACGGACGCCACTGCACGGACGGGGCCCGGCACCGAGTGGTGCCGGGCCCCGTCCGTGTCAGGGGCAGCTCCAGGGAGCCCCGCCCCCGGCAGGTCCGCGTTCGCGGGGCCCCGCGATGGGTCGGCGCCCGCCGGAGGCCCCCCGTGGCGCTCAGTCCACGTGCATGTCCGCGGCCTCGACCTCTTCGCGCGTCACACCCAGCAGGTACAGGACCGTGTCGAGGAAGGGGAAGTTCACCGCGGTGTGCGCGGCCTCGCGGACCACCGGCTTGGCGTTGAAGGCCACCCCGAGGCCCGCCGCGTTGAGCATGTCCAGGTCGTTCGCGCCGTCCCCGATCGCCACGGTCTGGGCGAGCGGCACCCCGGCCTCGGCGGCGAACCTGCGCAGCAGCCGTGCCTTGCCCGCGCGGTCGACGATCTCTCCGGTGACCCTGCCCGTCAGCTTCCCGTCGACGATCTCCAGCGTGTTGGCCTGGGCGAAGTCGAGCCCGAGCCGGTCCTTCAGATCGTCCGTGACCTGCGTGAAGCCGCCGGAGACGACGCCCACCTGGAAGCCGAGGCGCTTCAGCGTACGGATCAGGGTGCGCGCCCCGGGCGTCAGCCTGACCTCGGTGCGCACCTTGTCCACCACGGAGGCGTCGAGGCCCGCGAGCAGCGCCACGCGCGCGTGCAGGGACTGCTCGAAGTCCAGTTCCCCCCGCATCGCGGCCGCGGTCACCTCGGCGACCTCGCTCTCGCACCCGGCGTGCGCGGCGAACAGCTCGATGACCTCGTCCTGGATGAGCGTCGAGTCGACGTCCATCACCACGAGGCGCTGGGCGCGCCGGTGCAGTCCGGCGGCGACCACCGCGACATCGACACCGAGGGCCTTCGCCTCGGTCGCCAGGGCGGTCCGCAGCGCACCGGTCTCGGTGCCGGACACCGCGAACTCCACCGCCGTCACCGGGTACTTGGCCAGCCGGAAGATACGGTCGATGTTGCCGCCCGTGCCGGTGATCCGGGCGGCGATGGCCGCGGTCGACTCCGCGGTCAGCGGGTGCCCGAGCACGGTCACGTGCGACCTGCCGTGCCCGCGGGGCCGGTTGTCGCCGCGGCCGGAGATGATCTCCGCCTGGAGCTTCATCGACTCGGCCCAGCTGTGCACCGTGGCGCGCAGATCGCCCTCCGGGCCGGCCGACGGGTGCGTCACGAGCGCGCACAGCACGATCCGGCCACGGGTGACGACCTGCTCGATGTCGACCACGTCGACCGAGTAGGCGGCAAGGGTGTCGAAGAGCCCGGCGGTGATGCCGGGACGGTCCTTGCCGAAGATCTTCACGAGAAGTGTGGGTACGTCGGTGGGGACTTCAGGGGTCTGCGAAGCACTCATGGTCGTCCCACCGTATCCGGCACCCCGTGCCTCCCGCCCCCGAGGTCCGCCTGACGGACAGCGGGCGCGGGGTGCCCGGCCGCGGTGGCGCCACCCCGCTCAGCGGCGCCCGGACCCGGGCTTCCTCGGCGGGGGCGGCGGCTCGTCCGGCGGGGGAGGGGGCCCGTCCTGCCCGCCCCGCGGTCCGCCCCGGCCCCCCGGGGGCGGCGGCGGGGTGAAGGGCCTGGCGACCGTCGGGGCGCCGTACACGTCCCCCGGCGGACGTCCCCCCGGCGGACGTCCCCCTGGCGGCGGCGGTCCCGCCGGCTGCGGACCCGGGGCCCGGGGCGCGGGCGTGCGGGGAGTGCCGGGCGGCTGTGAGCCGGGGGATCGGGACCCGCCGGGCGGCGCACCGCGCGGCCGGGCTCCGGACGGACCGCCCCCGGGCTCCCGCAGCTCCTCGGGCAGCCGCAGGTACGGGTTCGTGTCGGGGTTGGCCGGCCGGAACGGCGCTCCCGGGTTGTACGGCCCGGTGTCGTCCGCCGCCCCGGCGGTGTGCCACGCGGGTGCGCCCGTGTCACCCAGTGCCTGCGGGGCGGCACGCCTGCCGGCGGCTCCGGTCGCGCGGGCGAGCAGCGCGCCCGCCGCCCCGGCGACCGCTCCCCACAGGGCGCCGAGCAGCAGCGCCGTCGCCGGCCTCCCGTGCAGCTCGATGCCCGCGTCGAACGCGTCGATGCCGAGGACGGACAGCGACGCGTCCACCGACACCCCGGTCAGCCCGACGAGCAACGGCAGCGCGAGCGCGGTCACGACCGCGAGCCGCAGCGCGCAGTGCCCCGCGAAAGGGAGGACGCCCGAAGCGTGTGCGTACGGGGTGCGCACCGCGGTCAGGACGCCCGCGCAGAGCATCATCAGCGCCGCCGCGACGCCCAGCAGCCAGACCCGGCCGTCCAGTTCGGCCAGCCGCGCCAGTGTCACGGCCTGGTCGGTGGAGCCGCTCAGCAGATCGTCGAGGGGGTCGGGCAGCACCCCGACCAGCTCGCCGGTGGCCCTTCCGTCCCACGGCACGAGGAGGCCGATCGGGATGCCGAGCCACACGCCGTTGGGCGCCCCCAGCAGGGCCGCACCCGCGATCCGCTTCGGATTGTCGTCGCCGACCGCCGCGTACGCCGCCGCCGCGAACCCCGCGAGGACCGCCACCAGCACCACGGCGACCAGCGCGGACACCGCCGGGCGCACCACCCGGTGCACGACCGTCAGGGCGCGCGGCAGCGGTGTGCGGCGCGAGGCCAGCAGCGCGATCAGCAGGACGCCGAGCACCCAGCCGAGCCCGCCCAGGAGCGTCGGTACGGTGTCGACGGTGAAGCCCACCCGGGCGTTGGCGTCCGCGAGGTCCCCGAGCCGGTCCGGCAGCAAACCGCCGATGTCACCGAGGCCGGGCACCTCCACGTCGTCTGGCAGTCCGCCGCCGGGCAGCCGGTCGAGTCCCAGCGACCCCCCGTCGATCGTGATGACGTCGTGCCCCGCCCAGGCCAGACCGCCCAGCATCGCCACGAAGAGGGCCACCACGGAGCCCGCGCGGGCGAGGAGTTCGGCCGGAGTGACGAAGGCTCCCGCCGCCCGCAGCGAGCGCAGGAAGAACCAGGACAGCAGCAGCGCGCCCACCAGGCTCACCCCGAGGGGCGTGATCTGCAGCGCGGTCTCGGCCTGCGCGCCCTCCAGTCCGAAGGCCGACACATCGCCGGACGGGGTCACCGAACCGCCCGCGCCCAGGGCCACGACGGCCGCGGTCAGCGTGCCGAGCGAGCCCGCCGCGTCCGCCCCGAGCAGATGGAGCCCCAGCGCGGCCACCCCGGCCATGCCCGTCAACGCCCAGCTCACCGAGGCGATCGCGGACAGCAGCACGTCACCCCACGGCACGCGCCCGTCCTGTCCCACGGCCCTGTCGCTCATCGTCAGCCCCCCGACTCCGCGCCGCGACGCATCCGTCGCGGTGTCCCCCTCGCGTGGGATTACCACTCTCCGGGCCGGTTTCAACCCCGTCAACGGAAACGGACAAGACGCCCGTAGGCAGTCTTCACAAGGCCCGACTTTCGGTCGGGGGGCTCCTACTGAAATAGTTCCCCACGATGTTCGACATCCCTAGACTCCCTGCGACAGGGGCAACTCGGGGGACAACTCAGTGGGGCATGGAGTGCCGGAACTCGTACTGGAATTGAATGGACGGACCTGGACGCTCGATGCGGCCAGGCACTACACCCTGGGACGTGATCCGCAGGGAGACATCGTGCTCGACGACGCCAGGGTCTCCTGGCGCCACGCCACGATCAGCTGGAGCGGCCGCAGTTGGGTCATCGAGGACCACGGCAGCACCAACGGCACGTTCCTGCAGGGGCAGCGGATCCACCAGGTGGAGATCGGCCCCGGCTCGGCCGTGCACCTCGGCAACGCGACCGACGGCCCGCGGCTCAGCATGACGGGCAGTGCCGCCGGCGCGCCGCAGGCGCAGCAGCCGTACGCCGCGCAGGGCGCGTCGGCCGGCTGGGCCCAGCAGTCGCCGCAGCAGCACGCGCCGGAGCAGCACGGCCGGCAGCAGCCGCAGCAGGCCGCGCACATCCCGCCGCAGCAGGGATCCGGTGGCTCCGCGGGGGCGCCGCCGGTCTACGGGGACCGCAGCCCGACCACGTTCCACCAGTTCTCCCTCGGCCGCGTCATGCGCATCGGCCGTGCCCTGGAGAACGAGCTGGTCGTCTCCGACCTGCAGGTCTCGCGCCACCACGCGGAGTTCCACGCGACGCCCGACGGCCGCTTCGAGATCCGTGACCTCGGCTCGCACAACGGCACGTACGTCAACGGCCAGCCGATCAGCAAGGGCGGCTCCGCGCTGCTCGGCCCGAACGACATCGTGGGTGTCGGACACTCGACGTTCCGGCTGGTGGGCGACCGCCTGGAGGAGTTCGTCGACACCGGCGAGGTCTCCTTCTCGGCCCGCCACCTGACGGTGACGGTCGACGGCGGCAAGCAGATCCTGAAGGACGTCTCGTTCGGCGTCCCGGAGAAGTCGCTGATCGCGGTGATCGGCCCGTCCGGTTCCGGCAAGTCGACGCTCCTGAAGGCGCTCACGGGGTACCGCCCGGCCGACCAGGGCGACGTGCTCTACGACAACCGCAACCTGTACAAGCAGTTCGCCGAACTGCGTCAGCGCATCGGTCTGGTCCCGCAGGACGACATCCTGCACAAGGAGCTGACCGTCAAGAAGGCCCTCAAGTACGCGGCCAAGCTGCGCTTCCCGGCGGACACCACCGAGTCGGAGCGGTCGGCCCGCATAGACGAGGTGCTGCGCGAGCTGAAGCTGGACATCCACAAGGAGAAGCGGGTCACCTCGCTCTCCGGCGGCCAGCGCAAGCGCGTGTCGGTGGCCCTCGAACTGCTCACCAAGCCGTCGCTGATCTTCCTGGACGAGCCGACCTCCGGCCTCGACCCGGGCATGGACCGCGACGTCATGCAGTTGCTGCGCGGTCTCGCCGACGACGGCCGCACGGTCCTGGTCGTGACGCACTCGGTGGCCGAGCTGGCCATCTGCGACAAGCTCCTGGTCATGGCGCCCGGCGGTGCGGTGGCCTACTTCGGCCCGCCCGAGGAAGCGCTGAACTTCTTCGGCTACGACACCTGGGCCGATGTCTTCTCGGCCTTCGAGAACTACCGCGACTACGACTGGGCGGGCCGCTGGAAGGGCTCTCAGCACTACCAGATGTACGCCGCGGACATCGACGCCGTGGCCGCGCAGTCCGTACACATGCCCCCGCCGCAGGCGATGCGGCCGCCGAAGCCGCAGGGCTGGATGTCCCAGTTCGGCACGCTGGTGCGCCGCTACGTGTCGGTGATCGCCTCGGACAAGGGCTTCCTCGCCCTGTCGGTGATCCTGCCGGTCGTGCTCGGCTCGGTGAGCCTGCTCATCGACTCCGGCAACAGCCTGCTGCCCAACCCGGTCAATCCCAAGACCGGCCGGATCGTCCCGAACGGCACGGCCACCACCGTCCTGCTGATCCTTGCGGTCGGCGCCTGCTTCGCGGGTGCGGCGAACTCGGTCCGTGAGCTGATCAAGGAACGGGTCATCTACGAGCGGGAGCGCGCGACGGGTCTGTCGCGCTCGGCCTACCTGATGTCCAAGGTCGCCGTACTCGGCGTGATCACCCTGCTGCAGGGCGCCCTGGTCGGTGCCATCGGCTTCGGCAGCCGCGAGGTCCCGGCAGAGGGCCTGATCCTCAAGAGCCTGCCCAAGCTGGAGCTGACCCTGCCGATCATGGCTCTCGGCTTCGTGTCGATGATGTTCGGGCTGATCATCTCCTCGCTGGTGAAGACCGCGGAGAGGACCATGCCGTTCCTGGTCATGTTCGCGATCATCCAGGTCGTCTTCACCGGCTGCCTGGTGATCCTGAACGGCACGGTGGGCGTCAACCAGGTCTCGTACCTGATGCCGGCCCGCTGGGCGGTCGCCGCGTCGGGCACCACGCTGGACCTGAACGCGATCTTCCCGAACCAGGACGATCCGACGAGCACGGACCCGCTGTGGGAGCACACGGCCGGGGCCTGGACCATGGACATGATCGCCCTGGTCGCCCTCGGCGTGGTCTGCGGCTTCTTCGTGGCCCGCTTCCTGCGCCGCCACGAGCCCGAGGTCATGCGCAAGTAGGACCTGACCGCACCGCACGCCGAAGGGCGGCACCCCGCCGGGTGCCGCCCTTCGGCGTTACGCGTCCAGAGGTCCGCGCGAAGCCTCAGTACGCGCTGTCGACGTTGTCGATCGAGCCGTACCGGTCGGCGGCGTAGTTGGCCGCGGCCGTGATGTTGGCGACCGGGTTGTACTGGCTGTGCACCGTGCCGGCGACGTGGTACGCGTCGAAGGTCGGCTTGATGACCTGCAGCAGGCCTATCGAGGGGACGCCGTTGATCGCGTTGATGTCCCAGTCGTTGATGGCGTTCGGGTTGCCGGAGGACTCCCGCATGATGTTGCGGTGCAGGCCCTCGTACGAACCCGGGATGTTGTGCTTCTTCATGATGTCGAGGGACTGGCGGATCCAGCCGTCGAGGTTGTTCGTGTAGGTCTTCGCGGCGACCGGCTTGACGGCGGCGCGGGCGGCGGAGCGGCTCGCTGCCTGCTTCGCCTTGCGCGCGGCCTCCGCCTTCTTCGCGACGTCCGCTGCCTTCTTCTTGGCGACGGCGTCGGCGGCTGCCTTCTTCGCGGCGGCCGCGTCGGCGGCCTTCTTCTTCGCGGCGGCGGCCTGGGCGGTGGCGAGCTGCTTGCTGAGGCCGGTCGTCGCGGTCTCGAGCTGGGTGGAGGTGTGGGCGACCGGGGCGACGGCGACCGGAGTGGCGGCCGCGTCGGCGCTCGCCGTGGTGGTCCCACCCGGAACGAGGGTGAACGCGAGGGCCGCGGCACCGAGGGTGGCGACACCGGCGAGGGAGAACTTGTGGGTCTTGGTCAGCGCGGGACTATGACCAGGAGTGATGATCTGCTTGGGCATGGCTGAGGGACCTCTTCGAATAGCGCGGAGGTCGCTCTCGTCCCGGCGGGGACAAAGGTGATTCCGGGACAAACGCCGCGGTCTGTGACCCACGGCGCCGAGCGACGAGAGCCATTCTTAGCGACCGCAAAATGCCCTGGCAAAGGTGTGACCTACGAAGCCGGATAGTGGATGCGGTAGGGGCAAATCGGGGCAGACTGGCACGTCTTCCCCGCTCATGATGCTCCCTTTGTCTCCTAAGTCCGTTCGTACGTGATGTGGGCCCTATGCCCGGGCTCACACGCGCCCCCGCCCCGTCTCACCGGCAGTTGCTGGAGCAATGCTCTGTGTGAGGGTTCTCGGCCGGCAGCAGGAGGTGCACGTCGCCGAACTCGTGCCACAGGTAGCGCCCCCGCAGCGCCGCCTCGTACCCGCGGTCGATCGCGGCCCGCCCGGCGACCGCCTCCAGCATCAGCAGATGGGAGGCCTCCGGCTCGTGCAGCCCCGTGAGCAGCCCGTCGACCACCCGCACCCCCCGCTCCGGGGTGACCACCAGGTCCGTCCAGCCCCGTGCGGCCCGCACCGTGCCGTCGGGCCCGGCCGCCGACTCCACCGCGCGCACGGCCGTCGTCCCGACCGCCACGACCCGCCCGCCCCCGGCCCTCGCCGCGTTGATGAGCCGCGCCGAGGCCCGCGGCACCGCGTAGCGCTCCGGGTACGGGGGCTCGTGGACCTCGGCCGAGGCCACCCCCGTGTGCAGCGTGACCGGCGCGAACTGCACACCGCGGCTCACCAGCCGGGTCACCAGCCCGGAGGTGAAGGGCCGCGACGCGCTCGGCATCTCCGCGCTGCCCGCCCCGTCGCGGGACGGCAGCGAGAACACCGTCTGGTACGCCTCCAGCGGCTGGTCCCGCTCCGTGTAGGAGTAGCGGATCGGCCTCCCGTGCCGCCGCAGCAGCTCCAGGACCTCCCCGTCCGGCACGCGTCCCCACCACAGGCGCGTCCCGCGCGCCGACACCGGCTCGTCGAGGACCAGGCGCACGTTCCCGGGCAGCCGCACCTCCGTCCCCGCGGGCCCGCCCGCCCGCGCGCGCGTGGTGCCGCTGCCGTCGGGGTCCCGCAGCTCCACCGACCACCGCCCGTCGTCGCCCCGGGTGGAGAAGTGCACCACCACGCGCGCGTGCCCCACCCTTCCGTCCACCGCGGCCGCCAGCGTCGCCGAGGTGTTCACGACCAGCAGGTCCCCGGCACGCAGCAGCCCCGGGAGGTCCGCGAACGCGTGGTGCGAGACCCGGGTGCCGCGGGACACGAGCAGCCGCACAGCGTCCCGGCCCAGCCCCGGCCCCCGCTGCTCGGCCGGCACCCGCGCCGACAGCTCCTCGGGCACCCGCACGGCGATCGTCATCGCTGCTCCAGCAGCGCCGGCGCGGCGAGGCGCCCGCTCGGGGGGCGCTCGTCGAGCAGCCGCAGGAATGCGGGCACCACCGAGGCCGGGTCCGGGCGGGCGTCGCCGTCGTCCGGCACCGCCGCCGCGTACAGGTCCGTCCCCATGTCGCCCGGGTCGACCGCCCAGACCCGCAGCCCCGGCTCCTCCACCCCGAGCACCGCGACCAGCCGGTCCAGAGCCGCCTTCGAGGCCCCGTACCCGCCCCATGTCCCGTACGCCTCGACGGCCGCGTCCGAACTGACGCCGATCACCGCGCCCTCCTGCGACGCCCGCAACAGCGGCAGCGCCTCCTGGACCAGCCCCAGAGCCGCGACCACATTGACCTCCAGGGCCCGGCGCAGCCCGTCCAGGGCCAGCGCGTCGAGACGTACGAGCGGTTCGGCGCCCAGCGCGCTCGCGTTGCTCACCAGCAGATCGAGGCCGCCCAGGGCCCGCGCCGCGGCCACCAGGCCCGCGCGGTGCCCCGCGTCCGTGACATCACCGGGAACCGCCTCCACCCGTGTCCCGTGCCGGGACAGCTCCTCCGCCGCCGCCCGCAGGGCGTCCGGCGTCCTGGCGTCGAGCACCAGGTCCCAGCCGCGCTCCGCCAGAGCCCCGGCGAACGCGCCCCCCAGCCCCTTCGAAGCCCCCGTGATGATCGCCACCGGCATGACATCCGTCCCCTCGTCGCAAGACCGCCGCTCCGGACGGATGCCCTCAACCTAGGAAGCCGGCTGACCGCCGCGCCTCGTGCGCCGGCCGCATTGCGCCGGGGCCCTTCGGCCTAGGTCCACCGGCCCGTACCGGGCCCGCCACAAGTCGGATACGCGCTGTCACACCCCGCCGGTACCGTGAGGGAATGAGTCAAGGACCCCGGTCGGGCCTGTCCGCGGTGAGTGCCGCGCTGCTCGCGATGAGCAGGCACCTGGAGGTGCGCGACGTCCTCAAGACGATCGTCGCCTCGGCCCGCGAGCTGCTCGACGCCGAGTACGCGGCCCTCGGGGTCCCCGACGACCACGGCGGCTTCGCCCAGTTCGTCGTCGACGGCGTCGACGACGCCCAGTGGAAGGCCATCGGGCCGCTGCCCCGCCAGCACGGCATCCTCGCCGCGATGCTCAAGGAGGCCCGCCCCGAGCGTCTCGCCGACGTCCGCGCGGACCCGCGTTTCGAGGGCTGGCCGGCGGCTCACCCCGACATGTCCGACTTCCTCGGCCTGCCGATCCGCGACGGTGACGAGGTCATCGGCGCCCTGTTCCTCGCCAACAAGAAGTGCCCGAAGCCGGACGGCGGCTGCGGATTCACCGAGGACGACGAGGAACTGCTGACGATCCTCGCCCAGCACGCGGCCATCGCCCTCACGAACGCCCGCCTGTACGAGCGCAGCCGCGAACTCACGATCGCCGAGGAGCGCTCGCGGCTCGCGCACGAACTGCACGACGCCGTCAGCCAGAAGCTCTTCTCGCTGCGCCTGACCGCCCAGGCCGCCGCCGCCCTGGTCGACCGCGACCCGGACCGTGCGAAGGGCGAGCTCCAGCAGGTGGCCGCCCTGGCGGCCGAGGCGGCCGACGAACTGCGCGCCGCGGTCGTCGAACTGCGGCCCGCGGCCCTCGACGAGGACGGGCTGGTCGCCACCCTGCGCACCCAGATACAGGTTCTCGACCGGGCCCACTCCGCGCGCGTGACCTTCGACGGCCGCGGTGCGCGCGCACTGCCCGCCGCCCAGGAGGAGGCGGTGCTGCGGGTCGCCCAGGAGGCCCTGCACAACGCGCTGCGGCACTCCGGGGCCGCCCGTGTCGACGTCACCCTGGAGCGACGGGGCCCCGGAGCCGTCCTGCGGGTCACCGACGACGGCGGCGGCTTCGAGCCCCGGGCGACCCGCCGGGCCGGACGGCATCTCGGCCTCGTCTCCATGCGGGACCGGACGAGTGGCGTCGGAGGCACACTCACGGTGGAATCGGCGCTTGGAGAGGGCACGACGATCGAGATGGAGGTCCCTGGTGGCTGACGCAATCAAGGTGCTGCTCGTCGACGACCACCAGGTCGTCCGCCGCGGCCTGCGCACGTTCCTGGAGGTGCAGGACGACATCGAGGTCGTGGGGGAGGCCGCCGACGGCGCCGAGGGCGTCGACCGGGCGGAGGAGCTGAAGCCCGACGTCGTGCTCATGGACGTCAAGATGCCCGGCATGGACGGCGTGGAGGCCCTGCGCAGACTGCGCCAGCTGGCCAACCCCGCGCGCGTGCTGATCGTCACGAGCTTCACGGAGCAGCGCACGGTGGTCCCGGCCCTGCGCGCGGGCGCGGCCGGATACGTGTACAAGGACGTGGACCCCGAGGCCCTCGCGGGCGCCATCCGCTCTGTGCACGCGGGGCACATCCTGCTCCAGCCCGAGGTGGCCGGCGCGCTGCTGTCCCAGGAGGAGACGACGTACGGACAGGGCAGGGGCGGATCGCTCACCGAGCGCGAGCGCGAGGTGCTCGGCCTGATCGCGGACGGCCGCTCCAACCGCGAGATCGCCCGCGCCCTCGTCCTCTCCGAGAAGACCGTCAAGACCCACGTCTCGAACATCCTGATGAAGCTCGACCTCTCCGACCGCACCCAGGCCGCGCTGTGGGCGGTGCGGCACGGGGCGGCCGGCTGACCCGGCCGCCGGCCCGGGGCGGCATGCGGACGGTTCCGTTCCGGGATGAGATTCATACCGTCGTGGGAATGTCACCCGGACGGCGCATCCTTCCGGGGGGTCCGGCGTTCTCCAGTGCGAGCTGCGGCGCTCCTGCCGCAGTGGTTCGCGAGGAGAGGGCTCAGAAGTGAAGAACCTGAAGAAGGCCGCAGCCATCACGATGATGGCCGGTGGCCTCGTTGCCGCCGGTGCCGGTTTCGCCTCCGCGACCGACGGTGCGCACGCCTCCGGCCAGGCCGTGGGCTCGCCGGGTGTCGCCTCGGGCAACCTCGTCCAGGTCCCCGTCCACGTCCCGGTGAACGCGGTCGGCAACACGGTGAACGTGATCGGCGCCCTGAACCCGGCCTTCGGCAACCTCGGCCTCAACCGCTGACACCCGCCGGACGGTGACCACCGACCCCCGGGCCCGCCCGGGGGTCGGTCCGGTTGTCGTCCCGTCGGACCATTGATCCGAACGGGCAGAAGGCGCTCGCCCCCCGTGCCGTCCCGAGCCGGGTGGCGTTGCTCAGCGTACGGCCCGCGGCTGGGTCGGACACGCAATCGCAGGAGGAGTACTTCCCATGAACATCGCCAAGAAGGCCGCCCTGGCCGTCACCGTCGCCGGTCTCGCCGCGGGTGCCTCCGCCGGTGCGGCGATCGCCGACTCGTCGGCCGACGGAGCCGCCGTGAAGTCCCCCGGCGTCGGCTCCGGCAACGTGGCCCAGCTCCCGGTCCACGTCCCCGTGAACGTCGTCGGCAACAGCGTGAACATCATCGGCGCCCTGAACCCGGCGTTCGGCAACGTGGGCGTGAACGACTGACACGCCACCCGGCACACAAGGGGCCCCGCGGACCGCACCGGTCCGCGGGGCCCCTTCGTGTCCGTCGCACTCCGGGCGCGCAACGCCGGCCGCACCCGCACCCGCCCGCGGCCCGCGCGCGCGGAGCGCGCCCCGGACGGCGGCGCTCAGCGCGTCCCGCGCTCCCGCTCCTCCACGAACGCGTTGTACGCGGCCACCTGCGCCCGCCGCGCCGTCCGCTCGACCGGACGCAGCGCCTCGGTGCGCGCGGCCATCTCCGACGCGCTCACCGCACCGCCGTGCCCGTTCTCGAACGCGACGGAGATGAGCAGCCCGACCCGCTGGGCGAGCTCCAGCACCCGCACCGCCCGCGGCGGATACCCGGGGGCCAGCAGCTCGCGCCCCCGCTCCGCCCGCGCCCGGTACGCGTCCACGGCCGCCTCGGCCACCGGACCCGAGCCCGCCAGGTCGAGCCGGGACAGCACCGCGGTCGCGTCGCGCAGCGCCTCCGCCAACTCCCGCTCCGCCTCCCCGAGGGAGGGCACGTCGGCCGGCGGCGCCTCACGTACGGCCAGACAGTGCCAGACGACCTCCACGTGCGTGTCGCCCGCCGGCCCTGCCTCGAAGACCTCGGGCACCAGCCCCAGGGCGGCCCCGTGGCAGACCACCGCCTCCTCGGCCTCCAGGGCGCGGGCATTGAACTCGGGCGGGCCGCTCAGCCCGAGCGGATGTCCGGGGGCGGGCAGCGCGACCCGCAGACCGCCGACCCCGAGCGCGCGCAGCCGGCCGAGCGCGAGCGTGAGCCCCACGGGCCCCGACTCGCCCGGCAGCCCCTCGACCCGGTGCACGGCGTCCTCGCCGACGATGGCGACGACCGCGTCGTCCGGTGACGCAAAACCGGCCAAAAGGGCATTTCCCCATGCGGCCAGCTGTCCTGAGCGTGGTTCCGAAAGCATGGCCCCCACCCTAAGGACCGGCCGATGGATTGGACGGGTCGGCCGGTGGCGTAGGTTTTCCCTGGGGGCTGCGTCCACAGACGTCAGCGACGGCCGAGACTGCAATGGGAGACAGCGCGCTCATGAGCGATGTTCTGGAGCTTGAGGACGTATCAGTGGTCCGAGAGGGCCGGGCACTGGTGGACCAGGTCTCCTGGTCGGTCAAGGAGGGCGAGCGCTGGGTCATCCTCGGGCCGAACGGTGCCGGCAAGACGACCCTCCTGAACCTCGCCTCCAGCTACCTCTACCCCAGCCAGGGCACCGCCACGATCCTCGGCGAGACCCTCGGCAAGGTCGACGTCTTCGAGCTGCGCCCGCGCATCGGCGTGGCCGGCATCGCCATGGCCGAGAAGCTCCCCAAGCGGCAGACCGTCCTGCAGACCGTGCTGACCGCGGCCTACGGCATGACGGCCGGCTGGCACGAGGACTACGAGGACGTCGACGAGCAGCGCGCCCGCGCCTTCCTCGACCGCCTCGGCATGACCGACTACGTCGACCGCAGGTTCGGCACCCTCTCCGAGGGGGAGCGCAAGCGCACCCTGATCGCCCGCGCCCTGATGACCGACCCCGAACTGCTTCTCCTCGACGAGCCCGCCGCGGGCCTCGACCTCGGCGGCCGCGAGGACCTCGTACGCCGCCTCGGCCGCCTCGCACGCGACCCGATCGCCCCCTCCATGATCATGGTGACGCACCACGTCGAGGAGATCGCGCCCGGCTTCACCCACGTCCTGATGATCCGGCAGGGCAAGGTGCTCGCCGCCGGCCCGCTGGAACTCGAACTCACCTCCCGCAACCTGTCGTTGTGCTTCGGCCTCCCGCTCGTCGTGGAGCAGGTCGGCGACCGCTGGACCGCCCAGGGACTGCCGCTGTCCTGAAGTCCGGCCCACCTGCCCCAAGTTGATCGGCGCCCTGTCCCCGACCAGGCCCGCGGACCTACCATGACGACGTGGACGACATCGACGCATGGGTGTGGTGGCTGGTCGGCGCGGTCGGGCTCGGTATCCCGCTCGTCGTCACCGCGATGCCGGAGTTGGGAATGCTCGCCGTCGGCGCTGTCGCGGGCGCCGGTACCGCGGGCCTCGGAGGCAACCTCGTCCTCCAGGTCGTGGTCTTCGCCGTCGTCTCGGTGGCACTCATCGCGGTCGTACGCCCCGTCGCCGCCCGGCATCGGACCCAGCGCCCCCAACTCGCCACGGGAATCGAGGCGCTGAAGGGCAGGCAGGCCGTGGTCCTGGAGCGGGTCGACGGCACCGGCGGCCGGATCAAGCTCGCCGGAGAGGTCTGGTCGGCCAGATCCCTCGACACCGGTCGCGCCTACGAGGAGGGCGAGCAGGTCGACGTCGTGGAGATCGAGGGAGCCACCGCGATCGTCATGTGACCTCCCCGCGGCGTCCAGTGAACGGAACGGCCCACGTGGCGAGTTGTGGTCTGACACACTCGTCGAACAAGATCTTCGACAATCAGCAGGATCTTCCGGAACGCCGAGGCGGAGAAGGGTACGGGGAGCCACGATGGGACCGGTCGTCATCGTCCTGATCATTCTGGTGGTGTTGGTCTTCATCGCGCTGATCAAGACCATCCAAGTCATCCCACAGGCCAGCGCGGCCATCGTCGAGCGGTTCGGCCGCTACACGCGGACACTCAACGCGGGCCTCAACATCGTCGTCCCGTTCATAGACTCGATCCGCAACCGCATCGACCTCCGCGAACAGGTCGTCCCGTTCCCGCCCCAGCCGGTGATCACCCAGGACAACCTTGTCGTGAACATCGACACGGTCATCTACTACCAGGTCACCGACGCCCGGGCCGCGACCTACGAGGTCGCCAGCTACATCCAGGCCATCGAGCAGCTGACGGTCACCACGCTCCGCAACATCATCGGCGGCATGGACCTGGAGCGGACCCTGACCTCGCGCGAGGAGATCAACGCGGCCCTGCGCGGCGTCCTCGACGAGGCCACCGGCAAGTGGGGCATCCGCGTCAACCGCGTCGAACTGAAGGCGATCGAGCCGCCCACCTCCATCCAGGACTCGATGGAGAAGCAGATGCGCGCCGACCGCGACAAGCGCGCCGCGATCCTCACCGCGGAAGGCATCCGCCAGTCGCAGATCCTCACCGCGGAGGGCGAGAAGCAGTCCGCGATCCTGCGCGCCGAGGGCGAGGCCAGGGCCGCCGCGCTGCGCGCCGAGGGCGAGGCCCAGGCCGTCCGTACCGTCTTCGAGGCCATCCACGCGGGAGACCCGGACCAGAAGCTCCTCTCGTACCAGTACCTCCAGATGCTCCCGAAGATCGCCGAGGGCGACGCCAACAAGCTCTGGATCGTCCCCAGCGAGATCGGCGACGCGCTCAAGGGCCTCTCCGGCGCCTTCGGGAACTTCGGAGGCATCGGCGGCGGACAGCAGCCCGGCCCGCCGGCCGGCGCCGAACGCCGCGAGAAGCCGTCGATCACCGACTGACACAGGGGTGAGGGGCGGAACTCCCGCGGGAGTTCCGCCCCTCACCCCTGTGTCACGGGAAGCCGCGCACCGCTCACGCGGCGGGCTGCGCGAGCCACTCGGGCAGCGCGTCGAGGTCGTCCTGCCCCAGGGCCAGCAGCATCGCGTCGGCCGGCGTCGGCTCGAACGGCTGCCGCAGCAGCGGCATCTGCGCCTGCTCGGGCGTACGGGCCGCCTTGCGGTGGTTGTCCTCCGCGCACGACGCCACGGTGTTCAGCCACGAGTCCCGGCCGCCCTGCGCCCTCGGCACCACGTGGTCCACGGTCGTCGCCCGCCGCCCGCAGTACGCGCACCTGTGCCGGTCACGGACCAGGACACCACGCCTCGACCACGGAGCTTGTCTTCGGAACGGCACCCTCACGTACCTGCAGAGCCTGATCACCCGGGGCGCCGGTATGTCGAGAGCCGCTCCGCGCATGCGCAGTTCGGGGTGGGCCTGCTCGACAACGGCCTTGTCCTGCAGCACCAGAACGACGGCCCGGTTCAACGTCACCGTCGACAACGGCTCGAAGCTCGCATTCAGCACCAGCGTGTCACGCATCCCGCCCACCTCCCGTACGCACCGGCCCACCCCCTCGCGGGCGGGCTTGGATCAACTCTGGCCGGGCACGCCGAGATGGACAACGCAATAAAAAAGTGCCCGCCCCTGATCAATTCCAAGACCAGGGGCGGGCAAACGTTCGGTGAACGCTCAGCTGTCCGCGGGAGCGGCGTACTCGGCGACGACCTGGGCCCTCGCCAGCGTGTGGAAACGGAGGTTGAAGCCCACGACGGCCGGCGACGCGTCCGCGTCGGGGCCGAGCTTCTCCTGATCCACCGCGTACACCGTGAACACGTACCGGTGCGCCGGGTCACCGGGAGGCGGCGCCGCACCGCCGAAGTCCCGGGACCCGTAGTCGTTGCGCACCTGGACGGCGCCGTCGGGCAGACCCTCGAACTTCCCCGTGCCCGCGCCCGTCGGCAGCGCGGTCACCGACGCCGGGAGGTCGAACAGGACCCAGTGCCAGAACCCGCTCCCCGTGGGGGCGTCAGGGTCGAAGCACGTCACGGCGAAGCTCTTCGTCCCCGGCGGGAAACCCTCCCAGCTGAGCTGCGGAGAGGTGTTCCCCGCCGCGTGGACCTGAGCGTCCTTCAGCGTCCCGCCCGCCTCGACGTCCTCACTCGTGACCGCGAACGACGGCACGGCGGGGTGGAAGTCGTGGGGAAGCGGCGGCCTCTTGGGCTCGGTCACCTCGGCACCTCCTGATCGGTTCCTACTGACGGGAGACTCTCGTCCCCGAGCCTAGAACCAGTTGCGCCGGCTGCCGACCTCGGACAGCCACTGGTTGAGGTACGCCGCCCAGTCGGTCCCGTGGAAGTCGTTCAGCCCCACCTTGAAGGAGCGGAACGAGTCGCTGCCCTCGCCGAACAGACCCGGCTTCTTGTCCATCTCCAGGACGACGTCCATCTCACGGTCGTCCGCGACGAAGCTGAGCTCGACCTGGTTGAGACCGCGGTACTGCTGCGGCGGGAAGAACTCGATCTCCTGGTAGAACGGCAGCTTCTGCCGAGTGCCCCGGATGTGCCCCCGCTCCAGGTCCGCGTTCTTGAAGCGGAAGCCGAGCTGGATGAACGCGTCCAGCAGCGCCTGCTGCGCCGGCAGCGGGTGCACGCTGATCGGGTCCAGGTCGCCGGAGTCCAGGGCGCGCGCGATCTCCAGCTCGGTGGTCACACCGATGTTCATCCCGCGCAGGGGCTGGCCGTCGATCGTCGTGATCGGCGTCTCCCACGGGATCTCCAGCCCGAAGGGCACCGCGTGCACCGCGTTCGCCTCCAGCTCGAAGGCCCCGCCGAGCCGCAGCTTGGTGAACGAGACGTCCTGCTTGTACTCCTGGTCCTGGCCCTCGACCTCGACCCGGGCCTGCAGACCCACCGACAGGCCCTCGATGGCCTGGTTGACGGACCCGCCCTGGATCCGCACCTCACCCTGGACGACGCCTCCGGGAACGACATTGACCTCGGTCAGTACCGTCTCGACCGAAGCCCCACCGGCCCCCAGGCTCGCAAGCAGCCGCTTGAACCCCATGTCTTTTCCTCCTCGGGCATCGCCCGTTGTTCCGTCCGGATCCTTGATCCATACAACGCAATCCGGCCGTGACCGGTTCCACGCCGCCCTCACCCTGGCAAGGAGAGGGCCCCGTGACCACCCCGCCGACAGTCGTACCTCTGCACTACGCTCGGACGGCATGATCGCGGCCACCGACCGTACGCCCCTCACCCGGGCGTTCTTCGACCGACCCGTACTGGAGGTCGCCCCCGACCTCCTGGGGCGGACCCTCGTACGCGCCACGCCCGACGGTCCGATCGAACTGCGCCTCACGGAGGTCGAGGCGTACGACGGCCCGAACGATCCCGGCTCCCACGCCTATCGCGGTCGCACGGCCCGCAACGGCGTGATGTTCGGTCCGCCCGGACATGTGTACGTCTACTTCACCTACGGCATGTGGCACTGCATGAACCTGGTGTGCGGTCCGGGCGGCAGACCGAGCGGAGTCCTGCTCCGCGCGGGCGAGGTCACCGTGGGCACCGAGCTGGCCCGCAAACGTCGACTTTCGGCCCGCCATGACCGAGAACTCGCCAAAGGCCCGGCGCGCCTGGCGACGGCGCTGGACGTCGACCGCTCCCTCGACGGCACGGACGCCTGCGGTCCCGAGGGGAGCCCGATCACCGTCCTCGGCGGCACCCCCGTCCCCTCCGGGCAGGTCAGCACCGGTCCGCGCACCGGCGTGGCCGGCGACGGGGCAGCGCACCCGTGGCGCTTCTGGATCTCGAACGACCCGACTGTCAGCCCGTATCGGGCCCACACCCCCCGCAGGCGCTCAACTTGACTCGCCCCTGGGCGATCCGTAATGTGGCCCGAGCCGCTGAACCGGGTACGACGTTCAGTCAGCAGTCGGAAGCGGCCAACCCACTACCTACGACTTCCTCTCAGCGAGGGTGAATTCGACGTGCCCGCACGTCCGCATTCAAAGTCGCGCAGCTCGATTATGAGTTGCCAGGGGAATCGGCTAGCGTAGTGAATGTCGAAAGGCCGCAAGGCCAATAGGCAAATCCCAACCGACTGGGAATCAGGCCCGAAAGGATCTGGTAGAGTCCGAACCGCCGGAAAGGGAAACGCGAAAGCGGAAACCTGGAAAGCACCGAGGAAATCGGAACCGGAA
>NZ_BMWD01000019.1:0-40074 GCF_014651055.1 Streptomyces fructofermentans
CGCCAGCACGGAGTTGACGGCGGAGTGGCCGCCGGCGCGCAGTGCGGCCCGCCCGCCCATGTCGACTCGGGCCCATGGCGGGGGCTCGGCGCACGGCCCCGTCGGACAGGACCCGACAGGAGGGATTCTCGCTCGGGTGCCGTGAAGACTCCTCCCCCGCGCCCGACTTGGCGTAAGCGCAGTGAAGTCGCCCTTCCCGCACCGGACATGGCGGGCAAGGCGACATCGGTCGCAGCCGCGCGTCGCGACGGGCCCGGCCGGGGAGGACGACACGGTCGGGGACGGGCTCCCCGACAGGATCGGACGGGAGAGCGGCGCAATCGGCGCCGATCGCCGCGACGGGCCCGGCGTAGAAGCTCGGCACGGTCGGGGTCGGGCGCCTCGACGGTCCGGAGGATGCCGCCGGGCAGGCTCAGCCTGCCCGGCGGCATCGGTGACGGCCGCGCGACGAGCGCGCGGCGCCGGTGAGGCCCTACGCCTCGTCGCTCGTGGGATGGGCGACGCGCGTCAGCAGATCCGTCAGCTTCTCCGGCTCACCGGGCATGAGATCGGCGATCAGCCGTTCCGCGAGCGGGGCCGCCGCCAGATGGGCCGCGTCGAAGAGTTCGACACCCTGCGGGGTGATCTCCACCGCCCGCACGCGCCGGTCGCCGGGAACGGCCTTGCGCACCGCCAGTCCCCTGCGCTCCAGGTCGTCCACCACGCGCATGATGCCCGCCTTGTCCGTCCCGGTCGCCTCCGACAGGTCACGCTGCACCGTGGCGCCCCGGTCCACCAGCACGATCAGCACGGCGAAGTGCCGCAGCTCGATACCGAGCGGCCGAAGCGCCTCCGACATCAGCGAGCCGGCACGCCAGTGCGCCCTGCGCAGCAGCAGGCCGAGAGCGAACGGCGATGCGTCCCCGGGACGGTCGGTCGCGCGCGGGGCGGAGGTCTGATGCGAAGCTTCGGCTGCCATGAGAGCACATTACCAGCCATGCTTTCATTCAATACGGTATCGATTGAAATCAAACACGCGGGCGCCCGTCGCGGCGCCGGACCTCGAACCCCGACCGGTTCCTGGTGCGAACCGCCGTCGTACGGCGACCTGTTGGGCCCGCACGCCAGCACGGCCGACAACACCGCCAACGGCCGCGCACAAGTCGATTCCACGCCGTCGTCGGATCGCGGACCGATCCCCGGGGCCGCGAGCACAACCAAACCAGTAACCGGCATGTCGCACATACCAGGGAGCCAGAGCCGCGACGCTAGGGGAAGACCATGCAGACGAGACGATACGGAGCGGCCCTGGCCGCCCTGACGATGGCCGCCGTGGGGGTTGGTGTGGCCGCGCCCACGACGGCGGGTGCGGCCGCGACGGCTGTCGCGTGCCAGACCGGCTGGGGAAGCCTCCCCAAGACCGCGGTGGACGCCGACCTGGGATCCCTGACCGACATCAGGACCGGCAGGCAGGCCTGCTACGACCGCATGGTGTTCGACGTGCCCACCGCCGGCAGCGACACGATCGGGTACACGGTGCACTACGTCGACACCTTCTACCAGGACCCCACCGGGACCCGTATCCCGATCTCCGGTGGAGCGATCATCGAGGTCGTCGTGTCCGCCCCCTCCTACGACCTGGAGACCCACGAGGCGACGTACCCCGGCCGCGGCGGCCGGCCCCTCCCGGGGGTCGACCTGACCGGCTACCGGACCTTCCGGGACGCCAAGTTCGGGGCCAGCTTCGAGGGCACGACGCAGATCGGCCTCGGCGTGCGCGCCCGCCTGCCGTTCCGGGTGTTCCAACTCCCCGACCGCCTGGTGGTCGACGTCGCGCACTCCTGGTGAGGAAGCCGGTACGGGTCGACGTCCTCCCTCGCCGCAGCGATGATCTGCCGCTCGCACCGGGGCGGTCGAGGTGCGGTGCGCTCGACAACCCGGCGGGAAGCGGGATTTGGGGCCCGCGCGGCAGCCGGGCGGGAAGCGGGGCGTGACGTCGGTTCCCGACCGGAACCCCGGATGCGCAACTGCCCGATGGGGCCGGGTCACTCGCACCCGGCCCCATCGGCTCGTCGCCCGCGACAAGTCCGTTCACCCTGCGCGGTGATGGACCGGGAGGCCACTCAAGGGTGCGCAGGACACCGGCCCGCCGTCGCGGCCACCCACGGGATCTTGAAGCGACGAGCAAGGACATGACAGGCTCATCCCGCATGATCGACGCTTTCGCGAAGGACGACCTGCACAAGAGACTGCGGCGGGACCGCGAGGCCCTGCTCTGGAAACTCGACGGGTTGTCCGAGTACGACGCCCGCCGACCTCTGACAGCGACCGGGACCAACCGCCTCGGCCTGGTCAAGCACGTGGCGACCGTGGAGGCCTGGTACTTCGGCGCGGTCTTCGACCGCCCGTCCCCGGAACCGCTGGGCCGGTGGCAGGACTCCGACGGCAGCGATCTGTGGGCGGCCGAGGGTGAGACCCGCGACCAGGTCGTCGCGTTCTACCGTCGCACGTGGGAGCACTCGGACGCGACGATCAACGAGCTTGCCCTCGACGCCCCGGGCCACGTGCCGTGGTGGCCCGAGCCCCGTGCCAACACGAACCTGTTCGCCGTCATGGTCCATGTCCTCGTCGAGTCCGTCCGGCACGCCGGGCACGCCGACATCCTGCGCGAGAGCCTCGACGGCCGGACCGGGGTACGCGCCGAGAACGAGAAGCACATCGACGTGGAAGCCCGTGCGGCCCACCGCGCGAGGATCGAGCAGGCCGCCAGGTCGGCGCAACGCTCAACAGGGCTTTAGATCGTTTCCTGTCGGTCCGCAAGGTGGTGGACATGCTCTGCGGGCCGCGCCGGCGCCCAACTGCCCCTCGCGCCGGGGCGGGGCGGTTCACGTGGGCTCGGAGGGCAGGTCCTGTTCGGCCCAGACGACCTTGCCGTCCGGTATGGAGCGGGAACCCCATCGCCGGGACAACTGGGAGACCAGGCACAGGCCTCGGCCGTTCTCGTCCAGCGTGAGAGCCCGACGCAGTCGGGGGGAGCAGAGGTCCGTGTCGGACACTTCGCAGGTGAGGACCTGGTGCCGGATCAACCGCAGCCGGATCGGGCCCGTGCTGTGCCGGACGGCGTTGGTCACCAGTTCGCTGACGATGACGTTCGTGGCGTCCTCCAGGGCTCCCAGTCCCCACTCGGCCAGCTGCCGGGCGGCCAGGTGCCGGGCAGTACGGGGCGCGGTCCCGTCGTTGGGCAGCGTCCACGTGGCGACATGGTCCGGGTTCAGTGAACGGGTCCGGACGACGAGCAGCGTGACGTCGTCGGTGGGCCCCTGCTCGGGGAAGCACTCGACGGCCTCGGTGCAGAGCTCTTCGAGGGATCGACCCGGTTGCGCGAGCGCCGCCTCAAGGCGGCGCATGCCCACGTCGATGTCGTGGTCACGCGACTCGATCAGGCCGTCCGTGTAGAGGGCGAGGATGCTTCCTTCGGGGAGTTCGAGCTCCACCGACTCGTACGCGGCGGTCAGCCCCGTGCCCAGCGGGGTTCCGACGGGCAGGTCCAGGTGGGTGATCCGGCCCTGCGGGTCGACGATCACGGGCGGTGGGTGCCCCGCCGCCGCCATGGCGCACTTCCGCGTGACGGGGTCGTAGACCGCGTAGACGCACGTGGCGCCCACGACCGCGGCGGCGTGGTCCGTGTCGTCGTCCTGCTCCGACAGCCGCTGCACCGTGTCGTCGAGGTGGCTCAGCAACTCGTCCGGTGGCAGTTCCATGTCGGCGAGCGTGTGGACGGCGGTGCGGAACCTGCCCATCGTGGCGGCGGCGTTGATGCCGTGCCCCACCACGTCGCCGACGACCAGCGCCACCCGGCCGCCGGACAGCGGAATCAGGTCGAACCAGTCGCCACCGACCCCGTGGTCGATGTCGGCCGGCAGATAGCGGGAAGCCGTGTCGACCGCCACTCCGCCCTTCAACCGCTTCGGGAGCAGGTGCCGTTGGAGCGTGAGGGCCACGCACTGTTCACGCGCGTACTGACGGGCGTTCTCGAGGGAGCTGGCGGCGCGGCTGACGAGTTCCTCCGCCAGCAGCAGGTCGACCTCCTGGAACGGCGTCGGGTTCCCGGTGCGGAAGAAAAGCGCCGCGCCCAGCAGCACGCGCCGGGACCGGATGGGGACGACCATCAGGGAATGCGCGCCGGACTCGTGGAACTTCGCTGCCAGTACGGGGTGTTGGTCGATCCAGGTTCCAGGGGCGGTGTCCAGGATCGGTTCCAGGTGGGGCCTGCCCGTGCGCAGGGCGTCGGCGAGGGGTGAGGCGGCGGGCACCGGTACCGGTTCACCGCGCATCCACGGGGACTCCGGGACGCCTCGACGGATCGAGGCCAGTCCGGCGCGACGGAACACGGGGAGGCGCTCCCCCGCCGGGCCGATGCGCACGGGGTGGTCGTCGCCGAGCGCAACGGGCACCGACTGCTCCAGGTCGACCGCGGCGTAGTCGGCGAACAGTGCCACGGCGAGGTCGGCGAGTTCCTGACCGGTCTGCATGACGTCCAGTGTTCTGCCCAGCCGGGCGCCGGCCTGTCCGAGAGCGGCGAGTTGCTCGCGCACCCGGCGGCCCTCCGTGACGTCGACGTTGATCGTGCAGACGCCCACCGCTCGGCCGTCGGCGCCCTGGAGGCAGAAGAACGAGGCGGCGAAGGTGTGGTCCTTCAGTGGTCCCGCCGTCAGCCAGGTCCGGTACTGGTGAACCCTGGTGGTGCCGCTGTCGACCACCTGCCGCATCACGGCCTGGAGCGCCTCGGGCTTGGCTCCGGGCAGCGCATCGGTGAAGCGGCGGCCGAGGCGTCGGCCACGCGGGATGCCGTCGTGGCTCTCCATCGTGTCGTTCACCCATGTGCAGCGCAGGTCCCGGTCACGTACGGACACGCCGACGGGAGCGCGGACGAGGAGCGACTCGCGCAGCAGTCCGTTCACCGTCCCCCCGTCGGTCGGGCCGATGTCGCACACGGAGAGGAGCCACCGTACGGAGGAGTCCCGCCCCTTCAGCATCGAGATCCGCAACTCGACGCCGAAGGGGCGACCGTCCCGGTGGTACACCTCCCTGGTGCCGGGCCAGCCGTTCTTCGACCGGCACTGCTCGACGAAGGCCGACATCGTCGGCGCTTCCTCGATGTCGGGAAGCAGGAGTGCGAGGGACCGCCCCACCACGTCCCCGGCGGCGTGGCCGAGAAGCCGCTCGGCGGCCTGCGTCCACGCGACCACGGTCCCCCACTCGTCGACCATCGCGATCGCCGACTCGGACGTCTCACGCGTAACCGTGAGCTCACGAGCGAGTGTCATCTCGCCGGTAATGGTCATCTCAGTGTCGTCCTCACCCATGCGTCGGGATGATTCGTGCGGGAGCCCGAATTCCGGCCCCTCGGCGTGACCACACCGGACCGGGCGGGACCGGCCTGGTCACGGCCCTGCCCGCCCGGCAGGTCGGGCGGGAGGGCAGGCAGGGGGACGGCACGGCGCCGCCGCGCGGGCGGGACGCCGCACCGCGGAACCGGCCTCGGCCAACGGCCCCTGACAGGCCGCGCTCAGGCGGTCGCCTGCGCCGCCTCGTTGATCAGGCGCGCGACGTCACCCGGGAGGGAGACGGCGACCGCGTGCGAGGCCGTGACGGCGACCGCTGTGGACTCGGCGCGCTCGGCCATGAAGGTCTGCGTCTCCAGCGGGATGTTCCGGTCCTCCGTGGCCACGAGGACCCAGGACGGGATCTCCTTCCACGCCGGGGCGGCCGCGCCCTCGGTCAGGGCGTCGTTCGTCACGGGACGCTGGGTGGCGGCCATGACCGCCGCCGTCTCCGCGGGCACATCGGCGGCGAACTGCTGGTGGAACTTGCCCTGGTCGATGTAGAGGTCCGCGGTCTGGTTGCCGTCGGGGAGCGTGATCGGCACCGGACGCAGCGCCTCGCCGAGCGAGCTGCCCGGGAACTTGCCCGCGAGGTCGATCGCGCTCTCGCCCTCGTCCGGCATGAACGCGGCGACGTAGACGAGTGCGGTGACGTTGTCGAGTCCGGTGGCGGCGTTGCTGATGACGGCGCCTCCGTAGGAGTGGCCGACGAGGACCACGGGGCCTTCGATGGAGGCCACGAGCTGCCTCACGTACTCGCCGTCGCCGGTCAGTCCGCGCAGCGGGTTGCTGGCGGCCACCACCGGATAGCCGTGCGCCTGGAGCTTCTCGACGACGCCGTTCCAGCTGGAGGAGTCCGCGAACGCACCGTGCACGAGGACGACGGTCGGGTTCTGTCCACTCATTGTTGATGAACCTTTCAGCTTGCTGCATGGCCTGCACACCGTGTGGGCGTGCGAATGAACCGAAAAGGCCGATTCGTCATGTAGGACCGAGTCGACCACCCAGATGTGACAGCACACTGCGATGTTCACTCCGGCGCCCTTGCGCGGACCCGGGAGGCACCCCGGAGAATCCGCCGCTACGGCCTCCGCAGGGGCGCGGCCCCATGGTGCGGATTCCTCGAAGGGCGGGGCCGCTCGGCACGGCGCCCGACCCGGAAGGCGAACCGCACGGTACGGCGGCTTCGAACGGACAAGGGACGACGGCCCGACCGGGCGACACGAAGCACACCGTGCGAGACGCACGTCACATCACACCGTTGTCACGATCCACCCGTCCATTCCGGTCAATACGACTGAAACGCACTCAAACACTGGAGATCCTCATGGACGCGCGGCTCAACTACTTCGGAAACGCTCTCGCCGGCAAGGTCATGAAGCACCTCAACTCCGCCAACAAGGTGCTGGTCGACTCGACCCTGCCCCTCACGATCCAGGAACTCGTGAAGATCCGCGCGAGCCAGATCAACGGCTGCGGCTTCTGCACCGACATGCACACCAAGGACGCCCTCGCCGCGGGTGAGACCGAGCAGCGGCTGAGCCTGGTGGCGGTCTGGCGCGAGGCCAAGGTCTTCACCGACGCCGAGCGCGCGGCCCTGGAGATCGCCGAGCAGGGCACCCGGATCGCCGACGCCTCCGGCGGCGTCCCGGACGACGCCTGGGCCCGTGCAGCCGAGCACTTCGACGAGGACCAGCTCGCCGCCCTGATCTCGCTGCTCGCGATCATCAACGCGTACAACCGCGTCAACGTCATCAACCAGCAGCCCGCCGGGGACTACACGCCCGGCATGTTCGGCTGAGGCGATCCCGCCCCGCCGAACCTCGATCGTCCGTCTCCCCGTCGCCGGCCCACGGCGGGGAGGCGGGCCGGCCGGTGCCCGCCCGAGCGGAGGGGACTCCCTCCGCTCCTCGCGACGACACCGGACACAGATCCCGCTCCGCGGTGACCGACCGGCAGGCCGCGTCACGCGTGAACGTGCCGCACGACAGGAGTCCAGACCCTCATGAGCGCTCTCACCGACCTGTTGTCCACCGACGCCGTCCGGCTCGAAGTGGCCGCCGACGACTGGCGTGCCGCGATCCACGCGGCGGGCGGGATCCTGGTCTCCGAAGGGATCAGCACCGCCGAGTACACCGAGGAGATGGTCCGGAACGTCGAGGACAACGGTCCCTACATCGTCATCGCTCCCGGTTTCGCCCTCGCGCACGCGCGCCCCTCACCCGCCGTGCTGCGCACCGGCATGTCGTGGGTCAGGCTGTCGCGTCCCGTGCCCTTCGGGCACGAGTCGAACGACCCCGTCGAGCTTGTCGTCGCACTCGCCGCGTCCGACGCCGAGGCCCACACGGCCGCGTTGTCCGCCCTGGCCCGCGTCCTCGCCGATCCCGAACGGACCCGCGCCCTTCAGCAGGCGGCCTCACCCGAAGACGTGCTCGCCGTGCTCGACGGCAACCGCCCCACGGACAAGGCGACTTCGAGCCCCGCATCGAGCACTGGCCCGGGTGCGGCCCCGGGCCCGGCGCTTGCCTCGGGTGCCCGCCCCCGACCCGATGCCCCTGCGGACGAGACATCCCCCGCGCTCGCGGAACACAAGATCCTGACCGTCTGCGGCAACGGCGTCGGCACCAGCCTGTTCCTCAAGAACACCCTGGAGCAGGTCCTGGACCGCTGGGGCTGGTCGCGCCAGGTCTCCGTCGAGGCCACCGACACCATCTCCGCCAAGGGCAAGGCCTCCGAGGCCGTAGCCATCCTCACCTCACAGGAGATCGCCAGAACGCTCGGCGACGTGGGCGTGCCGGTGAAGGTCGTCCAGGACTTCACCAGTACGGCAGAAGTCGACGCGGTCCTCCGGGACACGTACAGCGTCTGATCAAGAAGGGCACAGGCCATGGACTGGCTCATCGCCATAGCGAAGTTCCTCGTCAACGAGATACTCAGCCAGCCTGCGTACCTCATCGGCATCATCACCGCCGTCGGTCTGGCGGCACTGAAGAAGTCCGTCGGTCAGACGATCGGCGGGGCCATCAAGGCCACCCTCGGCCTGCTTCTGGTCGGTGCGGGCGCGGGTCTCGTCTCCTCCGCCCTTGAGCCCCTGGGCCGGATGATCCAGGGCACCACGGGTGCGCACGGCGTCATCCCGACCAACGAGGCCATCGTCGGCATCGCGCAGACCCAATTCGGCGCACGAGTCGCGTGGTTGATGATCGTCGGCTTCCTCATCAGCCTGCTCCTGGCCCGCTTCACGCCGCTGCGGTACGTGTTCCTGACCGGCCATCACATGCTGTTCATGGCAACGCTCCTGACCATCGTCATGGCCACCGCCGGGCAGGGCTCCGTCGCCGTGGTGCTGGGCGGTGGTGTGCTGCTGGGCATCCTGCTCGTCGCCCTCCCCGCGTTCGCGCACCCGTGGACGAAGAAGGTCACGGGCAACGACAACGTCGCCATGGGCCACTTCGGCACCGCCGGATACATCGTGTCCGGCGCCGCGGGCCGGCTCGTGGGCAAGCGCAGCCGCAGCACCGAGGACATGAAGCTGCCCGAAGGACTGCGCTTCCTGCGCGACTCCATGGTCGCGACGGCCCTGTCCATGGTGCTCATCTACCTCGTCATGTCGCTGCTGTTCCTCGGCAAGGTGGGCGAGAGCGAGGCGTTCAAGGCGTTCGCCGGGGCCGACGGCACACCCGCGACCGACGCCGGCGACTACATCATGGAGTCCGTGATGCAGGGCCTGCAGTTCGGCATCGGTGTCGCGGTCATCCTGTTCGGTGTCCGCACGATCCTCGGTGAACTGGTGCCCGCCTTCCAGGGCATCGCCCGCCGTGTCGTGCCCGGCGCCAAGCCCGCGCTGGACGCCCCGATCGTCTTCCCGTACGCGCAGAACGCCGTCCTGATCGGCTTCATCTTCAGCTTCCTGGGCGGGCTGATCGGCCTGGCGACACTCATCTGGGTGTTCAACCCCGCGTTCGGCCTGGCGCTGGTCCTGCCCGGCCTCGTGCCGCACTTCTTCACCGGCGGCGCGGCGGGTGTCTACGGCAACGCCACGGGGGGCCGCCGCGGAGCCGCCGTCGGATCGTTCCTCAACGGCCTGCTCATCACCTTCCTGCCCGCCATCCTGCTGAAGGCCCTCGGTTCGTTCGGGGAGGCCAACACCACATTCGGCGACGCCGACTTCGGCTGGTTCGGCGCCATCCTCGGCACCATCGGAAAGGTCGACGGCAGCCTCGGCCTGATCGGCATGCTCACCTTCGGCGGGATCATCCTCGCCGGTGCGTGGATCATGCAGACCAAGGTGGTGAACCGAGGCTGGGTCCCGGGTGGCGGGCACACCGCCGCGGTGCCCGCGCAGCCGGACGCCGGGGCGACGGCTGCCGCGAGTGCCGGCACGGGCACCTACGCCAGGATCGCTCCCCCGCGCGGCGCCCCCGCGCCGCCGCCCGCACCCTGACCGGACGGATCGCGGCCTCCGGGGCGACATCGCCCGGGGGCCGCGATGCGCCGCGCGTAGGCCTCAGCGTGCCCCGCCGCCCCACCATGCTCATCGGTCCCGCGAAAACGGCCGAGCCCGGGGAGCAACCACGTTCGACACCCGCGTCACAGAACGACCGCACGCCCGGTCAAGAGGGTCGAACGGTCTTCGGACCGCAAAGCCATCCTCACGTTCGACGACAGATGTACCGGCGGCGTGGTGGACTGACGGAAGGTGCGAAACAGTGTCGGAGCAGACAGAGCAGTCGGAGAACACAGGGCACTCGCAGCACGCCCACCACGGACACGCCGGGCACGGGCACGGAGCCGGTGGCGAGGACGGTCCGAGCTGGACCCGGGCGGCGACGATGATCCAGGAGGCCTCGCCGATCACCGTCCCCGAGGGCGCCTCCGCCATGACCATCCGCGTCCAGTGGGAGCCCGGAGACGCGGGCACCCCGCCGCACCGCCACTCCGGCCCCGCCTTCGGCTACGTCGTCGAGGGCGCCGTACGCTTCGAGCTCGAAGGGGAGCCCGAGCGCGTCGTCGAGGCCGGCGGCACGTTCTGGGAGCCGGGCGGCGACGTCATCCACTACCAGGACGGCAACGCGCTCACCGACGCACGGACCGAGTTCGTGGTCACCATGATGTGCGCCCCCGGCCGGCCGATGCTCGAACTCGTCGACGAGGAGGAGCTGAAGGAGCGCGCCCACCTGCGCGCACCCCGCCCTTCCGCCTGACCGGTGGCACCCGTGAAGCCCGTACGGCGCTCCCGGCCGCGCACCGGTCGCCGACACCACCGCCGGGTGCCGCCGGCCGTCTGGACAGGCTGCGCCGCCCTGGCCCTGGTCGGGGCGGGTGCCTTGCTCCTGTACGACGAGGACGCGGCCGACGGCCGGGTGTCCGCCGGCCGCGTCTGCCGCTCCACACTCCCCGCGGACGCCGAACTGTCCTGCGGGACCTATGGATTCGGCGATCTGCGGCAGGTCTGCCCGGCATCCGGTGCCGCGCGTGGCTGCACACCGACCGAAGCCGTGACGGTACGCAACTCCGGACCGTCCGCGGTGTACGTCACCGTCATCCACGGAGCCCGTCAGGGCGAGCGCCTCCAGGGCCCGGAGACGAAGGTCGGCGCGGGCCGCACGGCCGTCCTGCGCCCCGGGCAGGGGCAGTTGCTCTTCGACGTCACCCTTCGCGGCCCGGGACGCGGACCCAAGTCGCTGACCGTCGTCTCGGTACGCTGACGCAACCCTCGGCATCCCGGGCCACCCTCGGGCCTTGTCCGCTACGGGAACCGCCGACGACGAGTCGTGTCGGCACCGTCACCGACAGCGCCGCCGTACGGGGCCTCAAAGCCTCGCACGGCGGCGCGTCAGTGGTGACCCGACGAGGTCACGGGGTGGGGCGGTGTCAGCCGCGGACGACCTGCGGAGCGATGTCCTCGGTGAAGCCCTCGCCGCCGGAGCGGCTGAACTTGTCGGCCTTGGCGGGGCTGGTCCCGCAGAAGGCGGCTTCCAGCGTGCCGGCGAGGATGGTGTTCACGGTGCCGTTGTTGGAGGTGTTCGCCATCGACGCCATGCTGCGCTTACCGTCGGCCGTGGTGAAGGCGTATGTGTAGTAGCCCTGGACAGTGCCGGTGTGACCGTAGACGGTCACACCGCAGGAAAGCTTCCTGCCACGCAGGCCGAGCCCGTAGAACTGGGTTCCGTCCGCGTTCACGGGGACGACCTTCATCATCTCCTGCAACTGCGCCGGAGGCACGACCTTGCCGGAGACCACCGCTGCGAAAAAACGGTTCAGATCCGAGGAGTTCGAGATCACCGCACCGGCCGACTGCCCCCAGGAGACCGTCTGCTCGGTGGAGTCGACCAGCGGCAGCGTGGGGTCGTCGTCCCGGACGTAACCGCGCGCGTAGGAACCGGTGATGGTCGTCCGCGGGTGCACGTACGAGGTGTTCTTCAGGCCGAGCGGCTTGAAGATCCGCTGCTCGTAGTGCGTGGCCATCGGTACGTCCGTGACGTGCTCGATGAGCTGTCCGAGCACCACGAAGTTGGTGTTGGAGTAGCTGTAGGCGGCCCCGGGCTCGTTGTTGGGCTTGTGAGCCGTCGACAGGTCGATGAGCTCCTGGTACGTGAAGACCTTGTTCCGGACCGCTTCGAAGCCGGGAACGGTGTTGTAGAACATGTCGTTCGTGTAGTCCCACAGGCCGCTGCGGTGGCTCAGCAGATGCCGCACGGTGATCCGGTCGTCCGGCAGCGGCTTGGGGAGGTAGGTGTTCGCCGACGCGTCCAGGTCGACCCGTCCCTCGGCGACGAGCTGCATCAGTACGACGGTGGTGAAGCTCTTGCTGACACTGCCGACGCGGAATCTGCGGTCCGCGTCCATCGCGGTCCCGGCCGCCGTGTCGGCCTTGCCCATGGAGATCCGGTAGCTGGACGTCCCGGAGTCGATACGGGTGAGCGCGCCGGGCGCGCCGGCGGCCATCGCCTGCTTCTGGACGGCGAGCACGCCGGAGACCGACGGGCCGGGAAGAGGTGTGGGGGTGTCCGCGGCGGCCGGCGGAACAGCCGCCAGAGTGGCCACCAGGGCGGAACCTGTGAGCACGTAGCTCGCGTTCTTTATACGCATCCGATTCTCTCTACGTGTGATCGGGCGAAGGCCCTCGAAGCGATCCGCGGACCGTGAAGTCGTCCGTGGCAAAGGGCGTTGCTGCTCATCGCGCCGGAGACGGGCACGATCCGAGGAGCGCAGGCAGAACGATAACGCAGGCGGTGGAACACGGTGTCAAGGGGGTCGCCATCGACCGGGGAGAGGGAATTCCGGGATTCCACGCGGACTTGTCACAGAATGCGTCCGCGACCGGTCCTCTCTGGTGCGGAACCAAGCGAATTGCCGGCAAGGGGCAATTCACGGCCTGCCGCCCTCACCGGGCGGGCGAGAACCCTTTCCACATCGATCGCGGGCGTCGAGCCGCCGACACTCCATGGTCGTCGACAGCGAGAGCAAGGAAGACCGTTCGCCATGCCCACACGACGCCGTCACCTCACCGTCGCCACCTCCGGACCGGGCCGGGAACTCACCGGCGCCTACATCATCGACCCGGTGCACAGCACCATCGGATTCGCCGTCAAGCACGCCATGGTCTCCAACGTCCGCGGAAGGTTCGACCGTTTCGAGGGACTGCTCAGGCTCGACGGCTCGGACCCCTCCCGCTCCGAGGCGCACGTGAGCATCCAGACCGACAGCGTCGACACAGGGATCAGGCAGCGCGACGCCCATCTGACGGGCCCCGACTTCCTCGACTGCTCGACGTTCCCGCTCATGTCGTTCCGCTCCACCGAGGTCGTCCCGCTCGGAGGGAGCGACTACCGCCTCACCGGCAGCCTGCGGATGAAGGACGTCGAACTGCCGCTGGACATCGCCGTCACGTTCGGCGGGGCCGGTCGGGACCTGAACAGGCAGCACCGGATCGGCTTCGAGGGCGCGGCCACCCTGCGCCGGTCGGACTGGGGTCTGACCTGGAACTCGGCACCCGTGTCGGGCGGTGCCCTGATCAGCGACAAGGTGACCCTGCTCCTGGACGTCTCGGCGATCCGGGTGGACCCGGCGACAGCGGCCTGAACCTCCCGGCGCGGGTGTGCGGGAGGCCGCGCCCACGGTCCGCGAGCAGGCCGCGTCCACTCCCGGCCCACCGCTCCATCGTCAGGACGGCCAAGACAGTGGTGAACAGTGTGATGGTCGACGAGCGGGTGCCCCGGTGTCACCGAGGGCCGACGCTCCGTGGCGCCGACACCGGCAGCCCGACCCCTGAACGAAATCACACCTGGAATACCCCGGCCACCAGCTCCTTTTCGGTTGGAAGCCGTGCTGCCGCGCTCATGCATGTGGCTGCGTGTGACCGTCCGCCTGTCTGTCGGTCATGGGCCGGGTGCCACGGTGGGCCCACATTCACACGCGGGTAGGATGCCCACTGAGTGGCAGTTTTCGATGCTTCGCGTCGCTTCCCGCTCATCGAACCACCGCGCTCGGTCACACCGTCCCCTGCGCTGCGTCACTTCTTGGATCAGGACCCCATGTCTCAGTCACCGTTTGCGTCCAGTGCCTGGTACCGGCCGATGGTCGCCCGCCACACCGGTGAGAAGCACCGCACGGCGACCGCTCTGGAGCTGCTCTTCGACCTCTGCTTCGTCGCCGCCGTCGCCCAGACCGCCTCGGCGTTCGAGCACGAACTGGCCGAGGGCCGTCCGGGTCACGGCCTGCTGGGATACGCGCTCGTGTTCTTCGCGATCTGGTGGGCCTGGATGAACTTCACCTGGTTCGCCTCCGCCTACGACACGGACGACGTCCCCTACCGGCTCCTCACACTGGTCCAGATCATCGGAGCCCTCGTCATGGCCGCCGGCGCCTCCCAGGCGCTCGAGCACGGGGACTTCACCGGCATCACCTCCGGCTACGTGCTCATGCGACTGGCCCTCGTCAGCCAATGGCTGAGAGCCGCGTACACGGACCGGGCAAGCCGTCGGTCCGCGCTGCGCTACGCCCTGGGCATCTTCGTCCTGGAGATCGGCTGGCTGGTGCGACTGGCGCTCCCCCACGACGGAGGCCTCATCACCTTCGCGCTGCTCGCCGTCGGAGAACTCGCCGTGCCGATATGGGTCGAACGCAAGGGCCGCACCCCATGGCACCCGCATCACATCGCCGAACGCTTCGGCCTGTTCACCCTGATCGTCCTCGGAGAGGCCATCACGGCATCCGCGCTCGCCGTACGCACCGCCCTCGACACCGACAAGGCGCTCGGGTCGGTCCTGCTCATCGCGCTCGGCGGCATCCTCACCGTATTCGCCCTGTGGTGGCTGTACTTCGCCCAGGACGCGCCGCGCCGACTCACCACCATGACCACGGCCATGCTGTGGAGCTACGGCCACTACGGGGTCTTCGCCGCCGCGGCCGCGGTGGGTGTGGGCCTCGCCGTCAACGTGGCCCATGTCACCGGGCACGGCGCGCTGGGCGACATCCAGGTCGCCCTCACGTTCACCGTTCCCGTCGCCGTCTTCATCACCTGCCTGTGGCTCCTGCACGGACAGGCCGGACGGCCGCGCCGGACGGCCGACGTGCTGCCTCCAGTCGCGGCTCTGGCCGTCCTCGCCGCCACGTTCACCACCGTGCCCGTGCTGTGCGCCGGCGTCATCGCCTCGCTCCTGACCGGTGCGTCCCTCGTCCTGGCCCGCCGCGAGGCCAGAACGCCCTGAGCCCCGGCCGCGGTCCACGAGGGCGGACCGCGGCCGGACGCCGACAGACCCACACCGCGAACCTGTCACATCGTGGACGCCGGTCCGGTCGTTGGAGGGGAGGCAGCCGAACGCACCTGAGGCACGGCACGGTTCGCCCCTCCGGCCCGGCCCCGACGGCCCTCGGACGTCGGCAGGCACCCACCCCCACGACGAGAACCGGCACCCGGAGAAGCGGAGACAGCAGGATCATGCACCCACAGGCGCCCCCCACCGACGGCGACTTGGACGATGCCGTCGCCGCCTTCGTGAAGCTCCAACCACGGTTGTTCGGCATCGCCTATCGCATGCTGGGAAGTGCCGCGGAGGCGGAGGACATCGTCCAAGAGGTCTGGCTGCGCTGGCAGAAGACCGACCGCAGCGTCGTACTCAGCCCCGCGGCATTCCTCTCCAGCACCACCACACGGCTGTCCATCAACGTGGCGCAGTCCGCGCGTGTGCGCCGCGAGACGTACATAGGTCCCTGGCTGCCCGAGCCAATCGACACGAGCAACGACCCTGTGGTCGGTGCCGAGCGGGCTGAAGCCCTGGAACTCGCCCTGCTCCTGGTGCTGGAGAGACTGAATCCGACCGAAAGGGCCGCGTACATACTGCGGGAGGCCTTCGATTACGCGTACCCGGAGATCGCGGAGATCCTGAATCTCACCACCGTCAACGTCCGGAAGATCGTGAGCCGGGCCCGCAGGCATGTCGCGTCGGAACAGCGGGAGAATGTGGACCCGGACGAACACCGCGAGTTGCTCGACGCCTTCGTCGCGGCAGCCCGACGGGGTGACGTCGCCTCGCTGGAGGCGCTGCTCACTCCGGACACGGTCAGCCTGTCCGACGGCGACGGCATCCGGGGTGCCGCCCGTATCCCTGTTCTCGGCCGGTCCCGGGTCGCGAACCTCTCGACCGCCGTCCCACGGTTCTGGTCGACGGTCGACACCAGGGACGTCGAGGCGAACGGGCGCGGCGGGGTCCTGCTCTACCGATCCGGCCGCCCCTCGACCTTCCTGACCGTCGCGGCCACCCGCCGGGGCATCCACCAGGTCATGTGGGTGTTCAACCCGAGCAAGATCGCCGCCTTCTTCGAATCACGGTCCCGCTGGGCCGTCGCGCCCACCGGCTGAACCCGGCTCAGTGGCCTCGTGACGGATCTGCTGTCACAGCTTCCCCGCCCACCCGGTCAATGCGTGTGAGGACGGCTTGCGGCGGCGAACGCCCGGGCCCCTCCGCAGAGATGTCCGAGCAGGCTCACGGTCCACGCCCGCGTTCGCAGCGTGGCCGGAGCCCAGGAAGGGACGGGACGATGCCCCGCGAAGACTCCGAGCAGCAGCGTGACCCCGCCGAAGCCGCCGTGTCGCTGGCCACGGAGGCCGCGCTGCTGGAGGCGCGGCTCGCGATGCTCCGCGAGGCGATCGACGCCGTCGACGCGCGCATGGAGGCGGTCTCCCAGACCCTCCGGCGGCTGCGCGCCCCGGCGTCCGAGCGCGGCCGGGTGGACCCCGCCGCCCCGCGCGACGCGTCCGGTTCCCGCCCCGAGGACTCGACGCGAGGTCGCCGCTGACGTCGTCGGCCGACCGGCCGTCACCACCATCGGGATCTCGCCGCCCCGTGGCTCCGTCGGTCCGTCGGTCCGTCGGTCCGTCACTGGTGGTATCACCGACCGTCCCGCGTACGGGACTTCACGCCCGCTTCCCGCTTCCCGCTTCCCGCTTCCCGCTTCCCGCTTCCCGAGCGAAAGGAACATCCATGAGCACACGCATCGTGTCCGTCGGCGAAGGCAGGCTCCTCGCCCGGTCCGTCGCGATCGGCCCGCACACGGTCACGGCCGACGAACCCGAACCGCTGGGCGCCGACACGGGCCCCACACCCGGTGAGCTGCTCCTGGCCGCGCTCGGGTCCTGCACCTCCATGGCGGTGAGGGCCTTCGCGGACCGGCACGACATGCCGCTGGAACGCGTCGACGTGGCCGTGCGGTTCGTCGGCGGCGGCAACATCGTCAAGAACGTGGGGCTGACGGGCGATCTGGACGCGGCCCAGCGGGAGCGGCTGATGGGAGTCGCAGGACGCTGTCCCGTGCACCGTCTGCTCACCAAGGAGGTCTCGATCGTGACGGTACCCACTCTGCTGGCAGAACCGGACACGTCCTCGGTCCTGCCGCTCACACAGTGACCGCGGCGGACCGCAGGGGCCGCGCCTGGTGCCACGATCCACACCGTGCCGCACTGCGGGCCCCACTAGGATCGCGGCGTGTTCGAATACCACGGCTGGATCACGGTCAGGGAAAACGCAGTCGGTGACGACGACGAAGCCCGACTACGGCAGATCGTCGATGGGCTCGGGCTTCAGGTCGCCCGGATGGCCGGCCCGTACCTCCTCGATCTGCGATGGATGAACGGCGAGCCGTTCGTCCATCTGGGAGGCCATTCCAATCACCGCTCGTCGCCTGATGTCGTCGGTCTGTTCGAACATGTGGCGGCGGTTGCACCCGGCTCCTACGGGCTCCTCCATATGCGCGACGACGAGTACCCGGGCCACGAGAACGAGGTGAGCGTGCTCAGGCTCGCGCGGGGCGTGGTCACACAGCACACAGAGGCGCTGTTGTCTCCGTGTGTCCCGTTGCTGGAGGACCCCTTCACCGGCGAGGCCTTGCCCGGCTGATCATGAACGAGTTCCCGGCGGGAGCGTCGCAAGACCTTACGGACGCCGCCTAGCAGGCCGCCCCTCGATGCCTCCTGGGCCGGACATTTCGTACGGCAGGCAGTCCGACCAGGGTGTACTCGAAGGCGTCGGCATTCGGTGTCAGCGAGCTCCCGGGGTTCGGGGGAAGCGGGTAGTCGTCGCGCAGGACACCGTGCGGAAGCCCTCCGGTCGCGGGCATCGGCGAGGTCTCCCCCGGATGGGCGAGGTACGCCCAGACCCCGCTGTCCATCGGCACCACACCCTTCTCGCCGCTTGGCGGGCGCCAGGCCTCGCCCGTGAGGGGGTGGAGGGGCACGAACAGCACGTCGGGCCGGGACCGTGGCGCGCGGACACCCGGGCCGGCCAGTGCCGAGGACAGGGCGCCGGGACCGGCGGGGAGGTACCAGCCGACCGCATGCCCGAGCAGTGCGGTGACGGGGCCGACGGGAAGGGCCACCGGGCGGCCCCTGGTGGCCACCACGAGGTGGGCCAGCACGACCCCGACCGCAGCTTCCCAGCGCCGGCTCCACGATCCGTCCGGCTCGACGGGTGGGACGCGGTGCTCGGCGCGCTCCAGATCGCCCCAGCCGGGAGGCGGATCGGCAGGCCGCCCGGAGGCTCGGCGTACCACGAGGTCGGGTTCGAGCCACACCGTCTGCCACATCCCGCAGTCGTCGATGCGGGTCGCCACGGGCCGTCCGCAGCCCGCGCAGGCCAGGTTGGGCCCGGCCCGACCGTCCACACCTCGGCAGTACCCTTCACACCTTTCGAGGATCAAGGTCATGGACCGTGAGTCCCCGGGGGCGATGACGATCCTGTTCCGGGCACCGAAGGACACGGAGTGCACCGGCACGTACACACCCTGCCGGGCTGCCGCGTCCTCCCCGACCTCCGCCCAGCACCGCCAGGGCGGTCCGGTGGGCCGGGGGTCGACGGCGTACGTTGCGGGCTCCATCAGCGGCGGATGGAGTTCTTCCCATCCTCCGTGGTGGGTGTGGACGGGGAGGGCGACCCGGGACACCGGGGCCGTCAGTTCCGTGCCGCAGTCGGCACACGCGAACACGTCCAAACAAGCTGCCCCTCACCCTGGTTTCCCGGGGATTGTGTCCCGCCCGCTCCGGATGCTCCACCGGTTTTCGGAGCGGCTCCGGAGGGCGTAGGGGCGGTTGTGCGTCCTTCCCGCTGTCGGACAGCCCATGTGTCCGGTCCGGACACCGTGTGCCGATGTGCGACGCGTCAGCGGCCGGCCGCGCGTATGCGCCCCCCTGGGCACGGTCGGCTCCCTGACAGTTCCCGCGCGGAAGTGACGCGATCGGGGTCGTGCGGCCGCGGGCACGGACCACGATCCCGGGCGCGGTGTCACAACCAGGGGGCCTCTCCGGTCTGGATGTAGTGAGCACGTTGGTACGCCACCGTCCTCCACCTGCGCGAGAAGCCCGGCCGGGACACCGGCCCCGACGGAAGAGAACCAGATGAGAGTCGTCGTTGCCGGTGCCACCGGCCTGATCGGTTCCCTCGCCGTCGCGAGGCTCCGGGACCACGGCGTGGAGGTGGTGCCGGTCTCCCGTGCGACGGGGGTCGACATCAGCACCGGTGACGGCCTGGACGTGGCCCTGCGGGCCGCCGATGTGATCGTGGACGTCACGGAGTCGCCGTCGCGCAACCAGGAGGTGAGTACGGCGTTCTTCGCGACCGCGACGAGCACCCTCCTCAAGGCCGCCGCCACCGCGGGCGTCGAACACTATGTGGCACTGTCGATGGTCGGCACCGACCGTGTCGGCTCCGGCTACTTCCAGGCCAAGGCGGTGCAGGAGGACCTGGCGAAGCGCTCGACCGTCCCGCATTCCGTCGTGCGCGCCCCACTGTTCTTCGAGTCGGTGGAGACGGTCGCCGTGACGAGCACCCGGCCGGACGGTGTGTACGTCCCTCCGCTGCTGATGCGCCCCGCCGCCGCGGACGACGTCGCCTCCGCGGTCGCCCATGTCGCTGTCGGCGTGCCCCTGTTCGGAGTGCTGGAGGTGGCCGGACCGGAGGTGCTCCCCTTCGAGGAACTCGCGTCCCAGGTACTGGCCGCACGCGGCCGGGCGAGCCGGGTGGTCGCCGACCAACGAGCGCTGTACTTCGGCGCGATGCTCGAGGAGCGGACGCTCCTGCCCGCGCCGGGCGCGGACCTCCACCTGGGCCACCACACGTTCGACCGGTGGCTCAAGGAGCTCTGACCGTGCGGGACGGAGGCCGGCGTGCCGCCGGCCGTGCCCCCCGAACCGATCCGCCGCACCGCTGGTGTCCGCGGACGGCATTCCCAGGCCCCACGCTGTGACAAGAAGGCTGCCATGAGTGATCAGTCCCGGCCCACCGACTCCCCCGCGATCAGCGAGCTCAACCAGTTGCCCGACCGCGACCGCGAGGAGACCGCCGAATGGCAGGCCTCCCTCGACGCCGTCGTACGGAACGCCGGGCCGGAGCGGGCCGCCTACCTGGTGCGACGGGTGCACGAGGTGGCGGCGCGCACCGGGGTGTCCCTGCCGGGGCTGCTGTCCACGGACTACATCAACACCGTCCCGGCCGCGGCGCAGCCCGCCTTCGACGGGGATCTGGAGATGGAGTCGCGGATCACCGCGATCAACCGGTGGAACGCGGCCGCGATGGTCACGCGCGGTTCCCACCTCGGCCTCGGCGGGCACATCGCCACCTACGCGTCGGCGGCCTGGCTGTACGAGATCGGTTTCAACCACTTCTTCCGCGGCAAGGACGGCGGCGGCTCGGGCGACCAGTTGTTCGTGCAGGGGCACGCCTCGCCAGGCATCTACGCCCGCGTGTTCCTCGAAGGGCGCCTGACCGCAGAGCAGTTGAACGGCTTCCGACGCGAGGCGGGCGGCAACGGCCTGCCGTCGTACCCGCATCCGAGGCGGCTGCCGTGGCTGTGGGAGTTCCCCACGGTGTCGATGGGCCTCGGCCCACTCGGCGCGATCTACCAGGCCCGGTTCAACCGCTACCTGGAGGCCCGTGGCATCAAGGACACCGCCGCCTCGCGCGTGTGGGCGTTCCTGGGCGACGGGGAGACGGACGAGCCGGAGTCGATGGCCGCGCTCACCCTGGCTTCCCGCGAGGGCCTGGACAACCTCACGTTCGTCGTCAACTGCAACCTTCAGCGCCTTGACGGGCCGGTCCGGTCCAACTCGAAGATCGTGCAGGAGTTGGAGTCCCGGTTCCGCGGGGCGGGCTGGAACGTCGTCAAAACCCTGTGGGGCGAGGCCTGGGACCCGCTGCTGCAGCAGGACACGTCCGGCGCGCTGGTGAGGCGCCTGGGCGAGGTGCCCGACGCGCAGTTGCAGACCCTCGCCGCGCGCGACGCCTCCTACATACGGGGGAACTTCTTCACCGGCGACGCGCTGGCCGCCGTCGCCGCCGGCCTGAGCGACGCGCAGATCGTGGACCTGTTCGAGAACTCCCGTGGCGGGCACGAGCCCTTGAAGGTGTACGCCGCGTACCGGGCGGCCGTCGAGCACAGGGGAGCCCCGACGGTGATCCTCGCCCAGACGGTCAAGGGGCACACCCTCGGTTCGGCGTTCGAGTCGCGCAACGCCAGCCACCAGATGAAGAAGCTGACGATGCAGCAGTTCCGTGAGATGCGGGACCTGTTGGACCTGCCCGTCCCCGACAGCGCGCTCGCCGGCGACGAGGTCCCGTACTGGCACCCCGGGGAGGACTCGCCCGAGGTGCGGTACCTGCACGAGCGGCGGACCCGGCTGGGCGGGCCGCTCCCGTCCCGCCGCGTCGTCGCCAAGCCGCTGCCGGAACCGCCCGCCAAGCCGTTCGAGGCACTGGAGAAGGGCTTCGGCAACCAGGAGGTCGCGACCACGATGGCGCTGGTCCGGCTGGTCAAGGACCTGATGCGGGACAAGCAGACCGGTGCGCGATGGGTGCCGATCGTCCCCGACGAGGCGCGCACCTTCGGTATGGAGTCGCTGTTCCCTACAGCCGGGATCTACTCGCCGCAGGGCCAGACCTACGACCCCGTCGACGCCGACCAGTTGCTCTACTACAAGGAGAGCAGGACCGGTCAACTCATCATCGAGGGCATCACCGAGGCGGGTTCCGTCGCCGAGTTCGCGGCGGCGGCCACCTCGTACGCCACGCACGGCGAGCCGATGATCCCGTTCTACATCTTCTACGCCATGTTCGGCTTCCAGCGCACGGGCGACCAGTTCTGGGCGCTGGCCGACCAGTTGGGCCGCGGATTCGTCGTGGGCGGCACCGCCGGACGTACGACGATGACCGGCGAGGGACTGCAGCACGGTGACGGGCACTCGCACCTGCTGGCCTCCACCAACCCGGCGGTGATCAGCTACGACCCGGCGTTCGCCTACGAGATCGCCGTCATCGTCCGGGACGGTCTGCGCCGGATGTACGGCGAGCGGGCCGAGAACATCTTCTACTACCTGACGGTCTACAACGAGCCCAAGCACCAGCCGCCCATGCCCGCGGTGCCGGGTATCGAGGAGGGCATCCTCCGGGGCATCTACCGGTTCCGGCCCGCGGAGCCCGCCGCGGCAGGGCCGCGGATCCAACTGCTGTCCTCCGGCACGGCGATCCACTGGGCGCTCCGGGCTCAGGAACTGCTGGCCACCGAGTGGAACGTGCGGGCCGACGTGTGGTCGGTGACCTCCTGGACGGAGTTGCGCCGTGACGCGATGGAGTCCGACGCCGCGCGGATGCGCGGCGAGGAGCGGACCCCGTACGTCACCCGGGCGCTGAGCGGTGCGCCCGGTCCCGTGCTGGCCGTCAGCGACTGGATGCGGCAGGTGCCCGACCAGATCAGCCAGTGGGTCGAGCAGGACTACTACTCCCTCGGCACCGACGGGTTCGGCCTGTCCGACACCCGCGAGGACGTGCGCCGCCACTTCCAGGTGGACGCCGAGTCGATCGTGGTGGCTGCCCTGGACCGGCTGGCCCGGTCCGGGCAGGTCGCCCCCGAGAACGTCGCGCAGGCCCGTGAGCGGTACGGCCTGGACCGGTGAGGGGCCATGTGCCGGCCGCCGGGCCTGCGCGACTCGCACCGGTGCGGCCCCGGTGCGAAGCCGTACTTCGGGCCGGCGTCGGCGCATCCGCGTGGCTCGGAGTCGACCGGCTGACGGAACAGGGTCTCCGGCCCCCGCGCCCGGTCAGCGTCTGCTCCGGGCACGGACCAGCAGCCGGCGGCGGGGCGGAAGTACCTCGGCCAGGTCCCCTGTGCGCGCCCAGACGGTCGTCACTCCGCCGTCGTCGCCATGGTGGACCGGCAGTGCGGTGTGGCCGAGCATGGCGTCGATCCGTTCGTCGCCGGGCAGCACGAGGCCGTACGCCGTCTCCCATTCGCCCTCGGCGGCATGTCGGCCCAGGCGGAGAAGCAGGCGTGTGCCCAGTCCTCTGTCCTGCCAGGCGTCCTCGACGAGGAGCGCGGCCTCCACAGCCGAGCCGTCCGGCATCAGGTGCCCCACGGCGACGATGCGGCCGGTCGGGTCCCACACGGCCAGATGGACCGAACCGGGGCGCGACAGCAGGGCTGGCAGAAAGCTCGCGGGGTCGGCCGTCGCACGGTGGTAGCGGCTCCAGAGAGTGTGCGGTGAGCAGCGGCGGTGCATGGCCACCACGGCGGCGAGATGCTCGGGGCCTGTCGGGGTGATCCGCGGTTCGCGGCGCATGGGCACTTCCTCGCGCGCCCGCGTACGGTGCGGCACGTACGCGGGCGGCCATGGGTCGGTGAAGCGGGGGCAACACACATGACCGGGACGCGCGGTGGGGTGTGACAACCGCCCGGGGCCTCTGCGTCGGTGCGGGGGCCCGGCCGAGTCCCCGGCCCTGCACCGAGTCGCCCGGTCGGCGGCAACCCCCGCAGCGAGGCAGGCCAACCGTGTGACACGGGTACAATTCGTGCGTACGGCCGCTCGCCTCCCACCGGCCCCCAGGTGGCCGTCGCCGATCGGATGCGGAACACACACCGCCGCGGCCCGCCCCGGCCGTACGCCTTCCCCACGATCACCGTCCCGCGACCGGGCCCCCGCGCCGGCCCGGTCGACATCCCCACCTCACCGGCGGCGCGGCCGCCCTGTGCCGGCCGGCGCACGGCGGCGGAAAGGACTGACATGAGCAATATGGAGACGCACCCGCCGGAGGTGACGTGTGCCGACGCGCACCGACCTCGGGGAGTTGAAGTACTGGGCGCCCGGCACGTACCGCTGGGCGGCCCCCGGGCGATGACCGTCCGGCGGACACTGCCGCAGCGGGCACGGACGCTGATCGGCGCCTGGTGCTTCGCCGACCACTACGGCCCCGACGACGTGCGCCTGACCGGCGGGATGCGCGTCGCCCCGCATCCGCACATCGGGTTGCAGACCGTGAGCTGGCTGTTCAGCGGGGAGATCGAGCACCGCGACAGCTTGGGCGTCCGGGCCTTGGTCCGTCCCGGCGAACTGAACCTGATGACCGGCGGTTTCGGCATCTGCCACTCGGAGTTCTCCACCGAGGAGACCACCGTGCTGCACGGGATGCAGTTGTGGGTCGCGCTGCCGGCCGCCCATCGGGACGCCCCACGCGACTTCCAGCACCACATCCCGGGCACGGTCGCGCTGGAGGGCGGGCAGGCCCGAGTGTTCCTGGGTTCGCTGGCCGGCGACACCTCTCCGGTGGACACGTACACCCCGGTGCTGGGCGCGGAGATCACACTCGACGCGCACGCCGTCGTGGGCCTGGCCGTCGACGAGGGTTTCGAGCACGGTGTCATCGTCGACAGTGGCGAGGTCGCCATGAACGGCACCGCGCTCCGGGCCGCCGAACTCGGCTACGCCGCTCCGGGCGCAGCGCGGCTGACCCTGGAGAACACCTCGGGGGAACCGGCCCGGATGATCCTGCTGGGCGGTCCGCCGTTCGACGAGGAGATCGTCATGTGGTGGAACTTCGTCGGCCGCACCCACGAGGACATCGTGCGGGCCCGACAGGACTGGCAGAGCGCCTCCGACCGATTCGGGCAGGTCGAGGGACAGGAGCATGAGCGCCTTCCCGCGCCCGAACTGCCCAACGCGACCCTGACACCCCGCCGCAACCCCGCCTCCCCGCCGGCCGACCGGGGTGAGCCCTCCACGTAGGCCGCGAGGGGCCGCCGCCGGATGCGAACGTTGCTTTCGCGGTGTGACAGTGACAACAATGGGAAGGACAAGCTTTCACCGAACAGTCACCGCGTCTCCATCACTGTGCCGGCGGCCGCTTCCGGACACGGACGCCGTAAGGGAACAGGTGGTCGGTACGCGCGTACGGCGAAGAGTGTGCATCCGCATAGGATGTCCCGAAACACCCATCCGGCGCCCTCGCCGAGCGGCAGCACTGCCGGGCCGAGCGCGACACGGAGGGCTGAGGATGAGAGGAAGACATGGTCCCGGCAACTCGCGCGGCGCACAACATCGAGATCACCGCTGAGAGCCTCCAGGAGGAACTGGCCCGCCTCAAGGTCCAGAAGCAGTCCCTGGAGCGGGAGCTGGCTGCCGTCGGCGCCCATCTCGATTCCGTCCAACGGGCCCTGAGCGCACTCCAGTCACTGATGGCGACCCCGGGAGCGGCGGGTTCCGAGGCCTCTTCCGAGGTCCCCGCGGACACCACCCCGGACGCCGGACGCCGGCGTGCCGCCAAGCCCGCCAAGTCACGCGCGGACACCGCGCCGGCCGGGCCCGCCGCCCCGGACGAGCCGGACGGGCGGACGGGCGCCCCGCGTCGGCGTGACGACCGTCAGGCGGCGGGGAAGGCGGCACCCCGCGCGGACGCCGACGAGAGCGCCTACGGAAAGCTCACCGAGCAGATCCTGGACCACTTCGCCCGCGCCGGCGATGCCGATGTGCGCGCCCGTGATGTCGCGGCGGCGCTGGGCCGCGACGCCGACAGCGGAAGCATCAACGCGGTGCGCAGCACACTCGACCGTCTCGTCGGCTCCTCCCGCATCCGGCGGACCGGCCGCGGCCTGTACCGGGCCAATGAGGCCAACGGGGCCTGAGCGCTCGCGCCGCACCCGAGGGCCCAATCGATCACTCCCGGTCCGCGGACCGGGAGGTTGCGTGCCGGTGGCCTCGGGCGCCGACTCGCGGGGGAACGAGTGGGTGCCCGAGGCCCTGCACCCGCTCGGCTCTTGTCGCGGGCGCCCGTGCCCCTGGCGCCGACATCGAGCTGTCCACTTGGCGCCGGGAACACTGTGGTCAGCCTAGCAGGCGTGACACTCTTCAATCACACGGTGGTATCCGATCGGCGAGCAGGCGCCGTGGAGCGCTCCGGGCGGACGTGAATCGGGTGCCGTGGCGCCGGGCGGGCGCACCGATCAGGCCCGTTGTAGCCTCACAACGTGGGCACGAACCTCAGGTCGGCGGCAGTGTGAGCGACCCCGGCCCCAGAAGCGTGCAGTCGACAGCGGCTGTAACATTGGTTCGGCCGAAAGGGGCCACGATGCACGCCGAAGATGACGCCGACTCGCTCGAAAGGGCGACGCAGGAGTTCATCGCGGCACGTCCGCAGCTGTTCGGTGTCGCCTACCGTGTCCTCGGAAGCACCACGGAGGCCGAGGACATCGTCCAGGAGGCCTGGGTGCGGTGGCAGAACACCGACCGCCGGGAAGTGCTGGAGCCGAAGGCCTTCCTGACTACGGTGACCACCCGGCTGGCGATCAATCTGGCGCAGTCCGCCCGGATGCGGCGGGAGTCGTACGTGGGCCCGTGGCTCCCTGAGCCGGTCGACACCAGCCGGGACCCCAACGTGGGGGCGGAACGCGCCGAAGCGGTCGAGATGGCGGTCCTCCTCGTGCTGGAGAAGCTGAATCCCGTGGAGCGCGCCGCGTACGTGCTGCGGGAGGCGTTCGACTACCCCTACCCGCAGATCGCGGAGATCGTCGACACCAGTGAGGCCAACGCCCGCCAGCTCGTGAGCCGGGCTCGCAAGCACCTGGCCGCCGAGCGGCGGGAGCCGGTCGACCGTGCCGAGCACCAGCGTCTGCTCAAGGTGTTCCTCACCGCGGCCCAGACGGGCGACCTGGCCATGCTCGAACACGTCCTCGCGGAGGACGTCGTCAGCTACGCCGACGGCGGCGGCATGCGCGGCGCGTCGAAGATCCCGGTGGTGGGCCGCGACCACGTCTCCCGGTACCTCGGCGCCTTCGCCCCGAGGTTCTGGCCCGGCTCGGAGATCAACTGGGTCGAGGCCAACGACCGGCCCGCCGTCCTGGTCTCCTCCGGCGGCAAGCCCCTCGCGCTGCTGTGCGTCGAAGCGTCGCCGCGTGGCCTGGAACGCCTCATGTGGGTCATGAACCCGGACAAGCTCGTGCCGTACGTGAGGTCGCTGGCCGCCTGAACCGGGCGTCGGGACCACCTCCGGCGCGTGTGGTGCGTCAGGCGGGGCGTGGTGCGTCAACGAACACCGGATCGCCTGCCCTCGCCGTCCGCTGCCCTTCGCAGGCGGCGCGCACCCGAGTGGTGTCACAGGAAGGGCGGCCGAGCGGTCAGAGCGGTTGACTTCACACCATGGCGCTCGACAGGCGAATCGAAAGGCGAGGACCAACATGCCCCCAGTGACCGGCATCGTGATCGTCGGAGGCGGACTGGCCGCGGCCAAGGCTGCGGCCGCCCTGCGCAAGCACGGCCACGACGGACCTGTCCTGATCATCGGGTCCGAGGGCGACAGGCCGTACATCCGGCCGCCGCTGTCCAAGGGCTACCTCCTGGGCAAGGAGGAGCGCGACTCGATCTTCGTGCACACCCCGGACTGGTACACCGAGCACGACGTCGAGTTGCGGCTCGGAACGACCGTGACCTCGCTGGACCTGGCCGCCGCGGAAGTCGTGCTGGACGACGGGGAGCGGGTGCCCTACACCAAGCTGCTGCTGGCCACCGGCTCCTCCCCGCGCCATCTCAAGGTTCCCGGGGCCGACCTCGGCAATGTGCTCTACCTGCGTCGCGTGGGCGACAGTGAGCGTCTCAAGAGCGCCTTCACGGCCGGGGCCGAGGTCGTGGTGATCGGGGACGGCTGGATCGGCCTGGAGACCGCCGCCGCGGCGCGGATGGCGGGCGCGCGCGTGACCGTGCTCGGGCACGGCGAGCTGCCCCTCCTCAAGGTCCTGGGACGGGAGGCGGCCGAGGTGTTCGCCGGCCTCCACAAGGAGCACGGCGTCACTCTGCTGCCCGGGGTGGAGGTCGAGGAACTGGTCGGGACGGACGGCGGCGTGAGCGGTGTCAGGCTCGCCGACGGGCGGCTGCTGCCCGCCGACACCGTGGTCGTCGGCGTCGGCATCACGCCGAACACCGAACTCGCGCGAGCGGCCGGCATCGAGGTCGACAACGGCATCGTCACCGACGAGCAGCTGCGGACCTCCGCGCCCGGCGTGTGGGCCACCGGCGATGTCGCCAACGCCTACCACCCCTGGCTCGAACGCCACATCCGCGTCGAGCACTGGGCCAACGCGCAGAACCAGCCGGCCACGGCCGCGCGGAGCATGCTCGGCGAGGATGCGGCCTACACGCGGCTGCCGTACTTCTACACGGACCAGTACGACCTGGGGATGGAGTACACGGGGTACGTCGAACCGGGCGGTTACGACCGGGTCGTCTTCCGCGGGGACAAGGAGGGCCGGAAGTTCATCGCCTTCTGGATGTCGGGACGGCGCGTCCTGGCCGGGATGAGTGTCAACGTGTGGGACGTCATCGACACGGTCCGTGACCTGGTCCTGTCGCGCAACGAGGTCGACGACGCCGCCCTCGCCGACCCCGATGTGCCCCTGGACAGCCTGCTGCCCTGACCCGCGCCCGAATGCGCCATGACCCGAACCATCACTATTCTGGCCTTGTCCACCCAAACGCCATCGAAACGTGCGGTCCGGGCCGGTGCCTCCTGCGGTGCTGTGCGGCGCACACAGCACCGAGAGGGTCCTCATCATGAAGGTCGTAGTCATCGGCGGCACCGGTCTCATCGGCTCCAAGGTGGTCAGCAAACTCGCCGCTCACGGACACGAGGCGGTACCGGCCTCCCCCGACAGCGGTGTGAACACGCTGACGGGGGAGGGACTGGCCGAGGTGCTGACGGACGCGGCCGTCGTCGTGGACGTCTCCAACTCCCCCTCGTTCGCCGACGACGACGTGATGGAGTTCTTCCGCACGTCCACGACCAACATCCTCAAGGCAGAGAAGGAGGCGGGCGTCACCCACCACGTGGCACTGTCCGTGGTGGGCACCGACCGCCTCCAGGAGAGCGGCTACTTCCGCGCCAAGCAGATGCAGGAGACGCTGATCAAGGAGTCCGGGGTCCCCTACTCCCTCGTGCACGCCACGCAGTTCTTCGAGTTCATGAAGGGCATCGTGGCCGGGGCGACCAAGGACGACGGCACGGTCCACCTGGCGCCGATCAAGATCCAGCCCATCTACTCCGACGACGTCGCGACCGCCGTGGCACGCACCGCCGTCGGAGATCCCGTCAACGGCACGTTCGAGGTGGCCGGACCCGACACGTTCCAGCTCGACGAGCTGATCCGCGACGGCCTGGCCGCCAAGAACGACCCGCGTACGGTGGTGGTCGATCCCAAGGCCCCCTACTTCGGCGCCGTGTTGCAGGAGACCACTCTGCTCCCGGGCCCGGACGCCCGACTCGGCGAGACCCACTTCGCCGACTGGAGCGCCCAGCAGCAGTAGGCGTTCGCACGGCGACCGTCGCGGTCGGGGCCGGTGAACTCGTCGTCCCCCGGCCGGCGTTCCGTACTGACCGGCATCGGAATCTCCGGTGCTGCCCGGGTGCCGAGCGGGAGTCCGGCCTGCCCGCCCGCGCGCCCGCAGTCCTCACGAGCGACAATCCTTCGGCGGCCACCGGCGCCGCGTCGGCGGAGTCGCTCGGCGGGAAGCCGCCTCCCGGGCCCTCCGCCGCCCAACACCGCACGGAGGCAGGGGACATGACCGCGCAGGTCCACGACGTCGACCAGGAACTCGTTCAAGCCGCGGCCCATGTCGCGCGCACCCGGTGCCGCGGCGACAACCACACCATGGCGGCCGCGGCCCGCGCGGCGGACGGACGCATCATCACCGCCGTCAACGCCTACCACTTCACCGGCGGACCCTGTGCCGAACTGGTCCTCGTCGGCACGGCGGCCGCCCAGGGAGCCTACGAGTTGGACACCGTGGTCGCCGTGGGTGATCGGGACCGAGGCGTCGTGCCCCCGTGCGGCAGGTGCCGTCAGGTCCTGGTCGACTACTTCCCGGACCTGAAGGTCGTCGTCGGCGCAGCCGGTGGCCTCCGCACCGTGCCGATCACCGACCTGCTCCCCGAGACCTACGTGTGGGCCGACCACCAGCTCGACGCCTGAGGAGTCCGCGCCACCCGGCACACGTCGGGCCGCGACCCGGCAGGGCCGTACGGACACCGGGGACCGGAACACGCGGAGGCGGGGCGGCGATGTCTCGCCGCCCCGCCGTTCTCACGTGTGCCGCCGGGTCATCGGACCGTGCGGGCCGCCGCGTCCTCGATGATCGCGGTGACCTTATCGGGCTGCGAGACGCTCGCGGCGTGCGAGGCCTTCACCTTGACCACGTGGGAGCCGGCACGCTCGGCCATGAACGACTGGGTCTTGGCCGGGATGTTGAGGTCCTGCGTGGCGACGAGGTTCCAGGAAGGGATGGTCTTCCACGCCGGCTCGGCGGAGTCCCCCGCCAGCGCCGCCTGTGTCACGGGGCGCTGGGTGACCGCCATGAGGTCACTGGTGCTGCGGGGCACGTCCGCCGCGAACTGGTGGCCGAACTTCGCGGGCTGGATGTAGAAGTCAGTGCCCTTGGCGCCGTCGGGCTGCGTCCACGGGACGGGCTGGAGGGCCTCGCCGAGGCTGCTGCCGGGGAACTTGGCCGCCAGGTCGAGCGCGGACTCGCCCTTGTCCGGGGCGAACGCGGCGACGTAGACGAGTGCCTTGACGTTGCTGTTGCCGGTCGCGGCGTTGCTGATGACCATGCCGCCGTAGGAGTGTCCGGCCAGGACGATGGGGCCCTTGATCCCGGCGAGGACGTCCTTGACGTAGGCCGCGTCGCTCGCGAGGCCCCGCAGCGGGTTGGCCGCGGCCACCACCGGGTAACCGTCGCGCTTGAGCTCCTTGATCACACCGTTCCAGCTCGTGGAGTCGGCGAAGGCTCCGTGCACGAGCACGACGGTCGGCTTGCGGTGCGAGGTCTTGCTGATGTCGGCACTCGCCGGGACGACCGAGGTGGCCACGAGCGCGGCGGCGACGCCACCGGTGGCCAGGAGGGCGAGCGACGTGCGGGAACGGCGGGAGAGCGTGCGCTTGGTCATGAGAGTGCCTTTCGAGGCGATGGAGTCGACCTGGTCCACGGACGGTCGACGGCGGTGCGTCGCAGCGGTCGCCTCCCACCGCGTCGGCGGGAAGGACCGGGCCGCGGTACCGGAGGTGACCGCCGCCATGGCCGCTGCGTGTTGTGGAAGAGCCGCGGCGCTGCCGTTCGGCTCGTAACGGCTCGATGCCGCGAGGAGGGGCCGCACCGACCTCGGGTCGGTTCGACGCCGCGCTCGTCCCCGTACGGCCGGCTGTGAGGGCCTGTCCGGGCGGCACCGCCGTACGGGCGGTGAACCGCTGGGGTCGGGCGTCTTGGCATCGGGCGAAGTACCCGCTGCTCCTGGTCCGGGTGAACGTGTCCGTCCACGGCCGGCTTCCCGGGGCAGCGGGTCCTCGTCCTGCCCCGCCCCTTATGACCGGAGACCCGGCACCGCTGTGACACGGTCCTCGAAACAATTTGTGTCCGTGCCTCCCGGACGGCACCCCGCTCGGGAGGTGACAGGGATCCGTGGAGGGGCAGGAACGCGCAGGCACCGGTGTGCGGCTCCGGCACGCACGGCGGCGCGAAGGAGCCGGTGCCAAAATGGTGGGATGCGAGGTGGTGCGTCAGGAGCGGGCGTACCGGGCGGAGGGCAGTACGCCTGATCTGACGGGCCAGTCACAGGGCCGGTGTCACAAAGCGTGGCGGCAACCGGTCGTACGTGGTGACGAACCAAGTGATCGGAGCGAACGTGGCTATCACCGAGCAGCGCCTTTCCACCACGGTGCTGGTGATCGGAACGGGCGGAGCGGGCCTGCGGGCGGCGATCGAGCTGGCCGAAGCGGGCATGGATGTCCTCGCCGTCGGCAAGCGCGCCAAGGAGGACGCGCACACCGCGCTGGCGGCCGGGGGCATCAACGCGGCCCTGGGCACCATGGACCCGGAGGACAGCTGGCAGCAGCACGCCGCCGACACACTCAAGGAGAGCTATCTGCTCGGCGACCCCCGCACCGCCGAGATTGTCACGCAGGGCGCCGCACTGGGCATCGACGACCTGGAGCGCTACGGCATGGCCTTCGCGCGGGAGGAGGACGGCCGGATCTCGCAGCGGTTCTTCGGCGCGCACACCTTCCGGCGCACCGCCTTCGCCGGTGACTACACCGGTCTGGAGATCCAGCGCACTCTCATCAGGCGTGCCGGCCAGTTGCAGATCCCCATGCTCGACAGCGTCTACATCACCCGGCTCCTGACGCACGACGGTGCCGTCTTCGGCGCGTACGGCTTCGACGTCACCGACGGCACGCGCTACCTGATCCACGCCGACGCCGTCATTCTCGCGGCGGGCGGCCACACCCGGATCTGGCGACGCACGTCCTCGCGACGCGACGAGAACACCGGCGACTCGTTCCGGCTGGCGGTCGAGGCGGGCGCCCGTCTGCGCGACCCCGAGCTGGTGCAGTTCCACCCGTCGGGGATCATCGAGCCGGAGAACGCGGCGGGCACGCTGGTCAGCGAGGCGGCCCGCGGCGAGGGCGGCATCCTGCGCAACGCGCTCGGTGAGCGGTTCATGAGCCGCTACGATCCCGAGCGCATGGAGCTGTCCACCCGTGACCGGGTGGCCCTCGCCTCCTACACGGAGATCAAGGAGGGCCGCGGCACCCCCAACGGCGGTGTGTGGCTGGACGTGTCCCACCTGCCTCGGCAGACGATCATGAACCGGCTGCCGAGGGTGTACCAGACGCTCCTGGACCTGCAGATGCTCGACATCACACGCGATCCGATCGAGATCGCGCCCACCGCGCACTACTCGATGGGCGGCGTGTGGGTCAGGCCCGAGGACCACAGCACCGACGTCCGCGGTCTGTACGCCATCGGAGAGGCCTCCAGCGGTCTGCACGGCGCCAACCGCCTCGGCGGCAACAGTCTGATCGAGCTGCTGGTCTTCGGCCGCATCACGGGTCAGGCGGCGACCGCGTATTCGAAGGGCCTTGCGGCGCAGCCTCGTTCGGCGGAGGCGGAGGCGGAGGCGCGTCTGGAGATCGACGGACTCCTGGCCGCGGACGGTCCGGAGAACGTCCGTGCCCTCCAGCGCGCCATCCGCAACACCATGACCGAGCACGCGGGCGTCGTCCGCGACGAGGAAGGACTGCGCGCCGGCCTGGCGGAACTCGCCGAGATCGAGAAGCGCATGGAGAACGTCGGGGTCCACCCGGACATCGCCGGCTTCCAGGATCTGGCGCACGCCTTCGACCTCAAGTCGGCGGCTCTCGCGGCCAGGGCCACCCTCGAAGCGGCGATCGAGCGCAGGGAGACCCGGGGCTGCCACAACCGCAGCGACTACCCGGACATGGATCCCGCGCTGCAGGTGAACCTCGTCTGGTCGCCGGAGACGGGGATCACGCGCGAGAGCATCCCGCCGATTCCGGACGAGATCGCGGCCATCATGGAGGACGTGTCCAGCGAGGGGAAGCTCGTGGAGTGACCCGGCGGCCCCGCCGGGTGACACTGCGGGCCAACGGCCGATGTCGCGGAGTGCCCGGCCACAGGAAGCATCGTTCGAATGAGCGAGAGCGCGGCGGGATGTGCGGTGCGTGAGGGGTTCGATCACCTCCCGCACCGCACGTACCCACCGTGTGACGCGCGAGAAGGCATACGGGCCGCGGTTCCGGGCCCGTTGTAGCCTTCGCTGAATTCCGGGAGGACGATCGAGACGGTCGCCCGTTCTGTGCGGTGCCGTGGGAGTGGGAGGACGCCGTAATGAACGATGCAGACGACTCGGTGTCGATCGCGGAGCTGCTCGACGAGCGGCAGCACCTGCTCGATGTGGCACGGCGGATGCTGGGCAACGACTTCGAGGCGGAGGGCGCCACCGCCGAGGCGTACCGGCGGTGGTTCGAGCTGCCCGGTCCCGTGCGGGCCGGGGTCGCCGCTCCGCGCGCATGGCTCGCGGACGCCGTGTGCGAGATCTGCACGCGCCGCGTGGCCTCCGTCGAACGGCGGAAGGTCCTGCGGGCCGGGGAGAGCCGTGGTGGCACGGCCGACCTGAACCGGGTGCTGCAGCAGGAGGTCAGCGAGGCCCTGCACAACGCGCTGGGCTCGCTGTCCGCGGCCGAGCGGGGGGCGTTCGTACTGGCCGACGCCCCCAGGGCGGCCGGCGTCACGGCCCCTGACGTCACGGGCCGCGCGGAGCCGGGGTTTCCGGACCTCGCCGACCGGGCGCTCCGCAGCCTGCGGGCGCGGCGCGCGCGTCCCACCACACCCCAGCAGCACGACGCCGTGGTCCGTACCGTACGGGCGGCCTGCGCCACCGAGGACGCGGCGCTGCTGTCCTCCCTGCTGGCACCGGACGCCATGGCGTTCTTCGACGGCGGTGGCAAGGTCCGCGCCCGCACCGAGCCGGTGCACGGCGACCTGCAGGTCGCCAGGAGCCTGCTGAGCCTGCTCACCCGCTGCCCCCGTGTCTCCCTGCACACCCACTCCGTCAACGGCCGCACGGGGATCGTCGTGCGCTGCGACCGCCGGGTCGCAGCCGTCATCAGCCTGGACATCACCGGTCACCACGCGGTGCAGGTGTGGGTCACCCTCAATCCGGACAAGCTCCGCTCCTGGAACCGGGAGGGCACGCCCGGGAACCGGCCGGGGAGGGAGTCCGGTCCTTCCGAGGCGCAGGAGGAGTGAGCGCTCCTCTTCCTGTGATTCCGGCGGACGATTCCGGCTCAGCTGTCACAGATCCGGGTCGGTCCCGGTCAATCCTTCGAGTGCGGTAGGAGCAGCCGCGCCGCCGGCGATCCCGGCGGCGCGGCGTCCGCCCTTGTCGGGGGCCGCGGAGCGTGCGGTCACCCGGCGGCCGCACGCGCGCGTCATCCGGTTGTACGGACACCCGGAGGAACGGAGACGACCAGGCCATGCACGTCGAGACATCCACCAGTGGGAGCCGCACGGAGGAAGAGGGCTGCGTTTTCGCGGAGCTCCGTCCGCACCTCTTCGACATCGCGTACCGGGTGCTCGGCAGCACCTCCGACGCGGAGGACGTCGTGCGGGAGGTCCTGCTGCACTGGCGCGACGCGGACCGTTCGGCGGTGGCCAGCCCGGCCGCTTACCTGTCGCGCACGGCTGCCCGTCTCGCCGTCGACGCCGCCGAGTCCGCGCGCATGCGGCGCGAGTCGTACATCGGTCCGTGGCTGCCCGATCCCGTCGACACTGCCACCGGTCCCGGCGAGGACCTGCAGCGGGCGGGTGCCGTCGACCTCGCCCTGCTTGTGGTGCTGGACGAGCTGGATCCCACCGAGCGGGCCGCGTGCGTCCTGCGGGAGGGGTTCGCCTACGGCGACGCGGAGATCGCCGAGATTCTGCGGCTCAGTCCCGCCGGGGTGCGCACGATCGTGGACCGGACCCTCGACCACCTGGCATCCGGGCCCGCGGGGCAGTGAGCGGTCTCAGGCGAGCCAGTCGGTGTAGTGGGTGGGAGCCAGCCGGGCGCCGGCGTTCGTGAGGACGTCTCCCGGAACCGCTGCGAGCATGCCCGCAGCGTCGTCGGTGACGACGGAACGCGTGTCGCCCTTGGCGGTGAAGGTGAGCCGGCCCAGCTCGTCCAGGGGGTAGATGTCGGGTCCCGCGATCTCCAGGACTCCGTTCAGCGCGTCTCCCACGGCGACCTCGCTGACGATCGCGGCCACGTCCGCCGCCGCGATGGGCTGCACAGGTGTGCGCGGGAGGCGAACGGTGTCGCCGTCGGCCGACGAGGAGATCACGGCGTCCATGAACTCCATGAACTGCGTGGCCCGCACGATGGAGTAGGGAACGGGTCCCGCCTTGAGGAGGTCCTCCTGCAGCACCTTCGCGCGGTAGTAGTCCATGGCGGGCACCTTGTCGACGCCTACGATGGACAGGACCACGAAATGCTGGACGTTCGCCTTGCCGGAGGCCGCGAGGAGGTTGTCCATCGAGGTGCGGAAGAACTCCGGTGACGAGGCGTCGAACGTGGGCGAGTTCGCCAGGTTCACCACGACGTCGGCGCCCCCTATCGCCTCGTCGAGACCCTGGCCGCTGATGATGTCCACTCCCGTCGACAGGGAGTGCGGTGTCGCCGAGTGTCCCGCGGCGTCGAGGTTCTTCACGACCTGCGACCCGATCAGGCCGGTTCCTCCGATGACGGCGATGTTCATCTCTGCACCTCTCCGATCCATGCTTCACCCGGGATGTGTCCGTCCGGCCTGCCGCACGCGGACGCCTTCAGCGGTGTGTGCGGGACGGGCCGAAGACGGCGGAAACAGCTGCCGGCCCGGTCCGGCGCGAGGCACGACGCTGCCGTCCCGCGTCCGGCCGCCCCTCCAGCAAGCACCTCCGCGGGCGCGCCCGCAACTCGGCCCGATGGCGGCAGGCGCACAAGCAATCGGCGGGGCGAAGGACCGACGCAGCGCTCGGCCCGGGCGCCGTCATCGACGTGTGGTCGGTGACGGCAGCCCGGGGCCGAGCGCACGATGTGGTGCTCAGGCGGTGGCCTTCGCCGCCTCGTTGATCAGCCGCGCGACGTCGCCCGGGCACGAGACGCTGGCGGCGTGGGACGCGGTGACGTTCACGACCGTGGCCTTCGCGCGCTCGGCCATGAAGGTCTGGGCCTGCGGCGGGATGTTCTGGTCCTCGGTGGCCACGAGGACCCATGACGGGATGGCCTTCCACGCCGGGGCGGCGGCGGCCTCCTCAAGCGCGACGTTGGTCACCGGCCGCTGGGTGGCTGCCATCACCGCCGTCGTCTCCTCGGGGACGTCGGCGGCGAACTGCCCGTGGAACTTGTCCTTCTCGATGTACAGGTCGGCGGCCTGGCTGCCGTCCGGGAGCACGATCGGTACCGGGCGGAGCGCCGCGCCGAGCGTGCTGCCGGGGAACTTCTCGGACAGCGTGAGCGCGCTCTCCCCCTCGTCGGGCATGAAGGCCGCGACATAGACGAGGGCCTTGACGTTGTCGAGCCCGGTCGCGGCGTTGGTGATGACGGCGCCGCCGTACGAGTGTCCGACGAGGACCACGGGGCCGTCGACGGAAGCGACGAGCTGCCTGACGTACTCGGCGTCACCGGCCAGTCCACGGAGCGGGTTGCTCGCCGCGATCACGTTGTAGCCGTGCGTCTGGAGTCTGTCGACGACGCCGTTCCAGCTGGAGGAGTCCGCGAACGCGCCGTGCACCAGGACGACGGTCTGGCTCTGTTCACTCATGAGGGGCCTTTCATGGGCACGCGCACTGTCGCGCGCGGTCGATCCGGAAGATTCGACGGCGGCTTCCGACGCTGATGGCGGCGACCGGCCGTCCTGTCGCCTTCGGGCCGAGCGGCCCGGAAGGCGTTTTGTTCTTTTTGACCAATTTGAAGCGTGATGTGTGACACCGCTCGGCGAGCTGTGGGCCGCGCTCGCTCAGGGGCGGACGCCGCGCGTGGGATCACTCGACCCGGGGAGCAGGTCGCCGTCGACGTAGAGGTCGACGCGGTCGTTGTAGAAGGTGGTGAGGCCCGCGATGCGGTTGGCCTGCATCGTCGGGAAGTCGTACCCCCAGGCGATGTCCTGGTGGGAGGCGATGTCGCTGTCGAAGGACCAGTACGCGCTCGTCGTCCCCTTGTACGCGCAGCGCGTGACCGTGTCGGAGTGCCGCAGCCGGCTCCACCGGATGTGGGTGCGGTCGAGGTAGTAGCGCGTCGGCAGGCCGGTCTCGAACAGCTTCACGCAGTTGGGCGCGTCCGCCAGTACGACGCCGTCCAGCTCCACGCGGACACTGCTGGAGGAGCGGATGGCGTCCACCCGGGAGTACGGGCTCCTGGGGTGCACGAAGACCGGCTCGTCCTCCTCCATCCAGCCGTCCAGCGCGTCCCACTCGAAGCGCACCGTGCCCTGCAGGGGCTCCGGAGCACCGGGGCTCCACACCCATGCCGCGCCCTCGCGGACCTCACTGCCGACCTGGAGGCTGTGCCGGCGCGCCGGGCCCGCGCCGAGCTGCTCCTCGTGGCCGTCGTCGATCAGGACGCCCTCGACCAGGTCCTCCAGCGGAATGCTGAACTGGGGAAACGCCTTCCACTCCCACACGTACAGGGCACGGCGGGTGTCGAAGACGACGCGGCCGTCGATCGCCGCCCGTATCCTGCGCGGCACGGGTTCGACGTGCCCGATCGGGACGATCAGGCTCGGGCGCAGGACACTTTCGGTCGCCACAGGGCTCACCTCGGTCGCTCGTACGCCGTGGGCTCGCCCCCTTCCGTCGCACAGCGGTCGAATGGCATCCTCGGGCCGGCGAGCGCTCACGCTGTCGTCCGAAATGATATCGATTGCGCAGGTTGCCGTCCTCCGGAGGCCCGGCACGCGATCGTCGGGTCCTCGCCCCGCAAGGCGTCTCCCGGTCCGTGACCGGTTGGAGGAGGCACATGCCGGGGCACGGCCACCGTCCAGGCATCCGCGCCGGGACCGGCGGGGGTGACTCACATCATGGCTATGACAGAGCATGGATCCGCCCGGACACACGGTGTTCCCTGGGCACATGGAACAACGTACCGAACTCCCCCTGCCCGCCCCCTCGCACTGGATCGACGGCCGTGCGGTCCCCGCTTCCGGCTCTCTGATCGATGTCGTCAACCCCGCCACGGACACAGTGTTCGCCGCGATTCCCGAGGGCTCGGCCGAGGATGTCGACCTGGCCGTCGAGGCCGCGACGCGAGCGTTCCCGGGATGGTCGTCCACGTCGCCGGAGGACCGGGTGGCCGTGCTCGAGCGCGTCGTCGAGGAACTCCGGCTGCACGCCGAGACACTGGCGTCGACCATCACCGCCGAGATGGGCGCCCCGATCTCCTTCTCCCGCGCGGCCCAGGCCGGATTCCCGCCGCTCTCGGCCGCCGCCGCGATCGAGACGGCCCAGCGGTTCTCCTGGTCCGAGGAGGTGGGGAACACCCTGATCGTCCGCGAACCCATCGGCGTCGTGGGGGCCATCACCCCTTGGAACTTCCCCCTCCAGCAGTTGGTGACGAAGGTCGTCCCCGCACTCCTCGCCGGAAACACCGTGGTCCTCAAGCCCTCGGAGATCGCACCGGTCAGCGCCCAGCTCTTCGCCGTCGTCGCCACCGCCGCCGGGCTCCCGGCAGGGGTGCTCAACGTGGTCCACGGCACGGGTCCCGTCGTCGGCGAAGCCATCTCGCGGCACCCGGGAATCGACATGGTCTCCTTCACCGGGTCCACGGCCGCGGGAAGGCTGGTGTCCGCGGCAGCGTCCGGGACGGTCAAGCGGGTCGCGCTCGAACTCGGCGGCAAGGCGGCCCACATCGTCCTGCCCGACGCGGACCTCGACGACGCCGTGACCCGGGGGCTGGCCTTCGCCTGGAGCAACGCGGGACAGGCCTGCGGCGCGTGGACGCGCATGCTCGTCCCCGCCGACCTCCAGGAGCAGGTGGTCGAGAAGCTGCGGGCGGCGTCCGCCGACTACACGGTGGGCGACCCCGCCGACGAGTCCACCCGCGTCGGACCGCTGGCCTCCGAGGCGCAGCGAGAGCGTGTGGACGCCTACATCCGTCGCGGTGTCGCCGACGGCGCCACCCTGGTGGTCGGCGGTCCGGGCAGGCCCGAGGGGTTCGGGACCGGTGCGTACGTCCGGCCCACCGTCTTCGCCGACGTGGACCCCGGTTCGGTGATCGCCCAGGAGGAGATCTTCGGCCCCGTCCTCGTAGTGATCCCCTACACCGACGAGGACCACGCGGTGGAGATCGCCAACGGGACCGTGTACGGGCTCAGCGCGGCCGTCACCGGTGACCGGGAGCACGCTGTGGAGATCGCCGGGCGACTGCGTGTCGGCCTGGTCCACGTCAACGACGCACACCACAACTTCCAGGCGCCCTTCGGCGGGTACAAGCAGTCCGGCAACGGGCGCGAAATGGGCCGTGCGGGGCTGGAGGAATTCCTGGAGACGAAGGCGATCACCCGCTGATCCACCCCTTCCGCGCGGGCCCCAAAGGGCCCGCGGGCG
>NZ_BMWD01000019.1:40086-177447 GCF_014651055.1 Streptomyces fructofermentans
CGGGCGGGCGGCCGGGGGCAGCGGGACCGCCCCGGCCGCCCGCCCGTCGCACAGCCCCACGACCGGACAGCCCGTCCTCCCACCCTCCTTCCGGCGGGAACAACCGCACGCCACGGCGTTGTTGAACTCCCGCAAGCCGCCACGACCGCGGGGCGGACGTGCGCCGAGACGCCGTACGAGGCCGTCGTCCACGGGCGCCCGGGGCCGGCGCGCGCGAAGCCCACCTCCCCTCCCCGCCGCGCGGCGGGGACCGTGCCGACCCCGGAACCAGGAGCCCGCGATGACGGACCGAGCAGAACTGGCGGCCTTCCTCCGCACACGCCGTGAGTCCCTCCAACCCGAGGACGTCGGACTCCCCCGCGGACGCCGTCGGCGCACGGGAGGCCTGCGCCGCGAGGAGGTGGCGGTCCTGTGCGACATGTCGGTGGACTACTACAGCCGCCTGGAACAGCCGCGGGGCCCGCACCCCTCGGCTCAGATGCTCGCCGCCATCGCACGCGGACTGCGCCTCTCTCTGGAGGAGCGGGACCATGTGTTCCAGCTCGCCGGGCACGCGCAGCCGCACAGGCGGCCGCGCCGCGACCACATCAGTCCGGGGATGCTGCGCATTCTCGACCGACTGGAGGACACACCCGCCCAGGTGGTCAACCATCTGGGCGAGACGCTGAAGCAGACACGGCTCGCGGTGGCGCTGCTGGGTGACGAGACGGCCTTCACGGGGCTCGCCCGCAGCCTGCACCACCGCTGGTTCACGGACCCGGCCGCCCGCTCGCTCCGGCCGGCCGACGACCACGACGAGCAGAGCCGCCTCCTCGTGGCGGACCTGCACGGCGTCCACGCACGCCACGCCGACGACCCTCGCGTGACCGAACTCGTGGAGGCACTGCACCGCGCATCGCCGGAGTTCACGGCGCTGTGGCGCGAGCATCCGGTCCTCGGGCCGTACTGCGCGTCGAAGCGCTACCTGAACCCTCAGGTCGGCACGGTGGAACTGCACTGCCAGACCCTCGTCGACCCCGACCAGTCACAACGGCTGCTCGTCCACACGGCCACACCCGGCACCACGAGCCACAGCCGTCTCCAGCTCCTGTCCGTCGTCGGCGACTCCTTGCGTCCGACACCGGCGGAGCCGAACTGAGCCTGCCACAGGGCCGGTTGCGCACGGCCACGAGCGTGCGCAGACGGGGCTGTCCGACGCGGGCGCGGGCGCGGGCGGGACCACATCGCCGAGAGACGTACGTCACTGTCGAGACCTGTCACGGATGGGCGCATGGCCTGGTCAATGAGGTGTAACGGTCCTACTGGCGAGGAGAACCCATCATGGATGCGCGTATCAACTACTTCGGCAACGCCCTTGCGGGCAAGGTCATGAAGCACCTCAACTCGGCCGGGATGGCGGTGCACTCGTCCCTGCCGATCCTCACGCAGGAGCTGGTGAAGATCCGCGCCAGCCAGATCAACGGCTGCGGATTCTGCACGGACATGCACATCAAGGACGCGGTCGCCGCGGGCGAGGACCAGCAGCGCCTGAACCTGGTGGCCGTGTGGCGCGAGGCGAAGGTGTTCACCGACGCCGAGCGTGCCGCTCTTGAGCTGACCGAGCAGGGCACCCGGATCGCGGACGCGTCGGGTGGCGTGTCCGACGAGGTCTGGGCGAACGCCGCCAAGCACTACGGCGAGGACGAGCTGGTCGCGCTGATCTCCCTGATCGCGATCATCAATGCGTACAACCGGATCAACGTCATCAACCAGCAGCCCGCCGGTGACTACGTTCCCGGCATGTTCGGCTGAGTCACGCCACACCCCACGGAACGCCACGCCTCCCGGCCGACGGAGCCTTCGGCCGGGAGGCGTAGGCCTCCGTCGGCGCCACCGCACTCACCGCGGCGTGGTCATACCCGGGGAGGGTTCACCGACCTCGTCGCAGGCCGCGGGGTGCCGACCATGGTCTCCCTCCCGGCCGACGTCCGGGAGGGAGACTGTCACAATGGAAGCCGCTGTCCGGTCAAACCTGGCACAACGGGCCCAGCACCACGCCGCAGGCACCCGTCTGCGGCCGCCGGAGCCCACCGTTGATCGACCTGCCCACGAACCGTTCCGAACCAGGGAACCGGCAACGTCGATCACCAGGAGGAGGGAATGGCGAGCATGTCGTATCCGGAGCAGAAGTACTGGGGAGAGAACGGCGAGGTCAGCGCCTCGTTCCGACCCGCCTCGACCCCGGCCGACAGGGGCCAGGGCGACAGCGGTCAGGACGCCATCCACTATCTGGCGACGACCGCTGCAACACGGGGCGAGTTCGGGCTGTACCGCGTCGAGATGAAGCCGAAGGCGGGCGGCCCGAAGACGCACTTCCACAAGACCATCTCGGAGTCCTTCTACATCCTCGACGGCACAGTGCGACTGTTCGACGGCGAGCGGTGGGTCGACGCCCGCAAGGGCGACTTCCTGCATGTGCCGCAGGGCGGACTGCACGCCTTCCGCAACGACTCCGACGCCCCCGCCGACATGCTGCTCCTCTTCACACCCGGCGCGCCTCGCGAGGAGTACTTCGAGCAGGTGTCGGAGCTGGCCGACGCGAGCGAGGAAGAACGTACGGCCTTCTTCGACAAGCACGACTCGTACTTCGTCGACTGAGCGCCTGCCGTCGGCCATCGTCCGAGAATGTCCCGCGCATGAGAAATCCGACCGTTTCCGGACCAGGTCCAGTTCCCGTGAACGAGGAACGGGACGACTACGCTGTCAGCGCCGAGTTCTACGACGTCCTGCAGGCCCGCCGGGACGAGTTGCGCGTCCACCGTCTGTACGCCCACGCGGTGGGCGACGCACGACTGGGAGTGCTGGACGTCGGTTCCGGCACCGGACGGGTGGCGTTGATGAGCCTCGCCGAGTCCCGGGTGGCCGTGCACGCCGTGGAGCCCGCGCGCGCGATGCGCGCACCCTTGATGAGCCGACTCGCTTCCCTGCCGACGGAGTTGAGGGACCGGGTCACCGTGCACGCGCTGCCCCTGAACGAGGCGGCACTGCACCGGGTCGCGGACGTGGCTGTCTGCCACAACACGGTCGCGGCCCTGCCGCCCGCCGAACGGCACGCGTTGTGGCCGGCCGTCGCCGACGCTCTCGTTCCCGGGGGTTCGCTGCTCCTCGAACTCCCGCCGTCCCGGCTGCCCGTTCACGACATCGTCCGCGCCCTCCCGATCCAGCGGTTCGGTGAGCACGAATACGGCGGGCGGATGTCGATGTCGACGGAAGGCGACCGGATCCGCACGCGGTTCGACTACTGGGTACGCGGATCGGCAGGCCTGCTGCGGGAGCACACGGAGACGTTCTGGATGTGGCCGGCCTCGCGGGACCAACTCGTGGACGACCTCGGCCGGCATGGCTTCACCGCCGTCCCCGGCGAACGGAACCCGGACGTCCTGACCGTGAGTCTCCCGTCCTGAGCACGGCTCGGTCCGTCACCGCGGTCCGAAGGGGCGGTCGCGCGCACGGAGGCGGCCGCGGCCGCCGAGCAGCGGATGCGACGGCCGTGGCCAGGACCTATCGTGACAGTGACGTGGCGTCCGGGCGGCACGTGGGGAACGAGTGCCCGCGCGGCGCCCGAGTCCTTGCTCATCGTTCCGTGCGTCTCGGCGGCACGGACGGGAGGCCGGAGATGGGCTGCGCGCGTCATGGGTCCGGCTCAGCGCTTCTCGGGTCCGGCGACTGCCTCTCGCCGGTTCCCACCCGTCCGGCCGACCGCCGCCGCTCCGGCCGGGAGCCGGCGTCACCCGCTCGACCCGCGGGTGGTCCGTGCGCCGGGGCTCGGCGGCGGTTCCACCACCGGTCGCGGCGCCGGGAACGGTGGCCGACCGCCTCGCGGCCTCCAAGGTCGACCAGCGGAGAGTTCAGCAGTGCGGCCCGCTCCCGACGAGGCAAGGACACACCATGAAGATCTCCTCATTGATCATCCGAGTGGCGGAACTCGAGCGGTCCATCGAGTTCTACTCCCGTGTCCTGGGCGTGGAAGTGGCCCTGCGCGACACCAACTTGGTCCTTCTCACGTCCGCCGACGGCTCGCAGATCTACCTGCACGGGCAGAACTCGACGAGGACTACCGGTCGCCTCGGCCTGCATGCCGCCACGTGGACGGCAGAATCCGAGGCGGATCTGCTCGCCGTGGAGTCCCGTCTGAAGGAACTGGAAGCGCACCGGCGGACCATGAAGCACGACGACTACATGATCGTCGAGGGCCGGGACCCGGACGGCATGGCCGTCCTGATCTCGTATCCGGGCCCCAGTGACTCCGTCCGCCGCACGATCATCTCGGCCGTCGCCACGTGGTGAGCAGGTCCGCGCGCCGCTGCTCGGCCCGGGGGTCCACCCACCGGGGGCGCGAGGCCTGAACGGTCCGCCGCAGGCCGCCGAGCAGGTACTCGGTCGCCGCCCGGTACCGGGTACCTCGCCGCAGACCGCCACCGTGCCTCATGCCGCCTTGGCCGGTGGAGCCGCACGCGAGACGACCACGAGCGCCGCCGTCACGAGGAGGGCGGGTATCGCCGGCGCCGCGAGTCGGGCCCAGCGGATCGCGAGCCCTCCGAGCGCCGCGCCGACGGGAATGAGTACGACGATCAGCGCAACGTGCTTCTGGAACTGCTTGTTCGCCACCAGCTCCGACACCACGCCCGTGATGGCCCCCGTCATGTAGGCCGTGGTCTGCGCGCCCCCGGTGACGATCCGTACCCCGCCGCTCTGGCAGCCCATGGCCAGAGAACCGCCCGCGAGCAGCGTCGCCTGCTGGGCGGACCCGGGCTCGCCGCCCACGGCCAGCCAGAACACCCATACCGCCCACAGCACGACGGCCTCGGCGACGAGCGCGCCCCGCATCCCCGGAGGCCGTTGCCGCGAGCCCAGCGCGGCCTTGCTGCCGAGGGCCACGCCCACCAGGTACGCGACGATGGCCAGCGCCGCGAGGTGTGCCACGGCCGGGTACCCGCCGGCGAGCGCCAGACCGAGCAACGCCGAGTTCGCCGTCATGACACTGGTGAACACTCCGCCGAGGGCCAGATACCCCACGGCGTTGACACACCCGGCCGCCGTGGTGAGCAGCATCTGCGCCGTCCGTCGGAGCCCCGGCGCGGAGTGGTCGCCCCTCCCAGCGGACATGGCTCCTCCGTTCACGGCCCGGCAAAGACCGCGCCCACGTGCCGCCGTACGCCGCGGGCTGCGGCCGGACGGCGACGGGTGCGAGGCACGCGGACGCCCCGGAGACGGCTGCGGCGGACTGGACCTCGACGCCACGCCTTCCACGGTAGGGCCCGCCGCCCGAGGCCGCCTCACCAGCGCGGAGGCGGGCCCGTGGCCACCGTGGAAGGGCTCGGGCGCCCGCTCGGCCTCCCTGCGCCGGCGCGGGGCGCTCGGTGGTCCTCAGCGGGCGGGTGGGACGAACTCCGGCTGGTCGAGCAGGCGCAGCCAGGTCCCGTCGGACTGGCGCCTGACGACCTGGGCGCGGGCGCCGGCCCCGTCCCTCGGAGGTGTCGACGTGAGGGCGATGCCGTCGCCGACCAGTGTGGGCAGCGGTTGTTCCGGTTCGAAGCGCGGGCGGTGGGCCAGCACCTTCTCCCACAGTGCCCGGATCGCCTCCCTCCCCACCGTCAACTCCCCGGGCGGGTAGGCCATCACCGCCTCCTCCTCGTACAGGGCGGCGACCCCGGCCGCGTCACCGGCGTTGGACCGCTCGACGAACAAGCGGGTGATGTCCTCGGGCCGCAGGGCCTTCTCGTACTCCGGCACGGTTCCTCCTGACGTCGGGTTTCCTCACAGCCCAGCCTGGTCGGACGATGATCAGAAGTCCAACAGATGGATCAGCTGGCAACTAGAATCACCAGTCATGGAGCTGAGGCAGTTGGAGTACTTCGTCGCGGTCGCCGAGGAGCGCAACTTCACCCGCGCCGCGGAGCGCGTGCACATCAGCCAGTCCGGTGTCAGCGCCCAGATCCGTCAGCTGGAACGCGAACTCGGCGCCGAGCTGTTCGACCGGTCGACACGCGCCGTCACCCTCACCGTCGCGGGAGAGGCCGCGCTCGGACCGGCACGCGCGGCACTCGCGGCGGCCGAGGCCGTCGGCCAGGCGGTCGGGGAGGTGACCGGCCTCATCCGGGGGCGGCTGACGGTCGGCATGGTGACGGGCTGCACGGTCACCCCGCTGTTCGACGCGCTCGCCGCGTTCCACCGGGAGCGTCCCGGCGTCGAGATCGCACTCGCGGAGGACAACTCCGAGCGGCTCGTCGAGGCAGTGCGCGCCGGAGGCCTCGACCTGGCCCTCGTGGGTACCGCGGATGCCGTGCCCGACGGTCTGGACAGGCTGACCATCGTCAGCGAACGGCTCGTCGCCGCGGTTCCTGCCGGACACCCTCTGGCGGGGCGGCGCCGGATCACCCTCGACGACGTGGTGGCCCACCCCGTCGTGTGCATGCCGGTGGGGACCGGTCTGCGCACGGTGTTCGACCGTGCCTGCGCGGCCCGGGGCGTCCGGGCGTCGATCCCCCTGGAGGCCGGTGCGGCGGACGCGGTCGCCGGCCTCGCCGTGCGCGGGCTCGGCGTCGCCGTCCTCAGCGAGTCGATGGCCGCGGGTCACGCCGAGCGGCTCACGGCCCGCACCATCGTGGACGTCGAGGCACCGGCGCTGCTCGCGCTCGTCTGGAGGAGCGCGCACAACCCGGCCCTGCGCGAGGTGCTGGTGCACTGCAGGGAGGCGTTCGACCTGCCGGACCCGGCGTGAGGCCTCCTCGTACGGGATCGGAGGCAGGACCGGGATCGGGACCGCCCGGCGATCAGGCGCCGGGCGTGGCTCCGGAAACGGCCGTCGGGGACCGTGGGCGGCTCCGGAACCGACGGACGGGCGCCGTGCGCGGCTCCGGGACCGGTCGTGGGCTGCGCCCCCGATCGACGGTGGTCAGTAGGCCCTTCGTGGTCCGGGGCGGCGCGGAGGGATGCCTGCCGTGAGCCGAAGCCCGGTTCGCCGTCGCCCTCTGGCTATCGTCGGGACGACAGGAGTGACCGCCGGGCATCGGGCCCAGAATCAGGGGTACTCCTCCTGTGGAGGTTCATGATGTTCGAAGCAGGCGACATCCGCGAATGGCGTGGCCACGACGTGGTGGATCGCGACGGCCACAAGATCGGGACCCTGGAGTCGATCTATGTCGACACGGGAACCGACGACCCCTACTTCGCCACGGTGACCGTCGGCATGCCCACCCGCCGCCGACTGGTGTTCGTACCCCTCACCGGTGCCACGGTCGGCCCCGGGTACGTGAAGGTGACCCATGACCGGAACCTCGTGAAGAAGGCTCCTTCCATCGACACGGACGGGGTACTGCCCGCCGTGGACGAGCCCGAGGTCTTCGCCCACTACGAATTGGACTACGAGCCGGGCCTCAAGGGCGAACGCCGCCTCGGCCGCCGCTGATCCGCCGAAGCCGCCCAAGCCGCCGGGAGATCCGATGCGCCTGTTCCTGTTCCTGCTCCTCGTGGCCCTCGTCCTGGGCATCATCGGATTCGCCGCCGAGAGCCTCTTCTATCTGCTCGTCATCGGCGCGGTCGTGCTGGTGATCGCCCTCGTCCACGGCGCCCTGCGCTTCCGCCGGGGCGGAAGGAGGCAGCGCGTCGCGCGCTGACTCCCCTCCCCCGCCTCCCACTTGGACGCGGTGACGGTTCCGCCCGCGCACCGGGCCGAACCGCCACCGCGTTGTCGTGCCTGCCTCAGCCGCTCAGGTGAGGGCTGTAGAGCGCGGACAGGAAGCGGGTCACGACGACCTCGCGGGTCTCCGGGGGCAGGGCGTCCAGGAGACGGTTGACCGGTGCCATGCGCGCCGCGTCCTCTCCCGACAGGTCGACGCCCGCGGCGGGCAGCAGCGCCGCGAAGGAGGCGTTGTCGAGTTCCGTCAGGTCCACCTGACCGAGCAGGTCCACGATGTCCGCGGGAGGGGTCGGGGGCCCGAGCGGGCGGACCGCCTCGACGCATTCGCGCAGGGTGGCGAGCAGTTCGCCGACCCCCTGCTCGCTGACGCCCGTCAGGGTCAGGTGCAGGTTGGCGGGGAGGCCGTCGAGGCTGAGTTGCGGCTGGAGGAAGAAGCCGCGGGCGCGGGTCTCGTCGGCGAGGGCGAACAGGTCGAGCGGGCTCTCGTCGTCCGGGTCCGCGCCGATCGCGACGAGGGTGGCCTCGGGGGTGCCGAGGACGGTGAGGCCGTCGATGGCCTCCACTCCGGCGATCAGGCTGCGGGTGGCGGACAGGGCGGCGCGGCCGAGTTCGCGGTAGCCGTCGGCGCCCAGCGCCTGGAACGTCGCCCACGCCCCGGCGAGGGGTCCGGCCCCCTTGCTGCTCTGGATGGTCGAGTTGACGACCGTGTAGCCGGGCCAGGCCGCGCAGGCGTAGTAGGCGTTGAGGCGCATGGCCTCGTCCCGGAACAGCAGGACCGAGGCGCCCTTGGGCGCGTAGCCGAACTTGTGCAGGTCACAGGAGAGCGAGGTGACTCCGGGGACCGAGAGGTCGAAGGCGGGGATCTCGGCCCCGGCGTCGGCGAGCCAGGGCAGGAGCCAGCCGCCGACGCAGGCGTCGACGTGGCAGGGGATGCCCCGGGCGGCGGCGTCGGCCGCGATCTCGGCGACGGGGTCGATCACGCCGTGGGCGTAGGAGGGCGCCGAGGCGACGACGAGGACGGTGTTCTCGTTGCAGAGAGCGGCTGTGGCGGCGGGGTCGGCCCGGTAGGTCGCCGGGTCGACGGGGGCGCTGCGCACCATGACCCGCAGATAGCTGCCCGCCTTGTGGAAGGCGGCGTGGGCGGTGACGGGGACGACGATCTCGGGGGCGGTGACGTCCGGGCGGGCGTCCCGGGCGGCCTTCACCGCGAGGATGATCGACTCGGTTCCCCCGCTGGTGAAGATGCCCGGGGTGGCGTCGCCGCCGCCGAGACGGGCCGCGGTGGCTCCGACGACCTGGCGCTCCAGTTCGACGATGCTGGGGAAGACGGTCGGGTCGAGCCCGTTGACCTCCATCATGGCCACGTACGCCTGTTCGGCGGCGTCGCGTATCTCGGGACGGCCGCTGTCATAGACGTAGGCGGCGGTGCGCCCTCCCCGGGTGGGCAGGTCGGCGGCGGTGAGGACGGCGAGTTCGGCGAGGAGGTCCGCGCCGGTGCGGCCGGTTTCGGGGAGCCCGGGGTGGCCGGTGAGCGGGGAGGCGGGGGCCTGCTGAGGGGTCGTCATCGGTTGGGATCCGTTTCTTGCGGGGCGCGGCGGCGGCCGTAGGCGCGCAGGGCCGGCAGGGAGAGCAGCATGAGCAGGGCGGGGACCAGGCTGAAGCCCAGCAGGATGCCGGTCCGCGCGGTGGCGGTCTGGGCGACCGGGTGGTCGAGGGTCGAGGAGGCGAAGCCGGTGGCGGCCAGCGCGATGGCGTAGGCACCGGGACCGGCGGCGAGTCCCGCGGTCTCACCCGCCGTCCAGAGTCCTGTGAACGCCCCGGACTGGACCTGTCCGGTCCTGGCCGCGTCGGCGTGCACGGTGTCGGGCAGCAGGGCCAGCGGCAGGACCTGGAGTGCGGCGTAGCAGACGCCGAGTAGGCCGCAGAGCGCCAGTGTGGCGGCGACCGCCACGGTTTCGCCGTCTGCTCCCGCCGCGGGGAGCAGGGCTGTCGCTCCGAGTGCGTATCCGCAGGTCGCGACCTTGAGGCAGCGCAGCCGCCCCCAGCGTCCGGCGGCCTTGGCCCACAGCGGTACCGCGACGGCGCTCGGTGCGACGAGGCAGACGAACAGCACCGAGGTCAGGCCGTAGCTGCCGAGTCGGTAGGTGGCGACGTAGGGCGCGGCGGCCAGCATGATCGCCACGGCGGCCGCCTGCAGGACGAACGAGGCGAGCAGGGCGAAGAACGCGCGGTTGCCGCGTGCGGTGCGGAAGGCCGCGACCAGGCCGAGGGGTTCGGGTCCGGGGCGTGAGCGGACCCAGCGGGTGCCGAGGGCGGGCACGAGCATGACGGCCGCGATGACGAGGCCGGCGGTCAGACCCATCACCCCGTAACCGGTCCGGCCGCCCCCGGCGGCGTCGACCACGAGGGGCGCCGCGCCGCCGGCTGCCAGGATGCCCAGGGTCAGGAAGACGATCCGCCACACGGTGATCCGGGTGCGGACGGACGGATCGGCCGACATCTCGGTGGGCAGGGCCACGTACGGCACCTGGAACAGCGCGAAGGCGCTCGCGGCCAGGACGAAGGTGACGGACACCCAGACCGCCGCGCCGGTCCCGGTCATCGGTGAGAGGAACATGGCGGCGAACGCGGCGGGCAGCGCGAGCCCTCCGGCGACCAGCAGGCGGGTCCGCCGGCCGGTGCGGACGGCCTCACGGTCGCTGGCGGCGCCGACCATCGGGTTGAAGAAGGCGTCCCATGCCTTGGGCAGTGCGACCACGAGTCCGGCCACGCCGGCGGGGACGCCGAGCGCGTCGGTCATGAAGTAGAGGAGCAGAAGGCCGGGGACGGTGGCGAACAGGCCCGTGCCGACCGAGCCGAGTCCGTAGACGAAGAGGCGTCGGCGGGTGAGTTCGTCGACAGCGGCGGAGGGTGGCGCCGCGGTCGTCACGCGTGCTCCGCGTCGCGTGGTCCGCGGGCACCGAGTCCGAGGTCGCGCAGGACGAGACCGCGCAGGTGGGCGCGGAAGCGGGGGACCTCGGTCCGGATGCCCGAGCGGCAGAAGCCGTGCGTGGTCCACAGGACCGTCCAGACGGTCATCTCGACGTCGTCGGGTGTCGCGGCCGCCGCCGGGAGCGCGGCCAGGGCCTCGTCCACGGTGTCGCGGACCGACTCGATCAGCGGACGCGCGTACGAGGCCTCCAGGTCCGCGAACTCGGCGGCGTCCGCCAGCCAGCGGCGCATCCACAGGGCGGGGATGTGCGGCTGGGCGAGGCAGAAGTCGAGGTACTCGTCGACCAGGCCGGTCACGGCGGCGACCGGGTCGGTGGGCGCGAGTTCCCTGAAGGCGGCCAACGCGGCCGTGAGCGCCTGCTGTTCGGCGAGGTGGGCGCGGCGCATGACCTCTCGGTAGAGGTCTGGTTTGCCGCCGACGTGATAGGCGACGGTGGCCATGTTCAGGCCTGCCTCGGCCGCGATCCGACGGGTGCTCGTGCCGTCGTATCCGTGGTCGGCGAAGAGTGCGGTGGCAGCGGCGACGATGCGTTCGCGACTGGCGTCGGCGGACGACGGGACGGGGTCCGGCGAGGCCGGCGGCGACTCGGGCATGGCGCGGACACTACGCGTTCGATCCGTGTCCATCAATCGATTGATGGACACGATTTCCGCGCTCCTCCCCCGAAGCCCGGGCGAGGGGCGCCGCCCTCCGCCCGCCGCGCGGCTCCCGCAGCGGGAAAAGGAGAGTTGAACATGTTCAGAAATGATGCCAGCATGGCGGGACCGTGATCGGCCGGCGCTGGATCACAGCCACCTTGACGCCGCGTCTCCCGGAAGGGTCAGGGCCGTGCCGATCAACTCACCCGGAACCAAAAGGGGTTGGCTCGCGACACCCGCAGCCTGCGTCCTCCTCGCCGCACTCGCGGGATGCACGCCCCACATGTACGACGAGGTGCCCGCCGTCCAGGACGCGAAGCGGAGCGAGGTGTCGGGGACGTGGATCGGCGCGGAGCGCACGAACGTCGTCCTGCGGCCCGACGGGAAGGCCGACATCCGCCTCCTGGACGGGCAGGAGTGGGACTTCGACGAGAGATGGCGCCTGTCGGGCACGGGAACCTGGCAGCTCACCGACGAGCCGGCGGGCTGGAACGACGGCCGGCACGTCCGGCTGACACTCACCTCACGCACCTCGGTCGCACATCGCGTCCCGGACCCGGACGAGCCGGTCGCCCCTATGACCGAAGAGCCCGAGACACCGACGACCTACACGTGGACGTTCGAGTTGCGGCGCGACCGGACGAAGGCGCTCGGGCTCTACTTCTTCTTCGGCGACCCGGACTCGCGCAGCACCTACGCACTGGAGCGCGAGGCGCCATAGGCGTCAGTCGCGCCAGGGCAGGTACCCCGGCAGGTCCTTCGGCACCCGTCCCGGGAACCGCGGCTCGCGGCGCTCGAAGAACGACCGCACGCCTTCCACCGCGTCCGCGCCGCGCACGGTGTCGTACACGAGACGCGAATCCAGGCGGTGCATCTGCTCCGGCGAGTCCGCCCACGCCATCCGGTGGACCATCTGCCGGATCACCGCGACCGACACCGGCGCCGTGCGCGAGGCCAGTTCGGCGGCGAGCGCGTACGCCGCGTCCAGTACGGCGTCCGGTTCGTGCAGGCTCGCCACCAACCCGGTCCGCAGCGCCTCGTCGGCCGCGAAGATCCGGCCCGACACCAGCCAGTCCATGGCCGTGCCGAGGCCCACCAGGCGCGGCAGGAACCAGGCGGAGGCGCCCTCGGGCACGATGCCCCGACGGCTGAAGGGGAAGCCGAACCGGCTGTCGGTCGCCGCGAGCCGGTAGTCGGCGGGCAGCAGCATCGTGGAGCCCACACCGACCGCCGCGCCCCGCACCGCCGCGATGACCGGCTTGTTCATCCCGTACAGGACGCGCGTGACGACACCCGCGGGTTCCTGGTAGGTGCCCGCCTCGACCCGCGCCGCCGTCTCCTCGTCGGCCGGCGCTGAGAAGCCCCGGCCCTTTCCCGCGCCGGCCGAGAGGTCGGCGCCGACGCAGAAGTCCTTGCCCGCCCCCGTCAGGACGACGACACGTATCCCCTCGTCCTCGTCGGCGGCGCGCAGGGCGGCGGCGATCTCGTCGGCCATGGTCACGGTGTAGCCGTTTCGGGCCTCGGGCCGGTTCAGCGTCACCGTGGCGGTGCTCCCGGCGACGGCGTAGGCGATCTGCTCGTACGTGGTGGGCTGTTCGGGCATGGCGTACGGCTCCCGGTTGTGGTCGCACCACGCCGTCGACGCGCGGTGCGGTGATGGCTGATTCGTCGCGTCCGAATCCGCGCGGCACTTGGCGTCTGCGTGCTCAGCGACCGCGGGGACCGGATCCGTGCGAGAGGTCGGGCCGTTCGGGGTGGTGCACGGCGACGATCGCGTACGGCACCGAAGCCGATTGAACGACCGATAAGCTACCGGACGCGGTGAGCCCCGCACCAGCGTCAGGCGGCCGTCGAGCAGGCCGCGTTCGGCCACCCCCACGGCGGGTACGGCGCTCCGCTCGTACCCTGACGCCACCGCCTTCACTGTCAGTGGCCACTGGCAGGATGTGCCGTATGACAACAGCCACCGCGACCGACTACGGCTGGATACGTTCGCCGTCCTCGCCGTTCCGCTACGCACTGGAATGCGGCTACTCCCTGACGCTCGTCCGGGACACGACCCCTGACGAGTTGTTCCGGGTCGCGGAAGCCGAGCAGACGGGCTCCTGCCGGGGCCTGGCCGAACTCGTCGAGCGGTCCCAGGAGTTCCTGTACGAGTGCGCCGACTGGCCCGAGTCGTTCATCGCGGGAGCGTTCGTGGTGCGGGGCCGGGAGGCGGACTGGACCCTCGCGCTGGAGTTCGGCGGCGATCTCGGGACACGGCCCGAACTTCTCGAGGCACTCTCGGCCGGCACGCGTGCCGTCTCGCACTCGAGCAACGGCGGAAAGCCCATGCACTTCTTCAACTGGTACGAGGACGGCAGTCTGCGCACCACCTTCGAGTCCGCAGCGTTCAGGACGGGCAGCACGCCCGACGAACTGAACGCCCTGCTGCGCGAGGTCGGCCTCAATCCCGACGGCGACCCCGATCCCCTGCTTGACCGCAAGGCGGCTGTCTTCGCGCTGACCGAGCGCCTCACGGGCGTACGGGTCACCGAAGCCCTGCTGACCGGGGCCGAGTTCCGGACGGCCGAGGTTCCGGAGGCACCGGTCCCGGAATGACGGCTCGACCGGGCTCCCCGCCGCCGGCACCCGCGCTCGGATCACGCCGTACTGCCCCGCGGGTCAGCGGAGCGCACTGTGCGCCGCGTCGAGGAAGGCGACCTTCGGGGCCCGGAGCCTGTCCCAGACCGTGTCGTCGACGGGCTCCTGCCACATGACGTCGTTCAACGCCTCCACGTAGGTCCGGGCACGTTCGTGGAGCTGCGGACCGAACAGCATGTGGACCATGCGCTCGTGTATCCACAGGTCGTCCATGACGTCCTTCGCGACGGCCTTCCACGCCGCGGTCGCGGCACGGTCCTCAGCCGTCCGCTCGGCCCGCTGGGCCGTTTCGACGAACGTGCGGAGCAGCGTCAACTGCTCCGCACGGCGGGCTTCGGCCAGCTCCCCCGCCTGCCTTCTGTCCTCGCTGCGAAGAACCTGGCGCTGGGTGGTGAGCTGGGCCAGGTAGGACAGACCTCCGCCCAGCCCGACTCCGATCAGCGACGCCACCGACGCCCACATCTGTACCTGCATGCCACGGTCGTACCCGGCTGGGGCACCGGCACTCGAAGGGTTGGCGAGGCACCTCCGGCGGGCGCGCACTCCGCAGGTCCCGTGCGGGCGTGCGACGTGGCGGGGCAAAGCGCGAAGGGTTGGCGCGGGCTCGGCCGGACATACGAGAATGCCCGCCCCGTCGAGCGGGGCGGGCATTCCTTCGTTGAGCGCCGGGCAGGCCTTGCACCTGCATCTCCCCGCAGGAAGCGGGGCGTCTTTCCTTGGACCACCAACGCGTGGCCGCCCTGCATCACTGCGAGCGGCTCAAGATCCAGCATACCGTATGCCCGGCCGGGTGCCAGTCATCTGCGATCCGGCAGGTCCGAACGGGTGAAGGTGACGCCCCCTCACCGGTCCGGCAGGACTGCCCGACCAGGGTCGGGACCGTCCGCCGCTCCCCCGCCTCCTCGTCCAGCGGCGCGCGCGGCTTCCTCCCAGGCGAGAGGGCTGCTCCGGTGGTTCCGGTGGCCGGCTGCGACCACGGAACGCAGTGCGGCGAGATGCCGGGTGTCCGGCGCAAGGTCCAGTCGAGCGAGAAGGGCCGACGCCCTTGCCGGCTCCAGGCTCCCGTACACGTCGTGATAGCCCGCCAGCAGCCCTTCGAACAGGGGTTCATGCAGTGCGGGAAGCCGCGCGGCGGCCTCGTACGCCTTTTGCTTCACGGGCCAGGGCACCGGGCCCGAGCAGGAGAGGACCCGGGACGCGCGGCGCAGGGGGCCGTCGGATCCGTCCGCCGCGACGCGGTCGATGTCGTTCCCCAGCACCTCGGCGAACGCCGTGGCGGCGGTGTCGGGGTCCTCGAACCAGTCGGCCCAGAGCGAGTAGGTGAGCGCCTCGGCGTCCCGGTCCGCCTCCAGCCGCCGGCGGTAGCCGCCCCACAGGACGTCGGCGGGCAGCGGCCCCCGAGGCCCGCGGTCCGCGAACCGTATCTCGCACGCCACCCAGTAGTCGTCGAGCAGGTCCAGCAGCCCGAAGGCCAGCCGCAACTGCGCGACCCGATCCGGCTCGGCGCCGGCGTCGGTGCGGCTGTCGCTGTCGGCGTCCGCGAAGACCTGACCGGCCCAGGAGTGCGCGACCTCGTTGGCGGTGAGCGGACGGCCCTCCTCGGTGTCGAACCAACCGTCACCGGTCCCGGACTCGACGACACCACACTCGGCAAGCCAGCGGCGTGCCTCCTCCTGTTCCCGCGTCACGGCGGAATGGTGGCACACCGCCGCTTGCGCCGGAACGCCGTGCGGGAACCGCCGGTGGCGGACCCGGGGTTCCCGTCGGCGACTGCTCAGCCGACGCTGTCCGCCGGTCCGTCGAACAGGATCGTGTCGCGGCCGGTGACACGGCCGGGGTCGCCCTGCGGGGTGTGGTTGATCTCGAGGATCTTCCCGTCGGAGGGCCTCACGATCCAGTTGGGATCCTGAGGGCTGTGCTCGAAGCCGTCCGACCACTTCCAGGAGACCTTGGTGCCGGTCCGGCCCACCGCGTCCTTCACTCCTTCGGTGACCTCGGCGCCGGGGGTGTCCGCCAGCACGCGGTACAGCGCGGCTCGCAGCTGCGGCGAGGTGGGGGCGCCGGACAGCAGTCCGGCTGCCTGCCGGACGGTCCGTTCCGCGGCGGCGGACCCCTCCGCGCCCGCCGACAGGACTCGGCGCAGGGCGTCCGGCCGGGTGGGGAGCCTGTCGAGGCCGTCCCAGCCGACCTGCCGGGTGCCGACGCTCCATGTGACGCCTCCCGGCGGAGCCTGTTTGGTGACGACTCGGCCGTTCTGGGTCTTGATCACGAGCTTGGTCCGGCTCAGGAAGGAGGTGTCGGTGTGGACCTTGTCGCCCTCCACCGCGCTCCTGACGGTGGTCTTCCAGTAGGGGGCGTCGCTCCCCTGCCCGGAAGCAGCCCGGTCGGCAATGGAGTTGAACAGTTCGGCGGCCGAGGCGCCTGCGGCGGGTTCGCCGCCCATGCCGACGACGGGGAGCACGGCCGCGCCCGCCGCGACGGCGGCCACTGCCGCGGCGCAGGCGAGGATCCGGCGCCTGCCGAAGCGGTGCGTGGCCACGGTGGTGGACTCGGGCATGGTGGGGGCGCCCGTCGCCGTGTCCGCCGCGACGGCCCGGCGGACGAGCGCGCGGGCTGTCGCGAGCACGGCGGGGTCGGGGGCCTCCACCCGTCCCGCGGCCTTGAGCGCGGTGGCGTCCGGGAAGTCGAGTACGTCGGTGAGCCGGTCCTGGTGCGTCATGCGAAGTCTCCCGTCAGATGCGTGAGCGCGGTGTCGGACAGTCCGTCACGCAGGCGGGCGCGTGCCCGGTGCAGACGGGAGCGGGCGGTGCCTGCGGGAATGCCGACGACGGCCGCGGCCTCGGTCGGCGTCAGTTGCTCCCAGGCCACGAGGAGCAGCAGTTCGCGCTCCACCTCCGGAAGCCCGGCCAGTCCGTTGCGCAGTTCCGGGCCAACGGCGGCGGCGTCCAGGCGCCGGTCCACCGCCTGCCACGGGTCCCCGACCTGGGTGTCCGAGGGCGGCTGCGGACCGTCCGCCGCGCGGGCCGCGGCCTGCCAGTGGCGTGCCAGTACGTTCCTGGCGACGCCGAACAGCCAGCCTCTGGCGGGGCCGCGCGAGCTGTCGTACGTGTGCCGGTTGGCGTAGGCCTGGAGCCACACCTCGGAGAGCAGGTCGTCGGCGGCCGTCGGAGCGCGGCGTACGAGGTATCCGTGCAGGGCGGCGGAATGTCGATCGACCAGGGGCTCGAAGGCCGCGGGCTCGCGAGCGGCGCGAGCCAGCAGATCCTCGTCCGGGTCCATGGAGTCTCCTGTCCGAGCCCGCCCGGGCGGCGGTCTCATCCTGTACTTGCACGGGATCGCCGCGAGCGTTCGCACGACGGTACGTCCGGGCGTGCGGGCTGTAACAGGACACGACTGGGACCGACATGGACGGGCACGGGGCGGGGGGGGGCCGCGCCGAACTCGACTGAGGAGGAACGTACTTCGGGGGGCGTTCCCCGCGCACCGCGGTGGCACGCGCGCGGCGGCAGGACGTGCGGAGGTGTGCGCTCAGGAGGCGTAGGCGCGGGACGGGAGGGTCAGGAACTGTGTGTCGCCGTCGTCTTGTCCGCGAGGAGGACGGCGAAGATGCGCTCGAACCGTGCTGTCATCTCGGCCGCGCTCTGCTCGGGATGGTGACGCCACCAGGCGACGGCACCGCTGACCGTCCCGTACCAGAGGTGCGTGACGAGGTCGGCGTCGAGGGGCCGGTCGGCCCGGGACGAGTCGAGGAACTCCGCCACGCCCACCGCGCCCATGCGGTTGAGCGCGTCACGGTGAACGGCGGCCGCCGTGTGGAGCCGGCCCTCCGTGGGCACGGTCGAGTCGTAGACGAGTTCCCAGTCGTGGAGCCGCGACTCCAGCGCCCGGAAGAGGGCCGCGAGGGTGCGAACGGCACGTGTGATGTCGGCCGGGCCCTGCCGGGCGGACTCCACGGCCTCCACGAGCCGGGAACCCGCTCGGTCCAGGCAGGCCAGGTAGAGGCCGTCCTTGGACCCGAAGTACTCGTAGATCATCGGCTTGGTGATGCCCGCCCGCGCGGCCACGTCCGCGGTCGACCCGCGCGCATAGCCCTTGCGGCCGAACTCCTCCCCCGCCGCGTCCAGGATCAGCCGCTCCCGGTCCTTGCGGGGCATTCCCTTGGTGCCGGCGCCGACCTTCCCCTGGTTGCCCATGCCCCCACCCTATGCCATGGTGACCGGCAGGTAATTTACCCGTCGTTCAGATGAGTGGGGTGGCTGGGCAGTGAAGGCCGGGACGCGTTCGTGGTGGGGATGGGGAAACGACGAGGACGCCGTTGTCGGCGTCGAGCGCGAGGAACTGCGCAGACGCACCGGGCGGCTCTTCCCGGACGCCGACCTGACCGTGCACGAGGCCCCGCCCGTCGCCTCGTTCGACCTGGTCCCATGCCGGGTGGAGGTGCCGGCAGCCCTCGCTCCGCTCGCCTCGCACGACGCCCGCGACCGACTGGCGCACAGCCACGGGCAGGCGTTCCGCGACGTCGTCCGTGCCCTGCTCGGGCGACTGCCCCACGTGCCCGACCTCGTCGTGCGCCCCACCTCGGAGGCCGAGGTGCTGCACGTGCTGGAGTGGTGCGGCGACGCCGGCATCGCCGTGGTCCCGTACGGGGGCGGCTCCTCGGTGGTCGGAGGCGTCGAGCCCCGGGTCGGCGACGAGTACACCGGAGTGGTCAGCCTGGACCTCACCTCGATGGACCGGGTCCTCGCGATCGACCGGACCAGCCGGGCCGCGCTCGTCCAGGCCGGGGCACTCGGACCCCGTCTGGAGGAGCAACTGAGGCCCCAGGGACTCACCTTGAGGTTCTTCCCGCAGTCCTTCGAGTTCTCCACCCTCGGCGGCTGGCTGGCCACCAGGGCCGGCGGCCACTTCGCGACCGCGCTCACCCACATCGACGACCTCACCGAGTCGTTGCGGGTCGTCACGCCCGCCGGAGTCGTGGAGACCCGCCGCCTCCCGGGCTCGGGCGCCGGGCCCTCCCCCGACCGGATGTTCCTCGGCTCCGAGGGCTCGCTCGGCGTCATCACGCAGGCATGGGTCAGGCTCCAGGACCGGCCCCGGTGGCGGGCGGGCGCCTCGGTGTCCTTCGCGGACCACGAAGCGGGGGTCGAGGCGGTGCGCGCACTGTCCCAGTCCGGGCTCCAGCCGGCCAACTGCCGGCTCCTGGACCCCATGGAGGCCCTCATCAACGCGGGCTCCTCGACGTCCGTGCTGGTACTCGGCTTCGAATCCGCCGACCACCCCGTCGACGCCTGGTCGGCACGCGCGCTGGAACTCTGCCGTGACCACGGGGGCACCCTGCCCGAGCCACCGCGACTCACCGACAGCGCCGAAGCGGCCGCGCGCACCGGTGCGGCCGACACCTGGCGCTCCTCCTTCCTGCGGATGCCGTACCAGCGGGACGCGCTGGCCGCGCAGGGCATGATCGTGGAGACCTTCGAGACGGCGTGCACCTGGGACCGGTTCGCGAGCGTGCGCGCGGCCGTCGACGACGCGGTCCAGGACGCGATGCGCCAGGTCGGCGCGACAGGTGTCGTGACCTGCCGGCTCACCCACGTCTACCCCGACGGTCCAGCCCCCTACTTCGGGGTCTACGCGGCAGGCGAGTGGGGCAGGACCGTCGAGCAGTGGGACGAGATCAAGCAGGCGGCCTCGGAGGCCCTGATCGCGTCGGGCGCCACCATCACCCACCACCACGCGGTGGGCCGGGACCACCGACCCTGGTACGACCGCCAGCGCCCCGACCTCTTCGCCGCCGCCCTGCGGGCGGGCAAGGCGGTCCTGGACCCGGCGGGAATCCTCAACCCCGGCGTCGTCGTCGACCCCCTCCGCCGCCCCGGCACCTGAGACCCGCCCACCCGAAGACCCTCCGGGCCCGAAGCCGTGGCGGACCCGTCCCGCGCCACCGGGCTCCCACACCGCGCCGACTGCCCCTCGCCGGACGGGCGCCACAACCCGTCCGGCGAGTGTACGAACGTACGCTCCTGCGGGTAATCTGACGCGCATGCCGACGGACTACTTCGCACAGGACCCCCGTACCCACCTGGAGCGCATGCTGGCGGGCGACCTCTACATCGCCGACGACCCGGAGATCGCCCGCCGCCAGCAGCGGGCCGTGCGCCTCGCCGCCCGCTACCAGGCGGCCTACATCGAGGACACGGAGACGGCCGGGCCCGTGCTCGCCGAGCTCCTCGGCTCGGTCGGCGAGGAGGTCCACGTACGACCGCCTCTGAACGTCGACTACGGCAGCAACATCACCATCGGGGCGCGCACGTTCGTCAACAGCAATCTCACGGCGCTGGACGTCGCGGCCATCACCATCGGCGAGGACTGCCAGATCGGCCCCAACGTGCAACTCCTGACCCCCACACACCCCTTGGAGCCGCAACCCCGCCGCGACAAGCTGGAGGCCGCCAAGCCCATCACCATCGGCGACAACGTGTGGATCGGCGGAGGCGCGATCGTCCTGCCCGGGATCACCATCGGGGACGACTCGGTCATCGGCGCCGGAGCGGTCGTCACCAAGGACGTCCCCGCAGGTGTCGTCACCGTCGGCAACCCCGCTCGCACAGTCCGCACTCTCTGAAGGACCCGCCATGGCCACCGGGCACACCGACCCGCAGCGCCGCGACCGCATCCTCGCCGCCGCACTCGACCTCGTCGCCGAGGAGGGCGTCTCCGGCGTGTCGCACCGCAAGATCGCCGCGCGCGCCGGTGTGCCCCTCGGCTCGATGACGTACCACTTCAACGGCATGGACGAGGTGCTCCGGGAGGCGTTCCGCCTGTTCAGCGACCACGTGGTCGCCGTCTTCGACACGCACCTCGCCCCCGCCACCGACGCCGACCGGGCGAGAGAGGCAGTGGCGGACCTCGTCCACGCCCTGTCCGACGGAAGCAGGCGCGACCTCGTGCTCGCCCAGGAGCTGTACACGCTCGCAGCCCGGCAGCCCGCCTACCGGGACCTCACCCAGCAGTGGATGGCCCGCAGCCGCCTCCACCTGGAGAAGCACTTCGACCCGGACACCGCCCGCCAACTCGACGCCCTCATCGAGGGACTGACGCTGCACCGCGCCCTGTCCACACATCCCCACGACCGCGCCCTCACCCTGGACGCTGTCACGCGCGTCACCACACCGTCCGGACACGTCGGGTGAGAAGGCGGTACGAGGCGGGTCGGGCAACGTCGGCACCGCCGCGCCCGGCATCGGGACGAGGGCGCCACGGCTCCGGGCCTTCGATGGGCGCTCACGGCCAAGCCGCTCGGCAGCGGGCTGCGACTCGAGCGGCAGGTGGACTCAGGGACAGCGGACCGGGGACCATGCCCGGGTGAGCAGCATCATCGAGTTCTTCGTGGCGCCCCATCATGAAGCCGCGGCCGCCGCCGTCGAGTTCGGCCCGTCACGGGACCCTGAGTCGCCGAAGTACGGCAACTTCGACGTCGAGGAGGCACTCATCGAGTGGGAGGCCCTCCTCACCGGCCGGAGCTTCGACGAACTCGTCTCCGCCGGCGAGCCCGAGCCCGTCGCGGACTCCGACGGGGAGGGCCCCTTCGTCCTCGCCCTGTCCGAAGCCCTCCAGGACGCGCTGGCCGGCGCCGACCGGGCCCGGCTCGACGAGGTCGGCGGACTGTGGATCGAGGAACGGGCCGCGGACGGGGAGGAGTTCGACGTGGAGATCACGGCGGAGATCCTTGACGGGCTCGCCACGCTGGCCCGCGACGCCATCGGGCGGGGCCGCCGGGTCTATTGCTGGACGGCGTAGGGACGGCGGCCCCGCTGTCGACGGAAGCACACCTGGCTCCGGACGCGCCGTCGAGCCCCGGCAACCCCGGGTGCCGCACGTCCGGCCATGTCCGCCGGTCCGCGCCTCCGCGCCTCCGCGCCTCCGCGCCTCCGCGAGCACATCGCCTCTGTCCTGGCGGCTGGCGGCTGGCGACCGGGCGCGCGGCAAGCCTCCGACCCGGCAGCGCGACGGTCGGGCGGCGCGACGCCCCGGCGGACACTCCACCGTGGGCGTCCGGTGGCCGTCACCCCGGTCGGGACGAGCCCCGAACCGAAGCGGTGCCATCGACTTCGGCGCAGGCAGGGTGTGCGAGCTGCCCCCTCGCCACCGCAACCCCTGTGGCCGTCGCCACCACCGCCGTCGCCACCACCGCCGTCGCCGCGACCCGGAGTCGTGCGACCGCCACCCGGCCGACCGCCACCGGCCCGAATGTCGGCCACGCCCTGCCTCCGCGCCCCCACCCGGGTGGAGGGCTCTGTACGCCTCGGAGCGGTGCGCGCACGGCCCGCGCCGTCGGCCAGAGCGGCGCGTCCGTACCCGGCCGCGTACGGTGGGACAGGAGCGCGGGTCGCCCGCGCCGGCACTCGAACGTCCTCGGGGCGCCGGTGAGGCCGTCCTGGCCCACCGGCCGCAGTGACCGAGTCTGCGGGCGCCGTCGAACCGGCCACGCCGGTCCGGCCGCCCCGGCGCGAAGAGGAGCGTGCGTCATGAGCACTCAGGAATCCATGCCGAGGCTCGCTCCGGGCCTCGCGGCAGAACGTGTTGTATCGCCCGGCGAGACACCCCCTGTGGAGACCGGCATCTCAGGCATCTCCTATCCGGAGCCGCCCACGCCGCGCAAGGCGTGGGGCCCTGTGTCGCTCACGCTGATCATTGCCGTGGTGATCCTTGTGGCGGTCGGCCTGATCGGCATGGTGACGACGCTCAACCTCTGACTGCGGGCGGACCCGCGCGGCACGCTCGGCGAGGCGCCGCGCGGGTCTCGGCCGAGTCGTCTCCCGCACGCGCGCCGACCCGCGCGCCCCAGGCACCGGCTCAGCCGGACCTCGGAGCCTCGTGCCGGTCGTGCGCGGTTCGGAGCCCGACACGGGTCACTGGCCCACGCGGCCGTCGACGCGCTCGCGCAGCAGGTCTGCGTGCCCGCAGTGTCGCGCGTACTCCGCGATCTGCGCCACCAGGACGTCACGGAGCTGCTCGTCGCCACCGGGTTGGGGACCCAGGTCGGAGAAGCCGGTGTTCCGGGTGCCGAGGTCCGTCACGCCGGCCAGGTACCGGTCGGTCAGCGCCACCTCCGCCCGCCACTGCCGCCAGGCGTCCTCGACCACCGCGGGGTCGGCGACCGCACCGTTCCAGTCGCCGTCGCGGTCGTCCTCGGTGCGGTACAGCTTCGGCGCGTCCTCACCCGTCATGACACGGCGGAGGTGCCGCTCCTCCTCGGCCATGTGCCGGATCAGCCCGAGCAGGGACATGGTCGACGGCGGCACGGACCGCCGGGCCAACTGCTCGGCGTCCAGGCCCGCGCACTTCAGTTCCAGGGTGAGGCGGTAGTGGCGCAGCGAGTCGAGCAGGATGCCGCGTTCGTCGACGGCACGGTCACCGGCCTCGCGAGGATCGTCGTCCGGGTCGACCCACATGTCCGGGTAGATGGTTGACTCCGTCCATCGATCCGCCGTCGGATCGTCTATCTGGTGCTCACCCGAGTTCATGGGGGCATGCTCGCGCTCACCGCCACGGCACGCCACCGAATATCGCGATCGCCCCCTCGGGACCGCCCGGGCGGCGAACCGTCGAGACCCTCCGCGACCACGGACGGCTGCGGCGCCATCGGGCCACGGACCACCTCTCCGCTTGTGCCGTCCGACGGCGGGACAGGCGAGAACGCACCGTCACGGTTAAAACATCAAGTGCCCACGTTTACAAGGCTAGTTGAGACATTCGGGTCGCACTGGACGAGCATGATCAGCACCCTTGACAGCCGTTACGGACATGACAGAATTCCGCTGCCGCACAAGATCACCGGTCAACGACACCACCCCGTCGCGGCACCGTCAGGACCCTCGCACCACCCGCACGTGCATGCCTTCTTGCAATGTCATGCATCTGACAATCTTGGAGTCGACATGTTCAAGCACGTCCTCGGCAGGACCGCTGCAGTACTTGCCACGGCCGCCGCCGCCACTGTCCTCAGCCCGGCCACCGCCGCCCACGCGGGCGCGTCGTGCTCCCTCGCCGGCTGCTCGGAAACGGTCAACCAGAGCGACCTCAGCGTCTACGCCGCCCGGAACTGGTGTATCGCGGGCAGTGACACCGGTGCCACGACGACCACGACGCCCACCTGCAGCTCGGACGGGGTGGCCCAGGCGACCAGATGGGTCACCGCCGGCACGCAGACCCCCTCGGGCCAGGACTGGGACACGTTCCGCGTCGACGCGGGCTTCTGCTACAAGGTGTCGTTCAAGAGCCCCATCGACACGGACTTCACCAAGACGTACGACCGCCGCGGAACCTCCGCCGTCTGGGTCAAGGTCGAGGACGACTACACCGCGTACGTCACCTCGCAGAAGACCGCCACGTGCTGACCGGCTGAGAAGTGGGCCTCACCCGCCACGGGGGCGACGTGGGGCCCACACAGCCGACCACTGTTCGATGGACCGAACCATGCGCCGAGGTGGCCTCGTTGAGGCTCTGGACAGTCCTCGGCCGACCGGTGGGCAAGGTCGGAAGGCCGTGTGGGCCAGGTCTGGAAGCCGGGTGGGACCGACTCGCCATGCCCGTTCAGCGCGCCCAGGAAGGGCTCAGCCGCTTCGCCGTTCCGCAGTGTGCGGTCCTCCGATGGCGCCACAGCAGCATCGCGGTGAAGGCCAGCAGCAGGGTGAACACCCCCAGCAGCACGCCCACCACAGCCGTCTGACGAAGGCCGTGGGACTGCTGGATCTGGAGGAGCAGGGTGAGCGCGCACAGCGCGACCCCCGTCGCGTACACCCTGCGTACCCGCCTCAACTGCCGCACCATGCGGGGGGCCAGGGCCATGGGCTTCATCAACACCATCACGCCATCCACGCCTCTCGACACCGGACTTCACCGGCGGGCGCAGCCCACCCGACGACGTCCTGACGGTTCCGACTTCCTCGGCACGACCTCACCCGGGACCCCCGGACCTCGTGAACCCCCGTCCCCACAGGGACAGTGACGGGCCCTCAGAGGCTCCAGGTCGAACCGCTTTCCCCACGCACACCCGGCCACCGACCGGCCACGCCGCCAACACCACTGGCAGAACCGCCACTTGGGGTATGCACCGGCTGCTGCGGCAGGGCCTCAGCTCTCCACCGGGTGGCCGCCGTCGCCCTCGACCACGATCCGGTCGGCGCCGGCCTCCTCGGCCCGCTCGACCATCGTCACGTCGACCTCACCGTCACCGGTCGTGTCGAACTGGTACAGATCGGCCTTGCCGTCACCGGTGGTGTCGGTCATCCACACGTCGGTCTTGCCATCACCGTTCGTGTCGGCGCTGAGGACGACGTGATGCTCGTCCCCGCGGGTCTCGACCACTTCCTCGGTGCCTTCATTCGTCTCCATGACGGCCGGTTGCCCCCGCCGAACCGACCGAAACCACGGCTCCCGAAGCCCACCGGCGGCCTGCGGGAACAACGGCCACGGGTCGCCGGCCCTCGACGCGCCACGCCCCTCCCCCAGTGCCGGGACGAGCCGGCCCGCGCGTACCGCCATGGGCGGACTTCAGCGTGCGGACGGCACTCGCAGGGCGCGCTCGTAACGACGACGGCAGAGGACCTGCACCGGCAGGAGAAGCGGGAACACGCGCCGCCACAACCCTCGGGGGGCGGGGGCGGTCAGGGAGCGCAGGGTCAGGGTGACGAGGCCGTCGGAGTCCCTGCGCAGGATGAACGCCTCCTCGCCGGAGACGGGGTGGCCCGGAAGGGTGCCGTAGGCGAAGCCGCGTACGTCCGCGGTCTCCACGACGGCCACGACGCGGACGGGTTCGTGGACCACAAGCGGGCCCCATGCCGCGGTGATGGTGTAGCGCGCACCCTCGGAGACCCGCGGGGAGGCGCCCCCCACCGGGGTGACCCTGAACCCGCTGCGCCGCTTCACGCCCCAGTGCAGGAGTGCGTCCGACGCTGTGTGCCAGTGGTCGTCACCCCGCCCGACAACGACGGTTCTCGCGTGGCGGCGGTACCCCGGGATTCCGGTGGTCCATGTCTCGTCCCCGGGACGCGTCGCGCCCGCAGGACCGTAGGTCAGCACGTCCGCGGACTCCGCATCACGTGCCCGACCGCGATCGGGTCCGTCCGGCGGCACGGGGACTCCTGTCGTAGGGGCGGGTGGCTGGTCGGCCGTCGTGACACGGGCCGACCGGTGACGCCACCCTATTGGCCGGTCCCGGCGGACCCGGTCCCGCCCTGCCCCGGGGACCCGACACCTCTCGCGGGCCGCACCGTGGCCGTTGGCCGGCCGACGCGCTCCCGCCGGCCGCGGGACGACCCCGGCCCGGCTTCGAGCGCCGGGCCGTGACGGCCGTGTGTGCCGCGTGTGCAGCCGCTGTCAGCTGTCGGCGAGGAGCTGGAGCGTGTCGATGACACGGTTCGAGAAGCCCCACTCGTTGTCGTACCAGGCGACGACCTTCACATGCCGGCCGTCCACGCGGGTGAGGGCCGAGTCGAAGATCGACGACGCCGGGTTGCCGACGATGTCGGAGGACACCAGCGGGAAGTCCGAGTACTCGAGGACGCCCGCGAGCGGCCCGTCCGCGGCGGCACGGTAGGCCGCCAGGACGTCGTCGCGCGTCACGTCCCGGGCCACCGTCGTGTTGAGCTCGACGATCGAGCCGACGGGAACCGGTACGCGGATGGAGTCGCCCGAGAGCTTGCCTTCCAGGTTGGGGAGCACGAGGCCGATCGCCTTGGCGGCTCCCGTGGTCGTCGGCACGATGTTGACCGCGGCGGCACGGGCCCGGCGGGCGTCCCGGTGCGGACCGTCCTGCAGGTTCTGCTCCTGCGTGTAGGCGTGCACCGTCGTCATGAAGCCGTGCTCGATCCCGGCCAGCTCGTCGAGCACCGCGGCGAGCGGTGCCAGCGCGTTGGTCGTGCACGAGGCGTTCGAGACGATGGTGTGCACGGCCGGGTCGTAGGCGTCGGTGTTGACCCCGTACGCCAGCGTGACGTCGGCGCCGTCCGACGGGGCGCTCACGAGCACCTTGCGCGCGCCCGCGTCGAGGTGCGCGCCCGCGGCCTTGGCCGAGGTGAAGCGGCCGGTCGCCTCCAGGACGATGTCGACACCCAGTTCCGCCCAGGGCAGCTGCGCGGGGTCACGCTCGGCGAGCACCTTGATGCGGCGGCCGTCGACGACGAGGGTGTCCCCGTCGGAGGTCACCGGGCGGCCGAAGCGGCCTGCCGTCGTGTCGTACGCGAGCAGCCGCGCGAGCGTGGCCGGCTCGGTGAGGTCGTTGACGGCGACCACTTCGAGGGCGCTGTCCCGTTCGACCAGGGCCCGGAGCACGTTGCGTCCGATGCGGCCGAATCCGTTGATGGCGATGCGAGTCATGAGTGGTGTCCCTTCGGTTCCCCTCCAGGCTCGCTCGCGACGGGCGCCCCTGCCAGTGGCGAGATCGCCACGGTTCAAAAGGATCGCGCCACCTGGGGCTACTCGCCCTGGGCGAAGGTGCGCCGGTACTCGCTGGGCGTCGTGCCGAGGATCCGCTGGAAGTGCAGCCGCAGGTTCGCCCCGGTGCCGAGCCCGACGTCGGCCGCGATCTGCTCGACGCCGCGCTGCGAGCGTTCCAGCAGCTCCCGGGCCATGTCGATGCGGGCGCGCATGACCCACTGCATCGGCGTGTACCCCGTCTCGTCGACGAACCGCCGGGAGAAGGTGCGCGGCGAGACCGCCGCCTGCCGGGCCAGGATGTCGAGCGTGAGCGGCTCGCCGAGCCGGCGCAGCGCCCACTCCCGGGTGGCCGCGAACTTCTCGCCGAGCGGTTCGGGCACGCTGCGCGGTACGTACTGCGCCTGGCCGCCGCTGCGGTACGGCGCGGCGACCAGGCGCCGGGCGGCGTGGTTCGAGGCGGCCACACCGAGGTCGCCGCGCAGGACGTGCAGGCACAGGTCGATGCCCGAGGCCGCGCCCGCCGAGGTGAGGACGCTGCCCTCGTCGACGAACAGGACGTTCTCGTCCACGCGGACGAGCGGGTACTTGGCCGCCAGCGCCCGCGTGTAGTGCCAGTGCGTCGTGGCGCGCTTCCCGTCGAGCAGTCCGGTCGCGGCGAGCGCGAAGGCACCCGTCGAGATGGCCGCCAGCCGGGCTCCCCGGTCGTGGGCGGCGATCAGCGCGTCGACGACGGTACGCGGCGGGTCGTCCCGGTCGGGGAACCGGTAGCCGGGGATGAAGACGAGGTCGGCCCACGCGAGCGCGTCGAGGCCGTCGGCGACGTGGTACGACAGGCCGTCGCCGCCGGTCACCAGCCCGGGTGCGGCACCGCACAGCCGCACCTCGTACGGCATGCTCGCGCGCGTGCTGAACACCTGGGCGGGAATGCCGACGTCGAGCGGCTTCGCACCGACCAGCACGAGAACGGCGACGCGACGCAGGGGGGAGGCTGGCACGAGGACAGGTTACGCAGTCGTGCGCGCGTCGCGACCGCTCGGCGGGCTGTGCCGCGAGCGAGCCGGGCCACCGCGGATGGCAAAGCCCACGGCTCGCCCCCTCGGCCCACCCCGCACCGGCACCTCAGTCCCGTGGAAGCAGCGTCCCGAGCGGGCCGAGGTCGAGATTGAGGTCCTCCGGCCGCACTCCGTGCTGCTCGCAGAGCTCGGTCATCCTCTGGTCCAGCATCATCAGGGTCGTCCCGATCTCGTCCGCCTGCTCATCACTGAGGTCCCCCAGCTCGATGCGCCGAATCGCCTGACGTTCCATCAGCTGCCGTAGGAGCTCCACCACTGTGAGGACCAGGGCGACCAGATCACGCCCCACCTTCTCGGAGTCGAGTTCGATCCGCGAACCGCTCACAGTGGGCCGCCGTCCGCCCAGGGAGCCGGCACGCGCTCGTTGACGGACGACAGCAGAGCGTGCAGGGAGAGTCTGACCAGCGGGACGTCCGCGATGGCAATGACCAGGTCACCGCTGATCACCACCCCTGTGGCCAGTACACGGTCCAGCAGGTCGACCAGAGGCACGCCGACGGGCCCACTCAGCGGTCCGGACTCGTCCCATGGCACCACATCGTGCGTCACGCTCTACACCTCGCCGACGAAGGAATAGGGAACCCACGGCCCCGACAGCTCGATCTGGGCCCCTGTACGTTCCCGCAGCGCCCGTGTCAGCACGCCGAGCTCCTCGGCGCGGTGCTCCGCCACGAGGTAGGTCGCGTTGAGGACCTGGATTCGGCGCTCTCCGGGCGGCTGGGCATGGGGCCGCAACCTGCGTGACGCTGCGGCGAGGCCACTCACCTCGACGTCGACCACCTCCGCGATGCGCAAGGCCTCCGTCTGGCACCGCTCACGGCGCTGCTGCGCTCCCCGCTTGCGGTTCAGGTAGGCAAGCCCGGCTCCGGGCGCCGGTCGGGACCGGTCGCCCGACGCGGCAGGCACGGCAGGCTCCTGGTTGCCGTCGTCCCTCGGGCCGGGTGCCGCGTACACCTTCACGCCCCATTCGGCATGCCGCGCAATACGCCCCAGCACGGCGTGGAAGCGATCCGCCTCGTCGGCAAGGGCCTGCCGCGCCCTCTCAGCACCGCGGTAGAGGGTCGCCATCGGGAGTGGCACGGTGGGACACGCTGCCGCGACCGCGGAAACGACGTCGTGGTGGCCGCGTGCATAGCGTTCGAGTTCCACACTGTCGGCCAGGCGGGCCTCCCAGGCCTCCTCGCCGAAGTCACCCGCTCGGACCCTCTGGACGATCGCCGTGAGCGCCCCCAGGGACAGCGGAGCCACGGGCGACTCGTCCGAGACACCGGACAGCCCGACGAGCACCGACGGGTCCGGGTCCCGGCATACAGCGAACACGTAGATGGTGTCGGCGTCCGACGTCTCAGGGTCTCGCTCCGTCATGTACCTCGGTTCTCCTTGCTCGGTGCCGTTCGGTGCCGTTCAGTGCCGTTCAGTGCCGTTCGTCGCCATGCGCCGCCGGCTCACGTCCCACCGCTGGGCCGCCGACGGACTACTCCTCAGCCGCGCCGGACTCGAGCTCCTCCAACCGCTTTCGCAAGAGGCGGTTCTCCTCCTGCATGACGTTGCGAGCAGCACGCGAGCTGAGTGCGGGATCGGTCTCCCACCAGTCGATTCCGGCCTTCTTCGCGGTATCCACGGATGCCACGAACAGGCGGAGGCGAATGGTGAGCAGTTCGATGTCAAGGAGCTCGATCTTGATGTCCCCGGCAATCACGATCCCCTTGTCCAGGACACGTTCGAGGATGTCGGCCAGGTTCGTGGTCTGAGGTCCTGACACGGGGTACGCCCCCTGCCGGAAGTCAACGTCAGTCACGGCGTTGCCTCTGTCCTCTCCGCTTCCGGGGAGCTTCCTCTTCCTCCTCGTCCGGTTCTTCCTCGTCCGGCTCCTCGTCCTCCTCCGGTTCCTCTTCGTCCTCGGCCTCGTCCTCGTCCTCGTACACATCCTCGGCTTCGGCTTCGGGCTCCTCGTCCTCCGGCTCCTCGTCGGCCTCGTACTCGTCCTCGCCCTCAGTCCCGCCGTCGGGCTCGGAACCCTCGTCGTCCTCCTGCTCGGCCTCTTCCTCCTCCACGGCGTCCTCGTGGGAGACGACGACTTCCCCGTCACGAATCTCGCCGCGCCAACCCTCCGGCTCCTCGGTGGTGAGCGTGACGTACCGCTGGAAGTTCTTGAAGTCGAGGCGCATGCGGCGCCCTTGCGCGCGCCAGAGGTTCCCGGTCTTCTCGAAGAAGCCGGACGGGTAGTACTCCACGACCAGCACGATCCGCGTCAGGGTCGGCGTCAGTTCATGAAAACTGACCGCTCCGCGGGTGGTCCCCTTGGCGCCTTCGGAAGTCCAGACGATCCGGTCGTCAGGGATCTGCTCCTCGACCGTGGCTTTGAAGCTGCGTGTCGAGGGTCCGACCTTGACCTTCCAGTCGCTCTCCAGCTCATCGCTCTTCGAGACGTCGCGAACTCCCTTGGCGAAACTGCTGAACTGGTCGTACTGCGTCCAGTAGTCGTAGGCGTCCCGCAGAGGCACTCCCACATCGAGCACCTCGATGATGTTCATGACCTTGCCGCCGCTGGCCTTGCGTTTGCCCTTCCCCCCGCCGAAGGCCTCCTTGGCCTTTCCCACGACACTGTCCTTGACGCCCTTGGCCTTCTCCGACACGAACGCCTTCAGGGGCGAGTCACCCTTCAGGATCCGGGAGCCGATCGCGGGCAGCCCGCCGCCGTTCTCCGCCGAGTCCGTGAGCTGACCGGTGATGTCCGTCAGCTTGCCGCCGGCCTTCTCCGCAAGGTTCTCCACCTGCGCCGACAGAAACTTGGACAGTTCTCCCCGCAGTTGGTCGACCCCCGAAGTCTCCTCGGCGGGCTCGTCGCGTTCCGTCTTGGTCATGGCTGCCTACCTCCGGCGATCGGCGCGCTTGGCTGTCGCCCGCTTCGACGAAGTCGCCTTCTTGGCTGCGGTCTTCTTGGCGGGACCACTCTTCTTCGCTGCGGTCTTCTTGGCGGGAGCCGTTTTCTTCGCCGCGGTCTTCTTGGCCGCCGTCTTCTTGGCGGGAGCCGACTTCTTCGCCGCCGTCTTCTTCGCTGCGGTCTTCTTGGCAGGAGCCGTCTTCTTGGCAGCGGTCTTCTTGGCCGCCGTCTTCTTGGCGGGAGCCGACTTCTTCGCCGCCGTCTTCTTCGCAGGCGCCCTCTTGCGCGCCGCGGGCTTCCTGCCTGTCCGGGGCTTCTCGCCCGCCGACTGCGAGGACGCCCCGCGTGACCGCCCCCGCTGTGGCTTGGGCTCCGGCTCCTCTTCCTCCTCCGGCTCCTCTTCCTCTTCCTCCTCCTCGTCGTACGCGTCCTCGTCCTCGTCCTCGAACTCGTCCTCCGGCTGCTCCGCTGCCCCTTCCTCCTCCTCGTCGGCTTCCTCTTCGTCTTCGTCCTCGTCCTCGTCGTACTCGGCCCCCGGCTCCTCTTCCTCCTCGTACTCCTCGTCGTCCTCCGGGCCGTACTCCTCCTCGTCCTGCTCCTCCTCGTCCGCCGGCTGCCCGATCCGGGCGGTGCGGTCGCTGAGGGCACCGGCGAGCGTGCTCATACCCCGGTCCGCGGCAGCGGTCACAGCCTGCCGACCTGCCTCGAGGACCTCTCCGCGCAACTGCTCCTGCAATTCCGCGACCTGCGGCAACTCACTCAGCCTGCGCATGCCTTCGGCGGCCAGCTGGCTCGGTTCGAGCCCGAACCGTCTGCCCGCCAGATAGGTCGCGATGGAGAGAGCGAGCCGCCCCTTCTTGGTCCGGCCGAGTACGTAGCCGCCGACTACGGCAACCGCCAGGGCCACCTTGTCCTTGTCTTCCATGGGTCCGTCACCTTCGATCGTTCGGTGAGGAACACGCCCGCGCGGCATGCAGCCGGTCGAGCAGCCGTTCCTCTTCTCGTTCGAACTCCTCCAGGCTGATGTCCCCGTCCTCGAGTTCCTGGTTCAGCTGCGCCAATTGGGCACGGAGCACACCCGGGTCGTGCAACTCACGCTCGGCCGCGTCGTTGAGCTTCTCCGCCACCCAGACCACGCCGCGCACCGGCGCGATGGGAAGGGTGAGCAGTCCCGTGATCAGGCCCATCTCACGCTCCCTGGGCTCGGACAGCGGCGCCTTCGGCCGGGACGAAGCTGTAGCAGGGCAGCGGACCGGAGAGACGCAGCTCCATCCGGTCCCGGCTCGTCCGGGCGATACGCTCCGCGACACCGCGGAAGTCCTCGGAGGCCCCGCGGTCGACCAGGAACGACGCGTTGAGCACGCATCCCCGTACCTCGGGACCGAAGGTCACGGCACGTGCCTGCGGTGTGAGCTCGCTCAGAGCCCTCTGACCGGCCTCGGCGGCCCGTCTCCGCAAGCCCGCCGCTACGGCCTCACCCAGTCGGATACTTGCCTCATAGCCGGGGTGGCGACGCAGTTCGTCGCGCAGGCGGCGGACCTTCTTGTCCTCCGCGACGAGAGCAGCCAGCGCGTCCTGCGCCGGCAGTGCCTTGATGTTGAACTCGACGCCGCCGGAGAGGTGCTCCAGGGCGCCCACGTACTCCGCCTCGCGCGTCGCGAGCTGGCCGTGCACCGCCGTCTCGTCGCCGGCCACCATCCCGAACCGCATCGGCAGCACCGCGCCCTGTTCCGAAAGGAGCAGCAGCAGTTCCTGGTGCGCCAGGAGATCCCGCCGCCTGGCCCGGAGATCGGACGGCGCGTCACTGACGACAGCGGCGATCCGTCCGCGCCGGAGCGCCCGCAGGGATCGCTCCGGGCTGCCCACGCCTCGCGCCCCCGGCGGCAACCGTCTCCCCGCGCGGATGATCGCGTAGACGTACACGCCGTCGGCTGTCACGGCTCACGCCTCCACGGGTCGTCGTCGGTTCGATCCACTCCGCGTCGGGGCACGCCGCTTCCTGGGCCGCTCCTGCTGCTCTTCTTCGTCGTCATCGACGTCGTCGGCGTCGTCGTCACCGCCTCCGACCACCTTGCGCACGGTGTCACCCACGCTCTCGGCGGCCTTGCGGACCTTGCGCTTGCCGATGGACTTGGCGGCACCCCCGCCGAGCAGCTCGGGAATGGTGGTGCTGCCGGAGTCACGCTCCAGGTCAAGCCGGTTGCAGGCTTCGGCGAATCGCAGGTAGGTGTCCACACTCGCCACCACGATTCGCGCGTCTATCTTGAGAATCTCGATGCCGACCAGGGACACCCGGACGAACACATCGATCACCATGCCCCGGTCAAGGATGAGCTCGAGTACGTCGTACAACGTGCCGGCGCGCGGGGGGCACGCCACAACCTCGTCGGAGTAGGTGGTCGCAGGCATGAGGGGTCCTTCCGGTTGTGGGGCACTCCTGGGTCAGTGGTCACTCGTCCGCGGACCCCCGCCGATAGCGACGGACCCTGCGGTACTCCATGAGCTCGCCGTCCTGGTCGAGCCGCACCTCGTACGAGGCGAGAAGACTCGTCGTGTCCGGGATCCGGGGAAGCTCCAGGACGTCCACCACGACGCACCAACCGTCGTCCTCACGCCCCACCGCCGACACACCCTCCGTGGGGTGACCGATAAGACCTTCCAAGCTGCGGCGGGCAGCCCGTGCGGCTTGCTCCGCCCCACGCACGGCCGACGAGCGGCGAGCGGTGGTGGTCGAGGACTTCCTGGCGCGCGGCCGACGCTCTTCTGCCATGAAGTCAAGTCTGGTAGCTATCCGGCGAGGCGCATCTTGGGCGGGGCAGTCGAGTGCCGCGTTCCCGCGGTATCGAGGCCGTCCACCGCGGATCAGCAGCGGCTCGGCACACGACCCGGCGCGGGCGGCAGGCCGGTAGCCGATCAGTTACTCTCCGCGCGGCCGCTCTGCGGAGCCGCGCGCTGTCCGAGCCTGCGCAACCACGCCGCTGCGCGAAAGAAGGTGCGTGAATGCGGCCTTGGATCGGCACAACCCTTCCGCACGGTGCGTGCACCAGGACGCGCCCACGTTCGTCGCGTCCGTCGGCGTCAGGAAACGGTGCTGCCGACGAGGTCCGCCAGCGCCTCGGCCGACTCGGGCGTCAGGCGGTAGAAGCCCTGGAGGCTGATCGAGTGCTGGAGGCGGCCGTCCACCACGTACTTCAGGCCGCGTGTCTTCCCCCGGCGGTTGCGCCAGGTCAGCTCGGCCAGGAGGTCTCCGGGTACCGGAACGTCGAAGCGCACGGGCGGCGCGTCCACGTGGACCGGCGCGGCGCCGCAGCCGCCGGCACCGAGCATGGACCAGTCGTCGTGCCCGGGAAAGGCGGGGTCCTGCCACGTCGCGGGGGCGGCGCCGCAGCAGTCGCGCCGTTCCGTGTCCAGCACGCGCATCCGGCTCACCACGTGCACGATGCACTTGTTGACGTGCAGTGCGTACACCTCGTCGCCGGCCCGGGCACCCGACCAGGCGGGCAGGGAGGAGTGCACACCGCTGAAGGCCACCGGGGGCCGCTCGCCCACGCGCGCGGCCTTGCGCAGGTATCGGCAGGTGTCATGGGCCCAGAGGACGGTGAAGGCGTCAGGCATGGGCGGATCCTATGAACGACCACTGACAATCGGCCGGCTGCGGCAACGGCTGCACGGCATGGTGCGAGCGACGGCCCCTGTTGCGTCCTCGACACCCCACGGCGTCGGGTCTTTCCGTCTCCCGGGACAGGTACGCGAAAGACCCCGCATCGGAACCCGATGCGGGGTCTTCGTCGTGGAGCGCCGGGCAGGCCTTGCACCTGCATCTCCCCGCAGGAAGCGGGACGTCTTTCCTTGGACCACCAACGCACGTCCACCCGCCGTCACTTACCGGCGAGCAGCTCTGGATCAAGCATACCGCACGAGCCTCCCGCACCCGCACGGACAGCCCCCGCGTGTCGGAACCGGGGGCACGAACGCCCGCTCCCCGGACACCCGCTCCCCCGGGCCGCGGCGAAGCGTCCGAAGTCGGCCCGACCGTGCGGACGGACCGTCAGCGGGTTGCTCTCGTCCGCCGGGTGTGGCGCGCTTGCGGAGTCGGGGACGTTCAGGCACGGTGCATCCGCCGGGGAGGGCGACCCGCACCACTGCGCCTCGACCGGACCTGCGATCCTCACGGCGCAGGGCACCCGGCAGTTCGGATTCCGACCAGTCCCTGCGGACGTAGCGATGAGTTTCGTCGGACCGGGGAGTCACAGCACCGACATCGGCAACAGCAGGAGGAAGAACACGTGGCCCAGCTACTGCGAGTCCAGAACTTCGGCATCTCGAGCGACGGATTCGGCGCGGGTGCGGACCAGAGCATGGAGAGGCCGTTCGGGCACGCCGACCCCGGGAACCTGCTCTCCTGGGCCTTCGCCACGGCGAGTTGGAACTATCGCTCGGACGCCGGCGGAAGCCGCGGCCTGGACGACTACTTCACGCGGGACTACGCGCGCAACATCGGCGCCGAGATCATGGGGCGGAACAAGTTCGGTCCCCAGCGCGGACCCTGGCAGGACCACGAGTGGCAGGGCTGGTGGGGTGACGAACCCCCGTTCCACACGCCGGTGTTCGTCATGACCCACCACACCCGTCCCTCGTTCACGCTCTCCGACACCACGTTCCACTTCGTCGACGCGGACCCGGCCACGGTCCTCGAACAGGCGCGGGACGCTGCGCAGGGCAAGGACGTCCGGCTCGGCGGCGGGGCCGCCACGATCAGGGAGTTCCTCGACGCCGACCTCGTCGACACCCTGCACATCACGGTGGCACCGGTGAAGCTCGGGTCGGGTACCCGACTCTGGCACTCCCCCGACGAGTTGCTCGACCGGTTCCACCTCGATGTCGTGCCCAGTCCGAGCGGGGTGACCCACCACCTGTTCTGGCGAAAATAGCGAACGGGGTCATTCGCGGACACCGGCACGGCCAGGGCGGGCGTGCCGGTGGATGACCTGTGGTTGTGGCCGAACCGAAAGCACTGGAGTCCACGAAATGTCCGAGCAGTCTTCCGATCCGTCGCCGAACGACGCACTGCGGGCGTACGAGACGCACTATCCCGACGTGGTGCGAGCGGGGTCGCTGCAGAACGCTCTGCAGGCAGCCGCAGACCGCGCCGGCCACGGACTGACCATCGCCCTCACCTCCTCGCCGGGGTGGCGTCATGTCGCGGCCACGGTGGCAGACCGGGACCGCTCGGCGAATGCCTTCATGTCCCAGCACGACCGCACCTTCCTTGTGGACTGCTGGGCCGGCGGGATCCACATGGCCACCGGCAGCACCGCCGATCTGTCCGAGGTCGCCGGAGCCATGAAGTCGTGGCTGTCGGAGTCCGGGCTACGGGAACTCGTCACCCGGTGGAATTTTCTGCGGACCTGGGAGTTGGCCCTCGCCCACGAACGCGGCGATGCCATACCTGTGCGGTGGCGCCGGCTCCGCGAGGCAGCCACACGCATGAACGACACGCCCTTCCAACAAATGGTCGAGGCGGCCTTCGAGCAGCCGCGCCTTCGCGTGCTGTCGCCGGGCCGCAGCATGTACTGCCTCACGTTCAGCCGCCGAGCCGCACCACCCATTTGCGACGACCTGCCCAGAGTCATGCCGGTGAAGCACGGCGGATACCGGGTGTGGTTCCCCGACGGCACGCTCGAAACCGTCGATGACGCCCGGCAGGCCATCGCACTGATTGTGGACGGGCTCCCCGACGACGCGGTCCCGTGGACGCCGGCCACATGACAAGGCCAGGGGGCGCCCGCCACTCGGGCCCGGTGGTGAAGGGCCGCCGACCTCCGCCGGGCAACGCGCACATGGTCCTCGAACGCGTCGAGGCTCCCGTAGCCGCCGCTGTCAGTGGCCGGTGACATTCTGACGGGGTGCTGATCAAGGGATACGACTACGGCCCATTGCTCGCAGGCGAGCCGCTGATGCCTCGCCCGGGTTTCTGGTCCAACTACCTGATGCCGATGTGCGGCGACGGAACCGGCGCCGAACCTCCGACTCCGGAGTGGTTCGGCGACGACGGAGCCGACAGCGACGCCATGTCCGAGGTGCTCTTCGACCCCGCACACTGGCCGGTGTTCCGGGTACTCGCGGAAGACGGTTCCGGGGTCGTGGTCGTCCACCGCAATCTGCCCGGCGAATACGGCATCGACTACCTCCTCACCCATCCGGGCCGCAGTTGCGCTCAGCAGACCGCCAGTTGGGAGGGGAGCCTTTCGGGGTCCGGGCTGACATGGCTCGAACTGATCCGTATCGCCGACAGTCCCGCGGACGAAGGCGTCGAGGATCCCGCCGCGCGCCTCCTTCTCGTCCTTCCCCTTCTCGACGACCTGGACGTGCCGGAGTCGGCCCCGGCAAGGCTCGGCGCAGCCCTGGTGGAGACCGGGGCCCCGCAACACTCCGCCCGGAACACGGCCGAGCGGCTGCTCGCCCACCTGACGGCGAAATCGCTCCACGACCCGACGTGGGCTTCGCCGCTCAGCGGCAGCCAGGGACCGCCCCGTGGGTGACTCCCTGGTCGGTGTGTCAGCGGAGTCCAGCGGGCCGCACTCTCGACAGGGCCCCCGTCCGGTCCCCCGCCTGAGGTCAGAGGTGGTGCCCCGCCTGGATCGGCGCGCCCCATCCAGGAGGTGCGGCGCACAAGTCCGTTCAGGTGACACGTACAGCGCGCTTACGTCGGGGGGCTCGCGGGGTTCGGGTGAACTGAAGGGACACCACTTGCAGCCAGGAGGCAGGCATGGCGTACACGTCCGACGACGACCTCGCATTTCGCAACGCGGTCAAGGACGCCTTTCTCAAATACCCGGAAGCGCAGCGCAAGTACGCGTTGTCGAGCCTTGACCTCGAAGAGCGGATGGGGATCGATTTCGACCAGCAGGTCGGGGTTTCCAAGATCGTCGGCAATAAGATCATCACCGAATTCCTGGATCGGAAGGCGGTGATCAGGTCGCAGCTCTGCCTCAAGTGGAACTTCGACTACAGCAAGTGCCTCCAGTGGGAAGAAGCACCGGAATAGCACGCAGCCGCACCCTCCGTGCGCGCCGTCGGCGGGCCGGGGGCACGGGGCCGGAGACGACCGCAGTGGGCGCGGACAGGGCCGCCGCGCGGGCACGACGCATACGCTCCTTGTGTTCCACGGGGTCGTGGGCCCGGGTCCCGCGCGGCCACCGTCCGGACCCGGCCCGGTTCGGCCCGGTTCGGCATCTCGCCCGACGGGGCAGACGCCATGGCCACCGTGCGCGCCCCGGCCGGACAGCCGGATCTCCGACCACCGGCGGCGAACGCGCCAGGTGAGGAGCCAGCGGGTTCCGATGCCGCCGGGGCAGCGGCACAGGGCCCTGCCCGTAGGGGACTTGGCCGCGATCCCACCGGGATTTCGGGCCGGTGCTCCGCGCGGATAGCGTTGCCGTCATGACAGGCACCGCGGCGGACATCACAGAGGACCTCGTCCGGGAGCTGCTGCGCGAGCAGCACGCCGACCTGGCGCACCTCCCCGTGCGGCTCGGCGCGCGTGGCTGGGACAACCAGGTGTGGCGGCTCGGCGACGACCTCGCCGTCCGGTTGCCGTGGGCGACGGAGTCCGCGGACGCGCTGCTGCTCAAGGAACACGCCTGGCTGCCCCTCATTGCCCCGCGCCTCCCGCTGCCGGTGCCCGTCCCTCAGCGCCTCGGCGGGCCTTCCACTCGGTTCCCGCGACCCTGGCTGGTCACGACCTGGGTGTCGGGCGAGCCGGCCGACCGCGCCCCCGCGACACGCGTGAACGAGTCGGCCGACGCCTTGGCCGCCTTCCTGACGGCCCTGCACCACCCGGCCCCGACCGGCGCGCCCACCGGCCGGGGCCGGGGCGGACCACTGCGCGACCAGACCGAGAACTTCACCCGAGGCCTCACCTCGGCAGTCGAACTGGGCCTGATCGACAACCCCGACGCCGTCCGCGCGGTCTGGGCGGACGCCGTCGCCGCGCCGGACTGGGCCGGCCCGCAGCTCTGGCTCCACGGCGACCTGCACCCGGCCAACATCCTGACCGCCGACGGCACCTTCTCCGGCGTCATCGACTTCGGAGACCTCTTCGCCGGCGACCCGGCCTGCGATCTCGCGGCGGCGTGGATCCTGCTGCCCGACGGCGCCGCGGACCGGTTCCACGAGTCCTACCGGCCGGTCCCCGACAAGGCGACCCTGCGCCGCGCCCGCGGCTGGGCGGTACTGAAGGCCCTCGCCGGCATGCACATCGGACACTCCGGCGTCCACGGCCTGCCCGGAGGCAAGTCCACCTGGGGCCCGCCCGGCCACGCCTCGATGCGACGCCTCACCGCATCGCTCCACCCGTGAACATCGCTCGACCCATGACCGGGCGCCCCGGCGGGAGGCCGGGCGAGGATCACTGCCCGTAGAAGTACCGTGCGGCCTTCTCGTTGAAGTACGAGGCGTAGACGCGCCCGAGTAGCGGCTTGCCGCGGAACATCCCCACGTACTGACGTGAGCTGTCGACCACGACCGGCCTCGTCATGCAGGCGAACTTGACCCGCTGCTGCGACTCCGCCCAGTGCACGGCCGCCGGGTCCACCCTGTCACTGACCAGCAGCGGGAAGGCTCCGACGCCGTTCTGCAGGCCGACGGGCAACCCGCCCTTGGTGTTCTTGGCGTACTGGACCACCTGGTCGGTGAAGGCGGATATGACGGGCACGGTTATCTCGGGGACGGCCGCCGCCACCGTGAACAGGTGCAGCTTCGTCGCCATCCACCGCAGCCGGAACTCGGCCCGTCGCCCGACGAGTACGGGGGCGCCGCCCCAGTTGTCCCATTGCGTACCGCATCCGTCCGCGGCCATCCGCTGCTCCACGAATGCCAGGTACGTGCCCGCCGCCGACTGCTCCTGCTGTCCATGCATGGACGGGATCCTAAGCCCCGGGAGCAGTGCGCGGATCCCCTCGTGGTGGACTCCGCGCATCGGACGACCGCTCGCGCGGCGGCCGGGTCCGGCGGCAGGTCGCGGCCCCGGGGCGACGGAGGCGGCCTGTCTGGACGCATTGCCTCACAGCAACTAGAAAGCGCTTCACTTCGAGCGAGCCGTTCGTGACACTGGCAGCGCGAATCTTCGAACCTTCAAAGCACCCAGAAACCCAAAAAGCCTTGCCGCACACATCACTTGGCGCCCGAACCCTTGCCAGTCCGCCGGAGCACCCCTATCGTCTGCCGCCAGAAAGCGCTTTCTCTCCAGCTCTGCCAGTTCGACAGAGCCAACCCGTCGTGGGAGCCGCCGCGGCGTGTGCACGAGCCGCCGGAAAGTCCGGCACGGGACACCTCTTGGTGCCCCGCGCCGCGCATCGAAGGGTGCACGCCATGACTCTCTCCCCTCGCACGGTCCGTCCCGCACGCGAGGTGCCCCGCACGGGGTGAAGGACGCCCGGTCCCACCCGGGCCGGGCCGACGCACGACGGTGCCCCCACACACAGATCACGGCCACGCGCGGATGCCTGCGCCCCGACGCCGAGTACCCGAACACGCACGACACATCAGGAGACGAGAATGAGACGATCAGTCGCACTGCGGCTCTCCGCGGCCTCGGCCGCGATGGCCCTCGCCACCGCGCTGGGCGTGGCCCTGTCCATGCCGGACGAGGCATCGGCGGCGACCGGCAGCGCCACCGGCTACGCGACCCAGAACAGTGGGACCACCGGCGGGGCCGGCGGGCAGACGGTGCGGGCCACCACGGGAACCGCGATCCACGCGGCGTTGTGCGGGCGGGCCTCCGGCAGCACCCCGATCACGATCGAGGTCGAGGGGACGATCAACCACGCCAACACCGCCAAGGTGTCGGGCAGTAGTTGCAACACGGCTGCCGGGGTGATCGAGCTCAAGCAGATCAGCAACGTCACGATCGTCGGCGTCGGCAGCGGTGCGGTGTTCGACCAACTGGGCATCCACATACGTGAGTCCAGCAACATCATCATTCAGAACGTGACGGTCAGGAACGTCAAGAAGTCGGGCTCCCCGACGTCGAACGGCGGGGACGCCATCGGCATGGAGAGCGACGTGCGCAACGTGTGGGTCGACCACACGACCCTCGAGGCGTCGGGCGGTGAGTCGGAGGGGTTCGACGGCCTCTTCGACATGAAGGACAACACGCAGTACGTGACCCTGTCGTACAGCGTCCTGCGCAACTCGGGCCGGGGCGGCCTGATCGGTTCAAGTGAGAGCGACCTGTCGAACGGCTTCGTCACGTTCCACCACAACCGCTACGTGAACATCGACTCCCGTGCGCCCCTGCTGCGCGGCGGAACCGCCCACATCTACAACAACCACTACGTGAGCCTCAACGAGTCGGGCATCAACTCCCGTGCCGGCGCCCGGGCCAAGGTGGACAACAACTACTTCGAGGACTCCAAGGACGTCCTGGGGACCTTCTACACCGACGCGGCCGGGTACTGGCAGGTCAGCGGGAACATCTTCGACAACGTGACCTGGTCGAGCCCCGGGAGCGACAACAACCCGGCGGGACCGGACCCGCAGTCCAACACCACGGTCTCCATCCCCTACTCGTACAGCCTCGACGCCGCCGCGTGCGTGCCCGACGTCGTCGGCCGGACAGCGGGAGCCGGAACCGGACTGCAGGTGTCGAACGGCAACTGCTCGGTGCAGACACCGACCGCCACCCCGACCGCTACCCCCACCTCGGCGACACCCACCCCCACGCCGACGCCGACCCAGCCCAGCGGCACCAACCTCAGCGTGGGCGCGGGCTCGGACGGTTCCAGCAAGGCCAGTGGCACCAGCTACGGCAATGTGCGGGACGGTGACCTGACCACGTACTGGTCACCCGCCGCCGCGACCGGTTCCGTCTCGATCAAGTGGGGCTCGGCCACGGCCGTGTCCCGGATCAACATCCGCGAGGCCTCCGGCTCCACCGGGGCAATCGGCTCCTGGCGGGTCCTCAACGGCGACACCGGCGCCGCTCTGGCCTCCGGCAGCGGTGCGGGGGCCATCTCCTTCACCCGGACCACCCTGAGCAAGATCACGTTCGAGATCACCGGTTCGAGCGGCACCCCGAAGGTGGCCGAGTTCGAGACGTACGCGCAGTAGAGGCACCCGCCACTCAGTTGCCCTGCCGGACGCGCCCCGCCCGGCAGGGCATCGGCATGTCCTCCCGGGCGTTCCATGGAGCCGGTCGGGCCGCGGCGGGAGGTGCGGCGCCGGTCCGGGGGTCAGGCCCGTTCCGGCGCCGCCCCCGTTCGTTGCCGCCTTCGATCCCTCCGCGCCGGGTGGCGCGCGAGGTGTGCGGGTCAGGCGGCGGTGCGGTCGAGCGCGGCGGTGTCCAGGTGGTGTTCGCCCGGGCCGACCGTGCGGGGGGCGTGGCCCGGCAGTTCGACGACTCCTTCGCAGCCGCTGGGCACGGTGACGTGGACGGACAGTCCGGCCGCCGTCCGCTCCCAGGACACGGCGGCGGTCCCGTACGGCGTCTCGTGGCGGGCCCTGGCCCAGGTGATGCCTCCTCCGGGGCGCGGCCGGAAGCGGAGGGTGCGGTAGCCGGGCGACGTGGGTTCGAGCCCGGCGACGACCCGGTGCATCCAGTCCGCGACGGCGCCCAGGGCGTAGTGGTTGAAGGAGGTCATGCCGCCCGGGTTGAGGGTGCCGTCGGGGCGGAGGCTGTCCCAGCGTTCCCAGATGGTGGTGGCGCCCATGGTGACGGGGTAGAGCCACGAAGGGCACTCGGTCTGGGTGAGGAGGCGGTAGGCGACGTCGAGGTGCCCGGCGTCGGTGAGCGCGTCGCAGATCAGCGGGGTTCCGACGAAGCCCGTCGCGATGCGGGCGTCGTCGGCCAGGACGAGTTCGGCGAGCCGGTCCCCCGCGTGCGAGCGCTGCGCCGCGTCGGGAAGCAGACCGAAGGCGAGGGCCACCGCGTAGGCGGTCGGTGTGTCGCTGCTCATGCGGCCGCCGGGCAGAACGTACCGGGCGCGGAAGGCCTCGGCCACCTCGTCGGCCAGTCGCGCGTACTCGTCGGCGACCTCCGTAAGTCCCAACTCGCGGGCGGACCAGTGCACATGGCGTGCGGACCAGGCGAAGTAGGCGGTGGCGACGAGGTGTCGGTCGGTGCGGCTGGCCGCGGGGTCCTCCGGCGGTGCGTTGGGGTCGAGCCAGTCGCCGAGCTGGTGACCGGTGTCCCAGAGCCGGCTGTCGCCGGACAGGCGCGCCATGAGGTCGACCCAGGCGCGGCCCATGGGGAAGTGGCGGCGCAGCAGTTCCAGGTCCCCGAAGCGCCGGTAGAGCACCCACGGGGTCAGTGTGGATACGTCTCCCCATGCGGCGCCGGGCTTCACGGGCGTCCACTGGGGGCCGCCCGGGATGACGGGCACGTACCAGGGGATGGTGCCGTCGGGGAGTTGTTCGGCGGCAACGTCGGCGAGCCAGGAGTCGAGCATGCCGGCGCAGTCGTACAGGAAGCCGGCGGTGGGGGCGAAGACCTGGATGTCGCCGGTCCAGCCGAGGCGTTCGTCGCGCTGCGGGCAGTCGGTGGGGATGTCGACGAAGTTGCCGCGCATGCTCCAGACGACGTTCTCGTGGAGCCGGGTGACCATCGGATCGCTGCACTCGAACCAGCCGGTGCGCCGCATGTCCGTGTGGTGGACGCGGGCGACGATCGCGCCGTGTCTCAACTCTCCCGGCCAGCCCGTGACTTCGGCGTGTCGGAAGCCGTGCAGGGTGAAGCGGGGTTCCCAGGTCTGCGTTCCGGTGCCGTTCAGGACGTAGGTGTCGGTGGAGTGGGCGTCCCGCAGCGGGCGGGTGGCGAGTTCGCCGTTCTGGAGGACTTCGGCGTGGCGCAGTGTGACAGTGGTGCCGGCCGGGCCGTCGACGGTGATGCGCAGGCGTCCGACGAGGTTCTGCCCGAAGTCGAGCAGGTGCCGGCCGTCTGCCGTGGTGGAGACTTCGACGGGGTGGATCTCCTGGGTGCAGCGTACGGGCGGGCCCTGGGGGGCGACGAGTGTGCGCGGGTCCCTGGCTGCCGTCGCGACGGCTGTCCAGGTCGTGCCGTGGTGGTCGTCGGTGCCGTGGCGCGGTGTGGACCAGGACGGGTCGTTCAGGCGTGCGTCGTACGTCTCGCCCTCGTAGAGTCCGGTGAACAGGATGGGGCTGGGGGCGGCCTGCCAGGAGGGGTCGGTGGCCACGACGGTGGTGGTGCCGTCGGTGTGGGTCACTTCGAGTTGGGCGAGGAGGGACTGGTCGGTGCCGTAGAGGTTGCGGTGGCCGCCGTCGAAGCCGATGTGTCCGCGGTACCAGCCGTCGCCGAGCCAGGCGCCGATGGTGTTGGGGCCTTCTGCGAGGTGGTCGGTGACGTCGTACGTGTAGTAGCGCAGGCGTTGGCCGTAGACGGTCCAGCCCGGGGAGAGGGTGTCGTCTCCGACGCGGCGGCCGTTGATCTCGGCTTCGTACAGGCCGTGGGCGGTGACGTAAAGGCGGGCACGGGCGACGGGAGCGCGGAGGGTGAAGTCGGTGCGGACCCGGGCGGGGCGGCGGTCGGTGTCCGGGTCCTGGTCCCACGCGGGGCCGACGGGGACGGCCGTCCAGTCGTCGGCGCGCAGCAGGCCCGCTTCCACCGTGCCGGGGTCGCTCCACGGGGACGGTTCGGTGCTCCGGTCGGTCCACACGCGTACGCGGACGGTGGCGCGTTCGCGGGAGGACAGGGCGGGAGCGGGCCAGGGGACGAGGATGTGTCCGGTGCCCGGTGTGCGGCCGGTGCGGTGGACGTGGCCGTCGCGGTGGACTTCCAGTTCGTACGCGTCCTGGGTGGTGGCTCCGTCGGGGAGGTGCCAGGTCAGGCGGGGTTCGGCGACGCCGATTCCGAGGCCGTCGCGCAGGTGCTCGAACGTGACGGGGGCAGGCTGAGTGGACACGGCTGGGGGACCTTCCTGGAAAGCGGGGCGCGGGCTCGCGGTGGCACGGGTGGGGTGGGTGCGGCCGTCAGCCCTTGACGGCGCCCGACGTGAGGCCCTTCATCACCTTCTGGTTGAGGAAGAGGTAGATCACGAGGGTGCCGAAGACGTTGATGCAGATGGCGGCGAACAGCGGGCCGTACTGGGTGGCTCCGAAGTCGCCGGTGAAGTTGAGCAGGCCGACCTGGATGGTCCGCAGGTCCTGGTTGTTGGTGAAGGTGAGCGCGATCAGGAGGTCGTTCCAGACGAAGAAGAACTGGACCAGGCCAACGGTGAGGAGGGCGTTGCGGACCATGGGGAGGCTGATGGTCCAGAAGGCGCGCAGGATGCCGGCCCCGTCGATGGTGGCGGCCTCGAACAGCTCACGTGGCACGGTCTTGTAGTAGGTGGCCATCATGAACACCGTGAGGGGCAGCCCTGTGCCGGTGTAGGTGAGGATGAGCGGCCAGAGCGTGCCGGACAGTCCGGTCCGGAAGTACACGGTGAACAGGGGCAGCAGGATCATCTGCGGGGGGACCATCATGCCCGCGAGGAAGACGAGCAGGGTGAGGTTGCGGCCCTTCCAGACCATGACCTGCAGGGCGAAGCCGGCGGCGGTGCCCAGGAGGAGGATCAGCGCGAGGGCGGGCAGGACCGCGAGGAGGCTGTTCTGGATGTAGAGGCCGATGTTGCCGGTGGTCCACGCCTCGGTGTAGTTGCCCCACTCCCATGTGGTGGGCAGGCTCCAGGTGGAGTTGTTGAGGTAGTCGCTGTTGGACTTGAGCGACGTCAGGAACATCCACACCAGCGGGTAGACCTCGACGACGAGCAGCAGTGCGACGAGGAGTGCGACCCACGGCCGGTTGCCGGGGCGGCGGCGCAGGGGACGGCCGGAGGGGGCGGGTATGCGGCCACCGCTGCCGGGCCCGCCGGCGGTCTTGGGGTTCGAGTCGACGGCCATGGGTTCAGCCCTCCGTGAGGTCGCGCCGCGAGACGCGGAAGACGACCAGCGTCACCAGCAGGCACACCACGGTCAGCAGCATCGCGACGGTGCTGCCGTAGCCGTAGTCGCCGTAGGTGAACGACGTCTGGAACATGTACAGGGTCAGCGGGGTGGTCGCGTTGCCCGGTCCGCCGCCGGTGAGGGCGACGATGGAGTCGAACGCCTTGAGCGTGCCGTTGATGCTGAAGATGAGCGACGACAGCAGTACCGGGAACGACATGGGCAGCACGATGTGGCGGACCAGGCGCAGGCCCGAGGCCCCGTCGAGGCGGGCGGACTCCAGCACCTCCTCGGGGATGTCGAGGATTCCGGCGAAGAGCAGGACGGCGTAGAAGCCCATGGACCGCCAGACGTCCATGACGATCAGGACCCAGAAGGCGTGTCCCGCGCTGCCGAACCAGTCGACGGAGTCGATGCCGACGGCGTTGAGGAGCGAGTTGACGGGACCGGTCTGCGGGGCGACCTGGAAGAGCTTCTGGAACAGCAGGCCGACCGCGACCGTGGGGAGGACGACGGGGAAGAACACGAGGGTGCGCACGAGCGCGGAGGCCCGCTTGAGGAAGAACACGTAGAGCAGTGCCAGAAGGTAGCCGGCGACGACTTGGCCGACGGTCACGACGACCGCGTACTTGGCGGTGAACCACAGGGCGTCGTGCACGGCGGGGTCGGTGAACAGGCGCTGGAAGTTCCCCAGGCCGTTGGCGGTGAACCCCTCGATGGTGTTGCCGCTGGTGAACGAGTAGCCCAGTGACCACACCATGGGAACGAGCATGATGAGGGAGTGGACGAGCAGGGCGGGGCCCAGCAGGATCAGGACCGCCTTGCGATCACCGAGTACGCGGTGCATGTGTGAAGTCCAGTTCTCGTGGATGCCTGTTGACGTGCGGCGGCCGCTCGGCGGGGCGGTCCCGCCGGGCGGCCGGGCGCGTCACTTGGCGGACAGGGCGTCCTGGACGGTCTGCATGAACTTCTGCGGGCTGAGGCTGCCGTTGACCAGTCCGGCCGCGTTGGTCTGGCTGACGGTCGTGGCCTTCGTACTGAAGAGGGCCTCGAACCACAGGACGTTCCGCTTCGAGGAGCTGATGGTCTCGCGCACCTGACCGGTGACGGCGGTGGCGTCCTTCACCTCGCCGTTGACCTTGAAGCCGGAGATGACTCCCTGGTCCTTGAGCGCGGTGGCGCCGTAGTTCTTGGTGATGCAGGAGACCCAGTCACCGGTCCTGCTGTCGAAGGACTTGGCGCCGAGGGTGATGCCGAGGCCGACGTTGGAGGGGTACTGGTCGACGGCGCCCTTGCCGCCGGCGACCGCGGGGAACGGCATGAAGCCGACGTTGTCCGCGCCGAGTGTGTTCTGCTTCTCGTCGGCGATGTTCGCCAGTGCCCAACTGCCCATGTAGAACATGGCCGCCTTGCCGGTGAGGAACTGGTTCATCGCGGTGTCGTAGTCGATGGACCCGACGCCCTTGCCGAAGTAGCCCTTCCTGCCGAGGTCCGCGATCTCCTGCGCGGCCTTGACGTATTGCGGGTCGGTGAGCTTGGCCTTGCCGTCCGCGACGTCCTGCAGCGCGTCGGGTCCCAGGCTGCGGTACAGGTAGCCGCTGATCAGCCGGGTGAGCGGCCATCCCTGCTGGCCGGAGGCGGAGAACGGCTGTATGCCCTTGCCCTCCAACTTCGCGGAGGCCGCGACCAGTTCGGCCCACGTGCCGGGCACGTCCAGGTCGTTGTCGGTGAAGATCCTCTTGTTGTAGAAGATGCCCTCGATGTTGTACTCGTACGGAAGGACCTCCACCTTGCCGCCGTACAGGGCCTTGATGGTGGAGACCGCGGCCGGCTGGAGCTGGTCGTAGACGCCGAGCTTCTTGAGCTCCTTCTCCAGGTCTGCGACGTGGCCGGACCTGGCGAGCTGCTGGGTGAGCGCGGGGGCGTTGCCGGCGGCGAACTGCACGGGCAGCGCGTTCTGTCCGGCGAGGAGTTGGAGCTTCTGGTCGAGACCGGACTGCGGAACCGTCTCCACCTTCAGCGGCAGGTCCTCGTTCGCCGTCCTGCACGCGCCCTTGGACAGCGTGGTCAGGGCCGTCTTGACGGTGGTGTTCTCCGTGACGCTCAGGTAGCTGAAGTTCTTGGGCGAGGCGGTCGAGCCGCCTCCCGTCCCTCCGCAGGCGGAGACGAGGACCACCATCGCGGCGGCGCTCGCGGTCATGCCGGCGAGGCGGGCCCTTCTGGCGGCGGACGAGTTGGTGATCACAGCATGGCTCCCTGTCATCGTTGAGCGAAGGCGCACGGCGAAAGCCTGCGAAGAGGACCCGCGACGGAGAGGAGTTGTATAACGTTCTCTACGTCGAAGTGCGCACCACAGTGCATCCAGCGTCGCTGAACGTCAAGACATCAGGGCGAAACGCCGAGGAAAGACCGACCACATCTGGCGCCATACTCGGTTCATCGTGTAGACCGTTGTATCCACAGGAGAAGCTCAGGGGGCACGACGCATGCAGCAGGGCTCACAGCGCAGGAAGCGAGTGACGATCACGGACGTCGCGCGGCACGCGGGAGTGTCGACCGCCGCGGTCTCCAAGGTCATGCGCAACGCGTACGGGGTCAGCGCCGCCATGCAGGAGAAGGTCCGCGCCGCCATGGCCGAACTCGACTACCGCCCGCACGCCGCGGCGCGGGGCATGCGCGGCCGGACCTACACGATCGGCGTCCTGCTCGACAACATCCGCAACGCCTTCTTCGCCGACATCCTCGACGGCATCCAGGACGAACTGCACAGCAGCGAGTACACCGTGCTCATCGGCGCGGCGGGCTTCGGGGCGGAGGCGCAGAGCAAGACCATCCGGTCGATGGTCGACCGCCAGATGGACGGCCTGGTCCTGATCGCCCCCGGCACCTCGCGCGCGGACGTCCTGGCCATGGCCGACACGACACCCACCGTGGTCATCGGCCACCACGACCCCTCCGACCTCCACGACTCCGTCGTCGACGCGGACGGCGCGGGAGCCGGACTCGTGGTGGACCACCTGGTCTCCCTGGGGCACCGCCGGATCACCCTGGTCTCCGCCCAGGGCACCCGGTCCAGCAAGTGGACGCGCACCCCGGAGATCGTGCTGACCAACGGCTACACCGAGGCCATGGGCCGGCACGGCCTCGCCGCGGAGACCCGCGTATGCCGCGCGGCCTACTCCGACGAAGGCGGGTACAAGGCCGGCATGAGCCTGCTCACGGGCGAGCACCCGCCGACCGCCATCATGGCCGGCGCGGACGTCGCGGCCCTCGGCGTCTGGCGCGCGGCCCACGAGCTGGGCCTGCGGGTCCCCCAGGACGTCTCGATCGTCGGCTACAACAACACCGCGGTCGCCGACCTCGCCACCGTCCAGCTCACGAGCGTCGACCAGGCCGGGCACAACATGGGCGCCACCGCCGCACGCCTGCTCATCGAACGTGTGGAGGGCAGGCGGGAGCACGCCGTGCAGACCAGCATGACCCCGCGCCTGGTCGTACGCGGCAGCACCGGCCGGCCTCCGGGGTAGGCGGCCCGAGGTGCCGCCGACGACCCCTTCGCGGACGTACGCGGCTGTCCGGCGGATACGGCCGCACGTGGGCCGTATCCCCCTGCGAGCCGGGACGCCCGGCGCGCGGCCGCACAACTCGTGCCGCGTGACGTGCTCACGGACGGCCCCGCGCGGGTATGGCATGCACCATCTGGACGCGTGCCCGGGGAGGACTGATGGCCTCGTTCCACATCAGGGTCGACGACGCCGACGAGGAGACCGGACGCCGCGCGTTGGAGGCGCTCGCTGCCGCGGGGATCGGCGTGGACCGCGCCTGGCTCGACGACGGGCCGGCCGACGCGGTGCCCCCGCCGGACTCCCCCGGTTCCGGGCCCGGCCGGACCGAGGAGCCGCCCGCTCCGCACGGCTGGCCGATGTGGGTCTCCCTCGCCCTGCTGACCGCGTGCTTCGCCCTGGTCGTCCTGTGGATCTGGTCGGGCGACTGGCGGTTCGCGGTCACCGCGGGGGTCGCGGGCGTGTTCGCCGCCGGGTTCTTCGTGGGGTCGTTCTGACCCACTCGGAAGACCGGCGGCGCGAGCGGTGCCCGGCGGCCGGACGGCCGCCGAGCGGGTCAGCCGATGATGGCGACCGGGGCGTCCCAGGCGTTGCGGTCCACCGTGATCGTGTGACCGCCGCGCGTCTCCTTGCTGTTCACCATGTACTGGTGGGCCCGGCTGTGACCGGTGTACAGCTTCGGGTCCCAGGGCCAGTCCGCCGTCGTGGTGTTCTTCTTGTCCCACAGCGCGTACCAGAGGTTGCCCGGCAGGTCCGTCCTGTCCTCGGCCGTCGCGACGGCCTTGGCGCTGGAACTGCTGAAGCCGTAGTAGCCGGCCCGGTAGTTCTTGGCGCGCACGGTCTTCGAGAAGGAGCGCACATACGTGAGCACGGCGTCGTTGCACGCCTTGTCCGCGATGTCGTACGGCTCCATGTCGAGGTAGACCGGGCTGCCCGCCTTCATGCCGAGCGCGGAGGCCTTCGCGACCGCGTCCTTGGCGTTGCTCACACCGAGGGAGGACGCCGTCGCCGCGGTGAACTTCTCCGGGTTGCGGCCCGTCTGGCACGGCGGCTGGGCACCGACGTAGAGCGGGATGAGCTTCCAGCCGAGGGCGGTCACCGACTTCGCCCAGGACGCCGTCAGGTTGGGCTGCGCGCAGCCGCGGTTCCTGCCGCCGACGTACACCGCGACGGCACCGTAGAAGCCGGTGTTCCACGCCTTCATCGCCGCGAGCGAGGGAGCGGTGCAGGCGTCGAACGCCCGGCCCGTGTAGGTCTTCTGGGCGGGCATGGTCGTGGCCGCCATCGACGTCTGCGCGGCCAGGCCGGCCCCGGCCGCGACGACGACGCCCGCGGTCGCCCAGGCGATGTAGCGGCCCTTCTTGGACAGCCGGTGACTGGACATTCCCCACCCCGTTCGAATCTCGGCCCGTGGCCGTGGCTGGTGCGCCCCGCCGCTGCCCGGCGGGCGGCACTCCGAAGGTGTGGCGCTGAGCCCGGGTGCCGCCTGTGGCGTGCGTACGACTCCGGTGTGCGGAGCGCTCCGCACCCTATCCAAGATCCGCACACCGGTTGGTAACCGGCGGACAAAGATCCACGGTCGAACAGGGTGCGCCGGCGGGCGTCCTCGCGGTGCCGTGGCTCCGAGGGGCGCCCAAGCCCAGCGGCGAGCGCGGCAGCACGCGCGACCGGCCGCGGGCACCTCCCCCGTTGTCAGTGCCCCACGGCATGATGACCGCCGTGAACACCGAGACTCTCATAGACACCTGGCGGCGACTTCTCGCCGATCCGCACAAGTCGTGGGTGCTGTACGAGCACGGCACGTGCGTCGTACTGACCGCTCCCGAGGGGGACCTGGCCGAACAGGCCACCTCGGTCCTCGCAGAGTTCGGCCCCGTGCACGCCGGATCGCCGGCGGGAGACTTCGGGGTGGTCGACGTGCAGGACGCCGAGGGCTGGGTCGTCACCGGACACCACGACGACGTCCTGACGTACGTCGGCCCCGAGGAGTCCGAGGACCCGGGCCAGCTCGCGGTCGGCCTGCTCGGACGGTCCAAGCGCCACCGGGACGGCACCGAACTCCGTGTCGTCCACGTCGAGGACCGGCGAACGGTCGCCGACCCCGCGTGAGGAGGCGCCGGACGCCGCGCGGGAACGGCCGCGCGGCGTCCGGCGGTTCACCGGTTCCCGTTGGTGGGCGGCGGCGAAGCGGCCTCGTCGATGAACTGCCAGATTGTGACAAGGGCAGCTGCCTGCGCCAGCAGCCAGGCGACCTGAATGGACAGATAGCGCATCTGGTAGACCGAGTGCAGCAGGGCGAGGCGGCTGCGCCAGAAGTGCCGTTCGCCGCGGAAGGTCTCCAGATCCATCATGATTCCGGTCAGGGTGAGGACCAGGAGCATCGCCGCGGCGGAGAAGGCCAGCGCGGTCTGCTCCTCGCCCAGCCCCCAGTTGCCCAGCGCGAAGAGGCCGATCGGCAGTGCGTACGCGGCAGCCGGAGCCAGCGCCTTCGCCGGACCGCGGCGTCCGGGAAGCTCGTGCCACAGGGCGCCGAGCACGAACCCGGCGGCCCCGTACCCGACCTGCCACAGGACGAGTTGGACGAACACGTCCGGCAGACCGAGCCCGTAGTGCAGGGTGCCGGTCAGGGATTCGCCGCGCAGCATCGTCTCCCACACCAGACCGACGCTGAAGGGCAAGGACACCGGCTGTGTCAGCCTCGCCGCCCTGACCCCGTTGTCCCACCAGGTGGGAGCGGGCCCGAGAACGAGGGCCGCGTCCACGACGGACACCTGGTGCGGAAGGCTGTCGCCGCGGCCCGTGGACGAGCGCCAGCGGTGCAGGCGTCGCAGTCGCGTCTCCAGCACCCGCCGCTGCGCACCGCCCTCGTCGGGCTGACCCTGGTCCAAAGCCCGCAACTGGGCGTGGAGTTCACGGAAGCGGCGCGCGCGGTCACGCAGTCGAGGCGCGTGCCGGGCGGCGAGCACGGTACCGAGAGGCTCCCCGGACCTCGCCAGGCGCTGCGCAGCGACGGCTCGGGAGGCGAAGAGCCGCAGGACGACGACGAGGGCCAGGAAGTACAGGGCCGACCACACCCACACGAGGGCGGAACTGGACGTGAAGTCCCCGATGTTCATGGCCGCCATGACCGGGAAGAGCAACAGCAGCATCAGCCGGTCCGCGCCCCTGGGGCCGCGGCGGGCCACCGGTTCCTGCCGCGTCAGCGTCCCCCGGGCGCGCAGGACGGCCAGCAGGGCCAGACCGCTGGGAATCCACAGCATCGTTGCCCACCATGCGTGCGCGTTGTGGGTGAACCACAACAGGCTGCTGCGCAGTTCGGCCTGGTGCCAGGCCCCGTAGAACGGGTCGGCGTGCGGGGACAGCCAGGAGCCGCGGCGCCACTCGCGCTCGGCCGTCACCGCATAGCAGACCGCGACGACCGTGAGGGCGAGCACGGTACCGCCCAGCAACCGCCGCGTACGCCAGCCGGCCGAGGTGCCGTGTATCAGACCTCCGTGGACGACGACGCGCCTGACCGCCGCCACACCGCCCAGGAGGAACAGCAGGAACGAGCCGATGGTGACGGTCCACACCGCCCCCACCGTCCGCCATGTCGCCGTCGTCGACGGCTGGATGAACAGTGCCGTGTCGGGCCCGGCCAGGGCCAGCCACAGGGCGGCAGTGGCGGTGGCTCCGAACAGGAGGGCGGCGGTGACGCGGAGGGTCCGAGGGGGCCTGGCGAAGAGCAGCAGCACGATGCCGGCGGCCGTGGAGGTCAGCCAGGCGCGCGGGGCGTACGCCGCCTGCTGCCGCCACTCGTCGGACTCCTGGAACGCGCCGATCCACCCCAGGCGCAGGTGGTGGCCCTGGACGAGGAGCGCGACGGCGAGGAGGGTCCAGCTCCAGTCCCTGAGGTTCGCGACCGCCCTCCGCTCCTGCGGCGTCGGCACCGGGTGTCCGGGCAGTACGACGAGAACGCACCACAGCGCTCCGACCAGGGCCAGAAGCAACAGCAGACCGCCCGCTTCGTCGAACACCGCGAACGGCGGATTGTCGTCCTGCGCGGAGAAGGAACGGGGCCACGCCGGTACGACACCGACCACGACATCCGGCACCGGACCCCCGGCGGCAGGGTTCCACACCAGTGTGTTCGCCCCGCGTCCGCCGTCCGGCGCGGGCTCGGCCGAGGCGGCTCCGGGCCGGCCCGGATCGACGGTGATCCTCTTCCACCGGGCCCGTTCCAAGGTGCCGGGCGGCTCCAGGCGGATCGTCCAGCGCGCCCTGCCGACATCGACGCTCCATGCGCCGATGTGGAGCTTCTCGCGTTGTTCCACCCAGCCATGGGCGGTCATGACGACCTTGAGCCGCGGCGCGGAGTCCCGGCCGTGACCGGACTTCTCCGGAAGGACGGTGACGGTCGGCTCCGAGGAACGCCACTCCCTCCAGCGGGTGTGGAACCCTTCGAGCGGGCCGCGGACCAAGCACCGCATCGCCCCCCGGTACCGGTCCGAGTCGGGGCTCAGCAGCAATTCGTGGGCGTGGGGCCACGACGGGGGCACTTCCACTGTCAGCGTGCTGAACACCTTGGTGAACGTGCGGTTGTCGTGGTCGAGCCGAAGTCCCGCCGTGACGACGGCCTTCCTCAGCCCGTCCGCGGCGCACAGCCCGCCGCCCGCCGAGGTGTCGCCGGCCCCGGCCGGCTTTCCGGGGGGCGGGGAGGAGGCCGCCGCGGGTGGAACCGGCACGGCCAGGCACCAGAGCAGGAGCAGCACCGATGCGCGAAGGACCGTACGACGTGTGCACGGCGGGCGCGACAGGCGCCGGGTTCCGAGTGGACGACGGGGACCTGGTGGACGAGGTGACGTGACGATCAGTCATACCTCCGCGCGACGGGGCCGCTGGACCGACAACTCCTCCGACGAGGAGGGTCGACGCCACATCATCGCGTCCGGGGGCGCCTCCCGTCCGCGAATCCCGCAAGCCGGACCGACGGCGGCCGGCGACCTGCCGTCAGGATCGTTTCTGCGGTGAACCGCGCCGCCCAACTGGCTGAACTCCCTTTCAGCCGCGCCCTGTTTCCACCGAACTCCACTGTGGTCCGGGACGCGAGCGACGGAGGTACGCATGGGCGACACGGCAGGCGGGACACCGGAACGGGAAGCGCTGCTCGTCAGGGCACGGAAGTGGGTCACCAGGCAGCTGCCCTTCTACGCCGCGCGCGGCGAGGTGGGGCCGTGGGAGCAGAAGGAGGGGCTGCGCGCGCGGATCTCCGAGCTGGAGGCGATCCTGCAGGCCGCGACCGAACGCGCCCTGTCCGACGAGACGCGCCGCGACGTTGCGCGGAACTACTCGGACAAGGCTTCCGCGGAGCTCGACCGGGCCAAGGACGTGCTGGGGCACAATGACCATCCCCGTCGGCGGCGGGTCGCCCACCTGGGCGTGGCCCAGTCCCACGTCGACGCCGCGCTCAACCTCATGGTGTGGATGGCCTCGCGCGACGACGTCAAGGCGCTGCTCCCCCAGATGCTGGCACTCATCGAGGAGCACTTCGACCCGGGTGACCCCCGGCGCGTGCGGGCCACGGAGCTGGCTCGCAGACTCGAACACGACGAGGAGGTCGACCACGACGGGGCCGGGACCTCCGCGGCCGTACTGACCCTCAGCGAGCGCGTGTTCCTCGCAGAGACGGTCAGCCTGGCCAGGCGGCTCCTCCGCAAGGAGACCCTGCGGGTCCGCAGCTTCGTGTGGATCGTGGCCTCCGTGACGGTCGGTCTGACGGTCGCGGCCGTCGGAGTCGCGGTCATGTCCTGCATCTGGGAGACCGCGATCCCGCTGTGCTTCACCCCGGAGGCCAACGGGAAGTACAAGGTCGTGTGCCCGTCCTCGTTCAGCGTGGCCTACGACAGACCGCCCACGGCGAAGCAGATCGAAAGGACCACTCGGGCGCAGGACTACCTCATCGTCGAGATCGTCGGCCTGCTGTCCGCCTCCATCGCCGCGGCGGCGACCCTCAAGCGGATCAGGGGCACCGCGCTCCCGTACAACGTGCCGGTGGTCCTCACGCTCCTCAAGCTGCCCATGGGAGCACTGACCGCCGGACTCGGCCTGCTCCTGATGCGCGGCGGATTCGTCCCGGGCCTCAGCGCGCTCGACTCCACGGCCCAGATCATCGGCTGGGCCATCATCTTCGGGTACTCGCAACAGCTGTTCACCAAGTTCGTGGACAGCCAGGGGCAGGCGGTCCTGGACTCCGTGCACGGCCCGAACAACCTGCCCGCGCCGGCGGGCCCGGATGCCAGGCACTGACCCCGGGGCTCCCGCGTACGCGCCGTCCCGCAGGGGTCGTTCGTACCCGCCGCCTCGCGCGGTCCTCCGCGGTGGAGGCCGGGCGACCGACGGGGCATACTCGGATCCTCATCACGGGGGGCGCGATGCTGTGGAGGGGCAGGAGACGCAGACGGCCGCTGCTCGGTCTGCGACTGGTGGCGCTGACGCGGGTGCTCGTCACCGACCGGGGTCCGTATCGGGCGTCCTTGGGCGAAGTGGTGCCCGGAGACGGCCTGCCCGAGCAGTGGGTCTATGTGTGCCCCGTGCCGGACTGCCGCCTCGACGTCACCCGCACCGGGGAGAGGAAGTCCCCCGACCGGGCGGCCACACGGTGCGGGCATCCCCGGGAGGCCCGGGCGGTGTTCCTCTTCCGCAGCGGTTCCGTGGAGATCGCCGCCGAGTCCCGCGTCAGCGGCACGGGCCTGTACCTCTATGTCTGTCCCGGCAGGACCTGCGGAGGTCCGGCCCTCAAGTCCCCCACGGCCGAGAGCCGTCCACGGTGCGCGAGCCGCGAGCACGGCAGAAGCACACACCGGACCATGGCCCTCGCGTTGTCGGCTTAGGAGGTGAGCCCTGATGCTGGGTGACCTGGTCAAGGCAGGCACGAAGACGTTCGGTGGCAGTTTCGGCCTGCTGAACGTTCTGCCGGGGGTCGTGGTCGTCACGGTGATCACAGTCATGGTCCGCGCCGGCCTGTACGACCCGCAGGCACCCGCCGACTTCCGGGCGGTCGCCCCCGGCGGGGACGACGCGTCGACGGCCGTCCTGCTGGCCTTCGGCGCCCTGCTCGGAGGGGTGCTGCTGCGCCCGTTCGAGGTCCGTCTCGTACAGCTCCTGGAGGGCTACTGGACGGCCGCGGCACCCGTGGGAGGCGTCCGCGCGCTCTCGGCGGAACGCCACCGCCGTCGCCGGAACAACGCCTGGCTGGAGCGCTCTTCCGTCGAGCGTCGCCCCACGCCGCCCGACGCGGGCCCGCTGAGTCTGCGCGAGGAGGCGGACAGGCAGCGGGCCCAGGCGCGCGTCGAACGGATCAGGGAGCAGGCGGGGTTCAGGGTCCGGGACTATCCCGAACGCGACGTCGACATCATGCCGACCCTGCTCGGCAACATCCTGCGCAACGCGGAGTACCTCGCCGGGCACCGGTACGGGCTGGACGTACGGGTCGCCTATCCTCGCATGTTCCCCACGGTCTCGGCGCCGATGCAGCTCGCGGTCAGACGCCAGCTCGACCTCATCACCGCGAGCGCCTCGCTGACCGTGTGCTTCGGCCTCATCACGCTGGCCTCGCTCCCGCTGGTCCTGCGCCTGGACGTGTGGTCGCTGACCGCACCGGCGGCCGCGCTCATGGCGGCCGTCGCCCACCGCGGCGCCGCAGCTGCCTCGCGGGAGCACAAGCACCTCCTCATGGCCGTGTTCGACGTGCACCGCTTCGATCTCGCGGCGGCGTTCCGCTACAAGCCTCCGCTCACGGCCGCCGACGAGTTGGCGCTGCACCGGCAGCTCAACAGCTTCATGCTCGACTCCGAGCCGGAGTCCGCGCCACGCCCCACGCGGGCGCTCGGGAGCCCGGGCGGTGACCTGGCGGACCAGGAGTTCGAGCATCCCCAGGAGTGCCGCTGCTGCTCACCCCGCTTACAGTGAGACGGCGGGGCGCACGGAGACCGCGCCGCCCACCCCCAGGATGTTGAGGCGCACGTCGCGTGCGGTGCCGTCCTTCTTGTCCTCGCCGATGCGTTCGTCGGACTCCAGCACCCTCACGCCCTCGTCCTCCAGGGCGACCCCGTACGCCTGGCCCAGCTCACCGGGCAGCACCACGCAGTCCTCGCCGACGAGCAGCTCGATCCTGCCGAACAGTACGGACACGTCGATGTCGACCTGCCAGTTCGCGGGCACGTCCCGGTCGCCCAGGTGATTCACCAGGACGCGGGACATGTCGATCCTCGCGTAGCCGAAGACGGACCGGACCACGACCTTCTGCAGGGTCGTCGACTCCGGCACGCGCTCGCGGATCGGTACGAGGAGGCTCTGGTAACGCCGAATAGGCATCATGACGAGCCCCGGCGCGCGAGGGGGCCGGCTCAGCGCGAATCCCGTACCCGCGAGGACGACCAGCAGTGGGACGACGTGGCCGCCGATCCGGCCCGGCAGGTAACCCGTGGCGGCGGCGAGCCAGGCGACACCGCCCAGGATGAACAGGAACGGACCTGCCAGGTAGCCCGGGGGGACCACGGCCCGCAGCAGGGCGAAGCAGCCGAGTGCGATGGCCGCGTAGGGCACGGTGCCCGCCAGCGCGCGGAAGCCCGACTCCAGTGCGGAGGCCCCGCCGAACATCCACGCGGTGCCCACGGCCACCGCGACCAGCCCGACGGCAACGCGCGCACGGCTCACCCGGACTCCCATCCCACGACGGACAACCGCCGGGCCACAGTAGCCCCGCCTCCGGCGACGGCCGTGTGGGGGGCGGTCGTGGGACCCTGGGCCGGCTGTCCGGGCACGGGCCCGAGGCCTTCGTCGGGCAACCGCTGTCGTCCGCCCGGGGGTTGGGGTCCGATGCCTCGGCCCTCTCCTCCGGGTCGAGGGCGACGCGAAGGGCGGCGCGGCGGGTTCACCGGGTTGTGGCCCGGGAGGGACGGCGGGGCTCCGATAGGTTCGATCACATCCCGTCGGAGAACGGGCCCGGACCCACGTGTGAGGAAGCTCGGATGGCCTCTGTCCACCGCACCACCATGACTCCCACCAAGCTGGAGCTCCTGTCCGACTGGCTGCCGAAGCGGAGTTGGTACGCGGGCGACACGTACGCCTCGGACCTGGTCGTGGCCGGCGGGTTCCGCCTGGACGATCCCGAGGGCCAGGTCGGGATCGAGTTCATGGTCGTCGTGGACGCCGGCCCGCGCGAGCCGGTGGCCCATCTGGTGCCGATGAGCTACCGGGGCGCGGAGTTGGAGGGCGTTCCGGGCGTGGCGCTGATCGGTACCTCGCAGCACGGCGTGCTGGGCACCCGGTGGATCTACGACGGCATGTACGACCCGGTGGTGACAGCCCAGTTGGGCGCCCTCATGCGTGGCGGCGCGACGCCGCAGCACCGGAGCGTCAGTGACACGACCGATCCGACCGTGGTCGTGCACGGAGGCGTTCCCGGTGGCGGGTTCGACGTCCGCGTCAACCGTGTCCTGCGGCCGGCGGACAGCACCCGGACACCGTCGGGAAGCCTTGTCGCCGGCTGGACCTGGCCGGACGGTACGGCCGCACGGGGAGTGTTCGCGACCGTCGCGCCGCGGGAGGAAGCCGTGGGGAATCCCTCGTACGGCAGCGGCCCGCATGCGTGAGCGTCCCGGTGCCCGGTCGTCGACGGGTCGTCGAAGAGTGCCAGTCGCCCGGCCGCGGGACCGCGAGAGTCGAGGCACCGTGTGGACGCGGTAGCAGCCGTCGGACTGATCCGTATCGCCGCAGCGGAAGTGGTCCTGGAGCCGTGGCAGCGGCCCTCGGACGCGTGGCTGGTCGAGTTGGGGCTGGACGCCCTCATGGCCGATGTCGAGGCTCCCTCGCTTCCCCTGCTGGCCGGGCTCGCGCGGGGTGAGTACACCCGGGCCCGTGAGCTGTTCGGCCACGTGGTGGACGAGTTGGGTCTGCTGCCGCAGGGGCCGGAGGAGCTCGCCGAGGCACGGTGGACGGCGGCCCGCTGGTGGGCCGCCGAGATCGTGGCGCACCAAATCGATCCCGTACGCGGAGCGGTGCTCATCCGTGATCAGGCGGCCGAACTCGGGTATCCCGACGTGCTGCGGGCCCTGGTGGACCTGGCGTGGGCGGTGGACCCGGCGGACGATCGGCGCTCGGTCCGGGAGGGCGTCCCAGAAGGAGTCCTCGCGGCGGCACGGGAGTTCCTGGCCGCGGAGGAGCGCCGGAACCACAGGCCCTGAGCCACCCCGGCCGCCCACCGTTGCGTGGGAGCGGGCGGGCCCGGGCCTCACCGGCGTTCGACCGGGTCGCCCGTCGCCGGACGTCACGAGGGGACGCGCGGCACTCCCGTCCCGAAGGACAGATGCCCCGGGTCGAGTGCCCGCAGGAAGTCGGTGGCGTCGAAGAGTTCGGCGGCGGCCGATACGCCTCCCCCGCGCCGCACGCGGCCGTCGAGGATCCGCACGGCCGCCTCGACGACGAGGGGCGCGGTGATCGCGTAGATGTCGCGCCCCGACGCGCTCGCCCGGCGGCGCGCGCCTCCGCGTCGGGCGACCGCCTCGACGTGGAACGTCTGCGCGGAGCGGCCGTCGGCGTCGACCGGCGCCGGCGGCGGTGTCGTGGGGTCCCCGAGCTCGTCCAGGGGCGTCCGGTTGATGAGGACGCGGATCTCCGGTACCCGCAGGTGGCGGGAGATGGTGACCTGGTCGGCCGTGCAGAGTTCGATGACGTCCTGGGTTCCGAGTGGGCCGGGAAGGTCCAGGTGCGCGTCCGGGGCGGGCCCGTGGGTGCCGTGAGGCGGTTCCCGGTGAAGGCCAGGTGGCGGCCGGCGTTGCGGGTGACGGTCCTGCGGGTTCCGTGCGTGGGGTGCCAGCTGTCCAGGTGTATCGCGACGGTGATGTCGTCCGCGTCCGGCCAGTCGGCCATGGCGGCGTCGGCCAGCAGGTCGCCGAGTCCTCCGTAGAAGGCCATGGAAGGGACGACGGGCACACCCGCGTCGCGTGCCGGGCCGGCGTACCGCTGGAACGTTTCGAGGGTGACGGCCTGTTCGGCGGCCACGTCCAGGTAGGGGATGCGGGCACGCAGGGCCGCCTCGACGACGCCGGGCACGGTGTCGGCGAAGGGTCCGGCGCAGTTGACGACCGCTGCCGCCCCGGTGAACGCGCGGTCCAGGGAGGGTCCGTCGTCCACGGAGGCGACGGCGGTCCGCGCCGCGGGGTGGTCCCGGGCGGCGGCGCGCAGCTTGGCCGGGTCACGTCCGACGAGTACGGGTGTCAGGCCGCGTGCGCGCAGTTCGCGGAGGACGAAGGCGGCGGTGTGTCCGTGGGCGCCGTAGACGGCGACGGGCCGCCGGTGCGTGTTCATGCGCTCATGGTCGCGGCCGTCGGTGGCTGCCACGAGTGGCTGGAACGACGGGATGCGTACACTTTCGGACGTGACGGTGGTGGTGCTCGCGCTCTACGACGGGGCCATGTTGTTCGAGGCCGCGGCTGCCTGTGAGGTCTTCGGCGTGGATCGCCGACTGACCGACTCCTGGTACGACTTCCGGGTGTGCGGACCGTCCGGCGCCCGGCTCGGCGACTGGCTCAGGCTCGACGTCCCGTACGGCCTCGACGTCCTCGCGGAGGCCGACACCGTCGTCGTGCCCGCCTGCGCCGACGTGACGGTCGATCCCCCGGCGGACCTGGTCGACGCCGTGCGCGCGGCCCACGAGCGCGGGGCCAGGCTGGTGTCGCTGTGCACCGGCGCGTTCGTTCTGGCCGCCGCCGGTGTGCTGGACGGCCGCCGGGCCACCACGCACTGGGAGCACACCGCGGCGCTGGCGGCCCGGTATCCCCGGGTGGAGGTGGACCCGGACGTGCTGTACATCGACGGGACGGATGTGCTGACGTCGGCGGGCAAGGCCGCGGGCATGGACCTGTGCCTGCACATCGTGTCGGCGGACCACGGCGCGGCCGTCGCCAACGCGCTGGCCCGCCGCCTGGTGGTCCCGGCCCAACGTGCGGGCGGGCAGGCGCAGTTCGTCGTTCTTCCGGCGGCGGCCGAGACCGGTCACGCGCTGGCGGGCCTGCTGCACTGGGCGGGTGAGCGGCTGCACGAGCCGCTGACGGTGGCCGACTTGGCGGACCGGGCGAACATGAGCACCCGCAATCTGACCCGGCGCTTCCGGTCCACGACGGGTGTCACGCCGCTGCGCTGGCTGCACACCCAGCGCGTCCACCGTGCCCGGGAGTTGCTGGAGACCACCGACGAGAGTGTCGAGCGCATCGCGGCCCGCACCGGCATGGGTACGGCGGCCACGCTGCGCCGGCACTTCCACCGGGCATTGGGCGTGCCTCCGGACACCTACCGGCGTACCTTCCGCACGCCGCCCCGGACTTGACGGGACTGGGTGTCGTCCAGGTGCGGGGGGCCACTCGCCCCGCGTCCGGGATCAGTCGTCCTGCTTCCACGTCCCGACGGGGGTGCCGTTCACGCAGCGTACGCGGAGTTCGACTTTGCCCGCGGAGCCCTCGAACTTCACGTCGACGTGCTCGTCGTCGGGTCCCGGGTCGGCGCTGTCGACTCCGTAGCCCTGGGCGGGCGTCCACAGCAGGAGCCGTACGGCGGTGCCGTCGCACTGGGCGCCGGCGGTGCCGCCCGGGGTGGAGAACGTCTTCCTGGCCGCCGCGGCGGGCGTGGAGGTGGGGGCGGGGCTGGGGGTGGACGAGGGTGTCCGCGTGGCCTGTGCGCTGCCCGAACCCGTGCCCGGTGTCGGGCTCGCGCTGCCCTCGGGTGCCGTGCTGCCGGTTCCGCCCCGGCCCGGGTCGGGCGAGGGCGAGGCGTTCGCCTCGTCGAGTTGCTGCCGGACCTGCTCGGGGGTGAGTGCCCGTCCGCCGGTGGAGCTGGTGATGCCGTCGCCGATGACCTCGACGGCGGCCAGGCCGGTGAGTGTGGCGGCCACGGCGGCGGCGGTCCAGCCGGCCAGGGCGAGGAGTGTGCGGGAGGGCATGCGTAGGACTATGCACGAGCCGTCGTTAAGGAGGGCACCGGGGAAGCCTAAGGGACGGTTAACGGGGGCGGACCTGGCGTGCGGCTCGGATAGCGTGCCTGCTGTGGTGCATCTGCTGATCGTCGAGGACGACCCAACGATACGTACGCCGCTGATCCGTGCCCTGCGCGAGCGCGGGCACGCGGTCGCGGCGGCGCACACCGCCATGGCGGGTCTGCAGACCGCGCTGGACGAGCGTCCGGACCTGGTGGTCCTCGACCTCGGCCTGCCGGACCTGGACGGCATCGAACTGCTGCGCATGCTGCGGGCGGTCAGTCCGGTGCCGGTGATCATCGCGACGGCGAGGGACGACGAGAGGGAGATCGTACGGGGGCTGGACGCGGGCGCCGACGACTATGTCGTGAAGCCGTTCACCGCCGCGCAGTTGGAGGCGCGCGTCCGGGCCGTGCTGCGGCGCGGCACGGGCGCCCGGGAGGCGGCGGCCGCCACCGTCGTCGGTGACCTGCGGATCGACCCCGGTTCGCGCGAGGCGACCCTCGCCGGAGTCGCCCTCGACCTCACCCCGCGCGAGTTCGACCTGCTCCACCATCTCGCGGGAAGGGCCGGGCAGGTCGTCACCAAGCGCGAACTGCTCACCGAGGTGTGGCGGGTGCCGTACGGAAGCGCCGACAAGACCGTGGACGTGCATCTGTCCTGGCTGCGACGCAAGCTCGGCGAGAGCGCGCAGGAACCCCGATACCTGCATACCGTCCGGGGGGTCGGGGTCCGGCTGAGCGCGCCCGTGGACCGTCCGTGAGACGCCGTCTGACCCTGCTGGTCGCGGCCACCATGTGCCTGGCGCTCCTCGCCTTCGTGGTGCCGCTCGCCCTGTTGCTGCGTACGGTCGCCCAGGACCGTGCCGTCGCCACGGCGGGCGCCGACGCGCAGAGCCTCGTCCCGCTGGTGGGGACCGCCGATCCCGACACGCTGCGGACCAGTGTCGAGCACGTGGCCGCCGGCGCCCGGGCCCCGCTCACCGTCTTCCTGCCCGACGGGACCGTCCTCGGCACACCCGCGCCGCGCACCGACGCCGTGCGGCTCGCGGCGCGGGCGGGGGTGAGCCGGACCGTCGAGCGGTCCGACGGGCGCGAGATCGTGGTGGCCGTACTGGGCCGCCCGGACGGCACAGCCGTCGTCCGGGCGTTCGTGCCGGCCACCGAGCTGACCCACGGGGTCACGCGGTCCTGGCTGGTGCTCGCCGGCCTGGGGATCGCGCTCCTGCTGCTCGGGCTGCTCGTCGCCGACCGGCTCAGCCGGGCCCTGGTGGTGCCGATCTCGGAGCTGTCCGCCGTCTCGCACCGGCTCGCCCGGGCCGATCTGACGGCCCGGGCCCGTCCGGACGGGCCGCCGGAACTGCGTGAGGTCGCCGGGGCGCTCAACCACCTCGCCGGGCGTATCCAGGAGCTGCTGCGCGAGGAGCGCGAACAGGTGGCGGACCTGTCCCACCGGCTCCGGGCGCCGCTGACCTCGCTGCGGTTGGAGACCGAGTCCCTGCCCGCGGGCGACGCGGCCCGGATCGCCGCCCGGGTGGACGCCATGGAGCGGGCGGTCACGGGCCTCATCAGCGAGGCCCGCCACCGGCGGGAGACGGACGTGTACGTGTCCTGCGAGGCGACCTCGGCGGTGCGCGAGCGGGTGGCCTTCTGGACCGTTCTGGCCGAGGACACCGGCCGGGCCGTCACCCTGGACGTGACGGCGGACGGCCCTCTGCCCGTCGGTGTCGCCGCCGACGAGCTGGCGGCCGCGGTGGACGCGCTGCTGGGCAATGTGTTCGCGCACACCCCCGACGGCACCGCGTTCTCCGTCGGCCTGGCCCCGGCGGCCGGCGGCGGAGCCGTGCTCACGGTGGCGGACGAGGGGCCCGGTCTCTCGTCCGACCTGGTCGGTCGCGGGGCCAGCCTCGGCGGCTCCACGGGCCTCGGGCTCGACATCGCCCGCCGGGCCGCCCAGTCGAGCGGCGGTCGCCTGGCTCTGGGAACCGGGCCTTCCGGCGGCGCGCGGGTGACGCTGGAACTGGGACCGCCCCAGGCCCCGCCGGTCCCGGACTGACCTGCCTGCACCCACCGGTCTGACCCCTGCCCGCCTTCCCGGCCCACCCCGGTGATGAGTTTCCGCGCCCGCACGCGTCACACATACGACGGGGACACGACGAGGCGGAGGATGGCGTGATGAGTGCGGACACGCGGCTGGAGGAGCTGGGCGTGAGCGGTCTTGGCGCGAGCGGTGCGGGCATGGACGGCGCGGGCACGAGCGGTCCGGACGAGGACGGCCCGGGCGAGAACGGTCCGGGCGAGAACGGTCCGGGAACCAGTGGTCCGGGCGGGAACGCGCTGGGCGAGGTCGACCAGCAGGCCTTCTCCGGGCTGGCGGAACGGCACCGGCGGGAGCTGCACGTCCACTGCTACCGGATGCTCGGATCGTTCGAGGACGCCGAGGACGCCGTGCAGGAGACGTTCCTCCGTGCCTGGCGGCGGCGGGAGACCTTCGAGGGGCGGTCGACGTTCCGGGCGTGGCTGTACCGGATCGCCACCAACGCCTGTCTGGACCTGCTCGCCAAGGCCCGCCCGGAGCCCGCGACCGGCGGCGAGGTGCTGTGGTTGCAGCCCTACCCGGACCGGCTGCTCGACGAGCTGCCGGCGGGCGACGCGGACGAGCCGGCGGCCGTCGCCGTCGCCCGGGAGACGATCGAGCTGGCGTACCTGGTCGCGGTCCAGCACCTCGCGCCGCGTCCACGGGCCGTGCTGATCCTGCGGGACGTGCTCGGCCGGTCGGCGAAGGACGTCGCGGAGATCCTCGGGGACTCCGTCAACTCCGTGAACAGCGCGCTGCAGCGGGCCCGCGCCGGCATGCGGGAGCACCTGCCCGCCGAACGCCAGGACTGGACGGGCGGCGAGCAGGACGCAGGGACGCGCGAGCTGGTGCGCCGCTACACCGACGCCAGCGTGGCCACGGACATCGACCGGCTCGCCGCGCTGCTGCGGGACGACGTCCGCTGCTCGATGCCGCCCACGCCGGGTCTGTACGTCGGCCGCGACGCGGTGGTCAAGGACTGGGTCGAGAGCGGCTTCGAGGGCATGAAGGGCCTGCGCACCGTCCTCACCTCCGTGAACCGGCAGCCCGCCGTCGCCTTCTACCTCTGGCAGCAGCGGGAGGGCGCGTACCTGCCGCTGACGATCGACGTACTGCGCGTCAGCGGCGGGGCGATCAGCGAGATCACCACCTTCCACGACGACCGGTTCCCGGGTCTCGGGCTGCCGGAGCGCCTGCCGGCCGTCGGCACGGAGTAGTCCCGGTGCGGACGCTCACGCTGCGCGGCGGGGCACGTGTCGCGGTGGTCGCGGCGGAATGGCACGACGCGTTCGGCGTCGTGGTCCGCGGGCGGGTGCAGTTGGAACTGCGCGACGGCGCGCCCGGGCCGGTCCTCGGGCGCGACGCCGGGTTCTGGCTGCGCGGCACCGGCGTACGCGCCCTGCGCAACCCGGGCCTTCGCACGGCGAAGGTACGCGTCGTCGCCGCGGGGTCAGGACCGTCGCACGGCGGCCGGAGCCCGGTACACCTGTTCCGAAGGATGGAGGAAGTCATGGACAGCAGCGATGACGGCGGGATCGTGGCCGGCGCGGCATCGGGACGGACCGTCCGGTCCCAGCGGCTCCGCGGGCTCGTCGCCACCGGCTCCGTCGCCGCGCTCGCGGCGACGGTGGCCACCACCCTCGGCGCGGCGCTCGCCCGGGCCGCCGGCGTCGACTTCGAGGTCCCCGACGGCGGTGAGGCGATCCCGTTGCCGGGGTTCGCGGTCGTGACCTGCTTCTTCTCGTTCGTGGGCATCGCCATCGCCGCCGCTCTCCTGCGCTGGAGCGCCCGCCCCGCCGAGCGGTTCGTGCGGGTGGCGGCTTCCCTGACGGCGGTCTCGATGGTCCCGCCCCTCCTCGCCGGGGCGAACACCGCGACCACCGTCGCCCTCCTCGCGCTGCATGTCGTCCCCGCGACGGTCATGGTCCCCTCGCTGGCGCGGAGCCTCCGCACCCGGGCCGGGCGGCCCCGTCGCCTGCCCGGCGGTTCGCGCTTCGCCGGGACCTCTTAGCCGGCTCTTAGCAATGCCGCAGCGCGGCCCTATCCCGGGGCGCGGGAGCCTCCTTCCACACAAGGCATCCACAGGAGGTTCGCCATGAAGCGCACATCCGTCGTCCTGCTCGCCTCGGGAGCACTGGTCGCCGCGATCACCGGTACGGCCCTCGCGGGCGGCATCGACGACGCGTCGCCCGCCCGGACCACGTCCTCGGCCACGTCCTCGGCCACGGCCTCGTCCGCGCCGACGCCCGGCGCGGCGACCGCGTCCCCGGAGGACTCACCGTCCGAGGACCGGTCGGGCACCCCGACGCACGATCCGAGCGGTGACGACACGGCCGGTCCGGCCACGACCGCACCGGTGGGCGCGTCGGTGAGCAGCCGACGCGCGGGCGGGATCGCGCTCGCCCACGTCGGCGGCGGGACGATCAGCAGGATCGAGGCCGAAGTCGAGCACGGGCGCACGGCGTGGAGCGTGAGGATCCGCAAGAACGGCGTCCGGTACGACGTGTACGTGGACCGCGGCACGGGCGAGGTCGTACGGTCGCGTGCCAAGTCGGACGACGGCGGCCGCGGTGACGACGGGGGCAGCGGTCGTGACGACCGCTCCGACGACTCCGGCCACTCCGGCTCCTCCGGGAGGGACGACCGCGGCGGGCATGACGACGGCTCGGACGACGGCGGCCGCCACGGCGGTGACGACGGCGAGGACGGCCGCCATGGCGGGCACCACGGCTGAGGCCGGCTGCTCCCGGTCGGGACCGCCCGAGCGGCGGGGGCCACCACGGCATGCGTGGTGGCCCCCGCCGCTCGGCGTCGCGTGCTCCGAGGCGACGGACCCGACCCGCGGTTCGTGACGGTCCTGGTGCCCTGTCGGGGCAATGCTCGCCCCGTTCGGCCGTGAAGCGGTGACGCCTGGTAACGTCGCGCTCTTCGGTTGGGGTGACCCGCTGGAGTTCTGACGGGGTGCCACATGACTTCTCCGGATGCCGATGTCCTCGCCGCGGTGGCCAGGGTCGCGAAAGTCTTCGGCGGGATGACGGCCCGAGTGGACGATTCCGGCTGCGGCCGGTGCTTCGATGCGGGCGAGCTCGGGCTACTGCGGACTCCCGATGCACCAGTCCCGGCGGATCTTGCCCGCCGCGTGGCTCAGAAGCACCCTTCGCACTGGGACGACCAGCCTGCAATCATCAGACGGGTTCTGCCGGAGCTCGTCGTGATCCTGGCCGAGGGGGAGCGCGAGTCCGACCTCACGGCTCGGGGACTGGCTGCGGCAGGCTGGCCGCAGTGGCCCCGCCGGCAGGCCCAGGCCGTCGCCGGCTTTCTGGACGCGTGGTGGACCAGGACTCTGCGGACGAAAGCTCCGCCGCCTTCGGCACCTCAAATATTCGAGAGCTGCGTGACTGCGGCGTCCTCGGTCACGCCATGGCTGGCCCGCTGGGAGACGGAGAAGGGCCCCATCGCCCGTCAGCACCTGGACGAGAGCGTCCATCGGTGGCGGGAGGAGCTGGATTCGGGCGACTCGCCCTTCTCCTGGTGGTGGGGCGAGGAGGCAGAGGGGCGGGCCGCCTGGCTTGAGGTGAGGCTCTGGCTGGCTGGTCAGGGCCGATAGCCGAGTCGGGCAGGAGTTGCGGCCCGGCACGCGGACATGACCACCCGATCCCGCACCGGGCAACATCGCCCGGTCATTGTGTGGCGCGCCCCTCGGGCCCGGTTCCGGGCGGCGCGTGGCCGTCAGGCTGTGCGGGTGGCGGAACGCGTACCTGTCCGTGAGTTCGACGGCGACGAATGCGGACGACTTCCGCGGACCAGGCGGAGGGGAACCCGGTGACCCGACCACGTCGCCCACATGGGGCAGGGCAGCATGATCCGCAGCTGCGTCATCCGGCGAAGCCACGCGTACGACCAGCACCCCCGCGCCGTCGTCGGCGGGCGAACGCTGCCTGATGCGGCGCTAGAAGGGCGGCCAGTGCGAACCGGGCGGAGGCGGGGCCCACTCACGGTTCCCGTCCCGCATCTCCACCGGCCACCTCCCGTCGATCTCGGCCGCGGCCGACCTGCAGCCGGGGCAGGCGCTGTCCCATTCCGGCACCCAGGGGTACGGGGACGCGGACAGGCCCTCGTCCCGCAGGCCGCACAACGTCGTGCCGAAGTGCCCGTAGGCGTGGAGGACACCGGTGGGCAGGCCCGTCGAGTCCGCGCGTTCCCAGCGCAGGTTCACCGGGGCGTACTGCGGCCGTGAGACCTCGTGCGGGAGGTGGCCCAGCACGGTCCACGCGTGGCACCAGGCGCAGATCCAGAGCGTCTTCACGTCCGGCTCGGCCGTCGGCACCAGCCGCATCCCATGTCCGCACACGTCACAGATCACCGCGCGATCCTGTCATGCGACTCCGCCGGATCCCCTGGGGCCCTGGGGCCCGGTCCAGCGCCCGGGGCCTCCCCGGGCCGGCTCACCGGTCCATGACCTTGGCCAGGCGAAGGCACACGGCGACTGCGACGGTCCGGCGCTCAGCTTCGACGTCGAGTCGGATCGCGTGGTTCTCCTCGCTAACCAGCAGGAAGAGCAAGCGGGCCGGCCCCGCGTCAGGTCTCAGGGTCAGTGGAACTCGACCCCGCCGACGTCCACCGTGATGGGGATGGCCGACAGATCGGGGGTGCCGTCCTCGTTGCGACCGTGGACGTGCCTCTCGGTGGGCACCACGATCCCGTGGAAGGAGTCCTGCTGACGAACGTAATGGGCCACCGGGGGCCGGCCGTTGACCTCAGGGGCGTAGTCCATCCTTCGCAGCAGGCCGGCGTCGTCGAAGTAGTACGACTCGGTCGTGTTGTGCGTGTCGACGGACTCGGGAAACGTGACGCTCAGACCGCGCCACACCGTGTCGCCCTCCGTCCACGGTTCGACTTCGTGCGCCTCGACGCCCGGCCAGGCGAAGAGGTACGGCTCAAGGAGGTAGTGCCACACGGCATAGCTGCTGAAGTACGCCTCCTGTGCCAAGCTCCATTGCGTGTCGGGCGCGTACCCGTCGAAGGTCGCCCGGGGACCATCCAGCTCGTCCACGACCGTACCGTCCGCCTCGGAGACACTGACTCGGTCGTCGAGCTTGCTGAAGACGACGGTGCGGCCTGTTGCCTCCTGCACCTGGCGGAAGTGCTGCTTCTGGAGATCCGCCTCCACCGCGTACGAGCCGGCGAAGTCCGGGTTCCCCTTGAACTCCCAGAACGGGCCGCCGTAGGTGACCCTCGCCGTGAGTGTCGAATGGTTCTTCCACTGGTCGAGCCCTCCGTGGGCCGCGATCACGTGATCGAGCAACGCATCCATCGTTTTCACCTGGCTCAAGCTTCGGCCTCGGAAATCGCGGACGGTTACGGCCCGCCACGTACCCACGTCCGACAAGCCTACGTACGCCAAGCATCAAAATGCAGTGCACTTCGCCCATTTCGCCGACCGAACAGTCGGAATTCTGGAGCAGCGCTCCCCAACTCCACTTCCACGGACGCGATCCGAACGAGGAGAAACCATGTGAAGAATCTCCGGAACATTGTCCCGCCACCCGAGACCGGGACGCTCCGGCCGAGAAAGCAACGCTTCGCGGCGACAGATATGCTGTGTCGGCCGACTCGAGGAACCAATCGGCAGCTACTGCGGATTCAGGCCCGGCGACTTCCGTACACCCGTCGCGCATGCCTGGCATACGCACGCGGCCCGAGCATGGGCATGATGACGCGTGGTACGACGGGCGCACTTTCGAGCATCAGCTTGACCACGGAAGGATCCGCGATTTCCGCCAGCATCCCGAAGATGATCGGCAGTTTCGCCCTGGGGAGACCGTTGATCGCATGGTCTCCGAGCTGGTGCCATTCCTTGGCGCTGACGTACAGATGCACGGAGGAGAGAACTTCCTTCTCCTCCAGCTCCAGATGCCGGGCCAGCTCCCGGCCGAGCCGGGTCAGCGCCTCGGCCAGCTTCTCCCCCGTCGAGGCCCTCGCGGTGGTTCGCCAGCGGTCGGCGAGCTCGGAGGCGCGGGCCGTCAGCGAATCGATCTCCACATGCTGGGCTTCCAGGATTCGCAGAACCGGATCCAGCGATGCCGGGGCACGCATCTCGATCTTCGGCCAGAGGAGATCGTCCTCACCCTTGTGGTGGAGGTGCAGGAAATCACCGACCAGACGCAGGTGGTCAGCCACGACCTCCGCCCTGTCGGAATCTCCGTCGCGCACCCCGAGAACCAGACCCGGGGCCTTTTCGTACGCTGCGAGGAATGCTTGGTGGACAACCAACATGTCACGGATGTCGGCACATCCGCCGGTCTTCCTGCTCACTACGACTCCAGTATTCGCTTGGTGCTCGACTCACGGGATGCACCGGAGTCACGGCTCCGATTCCCGACCTCCGGCAGGCCGCCCCGACCGCATGAAACCGTGCCGAGGGGGCGCGCCCCGGCACTGCAGGGCCGCGGGGTCACGGAAAGGGACGGTCAGCGGAAGCTGACGTCGCCGACTTCGAGCGTGATCGGGATCCAGGACAGGTCAGGGGTCATGTCCTCGTTCCGGCTGAGGACGTGCCGGACGGTGGGGACGACGATCCCGTCGAACGTCTCGTACTTCCGGATGTAGTGAGCGACCGGGGGACGGCCGTTGACCTCGGGCTGGTAGTCCATGCGGCGCAGGAGAAGAGCGCTGTCGTAGTAGTAGCGCTGCGTCGCGTTGTGGGCGTCCACGGAGTCGGGGAAGGTCACGCTGAGCACCCGCCACGTCTCACCGTTCTCGATCCGCGGTTCGACCTCCTCCACTTCGGCGCCCGCCCACGTGAACAGGTAGGGCTCCAGCAGGTAGTGCCAGGTGGCATAGCTGCGGAAGTAGGCGATCTGAGCGAGGTCCCACGGCGTCTCCGGGGTGAATCCGTCGAAGGTGCTCCGCGGGTTGTCCAGCTCGGCGACCGTCCCGCCGTCGGCCGCGGCAACGGTGACCCGCTCCGCCTTCTTGTCGTACACGACGGTCCGGCCGGTCACCTCGTCGACCTGACGGACGTACTCCTCTTGGACACTCGCCTCCACGGTCACGGTGTTGGCGAAGTCCGCGTGGCCCTTGAACTCCCAGAACGGGCCTCCGAAGGTGACCCGCGCACTCACGCTCGAAAGGCCCTTCCAGCGCTCGAGCCCGCCGTGCTTCTCGACGACCAGGTCCAGCAGTGCGTTCATTTTTACTCCTATTTTGAGACTGTGTACTCCTAAAGTAGCACCACATGGTCCTGCGCGTACTATTGCGCCATGTCGCAGAGAAGTTACGAGGACTCCTGCGGGGCAGCCCGGGCCATGGACGTCGTCGGCGAGCGCTGGGCCCTGCTGATCGTTCGCGAGTTGCTGTTCGGCCCCAAACGGTTCCGGGATCTGCGCGACGGACTGCCCAGAGCGAGCCAGAACGTGCTGAGTCAGCGCCTCAAGGAACTGGAGGCGGACGGCATCGTCCGGCGGGTTCAACTCGGGCCGCCCGTCAGCGCCCAGGCCTACGAACTCATGGAACGGGGCCGGGAACTCGAGCCCGTACTGATGGAGTTGGCCCGGTGGGGTGCGCGCGCACCCGCGAAGTCGGACGCCCACCTGAGCACCGACGCGTTCATGCTCCTGCTGAAGGCGAGCCACCGCCGCCCGGGAACCAACACACCGGCCACCGCCGTCCGCGTTCTGGTCGGCACCGACGCCTTCGACGTGGAGGCGGAGGGGTCGTCGATCAGGGTCGGCCGCGCGACGGCGTCGAAGGTGGACGCCACGGTGCGCTCCGACGTCGTCACCATGCGAGACCTGATGTTCACCGGGAGAACGGTCTCCTCGGCCATCGCGGATGGGACCTTGGAGGTGGGCGGCGACCGGTCGGCAGCCGAGCGGTTCTTCACTCTCTTCGCGACGCCTCAGGCTTGAGGCCTCGGCTCTTCCGCCGGACCCCCGACCACCGGCATCCGCGTTCCCCGGTGCCGGCCCTCCGGTTCGGCGGGAACACACCTCGGGCCGGTCCCGGGCCGATCGTCGGGCCCCTGCCCGGACACGTCAGGGGGCGGCCCCGGCCCGGGGCCGCCCCCGTCGCTTCAGGTGGCGGTCGCCGCCGCGGCGGCGCGGCCCGCCTGCCGGCCGGAGAAGAGGCAGCCGCCGAGGAACGTGCCTTCCAGCGAGCGGTAGCCGTGCACTCCTCCGCCGCCGAAGCCCGCGACCTCCCCGGCCGCGTACAGGCCGGGCACCGGATCGCCGGAGGCGCCCAGAACGCGGCCGGAGAGGTCCGTCTGGAGGCCGCCGAGGGTCTTGCGGGTGAGGACGTTGAGGCGCACGGCGATCAGGGGTCCGGCGGAGGAGTCCAATATCTTGTGCGCGGAGGCGGTCCGACTGAGGGAGTCGCCGACGTAGGCGAGCGCGTTGCGGATGCCCATGACCTGTACGTCCTTGGTGTACGGGTTGTCGATCTCACGGTCGCGGGCCTCGATCTGCCGCTTGAGGTCGTTCAGTTCGATCAGGTTGTCGCCGGTGAGCTTGTTCATGCCCCTGACGAGTTCGGACAGGGTGGTCGCGACGACGAAGTCCGCCCCGTTCTTCTTGAACTTCTCGATCGGCTCCGGGGTCTGCCAGATGCGCGACAGCAGCATCCAGACGTTCTTCTCGGTGAGGTCGGGGTTCTGTTCCGAGCCGGAGAGCGCGAACTCCTTCGCGATGATCTTCTGCGTGGTCACGAACCAGGAGTAGTCGTGGCCGGACCCGGTGATCGACTTGAGGGTGTGCAGGGTGTCGTAGCCGGGGAGGTCGGGGGTGCCGAAGCGCTTCCCGGTGGCGTCGAACCACATGGAGGACGGGCCCGGGAGGATGCGGATGCCGTGGCCGGGCCAGATGGGGTCGTAGTTCCGGAGGCCCTCGGTGTAGTGCCACATGCGGTCGGGATTGACGATGCGTCCGCCGGCCCTCTCGGTGATGGCCAGCATGCGGCCGTCGACGTGGGCCGGCACTCCGGTGATCATCGACTTCGGCGGAGTGCCCATGCGGGCCGGCCAGTTCTGCCGTACGAGGTCGTGGTTCGCTCCGATGCCGCCCGAGGTGACGACGACGACAGGGGCCCGGAGTTCGAACGCCCCGACCTCGGTACGCGAACTGGGCTTGCCCCGGCTCGCGTTGCTCGGCTCCAGGATCGCGCCGCGTACACCGGTCACGGCGCCGCCCGTCGTCACGAGGCCGTCGACGCGGTGCCGGAACTTGAAGACGACCTTGCCGTCCGCCTTCGCGGCCCGCACCTTCTTCTCGAAGGGCTCGACGACGGCCGGGCCCGTCCCCCAGGTGACATGGAAGCGGGGTACCGAGTTGCCGTGCCCGTCCGCCAGACCGCCCCCGCGCTCGGCCCAGCCGACGACCGGGAACCACTGGACGCCGAGCCCGGCGAGCCAGGAGCGCTTCTCGCCGGACGCGAAGTCGACGTAGGACTCTGCCCACTTGTAGGCCCAGTGGTCCTGTCCGGAGGGGTCGCCGACGCCCCGGTCGAAGCCGGCCGTGCCGAGCCAGTCCTGCCAGGCGAGGTCGCGGGAGTCCTTGATGCCCATGAGTCGCTGTTCGGCGGAGTCGACGAGGAACAGGCCTCCGAAGGACCAGAAGGCCTGACCGCCGAGACTCGCCTCCGGTTCCTGGTCCAGGAGGAGCACCTTGCGTCCTGCCGCGGCGAGTTCGGCCGTGGCCACCAGCCCGGCGAGCCCGTGGCCGACGACGATCGCGTCCGCGTCCTGCGACTCCGCCGCGAAGGCGGGGAACGCGGTCTGGGCGAGGGCGGCACCGGCCAGCACTCCGCCGGTCACGGTCAGGGCGTGCCGGCGGGTGACCGCCGCGGGTACTGACGACTTCTCCATGGGCTGCCTTCCGGAGAGATGCGCGGGAGGAGAGGGCGAGAGCATGCGCGAGTGGCAGACGAGATGTGGGGGGCTGCTGCGACAGCGCAGGTGTTACCGACGGTAGCCCAGGAGATCTCACGGCCGCCAGAGTGCTGCACCATGAACATGACACCCTCGTGCACGCACGGGTCCCGACAGCACCGAGCCGACATGGGCCGAGCCCTCAATACGGGGCGAGAGAGGGCGCCGGGGATAGCGTGTGCCGCGGCGGACGGGGGCGCGGACCGGGACCGGGCACCGGCGCGGGCCGCTCCCGAAGCCGGGCCCCGGCCGATCCGGTCGCGAGGAGACCCGGCCCCGCCCGACGGGCCCCGGCGCGTCGGGCGGTCTCCACCTGGCCGGGACGGCGGGCGCCCCGGGAACGAGGAAGGACGGTGTGCTGTGAAGTTGGTACTGCAGGAGTTCCTGTCCCTGGACGGCGTGGCGCAGGGGCCCGGGTCCCCCGAGGAGGACACCAGCGACGGGTTCACGCGCGGAGGTTGGCTCGTGCCCCATCTGGACGACGCGTTCCTGCGGATCGCCACGGGCTGGCTCGGCGAGGTGGACGCGTTCCTGTTCGGGCGGCGCACCTACGACAACTTCGCGCGCGACTGGCCCGCGATGGACGATCCGGACGACCCCGTCGCCACCAAGCTCAACGGCCTGCCCAAGTACGTGGCCTCCCACAGCCTGACCGAGGCCGGCTGGGCTCCGACCACGATCCTCGCCGGTGATGTACCGGCCCAGGTGGCCGAGTTGAAGCGGCGGCCCGGCCGGGAGGTCCAGATCCACGGCAGCGCCCGCCTCGGCGCGTCACTGCTGGCCGCCGGGCTGGTGGACGAGGTACGGCTGATGATCGCGCCCGTGGTCGTGGGCAGCGGACGCCGGCTGTTCCCGCACGACGGCCCTCCGACCGGACTCCGCCTGCTGAGCAGCGAGACGACGCCGAACGGGGTCACTGCCCAGGTGTACGAGACGACGGGACAGCCGCTTTACGGGACCTACGAGGGCGGCGCGCGCTCCTGAAGCGGTGGGCCCCGCGCGGATTTTCGCCACCCGGGGCCGGAGGGTGACGGGGGCCGCCGGTCCTGGTCGCGGCGGCTCCCGTCGGGCGTGCGCTCAGGGCAGGTGGCTCCGCGCCTCCGACCAGGCCGCGAGGCGGTCGCGGGCCGGACCCGGGCGCAGATGTGCGACGAGCGCGGCCGTATGGGCCGTCAGGTTCTTGTGCCGGCGCAGCTCTCCGATCCGTTCCACCGGCAGCTCGCGCCATCGGGCTGCCAGGGTGCGGGCCTCCTCGGGGTCGAGCGTGAGCGCGGCGAGCGTGTCCTCCGCGAGGAGTTCGGGGTTCCACAACTCGTGGGCGCCTTCGGTGCCGTCCGTGCCTTCGGTGCCGTCCGTGCCGGGGCCGACGCCCTCTGCAGTGGTGGCCGCCGTGGCGGTGGCACCGGGATCGTCGATGATCCACGTCCTGAGCGTGAGGTCGTGGTGGGCCTTCCGCGCCCTGTCCCACACGGTGTCACCGGGGAGCCGGTCGTTGGCGCGCAGGGCCAGCGCCGCCCAGCGCAGGCGGTCGCGGCGGGGCTGGTCCCGGCGTCGGGCACGGGCCTGCGCGACGAGGCGGACGCCTTCCAGTTCCCGGCCGTGCCGCGCCTCGGTGAAGGCCCGCAGGCGCTCGAAGTCCCAGGTGCTGAGATCGGTCGGTGCTCCGTCGGGCTCTGCTGCGCCGTTCAACTCTTCCGCCTCGGGGTCGATGGACATCAGACGTCCGACGGCGGCCGGAGTGGCCGTCGCGGGACGACAGCTATGGGAGCACACCGGATCGGGCACCCCGGCAGCGGTGGGCGCCTCCTCGACACCACCGACTCCGGCATCCCGGGCGCCTGACCGTCCGACTCCCCCGGACTCCCCGGCTCCCGGCGGCCCGACATCCCCGCCTCCCGGCGGTCCCGGACTCCGGGTGGTCCGACATCCCGCGCCGCGACCACCCGGTCCGACGCCCCGCGGCCGACGGAGCCCAGGAACCCGCGACGATCCGGCGCGGGCACGGAGTCCGCGTGGCCCGGGCGGACGCCGCGCGGGGCCGGCTCGCATACTGGCTGTACGGCACAGTCACATGGGAAGGCGCGACCTTGACCAGCATTCCGGCATACACGGTCAACAGCGGCACGAAGATCCCCGCCATCGGCCTGGGCACCTGGCCGATGGACGACACGCAGGCGGAGCAGGGGGTCCGTTCCGCGCTGGAGCTCGGATACCGGCTCATCGACACGGCGACGAACTACCGCAACGAGGCCGGTGTCGGCCTCGGGGTGGCCCGCAGCGACGTCCCGCGCGAGGAGATCGTGGTGACGACGAAGCTCCCCGGCAGGCACCACGGCTACGCCGAGACCCTCGCCTCGTTCGAGGAGTCGCGCGGCCGTCTCGGCCTGGAGTACGTCGACCTGTACCTCATCCACTGGCCGCTCCCCCGCGTCGACAAGTACGTCGACTCCTGGAAGGCCATGATCAAGCTGCGCGAGGACGGCCTCGTACGGGCGATCGGGGTCTCCAACTTCACGGCCGGGCACATCGAGCGCCTGGAGAAGGAGACCGGCGTCCTGCCCGACGTCAACCAGATCGAGCTGCACCCCCTCCTCCCGCAGGAGGAACTGCGTGCCTTCCACGCGGACAAGGGCATCGTCACGGAGAGCTGGAGCCCGCTGGGAAGGGGAAGCCGGCTGCTGGACGACCCCGCGATCGCCGCCGTCGCCGCGGCCCACGGGGTGACGCCCGGTCAGGTCGTGCTGCGCTGGCACTCCCAGCTCGGCGCGGTCCCGATCCCGAAGTCGGCGGACCCCGGTCGGCAGCGCGAGAACCTGGACATCTTCGGATTCGAGCTGGACCCGGACCAGTTGCGGGCCATCGCGGACCGGGCGCCCCGGCGCCTGGGCGGGGACCCCGAGGTGCACGAGGAGTTCTGACGCCGGGGCCGAGGACTCCGGCGGCGCGGTGGTCAGACCTCCGTGCCGCCGTCCTCGACGAGGGTGAGCGTCCGCCGCCCGCGCAGCACACGTGCGCGGGCGGCGAGCGGGACGGCCGCCGCCAGGAGGCCGACCACCAGCGCGGCCGGACCCCACGCGGCGCCGGACGCCCACGGGAGGTCGAGGGCGGTGTCCAGCGACCAGCTGCCGGGACCGGTGAACGCGAGCACCGCGGCCACGGCCCCGTACCAGAACGGCACTTCGCAGCCGCCGCGCTGGGCCCAGAAGCCGTTGGGCGCGGTGGCCGCGGTCGCGACCGCCATCGTGCCGACCACCACCGCGCACGCGCCGGGCATCAGGAGTCCCAGGGCGAGGAGAAGGGCGCCCACCGACTCGGCGACCCCGGCCGTCAGCGCCATCCGCGCGCCCGGCACGAAGCCCCACGACTCGAACACGACACCGGTGCCGGTGAGCCCGGCCCCGCCGAACCAGCCGCGCAGCTTCTGCGCGGCGTGTCCGCAGAGCAGTGCGGCGAGCAGCAGCCGCAGCACGAGCAGTCCCAGGTCCATCGTCATGCCTCGCAGCCCCCGGCCCGTCAGTGCCCGTGCGTCGCGGAGCTGCGGAAGTCGGTGTAGGTGTACGGGTTGTCGAGGACCTTCGCGGCGGGGACGTCCGGGTTCATGCCCCGGCGCCACTCCTCCTCGCCCATGGCCGACCGCAGGTGCTCGACGGTCTGCTCGACCGTGCGCCGTACGGCGGCGAGGTCCACGGCGATCAGGCGGTGCTCGTGCTTGACCACGCGTCCGTCGACGACGACGGTGTGCACGTCGCCGCGCTGGGCCTGGAAGGCGACGTGGCCGTAGGGGTTGAGTACCGGGAACGAGACCGGCGAGTGGTCGTTCTTGATCAGGACGAGGTCCGCCTTCCGGCCGGCCTCGATGCTGCCGAGGTCGCTCCCCCGCCCAAGTGCCTTGGCTCCGCCGAGCGTTGCCCATTCCACGACCTGGTCGGCGCGGAGTGCGCTGTGCGTGACGGTCTCGCCCTTGGTGTGGGCCTCCAGGTGCTCGCGCGCACGGTCCGCGCCGAGGGTGGTGCGCATCGCGGAGAACAGGTCGCCGCTCCACCACACGCTCGTGTCCATCGACAGGGAGACGGGGATGCCGTGTGAGCGGAGCGCCCAGGTCGTCGGGTATCCCTGTCCGGCGCTCTGCTCGCTCTCCGTGGAGACCGAGACCGAGCCGCCCGTCGCCGCGATGCGGTGGTAGGAGTCGGCGGAGAGGGTGGAGGCGTGGACGTAGACCGTCTCGGGGGTCATGAAGCCGTTTTCGTGCATCAGGCGGATGCCTGCGTCGTCGGTGGCTCCCCAGACGCCGGCGTGGGTGGTGACGGCGACGCCGAGTTCGCGTGCCGCCTCGAAGGCCGGCTTCTCGGGGAACGCGGGGTCGCCCGTGACGTCGAAGGCGAGTTGGAGGCCGAGCATGTCGTCGCCGGTGACCCGGCGGCTCACGAAGTCCCGGAACTCCGGGGAGCCGGTCCATTCCGCCGGAGACTGCTGGATGTTTCCGTAGGCGAGGACGAACCGTCCCGGCACGGCCTGCAGGGCGTCGACGGCGGCGTCCGCGTGGTCGACGGTCTGGAGGCCGTGCGACCAGTCGACGACCGTGGTCACGCCGGCGTCGAGGGCCTCCACCGCGGCCAGCAGGTTGCCCGCGTACACGTCCTCGGGCCGGAACCGCTTGCCGTGTTCGAGGTAGTACCAGACGAAGTACTGGGTGAGGGTCCAGTCGGCCCCGTAGCCGCGCATCGCCGTCTGCCACATGTGCCGGTGCGTGTCGATCATGCCCGGCATCACGATGCCGCCGGAGGCGTCGATCTCCGCGGTCCCCTCGGGGACGTCGAGCCGCGGGCCGACCGCGGCGATCCGGTCGTCGACGACGAGGACGTCCGTGTCGGTGAGCACGCTGCGCGCGCTGTCGACCGGCAGCACCGTGCCGCCGCGGAACACGAGGGGGCGTCCCGGCTGGAATGCGGTGGACTGGCTCATCTCTGAATCTCCCGCTCGTGATCGGACGCTTGTCCGTATGGCGGCATCCGTTGACGCCTGATGGTGTTCAAGCCACCGTGGTGATGTCAATATGCGCGGCGGGCAAAGGAATCCCTCTCCAGTCCCGCGTCTTGTCCGGTGTGCGGTCACGGAGACCGACACCCGGGACAGCCCTTCGCCCACTCCGCCGATTTCCTGCGTAAAGTGCCCTGCCGGGCCGTCCGCAGACCGGACAGCGGAGCGGTCGGATCGAGCGAGCAGCCGAGGACGGACACCGGAGCCGGCCGTCAGGACAGGAGTCACCATGCCCCGCGAAGGAACCGGACCCGATTTCATCGAGGCCCTGGCCCGAGGCCTCGAGGTCATCACGGCCTTCCGGCCCGGGCAGCCGGTGATGTCGCTGTCCGACGTGGCGGCGGCCACGGGACTGGCCAGACCGACCGCCCGGCGGATCCTGCTCACGCTGGTCGAGTTGGGGTACGTACGGCAGCAGGGGGGCGGCTTCTCGCTCACGCCGCGCGTGCTCGACCTCGGTGTCGCCTACGTGGGCTCGATGGGGCTGTGGGACGTGGCGCGACCGCACCTCGAACGGCTCGTCGAGCAGACCGGCGAGTCCTGCTCCATCGCCCAACTGGACGGCTCGGACATCGTGTACGTCGCCCGTGTCTCCATGCCGAAGATCGTCACTCTCGCCGTCCGGATCGGCACGCGCTTCCCCGCGCTGTCCACCTCGCTGGGCAAGGTCCTGCTGGCCGCGTTGCCCGCGGACGAGGTGGCCGGTGTGCTCGCCGAGCCGAGCCGGTCGGGGCTGCGGGCCGTGTGGCAGCCCGAACGCCCCGAGTGGGAAGCCGAGTTGCGGGCGGTGCGCGCCCGGGGCTGGGCGATGACCGACGAGCAACTGGCTCGGGGCATCCGGTCGGTGGCGGCGCCGCTGCGCGACGGCTCGGGCCGGGTCGTGGCGAGCGTCAACGTCAACGCCCACGCCGCCGAGACGTCCGTGGACGTCCTCCTCGACCACCACCTGCCGCTTCTCCTCCAGGCGGCCGGCGAGATCAGCCTGGACTTCGCCCGCCTCGAGTCCGTGCCGCTCACCACCCGGGCGGGCGGTGCGATCACCAAGTCTTGACGCCCACGCCGTGCGCGCCACAGAATCGCCTGGCGGACACTCGTCCGTTGGTCGGACAGGAGGCATGGTTGATGTCGGAGGGAACCCAGCCGACCGCTACCGGCGTCGGCCCCCTGTCCGGCGTACTGGTCGCGGACTTCTCCCGCGTCCTCGCCGGTCCGTACGCGACGATGCTCCTCGCCGATCTCGGCGCCGACGTGGTCAAGGTGGAGGGGCCCGGCGGGGACGACACCAGGAGCTGGTCGCCGCCGGTGCGGGACGAGGTGTCGACGTACTACCTCGGGATCAACCGCGGGAAGCGCTCGATCTCCCTCGACCTGCGGGACGGGAAGGACGCGGCCGTCGCACGGGAACTCGCCCGGCGCGCGGACGTCCTGATCGAGAACCTCAAGCCCGGCGGGATGGCCAAGTATGGACTGGACTTCGAGTCGGTCCGGCGGGACAACCCGGGACTGGTCTACGCGTCGATCACCGGCTTCGGCTCCGGAGCGGGCCGCCACGTCCCCGGCTACGACCTCATGGTGCAGGCCGTCTCCGGCCTGATGAGCCTGACGGGCGACCCGGAGGGCCCGCCCTTCCGGGCCGGGATCTCCGTCTTCGACGTGATGGCCGGCAACCACGCGGCGATCGGCGTCCTCGCCGCGCTGCGGCACCGCGAAGCCACGGGCGAGGGGCAGCTCGTCGAGGTCAACCTGCTGTCCTCCGCACTCACCGGACTGGTCAACCACAGCTCCGCGTACGTCGCGGGAGACACCGTGCCCTATCGGATGGGCAACGCCCACCCCAGCGTCTTCCCCTACGAACCCCTGCCCACCGCGGACAACGACCTGATCGTGGCCGCCGCCAACGACGGGCAGTTCCGCCGGCTGTGCGAGGTGCTGGGGATTCCGGAGGTCGCCGACGACCCGAGGTTCGCCCGCAACGCCGACCGCACCGCCCACCGCGAGGAACTCCGGCCGCTGCTGGTCGAACGGCTGGTGACGCGGGGCGCCGACGACTGGTTCGAGGCGCTCCTGGAGGTCGGTGTGCCGAGTGGGCCGATCAACACCATCGACGGAGGGTTCGCCATGGCCGAGCGCTTCGGACTCGACCCGGTCGTCACCGTGGGCGCCGGGGACCGCGCGGTGCCCACCACACGCCACCCGATCCGCCTCTCCGCCACCCCCGCCGCCTACCGGCTGCCACCGCCCGAACTCGACGAGCACGGTGCGGAACTGCGCACCTGGCTGTCCGAGCCCGAGGAGACGGACCATGGCTGAGTCCGAACGCCCCGCCTACCCCACGGCCCTCGGCGCGTCCGACCCGACGACCATCACCCTCCTGGGCCACGATCTCGCCGAGGACGTCATGGGCACGGTCGGCTTCGGGGAACTCGCGTTCTGGCTGGCCACCCAGCGGCGGCCCGCCCCCGGCGAGACCCGCGTGTTCGAGGCGGTGCTCGCCGCGCTGGCCGACCACGGCTTCACCCCCACCGCGATCGTCACACGGCTCACGTACCTGTCCGCGCCGGACTCCGTCCAGGGCGCTCTCGCGGCCGGGCTGCTCGGCGGCGGCTCACGCTTCCTCGGCGTCACCGAGGACACCGGACGGTTCCTCCACGACGTACTGGAGTCCCTGGACGGCAGCCTGCCCTCCGACGACGACGGATGGGACACGGTGGCCCTGCGTACGGTGCGGGAGCGCTCCTCGGCACGGGAGTTCGTCCCCGGTCTGGGCCACCACGTGCACAAGGAGGCCGATCCCCGCACCGCGCGGCTCATGGCGATCGCCCGCGAGGAGGGCCTGTTCGGGCCGCATCTCTCCCTGTTCGCCGCCATCGGCCGGGTCCACCCGCAGGTGCTCGGCAGGACGCTCCCCCTCAACGGCGCGGGAGTGTGCGGCGCCGCCCTCGCCGACCTGGGCCTGCCCCTGCCCCTGCTGCGCGGCTTCGCCCTGCTGGCGCGCACCGCCGGGCTCATCGGCCAGCTCGCCGAGGAGATCCGGCGCCCGGTCGCCCGGGACATCTTCCTCTCGGTCGACCTCAACAACGCCTCCGTCCCCCCGGACCCGTACGTGCCGCAGCCGCTCGCGGAGCCGCGCGACGGCTGAACCCGCCCGGCGGCACACGGCCCACGGCCACCCGCCCCACCCCACTCACCAGGCAGACCAAGGGAGCAGCAACCGTGTTCGTCGACGAGGACAACATCACCGACCTTGCCGTCCAGCGGTGGGCCTCGGCCCATTCCCCCCGGTCGGGCGAGCTGATGACCGCGCTGGTCCGCCACCTCCACGCCTTCGCACGGGAGGTGGGCCTCAGCGAGGACGAGTGGATGACCGCGATCAACTGGCTCACCCGGGCCGGACAGCTCAGTGACGAGAAGCGCCAGGAGCTGATCCTCGCCTCGGACGTCCTCGGACTCAGCATGCTCGTCGTCCAGTTGAACAACCGGTTCGAGGCGCAGGCGACGCCCGCCACCGTGCTCGGCCCGTTCCACATCGACGGCTCGCCGACCGTGCCGCACGGCTTCGACATGTCGGACGGCATCCCGGGGACACCCCTGTTCATCACGGGTACGGTCACCGACACGGAGGGCAGGCCCGTCCCCCACGCCGTGCTCGACGTGTGGCAGGCCGACGCCGACGGCGCCTACGAGGCGCAGCTCCCCGAGATCGACGAGGCACGCCTGCGCGCCAAGTACCGGGCCCGGGAGGACGGCAGCTACTGCGTCCGCACGCTGGTGCCGCGCGGCTACGCCATCCCGATGGACGGCCCGGTCGGCGATCTGATCCGCGGGACGGACATCAGCCACTACCGGCCCGCGCACGTCCACTTCCTGATCGAGGAGCCCGGACACCGCAGGCTGATCACGCACTTGTTCCAGGAGGGCGGCGAATTCCTGGACAGCGACGTCGTGTTCGGCACGAAGGACGCGCTGATCGTGCCGTTCACCGAGCGGCAGGCCGGCATCGCTCCCGACGGACGCCGCCTCGACAAGCCGTATCTGCACGCCCAGTTCGACTTCGTCCTTCAGCGGAGCTGACGGGCCGCCTGCCGGCAGACCCCGTCGGACGCCGTACGCCGACCGGGCGCGGTCCGGCGCCGGGGTCGAATGGCCGGAATGCGGCTCAGTCACCCCATGGGTCACCCGCGCGGCGCCCGCCCTGGTCCGGTGTCCACGGGGTGACACGGCGGTAGGCTGCGCGCGCGTTGACCACACGGGCCAGCGCGGTGCCCGCGACGGCCGCGGCGAGCAGGCAGGCGAGCCAGGCCGTGTCCCGGTGGCCGGCCCAGTTGATCTCGCCCGCGGGCGGGATGGTGAAGCCGTTGAGGAACAGCCAGCACAGGGCGGCCGTGCCGGGAGCGGCGACCAGCCGTGCCCACAGCCCCAGCAGCGCGGAGAGCAGGGACAGCAGGAGCAGGGCGAGGGTGGGCCGGTGGCCGCCACCGAGCAGGTTGAGCACCACGATCAGCAGCAGCGCGCCCACGAAAGCGGCCGACCAGACCAGCGGAGTCGCGGCGGGCTGCGGCACGGCTCTGGCCCGAGTGTTGAGCTGCGTCCACTCGATCACCTTCATGGCCCCTTTCCCCGACCCCGTCAGGACATATTTAACGGCCCGGGGCTCCTCCTCGGCCACAGCTCCTTCCAGCCGACCTCACGAGAATCGGCGCCGGCCGCCGCACGTCGTCGGACTCCGTCCCGTCACAGGGGCGCCCACAGGGAAATCCGGCACGGCGGCACGGGCACGCCAAACGCCGTCGACCGGCCGGCGGCTCCCGGCCGCCGCCGCTGCGGTCAGGCCGCGGATGCGCCCGTACCGTCCGGTGCCGCCCACGACTCCTCCGGCAGGCCGAGGAGGCGCTCGATCGCGGGGCCGTCGGGCAGGGGGCCGCGGTCGTCCGTCACCCGCAGGGCCGACGCGGCCGTGATGTGCCCGAGGCGCAGGGCGCGCGGTACGTCCCCGCCGCGCAGCAGGCCGGCCAGGAACCCGGCGGCGAAGGCGTCGCCCGCACCGACAGGCTCCACGACGTCCGTGGGCAGCGCCGGCACGGTCCATGTCCCGTCGTCCCCGAACACGGTGGCGCGCAGGCCGCCGTCCTTGACGACGAGCAGCCGCGGGTGCGGCAGCAGCTTCCGCACGCCGGCCGCGTCGAGCCCGGACCCCCACAGGTCCTGCGCCTCGTCGAGGCCGACGAAGGCGATGTCCGCCCGGTCGGCGAGGTCGCGGAGCACGCCGGCGGCCGTTCCCTCCGGCCAGAGCGCCGGGCGGTGGTTGACGTCGAAGCTGAGGGCGTACCTCCGCTCGCCGCGCGGGGTGCCGAGCGCGCGCTCGGCAAGGTTCCGGCAGGAGGGCGAGAGTGCCGGGGTCACACCGGTGAGGTGTACGACGGCCGCCGGGCCGACGCGGTCGTCGTCGAGCAGGTCGGGACCCAGCGCCGAGGCGGCCGAACCGCCCCGGTAGTAATGGACGCGGGTGCGGGCGCCGGTGGGTTCCTTGACCAGCAGGCCCGTGGGCCGGGTGGCGTCGGTGCGTACGCCGCCGACGTCGACGCCCGCCTCGGCGACCGCCGCGCGCACGCGCCGGCCGAGCGCGTCGTCGCCCACTGCCGAGAGCCAGCTCGCGGGCACGCCGTGGTCGGCCAGGTACATCGCGACGTTCGACTCCGCGCCCGCGACGGACAGCCGCAGGGCTCCGGCGGTCTCCAGCGAGTCCGACGGGCCGGGCGCCAGCGCGGCCATGGTCTCCCCGACGCACACGACCGCTCCCCCGGCGGGCCGCCAGGCGCGGTTCACGGCGCCTCCCCGAGCAGCGGGGACGCGGTGCGCCCGCGGTGCACGTACTGCGCCGCGGGCCGGCCCGGCACGTCCACCCGGGCGGTGAAGACCGCGCCGTCGTACGGGCCGGGTGCGGCGAGTCCCACGCGGGCGGTCGTGATGTGCAGGAGGTCGTCCTGGAGGCACACTCCGGCGGGCTGCCTCGCGGGCAGCCGCAGGGTGCGCTCGAGGCGGCCGTCGGGCAGGTGGCGGCGTACCGTGCCGGTGCCCCAGACCGCGATCCACACGGCGCCCTCGTCGTCCACCACCATCCCGTCGGGGCTGCCCTCTTCGACGGTCACGTACACCTCCGGTGTGCCGAGGGCGGCCGTGACCGGGTCGACGGGGTAGCGCCGGACGATCCCCCGGGCGCTGTCGGCCAGGTACATGACGTCGCCCGCGGCGGTGAACGCCGGCCCGTTCGGGACGGTGATCCCGTCGAGCACGCGGACCGCCGTGCCGTCGTGGTCGACGCGGTAGAGGGAGCCGGCCCCGTCGTCGGCGTCGTAGGACATGCTGCCCGCCCAGAAGCGTCCCCCGGGGTCCGCGGTCGCGTCGTTCATGCGCATGGGCCGCACGGCGCCGGCCTCGGGCTGGGCCAGTCGGCGCGTCGACCCGTCGGGGGCGAGGAGCAGGAAGCCGGTGCCCGCGGCGGCGATCCAGGAGCCCGGGGCGTCCGCCACCGGGGCCACCGCGCCGAGCGGTACGGGGAGGCGGGCCAGCCGCCGCAGCGGTTCCGAGGGATCACCGGCCGCGCCGAACAAGGTGCCCGCGAGGATGTCCACGAGGACGATTCCCCGGTCCGTCCAGCGGATGCCCTCGCCGAGTTCCAGGCGGTCGGGTCGCAGGGCCACGGGTCCGGCCGGATCGGCCGCCCGGCGGGAGCCGTCGCGCGCCTGCGGGGTCCCGGTCACCGTGCGGCCCTCCTCGCGAGGGTTCGGAAGGCGCGGGCGCGTTCGCGCAGGGCCGCCCGGCTGCCGCCGTCGGCGGCGTCCCCGACGAGGGGCGAGCCGACGCCGACCGCGGTCGCGCCGGCGGCGAGGTACTCCCCCGCGGCCGCCTCGTCGACACCTCCCACCGGCACGAGCAGTTCGTCGGGGAACGGGCCACGCAGGGCCTTGAGGTAGGCGGGTCCTCCGGCCTGGGCGGCCGGGAAGACCTTGAGCGCGTCGGCTCCCAGCGTGCGCGCGGCCAGGATCTCGGTCGGGGTCATCACTCCGGCGAGCACGGGCAGCCCGAGTGCGCGGGCGGCTCCGACGCCGTCGCCCAACGCGGGCGTGACGGCGAAGTCGGCGCCGGCCCGGTGCGCGGCGCGGGCGTCGTCGGCGGACAGGACCGTGCCGGCGCCGAGCGGGCGGTCGGGGCCGAGGGCTTCGCGTGCTCGGGCGAGGACGGACAGGGCGTCCTTGCCGCTGAGGGACACCTCGATGAGTTCGATGCCCTCGTCGGCCAGGGTCAGCACGGTGCTCAGCGCTGCCTCGGGGTCGCTTCCGCGCACTATCGCCACCAGCCGGTGGGCGGCCAGGGCCGCTCGTAGATCCATGGTCGAACTCCTTGTCGGGCCGGCCGGTTCAGGCACAGCGGCAGTCCGTGGTGAGGGTGAGCCTCCACCGCACCTCGCCGGCGGCGGGGACCCGGGCGGCATCGCCAGGGCCCGCTTCGGCGAGGTCGAAGACCCGGCCGAGCATCGGTTCGACGCCCGTGCTGCGGTAGGGGCGCGCGGCGGGGAAACCGCCGAGGTTGCGCCACAGGGCGACGGAGACCGGTTGCCCGTCGGCCTCGACGCCGAGCGAGAGGCGGTCCGTGCCGTCGTGCACGCAGCAGCGGGGGGGCGTCCACCACGGCGCCGACCGCGGTGCCGTCGTCCGGGCCGAGCCGGTCCAGGCGCAGCCCGCGGGGTGCCGGCCAGCCGCCCTCCACCCAGGGGGCGCCCGGCGGCCACCCCCCGTCCAGCAGCGGGGCCGCCTCGGGGTACAGGCGGGTGCCCGCTCCGTCGGGGAGGTGTATCGCGGCCCCTTCGGAGAGGTCGAGCAGGGCGTGGGCGGCCCATACGAAGCCGAAGCCCGGGTCGGCCGCGAGGACGTAGTCGGCCTCGGCTCCGTCGGCGGTGCGGCGGATCGTACGGGTCAGGGTGAAGCGGTCGCAGTCGACGGACTCCCGGTCCGCCTCCCGTGTCCAGGCGCGGGACCAGGCGTCGCCGTGGTCGGGGGTGCCGCGGACCGTGGGGACGCACTCCTCCAGCCCGCCCGCGTCCACGAAGGGGTCTGCGGGTGACACGCTCTCCCGTTCCGGCGCCCCGCGCCGCCACAGCCACTCGCGTTCCTCTGCCCGCAGGGAGGTCCAACGGCCGCCGTGGGCGGGGTCGGTGGTGATGTCGAGTGGCACGGTCACCACTCCGCGAAGGAGCCGTCGGGGTGCCGCCACACCGGGTTGCGCCATGCGTGGCCGCCTCGGTCGGCGGCGCGTACGGCCGCCTCGTCGACGCTGATGCCGAGGCCCGGCGCGAGCGGGCGGGCGGCGTGGCCGTCGACGAACCGGAACGGCTCGGGGTCGACCAGGTACGACAGCAGGTCGGCGTCCTTGTTGTAGTGGATGCCGCGGCTCTGCTCCTGGATGAGGAAGTTCGGTGTGGCGAAGGCGATCTGGAGGCTGGCCGCCAGCGCGATCGGGCCCAGCGGGCAGTGCGGTGCGAGCTGCGCGCCGTAGGTCTCCGCGAGGGAGGCGATGCGGTGCACCTCCGATATGCCTCCGGCGTGGGAGAGGTCGGGCTGGGCGACGGCGATGCCCGCTGCCAGTACGGGCAGGAACTCGGCGCGCCCGTAGAGGCGTTCACCGGTGGCCAGCGGGATGGGGCTCGACTCGACGAGGCCGGCCAGCAGCCGGCCGTGCTCGGGCAGGACGGGCTCCTCCACGAACAGCGGGTGCAGGGGGGCGAGTTCGGTGAGGACGCGGCGGGCGCCCGCCGCGCTGAAGCGGCCGTGGAAGTCGACGGCGACGTCCCTGTCGGCGCCGAGGACCTCGCGGGCGGCGGCGACCCGGGCGACGACGGCGGTGGTCTCGGCGAGGGTGGTCACCGGTGAGGTGGCTCCGGCCGCGTTCATCTTCACGGCCGTGAAGCCCGCCTCGACCTGGGCGGCTATCTGTTCGCTCAGTTCGGCGGGTTCGTCGCCGCCGACCCACGCGTAGACCCGGACGCGGTCGCGGACCGGGCCGCCCAGCAGGGCGTGCACGGGAGCGCCGTAGGTCTTGCCCGCGATGTCCCACAGGGCCTGGTCGAGGCCGGCGACGGCGCTGGAGAGGACCGGACCGCCGCGGTAGAAGCCGCCCTTGGTGAGGACCTGCCAGTGGTCCTGGATGCGCAGTGGATCCTGGCCCACGAGGTATTCGGCCAGGACGTCGACGGCGGCACGGACGACCTCGGCTCGTCCCTCGACGACCGGTTCGCCCCAGCCGACCACTCCGTCGTCGGTCTCGACACGGCAGAACAGCCATCGAGGCGGCACCAGGAAGGTCTCGATGCGGGTGATCTTCACTGGGGGCGGGGGCCTTCCGTCTCGTCTGTGTCGCCGACGCGGTCCAGATCGCGGCCGGCCTGGTCGAGCAGGGCCCGCATCGCGGACTCGGCCGCCTGCGGGTCGCCGTCGCGCACGGCGTCCAGGACGGCGCGGTGGGCCGGGACCGGGTTCTCGCTGTGCGGGGAGCTGTGGACGATTCGGTCGCGGTGGGCGAGGCCGGACTCGATCACCATCTCCATGCGTTCGAGGAGTTCGTTGTGGGTGGCGGCGAGCAGGGCACGGTGGAAGGCGAGGTCGGACTCGACGGCGTGCGCGGCCCCTGCCTCCTCCTCTCCCATGGCGTCCAGGGCGGCGTCCAGGGCGGCCAGGTCCTCGTCGGTGCGGCGCAGGGCGGCCAGGCGCACGGCGGCCGGTTCGACGATGGCGCGCACCTCGGCGAGGTTGCGCAGCAGCGCCTGGTCGGCCTCGGTGGTGCGGCTGCCCTCGAACTGCCAGCGGAGCACGTCGGCGTCGAGCAGGTTCCAGTCGGCGCGGGAGCGCACGAAGGTGCCGCGCTTCTGGCGGGCGTCGACCATCCCCTTGGCGGCGAGCACCTTCAGCGATTCGCGCAGGGCCGTGAGGCTCACGTCCAGTTCGCTCTGGAGCGCCACCAGGTCGAGTGTGGCGCCCTCGGGGATGTCGCCGCCGAGGATCCTGCGTGCGAGGACCTTGACGGTCTGGCCGTGCACGCCGCGGCGGGCATAGGGCGTCATGTCGTTGAGCCTTTCTGCTGAGTGGGGAGCGTGGTCACGCGGAGGCCTTGACGACGCTCCAGCCGCCGTCCACGACGAGGCTCGTCCCTGTGATGTAGGAGGCGTCGTCGGAGCTGAGGAAGGCGATGGCGCCGGCCACCTCCTCGGGGGTGCCGAAGCGGCGTGCCGCCGTCTCGGCGACGCTGCGCTCGCGGTCCTGCGGCGCGACGCGGTCCCAGGCGGCGGTCAGGATCGGTCCGGGGACGACGGCGTTGACGCGGACGGCGGGCCCGTACTCGACGGCGAGTTGGCCGCACAGGGACAGCAGGGCGCCCTTGGAGGCCGCGTACGCCGGATGGCCGGGGATGCCCCGGTGGGCGTGCACGGACGAGGTGAGCACGACCGCCCCGGAGCGGTCGCGCAGGTCGGGCAGCACGGCCCGGAACCCGAGGAAGCCGCCGGTGAGGTTGACGTCGAGCTGCCGCCGCCAGGAGGGGAGCGACATCGTGTGGGCCGGTGCCACCTCGACGGTGTAGGCGTTGCTGACGAGGACGTCCACGGGCCCGAAGTCGTGTGCGGCGGCGACGATCCGGGTCCAGTCGTCCTCGTCGGCGACGTCTGCGGCGACGAACCGGGCGAGTCCGCCCGCCCCGGTGATCCGCGCGGCGGTCTCCTCGCCCGCCTTCTCGCCGATGTCGGCGATCACGACGGCGGCTCCCTCCTCGGCCAGTCGTACGGCCGTGGCGGCACCGATGCCGGAGGCCGCTCCGGTCACCACGGCCGTGCGGCCGGTGAAGCGGTCGCCGTGCCGTCGTGCGGTCTGCTCCATCGTGGGGTCCTTCTCCTCTGCGGGCGCGGATCGGCTGCTCGGCCGTCCTGGAAAGATATGCCGGGCCGGGTTCACCGCCGTGTCAGCACCACCAGGTCGGCGTCGTGGCCGGCGCTCCAGGTGAAGGGCAGCCCGTAGTGGAGCAGATGGGCTCCGCCGTACGTGGTGCCCGACGCGGCGTCGTGGTAGCGGGCCCCGGGGTCGAGTGCGCGCAGGCGCAGGCGGGAGGGGCGGCCGGGCACGAGCGGGGCTCCGTCGAGGCGTCCCGTGCCGAGCGCCGCGACGACGGTGCGCCCGCTCGCCGGATGGTCGTACTGCACGCCGAAGGTGGGATCGTCCGGTGTGCCCAGGAGGTGGACCTCTCCGTGGTGGATGACGTCCCGCACCTCCTTGTACCGGGAGATCCACCGGGCGGCCTCGGCGCGCTGTCCGGGTGTCCAGGCGCGCAGGTCGGCGCCGACGCCGAGGACTCCGCACATGGCGTTGACGAAGCGGAAGGCGAGGCTGCGCGGGCGCGGGTCGAAGATTCCGGGGGCGTCCGTGACCCAGGAGCTCATGACGTGCGGGGCGTGCGCGTGGAGGAAGCCGTACTGGATGGACAGCCGGTCCAGGGGGGCGGTGTTGTCGCTGGGCCAGACGACGTCGGTGCGTGCGACGGTCGCGTGCTCGACGCGGGCGCCGCCGCCCGCGCAGCCCTCGATCGTGACGTCGGGGTGGGCGGTGCGCAGGTGGTCCAGGACCCGCAGGTATCCCGTGACGTGCTGGGCGTCCAGGTCGAGACGGTCGGCGGGACCGGCGCCGGGGCGGCCGCGTTCGGTCGGCGGCCGGTTCATGTCCCACTTGAGGTAGTCGACGTCGTACTCGGTGAGCAGCCGGTCGAGGGTGCCGGTCACGAAGTCCTGGACGTCCGGGCGGCCCAGGTCCAGGAGGAGCTGGTTGCGGACCAGGCGTCCGGGGCGGTTGTCGATCCGGTAGACCCAGTCGGGGTGTTCGGCGTGCAGGCGGCTTCCCGGGCTGACGGCCTCGGGTTCGACCCAGAGTCCGAAGTCGAGGCCCAGGGAGCGGACTTCGTCGACGAAGCGGCCGAATCCGGCGGGGAAGGCGGCCGGGTCCGGGTACCAGTCGCCCAGACCGCCGGTGTCGTCGGCGCGGCCGGTGAACCATCCGTCGTCCACGACGAACAGTTCGGCGCCGATCCCGGCGGCGGCCCGGGCCAGTTCCAGTTGGCCCTCGGCGTCGACGTCGAAGCCGGTGGCCTCCCAGGAGTTGTAGAGCACCTTGCGGGGCCTGTGCAGCCGCTCGCCGGCGAGGTGGCGTTCGTGGCGGTGCCACACCCGGGACAGCCCGTCGAGTCCGTCGGGGCTGAACGCGCAGGCCAGGCGCGGCGTGATGAGGGTCTGCCCGGGGGACAGGACGACGGCGCCCTCGTGGGGGACCCGTCCCGCGCGGACCCGGACGGTGCCGCCCGGTACGGCCTCCGCGGTGATGTGCCAGTTGCCCGACCACTCCAGGGCGACGCCGTAGGCCGCGTCGGCCTGGCCGTCCTGCACGGCGAGCCAGGGCGCGTACGCGTGCCCGGGTACGCCCTGGAGGCTGCCCATGGTGAAGGTGCCGCGGGGCAGGTCGAGCTGGGTGAGCTGGAACTCCTGCGACCACTGGCCGGTGAGGCAGGTCAGCCGTGCCGGTCCGGTGAGGGGGACGGTGACCGCCGCCGAGTCCAGCCGTTCCAGGCGCAGTTCCTCGTCCCCCGTGCAGGTCAGCTCGGTCCAGCGCAGGATGACGTCCGTTCCGGGGACGGTGGCGTAGCACAGGACGGCCCGCAGTCCGAGGACGGCGTCGTGGAAGGCCAGCCGCAGGGTTCCCTCCTCCGTCCGGGCGTCCTCGAAGTCCCACCACACGCCGCGTTCGGCGCCCGGTCGTGAGGCCACCAGGTCGGCGCCGCCGAACGGCCGCAGGCCGTGGGGCAGGTACTCGGCGGGGGCGGCGTCGGCGGGTGTGACGAAGTGGGTGCGACGCGACCAGTCGAGTGCGGACGGGCCGTCCTCGGCGCCGTGCGGGCCCCACGCGTCCAGCTCGGCCCACGGGCCGTCCGGGGAGAGGCGGACGGTGTAGACGGTGTTCTCGGTGCGCAGGGTCCAGCGCCGGTACGAGGTCACTTGACGGCTCCCAGGTTGAGGCCGGCCACGAAGTGCCGCTGGAACCGCAGGAACACGGCGACGGTGGGAGCGGCGGCGATGACCGATCCGGCTGCGATCACGTTCCACATCGACACGTACTGCCCCTGGAGTCCGATGAGTGCGGCGGTGATGGGCATCTTGGTGTCGCTGCGCAGCACGGTGATCGCCCAGAGCAGGTCGTTGAAGATCCAGGTGAAGGACAGCGCGCTCAGGGCCGCGAGGGCCGGGCGGGTGAGGGGCAGGATGATCCGCCAGAAGATCTGCCACGGGCCGGCCCCGTCGACGACCGCCGCCTGCTGGATCTCCGGCGGGATCGAGCGCATGAAGCCGTACAGGACGAAGACGTAGAAGCCGACGCCGAAGCCGATCTGCACGCCGACGAGGGCGGGCAGGGTGTCATACACGCCCATCAGCTCGCTGAGCTTGGACACGGGGACGAGCAGGATCTGCGGCGGGAGCAGGTTGCCCCCGAGCATGAGGAGCAGCAGTGACCGCCGGAAGGGCAGTTCGTAGCGGCTCAACCCGAAGGCGGCCATGGCGGCGAGTGCGAGCGTCACAAGGACGCTGGGAACGGTGACGAGCAGGCTGTTGATCAGGGCGCGCTGCTGTCCGCCGTCGGTCCACGCCTGTCCGAAGTTGTCCAGGGTGAAGGAGTGGGGCCAACTGCCCAGTCCGTGCGCGGCGATGTCGTCGAAGGTGCGCAGGCTGGTGACCAGGACCAGTGCGATCGGCAGCAGCCAGAGCAGGGCCAGGGTGCCGGCGCCGAGGTGGAATCCCGCGGTCGCGGCCCGCCTGCGGCGCACGGCCGTCGATGTGGCGGACATCAGTCGGCCTCCCGGAACGCTCGGACGAGGTAGGAGCAGATGACGCCGAAGGCCAGCACGAAGATGACGACGGCCAGGGCGGAGCCGTAGCCCAGCCGCAGGGACTGGAAGGCGGTGGAGTACATGTAGGTGCTCAGCAGTTCGGACGAGTGGTAGGGGCCGCCGCGGGTCAGTGACCACACCACGTCGAAGGAGCGCAGTGAGTCGATGACGATGACGGACAGCACGACGGCGTTGACGCCGCGCAGTTGGGGCAGGGTGACATGGCGCAGGCGCTGCCAGGCCCCGGCGCCGTCGACCTTGGCGGCCTCGTACAACGCCGGGTCGATGCCCTTGAGTCCGGCGAGGTACAGGACCATGACGTAGCCGATCTGGCGCCAGAGCGCGGGGACGATCACCGCGTACAGGGCGGTGTCCTGGTCGGCGAGCCAGGCGTGCCTCAGGCTGCCCAGGCCGACCGATTCGAGGAGTTGGTTGAGGACTCCGTCGGGCTGGTAGACCGCCTGCCAGACCAGCGCGGTGGCGACCAGCGAGAAGACGACGGGCAGGAAGAGGGCGGCCCGGTAGAAGCCGACGCCGCGCCGCTCCTGCTGGAGCAGCAGCGCGGCGGCCAGGCCGAGCAGGGCGGACAGGCCGCCGAACAGCACCAGCCACAGCACCGTGTGCCAGGCCGCGCTGCGGAAGGTGGCGTCGCCGGCCATCTCGTGGAAGTTGTCGAGGCCGATGAACCGGGGTGCGGACACTCCGTCCCAGCTGGTGAAGGCCAGGTAGAAGCCCTGGAGGGCCGGCCAGAACACCCACACCGCCTCGACGAGCAGCGGCACGAGGACGAATGCGAGGACGAGGGGCGGGGTGCGGCGCGCGCCCCGGCCGCGCCCGGTGCCGCGCCGGGCGCCCCGGGCCGGCGGCGGGGTCGGCGACTTCCGCTCCGGGGCGGTCAGGACGCTCACCTCAGGCCTTCCAGATCTTCTGGGCGTCACGCTGCCAGTCGGTCAGGATGGCGCCGATCTCCTTCGGTTTGGCGAGGAACTTGGTCAGCGCGGTGTCCGCGGTGGGCTGGAGGGCGTCGCTGGAGTCCCGGTTGAAGAACTGGGTGATCTCCGCCGCGGCCTCGATGTGCGCGCGGCCCTTCTTCACGAGGGCGGTGCCGGAGTCCTTCGCGTCGGGGTTGCACGGCAGCGCGGTGCCCGAGGAGCCCTTGATGTAGATCTCCTGCGCCTCGGCGGTGGCGAGGTAGCGCAGCAGGTCGACGACCTGGTCGCGGCGGCCGGTGCGGGCGCTGGCGAAGTAGCCGTCGGTGGGGGCCTCTTCGGCGAGCGGGACCTTGGGGTCGATGACGGGGAAGCGGAAGAAGTCGATGTCGTCCAGGGCGTCCTTGGGCGCCGCGTCGGCGAAGAAGGTGCCGATGAGCATCATGCCGCTGCGTCCGTTCAGCAGCGACGTCGTGGCGTCCTGGAAGGCGACGGCGGTGCCGTTCGGGTCGAAGTAGGGCAGTACTTCCTGCCAGCGGTCGAAGACCCTGCGCACCTCGGGGTCGTCGAACCGGTGCTTCCCGGCGAGGAGTTCGCGGTGGTAGGCGGCGCCGTTGATGCGGATGTCCAGGTAGTCGAACCAGGCCGAGGCGACCCAGGCCGTGTTGCCGCCCGCTCCCAGGCCGATGGGGGTGATGCCCTTGCCCTTGAGCTTGTCGCACAGGTCGAGGAAGTCGTCCCAGCTCTTCGGCTCGCTGACGCCCCACTTCGCGAAGTTGGACTTCCGGTAGAACATGCCCCACCAGTAGTACGTGGTGGGTACGAAGACCTTCTTGCCGGAACTCGCGGTGCACAGCGTGTTCAGGGCCTTGGAGTACTGCCCGAGGTCGGGCGAGGCCCAGACGTCGTCGAGGTCGAGCAGGAGGTCCTTGCTGCTGTAGGCCTCCGCGACCGAGCCGGGGTACCAGGTGTAGACGTCCGGCGGGTTGGCGGAGGTGAGGTACGTCGGCAGCTGGGTGCGGAAGGTCTCGGCGGCCACGGTGTTGAGGCTGGCGCGGCCCGATCCCTGCTTCGCGTAGGCGGCGACGAGGTCCGTCATCGCCGCCTTGGCCTGCGGGGCGGAGAGGTTGGACTGAAGGGTGACCGCGCCCTTGGAGGAGGTCGTGCCGGAGGGGGTCGAGGTGACACAGCCGCTGAGCAGTGCCGTCGTCCCGGCTGCTCCGAGTCCGGCGAGGAACCGGCGTCGGCCGGGCTGGTGAATCGTCATGGAGGGCTCCCTGTGGATCCGCACGGACGGGGCCCCTCCCCTGGAGGAGGGGTCCCGCTCGCGTTGATCCAGATTCGCGTGGCCCTCGGGCCACGTCAAGAATAATTACTAATTTATTTGAACTGGGTCCGGTGGACCCGGTTGTCGACGCCGCGGAACACCACGTCGATCGCCCCGCCGGCCCCGGCCACCGCTCCAGGAGCGCCCCCGAACGCGGCGCTCGGGAACTCCTGCCGCTTCGTCCAGCCCTTCCAGGCGCCGTCCTCGAACCGCTGCTGCCACAGGGTGTAGTCGCCGGCCCGTGTGTACAGCACGACCGCGTCGGCGCTCGCGACCAGCGTCGGGCTGCCGCTGACCGTCCCGCCGAGCGACGTCCACGGCGACCAGTCCCCCGACTCCTCGCGGGACCGCGTCCACACGTCGTCGGCGGCGGTGCGCACGGCCACATGGACCCGTCCCTGCCCGTCGACGACGGCGGACGGACGCCCGTACGTCGTGCGGCCCTCGGGTGCGCCGAACGAGGTCCATCCGGACGTCGGACCGCGCCCCACGACCCGGCCGTCCTCCCCCCGGGCGAAGAGCGCCCACTGCTCGGGACCGGTGAACGCCACGGACGGCGCGTCCGTCACCCGGCCGCCCAGACCGCGCCAGGGGCCCCAGCGGCCGTCGACGAGGGCACGCCGGTAGACGCGGGAGTCGGCGCCGCGCACGAACACGTCGACGCGGCCGCCCCGCGACGCGTACGCGGCGGGCTGACCCAGGATTCCGCCGCCCACCGGACCGCCGAGGTCCGTGGACCGCCCCTCCCCCGCACCGTCGGCCGGAGCCGTCCGCTGCACGAGCGAGCCGCGCGGCCCGCGCACGAAGGCCGTGAGCGTGTCGCCGTCCCGCACCACGGCCGGGTCGCCCGTGGCCCGCGGCCCGCCGATGCCGGCTCCGGGCAGGGCGTCCTCCCCGGTCAGTTTGAGGAACGCGGTGCCGTGCGCCGGGACTTCGACCGTGTACGAGTCGGTGTGGACACCCCGGTCCGCCCTGGCCCGCAGGTCGCGCACCCGTACCGGCCCGCCGAGCGCCGCGTCGGAGAACCGGACCGTGCGCTCGACCGGCCGGTCCGACCTGTTGAGCAGCACGACGGCACGACGGCCGGCCCCCGACAGGACCTTGCTGTAGACGTCGCCCACGGAGTCACTCGCCACCCGGACTCCCTGTACGGCCAGGGGGTCCTGGTCGACGGCGATGATCTCGGGGTTCCGCAGCGTGCGGAGCATCGACTCCGACAGGGTGCGCGGGTCGGAGCCCAGGACGAGCGGCGAGCCCATCTGCGCCCACATCACGAACTGCGTGGTGGACTCCTCCTCGGTCAGCTCCAGGGAGCCGTCGCCCATGCGCCGCATCGGGATGAGGTAGTCCGGGTCGTTGTAGTGGCCCGGCCCCTGGGCCTCGGGGTGCCAGGCGTTCGCGTCCATGTTGCGCAGCACGTTGGGCCACTGGCCGGGGCTGGGGGTGCCCCAGGCGATGTCCGTGCCGGTGCGCCAGGAGTCGGCGATGGTGGGGGCGTAGACGTACGTGTTGTGCGCGTCCTGCTCGGGCGTGTGCGGCACGCCCCAGTCGTCGGTGAGCGGATTGCAGAGGTTCAGCAGCATCCTCCGGCCCGACTTGGCCACGGCGTCGCTGAACTCCTTGAACGCCGGGCCCGGATCGAGCTTGGCGCCGATACCGCACAGGAAGTCGACCTTGATCGCGTCGAACTTCCAGTCCGCGAACTGCCGTGCGTCCTCCTCGTAGTGACCGCGGCTGCCGAGGCCGCAGGTCTTGCCTCCGTCGTAGGCGCCGGCGTCGGTGTAGATCCCCGCCTTGAGGCCGCGCTTGTGCAGATAGGAGACCAGGGCGGGCATCCCGGAGGGGAAGCGCTCCGGGTGGGCGACCAGCCGTCCCCGCGCGTCACGCGGAGCGTCGGCCTGCCAGCCTCCGTCGAGCCACACGATGTCGTAGCCGCTGTCCCGCAGACCGCTGTCGACCAGCTTGTCCGCGACGGAACGCACGTGCTCCTCGGTGGGGGCGCCCAGCCCGTAGTACGTGTTCCAGCCCATGTAGGGGGTCGGTGCGAGACCGCTGTCGTAGTACGCCGGCGCTCCCTGGTCCACGGCCTCCTGAGCCGTTGCGGCCGGGGCCGCGGTCGCCGCCAGCACCGTCGCGATCGCAACCGCGGTGGCACGACGGGTCCGTATCGAAACCGTGGACGGATGGCCTTGCGGGGGTGAAGTCACTTGCCTCTCCCGATGGTTGGGAAGCACGGGGCGTGACGCGGGCCGCGTTGCGACAGAGGGCCGTCGACGTCACGGCGAAGACTGTGGCGTGCGGCCGAAACCCTGTCAACATTAATTCCTAATTTAATAGAAACAGCGATCCGGGTGCGATCGACGCCTTGACAGGCCACCCCGTCCGCTGCCAGGTTCGGCGTCACTTCCACGACCGGCCCCACCTCCACGACCGGCGGAACGCGTCACCGGACCCGCCGTCCGGCGGTTCGGCCTGCGCTCGGGCGACCCGCTCCGACACGGGCCACGACGGGTTCGGCACGGCTCCCGGTCCGACCGGTCGCCCCGCCCCGACCACGCCGGCCATGCGCAGGCTCCGGCCTCCCGGGGCGACCGACCGGCAACCGCATTGACCGGACTCCGTCGCGCCCGCAGAACCCCGCGACCCGCCCGCGCGGTCCGCGCCCGGCCGCCACCGCACCCCGCGCGGTGGGCCGCCGCCGACCCCCTCCCGTGGTGCCGGAGCCCCGCCTGATCGCCGCGCCCGGCCACCGCGGGAGTCGCTCGGCCCAACAGGGCCCGCCGCCCCTCGCATTGGCCCCCACGTCGCATCCGCACCACGTCCTCCACCCGCCTCACCAGGCAGGACGACACAAACTCCTTATCGGGGGTTGACAGAAGTCCGCTCTCGTCACAGCCTTTGGCAACGTTGTCATTCCGTTGGCGTCGAGCGCCGAGCCGCATCCGGCCCGCGCCGCCGCCTTTTGATGGGACATCACGTTCATGAACGATCAGTCGAGCCTGCCAAGTCACCCCTCGCGACGGTCCGTCGTCGCGACGGGGTCCACCCTGCTGGCAGGGTTCGGAGTCGGTTCCCTGCTGCCCGGGTCGGCCGCCGCCGCCACCGGAACCGGTGCCTCCGCCGCGCCCGCCCCGCCCGGCGAGCTCGCGCTCCACCGCCCCGTCACGGTCTCGTCGACGGCCTACGCGCCGACTCCCGGCTCGTTCGTGGTGGACCGGCTCGCCACCCAGGGGGTACGGGGCAGCGGATGGCGGGCCGAGGCGGGCGACCCCCAGTGGATCTCCATCGACCTCCAGGCCCAGTGCCAGGTGACCTCGATCCGCCTCACCTTCGAAGGCGACGCGAGCGACCCGGTGTTCACACCTCCCACCAGCGGGAACCCGGCGAGCGGTACCACCGGCAAGGAGATCCAGTCGAGCTACGCGGTCGAGTACGTCGTCGAGACGTCGACCGACCGGACGTCCTGGACCAGCGCCTACCGCACGACGGCCGGCACCGGGGGCGTGGTGGACATCCAGCTCCCCCGCCCGGCCACGGCCCGCTGGGTGCGGATGACGTCACGCAGGCGCTCCGGCCCGCTCCCCCTCGGCCTCAACGGCTTCGAGGTCTTCGGCACCGCCAAGGGGCACCGGCAGCCGGCCACCGGCTGGACGGACTGGGGTACGCACCGCACGCCCGCGCCCGAGCTCTCCGTGGACCGCGACGGCACCGTGCCACTGGAGTCGGGGTGGCGGCTGACCCTGGACGACTGGGCCGACGCGGACGGGAGCAAGCTCTCCAAGGCCGGTGTGGACACGAGCGGCTGGCTGCCCGCCACCGTGCCCGGCACCGTCCTCGCCTCACTCGTCGACCAGGGCAAGCTGCCCGATCCGGTCGCCGGCCTCAACAATCTGCGGATCCCCGAAGCCCTGTCGCGGCACTCGTGGTGGTACAAGCGGGACTTCGACGTTCCCCGCGGTCTGCGCACCGGAGCTGGGCGCAGGATCTGGCTGGAGTTCGACGGCGTCAATCACGCGGCCGACATCTGGCTCAACGGCCGCCGGGTGGGCGGCGTCACCCATCCCTTCGCCCGCTCGGCCCACGACGTGACCGGGCTGCTCGCCCCCGGCGGCACGAACGCCCTCGCGGTGAGGATCACGCCGATGCCGGTGCCCGGCAGCCCGGGGGACAAGGGCCCCGCCGGAGAGGCCTGGGTGGACGCGGGCGCCAACCAGATGAACCTCAACTCGCCGACCTACCTCGCCTCCTCGGGCTGGGACTGGATGCCCGCGGTGCGGGACCGGGCGGCCGGCATCTGGAACCACGTCCGCCTCAGATCCACGGGCCACGTCGTGATCGGCGACCCCCGTGTCGACACCACGTTGCCCGACCTGCCCGACGTGTCGGTCGCCGAGGTGACCGTCGTCGTCCCCGTCCGCAACGCCGACACCGTAGAGCACCGTGCGGCGGTCTCCGCGGCGTTCGACGGCATACGGGTCAGCCGGACCGTGACCGTGCCGGCCGGCGAGAGCGTCGAAGTCACGTTCACGCCCGACGTGTTCGGCGTGCTGCGCGTGCGCGACCCGAAGCTCTGGTGGCCCAACGGACTCGGTGAACCCACCCTCCACGACCTCACCCTCGTCGCGTCGGTCGGCGGCACCGAGAGCGACCGCCGCTCCACGCGCTTCGGCATCCGCCAGTTCGGCTACGAGTACGACGTGCCACTGCCGTTCACCGCCTCCGGCGACGCCTCCACGCACTCGGTCACCTTCGACCGGCAGCGGGCCGCCCAGTATGTGCGCATCAAGTGCCTGACCCGGGCAACGAGTTGGGGCAGCTCGCTGTGGACGCTGTCCGTGCTCGACAGCGCCAGGCCCGGCATCGACCTCGCACTGCACGCCCCGGCCGACGCGTCCAGCAAGGACGGCGACGACCACGGCCCGGCCCGTGTCACCGACGGCGATCCCGCCACCCGCTGGTCGTCGGCGTACGAGGACGACCAGTGGATCCGCGTCGACCTCGGGGCCGAGCAGTCCTTCGACCGGGTCGACCTGGTCTGGGAGCAGGCGTACGCCAGGACCTACCTGGTCCAGGTCTCCGCCGACGACGACACCTGGACCGATGTGGCGTCGGTCGACCACACAGCCGTACCACTGCCGTTCAACAACGGCAACGCGAGCCTGCAGGTGGAGGACTTCGCACCGCGCACCGCCCGCCATGTGCGCCTCGCCTGCGGGGTGCGCAACACGAGCTGGGGCAACTCCCTCTGGTCGCTCGGGGTCATCGACAGCACCGAGCCCGGGACCGACCTGGCCCTGCGGCGTACGGCGACCGCTTCGAGCGAGGACTCCGGCCATCCGGCCGCCCACGCCACCGACGGCGACGCCGGCACCCGCTGGTCGTCCGAGTACAAGGACGACCAGTGGATCCAGGTCGACCTCGGCGCACCGCAGAAGTTCGACCGGGTGGCCGTCCTGTGGGAGCCGGCGTACCCGAAGACGTACGTGATCCAGGTGTCCGACGACGCCGAGCACTGGACCGACGTGAAGGAGGTGTCCAACACCCCGGACCCGCTGAAGATCAGCGTCAACGGCGTACGGGTACTGGCCCGCGGCGGCAACTGGGGCTGGGACGAACTGCTGCGCAGAATGCCGCCGGAGCGGATGGACGCGGCGGTACGGATGCACCGCGACATGAACTTCACGATGATTCGCAACTGGGTCGGGACCTGCGACCGGGAGGAGTTCTTCGCCGCCTGCGACGAGCACGGCATCCTGGTCTGGAACGACTTCCCCAACGCCTGGGGCATGGACCCGCCGGACCACGACGCCTTCATCTCCCTCGCCCGCGACACCGTGCTGCGCTACCGCATGCACCCCAGCGTGGTGGTCTGGTGCGGGGCCAACGAGGGCAACCCGCCGGCGGCCGTCGACAAGGGCATGCGCGAGGCCGTCGAACAGCAGGTCCCCGGCCTCTTCTACCAGAACAACTCCGCCGGCGGGATCGTCACGGGCGGCGGACCGTACGGCTGGGTCGAACCGCACAAGTACTTCGACGCGTCGACCTACGGCAGCCGGGACTTCGGCTTCCACACGGAGATCGGCATGCCCGTCGTCTCCACGGCGGCCAGCATGCGCAACATGACGGGCGACGAGCCCGAGTGGCCGATCCGCGGAGCCTGGTACCACCACGACTGGAGCGAGCGCGGGAACCAGTCGCCGCAGACGTACAAGGCTGCCATCGAGACCCGTCTGGGCAAGGCCGAGGACCTCGACGACTTCGCCCGCAAGGCCCAGTTCGTCAACTTCGAGAACACGCGGGCCATGTTCGAGGCGTGGAACGCGAACCTCTGGGACAACGCCAGCGGCCTCATGCTGTGGATGTCCCACCCCGCGTGGCACAGCACGGTGTGGCAGACCTACGACTACGACTTCGACGTCAACGGCACCTACTACGGAGCTCGTTCGGCCTGCGAGCCCCTCCATATCCAGGCGGACCCCGAAGGGCGGGTCATCGCCGTCAACCACACGCGCAAGGACCTGCGTGACGCCACCGTGTCCGCGCGGCTGCTGGACCTGAGGGGCCGGCAGGTCGGGCGGGCCAGGAGCGCCCGGGTGGACGTGTCCCGGGCGACGACCACGAAGGCGTTCACCGCAGGATGGAGCGACGACCTGCCCGACCTGCATCTCCTGCGCCTGACACTGGAGAGCGCCGACGGCCGGGTCCTGTCGCGCAACACCTACTGGCGCTACCGCACCCCGGAGGCCATGCGGGCCCTGGCCGAGGCACCCCGGACGACGCTCTCGGCGTCGGTGACGCGCCCGACCCGCTCGGGGAGCCGTCACGAACTGACCGCCACCGTGCGCAACCGCGGCGCGGCCGTCGCCGCCATGGTCCGGCTCTCCCTGCTGGACGGGACGACCGGGGATCGCGTGCTGCCGACCCTCTACGGCGACAACTACCTGTGGCTGCTCCCCGGCGAGTCGCGGTCCGTCACTGTGTCATGGCCCGCGCGGGCCCTGTCCGGGCACCGGCCCGTCCTCCGGGCGGAGGCGTACAACAGCCGCGCCACCACGGCCCGCGCCTAGGCGGGCGGGTCGTTCCGCCGCCCGGCGCACCGTGCCGCCGGGCGGCGGCGGGTTCTCGTCAGGACGGGGACGTGCCGGTGCGACGGCTTGCGGCGCGGGCGGCCCGGGCCGTCGGCAGGTAGCGCAGGCGCTCCGGAAGCAGGGGCACGACCCGGCGGACGACGGCTCCGAAGCGGCGGAGCCGTCGTTCGTCCCTGGACGTCCAGCCCAGGCCGAGGCGGTCACGCACGGACGGCGGGAGGAGGCCGACGGTGACGAAGGCCTGGAGGCGGGCCAGCGGGCGCCGGACGTACGGCCAGAACCGGCGCAGGACCGCGGGCGTGCCCGGCGGGGGCGGAATGGGGCGGCGCGGGTCGAGCAGTTCCTCGACGACGACCGTGCGCTCCAGCTCCTCCTCCACCATGGTGTCGAAGTACGGCCAGAACTCCTCGGGTGTGCCGGGCATGTCACGTGCCTTGATGCCGAGGATGGCGCCGAGCCGCAGCGGCTCGTCGTAGAGGCGGCGCTCCTGCTCGGGTGTCAGCGGGTCGGACAGGTACCGGGCCGCCCGCAGGAAGATCGGGTAGGCCGTGGCGTGCACCCAGGCGTAGTGGGCGGGTGTGAGCGCGTGGTAGGCCCTGCCGCGGGTGTCCGTTCCGCTGATGTCCTTGTGCAGCCGGCGCAGACGCCGTCCCTCCTCGGCCGCGCGTTCGCCGCCGTACACCCAGAGCTGGAGGGATTCCAGGGACCGTGCCGCGCGCCCCCAGGGGTCCGTGCGGAAGGTGGAGTGGTCGTCGACGCCCGCGCCGACGGCGGGGTGCGCGACCTGGAGGACGAGCGCGGCGGGCAGCGAGAACAGCAGCCGTGTGTCGCCCGCGATGTCCCAGAGGATCGTCCCCGGGGCGAGGGGCAGGGGCTCGGTCGTGGACGTCATGTCACCATGCTCCCAGAGGCCGCCGGGCGGCCGGATCGATGCCGGGCCGGTGGGTGGCCCAGTGGGCGATGCCGAGCGAGACGCCGATGCGCAGCGGCGGCGGGACGAGCGTCATCAGGACCCTGACGGCGAGGGCGAAGCGGCGCAGCGAGCGTTCCCGGCCCGGGTCCCAGCCGAGTCCGAGCCGTTCGCGCAGGCGGGGCGGCAGGGTGCCGACGGTGACCAGCAGCGCGTAGTGGGCGGCGACCGCGGCGAAGGGGCGCCAGAGGGGTCCCGGCAGCCGTCGGAAGGGCTTCGCGGGGTGGGTGAGTTCGTCCAGGACGTCCCGCACGGAGCGGTTGTCCTCGAGCCGGTTGTCGACCATGTCGTCGTAGTACGCGCTGAACGCCGCCCAGTCCGGGGGCAGATGACGGTCCTTGAGCCCCCAGACACGTCCGACGTCCCGCATCTCGCGGTAGTACTCCTCCACCTCCCCCTGCGTCATGCCCCTGCAGAAGAGCCGCTGGGCGTCCACCGGCCCCTTGACGAGGGTGGCGTGCACCCAGTGGTAGGCCTCCGGGTCGAGGGCGCGGTAGGGGCGGCCCGAGGAGTCGGTGCCCTTCATCGGGGCGTGCACACGGACCAGGCGGCGGGCCTCCTCGGTGGCGGCCCGCTGCCCTCCGTACACGACCGTGCTCAGGGAGAGCAGTGTGCGGACCAGCCTGGGCCAGGGCGCCGCGCGGAAGGCGCTGTGGTCGGCGACGCCCGCGCCGACGACGGGGTGGGCGACCTGGAGCAGGAGCAGTTGCGGGGCGACGAGGGTGGAGCGGGCATCGCCGAAGTAGCGCCAGGCCATACCGCCCCGGCGCGGCGCGCGCACTTCTGATGTCGGGTCAATTCGGGTCGATGTAGAGGAAGTTGCTCGGTTCGGCAGATTCGGTGGGCCGGTCATGAAGCCTCCGTTCCTCCATGGTGTCCGGAGTATTGACGCGCCCCGTGAAACAAGTCAATAGTTTTTGTATCTTCGACTCATCGGTGGCCCGTGCGCTCCCGGCCACCGCTCCAGCCCCGCGGAAGGGACGTCCCATGCGAGACGGATACGCAGGCGCCAGGACGACGGTGCCGGGGGAAGGCCGTACGCACTGGAGGCGGACCGCGGTGATGCTCGTCCCGTGCACGCTGGCGGTGGGAGCACTCGGCATCGCCATCGCGCAGGGCGCGCTCGCGGCGTCCTTCGCCGTGTCCGGGTCGGCCTTCAAGGTCTCGGCCTCCGAGATCACCGCGGAGGGCGTGTCGTCCTTCCCCTCCTCCGTGGGCGGCTCGGCGAACGACGCCAGACCCGTGCTGCTGGCCGGCGTGAAGAGCGGCACGGTCTCCGACGTGTGCGTCTCGCTCAAGCAGAGGCTGCCCCTGGTCGGGGACATCACGATGCTGGTGCGCTCCGGCGCGGACAAGCCGCTGGAGGGCACGAACCTCGTGGTGAACGCCGACGCCCTCACGGGCGGCGGGGGCAGGGTGACCGGCGTGGAGGCGGGCCGGGACGCCTCGACCCTGACGGCCGCGCCCGGGGTCACCGGCCCCAGGGGCACGTTCGGCGTCCAGGCGAGCACGGCCGTCGCCCGTGACGTCAGGAGCACCGCGTACGCAGCCAACGGGGGCACCCTGACGCTGGAGAAGCTGGAGATCGAGTTCAGCCGTACCGGCAAGCAGTGCTTCTGACCCCGGCGACGGACGGACCCGCTGATGTTCACCTTCGTCCTGGGCCTCCTGTCGGAACTCGCCCGTGAGACCGGCGACCGGCTCGACCGGGTGCTGCCGGCCCCGCGCCTGCGCCGCTCACTGCGCCACTGGCGCCGCACCCGCCCGTTCTGGGCTGCGGCGTGGGTCATCGCGGGCGGCGTCGAGATGGTCGCCCTGCCACTGGCCCCGCTACCCCTGATGATCAAGGTCGGCGTCGGCGCGATGTCGGCCGTCGGCATCAGCCTGGTGCTGATCGCGGGCGGCCTGTTCTTCCTCTTCAGGCCCGAGCAGCGCATGTTCGTCTCCGTGGTCACCGCGATCGCCTCCCTGACGTCCATGGCGACCACCAACCTGGGCGGCTTCGGCATCGGCATGGCGGCCGGCCTCATCGGCTCCTCGATGGCCTTCGGCTGGCTGCCCGACCCCGTCCCGGAGGGGGAGGACGCCCCTGGCGGCGACGGCGACCGGGCGCACGGGCCGAGGCGGGCCCCCGTACGCGAAGCCGGGGCGACCGGAGCGGAGAGGACCGCGCCCGGTACGGCCCGTACGGGTGCCGGGCACGACCCGGGCGGGGCCGACAGGGCCGCCGGTGCGGACGGCGCCGCGCGGGCCACGGGTGCGCCCGGCCCGGCGGGTGTCCCGGACGGGACGCCCTCCTCCGGCCGGGGGGCGGCCGCGCGGGACGGCGGCCGGTCGAAGGAGGGTGGGGACCGGGCCCGCTCCTCCTTCCGGCGGAGGTCGGCCCGGGGCGCGGTCCTCGCCGTGACGAGCGTGGTGCTGGTGGCGGCGGCGGTGCCTGCCGCGGTCCCCGCTCCCGCCGCGCGGGGCTCCGACGGGTTCCCCTCGCCCTGGCCCACGTTCGAGTGGCACTGGCCCTGGGAACCACCGGACGTCCCCACGGCTCCGGGCCCGTCGGAGGGCTCGTCGCCGACGCCCGGCGGAAGCGGTCCGACGTCGACCCCGTCGGCCGGGAGTCCCTCGGGGAGAAGTGCGGCGGCCGACGACGAGCCCTCCGGCGGGACACCCTCCGGCAGCGGAGAGGAGAGCGGGAAGGGCGGTGGGGCGAGGGGCGCCCAGGTCACGCTCCCGTGCCTCACCGGCATCGACACCGGAGGGCTCCCGGGCCCCGGGCCGGAACCGGAGGACGCGGTCCCCGGTGAGGTCGCCGAGGACCCCGGCGACCTCACCGCGCTGCGCCCGCCGATCGTCGTCGGCGACCGGCCGGGGCGCCCGCGCGCCACCTACCCGATCAGCCCCGGGCACCCCGAGGTCCGCGCGGACACGCTCACCGCGTACGGGGCGATCATCCACGGCGCCACCCATCTCCCGACGGTCGACGGCGGACGGCTCAAGGTGCTCTGGGTGCACGCCGACCGACTGGTCGCCGACGACTACTCCTTCCGTCTGAAGGCCGGCGGCCAGGTGCAGACGATCGACGTGGACCTCGACATCCCCCAGGTCGACATCTACGTCACGCGACTCACCGGCTCCATCACGATCCCCTTCCTGGACGTCCGCACCCCGCGCGTCTGCGTGGGGGCCGACATCGTCCCGGCCAACCTCCCCGTCGCGGTCCGGCTCCCCGAGCTGTCGGTGGCCGCCGTCGAGGCGGGCCAGGTACTGGTCGACGCCGAGACAGTCGACTTCTCCGACCTGACCGTGCGCAGCGGGAACCGATAGGAGACCCCACCATGGGCCGCTACAGCCGGCTCCACCGCATCCAGCAGATGGACCCGCACAAGGACTACGAGCAGATCTTCCGGTGGGTCACCGAGTACGAATTCCCCTGGGACTACCTCCAGGGCGTCTCGGTGGCCTTCCTGCGGGACTACGGCGTGCCGCGCATCTCCCGACTCCTCGACCGCACGCAGGAGTTCGAGCGCGCGGGACAGAAGCGGTACGACGACACCGTGCTGATCGCCCACGAGATGGTCCGGGAGGGGATGGAGTCCGAGCACGGCCGCGCCGCGGTGCGGCACCTCAACCGCATCCACGGCCGCTACCGCATACCCAACGAGGACTACCTCTACGTCCTGGCGACCACGGTGGTGGGCCCCAAGAGGTGGATCGACCGCTACGGCTGGCGGCAGTTGTCGACGCACGAGACGGAGAGCCTGGCCCTCGTGGGGCGGCGCATGGGCGAGATGATGGGCCTCACCGACCTGCCGTCCGACTACACGGGCTTCGCACGCCTCCACGACACCTACGAGCAGGCGATGTTCGCCTACGACCCGGCCAACCGGCGCGTCGCGGCGGCCACGTTGAGAGTCGTCACCGGGTGGTATCCGAACCTGCTGCGGCCCCTGGTGGCCCGGGCCTCCCTCGCCGTCCTCGACGAACCGCTCCTCACCGCGCTGGGGTTCGCGCCGCAACCGCGACCGGTCCGCGCTACGGTGCACCGCGCGTTGCGGGCCCGGGCCGCGGTGATCCGCCGCATGCCCGCACGGCCCGACTGGTGGCCGTACCGGATGAAGCCCCGCAGCTACCCGTTCGGCTGGCGGCTGGACGACCTGGGCCCGCACTGGGCCCACACCCGGGACCTGCGCCCGCTCCCGGACGAACGCCCGGCCGACTTCGCGTCCGACCCCCACCCGCAGGACCGGCGGCCCCCGTGGGACGGCGACCCGGCGCCCACCGGCGCGCACCACCCGACGGAGGACGACGGCCCGGCACACGGGCAGGGCCCGGACGCCCACTCCTCGGAAGCCACTGAAGGCAAGCAGTGACAAGCCGCATCCGGCCCTCCCGGGGCCGCCCGACAACCCACGGAGCAGCGATGACCGACACGGACCAGGACGCCTCGCCCCGGACGACGACCTTCACCGTCCACGATCCGGGGACGGGCGAACCGCTCGCGGAGCACCCGGTCGACGGGCCGGCCGAGGTCGCCCGCGCCATGGACCGGGCCCGTTCGGCGGCGACCGGCTGGGCGGCCCTGTCCGCGAAGCGGCGCAGGGATCACCTCCTGTCCTGGAAGCGCAAGTTGGCTTCCTCCCTGGACGAGGTCGCCGAGTCGGTCGCCGCCGAGACCGGGAAGCCGCGCGCCGACGCGGAGCTCGAAGTGGTGCTCACCCTGGAGCACTTGGCCTGGGCGGCCCGCAACGCGGGGCGGGTACTGGGCCGGCGGGGCGTGCGCGCCGGGCTCCTGGCCGCCAACCAGCGCGCCACGGTGGTCCACCGCCCCCTGGGGGTCGTCGGGGTGATCGGGCCGTGGAACTACCCCGTCTACACCCCGATGGGTTCCATCGGCTACGCCCTGGCGGCGGGCAACGGCGTCGTGTTCAAGCCGTCCGAGCGCACACCGGGTACGGGCGTCCTCCTGTCCCGGCTGTTCGACGCGGCCGTACCCGAGCACGCCGGCCTGTTCTGCACCGTCACCGGTCCCGCCTCGACGGGCGAGGCGCTGGTCCGGTCCGGTGTCGACAAGGTCGCGTTCACGGGTTCGCCCGGCACCGCCCGCAAGGTGATGGCACTGTGCGCGGGATCGCTCACGCCGTTCCTGGCCGAGTGCGGGGGCAAGGACGCGACTGTCGTCACCGCCGACGCCGATCTCGACGCCGCGGCCGACGCGATCGTCTGGGGAGCGATGAGCAACGCGGGGCAGACCTGTGCCGGTGTCGAACGCGTCTACGCGGTGCGGGAGGTGCACTCCGCGCTGTGCGACAGGATCGCGGAGCGGGCCGCCGCGCTGCACGTCGGTGCCGATCCCTCGACCGTGTACGGGCCGATGACGCTTCCCGAGCAGGCGGGCGTGGTGCGGCGCCATGTGGAGGGCGCCCTGGCGGCGGGTGCCCGGGCCCTCGTGGGAGGTTCGGCGTCGCTGTCCGGGCCGTACATCGCCCCGGTCGTGCTGGCCGACGTGGACGAGGACGCGCCCGCGATGACCGAGGAGACCTTCGGGCCGACCGTGGTCGTCAACTCCGTGGCCGACGTGGACGAGGCGGTGCGCCGCGCGAACGACTCGCCCTACGCGCTCGGCGCGGCGGTCTTCTGCGGCGACCGGCGGGCCGGGGCCGCGCTGGCCGCCCGGTTGCGCGCGGGCGCGGTCTCGGTGAACTCGGTGCTCGGCTTCGCCGCGGTGCCCGCACTGCCCTTCGGCGGCTCGGGGGACTCAGGGTTCGGGCGGATCCACGGGGCCGAGGGGTTGCGCGCGTTCACCGCGCCCCAGTCGGTCACCGTCCAGCGCTTCGCGCCGCCGGTGAACCTCACGTCGTTCACCACGACGGCGACGGCTCGCGCACGGGCCGTGGCCCTCGCGCGGTGGCTCCACCAGAGGCGCTGAGCAAGGGCTCCGCGGGCCGTTCAGGCGGCGAGGAGGGGGGCGAGGTAGCGGCGGGCGAAGGCCCGGGCCTGGTCCTCGTCCTCCATCTCGATGCAGCTCGACGGGTTCAGCAGGAAGGAGACGGCCACGCGGATCAGCAGTTCCGCCACCGGCCGCGGATCGGATTCGGGACGGCCCTCCGCCTGCTGGGCACGGCGCAGATGGGCGGTCAGGTAGTCGCAGGTCGCCACGAGGGCGGGTCCGCCCTGAACGGTCAGATAGGGCAGGACCACCTCGGGTTCGAGACGCAGCAGCCCGCCGAACAGGGGATGCGCCCTGGTGTGCCGCAGGGCCACCACGAAGCCCTCGACGACCCGCTCCTCCATCGTCGGCAGCGATGCCACCGCGGAGTCCAGCTCCTGGAAGAACCTGCTGCCCTCGCGCAGCAGGCACGCCTCGACCAGCCCGTCCTTGGTACGGAAGCGGCGGTAGACCGTGACGCGTGAGACCCCGGCCCGCTTGGCGACGTCGTCCACCGAGGACCGGCGCAGGCCGAAGGTCGTGAACTGCTCCAGCGCGGCGTCGAGGATGCGCCGCGCCACCTTCTCCTCGGTCTCGGGCCGGGCGATGGCCCGGGCGAGCAACGAGTCGTTCGCAGAAGTCTCCATGGTGCCGCCCAGGGTACCGCCACCCGCACCACGGAGTAACTATGAGACGTTCAGCATGTCTTTGTTGCACTCTCCTGCTGTGCGGCGCAGTTGCACTCTCCCTGCGTCCGGCCCGTCCGGGGCGGTTCGCCCGCCCGGGAGGAGCGGGCGACCGCCGTCACGGCGTCCGGGCGCGCACTCAGTCCTCGTACAGACCGGCCAGCGCAGAGGCGTACTTGTCGTGGATGACCCTGCGCCGCATCTTCAGGGACGGGGTCAGCTCCCCCGTCGCCGGACCCCACTCCTCGGCCAGCAGGACGTACCGCTTCACCTGCTCGGTGCGGTTCAGCCGGGCGTTGGCGGCGGCGACGGCACGGTCCGCCTCCTCCTGTACGGCCGGATGCGCGGCCAGGGCCGTGAGACCCGAACCGGAGTCGATGCCCCGGGCGGCGGCCCACGCCGGCGCGGTCTCCGCGTCGAGCACCAACAGGGCGACGAGGTAGGAGCGGTTGTCGCCGTGCACGAGGGCCTGGCCGATCAGGGGATGCTCCTTGAGCGCGTTCTCCACCAGGGCGGGCGACACGTTCTTGCCGGTCGAGGTGATGATCATCTCCTTCTTGCGGTCCGTGAGCCAGAGGTATCCGTCCTCGTCCAGGCGGCCGATGTCCCCGGTGCGCAGCCAGCCCTCCGCGTCCACCGCGGGGCGCACCCCGCCGTCCTCGCGCAGATAGCCGGCGAACACCGTGGCGCCCCGCACCTCGATCTCCCCGTCCGCCGCGACCCGCACCTCCGCCGAGGACACGGGCCGGCCGACGGACCCCAGCCGGAAACCCGTTCGCGGGCTGTTGGTGGTCGCCACGCCCGTGGTCTCGGTCAGCCCCCACGCGTCCATGATGACGATGCCGAACCCGGCCCAGAAGCGCACCACGTCGATCGGCATGGGCGCCGAGGCACTGGCCGCCCAGTCCACCCGGTCGAGTCCTCCCATCGCCAGCACCGGCAACAGCACCTGCTCGCGGTGCCGTTCGTACGCGGCCTCCAGCTCGGCCGGAGCGCTCTCCCCGCGCTCGCGGTACCCGACGTGCTCGCGGGCCACGTCGGCGGCCTCCTCGATGGCGGCCCGACGCTCGGCCGGCAGCAGCGACAGCCCCGCGCGGACGGCGGCCGCCAGCTTCTCCCATACCCGCGGCACCCCGAAGAACTGCGCCGGGCGCACCGCGCGCACGGCCTCCGCGACGCTCGCCGGATCGGCGCACAGGTAGACGTGGGAGGCGCGGTGGCACGGCAGGTAGATGCCGAGCATCCGCTCGGCGATGTGCGCGAACGGCAGGTAGCAGATGTGCTCGACGTGCGGCGGCAGTTCCACGACCGCGTCCAGCGCGAGGGCGTTGGCCAGCACGTGGCGGTGGCTCAGCACCACACCCTTGGGCTCCCCCGTGGTGCCGGAGGTGTAGACGACCGTCAGCGTGTCCTCGGGGCCCGCCGTGTCCAGCGACTTCCCGAACTGCTCCGGTACGGGTTCCCGGCCCAGGGACGCGTACGGGACGTGCTCGCCCTCGGCGCCCGGTTCGACGACGACGAGCCGGGCGAGGGGGGTGTCCGCGTCGGCCAGCAGCGGCGACCACAGCTCCACCTGCGCGGCGCCCTCCACGACCGCCAGCGCGGCCCGGCAGTTGCGCGCGATGTGTGTGACCTGCTCGGGCGCGGAGGTGCCGTAGACGCTGACGGGAACCGCGCCGAGCCGTACGAGGGCGAGGTCGGAGAGCCAGTGCTCGGGCCGGTTCGCCATCATGAGCAGCACGTGGTCGCCGCGGCCGACACCGAGCGCCGCATACCCGGCCGCGAGGCGGGTGGTGTGCTCCCCGACCTGCGCCCAGGTCAGGGTGGCCCAGCCGCCCTCGTCCGCCGCCTCGCCCTCCGCCGCCCGCCAGGACAGGGCGGGCAGATCGGGGTGCGTCCGGGCGTTGCGTTCGAGCAGCATCGGGAGAGTCGGTTCCGGCTGCTCCACCTGTGGTTCCCCTGGCGTGCGCGGGGCTGACGTCATGGAACTCGGCCTCCTGGCGGGTCGGGGCGGCTGGTGCGGTGGTCCGTGGCGGATCGGGCTGAGCGGCTGTCGCGGGTGCGACCGTGGCCCACGGCGGGATCGGTGGTCCGTCCGGTCGCGCGGCAACGCCCCTTCGGCCGACTCTCGACGGGATGCCCGACCGGCCGAACCTACTGAGCGTTCGCTAAGACGTTAGAAGTGGGCGGGGGCACGGTCAACGCCTCCGACGGAACCAATTCCTGCCGCCCCGGCCCAGACCGCCCGGCGGCCAACTCGCCTCATCCCGAACCTGCTTGGAGTGACGGAGGCGTCCGCAGCACGTCCGGCACGGACGCTCCCCCGATCCGGTCTCCTGAGCGAGGGCTCAGCGGGCTCAGGGCCGATTCCACACACCGGAGACGTACGCTGTCCCCGTCACCGACCCCGCCGAGGAGCGCCGTTGAGCACCGAACCCAGCCAGTCCACCGCCGCTCACCCGCAGCACTGGCGCTCGTACGGACCACTCACCCTCCACCCCATCCTCCGCCACGCGATGGAGGCCTTCAACGAGCACGGCTACCACGGGACTTCGGTGCGCGACATCGCCGGCCGGGTCGGGGTCACCGTGCCCGCCCTCTACTACCACTACGACAACAAGCAGGCGCTGCTGGCGACCCTGCTGGAGACGTCCATGAAGGACGTCCTCGACCGCTGCCGGGAGGCCGCCGCCGAGGCGGGCGACGACCCGCTGCCCCGCTTCTGCGGCATGGTGGAGTCCATCGTGCTCTACATGGCCAACCGCAAGGGCCTGGCCTTCCTGGACACCGAGATACGCAGCCTCGAACCGGCCAACCGCGCCCGGTACGTGGCGTTGCGCGACTACCTGGAGCACATGCTGCTCGACACCGTCCGAGCGGGCATCGCACAGGGCGCCTTCACCACGCCGATACCGGCCGACGCCGTGCGCGCGGTGCTCATCATGTGCCAGGGCGTCGCCAACTGGTACCGCGAGAACGGGCCCTTGTCGGCCGAGGAGGTCGCGGAGCGCCATGTGCTGCTCAGCCTCGGAACGGTGGGGCACCCGGGTACGGTCCGGGGCAGTGGCCCGGCAGCGCCGCACGGGCCGGCGACCCGCGTCCCACGCGGCCACCGCTGACGTACGCCACCTTCACGGGCGCGGTCCCGTGGGGCCGCTCAACGCTCGCGGGCCCACGCTTCGTCGTGCCCGCCGCCCGTCGGCGGGCCCGCCGACTCCCCCACGCGGTCGAGGAATCCGGCGATCAGCGGAGCGATCTCCGGCAGATGCGTCTCCAGGGCGAAGTGCCCGGTGTCGAAGAGGTGCAGTTCGGCGGCCGGCAGGTCCCGAAGGTAGGCGCGGGCCCCCGCCTCCAGGAAGAACGGATCACCCCTGCCCCAGGTGATCAGGGTGGGCGGAGCGTACCTGCGCAGCCACGCCTGCCACCGGCCGTAGCGCTCGACGTTGGTGTGGTAGTCGAAGATCAACGACTGCTGGGCCTCCTTGCGGCCGGGCAGCTCCAAGAAGTGCTGGTCCAGCAGCCAGGATTCCGGTGCGAGCAGTTCGGGGACGGGGACGCCGGTCTCGTACTGGCCGCGTGTGCCGTCGGAAGTGAGCAGGTCCCGTATCACCTCCTTCGCGCCCGGCGTGCCGGGAGTCAGCGAGAGCAGGCCTCGGGCCGCGTCGGAGAGTCCCTCCTCGTAGCCGTTGCCGTTCTGCACGACCAGGCCCGCGATCCACTCGGGACGGCGTTCGGCGACGCGCAAGCCGATGGGCGCGCCGAAGTCGAAGATGTAGAGCACGAACCGTTCCAGGCCGAGGCCCTCGACGAACCCCTCGGTCACATCGGCGAGCCGGTCGAAGGAGAAGGTGAAGCCGTCCGGCGTGCGGGTGTGGCCGAAGCCCGCGTGGTCCGGGGCGATCAGCCGGTAGTGCGGGCCGAGCACGTCCATGAGGCCGCGGAACTGGTGCGAGCCGGACGGGAACCCGTGCAGGAGCAGCAGCACAGGCGCGTCGGTCCGGTCGGGAACGGACTCCCGGTAGAAGACACGGACGCCGTCGACGTCCAGGTGGCGATGGGCGATGCGGGCGACCGGGGCGAGCATGACTAACACCTCATTCATAGGTTTATGCATTAGATATAGCCCGTCGTGACTAATACGTCAACACACCGATGTAGCATTAGCCTCATGAGTGACCTCGCACCGCTGACCGGAGAGCCGCTGGCCCTGGACCTGGTCAACACCCGACCGGGCACGGGAGACCTGCTCACCACCCCGGACGACCTGCGGGCCTGGTGGGCCCTCCAGGCCGACCGGCTACCGGACGACGTGCCACAGGACGCAGGACCCGAGGACCTGAGCGCGGTACTGGCCGTGCGGGAACACGTGGCCGCCGCGCTCGACCGTGTCCGCCGGGGCGAGGAGCCACTGGCCGCGGACCTGGCCGCCCTCAACACGGCACAGCGTGCAGCGCCCGCGATCAGCGAGCTGGCATGGCGGGACGGCACGGTCCGGCTCACCCGCCGCCGCACGGGTCCGCCGGGCCCACGCCTGGCTGCCTGGCTCGCGGAGGCCGCCGCCGAACTTCTCGCCGACCCCGCGGTCACCCGGATCAGGAAGTGCGAGGCCGACGACTGCGTGATGCTCTTCCTGCCGGCCCATCCGCGACGCCGCTGGTGCTCCGCCGCCCGCTGCGGCAACCGGGCACGCGTCGCCCGCCACTACCGCCGCCACAAGGCCGGCTAGGGCGCCCCGCAACCGGCCCGAACGGCACGGCCCGGGCGACCGCCCGTGCACCGGGTCGGCAGGCCTCCGTGCGGACCCTCCACCACCGGCGACAGCGACCCCTCGGCGAGGCGGCCGCACCCCGGGAAGCCGTCGACGGGAAGGTGTCCGCCGCCCTCGGCGGCGGACACGCCCCTCACATCGGGCTCCGGACGTCGGAGGCGGAGCTCCGCGCCGCCGCCCAGTGCGTGGCACGCGGCACCTCGTCGGTCCCGCGGCCCGGCTCGTACCCGGAGTCGTCCGTCCGGCGCAACGGGAGCGAGCCGAGCACACAGAGGAGGAAGCCGGCGGGGATGCCGACCAGGCCCGGCGTCTGCAGCGGGAACCAGTGGAAGTCGTACTCGGGCAGCAGCGCCACCGGCGTTCCCGACACCGCCGGCGAGAAGAGCATCAGCAGGGCGGTCAGCAGCGGCGCCCCGTACAGCGCGTACAGGGCGCCCCGGGCGGTGAACCCCCGCCAGAAGAACGTACAGACGAGCACGGGAACGATGGAGGCCGCGGCCGCGCCGAACGTGAAGGAGACCAGCACCTGCGGGTTGCGGGTGTGGGCGGGCATCGACAGCAGCACCGCGACGGCACCGACCAGGGCCACGGCCCAGCGGGCCCGGACGGCCTCCCGCGTCCCGGGGCTGCGACCGCGCTTCCTGCGCCTGTCGCGCGACGGCAGGTCGTGCGCGAGCGAGGCGGCGGCCGCCAGCGTGATGCCGGCGACGGCGGCGAGCGCGGTGGCGAAGACGGCACAGGCCACGACGGCGAAGAGCACGCTCTCCCCGGCCGCCCCCGAGGCGGGGTCCAGCGTCGCGGTCACCATCAGCAGGGCCGTACCGCCCGCCGGATCGCCTGCGCCCAGTGCCTCCGGGCCGACGAGCGCGGCGGCTCCGAGCCCGATGACGGCGAGGGCCGCACAGATCAGCGCGACCGAACCGACGGCCCAGCGCATCGAGATCCGCAGGGCGCGGGCGCTGCGCACCGGGTGGAAGCGCATCGTGATGTGCGGCAGGCACGCGGCACCCAGCACCAGGGTGGCCCCGAAGCCGATCAGGTCCAGCCGGCCGACGAGGGAGTCGCCGAACTGCATTCCGGGAGTGGTGTACCCGGGTCCGCCGTTGGCGGCGGCGGCGTGCAGGAGCCGGGCGGGGTTTCCGCCGAACCGCTGCAGGACGAGGATGCCCACCAGGACGACGACGGGTACGACGACGACGGTCTTGAGGATCTGGATCAGGCCCGTCCCCCGCATGCCGCCGAACGCCGAGTAGCAGACCATGAGTGCGCCGGTGGCGGCCGTGCAGACGGTGAGCGCCCCCTCCGGAAGTCCGAGCATCACCGTCGTGATCCGCCCCGCGGCGGTGAGTTGCACGAGGAGCAGCGGCAGCAGGACCACGATGGTGGTGATACCCATGGCCGTCCGTACGGAGGGCCGTCGCAGCCGTTCGGCGACGACGTCCCCGAGTGTGTAGCGGTCGGCCTTGCGCAGGGGTTCGGCGAGGAGCAGGCCCGTCAGCGCCAGCGAGACCACCGTGGCACAGGCGAACAGCACTCCGTCGACGCCCTTGAGGGCGATGGACCCGGTGGTGCTGAGGAGCGTGGCCGCGGAGAGGTAGTCGCCCGCGATGGCCAGTCCGCTCGGGACAGGCCCCAGCGAGGCGCTGCCCGTGTAGAACTGCCGGGGGTCGTCCTGATCGGCCGCCGCGAGGCCGCACAGGAGCAGGCACACCGTCACGAAGGCGAGGAACAGCACGATCGCCACCGACTCGCCGTCGATGGCTCCGCCGCCGCTCACCGGGTTCTCCGGAGGCCCGCCGGATGCGTACCGGAGGGGCCGCGGGACGCGGACGGGCGGAGCGTGGTCGGCAGCGCCGGCGTGTGGACTCCGTACGCGCCAAGCCGCACGGCCTTGGTGCGGACGGCGCAACGTTCGGGCAGGTGGGCGGCCGAACGCACCGCCGGGCGTGAGGAGTTGCGATTCATGCCGGTCAGGCCACCATGCGAGTGACCGGGGCACCACGGCCTCACACCGTACGTGTGCACGTGCAGGGTCCAATCGGCCACGCACTGTGCGGGCGCACACCAGCGCCGGGACCGGTGCGGCTCCTCGGCGGCGGTCACGCGCGGCCCGGCGCACCCGGAGCAGGGCGGGCGACAGCCGGGACGCGCGCGTACGCGTCGCCCGCGGGGCCGGGTCTCCGCCCGGCCCCGCGCCCGGTCATCGCAGGGCCCGGAAGAAGGCGTTGACGTCGTCCACGAAGAGTTCCGGCTGCTCCAGGGGAAGGAAGTTGCCGCCGCGCTCCAGCTCCGACCAGTGCGTGATGGTGTGCTCCCGCTCGGCGAACCGCCGCACGGCGATGTCCGTGGTCAGGGCGACCGCGACGCCCGTGGGCACCGTGCCGCGCTCCTTGGGCGCCCAGGCGGCCGGGTCGTGGGCCGCCTCGTAGTAGAGATTCGCGGACGAGCCCGCGGTGGCCGTGAACCAGTACAGGCTGACGTTGGTGAGCAGGTGGTCGCGGCCCACGGCGTCCTCGGGAAGGTCGCTCTCCGCGTCCGTCCACTCCTTGAACTTCTCGACGATCCAGGCGAGTTGCCCGACCGGCGAGTCGTGCAGGGCGTGCGCCACGGTGTGCGGGCGGGTCGACTGGAGGACGTTGAAGCCCATCATGTCGTCGCGGAAGTTCTGGAGACGCGCCAGCCGGCCCTGCTCGGCCTCGGTCAGGCCCTCGAAGTCGGCGGGGTCGTCGGACGGGAACACGATGAAGCCGTTCACGTGGATGCCGATCACGCGGTCCGGGGCCTGCCGCCCCATCTCGGTCGCGATCCAGGCCCCGCCGCCGGTTCCCTGGAGGCCGTAACGCCCGTATTCCAGAAGGGACATGAGTTCGTTGTACGCGGCGGCGATGCGGCCGTTGTTCCATCCGGCGGCGGCGAGCTGACCCGAGAAGCCGACGCCGGGGGTGCTCGCGACCACGACGTGGAAGTCCTTCGCGAGCGGCCGGATCACATCGACGTACTCGACGATCGACGCGGGCCAGTCGTGGATCAGGAGGAGCGGTGTGGCGTCCGGGTTCTCGGAGCGGAGGTGCAGGAAGTGGATGTTCTGCCCGTCGATGTCGGCGATGAACTGCGGGAACTCGTTCAGCCCGGCCTCGGCGGCGCGCCAGTCGTATCCGTCGGCCCAGTACGCGGCCAGTTCCTTCAGGTAGCCGACGGGCACGCCGCGGCTCCAGCCGGTTCCGGGGACCTCGGCCCCCCAGCGGGTGCGGCGCAGCCGGTCGCGCAGGTCGTCGAGGTCGGCCTGCGGGACCTCGATGCGGAAGGGGCGGATCTGTGCGGGGGTGCCGCTGCTGTTGTCCATGACTCGAAGAGTAGGAGGCCATTAGGCACGTTCCGTTCCTGAATTCCTGGCAGTCTCGACCTCATGCTGGAAACCTCCGCACGACTGCTGCGCCTGCTCTCGCTGCTCCAGACGGCCCGTGAGTGGCCGGGCGCCGAGCTGGCCGAACGCCTGGGCGTGAGCGGCCGGACCGTGCGCAACGACATCGACCGGCTGCGCGAACTGGGCTATCCCGTGGACGCCACCCGGGGCCCGGCGGGCGGCTACCGGCTGGCGGCCGGTACGGCCATGCCGCCACTGCTCCTGGACGACGAGGAGGCCGTCGCCGTGGCCGTCGCGCTGCGGACGGTGGCCCAGAGCGCGCTGTCCGGCACGGAGGACATCGCGCTCCGGGCGCTGGCCAGGCTGGAGCAGGTGCTGCCGTCCCGGCTGCGGCGCCGGGTGCGGACGCTGCAGACCTACACCGTGCCCGTGCCCGCGGACCGGCCGAGGCCGACGGTGGACACCGATGTGCTGATGGCGCTGACCGCGGCCTGCCGGGACCGCGAGCGGCTGCGCTTCGACTACCGCGATCACGGGGGCTCGGCGACGCGCCGGGTCACCGAGCCGCATCGGGTGGTCTCGTGGGGCCGTCGCTGGTACCTCGTGGCGTGGGACGTGGACCGCGAGGACTGGCGGACCTTCCGGGTCGACCGGATCGAGCCCCGGACGCCGACGGGTCCGCGGTTCACTCCGCGGGAGCTTCCGGGCGGGGGCGACGTGGCGGCCCATGTGGCGCGGCGGGTCTCGGCCGCGGGCTGGCGCCACCGGGCCAGGGTCACGGTGCACGCCCCCGCCGAGGCGGTCGCCGAACGCATCAACCCGGCGGTCGGTGTCGTCGAGGCCGTCGACGGCACCAGGTGCCTCCTGGACACCGGCGCCGACTCGGTCGAGACACTCGGCGTGTACCTCGGCATGCTCGGATACGACTTCGATGTCACGGGCCCGCCGGAACTGCTCGTGCATCTGAGGGAGTTGGCCGGCCGCTACGAACGCTCGACTCCCGGCCCCGATCCCGCTCCGGCCGCTCCGGCCGCTCCGGCCGCTCCGGCGGAACAAGACGTCGACCGCGCGCCGTAGTTCGGCGCCGGACGGGGCGCGGTGGTTGGAAGTCCGTCGCCCGGTATGGGGTCTCGGTGCCCGTCGAGCCTTGGGCCGACCGGATCGGCAACCGCAGCCGTCGGCCGACCGGCGGAGTCGCCCCGCCCACCGACCGCTGCGCGCACGGTTCGGGCGACGCCCTGACGATCGGGACGGTGGCGCATCAACTCCGCGCCGCTGCAGGCCCGTACGACGCAGTACGGCGCTTCACCCGCACCACGGACGGACTCGGCCGCCAAGCTCGGCGAGCGGGCCTACGACGCCGTGGTCAAGGTCGCGCGAGCTGACGCGTGTCGGGGCCGCCGCGGCGTCCGTGCGAATCCGAGCCGGCCGTACGGCCGCCCTGTCGCAACAGCCGTCGGCATCCGCGACTTCGACCCTCTCTACCGCTCTATCCGACCAGGGGCAGGGAGGCACCCGCGTGCTCCACGGACCGTACGGCCGTCCCGGGCGCGCTCTGGTAGGCCGTGCGTGCGGTTTCGAGCAGATGCAGCCAGGAGGTCACGGTCGGCCTGCGGCGGAGCAGGGCCCGGCGCTCGCGCTCGGTCATCCCGCCCCACACCCCGTGCTCGATACGGCTGTCCAGAGCGTACGCAAGGCACTCCGTGCGCACGGGACAGCCCTGGCACAACGCCTTGGCACGGTGCTGCGCCGCACCCTCCACGAAAAGTTCGTCCGGATCAGCCATCCGGCACAGCCCGCGCTCGCCCCAGTCGGTCCCCGTCATCACCGGATGCCGTCCTCTCCCCAAGTCCGCGCCACAGCCGTTTCATTCGGCTACGTGCATCTGGCATGTGACACTACGCCAGCCGTTTGCGGAACGTAACCCGCCCGATACGGCACACCACACGTTCGAGTGACGCCCCTTGCCAGTACAGGCCAGCCGCGCTACATGCAGGCCAAACAGTATGCACCTCCCGCGAGTCCGCGGCACCCCGCCTGCCTCACCACTTCCGATGCGACCGCCCCTTCACTCCGGCACAGCCCCGCCATACCCGCTCACCCCGCCCTCGGGCAAACGCGACCTGGCCCGAAAGGTGCCCGAACGGCGCGTGATTGACGTCCGCTTGCGACTGTTCACGCGATTCGGCCAGAGGGTTCGCGCGCGGTAGGGACATCCGCACGCGCCCTGCCGCGGCCTCCGGAAGACGCCGGCTCCCACGCCATCCGGACTCGGATCCGGCCCTCCTCGGCCCCGAACCACGCACCGGCCGGCGCCGGTTGAGGCCCAGCGGCCCCTCGGAGTGACGTATCCGGCGCCACCGAGCGGGAGCGGCAGCAGAGCGAGCCTGCCGACGCTCACGCACGGCACGGGGCGACGTTGGCCACGGAGCCCCTTCGGTTTCGTACAGGTAAGATCCCTCACTTCCGGGCGGGGATCAATTGGGGGCAGGAATGAAGCGCGCGCTGCTGGTCGGGATGGGTGCTGTGCTGGTGCTGGTCACCGGATGCACGGACAGTGGACCGCCGCAGGCTTCCCGGACCTCCCCGGCTCCCTCGTCCTCCCCTTCGCCGTCGACGAAGGCTCCGGTTCCACCGGAGCCGGGTCCGGCGAAACCGCTCGGCGGGGCGGCGATCGGCAAGCAGGACGGAAGCCTGGTGGAATCCTTCACCGAGTTCATCGAGGAATCGAGCTTGGACACCCGGACAGAGCCCGCACTCTCGGAAGTCGCTGTGCTGCAACGCCTCGGACCCCCCGGAACAGGCGACCTGGTGTGGATGCCGGATGCCGACACGTACTGTCTGACGACGATCAGATCCAACGTGAAGGGCCACCAGTGCCACGGACTCGCACCGAAGCGCCCGGCGCGTGGCTATGTACAGGTGGGAGATCCCGCGCCGCGCAGCGCGGGGTCGACGTACGCGAAGCAGGACTGGCTGTTGGTCAGCCTTGTGGAGAACGCCCAAGGGCCCTTCGCGTTTTCCGGCGATCGACCGAAAGGTGCCAGTCCGGTGCACCAGGCCACCCTGCGGTTCGCCTCGGGCCGGACCGTGACGTTCCTCGCCTACAGCCAGTCGGATTCGAGGATTCCGCAGAACGCCGAGATGTGTGGGCCCGACCGCAAGGTCTGCTTCGATCCGTACGACTTTGATCTAGGGCGTGTCTCAGGCCTTGCCCTGCGAGGGAACAGCAAGTGGCTTGCGGCACAGGTGCGTTGGCCATGCACCCTCAGGGCGGGTCCGTCACGGCGGCGGTGAAACGCCTGGCGAGCGCCTCCACCGCCGCGCGCAGTTCCTGCCCGCCCTCCACGCGGAAGGCGAACGGCAGTTGCGCCAGCCACTCCTGCGCGTACATCGTCGGATTCCTCGTGCTGCCGACGAGCACGCACCCGTCTCCCGAGGGTTCGAGCCGTCCCATGGGCGGCCGGATCCACTGCGCGACGTCGGCCATCGGGGCTTCGAAGGCCACCCGAGTGGCGAACTCCCAGCCCTTGCCCAGGTTCTCCTCCAGCGCCGCCACCGGGTCGAGGCCTTCGGGCATCTCGAAGCCGTGGGCGGTCTGCCGGACCGCGCGGACCCGGTCGATCCGGTAGGTGCGGACCGCGTCCGCTCGATGGGAGTGGCACAGGAGGTACCAGCGGCCGTGTCGGACGACGACCGCCCAGGGGTCGACCTCCGCCTCCCACTCGTTGCCTGACCCACTGCGGTACGTGATCAGCACGCGGCGTCGCTCCGCGCCGGCCGCGACGAGCATGCTCGTCAGGGCGGGGTCCGGACGCGCCGGGTTCTGGTCGGGCACCGCCGACGCGTGCTCGCGCAGGGCGGCCGCCTGCCGGCCGACCCGCTCGGGCAAGGCACGGATGACCTTGCCCAGGGCGGCGGCGACAAGGTCGTCGGCATCGGGGTCGGCGGCCGTCGGCTGAGCGTCGAGGACCGCCATGACCAGGCCCAGCGCCTCGGGTTCCGTGAAGACGACCGGCGGCAGCCTGGCGCCGCGCCCCAATCGGTACCCGCCGTGGGGCCCCCGGGTCGAATGCACGGGGATGCCCGCCTCGCGGAGGATTCCGATGTACCGGCGCGCAGCCCGCTCCGTGACACCGAGGGACGAGGCGAGCTCGTCGGCCGTCACTCCCGCGGTGCGGAACTGGAGGATCTCAAGAGTGCGCAGGGCTCGCGCGGTGGGGCTGAGATCGGTCGGCACCCGAGCAGATTAGGTGGTCACGAGGTATCCCGGAAGTGGATTGTCCGGAACCGGCCGTAGCGTGAGGGCACTGACCGACCTGACGGGCTTCACGGGAAAGAGAACTGATCCATGGACATCCTGCTCATCGCCGGCCTGTGGCTCGACGCATCCGCCTGGGACGACGTCGTGACCGCGCTCGAGGAACTCGACCACCGTCCCGTGGCGCTCACCCTCCCCGGCCAGGGTGACGGGGCTGTCTCCGCGACGCTGGACGACCAGGTGGCGGCGGTGCTCGCCGCCGTGGACGCGGCGCCGGGGAAGCCGATGGTGGTCGGACACTCCGCCGCCTGCACCCTGGCCTGGCTGGCAGCCGACGCCCGGCCCGAGCGCATCGCCAAGGTCGCCCTCATCGGAGGCTTCCCGTCCGCCGACGGACAGCCCTACGCCGACTTCTTCGAGACCAAGGACGGCGTGATGCCCTTCCCCGGCTGGGGCCCGTTCGAAGGACCGGACTCGGTCGACCTGGACGCGGAGGCGCGCAGCCGCATCGCCTCGGCTGCGATCCCCGTGCCCGAGGGGGTGGCCAAGGGCACCGTGAGGCTGGAGGACGAACGGCGGTTCGACGTGCCGATGCTGCTCGTGTGCCCCGAGTTCACCGCCGCCCAGGCCAGGGGCTGGATCGACGCCGGTGACGTGCCGGAGGTCGCCCGCACCAGGCAGGTGGACTTCGTCGACATCGACTCGGGTCACTGGCCGATGACCACCAGGCCGGTCGAACTCGCCCGGCTGCTCGCCGCGGCAGCCACCGATGTCTGAACCCACACCGGACTCGCCCCCGGACAGCGCCAGTTGGGGCGTCCTCGCGGAATGCGTCCAGCGCGCTGGTCCCGCTCCTGCTCTCGGCCTCGCGGCCCGACATTGAGTAAAGCGCTCGGCGCCCGTCGCCGGGCGCTCGACCGCAGCGCAACGCGGCCACCGTCGCCGGTCGGGCGACGGCAGCCGCACCACTATGCCCAAGTGCCGTCGCCCCGGGGCTGGATGGAGAGTGCGAACCACTGCTTGGCCGAGGCATCGCGCACGTACAGGTGCCGTCCCCGGCCGACGGGAACCATGCAGGGCTTGAGCGGTGCGCCGCCGGGCCGGGTGAGTTGGGCCTCCTCGACCACGACGACCTCATGGTCCGTCATGCGGCAGAGGTGAAGCCTGTCGTGCTGCCGGTTCCCGCCCAGCATGACGATGGCCCGGCCGTGAACGGCCAACCCCCGCGCGGCGGTCACCGGGGAGGTGCGGACACGCATCTGCCCGTTCGTACGGGCCTCCAGAACCGGGAACGACGGGTAGTACGAAGCCCAGGCCACACCGTCGTCGACGTTCAACGCGTACACCGTGTCGATGTACTCGACGCCCTCGGGGGCCGCGTACCCCCACTCGCGGCGGCCCCCGCTGTCCCAGCGCACCAGACCGGCGCAACTGAGCGGGTCGGCATGGACGCCCTCGTCGGCGTAGGCGCTCCACACGTGGTTGCGCCGGTCGGCCATCAGGAAGTGGACGGCTCTGCCCGTCTCGAAGGACTGCCGGCGCCGGCCGTCCCTGCCGAAGATCTGCGCCATGGACACCGCATCGCGCGCCGGTACAGGCGCGGCTCCCTGCACGATGAACCGCCCGTTGGGCAGGGCATCCACACGGCTGGGCCACAGCCCGACACCGTGCAGGGTGTGTTCCACCACGGTGCCGCGGTCGTCGACGACGAGCTGCGCGTCGAAAGGGTGCCGGTCGCGGGGCCGCAGCCAAGGCCCGCCGAGTGAACTGGGTACGAGTTCCGCATGGGGACAGATCAGCCAGATGCCCCTGCCCCAGGCGTCGACCGTGGTCGCCAGGACCCTGTTGCTGTCGTACCCCTCGGGCAGCCGCGCGTGACGGCGCAGGGCCACCTTCCTCAAGAAATCACCTCGCGGGCGAACGAACAGAACGGACCCATGATCGCAGGCACCGGATCCGCCCTGCGCGAGCGCCCCCGATCACTGGGCCCGAGCTCCGAGGCTGCCCGGTCATGCACCCCGGTGCTGTCGAAACTCGGTGCCGGCACAGATCAATTGGAGTGGTGGCCGAGCATCACTTCGGTGTTCGATGGCGAGGCTGGTCCTCCCTGGAGCCGCGCACGCCCCGGCGTCGCGCATGAGGTGCGGGTGGCGCCGGTGTCGCATTGGTGGCGGACCGGGAGACGGGGAGCCCGCGAAGAGGGGGCAGCGATGCAGGATGAAGCGTGGGGCGAGTGGCTGCGGCAGTCGCCGCCGGGAAGCGAACTGCTCAACTGGTGGCAGCAAGCACCAGGCGAATTGGGCCGGTTCGGCCGGGGTGCCTTCGGGGAGCGCCTGGTGGCCCTGCTGTCCGTCGCGTCCGCACGCGACTGCGCGGCGGCGGGGTTCGGCTGCACGCGGCGCATCGATCGTGCGTGCCGCGAACCCTCGGTCTGCCGTCTGGACCCTGTAGTGCCGTCGGCGGCCGAAGGGGTTGCACGCGGCGAGCGTGAAGGGCCGGTCCCCGGAGCCTGCGGCGGATTCCACGGCTCCCGGGCCGCCTTCGAGGTCCAGGTGCGTTTCAGCGGTGGCGACGACCGGCATCGCGCGGTGTTCTGGCGCGACGGCCCGGCGTCCGCCCTGCGGCTGTGGGTGGACGGTGTCCCGGTCTCGGCCGGCGGGCCGGACCTGGACACGTACGGGTACTGGCTCGACGGCAGATTCCTCGTGGTGCAGGCGGAGGGTCCGGACGACCATCCCCGGCAGGAGTACGGCCCGGGGACACTGGTCTCGAGAATCAACTCGGTACTGATCCATGACGCGGTGAGCGGCTCGACCCGGACGCTGGTTCCAGGGCCCGATGAGAGCTGGACCGACCCCCAGGTGGTCCTGGCCGGTGGGAGTCTGCGGGTGTACGCGACGCGCGAGGCCCGGGCCGCCGACGTACCCGACCGGATACTGCCGACCCGATCGGCTCCCGTGTGACGCCGCCGGAGCGTGGCGGATCCGGCCGGCTCGAGGGCGCCTCGCCCTCCACCCGTACGAACGACCCCGACGTGTTCGCCCCCGGTGTCGTCGTCGACCACACCTGTCGCCAGGTCATCACCGAAGCCACAAGCGCTGCTCGGCAGCCCTGCGCGCCGACGGCATCTCGGGGCCCTTGCCGACGCGCCCGCAGCGGCCGCGCCATCGCCGTCCGGCAGCGACAAGCCAGTGCTCGTCGATCGCCGTACGGCCTGCTGCGGCCCGTGCGGCCGACTCACCGCGTCCCTGGGTGCAGTCGCGACCGAACACGGCAACACCCGCGAGATCTCAAGGTCCACATCGACGAGACCCGGACACCGCCATGGAGCCCGCCGTAGCCCGCCGTCGATCTCGCGGACGCGTGCGGCGAGGTCATCGAGTCCGCTTGAGAGTCAGCGGCACCCGGCACGCCTCGCCGGGAGCCACGGAGACCGTTCGGTCCGGCAGCCGGATGTTGATCGGTGAACAGTCGGAGGGCGGCACCTCGATCTCCAGGCAACCGTGTTCGAGCCGCAGCCGCACACCCCAGTGCCCCTGGAAGCGCAGGGAGAAGGAGTACGACGACAGCTCGGGCAACGGCACCGGGTCGAGCCACAGTGCGCCCGCACGGATCTCCAGGCCGGTCAGTCCGCGCTGCACGAGGTCCAGGGTCCCGGCCATGGCACCCAGGTGGATCCCCTCTCCAGTGGTGCCGCCCTGGAGGTCGGCGACGTCACCGAGCAGTGCCTCCTGGCAGTAGGTCCATGCCTCCGCACGCCTGGCCCGTGCCAGCACCCAGCCGTGGACCAGGCCGCTGAGGGTGGAGCCGTGGCTGGTGCGGCGCAGGTAGTACTCGACGGTCCTCTGCCACTGGCCGTCGTCGAGGCGCTGGCCCAACCGGCCCAGGAGGGAGTGGAGTTCGGCCGGTGAGAAGAGGAATCCAAGCATCAGCACGTCGGCCTGCTTGGAGGCCCGGTAGCGGTTGACGGTGTCACCCTCGGCCTCCAGGATCCGGTCGAGGCGGCGGATGTCGCCGTACCGCTTCCGATAGCCGTCCCAGTCGAGCTCGGCGAGATCGCCGTAGCCCTCGAACTGGCTGATGACACCGTCGTGGAAGGGAACGTGCAGGGTGCGGGAGACGTCCTCCCACTGATCGAGTTCGCCGCTGTCCAGACCGGTGCGTTCCATCAGTTCGCGTCTGCGCGGCTCGGGCAGGGTGCGCAGCAGGCCCAGGGTGCGGGTGAGGACCCAGGCGGCGGTGACATTGGTGTACGCGTTGTCGTCCAGACCGGGCTGCTTGGCGTCCGGGTAGGCGTCGTGGTACTCGTCGGGGCCGACCACCCCGCGGATGCGGCGGCGGCCTAGGTTGTCGTCCCAGGTCGCGGAGTCGGCCCAGAAGCGCGCGATCTCCAGCAGCGTCTCGGCCCCCTTGGTGTGCAGGAACTCGGTGTCGCCGCTGGCCTCGCAGTACCGCCAGACGTTGTACGCGATCGCCGAGCCGACATGGTGCTGGAGCCGGGAGTGGTCCGGCAGCCAGCGCCCCGAGCGCGGGTTGAGGTGCAGTTCCTGCGTCTCCTCGCGGCCGTCGCTGCCACTCTGCCACGGGTACAGCGCGCCGCGTCGGCCAATCGCGCGGGCCGCGGCGCGGGCGCGGTCCAGACGGCGGTGGCGGTAGGTCAGCAGGGCGCGCGAGACCTCCGGGAAGTGCAGGTCGAGATACGGCAGCACGAACAGCTCGTCCCAGAAGACGTGCCCGCGATAGGCCTCGCCGTGCAGTCCCCTCGCCGGCACCCCGACGTCCAGGTCGGCGGTGTGCGGGGAGAGCGTCTGGAGTACGTGGAAGAGGTGCAGCCGCAGGATGCGCCCCGCCTCCCCCGGAACGTCCAGCTGGGCGCACCGCCAGAGCTGTTTCCATGCGGTGAGGTGTGACTCCAAGAGATCGTCGAAGCCGGGCGCCGCGCGTACCCGGCCCACCGCGGCGCGCAACGGGTCGCTGATGGCGGGATCACGGGAGGTGTGCACGGCGACGGTCTTGTCGATGGTCACGGTACGGCCGGGAAGCAGGTACAGGCGGGTGCGCTGCACGGCGCACCCGCCTCGGTGCGCTTCCGTCACCGGCCTCCCGCCGGTCAGCCGGGCCGCCATCGCGATCCGAATGTCCGAGGTGCGGGTACGGCAGCGCAGCCACATCGTGTCCTGGGCGGTGCTACCCACGTGCACACGGGTCAGATGGCGGCCTTCCAGGTCCCGGTAGCGCGGCACTCCGGAGTTGGTGACACCGCCATCCAGCGCGGCCTCGACGTCGAGTTCGCCGGTGAAGCCCTCGGCGGTGAACTCGGTGCGCAGGGCAGCCAGATGGGGGTCGGCCATGTGCACCAGCCGCTGTTGCCGCACCGCAAGTACCCTCCCGTTCCCGAGCTCGTACCTCGTCCGGCGCTCCAGCAGGCCGCAGGACAGGTGCAGCACGTGCCGGTGATCGAGGACCTCCGCGGTGTCCGGTGTCAGCCACTCCTCCCGTCCGACCGGCCGGAAGCGCAGCGGCAGCCAGTTCGGCAGGTTGACCATGTCCTCGTTCTCGACCCGGCGTCCCGCGACATCCGAGGTCAGCCGGTCATAGCAGCCTGCCGCGTAGGTGCCCGGATAGTGCACTGCGTCCGCGGCGCACTCCGGGAGCGCGCCGCGCGTGGCCAGGTAGCCGTTGCCCAAGGTGCACAGCGACTCCCGAAGGCGCTCTCCGGAGGGTTCGTAGTCGTCGTACTCCCAAGTCCAGGACGTCACCGCCGCACCCCTTCGTGCGTGTCGAGGAGCTCCGCGAGATCGTGTACGACGATGTCGGCTCCGCGCCGCAGCAGGGCCGCAGCAGTGTCCGGCCCGCCCGCGCGGTCCACGCCGATGACGAGGGCGAACCCGCCGCGCCGGCCCGCCTCGACGCCGGCCAGGGCGTCCTCCACGACCCCGCAGCGCCCGGCCGCGACACCGAGGCGGCGCGCGGCCTCCAGGAACAGGTCGGGGTGCGGCTTGCCGGCAAGCCCCAGACGGGCCGCCTCGCCCCCGTCGACCAGCGCGTCGAAGAGGTCCAGCACACCGGTCCGGGTGAGCAATTCGCGGGCGTGGCGGGAGGCGGAAGCCGCGGCAAGCGGTGTCGCGGCCCGACGCAGCGCCCGTACCAGCCGTACCGTGCCCGGGTAGACGTCGACACCGTGCGTGCGCAGCCCCTCGGTGAACAGCCGCTCCTTGTGCTCCGCGACGGCACGCACGGTTCCCGGCGCAGGGGCGAGGCCTCGTGAGGCGAGGAAGGCGGCGGCGCCGTCGAGCCGCGACCTGCCGTCCACGTACCGCAGGTAGTCGTCGCGGACGTCGAAGGGGCGCCGCTGAGCGGGGTCGGCGGGCGGGTGCGCGGCCAGGTGGGCGTCGAAGGCGCTCTTCCAGGCGGCGGCGTGCGCATGGGCGGAGTCGGTGATGACCCCGTCGGTGTCGAAGACGACCGCGTCGACGTCCCGCAGCGCGGGCGCCAAGCGCTCCGCCGCGTGTGTGGTGATGCGCCGTCGCCGTGTGTCCGCGGCTCTGTCGTGGCCCGTCGCACGGTTCCTCGCGCTCTCGGGTGGCGCTGCCGCAGCGCGGGCGGCGTCACGGGACCCGCTCGGCTGGTCGGAGGGCCGGACGGTCATGACTACTCCCTCACGGTGGGTGGGCGCGGGACGGCGGAGAATCTCTCATGCCGATGCGCGGACGTGCGCGCGGCTGGGTCGCACCGACTCCGTCGCGCGACACCTGGTGCGGTCCCGCGTGCTCCGCCTGAGCCGTGCTGCACCGAAATGTGAGCACGCCCTCGACACGGTGACCTCGCCATCCCCGGCGGGGCCGACGCCCGCGAGCCCTGCGCGCAGCGCGTCCGGGCCGACCGGGTGGCACTCAGCGACCCGGGTGCCGTGCAGTCCGGGAAGTGCCCGTGTCCGGGGGAACCCCGGCTCGACCCACCTGAGCAGGTCCGGAAGCGTTCCGTCTTCCCGCTCATGTCCCTTCTCCCTCCTCGGTGCTTCCATCGTCCTGCTCCGCCCATGGCAGCGCGTGGGGCGGACCCCTCTCAGGACCCGGAGGGGCGGCGGTTCACGGCGCCGGCAGGTCGGGGTCGAGATCCGGGCGGCGCAACGGGCCCTGCAACTCGCAGTGGACGTCCACCACGCCCTCTGTGGCCCGCACCAGACGGACGAGGACCGGGACGAGGGTGGTGTCGCGGACGTGGCCGGTGAGGGTCACGACTCCGTCGTGGACCTCCACGCCGATGGGGCGCACGGGAACCGCCGGCAGGTGTGTGGTGATCCCGCGTCGTACGTCCTCGGCGATGTCCTGGTCTTCGCGCAAGAACACTTCGAGCAGATCGGAGCGGCTCACGATGCCCTTCAGCACGCCGGCGCCGTCGACGACGGGCAGCCGCTTGGCCCGGTGCCGGGCCATCAGCCGTGCCGCCTGGGAGAGGGTGGCGTCCGCGCTGACGGTGACCGCGGGGCTGGTCATCAGCTCGCCGGCCGTCACCGCGCGGGCTTTGGCCCGTCCGGTCGCGTGCCGGGTGCGTGGTTCCGCCGGGTCCCGGTCGCGGAACTCCTCCTTCGGCAGCAGGTCGGCCTCGGAAACGACGCCTACGACCCTGCCGTCGGCGTCCAGCACGGGCAGCGCGCTGATCCAGCGCTGCCGCATGGTCCTGGCGATGTCCTTGAACTCCGCCGCGTCGCGCAGGGCGACGACGGTACGGGTCATCACGTCCTCTACGACGTAAGGGGTGCCGGGCATGGGATCCTCCCGTGGTGCTGGGACTCCCCCGGTGCTGGGATGCGCTGGCTTCACCTCCAAGCGTCGGACATCACTGGGGACCGGCGCTTGGGCCGAGCGGGCCATACTCCCTGCCGCGCCGGCTTCCGTGCTAGGCCGAAGCGACGGGCACCCACCAGACCAACACCGTGCCGCCGCCCTCCGGGCTGCTCAGTTCCAGTTCGCCACCGAGCTGCTCCGCACGCTCCGCCATGTTGCGCAGCCCGCTGCGACGGCCGTCTGCCGGGATGCCGACGCCGTTGTCGCTGACCGTGAGCCGAACCCGGCCGGAAGCAACCGTGAGGGCGACATCGGCGCGGCCGGCCCGGGCGTGGCGGGCGATGTTGGTCAGAGCCTCTGACAGCACGGCGACGACGTGGTGGGCGGTCTCGCGCGGCACGTCGGTGTCGATCAAGCCCTCCATCCGCAGGCTGGGCGCGAATCCCAGCACGGGGGTCGCCTCACCGGCGACACGTACGACCCGGGCCCGAAGTCCGGTCCCCTCGGTGCCCTCGTGTGAGCGCAGGCCGAAGATCGTCGACCTGATGATCTTGATGGTTTCGTCGAGGTCGTCCACGGCCCGCACCACCCGCTCCGAGGCTTCGGGGTGCTCGATGAAGCGGCCCGCGCTCTGCAGGGTCATACCGGTGGCGAAGAGCCGCTGGATGGCGAGGTCGTGCAGGTCGCGGGCGATGCGGTCGCGGTCCTTGAGCACGGCGACCTCCTCGGCATCCGCACGGTGCTGGGCCAACTCCATCGCGATCGCCGCCTGCGCGGCGAACACCTTGACCGGTTCGATCTCACTGCTGGAGAACGCCGTGGCGCCGGCCTTCCGGACCAGCAGCACGACACCCCGGATTGCGCCGGGGGCCGAGCCGATCGGGACGGCGACGGCCGGCCCCAGACCCTCGACAGGGGTGCGGGCGGAGGAGACCCGTTCGTCGTTGGACACATCGGCGCTGGTCACAGGAGTGGCGGAGGACAGGGCCTCGCCGATCAGGCTGCCCTCCCTGGGCACCACCACCCCTCGGTACGTGTCCGCGTCCAGACCCACGGCGAGTTCCACCGCGAGCGCGTCGGTGTCGTCCATCGGAATCGCGACGACGGCCAGGACGGCTCCCGTGATCTCGCGGGCCCGGTCGGCGATCAACGCGAGGACCACGCCCTGCTCCCCGCCGGACAGCAGGGTGTGGGTGATCTCGGCGTTCGCCCGCAACCAGCGCTCACGCAGCCGGGACTCCTCGTAGAGGCGGGCGTTGTCGATGGCGACACCGGCCGCCACTGCGAGGGTCGACGTCACGGAGAGGTCCTCCTCGTCGAACTGTGCCCCGCCCCGCTTCTCAGTCAGGTACAGGTTCCCGAAGACCTGCTCGTGCACCCGGATCGGGACGCCGAGGAAGGTATGCATCGGCGGGTGGTTGGGCGGGAAACCGTACGACGCCGGGTGCTCGGAGATCTTCGCGAGTCGCAGCGGCTCGGGGTGGTCGATCAGCTCGCCGAGGATGCCGTGGCCCTCCGGGTAGGGGCCGATCCGGGCGATCTGCTCCTCGGCGATGCCGACGGTGTGGAAGGCGGACAACCGCCTCCCGTCCGGTCCGATCACGCCGAGAGCGGCGTACTGGGCGTCGACCAGCACCGCCGCCGCCTCCACGATGCTCCGCAGGGCCTGCTCCAGGTCCAGTTCCCGGCCGACGGACAGGACCGCCTCCAGCAGGCTGTGCACCCGGTCCCGGGTACCGCGGGCGGCGTCCAGGCGGGCCTGAAGCTCCTCCAGCAACTCGTCCAGCCTCAGCTGCGGCAGCCGTACCCGGGCCTGCTCGGCCCGCCGAGGCTCTTCGGGGCTTCCCACCTGCGTCTCCTCCGGTCCCTGGGGCGCGCGGCACTGACCGCTCCGGTCACAGGTCACGCTACCGGCGCGGGAACCGCGGCGGACCGAGATCAGAACCCGTTCACGGGCGCTGCGGTTTCCGCTGTGGGGCCGTTCGGCCCCCACAGGAGGGACGGACAGCACCTGCCGGGCGGCGGCGCGGGCGTCCGAAGCTGAGAACACCGAGCGGGCCGGGCCGGTCCGAGGTGCCGGTCCGGGCCCCGAGCCGAGGAGTGCGGTGTCATGGCCCGATATGTGTACGACTTTCGCGAGGGCCGCCGCGAGATGGCGGACCTGCTGGGCGGCAAGGGCGCGAACCTGGCCGAGATGACCCGGCTGGGCCTGCCGGTACCGCCGGGCTTCACGGTGACCACGGACGCCTGTCGAGCCTTCCTGGCAACCGGCGTCGAGCCGCCCGGCATGGCCGTGGAGGTCTCCCGGCACCTGTCCGCCGTCGAGGCGGGCGCCGGCCGCAGGCTGGGGCAGAGGGACGACCCGCTGCTGCTGTCCGTCCGCTCCGGGGCCCGCTTCTCGATGCCCGGGATGATGGAGACGGTCCTGGACATCGGCCTCAACGACGACTCCGTGCCGGGGCTGGCCAAGTCCTCGGGCAGCGAACGATTCGCCTGGGACTCCTACCGCCGGCTGCTGCAGATGTTCGGCGCGACGGTCATGGGCGTCGAGCCGTCCCTGTTCGAGGGGGCCATGGCGCTCCTCAAGGAAGCCTGCGGGGCCGTTGACGACCTCCACCTGGAGGCGCACGACCTGGCCCGGCTCGTGGAGACGTACAAGCAGCTGATCCGCGACGAGACCGGCGAGGAGTTCCCGCAGTCCCCGACCGAGCAGCTGCGTCGCGCGATCCTGGCGGTCTTCCGCTCCTGGAACGGCGAACGCGCCCGCCTCTACCGGCGCCGCGAGCACATCCCCGACGACCTCGGCACCGCCGTGACCGTGCAGCGCATGGTGTACGGCAATCTCGGCCCCACGGCGACATCCAGAGGCGGCGGGAGCGGCGTCGCCTTCACCCGCGACCCGGCCACCGGCCGCCCCGGCCTCTACGGCGACTACCTGCCCGACGCGCAGGGCGAGGACGTCGTCGCGGGCATCCGCAACACCGTGCCGCTGGCCGACCTGGAACGGCTCGACCCGGCCTCGTACGCCCAACTGCTGCACCACATGCGGACGTTGGAGACGCACTACCAGGACCTGTGCGACATCGAATTCACCATCGAGCGCGGCAGGCTCTGGATGCTGCAGACCCGGGTCGGCAAGCGCACCGCGGAGGCCGCGTTCGCCATCGCCGCCCAGCTCACCGACGAGGGGATCATCACCCCGGACGAGGCCCTGGCCCGGGTTGACGGCGGCGGCCTGGCTCGGCTGATGTTCCCGGCCTTCGACACCTCCGCGGCCGGTGCGGCGCTCGCACACGGCCTGCCCGCCTCGCCGGGTGCGGCGGTCGGCGCGGCGGTGTTCGACCCCGCGGAAGCGGTACGGCGGGCTGCGGCCAGCGACAAGGTGGTCCTGGTCCGCCAGGAGACCACCCCCGACGACCTGCCCGGCATGATCGCCGCGCAGGCCGTGCTGACCAGCCGGGGCGGCAGGACCAGCCATGCGGCCGTGGTGGCCCGGGGCATGGGCAAGGTCTGCGTGTGCGGTGCGGAGGAACTCACGGTGGACACCGCGGCCCGGCGTCTCACCACGCGGGGCGGCGCCGTCGTCGAGGAGGGCACTGTCATCTCCGTGGACGGTTCCGACGGGGCCGTGTACCCGGGGGCCGTGCCGCTGGCCGACTCGGCCGTCATGCGGTTCCTGGAGGACGGTGGCGAACGTTCGGTGGGTGTGGTCGATGCGGTGGCCCGTGCACTCGAGCACGCTGATTCCGTACGCCGGTTGGAGGTGCGGGCCAATGCCGACACCTCCGAGGACGCCCGCCGAGCCCGCCGCTTCGGAGCGCAGGGCATCGGACTGTGCCGTACCGAGCACATGTTCCTCGGTGAGCGTCGCAGGCTGGTCGAGGAAGTGATTCTGGCCGGCGACGACCATGTGCGGGAGCGGGCACTCGCAGCACTGCTCCCGCTTCAACGGGCGGATTTCACCGGCATCCTGGAGGCGATGGACGGCCTGCCCGTCACCATCCGCCTCCTCGACCCGCCCCTGCACGAGTTCCTGCCCGACCGCACCGAACTCGCCGTCCGCCTCGCCTCCACCGCCGAACCCGCGCCGCAGGACGTCGAGTTGCTCGGTGCGGTGAACCGCCTGCACGAGCAGAACCCGATGCTGGGCCTGCGCGGCGTACGCCTGGCCCTGGTGGTGCCGGGTCTGGTCGCCATGCAGGTGCGGGCGATCGCGGAGGCCGTCGTGGCCCGCACGCGGGCCGGGGGCACCCCACGGGCCGAGATCATGGTGCCACTGGTCGGCGCGGTGGAGGAGCTGCGGATCGAGCGCGCCGAGGTCGAGCGGGTGCTCGCCGAGGTGTCGGAGGAGTCCGGGGTGTCCGTGTGCTGCCCTGTCGGCACGATGATCGAGCTGCCCCGTGCCGCCCTCACCGCCGGCGAGATCGCGGATGAGGCCGACTTCTTCTCCTTCGGCACCAACGACTTGACCCAGACCACCTGGGGCTTCTCGCGCGACGACGTGGAGGCGGCGTTCTTCTCCGCCTACCTCGACAAGGGCATCTTCCTCGATTCCCCGTTCGAGACCCTTGATCGGGACGGGGTGGGCCGCCTGGTCCGCATCGCCGTGGACGAAGGCCGCGCTGCCCGGCCCGGCCTGAAGATCGGTGTCTGCGGCGAACACGGCGGCGACCCGGAGTCCGTCCACTTCTTCCACGCCGCCGGACTCGACTACGTCTCCTGCTCGCCCTTCCGGATGCCGGTGGCGCGGCTGGAGGCGGGGCGTGCGGCGCTGGCCGCGACCGAGAGGAGTGACAAGCGCTGAGAGCCAGTCACCCCCTACGGACGGAACGACCACCACCAAAGACACGCCGTCGAGGTCACCGTGCCTGCCGAGCAGCAGTCCGTGGAACTGATCTTGCTCCGGCGGCATGCTCTGCCTGCCCGTACGTCCGGTCTACCGGCGTCCTGGAGGGCGAAAGCCTCATCATCCGCGCCCATGGAGGTGGCGAGAGAAGCGCTGGCAAGCGGACCCCGCGTGTGTGCGGCCGACCGCAGGCTCACCGCGCCGGACGCCGGGCCGGCGAACCCGTCAAGCGCTCTGTTGCCGACGTAGGAGAGGGCCGCGTCCGCGTTCCTACCTCAACGCCTCGACGGCGTCCTCTTCCGCGACCTCCGTGTGCCCGGACAGGGTGGGGCGCATTCGCGCATTCGCGCACCCGCGACCCGGCGGCGGCAAGGACGGGTCCCGCTTCGTCTCGGGCCGGGCACGGCATACACGACGCGCAGCGTGGTTTCCCGACGGGCCGCCTTGGCCGGGCGAACAAGGTCGGCCCGGTGACCGGCACAATCGCCGCTGCGCGGCGGCCCGGGCAGGGCCGCCCCGCTCCCGCAGACGGCCTCGCCGCACGGCGAATGCGCCGCCTGTGCGGTCGGTCCGATCCTGCTCGTCGCGATCGCAGCCGCGGCGCCCACCTCCACGACGACGGGCCTAGCTGCGTGACGGCCCCGTCCGGCGGCACCGGGCGAGCACCTCAAGCTCGGGCCCGACATCCCCTGATGCCGCATCCGCAGCCGGCGGCACGCCCGGTGCCGCGACGACGCCCGGGCGTACGGCTGTTCAGTGCCCGCAGTGGCTCAAGGACTGAGGCCGAGCGCCTGGACCGTGACCCCGCCCGCGAGTTCCCGACCCGTGACCAGCTCGGGCTCGATACGGATGAACACGTCCGTGGGCCAGGACACCCACGGACGTGGTCCGCTCCGCAACAGGTGTGCGTGGACGGACTGCTCCGTGACCAGCGCCGCCCGTCCTGTGACGATGACGCTCCACCCGGAACGCGCCACCGCGTCGACCTCGTCGGCCTCGAAGGAGACCACGGCGCCGTCGACCGCGCGGACGAATTCGGAGGCGGCCGAGGTTCGTACCACCACCGCCCCGCCGTCCAGGGCGAAGTTCACCAGGAGCACGGCCGGCAGGGCCTGGCGTGTGTAGACGACGCGGCCGACGGGCGCTTGCGCCAATAGACGCAGGCACTCGCTCCGGTCGAGTTCGCGGAACCCGTCGTTGGCGTGCATCGGCATACTTCCTCGTCAGGCGGAGGGGACGGATGGACAGCGGTGTCGGGGGCTGGTCATACCGCTATCCGCCGACCGGTGACCGTGCGCGGCTCGACCCGCACCCACAGGTCACGCCGGCCGCCCGCCCACGGCGCGCTGAACGCCTCCGCGTCGAGCCGACGGATCTGTTCGGGGTCCGTGACAATGCGGGCCTGCCCGCGCACGAGCACACTCCAGCCACTGCTGAACGCGTCATCGATCCGGTCGGCCTCGAAGGCCACCCGATGACCGTCCGCCAACGAAGGCGGGCCTTGGCCCCGGATGTTGAACACACGAGACACTGGATCCTGAGGATCTGAGAACGGACA
>NZ_BMWD01000020.1 GCF_014651055.1 Streptomyces fructofermentans
CCCAACTCCTCCTCGAATCCGTCACCACCACCCCCACCACCACCGACGGCAACGACGACGGCAACAGCAACGACGACGGCGGCGACGGCGACGGCGGTGCCGACGACGGCGAACCGCCCGCCGGCACCGCGGAGACCGAGAACACCCCGGAACCCGAACCGGTCAAGTGACACCCGGGTCCTGACGGACCCCGCCCGGCCGCCGACGGCACCACCCCGTGGCCCTGATCCGCTCAGGGCCACGGGGTGTTCCGCGCTGCGGGCCCGCGGACGGCACCCGATGTGACCTCGGTCCAAGTGACCGTCGTACCTGGTGACTTATGGCTTCCCGGGACGCATCATGTGCGAGTTGTTGTCTCACGATGTGGCCGGGGTTGATGTGACCAAGGGGAAGAGCGGAATACGTGCGGCGGGCGCCCTGGCGGGCTGCGCGCTGCTTCTCTCCGGCTGCGGCCTCGGGGGGAACGGACAGGACGGCTCCGGTGCCGCGCGACCCGAGCCCGTCACCGTCGCCAAGGCTCCCGCCAAGGTCCCCGTCCCCCTCGGCAGGGGCAGCCGCACCGCCGACGACTTCAACGGCGACGGGCACCGCGACCTCGTGCTCAACGACCTGGTGAAGCGGGACAGCCACGGCGACGACGCCGGCATCGGCATCGTCTACGGGTCGGCGCGCGGGCTCGTCCCGGGAGCCCGGCAGCTGCTCAGCCCCGCACGGCACGCCGCCGCCACCAAGGGACAGCTGCCAGCCCTCTTCGACGCCGAGGCCAGGTGCGACCTGAACGGGGACGGATTCACCGACCTCGTCGTCTCGACCGATCCGCCGTACGACGGCCAGGGGCAGCCGCCCGTGCCGCTGCAGATCCTGTTCGGGTCGTCCCGGGGGCTGTCGGGCACGGCCGTGAAGCTCGTGATCCCCCCGCAGGCACGTTTCGGCAACGACTGGCCCGACCAGCCCGTGTGCGGCGACTTCGACGGGGACGACGCCGAGGACCTCGTCGTGCACGCCACCGACGGGCAGCTCAGCCTGCTGCGGGGGCCGTTCACCCGCAAGGGGGCCCCGAAGGCCGCCGGCGCCCCCCTCGCCTCGCCGGGGAACGTGCCCACGCCCCCGGCCGTGGACGTCACCGGTGACGGGTACGACGACCTCCTCGTCCGCAAGTCCGAGAACTCCACGGCCACCTTCCTGGTGCCGGGCGGCCCGGCGGGACCGAAGGGCGCCGCCATCGCCCTCCCGGCCGGTACGGACGTCGTGTTCGGGCGCTTCGGCAAGGGCGCGGGCCTCGACGCGGCGATCGGCTCGCTGCGCGGCACGGCACTGCGCTACGACGTGCCCGGCACCCGGCGCGGCACGCTCGACGTCGCGGGCACCGTGCTGGACTCCGGGGACTTCGACGGGGACGGCGTCAGCGAACTGGTCTCCAGCGGATCGGAGCTGCGGGTGTTCCCCGGGCGGGCGGCGGGTCCGTCCGTGTCCGGCATGGTGACCGTGCCGCCGCCCGCCCGGGGCACGACCCGGGTGTTGGCCGTCGGCGACTTCGACGGGGACGGCCGGGCCGACCTCGCGGTGCGGACGTACCGCGGGGACACCAAGGACACGGTCGCGGTCTATCCGGGAACCAAGCGCGGCCTGATCGCCCGTGAGCCCTCGGTCACCTTCTCCACCTCGGGCTTCCTGGGCCTGGAGGGCTGATGCGGCGCCCCGTCCCGGGCCTGCGGGGCGGGCGCTCCTGGGTCCTCGGCATCGCGCTGGCGGTCGCGGGCGGCTCCCTCGCCGCCGGGTGCGGCGCCGCCCCGGAGAAGGCCGCCCCGCAGAGGCCCGCCGTGGGGAAGGCCGCCGAGAACCCCGACCCCGGCGACTTCAACGGCGACGGCTACGACGACTTCACCACCCTCGTCACCGGGCAGTCCAAGGACCGCTCGCGCTCCACCGAGACGCTGGTCGTGGCGTACGGCTCGCCGAAGGGGCTCGTCACGTCCACGGCGCAACGGACCGGGGCGGGCGGGAAGTGGGCCTACTTCGCGCCCGGCCCGCTGCGCACCGACCTCGACGGCGACGGGTTCACCGACCTGGTCGTCGGCCGCGGCAGGGCCGGCGTCCCGCTGAAGGCCCTCGCGTTCTTCGGCGGCCCCCGCGGCCTCGGCGGCGCCGAGGAGCTCGCCCTGCCCGAGGGCTTCAGGCCGCTCGCCGCCGCCGACTTCGACGGCGACGGCTCCACCGACCTGCTCGACGGAGGCAACGACGGGAAGGGCGACTCCGCCCCGACCGAGGGCGCGCTGCTGTACGGCCCCTTCGACCGCTCGGGGACCCCGGAGCGCCGGACCGTGCTCGACGTCGACCAGCACGGTTACGCGTCCCCCGACTCGGCGGCCACGGGCGACTTCGACGCCGACGGGCGCGCCGAGGTCGTGTTCACGTACGACTTCGACGCCGAGGAGGACGAGAGCGCGCCCGAGAGCCTGGGCGTCGTGCGCGTCCACGAGGGCACCCCGGACGGACTCGTCCGCGACGAGCGGCAGGAGGAGCGCATCGAACGGGCCGTGAGCACCTTCGACGGACCGAGGACGCCGCGGACCGGCGACGCGGACGGCGACGGCATCGACGACCTGCTGCTGCCCACCCAACTGCCCGTGGCCCCGGCGGACATGCCCGGGGAGGGCGGCGCGCTGACCGTCCTGTACGGCGCGAGGACGGGACTCGGCAGCGGCCGGGCCGCCTCGCTGATCGAGGGCGAGAACGGCGCGAAACGGCGGATCGACTTCGGCAGTTCGCCCTCGGTCGGCGACGTCGACGGCGACGGGAGGCCGGACGTCGTCGTGAACACCCCCGACTTCCGGCGCCACGACGGCAAGGTCACGCTGCTGCGGGGCGGCGAGGGGGGTGTGCCGTCGGCGGAGGGCGAGCAGACCGTCGACGCCGAGACCGAGGGACTGCCTGGCACGCCCAACCCGTACTACTGGAACGCCTTCGGCTTCGAGCCGCCGCTGCTCGACGTCGACGGCGACGACCACGACGACGCCGTCGTCTTCGGCCCGCTGTACGAGAAGCGCAAGGGCGCGTTCCTCGTGCTGCGGGGGACGGACGACGGCTTCGACCCCGGCGCCGTGCAGTTGTTCACACCCGACGATCTCGGCACACCTCTTCGGCTCCGGTGACCGAGCCCGTACGGTTCACCCTCCGGCGGTTCGCCCTCCGGCCGGGCGGGCGCAACCTTCCGTTCGCCCGCGCGGTCACACCCATGACCGGCTCAGCGGCACCCGTGGCCTCCCGAGGGCCACTCCCCCATTCCTGCAAGAGAGTTGGAGCACCCTCGTGCGAAGGAAGACCCTCTCCGCCGTCGTGCTGTGCGCGAGTGCCGCGATCGGCGGCTCGGTGCTCGCCGTGCCCCCGGCCTCGGCCGCGCCCACCGTACGGTCCGACTTCAACGGCGACGGTTACGCGGACCTCGCCGTCGGTGTGCCCGGCGGTACGGCCGACGGCAAGGCCCGGGCCGGCTTCGTGAGCGTCCTGTGGGGCTCGGTCGACGGGCTCGGCGGCTCCGCGTCCAGGATCGGCCAGGCCGCCTCCGGGATACCGGGCACGCCCGAGACCGGCGACCAGTTCGGGTTCGCCGTGCAGTCCGGGGACCTGAACGGCGACGGGTACGGGGACCTCGCCGTGACCGCCCCCGGCGAGCAGACCGGCGGCGGGAGCGCCCACGAGGGCGCCGCCTACGTGCTGTGGGGCTCCGAGGACGGCCTGAGGTCCGGCTTCACCGCGGCGAAGGGCCGCGGTGACGTCCGGCTCGGCCGGCTCCTGACGGTCGGCGACTACGACGGCGACGGCACCGCCGACCTCGCCCTGGCGCAGAACGGCGAGGAGGGCGGTGCGACCGTCCTGCGGCCGGGCCCGCTCGCGCCGGGCACCTCCACGGACGCCACGCTCGTCTCCGCGTACGGCTTCGGCGACGCCCGTGCCCTGGCCACCGGCGACTTCGACGGGGACGGCACGGACGACCTCGCGGCGGCATACAGCGGCCTGGAGATCGGCGGCACGCACGTCAGGAGCCTCGCCTCCGGCTCCTGGAAGGACATCTGGACCGCGTCCGACTCCGGTTCGGCGCTCGCCGCGGGCGACTTCGACGGCGACGGCACGGCGGACCTCGCCATCGGCCTGGTCGAACCCGACGCCGAGGCCGACGGCACGTACTGCGAGGACCGCCTCGGCGGGGCCGTGGCCACGGTCCTGGGCGCCGCCGGGACCACCCTCGGCGGCCCGGCCTCGTGCACCACGCAGTCGTCCCCGTCCGTGGGCGGCGCCGCCGAGCCCGAGGACAACTTCGGCGCCGCGCTGGCGGCGGCCGACCTCGACGGCGACGGCTCGGACGCGCTGCTCGTCGGCGCGAGCCACGAGGCGATCGGCACGGCCGAGCGGGCCGGCGCCTACTGGGAGCTGCGGACCGGCGGCGACGGCGCCCTGACCGGTCCGGCCGTCAACCAGGACTCCGCCGGGGTGGCCGGGACGGCCGAGACGGGGGACCTCTTCGGAGCGGCGCTGTCGGCGGGCCCGTACAGCGGGTCGGCCCATGCGGACCAGGCGGTCGGGGCACCCGGGGAGGCGGTGTCCGCGGACGACCTCCGCGGCGGCGTCTGGTACCGGCCGTCGGCGGGCACCGCGCCCCGGCCGCCGGCCGTCTCACTGACCCCGGGCAGGCTCGGCGCCACGGGAGCGGTCGCGTACGGCGGAGTGCTGGCCAGGTAGCCCGACCCCTGACCCCCGGGACGCGGCCCCTGACCCCCGGGACGCGGGTCGCGGGTCGCGCGGAACGGGGTGCCCGGCAGACGGCCCGGTCTTCGCGGCACGGGTCGGCGGGGTGACGGACTTCGCGGCGGGGGCTCCCGGGGCCTGGGCGGGCGGCCCGGTGCTCGGGACGCGGGTCCGTGCGGTGGGGGCCCGGCCCGGCGGGCGGCACCCGGTGCTCGGGCCCGAGCCGCGGCGGCGTGCTCGCGAGGAGCGGCGGCGGCGGACCGGGCGCACGGCGTCCGGTCGCGTCGCATGCGCCCCGATCGCCTTGCAGGACAGGCGAGTCGGCGAAGGAATCCGGGTCCCGCGTACAACCCCCGCCCCGTCCGGGCGGTCTCCTGATCGCCGACCGCCGGTGGCGCCCGGGAGAACTCCGGGCGAACACGGCCGGGACGCACCCAATGGAGTGTGGGCGCCCGAGAGGCGCTCACGCATGCAGCAGGAGATCCCGCATGCACAAGCATCTGCGACCGACCCTCGCGACGGCGACCGCTGCCGCGCTGGCGGGTGGTCTGCTCTCCTTCACGGCCGTGACGGCGACGGCGGCCGACTCCGTCCACCACCCGGTGGCGGACTTCAACAACGACGGCTACGGAGACGTGGCGTTCTCCGCCGGCTGGTCCACCGTCGGCGGCAAGAAGGGCGCCGGCCAGATCGTCGCCCTGTACGGCTCGGCGAGCGGCGTGACGTCCAAGAAGCGCGCCACGATCAGCCAGAACACCGCCGGTGTGCCCGGCAGAGCCGAGACCGAGGACGGCTTCGGCTGGATCAGCGCCTACGGCGACTTCAACGGCGACGGCTACGACGACCTCGCGGTCGCGGCGAGGCGCGAGGACGTGAACGGCGACACCGACGGCGGCACCGTCGCCATCGTGTGGGGCTCGGCGAGGGGCCTGTCCGGCGCGACGACGGTCAAGGACGCGGCGCCCTCGTCGCACGACCGCTGGGGCGCCGCGCTGGCCGCGGGCGACTTCGACGGGGACGGCACGGAGGACCTCGCGGTCGGCTCCTCGTCGAACCGGGTGTACGTCTTCAAGGGCGGCATCACCAAGGCGGGCACCTACGGCGGCCGCTACTCGCTGACCACGGACATCACCGCCGGCGGGGGCGGCGGCACGAAGATGCTCGCCGCGGGCGACGTCAACGGGGACCGGCGCACGGACCTGGTCGTCGACGGCTACAAGAACGGCGGCGGCTACGCCTACAACATCAACTGGTACGTGCCCGGCACGGCCTCCGGCCTGGACTCGGGTATGGCGCGAGAGGTGAAGTCCGGGCTCATCAGCGGTATCGGCGACATCGACGGCGACAGCTACGGCGACATCGTCACCGGCCAGAACGAGGACCCGGCCGACGACGGCGGCCCGACCGTGCCCGAGTCCACCGCCGGCGGCAAGGTGCACATCGTCCACGGTTCCGCCGCCGGCCCGGCCGCCACGGTCTCGATCACCCAGAACAGCGGCAACGTGCCCGGCACCTCGGAGCGCGGCGACTGGTTCGGCGGCGAGCTGTCCCTCGGCGACATCAACGGCGACGACATGGCGGACCTGGTGGTCGGCGCCCCCGGCAAGAACCTGGGCAGCGTGGTCGACACGGGCACGGTCACCGTGCTGTACGGCTCCGCCTCGGGTGTGAACACCATGTCGGGGTACCAGTTCCTCGCCCAGTCCACGGCGGGCGTCCCCGGGACGGACGAGAAGGGCGACCGCTTCGGCGGAGAGATGAAGCTCACCGACGTCACGGGTGACGGCAGGGCGGACCTGACCGTCGGCGCGTTCGGCGAGAACGAAGGCAACGGCGCGCTGGTGTACCTGCCCTCCAACGGCACGCGGATCACCACGACCGGGGCGCGCTCCATCTCCCCGTCCTCGATCGGCGTCTCGACGGACGCCTCCCCGTACTTCGGAGCCAACGCCGCCGACTGACCCGCCCCTCCTCCCCTCGCAGGAGCCCGCGCCCCCGGGGACGCGGGCTCCTGTCGTGCCCGCGCACGTCCCGCGCCGTGCCGCCGGGTACGGTCCCCGTCCCGGGCGCACCCCCCGGCGCCCCCCGGATGGCCCACGGGTGGCCCCTGCGGTCCCGAGCTGCCCGGGGAGGCCGCGGCAATCCCGGGGAACCTCCGAGAATCCCCCGAAGAACGCCTGGCAGACCCCCTAGGGGATGTCACAGCTCGGCAGCAAAGCCGGGTCCGTTGCCCGGGCCCGGCACGTCACTCAGTGGGACCAGGTACGTTCGATTACGTGGCTGGATTCAGGATCGGACGCGGCCGGGACAACCGCACTCGGCAAACCCGTCCGCAACAACACCCGCGGCAGCAGCCGTACGGACAGCAGGCCCCCCAGGGCGGCTCGTCGTACGGCTACCCCCCTGCGCAGCAGCCCTACCCGCAGCAGCAGCCGTACGGCGGCGGCGGCAACGGCTCGCAGCAGTGGCCCCATGGAGGCGGACACGGCGAACCGGAGTACTTCGGCGACCACCACGCCCAGGGACCTGACCCGTACGCGGCGAACCAGCCGGGTCACACGGCTGCCTTCGCCGTCGGCGAGGACCCGTACAGCCAGGGCGGGACCTACCGGGCCGGACAGACGCAGGCGCCCCCCGTGGGCCCGCGGCTGGGCTGGCAGGACCTGCTCAGCGGCGTGGTCCTGCGCCCGAACCAGACCTTCCTGCAGATGCGGGACTACACGATGTGGGGCCCTGCCCTCGTCGTGACGTTCCTGTACGGGCTGCTCGCGGTCTTCGGCTTCGACGGCGCCCGCTCGGACGCGATCAACGCGACGCTGTCCTCGGCCGTGCCGATCGTCCTGACGACGGCCGTCGCGATCGTCCTCAGCTCGTTCATCCTGGGCGTGGTCACCCACACCCTCGCGCGCCAGCTCGGCGGCGACGGCGCCTGGCAGCCCACGGTCGGCCTCTCCATGCTGATCATGTCGCTGACGGACGCCCCGCGACTGGTCGTCGCGATGTTCGCGGGCGGCGACGCCCCGTTCGTGCGGATCCTCGGCTGGGCGACCTGGGTCGCGGCCGGCGCGCTGTTCACGCTGATGGTCGGCAAGTCGCACGACCTGCCGTGGCCGAAGGCGCTGGGGGCCTCGGCGATCCAGCTCGTCGCGCTGCTGTCCATCATCAAGCTCGGCACGTTCTAGCGGTCCGGCGCGCGCCGGCCGTCCGGCCGGCGCGCCGCCCCGCGGCCGGGCAGGCCCGGGGCCACCGGGTCAGCTCGCGGGCCCGATGTTCTGGTTGGCGTGGAAGAGGTTGCCCGGGTCGTAGGTCTTCTTGACCTCCGCGAGCCGGTCGTAGTGGTCCCGGTAGGTCGCCCTGACCCGGTCCTGCCCCTCGTCCTCGCCGATGAAGTTCACGTACGAGCCGCCCATCGAATGCGGGTGCAGCTCCGACCAGTAGTCGGCGCACCACTGCTTGACGAGCCCCGCGTTGTCCGGGCTCGGGTCGATGCCGCCGATCACGCCGGACCAGACGGCGTCGCGATGGCTCCACGCCGTGGCGTCGCCCGCGACCCGGGCGGCGGCACCGTCGACCGGGTAGAGGTGCATGGTCGACAGGTCGGTGGGGAGGTTCTCGCCGTACTTGAGGTGGACGTCGGCCGCGGCATCCGTGATCCGGTCGAAGAAGTCCCCCCGCCAGTACCACTGCAGGCCCGCGGGGATCAGTCCGTCGAACATCGTCTGGAGCGCCGGGTACGGCATCGGAGCCGTGAAGTGGAAGGCGGGCCGGCCCGCGTCCTCCACCCCCGCGAGCGCCTGGTCCAGCTCGGCCAGGTCACCGGTCCAGCACCACACCACACCGCACATCCGGTGCCCGTGCAGCTCCTCCGGGAACGGCGGCGCCGGCGGCACGGACAGGATCGCGAAGAACCCGTTCAGGTCGTCCGGTGCCTGCGGCAGGAAGTCGCGGTACCAGCTCAGCACCTCACGGGTGTGGTCGACGGGCCACACCGTGATGCCGACACCCACGGAGTGCACCGGGTGCAGCCGGTAGGTGAAGGACGTGACCACGCCGAAGTTGCCGCCTCCCCCGCGCAGCGCCCAGAACAGGTCCGGGTAGGCGTGCTCGTCGGCCGTGACGAACCCGCCGTCGGCGAGGACGACGTCCGCCGAGAGCAGGTTGTCCACCGTGAGCCCGTACCTGCGGGTGAGGTGGCCGTGACCGCCGCCGAGGGTGAGCCCTCCGACACCCGTGGTCGACATGATCCCGGCGGGGGTCGCGAGGCCGAAGGCGTGCGAGGCGTGGTCCAGGTCGCCGATCGTGCCGCCGCCGCCCACCTGGGCGGTCCTCGCGACGGGGTCGACACGCACCCCGCGCATCGGTGACAGGTCCAGCGTGACGCCGTCGTCGACCAGGCAGAGCCCCGCGCCGCTGTGGCCGCCGCCGCGCACGGCGAGTTCGAGCCCGTGGTCGCGGACGAAGTCGACCGCGTTCATGACGTCCCCCGCGTCCGCGCAGCGCACGACGGCGGCCGGCCGCCGGTCGATCATCGCGTTGTAGACCGTGCGGGCCTCGTCGTAGTCCGCGTCCCCGGGGGCGACGACGGGCCCGCGCAGCGCGGCCCGCATCCCCTCCAGAGTGGTGCCGTCCAGTCTGCTGCCCATGGCGATCGCTCTCCTCGCGAGGCCCGGTCCGGGTTCCCTCGGCGACGCACTCGGCGGTCCGCGCCCCTCGGACGCACCTGCCCGGCGTGCACGACCCGACCGGTCGTTCCCCTGCGTCACCGCCGCCGTCACCGTGGACCTGTCGCGTGCCACGGGCGCACACGCGCCACAGGGCTGACCAGTCCAGGGTCCCGCCGCTCGGCGCGGTCGGCAATCCCGGGCCCTCCGGCACCCGGGGTGCCCGAGCGGGAGGGCGGGCGCACCATGGGGGCATGGACGGTCGGGCCGGGCCGGGCGGAACCGGGAACGGCGGCAGGGCCGGCGCCGGGGAGGCCGGCGGCGCGCTGCGCGGCATCAGTACGCCGGCACGCCTCGCGGACCCCGGCGAGGGCATCGGCCGGGACGAACTCGCCCTGGCGGCCCGCAACCACGGCCTGCCCCTGGAGGCCCTGCGGTACGACGTCACCCCGCCCGGACTGCACTACGTCCTGGTCCACTACGACGTCCCGGCCGCGGAGGCGGACTCCTGGACCCTCACGCTGGGCGGTCGCGTCCGGGAGCCGCTGGCCCTGGACCTGGCCGCCCTGCGCTCACTGCCGTCCGTCACCCACCGGGTGACCATGGAGTGCGCGGGCAACGGCAGGGCCCGGCTGGCGCCCCGGCCCGTGAGCCAGCCCTGGCTGGTCGAGGCGGTGGGCACGGCGGACTGGACGGGGGTGCCCCTGCGGACGCTGCTGGCCCGGGCAGGGGTGGAGCCGGACGCCGTGGAGGCGGTGTTCACGGGGGCCGACCACGGTGTGGAGCGCGGTGTCGAGCAGGACTACCGGCGCAGCCTGCCCCTCGCCGACGCCTCGTCCGGTGATCCGGAGGTCCTGGTGGCGTACGCGATGAACGGCGCCCCGCTGCCCCCGCAGCACGGGCACCCGCTGCGCCTGGTGGTGCCGGGCTGGTACGGCATGGCCCATGTGAAGTGGCTGCGCGACATCACGCTCACGGACACCCCGTTCACCGGGTTCCAGCAGGCCGAGGCGTACCGTCTGCGCCTCTCACCGGACGAACCGGGGGAACCCGTGAACCGCATCGCACCGCGCGCCCTGATGATCCCGCCGGGCTTCCCGGACTTCATGTCCCGCACACGGGTCGTGGAGGCCGGTGTCGTACGCCTGGAGGGACGGGCCTGGTCGGGCCGCGCGCCCGTCGCGGCCGTGGAGGTCAGCACCGACGACGGCGCCTCCTGGCGGAGCGCCTCGCTGGCCCCGCCGGACGGCCACCCCTGGTCCTGGCGCTCCTGGCACACGGAGTGGACGGCGACCCCGGGCCACCACGTCCTCACGGCCCGCGCCACGGACGCCGAGGGCACGGCCCAGCCCCTCACCCAGCCCTGGAACCGGGGCGGCTTCGCGAACAACGAGGTCCAGCGGGTCCCGGTGCTCTGCCGCTAGGGGTGCGGGACGGCGGCAGGACCGCCGGGGGGGGCGTCCCCGTGCAGCGCGGCCGAAAGGCCGGTTTCACGTGAAACATCACCCGCTGAGGGAAGCCGGGACACGGGCGGCGGCGGCGGGACCGCGGCCCCGGACGGGAACGCGCGCCCTCCGTCAGGGACGGCGTCGCTTCAGAGCGCTTCCCTGTTCGCCCTGGCCGCGTCGCCGGACCGGTGCACCGGAGGCAGCACGCTCCAGGGGAAGTTGATCCAGGCGTCGGTGCGTTTCCAGACGTACTCGCACTTCACCAGCGACTGCGGCTTCTCGTAGACGACGGCGCTGCGGACCTCCGCGACGGCGTCGACGCAGAACTCGTGCACGAGCTTCAGCGTCCGGCCCGTGTCGGCGACGTCGTCGGTGATGAGCACCTTCTTGTCGGAGAAGTCGATGACGTCGGGCACGGGTGCCAGCATCACCGGCATCTCCAGGGTGGTCCCCACGCCCGTGTAGAACTCGACGTTCACCAGGTGGATGTTCTTGCAGTCCAGGGCGTAGGCGAGCCCGCCCGCGACGAAGACACCGCCCCGCGCGATCGACAGCACGACGTCGGGGACGTACCCGTCGTCGGCGATGGTCTGGGCCAGCTCCCGCACCGCGGTGCCGAAGCCCTCGTACGTGAGGTTCTCGCGCTCCTGGGCCACGCTCACACCTGGGTCCGGTGGAAGTTGAGGAAGGAGCGCGAGGCGGTCGGTCCGCGCTGGCCCTGGTACCGGGACCCGTACCGGTCGCTCCCGTACGGGAACTCGGCCGGCGAGCTGAGCCGGAACATGCACAGCTGCCCGATCTTCATGCCCGGCCACAACTTGATGGGGAGCGTGGCGAGGTTGGAGAGTTCGAGGGTGACGTGCCCGGAGAACCCGGGGTCGATGAACCCGGCGGTGGAGTGCGTGACGAGCCCGAGCCGCCCGAGGGAGCTCTTGCCCTCCAGGCGGGAGGCGAGGTCGTCGGGGAGCGAGATGACCTCGTAGGTGCTGGCGAGGACGAACTCCCCGGGGTGCAGGATGAACGGCTCGTCACCCTCCGGCTCCACGAGCCGGGTCAGGTCCGCCTGCTCGACCGACGGGTCGATGTGGGGGTACCGGTGGTTCTCGAACACCCGGAAGTAGCGGTCGAGCCGCACGTCGACGCTCGATGGCTGCACCATGGATTCTTCGTACGGATCGATCCGTACCCGTCCGGCGTCGATCTCGGCCCGGATGTCCTTGTCAGAGAGAAGCACGCCCCGAGGATACGCAGAGCGTGCGGGCCCGCCACAATCCGGTCATCGTGGCGGGCCCGCACGCTCTCAGCAAGGCGTGGTCAGTGCTTCTCCAACTCCACGGGTACGACATTGCGGAGCCGCGCACAGCGAGGGCAGCGGATCAACCGCCCGGGGCCGAGCCGCTCGGCCTGCTGCATCGGAAGCGATGCGGTGCTGAACACGTGCCCCTCGGCACAACGGACGACGGTGCTGCGTTCCATCAAGTCCTCAGAGTCCCTTCCCCAAGAGCCGCGTCTGACTGACGAGGAAAGCCACATTACGGGATGAAAGGGACGGCCCTCCAGGCGGCACTCCGATCCCGCCGGGCCCCTCTTCAGCGCCCCCACCGTACGCCTCAACTCCCGCCTCCCGCAGCCCCGTCCACCCCCCGTGGGGCAGCGGGCCGAACAACGGGCCGAACGCCGCCGCGGGCACCGGAACGAGCGGCGGCCCCGCGGCTTCAGCGCCGGGGGCCTGGCATGGGGTATGGTGAATCCGCGTTTGTGACATCGGTCAGGACACCCCGACCGGTCGTCTCGCGCGGGTGTAGTTTAATGGTAGAACATCAGCTTCCCAAGCTGAGAGCGCGAGTTCGATTCTCGTCACCCGCTCCATGAAACCCCCAGGCCGGACGGCCCGGGGGTTCTTTGCTGTCCGGGCCGTGACGCGGGCCGCGCCCGTGTCCCGCGCGTGGGGCGGGGACCGCGCCGCCAACCGGCCCGCGAGCGCTCAGGGTTGCTTCCCGACGTCCTTCACCGAGGTCGGCCCGAGCTGCCGGGCGCTCGCGTACTCCGGCATCGTCATGGGCTTGTCGAACAGGAAGAACGACTGGTTCGTGCCGACCGTGAACTCCATGTAGGCGCCCGTCGTGGCGTCGAAGCCGTAGTAGGCGTTGCACGTGGAACCCGTCGTGTACGTGCCGTCCATGCCGGGCTGGGGGAGGACCGCGATGGCCCCGTTGTGGGACTCCACCTTCTCGGTCGGGGTGAGCATCTTGCAGCGCGGCACCGGCAGGCCCTTCATCACGAAGTACCCGTACTCGCCCTTGGCGTTCTGGATGTAGACGTACGAGAGCTTGCCCCGCTTCCCCCACGTCTCGACCCACTGGTTGATGGCCTCGCGGGTCGGCGAGTACTCCATGCGGCCCGCCGGCTGCTGCGCCACCAGACGGTCGTAGCCGGCCTGCTTGGCCTTGTTCTCCTTGTCCTGGCTCGAGTCGTCGGTGCAGGACGCCAGGGCGAGGCCCACGACGAGCGCGACGACGGTGGCCCGGGCCGTGCGTGCGGTCTTCCTCATGCGGTGCCGCCCTCCTCCGGGGTGGGACAGGTCAGTCGGTGCACGTCGTGCGCTCGTCGCCGGCGTCCAGCCGGTACGGCAGGTCCTTGTCGCGGAAGGGCGCGCGGTGCTCCTGCGCGGCCTTCGAGTTGTAGGCGTTGACCGACTCGATCCGCGTGGCCTTCAGAGCGGTGATCGACTGGTCGATCTGCGTCGTGCGGGTCTCCGAGGCGTTCTCCCGCTCCTCCCGGAGCGCCTCGATCGTCCCCTCGGCGTTCTGCGCGGCCTCGCACAGGTCGAAGAACTCCTCGTACGTGGTCTGCCGGAACTCGCCCGAGCCGACGGTGTCCTCGCGCCGCTCCGCCTCACCGCGGAACGGGGCGGTGATCCACCCCGCGCCCCCGAAGGCGAACACCCCGACCACGTACAGCAGTGCCAGGCCGACGACCCCGCCGACGGCCCAGGCCCCTACCCGTGCCCCCTCGCGTACCAGCCCCACGGCTGCCCCCCTTCACAGGCGGTTCGTGGCGTGGAACCGCCTTCCGCGGAGAAGGACACGGCGCCCGGTGAAACGGTTCCGCCGCCGTCGACGGGTGGTCCCGAATCCCCTCTGACCGTATGGACGTTCAGGTCGCGGGCCCCCGATCGGCGTGCTCCGGGCGGGTCACGGGGCGGCAAAGGAGGCGGGCCGGGGCGCTGGAACGCGGCGGCGGGGGCACCCGGACCTCACGGCACCGGTGGTGCCCCTCACCCGAAGCTAGGAGAACCCCGTGTACATAGGCCTGGGTACCGTCGTCCTGATCATCGTCGTCGTCGCCGTCGTCATGATGCTGCGCCGCCGCTGACCGCCGTCCCGCACGCCCGTGACGCGGCGCCGGCCCGCCCCTGGCTCCCCTCCCCGGGCGGGCCGCGCACGGCCCCGGTCCGCCACGCCGGCGGCACCGCCGAGGAACCGCTCACCGGCGGACCGCCGTTGGGCCCCTGCGGGCCGCCCGCGAGCACTTCGCCGGGTCCCGGGACCGCGGTTCGGCCCGGCTCCGGAAAACCGGGCGCCCGATATCCGCGTACGGGCGGCGGGCGGGGGTACGCGCCTCCTGTCGGGCTCCAGAAGCCGGCATCGGCCGGAGGTCGGACGACCGGGGAGGGATCCGCCATGACGGCGACCCAGACGACAGGTACAACGGGCACGACAGGCACAACGGCCGCGGCACGCGCCGCGGAAGCCGCGGAGGCGACGGGAGCGGCGCCGGGGCGGGCGGCCGAGCTGCCGGAGATCGCCGATCCGTCACAGGTGGCCCCGAAGGACGCCAGGCAGCTCACCAGGATGTTCCTGGACCGGCTGGCCGTCCTGGAGGAGGGCACGCCGGAGTACCAGTACGCGCGCAACACCCTGGTCGAGATGAACGTCTCGCTCGTCCGCTTCGCCGCGGCGCGCTTCCGCAACCGGGACTCCGGTCAGATGGAGGACGTCGTCCAGGTCGGCACCATCGGCCTCATCAAGGCCATCGACCGGTTCGACCTCACCCGCGAAGTCGAGTTCACCTCCTTCGCCATCCCCTACATAGTCGGCGAGATCAAGCGGTTCTTCCGCGACACGTCCTGGGCCGTCCACGTCCCCCGGCGCCTCCAGGAGGCCCGGATCGCGCTCGCCAAGGCCACCGAGGAACTGCGGAGCCGGCTCGGCCGCACCCCCACCGTCGCCGAACTGTCCCAGCTGATGTGCCTGACCGAGGAAGAGGTCAACGAGGCCCGGCTGGCCTCCAACGGCTACGCCTCGTCCTCGCTGGACGCCGCCATCAGCACCGGTGACGACGGCGAGACCGCGCTGGCCGACTTCCTCGGCGCCGACGACACGGCCCTCGAACTGGTCGAGGACTTCAACGCCCTGGCCCCGCTGATCGCCGGACTCGACGAACGGGAACGGCGCATCATCCACATGCGGTTCATCGAGGAACTCACCCAGGCCCAGATCGGCGAACGCCTCGGCGTCTCCCAGATGCACGTCTCCCGTCTGCTCAACCGGACGCTCGCCCGGCTGCGCGAGGGCATGCTCACCAGCGCCTGAGCACCCGCCGCCTGAGCACCCGCCGCCGGAGCACCCGGCGGTCGCCCCGCGCCGGACCGTGGTGGCGCGTTCGAGGACGGTGACGCTGCGACCGCGCCGGACCGTGGTGGAGCGTTCGGTGAAGTGGTCGCGCAGGACACGCAGTTTGGCGCGGTCGCGGGCGTTGCGGGCGGCTCCTCCCGCCGCGTCGCCGACCAGGACGACACGCCGCTCCGCCAGCAGCGCGCGGGCGACGCCGGCCGCGTCCGCCTCGACACCGTGCAGGGTCGCGGACCCGGTGGCGCTCCGGGCGAGCGCCACGTCGCGCAGCCCCCGGAAGGCGTCCGGTGCCACCAGCGCGGTGTCGCGCCGGGCCGCCGGCAGGAAGACGACCGCGCCGCCCGGTCCCCGTACCTCCTCGACCGCGGCCGCCGCCGCCAGGACGTCGTCGACACGGCTGCGCGCGTCGCGGACGTGCTGTTCGACGGGGAGCAGGGCGAGGAAGGCGACCGCGGTCACGGCGGCGAGCGCAACTGCGGGGCGCCGGACACCGCGGCGCGTGGCGAGCGCGGACAGCGGTGCGCCGAGCAGGAGCGCGAGGCCGACGTACGCGAACAGCACGTAGCGGCCGACGTACAGGGGCTGCCAGGTCAGCGACACGAGGAGCAGCGCCGCCTGCGGGACGACGCACAGCGGGACGGCCACCGAGGCCGGGCTCGGCCCGCGCGTCGCGGCCCCGGTCGGGCCCGCGGGTTCGCGCGCGCGGCGCGGGAGCGCGCAGCCGCCGGCCGCGAGGACGGTGGCGGCGACGGCCCACAGCGCGCCGGGGGAGGTGGGCCGTATCCAGGCGACCTGCCCGGACTGGCCCCGGCTGGCCAGGACGAGGGGCAGGGCTCCGAGGACGGCCGCGCCGGCCGCGAGGAGCCAGCCCGCCCCGACCCGGCGGCGGGGCCGGGCGAGGGCGAGCGTGACGGCGTGGGCCGGCAGCACGAGCAGGGAGAACCAGTTGAGCAGCGCGCCGAGCAGGACGGCGGCGGCGTACGCGCCCCAGGTCCGGCGGCGCGGGCGGTGCAGCCCGGCCACCAGCAGCCGGGAGGCCAGCGCGACGGCGGCGGTCACCATCGCGTACGGGCGGCCCTCCTGGGCGTACGTCTGGAGGGCGGGCAGCAGCGCGAGCGCCAGGCCCGCCCCGAGTCCGGCCCACCGGCCCGCGAGCCGGGCGCCCAGATCCGCGGTGAGGGCGGCCGTCGCGGCCATGGCGAGGACGGACGGCATCCGCAGGGCCGTGAGGCTGTCGCCGAACACCTCGAACACCAGGTGCATGAAGGCGTAGTACAGGCCGTGGACGACGTCCGCGTGGCCGAGCAGGCGCCAGATCTCGGGCAGGCCGCGGTGGGCGACCTGCCAGGTGGCGGCCTCGTCGCGCCACATGCTGTCCTGGCGGGTGATCCCCCACAGGCCGAGGGCGAGCGCGAGGCCCGCCGGCACGGCCGCCGTGAGCGCCCGGCCCGGCACCGGCCGGGCGGCACCCGGTCGCCCGGACGGCCCGGGCACGGTCGCCCGCGGGCGGGGCGGGGTGACCGGCGGGCGGGGCGGGGTGCCCCGGGACACCGCGCGGGTCGGCATGCGTGGTCCCGTGCCGGCTCAGGCGGTGGCGGGCAGCGGCGAGCGGCTCACCCGTATCTTCGACTGGCCGTGCGGTCGCTCCTCCCAGTCCTCCATGAAGGACGCGTGCAGTCCGTGCCCCCGTGCCAGGGCGAGCAGTGTCTCGGTGCGGTAGTAGAAGTCCTCGCGCAGCACCTGGTGTTCGGCGCCCTCCGTGCGGTCGAAGGTGAAGTCGAAGAACCCGGTGGGCGCCAGCACCCGGCCGACGTGCCCCAGGCACTCGTCGATCACGTGGAGCGGCGAGTGCGAGAAGACGCTGTGCGCGTGGATGACGTCGAAGTGGTCGTCGGGCAGGAAGTCCAGCGTGAGGTCGCCGGTGATGGTGAGGTGGGGCAGCTTGTCCTGGAGCCCGCGCTCGGCCAGCGTCTCCTTGGCGGCGATCAGGATGTCGGGCGAGATGTCGATGCCGTAGTAGTTGCCGGCGTCGAGGTGGCCTATGAAGCGCCAGCCGCCGCGCAGGTTGCCGCAGCCGATGTCGAGCATGCGGTGCTCGGGCCGCAGTCCGTGCTCGACGAGGTAGTCGAACTGCATCCGGCCGAGCGCCAGCCAGCGGTCGTGGCTCCGGCTGCCGACCGCGGCCTCCGGGTCGCGGCGGGTGTCCGAGGCCATCACGGCCCGGTAGTAGCCGATGTGGTCGGGGTGCTTCAGCCGCAGCCAGGCGTCCCTGCCCGCCCTGCGGACGTACGGGGTGACGCGGCCGGGATGGCGGAACGCGTAGCCGATCTTGTGGGTGAGGGCGGCGCGGTTGCTGCTGAGCTTCTTCGGTGACTTGGCGTCGGCGGGCATGGCGAAGCGACCTCCGTGCGAAAGGGCCCCGGAACGGTGGGTCCGGGTGGGAACCGATGGGAGTCCTCGGCGAGCGAGGTGAAGGGGGGATGGGGGGTCAGGGGGGTGAAGGTGTGTGAGGGGTGCCGGGTGCACAAGGCCCGGTGGTGGTGGGGTCCGGGGGTTCAGGGGCCCGGGGTGATGGGGCCCGGTGGTGGGGCAGGCCGGGGGGAATCGGGGGGCGCGCCGGAGCCGGCGGGAGGACCGCCGCGGCTCCGGTGCGCCCTCGGGTCAGACGCGGCGGCGCAGCAGGAGCACAGTGGCGGCCACGCACAGCACGGCGAGTCCGCCGAGGACCGCGGTGTCGGTCCACTGGAAGGCCCAGAAGTCGCTCGCCGGGTTCGCCTCGTAGAAGCGGGCGACATAGCCCTTGTCCGCCATGCACTCCTCCAGCCGGTTGCCCGACGGGAAGGGGCAGTTCAGTACGTCGTCCTTGCGGCCGGAGGCGGTGGTCAGGCCGTAGTTCCCGGTCGACCACTTGTCGCCCATCAGCGGCTTGGGGACGCTGCCGGGACTGGTGTAGACGTGCGGCGGAACCATCAGGCGCGCCCTGTGCGCCCACTCCAGCAGGAGCGTCACGGCTCCGGTCGCCAGCAGGGTCAGGCCCATCGCGGCCAGCACCCGGCGGGCCAGCAGACCGAGCAGGGTGCCGGCCGCCAGGCCGAACAGGGCGGCCGCGACGACCCGCGGTCCGGAGCCGCTCAGGGCCGGGGCCTCGTACCAGAACAGGCCGTAGCTCCGGTCGGCGGCGGGCTGCCACCACCACGCGAACACGCCCGCGAACAGGCCGGAGAGGGCCGTCGTGGCCACCGCGGCCAGGGCGAACCGGGACGCGAACCACTGTCCGCGGCCCACTCCCTGGGTGAGGACCGTGCGGTGGGTGCCCAGTTCGCGGTCGCGGCCCAGGAGCGGGGCTCCCCAGAAGACGCCCATCAGGAGGGGCAGGGCCATGTTCAGCGCCCCGAGATACCGCAGCGGCTCGATGTCCAGCAGCAGGACCGAGCCGATGTCGTCCCTGGTGCAGTGGAGCGGGCCGGGGCCGCAGTGGTCGAACAGGCCGCTGTCCAGGTCGGCCAGGATGCCGTCGCGGTGGTACGCGGCCAGGGCGGCGACGACGGCCAGGACGGCCGAGGCCACGCCGACGAGTACGCGCTGCTGCCGCCACGCGAGCCAGAGGGTGCCGTTCACGCCGCCTCCTCCGTCCGTCCGCCGGGATCGGACCCGGTCCGGAGGTGGCCGACCAGGATGTCCTCCAGGCTGGGCCGCTCCACGTGCCAGTCACCGCTCAGCGGTCCGTGCCGCCTGACCAGGGCAGTCGTCTGCCGGCCGCCGTCCCTGCGGTCGACGACGGTGTGCCGTGCCGCGAGCTCGTCGGCCCGGTCGGCGTGGCCCGTCAGGACGACGTGATCCCCCCGCAGCGCGTCGACGTCCTCGCTCAGCTCGATGCGCCCGTCCCGCAGGAGGAGTACCCAGTCGCAGGTCTGCTCCAGGTCGGGCAGCACGTGCGAGGACAGCACGATCGTGGTGCCGCGCTCGGCCGCGTCGGCCATCAGGGCCGCCATGATCCCGCCCCGTGCGACGGGGTCGAGGTCGGCCATCGGCTCGTCGAGCAGCAGCAGTTCGGGCCGCTTGCCGAGCGCCAGGGCGAGCGCGACACGGGTGCGCTGCCCGGGCGACAGCTCGCCGACGCGGGCGTGCAGCGGGATGCCGCCCTCGCGGACGGTCCGCTCGGCGGTCGCCCCGTCCCACCGCGGGTTCAGCTTCTCGCCCATCAGCAGCGTGTCCGCCACGGTGAACCGGGGGTAGAGCGCCTTGTCCTGGGTGAGCAGGGCGACCCGGGTGCGCGCCTCGGGCGAGCCCGGTTCGGCGTCCAGCACACGGAGTTCCCCCGCGCTCGGCCGCAGCAGGCCGCCCGCCAGGTGGAGCAGGGTCGTCTTGCCCGCGCCGTTGCGCCCGACGAGGGCGACGACCCGGCCGGTGGGAACGGTGAACCCGCAGTCACGCAGAGGCCACGCGGCCCGTCTCCGGTACCGGAATCCGAGTCCTGTGGCCCGCAGGGCGGCCGGCGCGTCGGGCCCGGTCATGCGTCCTCCTCCGCCCGCTCCGGGTCGCCCGGGGCGCGGCTGTCTTTCGTGTCGTCGTGGGTGTCCAGGGCGGCGGTGACCAGGGCGAGGATGTCGGCCCTCTCAAGGCCGGCCGCCCGTGCGCGCGCCGTCCAGTCGGCGAGTTCCGCGCGCAGGGGGGAGTCGTCCTCCGCGCCGGGCCGCGCGAGCGACCGGGTCACGAAGGTCCCCAGTCCGCGGCGCAGTTCGACCAGACCCGCCTGCTCCATGTCGCGGTAGGCCCGCAGCACGGTGTTGGGGTTGATGGCGGTCGCCGCCACCACCTCCCGGGCCGTCGGCAGCTTGTCCCCGACCCGCAGCGTGCCCATCCGGAGCGCCCGTTCGGTCTGCTCCACGATCTGCACGTAGGCCGGTACGCCGCTGCTCCGGTCGATCCGGTACTCGACCACGTCACCTTCCAGGTTTCAGCGTGCTTCCATTAATGAATTAATACAAGCATGGTGAAGAGATGCGGGGATGTCAAACAACGACCCGCCCCCACGGTCCGGTCGCCGTACCCGCCGGACCCTCGTCCGGCACCCGCCCATGACGAAGGCCCAGGTCGTTGACCTGGGCCTTCGTCATCCGGAGGGGACGGCCGCGCGGGCGGACCGCGAGTGCGCGCCCCCGGGCCGGGGTGTCCGCGTCAGCGGCCGAAGGTGTCCGCGAACCTGCGCCCCTCGACGGTCGGGTAGCCGAAGTCCCTCGCGTCGAACGCCGTCGAGGACGCGCTCGTCAGGCCCGACGTGGTGCCCCGCAGGACCCAGGCAGCGCCGTCGTCGTACCCGCCGGGCACGATGTCCTCGCCGAACGCCCCGACCGCCAGGTCCGCGCGCCCGTTGCGGTTGATGTCGCGCAGCCGCAGCGAGGAGCCGAAGTGGTCGCCCGCCTCGGCGGCGCCGGGCACACCCGCGGTGGCCTGGTGGAAGGACTGGGCGCCGCTCGTGGTCAGGCCGCCCGCGCTGCCCTTCAGGAGGACGATGTTGCCGACGTTGCGGTGGCTGCCCACCGTCTCGTACGGCGCGCCGATCGCGACGTCCGCGCGTCCGTCACCGGTCGCGTCGCCCACCGCGACGGCCCATCCGAAGGAGTCGTACGGCTCGTCGGTGCCCGGGACGCCCGCGCTGGCCTGGGTGTACGTCCTGCCCGTGGCGGGCAGCCCGGTCCCGCTGCCGTACCGCACGGTGAACGAACCGCCCTGGCCCCCCGCCGTGTTGCCGGTGACCAGGTCGTCGTATCCGTCGCCGTTGATGTCACCGGCCGCCACGGCGGACGAGAAGGTGGCTCCGCCGACGGCCGCGCCCTCGGCCAGCACGGTGTAGTGGTGGCCGAGGTCGCCCGGGCCGCCCCGGAGCAGGCCCAGGTGGCTGCCGCCGCCGACCGAGGCCCGGCCGTGCACCACGAACGACGCGCCCGCGCTCCCGGAGAAGTGGCCGGCGACGACACCGTCGAGCTCCACGCCGTCGGGCAGGAAGTCGACCTCCGGCGCGATGGCGCCGTCCTGGGACAGGGGGCCCTCGCCGTAGTACCAGAAGGTGTCCTGCCCGACGACGACCAGGTTCTCCGCACCGTCGCCGTCGAGGTCGGCGAAGGCCGTGCCCTCACCGAAACCGACGGCCTCCTCGGACGGGGCGGTGAGCGCCGTACCGCCCGACGTGAACGGGCGCGCCCCTCCCCACACGACGGTTACCGAGCCCCGGGGCTTGCCCGCGACCTCCTCGCCGGGCGCGCCGACGATCAGGTCGGCGTAGCCGTCGCCGTTGACGTCGCCGCTGGTGACGTTCTCGCCGAACCGGTCCACGGACTCCGAGACTCCGGGCACGCCCGCCGTGTTCTGCGTGACGTTCACCGAACGCGCGGGGCCGACACCCGAGGCCGAGCCGAAGACGACGGTGACCGTGCCCCCGTCCGCCTTGGGGGTGCCGATGGCGAGGTCCCGGTAGCCGTCCCCGTTGAAGTCGTAGGACAGCACCGCCGGTGCCGCGCCCGCCGTCGGGGCGCCGAGCCCTGTGACGGCGAGGCCGGCGGCCGCGGCGACGGCCAGAGTACGTATGCGCAAGGTGATGCTCCCTGTCTGAGGAACCGGCGCCGGTCGAAGGCTTCGGTGACGTACGACCCCGAGGGCGGACGAAGGGTTGTACGGGAGCGGGCACGGGTCGGACGGGCGGGCGAACAGCGGGCGAACCGTGACCGGCGGGCGGCAGCGGCGAGCGGCGGCCACGGGACCGCCGCCCGCCGGCCGTCGGCCGACCGCCGGCCCGGAGCAGGCGGCCGGACGGTGTCAGCGGTAGTCGGGATTGGGGTCGTCGGGGTCGCAGCCCGCGTCCCACTGCGAGCGCTGGTTGCCGTACGCGGGCACGCCCCCGGCACGCTTGAGCAGGGCGGCGAGGTGCATCAGGTTCCAGGTCATGAAGGCGGTGTTGCGGTTGGTGAAGTCGTTCTCCGGTCCGCCCGAACCGGGGTCCAGGTAGGAGGGCCCCGGGCCCGCCGGACCGATCCAGCCCGCGTCGGCCTGCGGAGGGATCGTGTAGCCCAGGTGCTGGAGGCTGTAGAGCACGTTCATCGCGCAGTGCTTCACCCCGTCCTCGTTGCCCGTGATGAGGCAGCCTCCGACACGGCCGTAATAGGCGTACTGGCCTTGGGTGTTGAGCAGCCCGGAACAGCTGTAGAGGCGCTCGATCACCCGCTTGGTGACCGAGCTGTTGTCGCCGAGCCAGATCGGTCCGGCGAGCACGAGGACGTCGGCGGCCATCACCCGCTCGTACAGTTCCGGCCAGTCGTCGGAGGGTGCGCCGTGCTCGGTCATGTCCGGTTGGACGCCGGGGGCGAGGTCGTGGTCGACGGCCCGCACGAGGTCCGTGGCGACCCCCCGCGCCTCCATGATCCCCCTGCTCCTGGCGATCAGGCCCTCGGTGTGGCTGCGCTCCGGCGACCTCTTGAGCGTGCAGTTGACGAAGAGGGCGCGCAGGTCGTCGAACCGGAACGGGTCGTCGGCGGGGCCGGATTCGGCGGGCATGGGAACTCCTTCACAGATCGGCGGGCGGGCCCTGCCGGCACACGGCACGGGCTCCCGGGCAGCGTCCCGCGCGGCCGCGCGCGCGGGGCGGCGCGACGCACCGGCGGACGGGGGGTTCCACGGGGCGGGCCCGGGCGTGACCCCGTTCGGGAGGAGAGGGGGCGGCACGGGGCGTTCGGGGCGTGACCGTCCGGGGCCGAGATTTGACACGCAGTTAAATTACTGAACCGTAACCTACTGGCCGCTACCCGAGGTAACTCACCAGTAGGTACGGTCCGGACTACTTTCAAGCGGCTAGGCCGACCCGTGGGACGCGGGAGCGGCAGCACGCCGTCGCACTCCTTCACCTCCGCGTACCCCCGGGCCGGGACAGCCCGGGGGCGGCACGGGGAGGCCCCTTCCTGCCAGCCGCTCCACAGGAGGTTCGCCATGCCCGTACGCAGACGACTGCTGGCGGCGGCGGTCACCGCCGCCGCCTGCCTCGGCGCCCAGGCCCTCCCGGCCACCACCGCACTCGCTGCGGACGAGGTGGTGTCCCGGGGCGTCACCGTCCCCGCCTTCTACGACCCGCCGGCGGAGCTGCCCGCCGCCGACGGGGCCCTCGTCCGCACCGAACCGCTCAAGCAGGCCGCCGGGCTGCCCGGCAGGGCCACCCGGCTGATGTACAAGTCCACCGACTCGGCCGGCGGGCCCATGGCCGTCACCGGCGCCTACATCGAGCCGAGCGCCGCCTGGCGGGGCGGCGGCTCCCGGCCCCTCGTCGTGGTGGCACCCGGCACCATGGGCCAGGGCGACCAGTGCGCAGCGTCCCTCGGGCTGGAGCACCCGCTGACCCTCAACGGCACGACGGTGTCGGTCGGTTACGAGGACGTGGCGATCCACCGGCTGCTGGCGACCGGCGCCGCCGTGGTCGTCACGGACTACGCGGGACTCGGCACGACCGACCGGGTGCACACGTACGTCAACCGGGTCGACGAGGCCCACGCCGTGCTGGACGCCGTACGCGCGGCCCGTTCGCTCGACGGCGCGTCCGTGACCTCCGCGTCCCGGGTGGGTCTGTTCGGGTACAGCCAGGGCGGCGGGGCGACCGCCGCCGCCGCCGAACTCCAGCCGTCCTACGCCCCCGACGTGACGCTCGCCGGCACCTACGCGGGCGCACCGCCCGCCGACCTGACCCCGGTCACCAAGGCCATCGACGGCAGTGAACTGGCCGGTGCGCTGGGCTGGTCGCTCACCGGCTTCCTCCAGTCCGACCCGTCCCTGCGGCCCCTCGCGGAGGCGAGTCTCAACGCCAGGGGCAGGGCGGCCCTGGCCGATCTGTCCACCATGTGCGTCGGGGACGCCCTCCTCGCCCACGGGTACGCGAGGAGCACCGCGTGGACGGCCGACGGACGGTCCGTCAGCGACATCATCGCCGCCACCCCGCGGTTCCGGGCGTTCCTGGACAGCCAGCGCATCGGCACCATGAGGCCGTCCGGACCGGTCCGCGTGGCCACGGGGACGGCCGACGACCTCGTCCCGCACGGCCAGGCCCGTCGCCTCGCGGTCGACTGGTGCCGCCAGGGCGCCGACGTGACGTACGAGGCCGTCGTGCTGCCCGGTGTCGGCAGCGCCCTGCTCAACCACTTCGCGCCGCTCCTCACCGACCAGGGCGAAGCCGTCTCCTGGCTCACCGACCGGCTGTCCGGCAAGCGGGCCTCGTCCAACTGCTGGAGCATGCCCCTCCAGCCCTGACCGCCGCGGCCCGGGGCGGACGGTGGCCACGCCGGCCGTCCCGGGCCGCGGACGCCCGCTCCCGGGCCGGCCCGTCCGGGACGGCCCGGGAGGCTCCGGGCGCGGTGCGGACCGGGCCCGGCAGCCGCGGCGTACGGCGGTCACTCCACCGTGACCACCACCGAGTGCCGGCCGCTCGCGCCGTCCGGGACGGTCCGGGTGCGCCGGGCGGTCTGCACCTCGCCGGTGCCGTCGGTGGCGCGGACCGTGAGGGTGTGGCCGCCCCTGGTCGCCCGCCAGGGGAAGGACCACTGCCGCCAGGTGTCACGGGTGTCCTCGGCGGCGAGCCCGGCCCGCTGCCAGGGGCCGTCGTCGACGCGGACCTCGACCTTCGAGACGCCCCGGTGCTGGGCCCAGGCGACCCCGGCGACCATCACCGTGCCGGCCTCGGGACGGGCGAAGGGCCTGGGCGTGTCGATCCGGGACTGCGTCCTGACCGGGGCCCTGCGCGCCCACTTCCGCCTCACCCAGTACGCGTCGTAGGCGTCGAACGAGGTCAGCTCGATGTCCTCGATCCACTTGCAGGCGGAGACGTAGCCGTACAGGCCGGGCACCACCATCCGTACGGGGAAGCCGTGTTCGAAGGGCAGCGGCTCGCCGTTCATGCCGACGGCGAGCAGGGCGTCCCGGCCGTCCATGAGCTCCTCCACGGGGCTGCCGATCGTCATGCCGTCCACGGAACGGGCGACGAGCTGGTCCGCACGGCCACCCGCGGAGGGCGGCCGGACCCCGGCCTCGGCCAGCAGGTCGGCCAGCGGCACGCCGATCCAGCGGGCGTTTCCCACGTACGGGCCGCCGACCTCGTTGGACACGCAGGTCAGGGTGATGTCGCGCTCGATCAGTCCGCGGCGCAGCAGGTCGTCGAAGGAGAGGGTCACCGGCCGGGCCACTCCCCTGCCGTGGACGCGCAGCCGCCACGCCGCGGCGTCCACCCGGGGCACCACCAGGGCGGTGTCCACCCGGTAGAAGTCCTTGTTCGCCGTCACGAAGGGGCTGATCCCCGGGACCCGGAGCCGCGCGCCCCGGGGCACCGCCGGCGCCGGGGAGTCCGGGGCCGGCAGCAGCACCCTGCCGCGGGACGCGACGGCGTCCCGGGCCCGGGTGCCGTTCAGGGCCCGTCCCAGCGCCCCGGCGCCGGCGGAGGCCGCCGCGACGGCGCCGGCCGCGGCGACGAACCCCCGGCGGTCCCAGCCCCCGCGCCCCGCGGACGGTCCGGGGTCCTCCGGCGCCTGCGGCCCGTCCACCGACGGGGCCGGGTCGTGGCCGGGGGACGGGACGCCGGCGCGGCCCACGAGTACATGGAGGACCAGCGCGCCGGCGAGCGCGCCCGCGACCGAGGGCACGGCGTCGCCCGGGCCCGTCGAGTCCGGCCGGTTCGTGGCCGCGGCGGCGCCGACCAGCCCGAGGAGCAGGACACCGCAGGAGCCGGCGCGCCGGTGCCTCAGGGCGACCAGCCCGAGCACGACGGCGAGCAGGCCCAGCACGGCGAGGATGCCGAGCCGCAGGACGAGCTTGTCGTCGGCGCCGAACGTGCGGATCGCCCAGTCCTTCACGGCGGCGGGCGTGCGGTCGATCGCCGCGCCGCCCACGGCGACGAGGGGCCCGGCCTCGGGCCGCACCGCCGCCGACACCAGCTCGGCGACGGCGAGCGACGCGCAGCCCGCCAGGACTCCGCTCAGCGCGGCCCGCACGGGGCGCATCGGGTCGTGGTGCCTTCGAGGATCGTTCGGTACGTCCGTCACACCGGGAATCCGAGTCCGGACGCCTCCCGGATTGGCCTCTCACCCCACGGAACGAACCCTCCTGCCCTCCGGCCGGTGGCAGGCCCCGCCCGGGCACCGGACCCGTACGCGCGTACGCCGTCTCGCACAGGCGGCACAAACCGCCCGGTTTCCTTCGCGACCCCGGAGTGCCGCGTCCCGAACCGGGTCGCACGGGACCGGCCACCGGAGTAGACATAAGGACATGAACGACCGTGATGCGCCTGGTGGCAGGCCCGGCGGCATCGAGATCGACTTCCGTCAGGTCTTCCAGGCCCTGCCCAGTCCCGTGCTGCTGCTCGGCCCCGACCTCGTGATGATCGACGCCAACCGGGCGTACGTGGCGGTCAGCGGCCGCGGCGTCGACGAGCTGCGCGGACGGATGATCTTCGATGTGTTCCCCGACAACCCCGACGGCCGGACCAAGGGCGCCCGGAGCCTGCGCGCGTCCCTGGAACGGGTGCTGGCCACCGGGGAGCGGGACAGCATGGCCCTCCAGAAGTACGACGTGGAGGTGCCCGGCCGGCCCGGGGTGTTCGCGGAGCGCTACTGGAGCCCGGTCAACATCCCGGTCCTCGACGACGAGGGCCGGGTGGTCCTCGTCGTCCACCGGGTCGAGGAGGTCACCGCCCTGGTCAACGCTCAGGCGGCCGCCGCGGCGGGACCCGGAGGCGTCCTCAGCCGCAAGGACGCCATGGCCGCCGACCTGCTCACCCGGTCGCTGGAACTCCAGGAGATCAACGAGGAGTTGCGCACGGCCCACGCCCGTACGCACCAGGTCGCCGTCATCCTCCAGCGCGCCATGCTGCCCGGCACCGCGCTCCCGCACCCCTTCGCCGCCGTGCGGTACCGGCCGGCGGCCGGCTTCCTCAACGTCTGCGGCGACTGGTACGACCTCTTCGACCTGGGCACGGACCGGCTGGCCGCGGCGGTGGGCGACGTCGTGGGGCACGGGCTGGAGGCCGCCGGGGTCATGGGCCAGCTGCGCAGCGCGCTGTGCGCCGCGGTCCGCGCCACCGGCCGGCCGGCCGCCGCGCTCACCACGCTGGCTCAGCACGCGCACACCGTCGAAGGGGCACTCGCCACGACCGTCGTGCAGGCCGTCATCGACCGTGCCGGGCGCACGATCACGTACAGCCGCGCCGGCCATCCACCGCCGCTGCTGGCCCGTCCCGACGGAGGGGTCGACGTGCTCGACGCGGTGGTCGATCCGCCCCTCGGGGCGGGCGACGACACACTGCCGAGGACGCAGGCGACCGTGCCCTACCCCGCCGGGTCGACCCTCGTGCTCTACAGCGACGGACTGATCGAGCGCCGTGACGAGGACATCGACCTCGGCCTGCGCCGCCTCTGCGACAGCGTCGGGCGGCACCACGCGCTGGGGCCGGAGCAGCTCGCCGACGCCGTGCTCGCCGACCTGCTCCCCGACTCCCCGGACGGGCCCGGCGGACTCGGCGGGCTCGACGGGCTCGACGGGCTCGACGGACCGGACGACGACACGGCGCTCGTGGTCATCCGGCTGTGAACGGCCGCCGGACGCGTGCGGCCCCGGCCTCCCGGCGGGAACGGCCGCCGGACGCGTGCGGCCGTCCGGCCCGCGGGGAGGCGCGCGGAGTCCCGGGGCCTCACACGGCCCCGGAGCCCGAGGCCATCGCCGGCGCCGGTCCGACCAGTTCGGACAGGACGTCCTCCATCGTGACGAAGCCGAGCACCTTGCCCGCCTCGCCGGTGACCGCCGCGAGGTGACTGCCCGTGGCCCGCAGCGCGGTGAGGGTGTCGTCGAGAGGCGTGTCGATGCGGACGCGGGTGACGGGGTGCAGGGCGCCGCGCGGGAACGGGCGGTCCCGGTCGGTGACGCCGAGGGTGTCCTTGATGTGCAGGTAGCCGAGCAGCGTGCCGTCCTCGCCGGTCACGGGGAAGCGGGAGAAGCCCGCCTCGGCCGCCGCGCGCTCCAGCCGCGCCGGGGTGACGTCGTGGCCGACGGTGCGCATCCGCTGGGCCGGCACGAGGATCTCGCCGACCGGGCGGGTGCCCAGCTCCAGGGCGTCGCGCAGCCGTTCGCCGTCGGCCGCGGTCAGCAGTCCCGCCTCGCTGGAGTCGACGACCATGCGGGCGAGCTGGTCGTCGGTGAACGCCGACTCCACCTCGTCCCTGGCCTCGACCCGCAGCAGCCTGAGCAGGACGTTGGCGAAGGCGTTGATGCCGAAGACGAACGGCTTGAGCGCCCGGGTGAGGGCCACCAGGGGCGGGCCGAGCAGCAGCGCGGCCGGCACGGGCGCGGCGAGCGCGAGGTTCTTCGGGACCATCTCGCCGATCAGCATGTGCAGGTACGTCGCGACGGTCAGCGCGATCACGAAGGCGATCGGATGGACCAGCGCGTCGGGGACGCTCGCGGCCTCGAAGACGGGCTCCAGCAGATGCGCGATGGCCGGCTCGGCGACCGCGCCGAGCACCAGCGACGAGACCGTGATGCCGAGCTGGGCCGTCGCCATCATCGCGGAGATGTGCCGCAGGCCCCACAGGGTCATGCGGGCGCGCTTGTTGCCGTCCTGCGCGCGCGGTTCGATCTGGCTGCGGCGGACGGAGATCAGGGCGAACTCCGCGCCGACGAAGAACGCGTTGGTGAGCAGGGTCAGGGCGCCGATGGCCAGGTGCAGCGTGGTCATCGGGCCTCCTCCGTGATCGGGCGGGGCGGGGCGGTGATGCGGACCCGGTCGGCGCGGTGGTGCTCCACCCCGAGGACGGCGAGGCTCCAGCCGTCGACGTCGAGGACGTCGCCCTCGGCCGGGATGCGCGCGAGCCGGGTGGCGACCAGTCCCGCGACGGTCTCGTACGGGCCCTCCGGCGCGCGCAGGCCCGTGCCGGCCAGCTCGTCGAGCCGTACGGCGCCGTCGGCCTCCCAGGCCGCGCGGCCGTCCGGCCCGCTGGGAGCGGGCAGCAGGTGGGGGGCCTCGACGGGGTCGTGCTCGTCGCGGACCTCGCCCACGACCTCCTCGACGATGTCCTCCACCGTGACCACACCCGCCGTGCCGCCGTACTCGTCGATGACGACGGCCATGGTGCGGGCGGTGCGCATCCGCTCCAGGAGCCGGTCGGCGGGCAGGCTGTCGGGCACCAGCAGCGGGCCGGTGGCCAGCGCGGTGACGGGGGTGACGGCGCGCCGGGCGGGCTCCAGGGCGAGGACGTCCCTGATGTGGACCGTGCCGATGACCTCGTCCAGGCTGTCGCGGTAGACCGGGAAGCGGGACAGGCCGGTGGCGTGAGTGAGGTTGGCGGCGTCGGCGGCCGTGGCCCGCGCCTCCAGCGCCCTTACGTCCACGCGGGGCGTCATCACGTTCTGCGCGGTCAGCTCGCCCAGGTGCAGCGTACGGACGAACAGCTCGGCGGAGTCCGGCTCCAGCGAGCCCTGCGCGGCCGAGTGCTGTGCCAGCGCGACCAGTTCCTCGGGGCCGCGGGCGCTGGCCAGTTCCTCGGCGGGCTCCAGGCCGAAGCGGCGCACGAAGCGGTTCGCCGTGTTGTTGAGGTGCCGGATGAACGGCCCGAACGCGGCGGTGAAGCCGCGCTGCGGACCCGCGACCACCTTGGCCACGGCCAGCGGGCGCGAGATCGCCCAGTTCTTGGGGACCAGCTCGCCGACGACCATCAGGACGACGGTGGAGACGACCACGCCCAGCACGGTCGCCGCGACCGACGCGGTGGCACCCAGGCCGGCCGCCGTCAGCGGGCCCTCCAGGAGCGTGGCGAGGGACGGCTCGGCGAGCATGCCGATCACCAGCGAGGTGACCGTGATGCCGAGCTGCGCCCCGGACAACTGGAACGTCAGCCGCCGCACGGCCCTCAGCGCTCCGTCGGCGCCCCGCTCGCCCGCCTCGACGGCCCGCTCCAGATCACCGCGCTCGACGGTGGTCAGTGAGAACTCCGCCGCGACGAACAGCGCGCAGGCGAGGGTGAGCAGGAGGGCCAGCAGGAGCAGCAGGACCTCGGTCACCGTGCCACCCCCGTCTCCCCGGTCAGCGCTCTCGGGCAGGGAATGGCACGGCTGGTACTGGGAGGTTCACCCATCGCGGAACCGTCGCTCCTCACTCGTCTTCGAAGATCGTTCCGATACGTCCCGTCCAGTGTAAAGGAATCGCAAAGTGGGGACAGGGGCGCGGTGGGAATCGGCGGCCCGGTCCGCCCGCGCTTCCCGCGGGGCCGCGTTCAGCGGGCCGGGCGCACGAGGGCGGGACCGCGCGGCCCCGGGACGACGGGACCGCGGGGGCCGGTCATGATCACGCAGCCTAACCTTCTACACATACGTAGAACTTGAAGTACCCGCACACGAAGGAGTGGACCCCTCGATGGCGTTCAAAAGGCTGCTCGCACCGCTCGGCGTGGGCGGACCCACGGTGGACACGCTCCTCGACGCGGGTGCGGCCCGGCCCGGCGGCACCCTGTCGGGCCGGGTCCGGCTCCGGGGCGGCGGGGCGGACCTCGACATCGAGCACCTCACGCTGGAACTGGTGGCGGGCGCCGGGGACGAGCACGAGGGCTCCGAGGGCTCCGGGGACTCCCGGGAAGCCGGAGAGGCCGGGGGCTCCCGGGAGTCGGGAGAGGCCGGGGAAGCACCGGGGCGCCGGGGCGGCGGGGAGCACGCGAGGGAGCGGGGCGCCCGCGCGGTCGTCTTCGGCCGGATCGCGGTCGGTGGCGGCCTCCGCCTCGCGGCGGGCGCGGAGCACGCGATCCCGTTCCGGGTCGCGCTGCCGTGGGAGACCCCGGTCACCGAGCTGTACGGACGGGACCTGGGCATCGCCCTCGGGGTACGCACGGAGGTGTCGGCCGGCGGGGAGCGTGACCGTGGCGGCCCCGCCCGGCTGGACGTCGGGCCGCTGCCCGTCCAGGAGGCGGTCACGGAGGCACTCGGACGGCTCGGCTTCGGCTTCCGCTCCGCGCACCTGGAACCCGGCCGCGTCGGCGGCACGGGCCAGCAACTGCCCTTCCGGCAGGAGCTGGAGCTGACGCCGTCCGCCGCGTACGCGCACGCGGTCAACGAGATCGAGCTGACCTTCCTCGCCGGCCCCGCCGGCACGGAGGTGGTCCTGGAGGCGGACAAGCGCGGCGGCCCCCTCTCCTCCGCCGACGACGCGCTGGCCCGGTTCACCGTCCCCCACGAGGGGGTCGGCCGGCAGGACTGGAGCACCCTGGTCGACGGATGGATACGGCAGCTCGTCGAGCACCGGGAGGCGTACGTCCCCGACGCCGCGTACGGGCACGACGGCCCGCGGCAGCACGCCGGGGCCGGAGGCCGCGGAGTCTCCGCCCCGGCACTCGCGGCGGGTCCGGCCGGCGGCCTCTCGGCGGCCGTGCTCCTCGACGAGGCGGGCGACTTCTTCGAGAGCGGTCCGGGCCTCGGGGGAGCCGAGGGGTAGCCCGCGGGGCGGCCGCCCCGCCTCGGCCCGCGGGCTCACCAGGGCGTCGCGGCGCGCCGTATCAGGACCGTCGTGGCCGTGCGGCCGACCGCGGTGCGCAGCGGCCGCAGAAGCGGGCCGGCGTGCGCCGCCAGGCGCACCGCGAGCAGGTACCGGTGGCGCCCGGCCGCCAGATGCGGCCGCTCAGGGGCGAACAGCGCACCGGCACTCGACCGGCTCAAGCCGGGAGAGCATGCCCGTGGAGACCACGACCCGGCCGCGCGTGCCCGCGAGTCCGTGCCCGCGCACGGCCGTCCGTCCCCGTCCCCCCGCCGGGCTCCCGCGGGTGCCGGCCCACGACAGTCCGGCGCCGGTCGCGGCGCGCGACGCCGGGGAGCGCGTACGCGTACGGCCCGTCGTCCGGCAGCACCGCCACCTGCGTGCCGGGCAGGCCCGCCGCACCTGCGGGTCCGGCCGGCCGTCGGGAGCGGACTGCCCGGCGGCTGCGCGCTGCCGACGACCACCGGCAGCCCCGGACTCACGGTGCCGCACACGCCCCGACCACGGCCACGCCGGTCGGCAGCCGGGTGGCGGTCCGCGGACGCAGCCGGATCTCGGCCGGCCCCGCGACCGGCCAGGCCGCGAGCGGCAGCACCAGCGGCAGCGGCCGGAGGTCGAACACCCCCAGGCGCGCTCAGACTTCCCGTTCCGCCGACCGGCCGAGCAGCTCGCGCAGCAGTTGCTCGTCGTCCGGCTCCAGGGACGTCACGAAGCTGGCGAGCACGGCCTCCCGGTCGGGTTCGCCGTCCAGCACCTTGCGCATCCTGCGCGCGGCGAGGCCCGCCTCGTCGGAGGCGGGGGTCCAGGCGAAGGAGCGGCCCTCCCGTTGGCGGGTCACCGCGCCCTTGTCCAGCAGCCGGGTGAGGATCGTGATCACGGTCGTGTAGGCGAGGTCGCCGCCGAGCCGCTCCTGCACCCAGCCCGCCGTCGCGGACCGGTCGGCCTCGCGCAGGGCCGACAGGACCTGCGCCTCCAGCTCCCCCTGCCCCCGCCGCCGGGAACGCCGCCGGTCCGTCACGTCCTGTCTCCCTTGCGTGGCCGAGTCCGTCACCGAGTCCGTGGCCGAGCGCCCCATCGTAGAAGCCGCGGTGCCCCGGGCCGTCCGTACGACCTGACCCCCTTCCACATTTTCTACAGTGCTGTAGTTTTTCAGTCCCGGGCCCGTGGTCCCGCACCGCGGGCCCCGACCGTACGCACCGAACAAGGAGATCAGCGTGGGAGTTTCCCTGTCCAAAGGCGGCAATGTCTCGCTCAGCAAGGAGGCGCCCGGACTGACCGCCGTGCTGGTGGGTCTCGGCTGGGACGTGCGCACCACGACGGGCACCGACTACGACCTCGACGCCTCGGCGCTGCTCGTCGACGCGGCGGGCAAGGTCCTCTCCGACCAGCACTTCATCTTCTACAACAACCTGAAGAGCCCCGACGGTTCGGTGGAGCACACCGGTGACAACCTCACCGGTGAGGGCGAGGGCGACGACGAGTCCGTCAAGGTGAACCTGGCGGCCGTGCCCGCCGAGGTCGCGAAGATCGTCTTCCCCGTGTCCATCCACGACGCCCAGAACCGCGGCCAGAGCTTCGGCCAGGTCCGCAACGCGTTCATCCGGGTCGTGAACCAGGCCGGCGGCGCCGAACTCGCCCGCTACGACCTGTCCGAGGACGCCGCCACCGAGACCGCCATGATCTTCGGCGAGCTGTACCGCAACGGTGCCGAGTGGAAGTTCCGCGCGGTGGGCCAGGGCTACGCGTCCGGACTGGCGGGCATCGCCGCCGACTTCGGCGTCAGCGTCTGACCGCGTCCGGCTCCGCCGAGAAGACAGGAACCGCATGTTCGGGCTGAGTGAACTCGCCGTCGTGCTCGTCGTCGTCATCGTCGTCCTGGCCATCAGGAAGGGCCCGGACCTGGCCCGCTCCGCCGGCAAGTCGGCCCGCATCCTCAAGGCCGAGGCAAGGGCGGCGAAGGAGGCCGGACAGGGCACCGCGCCCGAGCCGGTCCCGGGCCCGCGCGTCGTCACGGGCGAGACACTCCCGCCGGCCGGCGAAGCGGCGGCCCGTCCCGTGCGGGACGAGGCGAAGGACGGGTGACCTCCGGGGCACCCGTCCCCCGCCGGTAGGCGGCCCCGTCCGGCCGTTCCTCCGCCGGACCGGGGCGGACGGCCGCGGTGGCCCGGGCGGCGCCCCGTGAGTGCCTGCCGCCCGCGAGCCGTGGTCCCGCGCGGGCGGACGGCCCGGACGGACCCCCGGCCGGGCGCCGGGCGCGCACGGCGGGCGGACCGGGGCCGGGCCGAGTGGCCGGCCCCACGCCCCGCGCGACCGGGACGGCACCGCCGGGCGCGCCCGGCGGGAGAGCCGCCGCCCTCGTCTGCGACCGACCCGCGCCGACCCGCGCCGTCAGGCGCACCGCTGGGGCCCGGGGGACGAGCACCTACGCCCCGGCCCGTCCGACCCGTGACCGGACCGGGGCCCGGGCTCACCGAGGCACCGGTCGCCCCCCTGGAAGCGGGCCACGGCCCCCGCCGCGCCGGAACACCGGGCGGGGTCCGCGCCAACTCCGGGCGCCCGGGCGGAAACGGCACGGCTCACGTCGGCGCACGCGCCCCGAACACCCTGCGTACCGAAGCCCGGAGAGCCTCCGCCGGGCCGACCGGGACCGGGTGGACGCCGGTGGGTCAGGCGACCTCGTGCGGGGTCTCGGACACGGACTCCCGTACGGGCTCCCCGGCCGCCGCGGACGGCTCCGGGGCGGGCCCGCGGTTCCGGCGGCCCGTCAGGAGCGTGGCCAGCGGTTCGGTGTACCGGGCGGTCAGCGGACCGAGGATGACCAGGATCAGCACGTACGCCGTGGCCAGCGGACCGAGCGCGGGCTCGATGCCCGAGGTGACCGCGAGTCCGGCGATGACGATGGAGAACTCGCCCCGCGCCACCAGCGTGCCCCCCGCGCGCCAGCGGCCCTTGGCGGAGATCCCGGCGCGTTTCGCCGCCCAGTAGCCGGTGGCGATCTTCGTGCCCGCGGTGACGACCGCCAGCGCGAGGGCGGGCAGCAGCACGGGCGGGATGCTCGCCGGATCCGTGTGCAGGCCGAAGAAGACGAAGAACACGGCCGCGAACAGGTCGCGCAGCGGGGAGAGCAGACCGTGCGCGCCCTCGGCGACCTCGCCCGACAGCGCGATGCCCACCAGGAACGCGCCGACCGCCGCGGACACCTGGAGCTGCTGCGCGACTCCGGCGACCAGCAGGGTCAGCCCCAGCACGACCAGGAGCAGCTTCTCCGGGTCGTCGCTGGAGACGAAGCGGGAGATGTGGCGGCCGAAGCGGACGGCGACGACGAGGACGAGCCCGGCGACACCGAGCGCGATGGCCAGGGTCAGGCTGCCGGCGGCGATGCCGGCCCCGGCCAGCAGGGCCGTGATGATCGGCAGGTAGACCGCCATGGAGAGGTCTTCCAGGACCAGGATGCTGAGGATCACCGGGGTCTCGCGGTTGCCGAGCCGTCCCAGGTCGCCGAGGACCTTGGCGATGACCCCGGAGGAGGAGATCCAGGTGACTCCGGCCAGCACGACGGCGGCGACCGGGCCCCAGCCCAGCAGCAGCGCCATCAGCGCACCGGGCACCGCGTTCAGGGCCGCGTCCACCAGGCCCGCCGGGTACTGCGTCTTGAGGTTGGAGACCAGGTCCGACGCCGTGTACTCCAGGCCGAGCATGAGCAGCAGCAGGATCACGCCGATCTCGGCGCCGATCGCCACGAACTCCTCGCTGGTGCCCAGCGGCAGCAGCCCGCCCTCGCCGAACGCGAGTCCGGCGAGCAGGTAGAGGGGGATCGGGGAGAACTGGAACCGTCCGGCGAACCGGCCGAGCAGCCCGAGACCGAGGATGATCGCGCCGAACTCGATCAGGAAGACCGCGGATGAGTGCACAGGTGTCACTCCCTTCCGAGTATGGTCGCGGCCGACTCCACGCCCTCGCGGGTGCCGATCACGATCAGGGTGTCCCCGCCGGCCAGCCGGAAGTCCGGCGTCGGCGAGGGGATGGCCTCGGCCCGGCGCAGTACGGCCACGATCGACACGCCGGTCTCGGTCCGCATGCGGGTGTCACCCAGCAGCCGTCCGTTCCAGTGGGAGACCGACGACAGCTCGATGCGCTCGGCGACCAGCCCCAGCTCCGTCGTGGACAGCAGGCTCGGACTGTGGTGGTCGGGCAGCAGGGCGTCGATCAGCGCCGCCGACTCGCCCGCGGAGAGCCGTACCGACAGGGCGCAGGCGTCGGGGTCGTCCTTCCGGTAGGCGCTCAGCGTCCGGCCGCCGTCCCGGTGCGCGACCACGGAGATACGGCGCTGCTCGCGGGTCGTCAGGTCGTACCGCACCCCGATTCCCGGCAACGGCGTACTGCTGAGGCGTGGAGTGCCCATGGCTGGTCCCCTGTCCGATGTCGATCTCGATGTCCGTTCACCCTACCGACGGGGCCATGGTTCAGGCGTTCGACGCCTGTGCGGGTGGCGGGCACGGGCCGTCCGCGGGCTCGACGGCCCGCGGACGGCCTCCCCCGGTCAGTCGGTCACTTCGACCTTGCCGTTGACCTCGACCGCGGCGGTGCCCGCCTTCGGAGCCGTGATGCTCTTGAGCAGCGCCGGAAGGTCGACCCCCGTGGTGGAGCCGAGCAGTTCGACGCCCTGCGCGACGTTGTCCGCGACCGTACGGGCGAGCTGGCTCGCCCCGTCCGTCGAGATCACCGTCATCTTGTCGATCGCGCTGAGCGGCTCGGACGCCTTGGCGACGACCTGCGGCAGCACCTCGACGAGCATCTGGAGCACGGCCGCGTCGCCGTACTGCGCGAACGCGTCGGCCTTCTTGCGCATCGCCTCGGCCTCGGCGGCGCCCTTCGCGCCGATCGCGGCGGCCTCGGCCTCACCCTCGATGCGGACGGCGTCGGCGAGCGCGGCGCGGTGCGCCTTCTCGCCCTCACCGGTGAGCCGCGACCGCTGGGCGTCCGCCTCGGCCTGCTTGACCAGGGCGACGCGACGGGCCTCGGCCTCCTGCTCCGCCTGGTAGCGGGCGGCGTCGGCGGGCTTGCGGACCTTGGTGTCCAGCTCGCGGTCGGTCAGCGCGGCCTGCCGCTGGGCGACCTTCTCCTGCTCGGCCAGGACCTCCTGGCGCCGCGCGGCCTCGGCCAGCGGACCGGCGGCGTCGGCACGCGCCGCCGCCTCGTCGGTCTCGGCCTTGATCTCCGCCGTCTTGAGGGCGAAGGTCCGCTGGGCGATCGCGATCTCCTCCTCGGCCTTCAGCCGGGCCTGCTCCGCGGCCCGCCGGGCCACCGCCTCGGCGATGTCGGCCTCCTGCCTGGCGCGGGCGGCCTCCGGCCTGCCGAGGTCCTCCAGGTAGGAGCCCTCGGTGGTGATGTCCTGGATCTGGAAGGCGTCGAGGACCAGTCCCTGCCCGGACAGGCTCGCCTCGGCCTCCTCCGCGACCTGGCCCGCGAACGCGGCGCGGTCCCGGATGATGTCCTCCACCGACATCCGGCCCACGATGGACCGCAGCGCGCCGGAGAGCACCTCCTGGGTGAAGCCGACGATGCCGTCCTGCTGCATCAGGAACCGCTGGGCCGCGGCGCGGATGGAGTCCTCCGTGCCGCCGACCTTGACGATGGCGACACCTTCGAGGTTCGCCTTGACGCCGCGCAGGGTGACCGCGCCCCGCACCGAGATCGGAATGTGCCGGGACGACAGGTCGAGGGTGAACTTCTGCTGCACGAACGGCACGACGAAGACACCGCCGCCGACCACGACCTTCTGGCCGCTGTTGTCGGTGAACACGCGACCGGTGTTCGGGTCGGTGGACTTCTTGCCGCGCCGGCCGGTGACGATGAACGCCTGGCTGGGCCCGGCCACCTTGTAGCGGGTGACGACGACGAGGGCGAGCAGCACGAGGAGTGCGACGACTCCCACGACGGCACCGAGAACTGGACTCATGATGTGATTCCCCCCTGCCGCCCCCCAGGCGGCAGATCAGTTGGAACGGATTCGGGCTGTGCCGGCCGTACGGACACGTGCCGTACGGCCGCGAGGGCGGACGGCGGACCGGCGAGAAGACGCCCCGCCCGCGCGGGTGTTCAGCTCCGGACGGGACGGACCGCCACCGACGTCGGCGACAGGGACTCCTCGACCCAGACCTCGGCCCCCCGGGCCACCGGCTCCGGGCTCCTGGCCGCCAGCTTCACCGGCTGGCCCGCCAGGTACACGAGCACTTCGCCGTAGCCGCCGACCGGGATCGGGGTGACGACGGAGCCGGAGCTGCCCACGAGGTCGGTGCCGCGCGGGGTGGCCGAGGGTTCGTCGCGCATCAGGGCGCGGCTGAACCGCCAGGTCAGCCAGGCCGCCGCGACACCGGCCACGACGCCGGCCGCGGTGGCGGGTCCGGTGCCGAGCCCGGTGGTGCCGAGCACCAGGGCCCCGCCGAAGCCGAGCATCGACACGAAACCGGCGATGACCGGCAGCGAGAGCAGCCCGTCGAAGAGGCCGTCCAGGAAGCCGGCCCCGCCGAACAGCCCCTCCAGGACACCGTCGAAGACGAGCGTCAGGGCCAGCAGGACGATTCCCGCGATGCCGAGACCCAGAAACAGAGTCAACCGGTCCACCTCCCCCTCACGCGCCGATCACCTCGGCCGACGGGCATTGTGTCAGCTTCGTACGCCTGTGCACATTGCCGTGGTCCGGCAATCTTTACGCGTTCTTGATGCTGCAGTGGCACGGCGGAACGGCCCGGAGCGGTCCGCCGGGCGGCGACCGGCATCAAGAAGGCGTAAAGACTGCCGGGAACCGGCAGTGCGCCGGCACCCGGCGCCGGGTCACGATGGCCGGGCAGAAACGGGGGGAGCACGGGGGACGGACAGGCCCCGGAACCGGAGCACCGCCTCAGGGCGCCCGGTACCGGGGTCGATCCTCATTCCCCCGCACGCCCCTCCTCGGACTTCCTCCGCGCCGAGGGGATCGGACGACCCCAGATGGATCTGCCGTACCCCGGCAGCGAGTTCCGCCCTCGCCGGCCCCTGCCGCGCCCGTATGCGCTAGAAAGACCCCGACGGCTCGACACGGCACGGGGGGCGCGGATGACGGGGCGGGACATACCCGAGGAGTACCTGACCGGGTACGCGGACATCCTCGCGGAGACCACCGCCACCGGCCGCCGGCTCACCCGCGACGAACTCGACTCCCGGCGGGCGCTGGGCGAACGGGCCGCCGAGGCCGGATTCGGACTCCGCGCGCTGGTCGGCGCCCATCTCGCGGCGGCGCGCGCGCACTGGCCGGCCGGCGCGGGAGACAGCACGCTCGCCGCCGTGGAGCAGACCGTCGACGCGTTCGCGGAGGGCTACGAGCGGGCCCAGCTCCTCGCCGTGCGCCAGGAGGAGGCCGTCCGCCGGGAGTTCATCGACGACCTCCTGCACGGCCGCAGCGACCTCGGTCTGCTCGCCGAGCGCGCCGAGCGGTTCGGGCTTCGGCTGTCGCACGCGCACGCCGTCGCCGTGGCCCAGGGCGCCACCGGGTACGACGAGGGGGACGCGGTCCCCCGGGACGTGGAGCGCGCGCTGTTCACCCGCTTCGGCGACCGCAGCATCCTGGTGACGACCAAGGACGGACGCCTCGTGTGCATCGCGCCCGGCGACCAGGAGGACGTGCTCACGTTCTTCGCGAAGCAGGCGCACGCGGCGACCGACGGCGGTCGCGTCGCCGTCGGGCGCTCGCAGCCGGGTCCCGGCGGTGTCGTCCACTCCTACGAGGAGGCCCTGAACGCGCTCGGCCTCGCAGACCGCCTGGGGTTCGACGCGCCCGTCCTGTACACCGCAGACCTCCTCGTCTACCCCGTCCTCACCCGCGACCGGCAGGCCATGGCCGACCTGGTCGCCAACACGCTGGGACCGCTGCGTTCGGCGCGCGGAGGCCCCGAGCCGCTCCTCGACACACTCGTCGCCTACTTCGACTCCGGCTGCGTCGCCGCGGAGGCCGCGCGGCGGCTGTCGCTGAGCGTCCGCGCGCTCACCTACCGGCTGGAGCGCATCCACAAGCTGACCGGGTCCAACCCCGCCGATCCGGTGCACCGGTACACGCTGCAGACCGCGGTCATCGGGGCCCGGCTGCTGGACTGGCCCGACAAGGACCTCTGAGCCACGCGCCGCCCACTCCCCCGGGGGACCCCCGGGGCAGGCAGCGGCGCCCGCGCACTCACTCGCCCTCGTCGCCCTCGCCGTCGTCGCCCTCGCCCTCGTCGCCCCGGCCGCCCCGGTCGTCCCCGCCGGGCTCTCCCACCTCGTCGCCCCCGTCGGCGGGGATGGTGTCGGCGGTCTGCCCGGAGTCCACGGGCGCGGCGGGCGGAGCCGTACCGGCGTCGGCCGGCGGTGTCGCGGCGGGCTCGACGGTCCGGGCCACCGTCCCGGTGCCCGGCTCGCCGCCGGGTGCCTCGCCCGACCCGTCGCCCGAGCCCCGCGCGGGCGTTCCGGTGGCCGGGGCGCTGTTGGACGGCGTCTCCTGCCGTCCGTTCTCCGGCCCGGTGTCGTCCGGCGAGAACATCGTCATGCCCGCCCACACCGCCAGCGCGAAGAGCGCGATGCCCGCGAGCACCGCGAGCGCCCCCGAGCGCCGGGCTGCCGTGTCCCCGCCACCCGAGCGCCCTCGGCGCGAAGGCGCGGCACGGGTGCCGCGGGCGGCGGTGGGCGCGGCGGCGGGCAGCCGGTAGGTCGTGGGGCCGCCGTTGTCGGCCGTCCCGGGCCGCTGCTGGCCCGGCGCGTGCGGCGGCTGGGCCCGGTGCGAGCCCGACGACGACTGCTGGGCCCGGTGCGACCCGGAGGAGGACTGCGGCTGGGCGCGGTGCGAGCCCGACGACGACTGCTGCTGGGCCCGGCGGGAGCCGGAGGGCTGCTCCGCCCTGCGGGGTGCCGGACCCGCCGCCTGGGGGAGCGGCTCGGCGTGGCCGCGCCACGCGCCCGCGCCGAACCAGTCCGCGACCTCCTGGGCGGTGGGCCGGTCCTCGGGCTGCTTCGCGAGGAGGCCGAGGAGGTAGTTCTCGAAGGCGGGCGGCAGCCGCACGCCCCGCTCGCGCGGCGGCACCGGAGCCATGTCGATGTGCTGGTGCAGGGTGATCGTCGCGGACTCGGCCTGGAACGGCGGCCGTCCGGTGAGGAGTTGGTAGAGCACGCAGCCCAGCGAGTAGACGTCCGAGGCGGCCGAGGCCGGGCGGCCGAGGGCGCGCTCGGGCGCGAGGTAGAGGCTGGTGCCGACGATCTGCCCGGCGGTGGTGAGGGCCGACGACGGGTCGTCGACGAAGCGGGCGATGCCGAAGTCGCCGATCTTCACGGTGCCCTGGGCGTCCGAGAGGAGGTTGCCGGGCTTGATGTCCCGGTGCACGATCCCCTCGCGGTGCGCGGCGGCGAGTCCCGCCGCGGCCTGGGTCGCCACGGCCGCGACCCGTTCGGTCCCCAGGGTGCCGGACTCGGTGAGCTCCTGGGCGAGGCTGCGGCCCTCGACCAGCTCCATGACCAGGTAGAAGCGGTCGTCCCAGGCGCCGAAGTCGAACACGGCGACGACGTACGGGTGGCTCAGCCGCGCCGCCGTCTGCGCCTCCAGCCGGAACCGCGCGGAGGACGCGCTGTCCGCCTCGTCCCCGAGCAGCAGCTTGACGGCCACGGCCCGGCCGAGCACCTCGTCGGTGGCCTGCCACACCTCACCCATGCCGCCACGGCCGATGGACGCCTGCAACCGATACCGCTCCGCGACGAGCACCAGCGAATCATCCTCACCACAGCAGTGGGCCAACACGACTGCCGCGAAAAGCACTTCAGCCTCTGCGGAAGCGCAGGCGGGGGGATCCGCAGCAGCCCAAGACTACCGACCCGGGCGGCCCCTCATGATCGCCCGTACTCGGCCGCCCGCCTCGGGCCGCATCATCACGCGGTCGAACGCCACGACCCGCCCCGTCGGCCCCTCCCGGGCCACCGGGTACATGTCCCCCCACCCCGGCGAACACCTCCGGGTCGTACCCCTGGGCGTCCATCCTCAGGTGGGGCCGGGGGCGGTCAGGCCGTCAAGTACCTTCTCCCTCAACCCGTCGAGCCCCCGGGCACCGATCTCCCGGGCGCTCCCACGGGACTTCGGGCGTGCTCGGGTGCGTGCCCGTCGAGTTCGTACGCGACGCGGACGAGCGGGACATGGGTGAACGCCTGCGGGAAATTGCCCAGTTGGCGTCCGGCCACCGGGTCGTACTCCTCCGCGAGGAGGCCGACGTCGTTGCGCAGGAGCAGCAGCCGTTCGAACAGGGCCCGCGCGTCGTCCTCGCGGCCGGTCATCAGCAGGGCGTCGGCCAGCCAGAACGAGCAGGCAAGAAAGGCCCCTTCGCCGCCGGCGAGGCCGTCCGCGCTGTCGTGGCCGCCGGTCGAGTAGCGGCGCACCAGCCCGTCGTCCGTGGTGAGTTCGCGTTCCACGGCGGCGACCGTGCCCACCACCCGCGGGTCGTCCGGCGGCAGGAAGCCGGTCTGCGGGATGAGCAGGAGTGCGGCGTCGAGCGCGCGCGAGCCGTAGAACTGCGTGAAGGTGCCCCGGACCGGGTCGAAGCCCCGGTCGCAGACCTCCCGGTGGATGCGGTCCCGGACCTCGCGCCAGTGGGCGACGGGACCGGGGCGCCCGTGCTCCTCGGACATCCGGACCGCCCGGTCGAACGCCACCCAGCACATGACCTTGGAGTGGACGTGGTGCCGAGGGGCCCCGCGTGTCTCCCACAGCCCCTGGTCGGGGCGGGTCCACACCTTCTCCAGGTGGTCGAGGACGGTCTGCTGGAGCGCGAGGAGGTGCCGTTCGGGCCGCAGCCCCGACCGCACCGACAGCGCGAGGGTCTCCATCACCTCACCGGGCACGTCGAGCTGCTGCTGCGCGGCGGCGCCGTTGCCGATCCGCACCGGCCGCGAACCCTCGTACCCGGGCAGCCAGTCGGCCGTCCACTCGGTGAGCCGGCGCTCGCCCGCGATCCCGTACATGATCTGGATGTCCTGCGGCCGTCCGGCCACGGCGCGTTCCAGCCAGCCCCGCCAGGCGTCCGCCTCGGTGGTGAAGCCGCTGCGCAGCATGGCCTCCAGGGTCATCCCGGCGTCGCGCAGCCAGCAGTAGCGGTAGTCCCAGTTGCGTACCCCGCCCGGGAGTTCGGGCAGCGAGGTGGTGGGCGCGGCGACGATGGCGCCGGTCGGCTCGTAGGTGAGCGCCTTGAGCGTGATCAGCGACCGTACGACCGCCTCGCGGTAGGTGCCGCCGTACGTCCAGGGCTTCAGCCACTCGCGCCAGTACTCCTCGGTGCGGCGCAGCGCGTAGAAGGGGTCCACGGGGGCGGGGGCGGGCAGGTGCGAGGCCTGCCAGGTCAGCACGGAGGCCACGCTCTCCCCCGCCGACACCGTGAACACGGCGCTGTGGGACTCGCCGTCCGGAAGGAGTTCGACGGGTGTCGACAACCACACGGACTCGGGTCCCGCGATGCCCGTCAACTGCCCTTCCGTACGGTGCATCCAGGGCACGACGCTGCCGTACTCGAAGCGCAGCCGCAGGTCCATGCGCAGGTCCACGGTGCCCGACAGGCCCTCGACGATGCGTACGACGCAGGGGGCGCCCTTGCGGCGCGGCATGAAGTCGACGACGGCGACCCGTCCCGTCGGGGTCTGCCACTCGGTCTCCAGGACGAGGGAGTCGCCCCGGTAGCGGCGGCGGACGGTGTTCCCCTCGTCCGGCACCGGGGCGACGAGCCACCGGCCGTTGTCCTCGTCGCCGAGCAGCGCGGCGAAGCATGCGGGCGAGTCGAACCGGGGCAGGCACAGCCAGTCGAGGCTGCCGTCGCGGCCGATGAGGGCGGCGGTCAGCAGGTCCCCGACGAGGGCGTAGTCCTCGATCCTTCCCGGCATGGGGTCAGTGTCGGACGGCTCGGGGCGGACGGCATCTCGAACGGGGCGGCACCGGGGGAGACGGCCTCACCCGGTCGGCCCGGTGCGCTGGTGGCGCGCGGCGACCGATGGTGCCGTTGGGGCAGGTCCCTCGGCGTCAGGCACTTCGGGGGGCTTCAGGGACCACAGGGACTTCAGGAGGCATACGCGATGAACCGTCCGCCCCGCCCGACCCGCCGCGGTGTCCGCGTCGCGGCCCCGGCACTGGCCGCGGCGGCGCTGCTGGCGACGGCAGCATGCTCGGCCGACGACGGCGACGCGCAGGGCGGCACGGCACGCTCGGCGGCCCCGGCGGCCGGGGAGCCCACGCCGCCTTCCCCCTCGGTCACCGTGGCCCGCACGCTCACCGAGGCGCAGGTGCGGACGGCGCTGATCAGCCCCGGCGACCTGGGCCCGGGATGGGCCGGGACGCAGGGCGCGGCCACCTGGCGGGACGCCCTCCTCAAGGGCCGCGTGGAGGAGGCCGACTGCCGGCGCCTGCTCGACGGCCTCTACACGGAAAGCCTGCTGGGGGAGCCCGCCGGGGCCCGCGCGGTCCTGGGGTTCGACAACTCCGGCAGCGGAGCCCAGCTCCGCCACCAGGCGGCCGCGTACGACAGGGCCGCCCTGGACGAGTCGCTGGCCTGGCTGGCAGCGGTCCCCCGGACGTGCCCCGAGTTCACCGCCACGGACGCCGCGGGCAACCAGTACACGGTCCGGGTCGAGGCTGCGGCCCCGCCCACCGTCGGCGAGGCGGGCGCGGGCCTGCACGTGAGTGTCACCGGCGGCTCGGACGAGGTCCCGGCGGCACTCACCCTGGACTTCGCCGCCGTCCGGGTGGGCGACAGCGCTCTCTCCCTCACCAACGGCGGCCTCACGGGCGCCGACACCGACGCGACGCTGCGGGCCACGGAGGCGGGCACGCGGCGGCTCCAGGAAGTCCTCGACGGAGGGACACCCGCGGCCCGTCCCTCGGTCGAGCAGGGCTGACGCCCCGCGGGCCCGGCGGGGCGCGGAACCCGCCGGGCCGGAGTGCGGACGCGCCCCGGAATGTGTCCGGTTCGGGCTCCCGCCGGCCCTTGACCTCAAGTCCACTGGAGGTCCGAGACTGGCCCCATGGACATCACGGCGGACAGCACGGGAACGGGCGGCGCGCACAACCCGCCCGGCAAGCACGGCACGCACGGCACCGGCGGCACCGGCGGCACGGACGGGGCGGACCGCGCGGCCGACATCGAGGCCGTCCGGCAGGTCGTCGCCGCCGTCCAGCACGCCCAACGGACCGAGGATTCCGACGAGTTCGTGAGCCTGTTCCGCGAGGACGCGATCTGGACCACCGGGCACGGCAGGCGGCTGATCGGCCGGGACGCGATCTCCGAGTTCACGCACCGGGTGCTGCCGGGCGCCATGAAGGGCGCGTTGCCCACCTACGAGGTCACGCACGTGCTGTTCGTCCGGCCGGACGTGGCCGCCGTGAAGGTCCGCCAGCGGTACACGGCACCCGGCGGAGGCCCGGTCGACGGGCAGCCCGAGGGCAGCCCGCTGTACGTGATCGCCCGGGAGGACGGGCGCTGGCTGCTCACCGCCTGCCAGAACACCGAGGTACTGGACGTGTAACCGGCCGTGCGGGGGGCGTAGTCGGAGGTGGCGAGGTCTGGTACTGCAGGTGAAGCGTGCGCGAGTATGGGGTTATGACCGCGGCCCATCGCGCCATGGCTCTCCTGGAGACCTGGCCGAACCTGGTAAGTGGCCCGCCCCGGTGCACCGTCGGGCAAGCCTTCGCATCGCGAGGACACGAGATCGTCCATTTCCATTCCGACGATTCCGCCGACCTCTATCTCACCCGTCCTGCGGTCGAACGGCTCCTCCCCCAACTCCAGCACGCCAGCGCCATAAGGGTCCGGCAGGGCGCCTCCTGGGTGACCGTGCTCCTCGACTGCGACGCCGACGTGCAGTTGCTGCTCGGGCTGGTGAGCGTCGCGCTCAAGGAGGACGGCGCGATGCCGCTGCGGCGCCCGTCGCCGCCGTGCGACTGGGAGCGCCCGCCGGCCGCCCCCGGACCGCGGCCGGGCGGCGCGGCCCGCAGGGTGGTGGAACGCCTCCTGGCGCCCGGCCACTGACACGGCGCCCGGCCGGCCGCCGGACGCGCCCGGACCGCGGGTGGCGGGTGGCGGGGGGCGGCGGATGGGGGGGCGGCGGACGGGAGTACGGGCCGCCGGGCCGCGGGGCGCTTCGGGCCCGATGACGTCCCATGGTGGGCAGGTCACGGCCGTACAGTCCGTGAACGGCCCTACGGCGGACGGGAGTCCGGGCCGCGCGGGTGCCCTCCGGACCGGGCCGCGACGGCCGGGGCGCCGATCCCTCGGTCCGGGCCGCGGGGTGCCTCAAGGGCCGGTGGCGTCCGCCCCGCCGGAGCCCGTCGCCGTCGGGGGCTCCCCCGAGCCCGCCGTCCCCGTCGGCTCGGGCGGGGCCGTTCCCACCACGTCCACCACCGCGCCGAGCCTCAACTGCTTGTACAGCCACATCGCGTCGCCGGACCGCAGCCCGATCACGCCGCCGGTGTGGTCGTAGTTGCCGGGCGCCTTCTCGTCCCAGGTGAGCGCGACGAGATACGTCGAACGGTCGTCGGGGGTCCGCAGCTCCATCACCCACGACCCCTTCACGTCGTAGCCGCCCTCGATGCCCACCGCGCCACCCGGCAGCGGGCTCGACTCGGCCTTGGCTGTGACCGTCATCGCCCCCGTCGGGGTGGGCGTCTTGTACCCGCCCGACGAGATCGGCAGGCTGCGTCCGTCGAAGGTCAGTTCACGCCGGGCGAGGTCGACCGTGACCGCCGCGACCGCGCTCGGTCCGTCCGCGGCGGGAGTCGTCGGCGCGGGCGTGGACACCCCGTGACTCGCGGCGGGCGGAACGGACCCGGTCTCCTCGCCGCCGTCGAGGACCACCGCCAGGACCAGGGCCAGGGCACCCGCCGCGGTGGCGCCGGCGGCGGCCAGCGAGAGCTGCCTGCGTCCCCTGCGGCGCACCGCGCGACGGCGGATCTCCGCGCCGGGCACCGGCACCGGTGTCTCGTGCTCCTGGGCCAGTTCGCGCAGCGCGGCGGTCAGTCCGGCGTCGGAGGACTCCCGGGGCAGGCCGGGCGTGGGTTCACCGGACACGGTCGTCCTCCCTCTCACCCAGTTCGTCGGCCTCGCCCAGCCGCCGTGCCAGAGCCGCCCGGCCACGGGACAACCGGGCCTTGACCGTCCCCACGGGCGCACCGGTTTCGGAGGCTACCTGCTCGACGCTCAAGTCGCACAGATGGTGCAGAACGACTGCCATCCGCTGCGCCTCGGGCAGTTCCCGCAACGCCCCCACGAGCACCGCGCGTTCGGGACCCGGCCCGGGCGTGTGCTCCGGCGGCGGATTGCGCCGCACCAGTTCCAGCCAGCGGCGGGCCCGGCGCCAGCGGCTCACCGCGAGCCGCATCGCGACCGTGCGTATCCACGCCTCGGGCGCCCCGTCGGCCAGGAACTCGCGCCGCCGGTCCCAGGCGCGTACGAACGCCTCCTGGACCACGTCCTGCGCCTCCCCGTGGTCACCGGTGAAGGCGTAGAGCTGGCCGGTCAGCCGCGGGAACGCGGCGGCGTAGAACGTGTCGAACTCTTCCTCGGTCATACCCCCCGCCACGCCCCCGCCGAATCTTCGCGAACTCCCGTGCAACCCGGGTGCCTCCGCCGTGCGTACAGGTCCCGTACGCCGCGTACATCGAAGCACAGACCAGGGGGACGACCATGACCACGGGGACCGGAGCCGTCATCGGCGGGCGCAGGGACAGGGCCGGACGCAGACCGCGCCACGGCCGGGCCGGGATCGCGGCGGCCCTCGCCGTCCTCGCCCTCACCGGCTGCACGGCGCAGGCGGCCGGGGGGACGCCGCAGCCGCGGGAGACCGGGCCGCGGGACACGGACCGGCCGGTCACGAGCCCGACCCCGAAGCCCACGGCGACTCCGCCCAGGACACTCGACGGGATACGGGTCAACATCGCCGAGGGTCAGACCGTCGGCGTGGGGATGCCCGTCTCCGTCACCTTCGACAGACCCGTGCCCGCGGGCGAGAGGGCCGATGTGGAAAGGCAGTTGAAGGTGACGGCGGCGGGTGTGCGCGGTTCGTGGAGCTGGGTCCGGGACCGCAACCTGCACGACGGACAGCGCGTCGACTTCCGGCCGCGCGAACACTGGGCTCCCGGAACCGAGGTCACCGTCCGCGCCGGCGCGGGAATCACCCGGCACTTCACCGTCGGACGCTCCCTCGTCGCCACCGTCGACGTGCGCTCCCACACGATGACGGTCGACAAGGGCGGCGAGAAGCGCACCGTCCCCATCACCGCGGGCGCCCCCGGCATGGACACCTGGAACGGCACGATGGTCGTCCTGGACAAGCAGCGACGGGTGTTCATGGACTCCCGCACGGTGGGCTACGGGGACGCGTACGCGGGCTACTACGACTACGCCGTGCACCTCACCACCTCGGGCACCTACCTCCACCAGAACCCGAAGGCGAACACGTACGCCGGCCGGCGGAACGTCACGCACGGCTGCGTGGGCCTCGCGACGGACGGCACCGCGCGGCGGTTCTACGACGAGGTGATACCCGGTGACGTCGTCCGCGTCACCGGCTCCACGGAGACCGTCGACGCCGGCAACGGCTACGGCGGCTGGAACCTGAGCTGGAAGGACTGGCGAGCGGGCAGCGCGCTCGACTGACCATGGACGAAGACGAATTCACCGCCCTCGCCGCGGAGTTCTGGCCGCGCGCCGTACGTACCGCCCGACTGCTCACGGGGGACCGTGGCGAGGGCCGGGGCGACGCGGCCGAACGGCTGGCCCGGGCGGCGCTGGCGCGGGTGTACGCGCGGCGGCGCCGGATCCCGGCGGACGACGCGGAGTTCTACGTGCGGCGGGCCCTCGTCCGGGGGCACCTGCGCCGGGCCCGCCGTCGTCGGCTGCCCGTCGGGCGCCCCGGACGCGCCCCGGTGGCGTACACCCCCGATCCGCTCGACCCGCTGACCGAGGTGCTGGCCGGCCTGCCGCCCCGGCGCCGGGCGGTGGCCGTCCTGCACCACTGGGACGGCCTGTCCCTCCGCGAGACGGCCGCGCTCCTGGTCTGCTCGCCCGGCGCGGTCAGAGCGCACGCGCGGCGGGCCGTGAAGGCCCTGCGGGCCCACCCCGCCTACACCGGCACCGCCCTCCCCGGGAGCCCGCCGGTGTCCCGCCCGCTCCCCGTGCCCTTCCTCCGCACGGCGGACCGCGTCCACCGACGGCTGCGCAGGCGCGCCTCGGCCCTGCTGGTGACGGCGGGCGCCCTGCTCCTGACGCCGCCGGTACTGGGAGCCGTGCGCGGCGGGGCCGACGGGGCCGGGCGGGAGGCCGTTCCCGTCGCTCGGACGACGGTCCGCGTCGTGACGCCCGGCGAGCACGTCGGCGCCGCGCCGGGGGTCGAACTCTGGCTCACGAGGGAGGGCACGCACTGGTCGGCGCCGCGGCGGCCGGACCGGTTCCAGCCGGCCGGCGGGAGACGGGCGGAGGCCACCCTGACCCTGCGGTCGGGGCCGGCCGCCGGGAGGCACCGCTTCCTCACCGGCGTCCTGCGGAGCCCGCGTGAACCGTCCCGCGTCGAACTCGCCACGCGCGAAGGGACGTTCACCGCGCGCGTCGTGACACTCGCGGGCAGCCCCGGCTGGTCGGCCTGGTACGTGGACGCCCCGGTCCGGCAGTCCGAGGGGCCGTCGGGCGGGGCGACCGTGACGGCCTACGGCGTCTCCGGCGAGATCCTGGCGCGCACGGGCGGCTCCCCGTGAGCGCCCGCCTGCGCGCACTGCGCACCCATCTGCGCCGCATCAGGCCGCGGCTGGTCCGCCGCGTCCTCGCCGCCCTGCTGTCGCTGGCCGTCGCGGCCTGCGCGGCCGTCGTCGTCGCGTACCGCCTGACCGGCATCCCCGAGCCGCACCCCGAGACCGTCAGCCAGAGCACGGTGTTCGTCGACTCGGAGGGCGACTACCTGGGCCGGCGCGGCCCGGTCGACCGCCAGGACGTCCCGCTGAAGCAGGTGCCGCGGCACGTCCAGGACGCGGTGATCGCCGCCGAGAACCGCTCCTTCCGCACCGACTCGGGAGTCGCGCCCACCGCGGTCCTGCGGGCCGCGCTCGCGGCCGTGACGGGCGGCGAGCGGCAGGGCGGGTCGACGATCACCCAGCAGTACGTGAAGAACGCCCTGCTCAGCCCCGAGCAGTCGCTGGAACGCAAGGCCCGCGAGGCGCTCATCGCCGTGAAGCTGGACCGCACACGGTCCAAGGACGAGATCCTGGAGGGCTACCTCAACACGGTCTACTTCGGCCGCGGCGCCGCCGGTGTCGAATCGGCCGCGCGGAACTACTTCGGGGTCGGGGCACGGGACCTGTCGGTCTCCCAGGGCGCGGCCCTCGCAGCCCTCGTCAACATCCCCTCGTACTACGAGCGGGCGGGCTCCGACGCGAAGGTGACCAGGACACTGGAGCGGCGCTGGGCGTGGGTGCTCGACGCGATGGAGGACTCGGGCGCGATCGGCGCGCGGCAGCGCGCGGCGGCCCGCTTCCCGGCGTTCCGCTTCTATCCGCCGGGTGCCACGGACGGCCGGCGGCAGTATCTGATCGACGTGGCCGCCGAGGAGGCCGCCGACCGGCTCGGCATCACGCAGGACCAGCTGGCGCGCGGCGGCTACACCGTGCGCACCACGTTCGACCTCTCGCTCCAGGACGCGACGGCGGAGCTGGTGCGCGACCGTACGCCCGCGGGCGGCGGGAAGGCCGCCCGGCTGCACACCGCGGTCGTCGCGACGGTCCCGGGCGACGGCGCGGTCCGGGTGCTGTACGGCGGCGCTGACTACGCCCACCAGCCGTTCAACGACGCCGTGGACGGGGCCGTCGAGGCGGGCACCGCCCTCGAACCGTTCACCTCCGCGGCCGTCAGGCCCGGCGGTCCGCTGGCCGGTCTGCCGCGCGAGAGCGCGCCCACTCCCGTACGGCTGAACTCCGCGTACGCGGCGGTGGCGGCCGGGGGCGGCTACGCGGCCCCGTACACCGTCACGAGGATCACCCGCGGCGGCCGGACCGTCCACACCACTCGCCCGTCGACCAGGACGGTGCTGCACGAGAAGGAGGCCGCGGTGATCACCGGTCTGCTGCGCGGTCCGTCCTCGGCGGCGGGACCTTCCGCCGCCGAGGACGGCGAGCCGACCGCGCACACGGCGGGGGCGGGCAGCGGTCCGGGCACGCGCACGGTCTGGCAGCACCTCTACTCGTCCCGGCTCGCGCTCACCGTCGCCCTGTTCGCCGAGCGGAACGGGCGACCCGCCCGGGTCGCGGGCCTCACCGGCCGGCTCGGTCCCGCCGAGTACGCGGTACGGGAGGCCTCGGACCTGTGGCGGCTGACGGGTGTCCCCGGGGCGGCGGCCGGTTCCGCCGTCCCCGGGAGGACCCCGCCGGGTGGCGGGCGGGACGGTGCCGTGGTGCCGTTGAGTGGTGTCCGGTGACCAGGTCCAGCCCCAGCCGCCCATCCTGCTCACCCCGGCGGACCTGGCGGCGCTCTCGGAGGCCGTGCGGCGCTCCGAGGGCGTCCAGGAGCACGCGGAGCGGCTGCTCGCGGAGCTGACGCTCACCCGGCAGCTCCTGGACGGCTGCCCGGCGGGCGTCGCCGTCCTGGACAGCGAGCTGCGGTACCTGTACATCAACGACGCGCTCGCCCGTCTCAACGGCCTCCCCGCCGAGGACCACCTCGGCCGCAGGCTGCGGGACATCCTGCCGGACCTGGAGTCCTCCGAGCAGCTCCTCGGCCAGGTGCTGCGGACCGGGGCGCCGCAGGTCATCACCGTCGGCGGGCAGACCCCGGCGGTCGACTCGCCGGACAAGCGGTGGTGGCTGGGCGCGTACCACCGGCTGGACAACGAGTCCGGCGAGGTCCTCGGTGTCGCCGGTGTCGTCCTGGAGGTCACGGAGGCGCTGCGCGGCCGCGAGCACCTCGTACGGGCCGGGAACCGGATGGCGCTGCTCGACGAGGCGAACCGCAGCACCGGCTCGACGCTCGACCTCGGAAGGGCCTGCCAGGCGCTCGCCGACCTGCTCGTCCCCCGCTTCGCGGACTACGCGGCGGTGGACGTGGTCGACCCCGAGGGCACCCCCCGGGTCCCGTCCGAGCGCTATCCGCTGAGGCTGCGCCGCATCGCGCTGTCCACGACGCCCGAACTGACCGAGACGACGTCCCGGATGGGCCGGCTCGGCGAGTTCGTCGTGCACCGGGCCGGCTCCCCCATGGCCCATGTGCTGGCCGACCGGAGCCCGCTCGTCCTCAGCCACCCCGACGACGAGGCGATGCGGCAGTTCTCGCCGTCGTCCGGCGGGGAGGAGCACTACCTCCAGATGGGCGCGAACTCGGGGATCTACCTGCCCCTCGCGGTCCGTGACGACCTGGTGGGCGCGGTGATGGTCTTCCGGGTCGGCGACTCGCCCCCGCTCACGGCGGAGGACACCGGGCTGCTCGGCGACCTCACCGACCGGGCCGCGACGGGCATCGCCCACGCGGTCCGCTTCACCCGCGAGCACGAGACGGCCCTGGAGATGCAGCGCGCGTTCCTGAACGCGCCCACGGTCACAGGACCGGGCGTGGAGACCCTGGGCCGCTACCTCCCGGCGGGGTCGGGGGCGGAGGTGGGGGGCGACTGGTTCGACACCCTCGCGCTGCCGCACGACCGCACGCTGCTGGTGGTGGGGGACGTCATGGGCCACGGCATCCGGGCCGCGGCCGCGATGAGCGAGTACCGCTCGGTGCTGCGCACGCTGGCCATCCAGGGCAGCAGCCCCGACTTCATCCTGCTCCAGGCCGAACGCACCGCCCTCACCCTGGAGCTGGACCGGGTGGCCACCTGCCTGCTCGCGCTCCTCGACCCGCGTCAGGAACGCGTCACGTTCTCCAACGCGGGGCACGTACCGCCGCTGCTCGTCACCCCCGACGGCACCCGCACCCTGCTCAACCTGCCCGTCGCCCCGCCGCTGGGCGTCGGCCTCGGCTCGTTCTCGGCCACCACCGTGCCGCTCCCGCCGGGGTCGCTGCTCGTGCTGTGCACCGACGGCCTGGTCGAACGCCGCGACCGCGACATCGAGACCGGCCTGCGCACCTTCGCCACGCTCCCCCTCGCCCCCGGGGAGCCGCTCCCGGCACTCCTGGACACGGTCATCAGCCACCTCGACCCGTCGACCTCCGAGGACGACGTCGCCGTCCTGCTGGCCCGCACCAGGGCCCCCGGCTCGGACCGGGACGACACCAGCCGGCTCCCCGCGGGCTGGGTCAACTGGCCGGGCTCACCGCCGTACTGAGCCGATACGGCGGTCGAGGTGCACGACCACGTGGTCGTGGAAGCGGTCCACGGCCTCGTCGACGCTGCGGATGAACCCGGACTCGGCATTGCCCCGGGTGTTGCCCATGCCCCGGAACAGGGAGAGCCGGAACCCGCTGATCGCGGCGTTGTCCCTTGGGAGGATGTCGCCCGGTTCGCGCCGCAGCCGCTCCAGGGTGCCGCGCGGTCCCGCAGCCCCGTCGGCTAGCAGCGTCTCCACGTGCAGGTCGGCCGGGGCGTCCGAGAGGTCGCGGACCAGCCGCTTGGCCCAGGTGAGCGGGGAGCCCTGTTCGGGGGCGGCGATCCCGATGGACGTACGAAGCTTGCCGGTGCGCAGGTCGGCGCCGAGGGCGAGGATGCCGGAGCTGCCCTCGATACGGAGTTCCGAGTCCAGCCGGCCCGCCAGGCAGAGCCGGTCGGCGAGTTCGGCCCGGCGCTCGCTCGGGCCGGTTCCGCGCTTCGTCCGCTGGACGGGCAGCACCTTCTGCCCGAGTTCACCGCCGAGCCGCAGGCACACCTGCCGGACGAGCCGCTCCCAGCTCTCGACGACGTCGACGGCCCGCCGGTCGCCCTGGCACAGGGTCTCGTCGTCGATCCCGTTGCGCACGGGCACCCAGGCCGGACCCATGTTCTGGAATCCGTGGCAGCCGGAGTTCTCGTGCTGGAGGTAGTGCAGGAGTTCCTGGAGCAGCCAGGCGTGCGCGGCGTTGCCCACTCCCTCGTGGCGGATCAGCATCCGGGCCTGGTGGGTGACGTCGGCCCACGACAGGTGCCTGAGCGCCACCTTGTGCTTGCGGCGGCCGTCCACCTTCACCTCCACCAGCGGGCTGCCCTCCAGCTCCACGTCGTTGGAGAGGGTGACCACCGCCTCGTATCCGCGCCGGGCCGCGATGTCCACGTACGCCTGCACCTGTTCGGACTTGAGGGGGTTGCCGTTGGTCTTCGTCTCGACCAGCGCGGTCCACAGCTTGCCGGCGCGCTCGACGCGGATCACCCCGTCGGGCCTGCGCGGGGAGTTGCCGTTCGGCAGCGAGACCTCCGTGAACGTCTCGGTCCGTCCCGCGGGGGCGCCGAACGCCGCGGTGAGCCGCCTGCCGAACTCCGGCACCTGGGCCATCACGGACAGCAGCACGGAGGTCGCCCGTGTCTCCCGGTCCCGGTCGTTCTTGAGCGCGGACACCGGGAAGAGCCGGGCGGCCCGCCAGGTGTCGTTGTCGGCGAGGGACTTCCTCGCCACCTTGGGCAGCGTGACCTTCTTCTTGGCGGTCCTGGGGCGGGGCACCGCCGCGGAGGCCGGGGTGGACGGCCCGCCGCCTTCCCGGTCGGCGGGTGCGGCAGGGGCGCAAGCGGGAGCCGGGGCGGAGACCGCGGCTGTCGCTGCGGCCGCGGCGGGCAGTGGAGCCGCGGCGACGGGGGCGGGCGCCGCCACGACCGCCGGCGCGGGTACCGGGGCCGACGCGGGTGCGGGCGCAGGTCGTGACGCGGTCAGGGGCGGGGCCGCGGCCTCCACCGCGGATGCCGCCTCCGGCGCCGCGTACCCGGCCCGGGCCGGGCCCTCCGGCTGCGGAGCCGCTGCTTCCGCCTCCTCCGCGTCGTCGTCGATGTCGACGCCGTAGTCCTGCGCGAGACCGGCGAGCCCCGCCTCGTACCCCTGTCCGATGGCGCGGAACCGCCAGTCCCCGGAACGCCGGTAGAACTCGCCGAAGAGCAGGGCACCGACCGCCCCGGCGTCCTCGATGGAGAACCGGAGCAGGCTCTCCCCCGAGCCGTCGGCGAGCGTCATCCGGACGTCGTCGAAGTCGCCGAACCGGGCTCCGTTGTAGCGGCTGGCGGCCACGACGACCTGCTCCACGTCCGCGGGGATCGCCGTCAGGTCGAAGGTGATGCGGTCCTCGCTGCCGTTCGCCGTGGGCGTCTTGCCCAGCAGGTGCACCGAACCGTCCGCCGCCACGGGGTTGTTGTAGAAGTAGAAGTCCGCGTCGCTGCGGACCCTGCCGTCCGCCGCCAGCAACAGCACGGACACGTCCGCGTCCCCCTCGCCCGTCGGACTGCTCCAGCCCAGGCTCACCATCACCGAGCCCACGTCCTCGCTCAGCGAGGCGAGCCCGACGTTGGATCCCTTGACCATCTCGTGCACGAGGCCCCCCGGATGCACCGCCGCACAGGGCATCCCCGAGCGGCCCGTTCGTCGCAATGTGTGACGCGCCGGACACCCAGCGCATCTGGGGGAACTGTAGCGACGGAACCGGGGGCGCAGGTCCGGAACGGCATACCCCGGCCGACCGCCGAGGGGCGCAGGGCGTGGTGCGCGAGGGTGTGGAGGACAGGCTCGCGAGGGCGCGGGCCGCGCTAGTGCGGGCCGGCGGCCGCGGCGCTGACCAGGGCGGCCACGGCGATCACCGCGGCACCCAGGGCCGCCACGTAGCGAGCGGGGAGGTAACGCGCGGCAATGCGTCGGATCACGGCGGCAACCTCGCATCGTCAACGTAGGCCAGCGTATTAAGTCGGCGTCATCGTGCGCTTAACGCGCCGCTTAACCTAGGACGAGTTCGGCTCCGGGGCAAGAGTGCAGTTCAGCCACTCGGCGGCCGCACCGCGCGCGCCAAGTGAGCTGTTACGTGACGGAAGTTGGATACCCCGCGGGTGTAAGTCGGCTTACTGGCATGCTTACGCCATGGCCGAGCGCGACGACCCGGGAATCATCGGGCGCAGAGTGCAGCAACTGCGTACGGAACGCGGGCTGACACAGAAGCAGTTGGCGGAACCCGCCTACACACCCGCGTACGTCTCCACGCTGGAGGCGGGCCGGGTAAGGCCCTCCGAGGAGGCGCTGCGGCACATCGCCCAGCGCCTCGGAGTCGCGTACGACGAGCTGGCCACCGGCCGGCCCGCCCACCTCGCCACGGACCTGCGGCTGCGGCTCACCGACGCCCAGCGGACGCTGGCGACGGGCGAGGCGGAGGTCGCCGCCGAGCAGTACACCGCGCTGCTCGCGGAGGCCGAGGCGAACGGCCTCGACGCCGAGTGCGCCGCCGCCCTGCTGGGACTCGGCGAGTGCGCTCTGGACACCGGTGACCTGGCCACGGCACGGCTGCGCTTCGAGCAGTCCGAGCAGCGCCTCGCGGACGAGCCGCTGCCGGTGCGGGTGCCCGCGCTGCGCGGCCGGGCCGTCTCGCACTACTTGGCGGGCGAACTCCGGTACGCCTGCTACCTGCTGGAGTCGGCGCTCGACGAGCTGAACCGGGGCGGGCTGCACGACCCGGACGCGCTGCTGCTGCTGTACACGGCGGTGATCGCCCCGTACATGGACATGGGGGCTCACGCGCGGGCCGCCCAGGCCGCGGAACTCGCCCTGACACTGGCCCCGCAGGTCGGCGATCCCGCGCTGGTGGCCCGAATGCACCGGTCCGTCGCCCGCACGATGATCGCGGAGGGCCGGATCGCCGAGGCCGACGTCTCGCTGGGGAAGGCCGCGGAGCTGTACCGGCAGCTCCAGATCCGTACGGAACTCGCCAACTGCCACTGGATGCGCGGGTACCTCCACGCCCAGAACGGCGACATGGAGCGCGCGGAGAGCGAACTGCGCGAGGCCCAGGCGATGCTGTCCGCCAAGCGGGCCGCGCTCTACACCAGCCAGGTCGCCGTGGAGCTGGCGGACGTCCTGCACCGGAGGGGCAAGTCGGACGAGGCGGCGGCCCTGCTGCACGACGTCCTCGGCGACCTGAACTCCGAGCGCGGCGCGGTCCATTCCGCTGCCGCCCACCGGCTGCTCGGGATCATCGCGGAGCACGCCCGGGACACGGAGACGGCCGAGGAGCACTACGTCCGCGCGCTGAGCCTGCTCGAACGGGCGGGCGCGGCGGGCGACCTCGCCGACCTCTGCCGGCTGCTGGGCGACCTGCTCAGACGCACGGGGCGGATCGAGGCGGCGCTGGACGCCTACCGCACGGGCCTCGGCCACCGGACCGCGCCGGGCACCACGACCCTCGGCCCGGCACCGGCGCACCCGCCGCTCTGAGCGTCCCCCGGCACGGGTCCTTGCCACCTCGGCGGCCGCGCGCCCCGGGAGTGGCGGACCCGGGAGTGGCGGACCCGGGTCACACCCGGGTCCCCAGCCGGTCGAGGTGGCGCCGGACGTCGTCCAGGGCCCCCCGCGTGCGGCCCGGGACGCGTCGGCGCAGAGCGGCCAGCGCCACCCCCAGCTCGCGGGCCCGCGCCGCGTCGCCGATCCGGCCCCACTGGTGGTGGGCCCGGTCGACTGCCGCCTCGACGCCGGGGGCGTCCGGGGCCTGCCCGGCCGCCAGCCGCGCGTCGGCCACCGCGAGCCAGGTCCGGCAGCTGCGCTCGGCGTCGCCCGCGAGCATGGCCAGGTCGGCCCGCACCTCCATCCAGTGGACGGCCCCGCCGGCCCCCGGTCCCCCTTCGCCGCGCGCGGCCCGCTCCCACCGCTCGGCCAACGCGTCGGCCTCGTCGTGCCGGCCGCCCTCGACGGCGGCACTGATCTCGGCGTGCGGGTCGGAAGGCACGCGCCCCGGCTCGGGTTCGGGTTCGGGCACCCGCACCAGCGCCGGTTCGATCGGCACCGGCTCGGACACCGGCGCGGGGACGACGGGGTGCGCCCTGGGCCGGACCGCGGCGGTGTGCGCCGCGGGCGGGTCGAGGTCGGGGGCAGGGTGCGCCGCGGGCGGATCGGGGACGGGCGCCTGCGCCGGTGAGGGCAGGAACGCGGCCGCCGGACCGGGCGTCGTCGTGTGGGCGGGCCCGGCAGCCTTCGCGTGGGCGGTCCCGACCGCCGGGACACGCGGCGCCGTGGGCGGGACGGCGGCCGGGACCGGGGCGGGCGCCGCGGCCGGCTCCGGCGCGGGCACGGCCGCGGGGCCGGGTGCGGGCACGGAGCCGGGGCCCGGCACCGGGACCGGGGCGGTCACGGGCGCGAACGGGGCCGGGGGCCGGCCCGGCACCGCGAACGGTCCGGGCGGCGGCGCGGCCGGGTCCACCGCCAGCACGAGATCGCGGCGGGCGGCCCCGGGCTCCTCCGCGGTCGAGCGGGCCAGCGCCTGCTCGTGGAGGTCCGCCAGGGGCGGGCGCAGACCACTGCGCAACAACGTGGCCAGCGCCCTCATGTACGCGGGGGCCGCCACCGAGCGGCGCGGGGGAGGCGGGGCCACCCGGCCGAACAGCCGGGTGCCGGGCCCGGCGCCGAGCGGCCGGGCGACCAGGTGCCGCCAGGCCTCCGCGTCGGCGTGCAGGTCGACCAGGAGGGTCGTACTGCCGGGGGCGCGCAGCCGGAGTTCCTCGGGAATCCAGTGCCAGGGGAAGCCCGTGTAGCGGACGGTCGCCGGGGTCGTGCGGGCGAGCGCGAGGTGCGGCAGCCGCTGGCGGCGGTCGAGCTGGAGCTGGCCCGTCAGGAAGACGGTGAGCGGTCCGGGCGCGGTCGCGGCGGCCCGCAGCCTGGTCAGGACGGCCTGGGGTTCCAGCGGGTCGGCGAGTTCGACGACGTTCGCCGTCTCCGTGCCCGCGAGCACGGAGGGCGCCACCGCCGCGAGCACGGGGAGCACCGACGCGGCGTCCACCAGGCACCCCCTGCCCACCGGCGACGCCGCGATCAGCAGCACGGTTCCGGGCATGGCCGTCGTCTCCTCCCCCTCGATCACCACGGCAGCACCGTAACGGGTGCGGCTGCAAAGGGGGGTGTCCGCCGGTGACCGGGCGGCGGCCGGCGGCCGCCCGGTCACTCCCGGACCCGGCGCACCGCGAAGATCGTGGTGTCGTCCCCGAGGCGTCCGGCGCTGTGGCGCAGGGTGCCGTCACGGACCAGTTCGACCAGCCGCCGGGGGTGCGCGGACGCGGGGTCGGTCGAGACCGCGAGCGCCACCCGTTCGTGCAGCGGGAAGAAGACGCCCTCGGCGTCCCGGGCCTCGGTCACCCCGTCGGTGAACATGAGCAGCGTCTCGTCGGCTCCCAGGACCACCGGGCGGACCGGCGGCAGGCCCGGCCCCGACCTGGCCAGCGACCCGAGCCCCAGCGGCAGGCCGTCACCGGGCGGCAGCGCGCGCACCCCCGCGGAGCCCGCCACCAGCGGCGGTTCGTGGCCGAAGTTGACGACCTCGACCCGGCCGCCGGGGGCGCCGGGCAGCGGGAAGGCGACGAGGACGGCGGTCGCGAAGCGCTCGACGCCCCGGGCGCTGTCCGAGTCCTGTTCGGCGAGGTCCTCCAGGTACTTCCGGTGGCGGCCCATCCGGATCTCCAGCCGTTCGGCGACCACCGCCAGAGACGCCTCGTGGTAGGCGGACTCCCGGAACGTGCCGAGCAGCGCGGCCGCCGTCTCGACCGCGGGCAGGCCCTTGCCCTGCACATCGCCCAGCAGGACCCTCGTGCCGTGCGGGCCCGGCTGGATGTCGTAGAAGTCGCCGCCGACGCGGGCCTCGCTGTCGGCCGCCAGGTACACGGCCGCGTGCTCCAGACCGGCCCACGGCGTGGGCAGCGGCCGCAGCACGGTGCGCCGCGTGGTGTCGGCGACGTCCCGCATGTGCAGCATCCGCCGCTCGCCGCGCACCCGCACCGCGCAGGCCAGGGTGGCCAGCGCCCCGCCGACGGCGACGAGGATGAAGTCGGGGAGCCCGGACTGGTACTGGTGCGGCCAGGCGTTGTCCATCTCGATGTACGTGAGGAGCGCCAGCACGGCGAAGACGGCCGTGCCCCGCACTCCGCAGATGGCCGCCGCGATGCCGGGCACCAGGACGATCCAGGAGATGATCCTGAACTCCCCCGAGCTGTTCCAGTCGATCGTCGCGATCGCGAGGAGCAGCACCAGCGGGGGCAGCCAGGCGACGCTGCGCCCACGTACGCGCAGGGGGTGCTGCCGCTGGGCACGCCCACGCGTGCCGTCACCGGCGACGTCGTGGCCGCTCACCCGCTCAGCGAAGCACGGCCCGCCGGGGGCCGCACGCCGGGAAGCGGCAGCTCACGCGCTCCGTGCGGCCCTGCGGCCCGGTGTGCGGGCCGCACACCGGGCCGCGCTCCGGGCCGCCGCGCGGACGGGCCGCGGCGGCCCCCACCGAGTTGCCCGCGCGTTCCCCCGGGTGTGCCCTGGAAGGCAGGGAAACAAGGAGAGAGGAGTGCTGTCATGGCTCATGCGGCACCCGCGTCATCCACCCGTACGCCCGCCGTCTCCCGGCTGGCGGCGCCCGTGCTGGGCGCCATCGTCTACGGCCTGTGGGCCGCGGCCATCGGCCGCGACGCCGGCCCGATCACCGGCTGGAACGTCCTGCTGGGCTTCGTCACGGCGATCGCCTTCGCCGTGGGCTTCCAGGCCGTCCGGGCCGTCTCCCCACGACTGCCGCGCGAACTGCGCGCCTTCGCGTGGGCGGCGTTCGCGGGCTGCGCGTTCGGCTTCATCTACAGCCTCACCGACGCCTCGGTCGTGAAGTCGGCGGCCCTGGCCTGCCTGGTGGGGGCGAGCGTGGGCGGGGTGGTGTTCTACCGCTCCTACACACACGAGGCCTGACCGCCGCACGACCTGTGACGGTTCCCGGACCCCCTACGCGGTTCCGGGGCCCCGGCCCCCAAGCCGGGGCCCCGGAATCGTACGGACGGTCCGGGAACCACCCACAACTCCCCGTCCCGGACCACCCGTTCCCCGGGTTCTCCGCCTGCCGGGCACCCACTCCCGGCCCGAACCCGAGGCGTCTGGGGAACCGCCGCCCTCCGGGCCCGCACACCGGGGCCGGAGCGGCGTGGCAGCGCCGCCGCCTGGCGGTTCCTGGGGGAGCGCGGGGCCGGGGGACCGTGTCCGGCCGGCCTGCTCTCCCCAGAACCAGGAAACACCCGTTCGGGGGAACCCTCCACCGGAGGCCCGCAGGCCCCGGCCCGCACGGCACCGGCCGGCCCGCCCCGCGGAGCCCGGCACCACGTCCCGCACGAACCCCGCGACGCGTCCCGTACGGACCTCGGGACCCGGCTCGTACGAACCCCGCGACCCGTCCCGTACGGGCCTCGGGACCCGGCTCGTACGAACCCCGCGACCCGGCTCGTACGAGCCCGTCGACCCGACCGTACGGGCCTCGGGACCCGGCTCGTACGAGCCCGTCGACCCGACCGTACGGGCCTCGGGACCCGGCTCGTACCGGCCCGCCGACCCGACCGCACGGGCCGTGCGCCGGCCCCAGTACGCACCGGGGGCACGACCCGCGGAAGCCCGGGACCCGACCCGCAAGAGCCCGCAGGACGCGGGACCCGACCCGCAGGCCCCGGCGGACGCGAGCGCACCCGAGCATCCGGCGGCGCGGGTCCGCGGAACCCCGTACCGCGGCCGTGCGGGCCCGGTGGGGCGACCCGTACGGACCGGGAGCGCGGCCCCCACGGGCCCGGAGGACAGGGCCCGCACGGATTCCCCGCCGTTCCGCCGATGAGTTCCCGCGCCGCCGGAGGTCTGCACCTCCAGACCGGTCGAGGACCACGACCCGGGCACTGCCGGGGGAACGGGCCCGGCCCCGCGGCCCCCCCCCCGGGGCGGCGGACGGGCCCGAGGGGACGCGGAAGCGGCGCCGGAGGACCTCGCGGGAGCACGACAGCAGTCACGGCCGGCGACGGCCGACCACGAGAACGAAGCGGATGGGCGGACCGACATGACGAGCAGCAACCGCACCGGCCCCTGGTCGGGGCCGGCCATCGAGACGGCGGGCCTGGTGAAGACCTTCGGCGACAACCGCGCGGTCGACGGCGTGGACCTGCGGATCGAGGCGGGCACCGTGTACGGCCTGCTCGGTCCGAACGGGGCGGGCAAGACCACGACCGTACGCATGCTGGCCACCCTGCTGCGCCCCGACGGCGGAGAGGCCCATGTCTTCGGCCACGACGTCGTACGGGAGGCGGACACCGTGAGGAGCCGGGTGAGCCTGACCGGCCAGTACGCCTCGGTGGACGAGGACCTCACGGGCACCGAGAACCTCGTCCTGCTGGCCCGGCTGACCGGCCACTCCAAGAAGGCCTCGTACGACCGCGCCGGACAGCTCCTGGACGCCTTCGGGCTGGCGGAGGCCGCGGACCGCCAGGTCAAGAACTACTCGGGAGGGATGCGGCGCCGCATCGACATCGCCGCGTCCATCCTCAACACCCCGGACCTGCTCTTCCTCGACGAGCCGACGACGGGTCTGGACCCGCGCAGCCGCAACCAGGTCTGGGAGATCGTCCGGGCCGTCGTCGCGCAGGGGACGACGGTGCTGCTGACGACCCAGTACCTGGACGAGGCGGACCAGTTGGCGTCCCGGATCGCCGTCATCGACAAGGGCAGGGTCATCGCCGAGGGCACCAAGGGCGAGCTCAAGGCGTCGGTCGGCGCGGGAGCCGTGCACGTACGGCTGCGGGACGCGCACCGGCGGCCGGAGGCCGAACGCCTGCTGCGCCGGGCCCTGGACGCCGAGGTCGAGCCGGAGCCGGACCCGGTGGCGCTGACGGCCCGGGTGGGCAACGACTCGGGCGACGGCGGCGCCGTCGCCGAGAAGGCGTCCCGCGCCCTCGCCGAGCTGGCGCGCGCGGGCATCACGGTCGACAACTTCTCGCTGGGCCAGCCGAGTCTGGACGAGGTGTTCCTGGCCCTCACCGGAAAGCACGAGCACACCGGGGCGACCTCCCCGGCGGAGCAGACGAAGGAGGCCACGGCATGAGCGCCACGACCACGACCGCCGAGACGGCGGAGCCGGCCCCGGTCCACGCCGAGAGCCTGGCCCGGCTGCTCGTCGCCGGGGAGAGGCCGCCGCGCCCCAACGCGCTGCGGACGTCCCTCACGTTCGGCTGGCGGGCGATGCTCAAGATCAAGCACGTGCCCGAGCAGCTCTTCGACGTGACGGCGTTCCCGATCATGATGGTGCTGATGTACACGTACCTCTTCGGAGGGGCCCTGGCGGGCTCCCCGACGCAGTACCTCCAGTACCTGCTGCCGGGCATCCTGGTGATGTCCGTCGTCATGATCACGATGTACACGGGCGTCTCGGTCAACACGGACATCGAGAAGGGCGTCTTCGACCGCTTCCGCTCGCTGCCGATCTGGCGCCCCTCGACGATGGTCGGCTATCTGCTCGGGGACGCGCTGCGCTACACGATCGCGTCGATCGTGATGCTCGCGGTGGGCCTGCTGATGGGCTTCCGGCCCGACGGCGGCTTCATGGGGGTGGCGGCCGGGGTGCTCCTGCTCCTGGTCTTCTCGTTCGCCTTCTCCTGGGTGTGGACGATGTTCGGCCTGCTGCTGCGCACGGAGAAGTCGGTCATGGGCGTGAGCATGATGGTGCTGTTCCCGCTGACCTTCCTCAGCGACATCTTCGTGCGCCCCGAGACGATGCCGGGATGGCTCCAGGCCTTCGTCAACAACAACCCGGTCACCCATGTGGCCGCCGCCGTGCGCGGGCTGATGCAGGGTTCCTGGCCGAGCATGGAGATCGCCTGGTCGCTGGGCTGGGCCGCCCTGCTGATCGCGGTCTTCGGACCGGTGACGATGCGGCTCTACAACCGCAAGTAGCAGCCCCGGGTGCGTCCCCCGCAGGACTGGAGTCCCGCCTCCGGATGCGTCCACCCGGCCGTGCCCCGATGGCGGGGGGCGCGGCCGGGGGCCCTGCTTGAGGGGTGCGGAAAGTCCTCTCGGCGGTGCTGATCGTGCTCGCCTGCGTCCTCTGGCCGCTGGGCGGCCTCTCGGCGTGGGCGACGTACGAGATCGGCGACACCGGGCGGTACGTGGCCGCGGTGGCGCCGCTCGCCGCGGGACCCGACGTGCGGGGCGCGGTCACCGACACGGTCACGGACGGCATCATGCGCGAGGTCCGGGTCGGCTCGCTGGAGGGCGAGGTCCGCGCGTACGTCCGCAGGGCGGTCCGGTCCTTCACCGGTACGGAGGCCTTCCGCGCCGCCTGGAGCACGGCGAACCGCACGGCGCACGACGCCGTCCTGCGGGCACTGCGCAGCGGGCGCGACGGCGCGGTCACGCTCGACCTCGCGCCCGTCACCGAGCAGTTGCGCACCCGGCTCACCGACGACCGGGTGCCGCTGGCGGACCGCATCCCCGTCGCGCACACGGAGATCACGGTCCTCGACGCCCGGGAGCTGACCACGCTCCGGAAGGGGTTCCACATGCTGGAGTTCGCGGGTTTCTGGCTGCCCGTCGCGGCGGTCGCCCTGGCCTTCGGCGGCATCCTCCTGGCGGTCCGCCGCCGGCGGGCCGTCACGGCCACCGCCCTCGGGATGGCCCTGGGCGCCGCCCTGCTGGCCCTCGCCACCGTCGTCGGCCGCCGTCTGACCCTCGCCGGGCTGCCGCCGCACGTCTCGCGGGCGGCGGCGGGCGCGGTCTACGACGCCCTCACGGCCACCCTGCTGACGGCCGCCTGGTTCATCCTCGCCCTCGGCCTCACCGTGGCCGCGGCGACCTGGCTCACGGAGTGGCGCGCGCGACGTCGCGCAGCGTCCGCAGGGCCCTCCCCAGCACCGGCACCGGAACGGACGCGAGCCCGAGCCTGACGGCGTCCGGGGCGCCCCCGGGGCCCACCGCGAAGGCGGGCCCGGGCGTGACGGCGACGCCCTGCGCGGCGGCGGCCGCCGTGAAGGTGTCCGCGCGCCACGGCGCGGGCAGCTCCCACCAGGCGTAGTACGCGCCCGGGTCGGCCCGGACCGTGAAGGCTCCCAGGTGCTCCGCGACCAGTCGCTGCCGCCGGGCCGCGTCGGCCCGCTTGCGCCCGGCGAGCCGTTCGACGGTGCCGTCCCGGATCCATCGCGTCCCCGCCTCCAGCGCGAACCGTCCCGCCGTCCACCCGCCCGCGCGCAGGGCGCGTTCGGCCGGCTCGGCCCGCCCCTCGGGCACGACCAGGAAGCCGACGGTCAGTCCGGGCGCCACCCGCTTGGACAGCCCGTCGACCACGTGGACGCGCTCGGGGGCGTACGCGGCGAGCGGCACGCCGCCCTCGTGGAGGAAGGACCAGACGCGGTCCTCCACGACCGGCAGGTCCGCCTCCCGGACCACCTCCGCGAGAGCGCGCCTGCGGGCGTCCCCCATCGTCGCCGAGGTCGGGTTGTGCAGCGTCGGCTGGCAGTACACGGCGGAGAGCGGCGCGGCCCGGTGGGCGGCGGCGACGGCGTCGGGCCGCAGCCCCTCCTCGTCGGTCGCGAGTGGCACGAGCGTGCGGCCGATCCGCTCCGCGATGTCCTTGACCAGCGGGTACGTCAGCGCCTCCACCCCGACGCGCCCGCCGGGGCGCACCAGCGCGGCGAGCAGGCCCGCGACGGCCTGGCGCGCGTTCCCGGCGAACAGCAGCCGCTCCGGGGCGGGCCGCCAGCCCGGACCGGCCAGCAGCCCGGCGGCCGCGGCGCGTGCCTCCGGGGTCCCGGCGGCGGGGACGGTCCGGGTCGCCTCGCCCAGAGCGCCGGGCCGCAGCAGCGGCGCGAGTCCCTCCGCGAGCAGTTCCTCCTGCCCCTCGACGGTGGGGTAGTTGAGCTCCAGGTTGACGGTGGCGGTCGTCGCGGCCTCGGCGAGGGCCCGCCCCGACGGCACCGGCGAGGCCCGCACGAACGTGCCCCGCCCGACCTCGCCGACGACGAGACCGCGCCGCACGAGTTCGCCGTACACGCGCCCCGCCGTGGAGACCGCGATGCGCCGCCGGCGGGCGAACACCCGCTGCGGGGGCAGCCGCTGACCCGCTTCGAGCCGCCCCGAGAGGATCTCCTCGGCCAGCCGGTCGGCGATCCGCCGGTAGTCCGCCACGTCCATCCCGCCCCTCTTCCCACGTCTTCCCGTGTCGTTCGGCGTCTTCCCGTGTCGTTCGGCGTCTTCCCGTGTCGTTCGGCGTCTTTCCGTGTCGTTCGGCGTCTTTCCGTGTCGTTCGGCGTCTTCCCGCATTGCACCGAGAGCAAAGATTTTATTGCACCGAGCAGTTGGGCCGTCCTAGGGTCCGTTCCATGGCTCCCTTCCTCGCATTCGAGGACAAAGGGGTGCGTTCCTCCGACGCGCTGCCCCTCGTCCTGATCCACGGCCATCCCTTCGACCGCACGATGTGGGCCCCGCAGGTCGCCGCGTTCGCCCCCGGGCGCCGGGTGATCGTCCCGGACCTGCGGGGCTACGGCGCCTCCCCGGTGGTCCCCGGAGTCACCCCGCTCTCCGTGTTCGCCGACGACATCGCGGCGCTCCTCGACGACCTCGGGGTCGGCGCGTTCGCCCTGGCCGGACTGTCCATGGGCGGCCAGATCGCCATGGAGTGCTACGCCCGGTTCCCGGAGCGGATCCGGGCGCTGGTGCTGGCGGACACCTTCCCGGCGGCGGAGACCCCGGCGGGCCGGGCGGCCCGCAACGCGGCGGCGGACCGGCTCCTGCGCGAGGGCATGGGCCCGTACGCGGACGAGGTCCTGTACCGGATGGTCGCGCCGTACGCCGATCCGGCCGTGGCGGCGCACGTCCACCGCATGATGACGGGCGCGCCCCCGGAGGGCGCGGCGGCGGCGCTGCGGGGCCGCGCCGAACGCCCCGACTACCGCGCGCTGCTGACCCGTGTCGCGGTGCCCGCGCTGGTCGTGGTGGGCGAGGACGACACGTACACCCCGGTGGCGGAGGCCCGCGCCATGCACGAGGCGATCGAGGGCTCCGTGCTCCGGGTCGTCGCGCGGGCGGCCCATCTGCCGAACCTGGAGCGGCCCGAGGAGTTCGACGCGGCACTCGCGGGACTGCTGGAGGGTCTGTGAGTACGCCCGTCCGCGTCCCCGGGATGCGCGGGCGGCCGGGGCGGGCGACCATGCGCTTGACCCGTGAGGAGGCACCATGACCCCGCGCAGCACCACCGGGGAACCGCTCCCGGCCCGTTCCGTATGGGCCAACGCGGGGACGGCGTTCGCCGGCGTCCTGATGACGGTCGGCGGCGTGCTCGACGTCCTCAACGGCATCGCCGGCATCGCGGGGGACGACGTCTACGAGCCCGTCGGGGACTACGTCTACTCGCTCGGCCTCACCGGCTGGGGCTGGATCCACGTGGTGGTCGGCGCGCTGGTCGCCCTCACCGGCCTCGGCATCCTGAAGGGCTTCGACGCCGCCCGTGCCTTCGGGGTCGGGCTCGCCGCCCTGTACCTCGTCGAGAACTTCATGTTCCTGCCGTACGCCCCCGTCTGGTCCACCGTCTCGATCGCCGTGGCCGTCTTCGTGATCTGGGCGCTGATCGCCGCCCCGCGCGCGACCCGCTGAACGCGGGCACCCGCGCGGGGCGCGGGCCGGCCGTGCCGGGGCGCGACCCGGCACCGCTCGCAACCCCCGCCCCCCGTTTCCCGTCCTCACGGGGGAACCGGCAGACGAAAGGGACGGACTTGGGCAGCGCGGCGGCGGGTGCGTCCACGGGGCGCGCGGGAACGGGGGACGTGCTCCCCACGCGGCGGCGGGGCCGCGCCCGGGCCGTCCGCGCGGCCGCCGCGCTCCTGCTCACCGGCGTCGGTGCCGTCGTCGGCTCCCGCGCCGCGGACACCGACGCCGTCACGCCCGTGCCGCAGCTCCTCGCCTTCCTCCCCTGGCTCCTCGCGCCGACCGCCGCGGCCCTCCTGCTGGCCGCCCTCGCCCGCTGGCGCACCGGCCTCGTGTGGGGAGTGGCGACCCTCGCCGCGGTGGCCTGGTTCATCGAGCCGTACGGGAAGACCTCGGCGCCACCGGGTCCCGCCGTCGCGCGGGTGCGCGTGCTGACCTCGAACGTGGAGTTCGGCCGGGCCACCGACCCGCTCGTCGAGGCGATCGGCCGGCAGGACCCGGACATCGTGTTCGTCCAGGAGTGCGACCACGGCTGCGCCGACACACTGCGGCGCACCCTCTCCGGGGACGGGGACGGCGGCTACCCCTACCGGCAGGAGGTCGTCGGCGCGGGCTCCGAGGGTTCCGTCATCCTCAGCCGCCACCCCCTCGATCCGGCAGCCGGCATCCCGGCCACCATGGGCATGCCCGGCGCGACGGCCGACGTGCGGGGCCACCGGATCCGCCTCCAGCTCGCGCACCCCATGCCTCCCCTCCCCGGGCACCTGTCGACCTGGCGCTCGGAGCTGTCCGCGCTGCGCGACCGGGCGGCGGCGAACCGGGCCCGCCCGACCGTCCTCGCCGGCGACTTCAACGCCACCCAGGACCACGCCGCCTTCCGCCGCATCCTGGACGCGGGGTACGAGGACGCCGCCCGGCTCACCGGGGCGGCCCGCACCCCGAGCTGGCCCGCCGCGACGGCCCCGCCCCTGGGCGCCCAGATCGACCACGTCCTGGTGTCCCGGGACTTCTCGGCGAGCCGCGCCCGCTTCCTCGACCTGGCGGACACGGACCACCGGGCCCTGGTCGTCGACCTGACGCTGCACCGGCGCCGGTGAAAGCAGCGTGGGCCGCCCCTGTGCAGGAGGGGCGGCCCACGCCGGTGGGGGGTGGGTCGTGCGGTTCGTGGGACCTAGCGGTCCTGGTTCACCTTCTCCAGCGCCTTCGCGAGCCCGTTGACCCAGAGCTGGTTCACCCGGGCCCGCTCGCGCGCGTCGGGGTTGGCGTTGGTGCAGGACGTGCCCGGCCCGCCGCCCGACATCAGCTCGCTGCACGGTCCGGAGTAGTGGTCGGGCAGCCCGAGCACGTGCCCGGTCTCGTGCGCGGTGACCCGCGTGGAGTTGTAGCGCCGGTTCTGGGCGTAGTCGAGGAAGATGTAGCCGCGTCCGTGCCCGTCCGTGGAGGCGTACGAGCCCCGCGAGTCGTTGCCCTCGCGGTACGTGAAGTCGGCGTTGGACCCCGACTGGAGCCTGACGTTGGTGACGGAGCTGTTCCAGATCTGCGTACTGCGGGCTATCTGGGCGCTGAAGGTCGGCGCCGCCGAGGCGTTGTAGACCACGGTGACGGCGGCGGCCCCGGGGTTCGCCGCCCGCTTCTCGGCCACCGACGTCAGCACGGCGTCGAAGAAGGCCTCGTTGGCCTCGGTCTCCTCGGCGGACCCGTGGTAGCCGACGACGGGCGCGGCCTGCGCCGCGGGGGCGGCGGAGGCGGGAACCGCGCCGAGCACACCTGCCGCCAGACCGAGGCCGGCCAGGGCCGACACGGCGCGGGGCAGGGAGCGCGGGGACACACGCAGGGACGGTCTCATCGATGACTCCTTGAGTGGGGGGTGAAGTCGTCACCGGTGAGTTTCGGCGCCTGTGCGGCGGCTGTGATGATGGCAAACGGCGATAGGACGCTGCTATCGGATCGCGTTCGGCCGCCCAACTCGGCTGTTTTGGATGGGGTTTGTGCGTCTGGTGTACGCCGTTGTTCCGCTTTAGGCTCCGGCGGCATGGACCTCGAGGTGAGGCACCTCCGCGCGCTGTGCGCCATAGCCGACACGGGCAGCCTGCACCGGGCGGCCCGCCAGCTCGGGGTGGCCCAGCCGTCGTTGAGCACCCAGCTCAAGCGCATCGAGCAGGAGCTCGGCGGCGCGCTCTTCCTGCGGGAGCGCACCGGCTGCCGGCCGACCCGGCTCGGCCGTGTCGTCCTCGGCCGCGCCCGCCCGCTGGTGGCCGAAATGCACGCCCTGGTCACCGAGGCGCGGGCCGCCGCCATGGACGACGACGGCCCGCAGCTCCGTATCGGCTCCACCGCCAGCCGCGCCCTCGCGGGCTGGCTGCGCAGGCTGCGCGCCCGCAAGCGCGAACCGCTCCTCCAGATGGACGTGTCCGCGAACTCCCTGCTGCGCATGCTCGCCGACGGCCGCCTCGACGTGGCCTTCGTGCACGAGGTGGAGGGCAGTCCGCTGCGCGTCCCGGACGGTCTGCGGCTGCGCGTCCTGGTCGAACGCGAGCCGCAGTTCGTCTCGCTGCCCGCCGACCATCCGGCCGCGGTCCACCCGGTGGTACGGCTCTCCGAGCTGGCCGGGGACCGCTGGATGGTGGACCCCACGGTCGACGGCGAGTGGGACGCCGTGCACCGCATGCTGCGCGGGGCCGGGATCAGTCCCCGGGTGCTGCACGGCGACTACCACACGGCTGCCTCCCTGGTGGCGACCGGCGAGGTCGTCACGGTCTGCCAGCCGACCTGCCAGCCCCGGCCCGAGATGGCGGTACGCCGCATCCACGGCGACCCGCTCGGGGTGCGGCTGCTGCTCGCGGCGCGTACGGAGGCCGAGCTGGACTCCGTCTACCCGGAGCTGTCGCAGGCGTACCAGGAGGTCGCCCGGCAGGCGCCGGGGTACCGGGAGTGGCTGGAAGAGGCCGGTGTGTGACGCCCCCCCGGGCCGGCTCGGCGGGACGGCGGGCGGGTCATGGGCCGCGCCCCGGCGGACGGGCAGGGACGCGGCCGGGCCGGGCGCCCTCCCCTCGTGAGGGCGCCCGGCCGCTCACACGCCGATGTCGCCGCCGTCCTTGCGCCAGACCGCGACGACCGCCGGGCGCACGATCCGGCCCGGGCCGTCGGGCCAGGTGCTCGCCGGGTTCTCGACGGTCGCGCCGGTGATCTCCCCCGGGTGCTGCACCGCCACGAGGACACGGCGGTCCTGGACGATCGGGCCGCAGGTCTCGGCACCCTTCGGCACGGTCAGGAACTGCTTCAGCTCACCGCGCCGCCCGCCCGTGGTCGCCACGCCGAACAGGCCGTCGTGGGAGCCGAGCTGTGCGCCGTCGGTGGAGATCCACAGGTTGCCGTGCGGGTCGAACGCCACGTTGTCCGGGCAGGAGATCTGGCTGACCCTGTCCTTCGGGAAGCCCGCGAAGTACGTGGCGGGGTCCTTCGGGTCGCCGGCGACGAGGAACAGCGACCAGCCGAAGCTCGTGGCGTCGGCGCGGTTGCGGCGCTCGGTGAGCTCCAGGATGTGCCCGTGCTTGTTGGCGTTGCGCGGGTTGGCCTCGTCCGCCTTGGCGTTGGAGCCCACACCGCGGTTGGTGTTGTTCGTCAGCGCGACGTACACCTTGCCGGTGCGCGGGGACGGCTGGACGTCCTCGGGGCGGTCCATCTTCGTGGCGCCCACCTTGTCGCCGGCGAGGCGGGTGAAGACGTAGACCTCCTCCGCGGTCATGCCCTCGACGTGCGAGACGGCGCCCTTCGCGGTGGCGGTGGCCAGCGGGATCCAGGTGCCGCCGCCGTCGAACTCGCCGTCGGCCGGGAGCCTGCCGGTGCCGTCGATCTCGATCGCCGGGGAGTCGCCGGTGAGTCTGGCGACGTACAGCGTGCCCTCGTCCAGCAGGGTCAGGTTGTGCTCGCGGGCGGCACGGCTGCTGCCGTGGCGCATCCGCTTGCTGCCGACGAACTTGTACAGGTAGTCGAAGCGCTCGTCGTCGCCGGAGTAGGCGACCGGGCGGCCGTCGTCCGTGAGGCGGATGGTCGCGCCCTCGTGCTTGAACCTGCCGAGCGCGGTGCGCTTGCGGGGCTTCGAGCCCGGGTCGTACGGGTCCAGCTCGACGATGTAGCCGAAGCGGTGCACCTCGTTGGGCTCGCGCGCGACGTCGAAGCGCTGGTCGAAGCGCTCCCACTTGCGCTCGGTGGCCCCCGTGCCGATGCCGTAGCGGGCGTCCGTCGTGCGGCTCGCGTTGGCGAAGTACTGGTTGAAGTTCTCCTCGCCGTGCAGCGTCGTGCCCCACGGGGTCTCGCCGCCGGCGCAGTTGTTCAGCGTGCCGAGGACCTTCCTGCCGGTCGGGTCGGCGGAGGTCCGCAGCAGCGCCGAGCCGGCGGCCGGGCCGGTCACCTCGAACTCCGTGGTCGCGGTGACCCGGCGGTTCAGCCGGTGCCGGGGCACGGCGGTGAGCCTGCCGCTCCTGCGGTCCTCCTCGACCACGACGACGCCGAGGCCGTGCGCGGCCCAGGCCACCTCCACCTGCTCACGGGTCGGGGCGGCCGGGTCGTACCCCTTGAACATCAGGATCTCGTCCGTGTACTCGTGGTTCGCCACGAGCAGCTGCCGGCCGCGCTCGCCGGGGAGCGGGAGCAGGGCGAGGAAGTCGTTGTTGTAGCCGAACTGGCCGGCCTGCGCCGCGGCGGTCTGCCGGTCGGGGTCGAAGGCGGGGGCGCCCCGCAGGATGGGCTCGCCCCAGCGGATCACCACGTTCTGGCCGTATCCCTCGGGGACCGTCACGGCGTCGGCGGTGTTCGGCGCCACCGGGGTGAAGCGCAGGCCCCGTGCCGCCCTGCCGCCGGTGAAGGACTCCGGGGCGGCGCCCGGGGCCCGCTCGGCGGTCCGGGCGGCGGCCGGTGCGGCGCCCGCCCCGACGACCGCGGTGCCCGCGGCCGCCGCGACCGTCACGGCGGCGGCCGCGCGCATCATCGAGCGGCGGCCGAGCGCTCCGGCGATGACGTCGCCGGCGTATTCGTTGGTGCTGGTGTTGGGCACCGCGTGGAAGCAGGCGTCACCGCAGCGGTACCGGCAGGTCATCGCGGAGCGGCCGCCCGGGTGTGAGCCGGTCGGGCCGATCAGTGGCAGCAGGTCGCGCACGTTCCCTCCCCTATCTCTGTGTCGGGCGTGACGCTATGGGGACGCGCGTGCGGGGGCGCGGACGTGAGGTGAACGGAGAGTGAACCGGCTCTGGACGAAGGGGTGTTGACACCGACGTCCGTACGGGACCCAGATCGTTGTTCGGGCCGGATAAAGATCTTCGATCCTGGCGGCTAACCTTACGTGTCCGTCCTGGCCAGGGATTGACGGAACAACTCATGCGAAGGGTTGCGCACATGGGCATTCTCAACCTCCTGCGGAATGCGTTCGGAAAGTCACGCAAGGAGGACGCTGCCGCCACCTCCGCCACCACCGCTGCCGCCACCTCCGAAGCGAGCGTGCCGGCCGCCCGGCAGGAGACGGCTCCCGAGCCCACGCCTGCGGCAGCCGAGCCGGACGTCCCGGTGCCGGCACCCGCCACCGAGTCCAAGGCCTCCGTGGTCGACGAGCTGGTTTCGGCCGCGTTCGACAACGTGACGGTCCCGAAGCAGGCTGCCGCGACGGACGGGCCGTCCCCCGCCGCCGAGCCGGAGCCGGAGCCCGTCGTGGCCGAGGCCGCGCCGGAACCCGCCACCGCCGAGCCGGAGCCGGTCGCCGTCGTGGCCGAGCCCGTAGCGGCCGAGCCCGTCGCCGAGGTCGAGCCCGAGCCCGTGGTCGCGGAGGTGGCCCCCGAGGCCGCCCCGGAACCCGAGCCGGTCGCCGAGGTCGAGCCCGAGCCCGTCGCCGAGCCGGAGCCCACTCCCGAGCCGGTCGTGGCCGAGCCCGAGCCCGTCGCCGAGGTCGAGCCCGAGCCCGTCGTGGCCGAGCCTCTCGCCGAAGTCGCGCCCGAGCCGGTCGTGGCCGAGGTCGAGCCCGTCGCCGTCACCGAGCCGGTCGTGGCCGAGGTCGAGCCGGAGCCCGTCGTGGCCGAGGCCGCCCCCGAGCCCGTCGCCGTCACCGAGCCGGAGCCGGAGCCCGTCGTCGAGCCGGAGCCCAGCCCCGAGCCGGTCGTCGCGGAAGCCGCCCCCGAGCCGGAGACCGCCCCGGAGCCCACTCCCGAGCCCGTCGTGGCCGAGGTCGAGCCCGAGCCGGTCGTGGCCGAGGTCGCCCCCGAGCCCGAGCCGGTCGCCGTCGTGGCCGAGCCGGTGGTGGCCGAGCCCGTCGCCGAGGTCGAGCCCGAGCCCGTCGTGGCCGAGGTCGCCCCCGAGCCCGTTGCCGCCGAGGCCGGTGACGGTGCCGTCCCCGCGACCCCGCTCGACAGCGTCACCTCGCGTGCCCCGGGTCTCGCCTCCGCCTACGAGGCCGCCTCCGCCGCCCTGGCGAAGCACGACCTCACCGGCACCCGGGCCAAGGTCTACCTCGTCCTGGACCGCTCGTCCTCGATGCGCCCGTACTACAAGGACGGCTCCGCCCAGGCCCTCGGCGAGCAGACCCTCGCCCTCGCCGCCCACCTCGACCCGGAGTCGACCGTCCACGTCGTCTTCTTCTCCACCGAACTGGACGGCACCGGCGAACTCACCCTCGCCGACCACGAGAACAGGGTCGACGAGCTGCACGGCTCCCTCGGCCGCATGGGCCGCACGAGCTACCACGTCGCGGTCGAGGAGGTGCTCGCGCAGCACGACCGGTCGGACACCCCGGCGGCGCCCGCACTCGTGGTGTTCCAGACGGACGGCGCCCCGGACGCCAAGACCCCGGCCACCCAGGCCCTCACGGACGCGGCCAAGACCCATGCCGCCGTCTTCTTCTCGTTCGTCGCGTTCGGCGAGCACGAGAACAAGGCCTTCGACTACCTGCGGAAGCTGAAGACGGACAACACCGCCTTCTTCCACGCGGGTCCGACCCCGCGCGAACTGACCGACGCGGAGATCTTCGAGGGCGTCCTCGCGAACTGGCGCCCGTAACGGGGCACACACCCCCGACGGACCCACGGCACACCCCGGGCCGCCCGCTCCCACCCCGTAAAAGGAGGAGCGGGCGGCCCACCCGTGTCGGCTACGATTTCAAGGTTCGTAGACGGTCGAAGCACAACGAATCCGTCACCCCGTGTAGCGACTTGGGAGCAGCCCGCAATGGCTCGACACCTCATCACCAGCGCCCTTCCGTACATCAACGGGATCAAGCACCTGGGCAACATGGTGGGGTCCATGCTCCCGGCCGACGTGTACGCCCGGTACCTCCGCCAGCGCGGCCACGACGTCCTCTACATCTGCGCCACGGACGAGCACGGCACACCCGCCGAACTCGCGGCGAAGGAGCGGGGCCTGCCGGTCGACGAGTTCTGCGCGCAGGCGCACGACGCGCAGAAGGCGGTCTACGACGGCTTCGAGCTGGCCTTCGACTACTTCGGCCGCAGCTCCAGCCCGGAGAACCGCGAGATCACCCAGCACTTCGCCCGCCGGCTGAACGAGAACGGCTTCATCGAGGAACGGGCCATCCGCCAGGTCTACTCCCCGGCCGACGGCCGCTTCCTCCCGGACCGCTACGTCGAGGGCACCTGCCCGCACTGCGGTTACGACAAGGCCCGCGGCGACCAGTGCGAGAACTGCACGCGTGTCCTCGACCCCACGGACCTGATCAACCCGCGTTCGGCGATCTCCGGCTCGACGGACCTGGAGGTCCGCGAGACGAAGCACCTCTTCCTCCTCCAGTCGAAGCTCCAGCACGAGGTCGAGGAGTGGGTGGCCCGGCACGAGGACGAGTGGCCCCAGCTCGCCTCGTCCATCGCCCGCAAGTGGCTGAACGAGGGCCTGCACGACCGTGCCATCACCCGTGACCTGGACTGGGGCGTGCCGGTCCCGGCCGACACCTGGCCCGAGCTGGCCGCCGAGGGCAAGGTCTTCTACGTCTGGTTCGACGCCCCGATCGAGTACATCGGCGCGACGAAGGAGTGGGCGGACCAGGACCCGCAGGACCGCGACTGGAAGTCCTGGTGGTACGAGGCGGACACCGGCGAGAACCCGGTCCGCTACACGCAGTTCATGGCGAAGGACAACGTCCCGTTCCACACGGTGATGTTCCCGGCGACCGAACTCGGCGTGCGCGAGCCCTGGAAGAAGGTCGACTACGTCAAGGCCTTCAACTGGCTGACGTACTACGGCGGAAAGTTCTCCACCTCCCAGCGGCGCGGTGTCTTCACCGACCAGGCGCTGGACATCCTCCCGGCGGACTACTGGCGCTACTTCCTCATCGCCAACGCCCCGGAGTCGGACGACTCGTCCTTCACCTGGGAGCACTTCACGGCGACGGTGAACAAGGACCTGGCGGACACCCTCGGGAACTTCGTCAACCGCGTGCTCTCCTTCTCCAGGAAGCGCTTCGGCGACGAGGTCCCCGCGGGAGCGGCGGCGGGCGAGTCCGAGACGCGGCTCGGCGAGGAGATCGCCGGCCTGCTCGCCGAGTACGAGACCCAGATGGACGCCCTCCAGTACCGCAAGGCCGCGGCGGCGCTGCGCGCCCTGTGGTCGGCGGGCAACTCCTACCTGGAGGAGAAGGCCCCCTGGCTGGAGATCAAGACCAACCCCGAGGGCGCGGCACTGACCCTGCGTACGGCGATGAACCTGATCCACCTGTACTCGGTGGTCTCGCAGCCCTTCATCCCGTCCTCGGCCCAGGCCATGCGCTCGGCGTTCGCCCTCGCCGACGACACGGCGACATGGGTGACCGCGGACGGGGCGAGGTCCCTGGACTCGGTTCCCGCGGGCACCGCCTTCACCGTCCCGCCGGTCCTCTTCGCCAAGATCACGGACGAGGACCTGGAGGCGTACAAGGAGCGCTTCGGCGGCGCCCCGGAGTAGCACCGCGCGTTCCCTGAAAGGGGGTGGCCGACGTCGTACGCGTTACGACGTCGGCCACCCCCTTTCTCCGTCTCCCGCACGGCCGCAGCCGCAGCCGGAACGCCGCACGTGGGGGGCGGCGCGCTCCACCGCGGGCGCGCGCGATGGCGACTCACACGGGCGGGTGAGGTCGGAATCCGCGTCGCCCCAGGACGCGGGCGGGGGGCGCCGCAGCGGGAGGGGGCGCGGTACTTCCCGGTGCGCGGCCGATCGGCCCGACATCGATTGACGCGTCCAGGTGCCAGACGTCGAGGCCCGTTATGTCCGTGACATAGGGGAAGTGCACCATCTTTCGGACAAGGACCTCCGGACGGCCTTCGCCGGGTCCGGCCCCGCGGGCGGTCCGTGCGCCACCGACCTGCGGGGCCGGACCGTACAACCAAGCGGGGCCGCAGCGAGTCTCCTCTCGGCCCGGACAGAGTTCCGGCTCACCCGCTTCTGGAGAAACATGCGTATCCGCGCCGCCGCAGGTGCCGCCTTCGGCACCCTGGCCCTGCTCTCGTTCCCGGCGACCCCGGCCCACGCCGACACCGCCAAGGGCGACACCGTCTTCACCTCGCTGGACTTCAGCAGGACGACCGTCAACGTCGGTACCGGCACGGCGCAGAAGGTGACTGTGACGGCCACCGCCAAGGACGGTTCCGGGATCAAGGGCATCTACGGGCCGAAGCTCGTCAGCCCCGACGACCGGATCGTGCACGCGAGCTCCTCGAGTTGCACCCGGCCCACGTCGACGACCATGAAGTGCGTGTACGGGTACACCCTCGACTCCGACCGCACCGACTACTACGACCTCAGGAACAGCTCTGCGGGCACCTGGCACTTCACCGCGGAGGCCGCCGCCAACGACACCGACTTCTACGACCTCGAGGACAGCGCCCCCGTCAGGGTCAAGCGGTACGCCAAGCTGTCGAACACCCAGGCCTCGCCCGAGCCGGTCGCCAGGGGCGGCACGCTCACCGTCACGGGGACGCTGACCCGGGCCAACTGGGACACCAACGTCTACGCGGGCCACGCCTCGCAGTCGGTGGCCCTGCAGTTCAAGAAGTCCGGCGGCTCGACCTACTCGACGGTCAAGCACGTGACCACCGACAACAGCGGCAGGCTCCGTACGACGGTCACCGCGAACTCCGCCGGGACCTGGCGCTGGAAGTTCGCCGGCACGGGCACGACCGGCACCGCGACGGCCTACGGCGACGGTGTCGCGCTGAAGTAGCCCGGGACCCCGCGAGCCGTCACCGGACGGCTCGCGCGTGGACCGTCCTGGCGGCGGGGGCGCGGCCCGCCCTCGTCCGGGCGGTTCACGGCGTCCCAGGTGACCGGGTGGTCCTCCCTGTACCGGTCGGCCCGTGAACCCCGCCGACATGATCAACAGCTCGTCCCACAGCGCGAACACCAATGGGCGCCCGCGCGTCGGTGCATCATCCGCCCGTCCTCGGCGAGCCGCGCCATCGCGGACCCGGTCCGGTGCGTACGGTCGCCCCGGCCGAGTCGCCGGGAGTGGTGTTGCCGTGAAGCCGTCCATCTGCCTCTGCATGATCGTCAAGAACGAGGCGAAGGTCATCGAACGATGCCTCGCCTCCGTACGGGACCTGATCGACACCTGGGTCATCTCCGACACCGGGTCGACGGACGGCACCCAGGACCTGGTCCGTGCCGCGCTGGAGGGCGTCCCCGGGGAACTCCGGGAGGAGCCGTGGGTCGACTTCGGGCACAACCGCAGCCTGAACATCGGGCACGCCCGGGACAGGGCGGACTACCTGCTCCTGCTCGACGCCGACCACGTCCTGCGCCGTGAGGGCCCCCTCCCGCCGCTCACCGCCGACGCGTACATGATCCGCCACGAGGGGACGACCGAGTACCGCATCAAGCGGCTGGTCCGCGGCGGTCTGCCCTGGCGGTACGAGGGCGTCACGCACGAGTACCTCACCGCCGACCGCGACCACGGCCAGGAGAACCTGGACGCCCTGGTCGTCGAGGACTTCGCCGACGGCGGCTCCCGGCACGACAAGTTCGAACGGGACGCCCGACTGCTCAGGGCCGAGCTGGAGCGGGACCCCGGCAACCCCCGGACCGTCTTCTACCTCGCGCAGACCCTGCGCGACATGGGCCGCACCGCGGAGGCGATCGACCTCTACGAGCGCCGTGCCGCGATGGGCGGCTGGCAGGAGGAGGTGTACTACGCGCTCCTCCAGTCCGGTGTCCTGCGCGCCGAGTCGGCGCCCGGGGAGGGCGGCGGGCAGTGGCCGGCCGCCCTGGACGCCCTGACCCGCGCCTGGGAGGCGCGCCCGGCGCGGTTGGAGGCCTGCTACGAACTCGCCTCCCGGCTGCGCCGCGACCGCCGCCACCACGCGGCGCACGCCGTGGTGCGCGCCGGGCTCGACCAGGAGCCCCCGGACGACCTGCTGTTCGTGCAGCCGTGGGTGTACCGGTGGGGCCTGCTGTTCGAGTTCTCGATCACGTCCTACTGGACCGGCGACCCGGAGGCCTCGCTCCGGGCCTGCGACCGGCTGCTGTCGATGCCGGACCTGCCGGAGGCCCACCGGCGCCAGACGGTCACCAACCGGGAGTTCGCGGAAAAGCTGCTGAAAGCCCGCTGACCGGCGCACTTCCGTCCCGGAGCGCCCTCGTCGAGGGCCCCGGCTATGGCGTGGGCACGGTTCATCCGTATGGTTTCGCCATGGCAGTCCCCGAGGTCGTTCCGATCGTCTATGAACCGCGCCACCGCACCCAGGCCATCGGCCACTACGCGGAGGGCCAGTTCCTGGGCTCGGTCACGTACGCCTTCCCCGAAGGGTTCCGTCCCGACGACGGCTGGGAGGAGCACAAGCGGCTCTTCACCGTGCTCCACACCTTCGACTCCGAGGGCCGCCACCGGGACTCCGAGATCTGGTGCGCAGGGACCTGGGCGGAGCAGCAGCGCACCCCGGAGGGCCCGGACTCGGTCCTCGCCCAGGCCCAGGCGCATCTGGCGAAGCTCCTGAGGAGCCTGCCCCGGCGCCGCTACACCGACATCGCCGTCCGGCCCTTCCAGCTCACCGTCGACGGCGTGCTCTTCGGGATGCTGACCGGCGAGGACGAGGGCGAGCCCTGGGCCGAGCTGTACCCGGACCGGCTGGGCTTCGGCCCGCCCTGGGACGGCACGTACGACACCTGAGCCGCGCCGCGATCGGCCCGCCCGCGGCGTGACGTGACGTGCTCGACGGCCCCGCCGGACTCCGCGCCGGGCAGGACGTCCGCACACCCGCGGTCCTCCGGCGCCGCACGCAACGGAACGGCCCGGAACCGACGTCGGTTCCGGGCCGTTCGGGTCCGTCGGGGTCTGCCGCGGGAGCTACTTGGGCTGCGGCTTGCGCACCGAGAGGCTCAGCTCGCGCAGCCGCGTCTCGTCCAGCTCCGTGGGCGCGCCCATCATCAGGTCCTGCGCGTTGCCGTTCAGCGGGAACGCGATGGTCTCCCGGATGTTCGGCTCGTCGGCCAGGAGCATGACGATGCGGTCCACGCCCGGGGCGATCCCGCCGTGCGGCGGGGCGCCGAAGCGGAAGGCGCGGAGCATGCCCGCGAACTGCTCCTCGACGGTCTCACGGTCGTAGCCCGCGATCTCGAAGGCCTTGAGCATGATGTCGGGCTCGTGGTTCCGGATGGCGCCGGAGGACAGCTCGACACCGTTGCAGACGATGTCGTACTGCCAGCCCAGGATGTCCAGCGGGTCCTGGCTCTCCAGAGCCTCCAGACCGCCCTGCGGCATCGAGAACGGGTTGTGCGAGAAGTCGATCCGGCCGGTCTCCTCGTCCTTCTCGTACATCGGGAAGTCGACGATCCAGCAGAAGCGGAAGACGTTCTCCTCGAACTGGCCGGCGCGCTTGGCCGCCTCGACCCGGACCGCGCCCATGATCTTCGAGACCTCGTCGAACTCGCCCGCGCCGAAGAACACCGCGTGTCCGGCCGCCAGCGCGAGGCGCTTGGTCAGCTCCGCCACGTTCTCCTCGGTGAGGAACTTGGCGATCGGGCCCGTGAGCGAGCCGTCCTCCGCCACGCGCACCCAGGCCAGGCCCTTGGCGCCCTGCGAGACCGCGAAGTCGCCGAGCTGGTCGAAGAACTTGCGGGGCTGCGCGGACACGTCCGGCACCGCGAGGGCGCGCACGTGCTTGCCCGCGAAGGCCTTGAACTCCGAGCCCTCGAACACGTCGGTGATGTCGACGAGTTCCAGCCGGGCCCGCAGGTCGGGCTTGTCGGAGCCGTACTTCAGCATCGACTCGCGGAACGGGATGCGCGGGAACGGCGAGGTGACGTTCCGCCCGCCGCCGAACTCCTCGAACAGCTCGGTCATGAGCTTCTCGATCGGCTGGAAGACGTCCTCCTGCTCGACGAACGACATCTCGACGTCGAGCTGGTAGAACTCGCCGGGCGAGCGGTCCGCGCGGGCGTCCTCGTCCCGGAAGCAGGGCGCGATCTGGAAGTACCGGTCGAAGCCCGAGATCATCAGCAGCTGCTTGAACTGCTGAGGGGCCTGCGGCAGCGCGTAGAACCTGCCGGGGTTGAGGCGCGAGGGCACGACGAAGTCGCGCGCGCCCTCGGGCGAGGTGGCGCTGAGGATCGGCGTCGCCATCTCGTTGAAGCCCAGCGCCGTCATCTTGTGGCGGATGGCCGAGATGACGGCCGTGCGCAGCAGGATGTTGCGGTGCATGCGCTCGCGGCGCAGGTCGAGGAAGCGGTACTCCAGGCGCCGCTCCTCGTTGACGCCGTCCTCGGCGTTGATCGTGAAGGGGAGCGGGGCGGCCGCGCCGAGCAGCTCGACCTCGCCGACCTCGACCTCGATCTCGCCGGAGGGGAGGTCCGGGTTCACGTTCTCCGCTCCGCGCGAGACGACCTTGCCGTCGACGCGGACCGTGGACTCCTTGGAGACCTTGTCGAGGGCCTCGTACGCGGGGGTGCCGGGGCGGGCGACGAGCTGCGTGATGCCGTAGTGGTCGCGCAGATCGATGAAGAGGATGCCACCCAGGTCTCGGCGATTGTGCAGCCAGCCGCTCAGCCGGACGTCGGTGCCGACGTCAGAGGCGCGGAGCTCGCCGCAGGTGTGGGACCTGTACCGATGCATCGTCGTTCATCCAGTCTTCGCGTATCGGGGTCTGTTTCACGTGAAACTCTCCCAAGCGTACCGGCCGCCCCGAGATCGCCGCCCGCAATGGGGCGGGCCGCGGCCGGACGGGGGCGCCGGCCGGGGGGTGCGGGACCCGCGACCGTTCTCGGTGGCAACCTTCGCGCACCTGTTCATACAGTGGGGCAATGCGCATCGGTGATCCCCTCCCGCCCCTGGGGGATGTCCTCGCCAGTCTCGCCACCGGTCTGTGGAGGTGGGACGAGACCGCCGGGAAGATCACCCTCGACTCCGAGGCCGCCCGGCTGCTGGGCCTGCCCGCCGCGTCGGCCGTGGTCACGAAGACCGAGGTACGGGCCCGCTTCCACCCCGTCGACTGGAACGAGGTCGACGGCATCGTGCAGCTGGCCTTCGCCGAGGGCACCCTCGCCGAGGCACGGCTGCGGATCATGGACGACCGGGGCCGCGTGGTCCGTACCGTACGCAGCCGCTCCAAGCCGTCGATCGACCCGGACACCGGGGCGTACGAGCTGATCGGCACCCTCCAGGAGGTCAGCGAGCAGCCGCCGGGCACCGCTTCGCGCACTCCCGTGACGGGCGACTGGCGGCGTTCGCGCGAGGCGTTCCTGCTGGACGCGGGCCGGGCGCTGGCCGAGGCGCGGTCCACGGAGGAGGTGCTGAGGGTCGCGGCCGGACTGTCGATGCCCGGCTTCTCGCCCGACGGGCTCGCGGTCTTCGGGGCCGAGGGCGACCGGCTGACGGTCGTCGGGCACCACGGGCACCAGCCGGGGGACGAGGGCCCGTTCGTGCAGATGCCGCTCGACACCGACTACCCCGCCGCGGAGGTCGTCCGCACCGGCCGGGCGGTCTACCTGTCCTCGCCGGACGACTACCGCGGCCGCTATCCCGCCACCTGGCCGCTCGCCCAGCCCTTCGGACGCCAGTCCTGGGCGTTCCTCCCGCTCACGGTCGCGGGACGGACGATGGGCGCGTGGATGGCGGGCTTCACCTACCCGGTCACGTTCACGCCCGACGAGCGCTCCGTACTGACGACGGTGGCGCGGATGCTGGCCCAGGCCCTCTCGCGGGCCGGTGTCGCCGAGTCCGAGCGGGAGCTGACGGACGGCCTCCAGCGCTCGATGCTGCCCACCCTGGGGCCGCGGATCCCCGGGATGAGCCTCGCCGCCCGGTACGTGCCGACGGGTGGCGGCCTCCAGGTCGGCGGCGACTGGTACGACATGATCCCGCTGCCGGGCGGCACGTCCGGCAGCCGCCCGGGTGCAGGCCGCTTCGCGCTGGTCATCGGCGACGTCCAGGGCCATGACGTCCGCGCCGCGGGGCTGATGGGCCAGCTCAGGATCGCGCTGCGGGCCTACGCCTCCGAGGGCCACCGGCCCGACGCGGTCCTCTCGCGCGCCTCGCGCTTCCTGTACGGCATCACGTACGCCGACGACGAGGCCGCGGGCGCCGACCTGCGGTTCGCGACCTGCCTGTACGTCGAGGTGGACCCGGAGAGCGGGGTCCTGGAGATCGCCAGGGCCGGGCATCCGGACCCGGCGATACGCATGGCCGACGGGACCGTGCTCTCCCGGCCGACCGCGGGCGGACTGCCGCTCGGCATCGACCCCGACGCCGACTACCCGACGACCCGGCTGGTGCTGGAGCGGGGCGAGACCCTGCTGCTCTGCACGGACGGCCTCATCGAGACCGGCGGCCACGACCTGGACACCGGCTGGCAGCGCGTCCGCGCCACCCTGGAGAACCACGAAGGCGACCTGGAGTCGCTCGCCGACGCGCTGGTCCAGGCCGTGCACGGGCCCTCCTCGCACCACACGACCGGACCGCTCGTGGACCGCCGCGAGGACGACATCGCGGTACTGCTGCTGTGCCGGGCGGGGGAGAGCCGCGGCGACACGGTGACCGAACAGCCCTCCGTACGGCGGACCGTGCTGACCGTCGCGCAGGCGGAGCCGCAGCGGGTCGCGGGTGCCCGGCAGCAGCTGCGCGAGTTCCTGCACGACTGGTCCTGCGACGAGCAGGTCGACTCGGCGGTGCTGCTCGTCTCCGAGATGGTCACGAACGTGCTCGTCCACACGGACGCGGACGCGCTGCTCGTCGCCGAGGTGACGGGCGGGGCCGGCGGCAGGCGGCTGCGCGTCCAGGTCACCGACCGGAGCGACGACCTGCCGCACCGGCGGCATCCCGGCGAACTCGCGTCCTCCGGCCGGGGCCTGGTGCTGATGGAGCTGCTCGCGGACGGGTGGGGCGTCGATCCCAGGGGCGAGGGCAAGAGCATCTGGTTCGAACTCGGCGAGGCGGCGTCCGCGGACGCGTAGCCCGGCCCCACGCGGACGCCGGCCCCCGACGCGCCCGCGGCGACCACCGCCCAGGTCCCCGGGCGGCCGCCCGGGGTACGGGGCCGGGCAGCGGCCGACGGTGCCGGGAGCACCCGAGGGCGGGACCTGAGGACGGGAGGGCCCCGGGGGCAGCAGGGCTTCGGGGAGAGGGACCGCGGGTCCCGGCCGAGCAGGCGTGCGGCGGGGCGGCGCCCCGGGGGCGCGGCACGACGGCATCCGCGGGGCCCCGTCCCGGCCGGCGCGACCGTGGGCGATGATGCGCCCCATGGCCGCCATCACTGAGATACCCGGGCCCAAGGGCCTTCCCCTGCTCGGCTCGGCGCTCGACCTCCAGCGCGACGCCCTGGGCACCTTCCTGCGGGTCCGGCGCGAACACGGCGACGTGGTACGGCTGTCCGCCGGTCCGCCGGGCCTGCGCACCGTGCTCCACTGCGTCTTCTCCGCGGAGGGCGCCCAGCAGGTACTGGCCACGCAGGCGGCCAACTTCCGCAAGGACAACCGCTTCTACGAGGAGCTGCGGCTGTCCGCCGGCAACGGCCTGCTCACCAGCCAGGACGAGGACTACCAGCGCCAGCGCCGCCTGATCCAGCCGCTGTTCACCAAGCGCCAGGTCGACGGCTACGCCGCCGCGGTGACGCGGGAGGCGGACGGCACCGTGGAGCGCTGGCGGGACGCGCCCGGCGGCGTGGTCGACGTCGTGCGGGAGATGGACAGGCTCGCGCTGCGCACGGTCTCCCGCATCCTCTTCGGCGCCGACGTCGAGGCCGCCGTCGACGTCGTGCACGACAACTTCCCCGTCGTGAGCGCGTACGTGACCCGGCGCGGGTACTCCCCGGTCAGCCCGCCGCGGTCCTGGCCGCTGCCCGCCAACCGACGGGCCGCGGCGGCGGCGCGCGCGGTGTACGCGGTCTGCGACCGGATCATCGCGGAGCGCCGGGCGGCTCCGGAGGGCTCCGCCGAGGGCGACGACCTGCTCTCCCTGCTGTCCCGCGCGGGCAGCGAGCAGGACGGCCGCCTCGACGCCGCCGAACTCCGCGACCAGGTGCTCGTCTTCCTTCTCGCGGGCCACGAGACGACGGCGACCTCCATGGCGTTCGCGCTGCACCTGCTGGCCCGCCATCCGAGGGAGCAGGAGCGCGCCCGCGCGGAGGCAGACCGGCTGCCGTCCGGGCGGGCGCCCTCGGCCGCCGACCTCGACGCGCTCCCGTACCTGACGCGCGTGCTGAAGGAGGCCATGCGGCTGTACCCGGCGGCCCCCGTGATCGGCCGCCGTTCCGTCGCGGCCGCGGAGGTGGACGGCCGTCCGATCCCGGCGGGCGCGGACGTCGTGGTCCTGCCGTGGGTCACCCACCGGCACCCCGGTCTGTGGGACGACCCGGAGAGCTTCGACCCGGACCGCTTCACCCCCGAGCGGGAGGCGGCCCGCCACCGCTACGCCTGGTTCCCCTTCGGCGGCGGCCCGCGCGCCTGCATCGGCCGGCACTTCTCGATGCTGGAGTCGGTACTGGCCGTCGCGGCGCTGCTGCGCTCGTACGAGCTGGAGGCGGTGGACACCGAGGTGCCCGTGACGGCCGGGATCACGCTCCTGGCGACGGGGCCCGCCCGGGTCCGCCTGCGGGCCCGCGGCTGACCGGCGCCCCCTCGACGGCGAGAGGGCCCCGTCCGTGCCGGACGGGGCCCTCTCGTGGTGCCGGACGGGTCCTACAGCCCGCCCTCGGACATCCCGTGGACGGCCGGGACCGTGCCCAGGCGGCCCTTCTGGAAGTCGTCGAAGGCCTGCTGCAGCTCCTCGCGGGTGTTCATCACGAACGGCCCGTAGTGCGCCATCGGCTCCCGGATCGGCCGGCCGCCGAGGATGACGACCTCCAGGTCCGGGGTGTTCGAGTCCTGCTGCTCGTCCGCCCGGACGGTCAGCGAGGAGCCCGCCCCGAAGACGGCGGTCTGGCCGGTGCGCACCGGCCGCCGGTCCGCGCCGACACTGCCGCGGCCCGCCATCACGTACGCGAGGGCGTTGAAGTCCTCGCGCCACGGGAGCGTCAGCTCGGCGCCCGGCGCCACGGTCGCGTGGATCATGGTGATCGGGGTGTGCGTGATGCCGGGGCCCTCGTGGCCGTCCAGCTCACCGGCGATGACGCGCAGCAGCGCGCCGCCGTCGGGGGTGGACAGGAGCTGGACCTGGCCGCCGCGGATGTCCTGGTAGCGGGGCGCCATCATCTTGTCCTTGGCCGGCAGGTTCACCCACAGCTGGAGTCCGTGGAAGAGACCGCCCGACACGACGAGCGACTCCGGCGGGGCCTCGATGTGGAGCAGGCCGCTTCCGGCCGTCATCCACTGGGTGTCACCGTTCGTGATCGTCCCGCCACCGCCGTTGGAGTCCTGGTGGTCGAAGACTCCGTCGATCGGGCGGGCGACGGCCTCCGCCGACGCCGCCACACGGGGCAGGGTGAGCGGGTTCTCGACGGTCACTGCAGGCATGTCGGTACCTCCTTGTGCTCGAAGTTTAGTTGAACGTAGAACTTTCTGCCACCGGGAACACAGAACGCCCGGAGGGCATTCCCTCCGGGCGTCCTTCTGTCGGGGTGCGCCGGCGTACGCGGCACGGGGACCCGCGGGCCCGCCGTCCGGTGATCGCGCGGGCGCCGGGACAGGGTCTAGCCGTACATCCGGCGCATCGCGAAGTCGACCATCTGTTCGACGGCCTTCGCGTCGAAGACGATGCGGTGGTCGCCCTCCATGTCGAGCACGAACCCGTACCCGGTGGGCAGCAGGTCGATCACCTCGGCCCCGGTGATCACGAAGTACTTGGACTCCTTGCCGGCGTACCGGCGCAGCTCCTTGAGCGAGGTGAACATGGGGATCACCGGCTGCTGCGTGTTGTGCAGCGCGAGGAAGCCGGGGTTGTCCCCCCGCGGGCAGTACACCTTGGAACCGGCGAAGACCTGCTGGAAGTCCTCGGGGGTGAGCGACCCCGTGGTGAAGGCGCGCACCGCGTCCACGAGCGAGGGCGGCGACGGCTCCGGGTAGAGCGGCGGCTGCTGCTGCTGGCCGTACCCGCCGACCCCGCCGACCCCACCGGGCATCTGCTGCTGCGGCGGCGGCTGGGGCTGCGCGTACTGCTGCTGCCCCGGTCCCACGTTCTGGTCATAGCCGTACATGGGCGCAAGCCTACCGACGCGGTGCCGCACCTGGACGTGCACGCCGGATTTGCTCGAACAGGTGGCGGAGTCCCCGGGCGCGCCCGAAGGTAGACCCTGCTCACACTTGGGCAACCAGGGGTTGATTCTTATTACCGGCGGGTAGCATCATCTTGGCTACTGGTTGGTACGCGAACCAGATGCGCACCAGAGTCGAACCAGGTACGAGGACTCACCACCTCCCCGATCCCTTTACGGAGCCGTCGCCATGGGGCACTACAAGTCGAATCTCCGCGACATCGAGTTCAACCTCTTCGAGGTGCTCGGGCGCGACAAGCTGTACGGCACCGGCCCGTTCGCGGAGATGGACACCGAGACCGCCAGGAGCATCCTCGACGAGCTGACCCGCCTCTCGGAGAACGAGCTGGCCGAGTCGTTCACCGACGCCGACCGCAACCCGCCGGTCTTCGACCCGGAGACCAACACCGCGCCCGTGCCGGCGTCCTTCAAGAAGTCCTACCAGGCCTTCATGGACTCCGAGTACTGGCGGCTGGGGCTGCCCGAGGAGATCGGCGGCACCACCGCGCCCCGCTCCCTCATCTGGGCGTACGCGGAGCTGGTGCTCGGCGCGAACCCGGCGGTCTGGATGTACTCCTCGGGCCCGGCGTTCGCCGGCATCCTCTTCGAGGAGGGCACCGAGGTCCAGAAGCACATCGCGAAGATCGCCGTCGACAAGCAGTGGGGCTCCACCATGGTGCTCACCGAGCCGGACGCCGGCTCGGACGTGGGCGCCGGCCGCACCAAGGCGGTCGAGCAGGAGGACGGCTCCTGGCACATCGAGGGCGTGAAGCGGTTCATCACGTCCGGTGAGCACGACATGTCGGAGAACATCCTCCACTACGTCCTCGCCCGCCCCGAGGGCGCCGGCCCCGGCACCAAGGGCCTCTCCCTCTTCCTCGTGCCCAAGTACGAGTTCGACTTCGAGACCGGCGAGCTGGGCGAGCGCAACGGCGCCTACGCCACGAACGTCGAGCACAAGATGGGCCTCAAGGCCTCCAACACGTGCGAGATGACCTTCGGCGACCGCCACCCCGCCAAGGGCTGGCTCATCGGCGACAAGCACGACGGCATCCGCCAGATGTTCCGCATCATCGAGTTCGCCCGCATGATGGTCGGCACGAAGGCGATCTCCACGCTCTCCACCGGCTACCTGAACGCGCTGGAGTACGCCAAGGAGCGCGTGCAGGGCCCCGACCTCGCGCAGTTCATGGACAAGACCGCGCCCAAGGTCACCATCACGCACCACCCGGACGTGCGCCGCTCGCTGATGACGCAGAAGGCGTACGCCGAGGGCATGCGCGCCCTGGTGCTGCACACCGCCGCGATCCAGGACGAGATCCAGGTCAAGGAGGCCGGCGGCGAGGACGCCTCGGCCCTCGAAGCCATGAACGACCTGCTCCTGCCGATCGTGAAGGGCTACGGCTCCGAGAAGGGCTACGAGCAGCTCGCCCAGTCGCTGCAGACCTTCGGCGGCTCCGGCTTCCTGCAGGAGTACCCGATCGAGCAGTACATCCGCGACGCCAAGATCGACACCCTGTACGAGGGCACGACCGCGATCCAGGGCCAGGACTTCTTCTTCCGCAAGATCGTCCGCAACCAGGGCGCCGCGCTGAACTCGCTCGCCGAGGACATCAAGAAGTTCCTGGCGCTCGGCACCGGCGGCGAGGAGCTGTCCGGCGCCCGCGAGCACCTCGCCAAGGCGGCCGTCGAGCTGGAGGCGATCGTCGGACTGATGCTCACCGACCTCGCGGCCACCGAGCAGGACGTCAAGAACATCTACAAGGTCGGCCTCAACACCACCCGCCTCCTGATGGCCTCCGGCGACGTCGTCGTCGGCCACCTGCTCCTCAAGGGCGCGGCCGTCGCCGCCGAGAAGCTGGAGACCGCCCCGGCCAAGGACAAGGCCTTCTACACCGGCAAGATCGCGGCGGCGAAGTTCTTCGCGGCCAACGTCCTGCCGGGCGTCACCGGCGCGCGCAAGCTCGCCGAGGCCGTCGAGCTCGACCTGATGGAGCTGGACGAGGCCGCCTTCTAGCCCCGCGGCCGGGCCGCCGCCACCCCACCGGCGGCGGACACCCCCCGGCCATCCCCTTTGCACACACCCCCCACGAGGGCCCGTTCCCGTCCCCGGGAACGGGCCCTCGTACGTCGTTAAGGTGAACCCATGCGCACACCGCCCCGCTTCGACCGCGGACACACCGACGACCTCATGTCCTTCCTGGCGGCGAGCCCGTCCCCGTACCACGCGGTGGCCAACGCCGCCGAGCGGCTGGAGAAGGCGGGCTTCCGGCAGGTCGCCGAGACCGACGCGTGGGACGGGACCAGCGGCGGGAAGTACGTACTGCGCGGCGGCGCGATCGTGGCCTGGTACGTGCCGGACGGCGCCCTGCCCCACACCCCCTTCCGGATCGTCGGGGCGCACACCGACTCCCCCAACCTGCGTGTCAAGCCCCGCCCGGACAGCGGCGCCCACGGCTGGCGCCAGGTCGCCGTCGAGATCTACGGCGGCCCGCTGCTGAACTCCTGGCTCGACCGCGACCTCGGCCTCTCCGGGCGCCTGTCGCTGCGCGACGGCTCCACCCGGCTGGTGAACGTCGACCGGCCGCTGCTGCGCGTCCCCCAGCTCGCCATCCACCTCGACCGCTCCGTCAGCGCCGAGGGCCTCAAGCTCGACAAGCAGCGCCACCTCCAGCCCGTCTGGGGCCTGGGCGACACCGTGCGCGACGGCGACCTCGTCCGCTTCCTGGAGGAGGAGGCGGGAGTGGCCGAGGGCGAGACCAGCGGCTGGGACCTGATGGTCCACTCCGTCGAACCGCCCGCCTACCTGGGCCGCGACCAGGAACTGCTCGCGGGCCCGCGCATGGACAACCTGCTGTCCGTGCACGCCGCCACGGCGGCGCTGGCGGCCGTCGCGACCGCGGGCGGGTCACCCGGCTTCATCCCGGTCCTCGCGGCGTTCGACCACGAGGAGAACGGCTCGCAGTCGGACACCGGGGCGGACGGCCCGCTGCTCGGCACCGTGCTGGAACGCTCTGTCTTCGCCCGCGGCGGCTCGTACGAGGACAGGGCGCGCGCCTTCGCGGGCACGGTCTGCCTGTCCTCCGACACCGGGCACGCGGTCCACCCGAACTACGCGGAGCGGCACGACCCGACGCACCACCCGCGCGCGGGCGGCGGTCCGATCCTCAAGGTCAACGTCAACAACCGCTACGCGACGGACGGTTCGGGCCGTGCCGTGTTCGCCGCCGCCTGCGAGAAGGCCGGCGTGCCGCTGCAGACCTTCGTCTCCAACAACTCGATGCCCTGCGGCACCACCATCGGCCCGATCACCGCGGCCCGGCACGGCATCAAGACCGTCGACATCGGTGTGGCCATCCTGTCGATGCACAGCGCGCGCGAACTGTGCGCCGCGGACGACCCGTTCCTGCTCGCGAACTCCCTGGTCGCCTTCCTGGAGGGCTAGTCGGGCCCGCCCGCCGGTCCGCTCCGGGAACACCTGTCCGGCCCCCCGCCGCATGGAGGGGCCGGGTCCGGGTACCCGGACCGGACCCGGGAACCACACGGTCCCGGGCCCGGAGCGAGACCGTGTTCAACAGGAGGCGACACCCATGGGCCTGGGCGGGTGCATCATTCTGATCGCCGCAGGAGCGATCCTCACGTTCGCGACCGACTGGGACATGCAGGGGGTCAACCTCGACCTGGTCGGCATCATCTTCATGATCGTCGGCCTGATCGGTGTGGCGACGTTCACCAGCATCGCCAAGCGGCGGCGGGTCGCGCCGACCACCACCACGGTGATCGACGAGACCGGCCACACCAACCGGACCGGCTACAGCGACGGCTACGGCGCCTGACCGTCCCCCGGCGCCGGAGCGCCGACCGCGCCGCGGTCGGTCCACTGCTCGCGGCTCCGGCAGTTCCCGGGCGGCGGCGTCAGTCGTCCGTCCCGGTGAGCACGAGCGGCAGCCGGTCCGTCCCGCCCCCGGCGGTGCGGACCGGCACCTCCCAGTCCTGCCGGTGGACGCGGCAGGCCGGATGCTCCTCCCCGGTGGAGCCGTCGTCGCACGAGGCGGCGCTCGCGGAGACGTGCAGCACGCCCCCCGCGACCGCGGGGTCCAGCTCCAGGACCCGGGCGAGGTCCGTGCCGGCGCCGCCGCCCGCGACCAGCAGGTCCGGCGGGGTGGACGAGACCAGCAGCCTGGTCGACGGGCCGTACCGCGTGTCGGGCCGCTGCCCCTGCGGGGCCCGGAACTCCACGTCCAGCCGCAGGGGGCCGGGCGCCACCTCCGTCACCTCGCGTCCGGTGCGCCGCGCGTCCGACCCGGCCCGTACCGCCTCCTCCGGGAGCCGCAGCCGGGTCAGCCGGTGCCGCGCCGACTCCACGACCACGAGGTCGTCGCCGACGAGCACTGCGCCCGACGGCTCCCGCACGTCCGTGGCCAGGGTGGTCACCTCGCCGCTCGCCGGATCGTAGCGGCGCACCGCGTCGTTGTACGTGTCGCAGACGGCGACCGAGCCGTCGGGCAGCGCGGTGACGCCCAGGGGGTGCTGGAACAGCGCCCGCTCCGCGGGACCGTCCCGGAGGCCGAAGTCGAACAGCCCCGTGCCGACGGCCGTACGGACCTCGCCGTCGAGGCCCACCCGGCGCAGGGCGCTCGTCTCCGAGTCCGCCACCCACAGCCCGTCCGGGGTCGCCGCGAGACCGGACGGCTGCGCGAACCACGCCTCGCCGGCCGGACCGTCGACCAGCCCCTCGTCGCCGGTGCCCGCCACGACGGCGACGGTCCCCTCTCCCGACGCGCCCTCCGAGGGGGAGTACGCCCACAGCTGGTGGATGCCCGCCATGGCGATCCACACCCTCCCGCCGAACACCGCCACGTCCCACGGCGAGGACAGATCCGTCCCGCGGGCCGGACCGGACGTGGGCGAGCCCCGCCACCACTGGCGCCCCGTCCCGGCGAGCGTCGAGACCACGCCGGACACCGGATCGAAGCGGCGCAGCGCGTGGTTCACGGTGTCGGCGACGACCACCGCGCCGTCGTCGAGCAGGGCCAGCCCCTGCGGCTCGCTGAACCGCGCCGTACCGGAGGGGCCGTCGGCGAACCCCCGCGTGCCCGAGCCGATCCGCCGCAGCACCGTCTCCCCGTCCGGCGCCAGCTCCACGAGCCGGTGCCGCGTGGTGTCGCTGACCAGGAGGGTGCCGGACGGCAGCAGCAGCGCCTTGCCCGGGAAGCGCAGGACCGTCGGCTCCGGTTCCGGCGCCACGTAGGGCCCCTCGCCCCGCCGCAGCGTCCCCTTCGCCCCGTGCTCGGCCTCCAGCTCCGTCACGAGCCCGTCGATGGCGTCCACGTGCCCCTCGCCCGAGTGCTGCGCGACCACGTACCCCTCGGGGTCGACGACGACGAGCGTGGGCCAGGCCCGCACGGCGTACTGCTTCCAGGTCGCGAGGTCGGGGTCGTCGAGGACCGGGTGCGCCACGCCGTACCGCTCGACGGCGTCCGCGACCGCCGAGTGCTCGGCCTCGTGGGCGAACTTCGGCGAGTGCACGCCGATGACCACGAGCGTGTCGCGGTGCTTCTCCTCCAGGGCCCGGAGCTCGTCGACGACGTGCAGGCAGTTCACGCAGCAGAAGGTCCAGAAGTCCAGCACGACCACACGTCCCCGCAGGCCGGCGAGGGTGAGGTCGTCCCCTCCCGTGTTGAGCCAGCCGCCCCTGCCGACCAGCTCGGGCGCCCGGACGCGGACGCGGCGGGGGGCGGGCGCGGGCGTGGAGGCGTTCATACGACAAGGGTGCCACCGGGGCGGGCGGGGCGCCCCGGGCCCGTCCGCGAGGGCGGTCCCGGAGCGGCCCGGGCGGCCCTCAGGGAGCGCGGAGGCCCGGGGGCAGGCCGTGGCCCGTCGTCGCGTCCACGTGGTCCGGCACCTCGTCGTGGCGGTCCCCGACCGTGAGGGTTCCGCTGGGCTCGAACATCAGGATCGCGGCGCCGGACGGGGAACTCGGCCGGTGCTCGGTGCCGCGCGGGACGGTGAAGACCGAGCCGCGCGGCAGGACCACCGTGCGCTCGCCGCCGGGCCCGCGCAGCGCGATGCGCAGTTCGCCCTCCAGCACCAGGAAGAACTCGTCGGTGTGGTCGTGGGTGTGCCAGACGTGGTCGCCCTCGACCTTGGCGAGGCGTACGTCGTAGTCGTTGACCGTGGTGACGATGCGGGGACTCCACAGGGCGTCGAAGGAGGCGAGGGCGGCGGCGAGCGGAACGGGTTCGTCGGTCATGGCCCCATCGTCCGCGTGGCGGCCCGCGCCCGGCCAGTGCTAGAAATCGCGCATGCCGCAACGATCCTCTCGGCCCGCGCGGCCCCACCGGGTCGCCGTCGTCGTCGACGAGGGCACGAACCCCTTCGAAGTGGGCGTCGCGACAGAGCTGTTCGGGCTGCCGCGGCCCGAACTCGGCCTGCCGGAGCCGCTGTACGCGCTGACGCTGTGCGCGCCCGTGCCCGAGGTGCGCATGAACCACGGGTTCTTCACGCTGAGCGGTGTGCCCGGACTGGACGCGGCGGACGACGCCGACACCCTCGTCGTGCCCGGCCGCCCCGACAACGTCGTACCGCGGTCCCCGGCCGTGCTCGACGCGATCCGGCGCACCCACGCGCGGGGCGCCCGCGTCGTGAGCCTGTGCACGGGCAGTTTCGCCCTCGCGGAGGCCGGACTGCTCGACGGGCGCCGGGCCACCACGCACTGGCGCTGGGCGGCCCTGTTCCGCAGGCTGCACCCGAAGGTCCTCCTCGAGCCGGACGTGCTCTTCGTCGACGAGGGGAACGACGGCGGGGCGGGCGGGGCCGTGCTGACGGCGGCGGGCAGCGCGGCGGCGCTGGACCTCGGGCTGCACATCGTGCGGCGCGACCACGGCGCGGAGATCGCCAACGCCGTGTCCCGGCGGCTCGTGTTCGCCGCCCATCGCGGCGGCGGGCAGCGGCAGTTCGTCGAGCGTCCCGTGCCCGACGTGCCCGACGCGTCGCTGGCGCCGCTGCTGGCGTGGGCCCGTGAGCGGATCGGCGAGCCGCTCACGGTCGCGGACCTGGCGGCACGGGCGGCGGTCAGCCCGGCCACCCTGCACCGGCGTTTCCGTGCCCAGCTGGGCACGACACCGCTGGGCTGGCTGACCGGCGAACGGGTGACCCTCGCCTGCCGGCTCATCGAGCGCGGCGAGGAACGGCTCGACGTCGTGGCGCGGCGCAGCGGCCTGGGCACCGCCGCCAACCTGCGCGAACGGCTGCGGCGGGAGACGGGGCTCAGCCCGTCGGCCTATCGGCGGCGTTTCGGCCCGGCCCACGGGGAACCGCTGAGGGCATGACCTATCTCGTGCGCGACCGGCTCCTGGGTTTCGGTGACGACTACTGGATCGAGGACGAGCAGGGCCGCAAGGCCTTCCTCGTCGACGGCAAGGCGATGCGGCTGCGGGACACCTTCGAGCTGAAGGATCCGCGGGGCCGGGTCCTCATCGACTTCCACAAGAAGATGCTCGCCCTGCGGGACACGATGGTCGTCGAGCGGGACGGCGAGCCCCTGGCGACCATCCGCAGGAAGCGGCTGTCGCTGCTGCGCAACCACTACCGCGTGGCACTCGCCGACGGCTCCGAACTCGACGTCAGCGGGAAGGTCCTCGACCGCGAGTTCGTCGTCGAGTACGACGGGGAGCTGCTGGCCCACATCTCGCGCCGATGGCTGCGGGTGCGGGAGACGTACGGCGTCGACGTCGTACGGGAGGACGCGGACCCGGCGCTGCTCATCGCGGTGGCGGTGTGCGTGATCCACCTCGCGGAGAAGGAGCGCGAGGACGACTGACCCGGCCGGGGGGGCGCCGACCGGCGGAGCCGGAAGCCGGGACGCCGCCGCTCCACGAGCCGGGGCCCCGGGTCGGGGGGTCCGGCCCGCGCACGGACGGTGACCCCATGGGCGACGCGTCGGGCTCAAGGAGGTGCGGGGCGCGTCGCCGCGTGAGGGAGTGCCGTCGGGGCGTCCGGCCGACCCGGCGGCGGGACAGCGGGGCAGCGGGCCTGGGGCTTCGGGCCGTCCGGCGTCCGGGGCGTTCGGCCGTCCGGGCGTTCGGCCCCGGCCGCCGGGGCGCGAGCCGTCCGGCCTCGGTCCCGCCCGGTGCCGGGCGTCGGCCCTCGCGGCGGGGCCGCCGACAACAGGCCGTCAGCGACGAGGCATCAGCGCCGAGCCGTCAGGAGGGGCCGTCAGGGAAGGCCGTCAGCGGCGAGGTGTCTCCAGGCCCAGCAGGCGGTCCTTCAGCGCGGGGAACTGCTCACGGGTGGCGGCGACCTTCGCGGCGTCGAACTCGACCGTGAGCACCTGCTCGCCGGGGCCCGCCTCCGCCAGGACCTCGCCCCAGGGGTCCACCACGATCGAGTGGCCGGCCTGCGGAACCCCCGCGTGCGCTCCGGCCGTTCCGCAGGCGAGGACGTACGCCTGGTTCTCGACCGCCCGCGCCCGGGCGAGCAGGGTCCAGTGCGCGCGGCGCCGCTCGGGCCAGCCGGCCGGGACGACCAGGGTCTCGGCCCCGGCGTCGACGAGCCCGCGGAAGAGTTCGGGGAAGCGGAGGTCGTAGCAGGTGGCGAGGCCGAGCGTGGTCTCCGGGAGGCCCACCGTGACGAGTTCGGAGCCCGCGCCCATCAGCACGGCCTCGCCCTTGTCGAAGCCGAAGCGGTGGATCTTCCGGTAGGCGGCGGCCCGTGCGCCGTCGGGTGAGAACACCAGGGAGGTGTTGTAGAGGGCGCCGCCCCCGGAGGAGCCGTCCCCTGCCGGGACCCGTTCGGGGATCGAGCCCGCGTGCAGCCAGACCCCCGCGTCGGCCGCCGCCTCGGCCATCAGCTCGTACGTGGGCCCGTGCAGCGGTTCCGCCTCGGCCTCGAACGACTCGAACGCGAAGGCTCCGGTCGTCCACAGTTCGGGCAGGACCACCAGGTCGGCACCGGCCTGCTCCCTCACCAGCGAGGCGACTCTCCGCCTGCGGGAGTGCACCGATTCGTCCTCGTCTACGGCGATCTGGAGCAGAGAGGCGCGCACACTACCACCGTCCTGGCATTCGAGCCTTTGATACGGGCCTACGATCGTCACACCAAAGCACTGCCGGGGTGCCTCACAGCAGCGTAACTTAGCGTCCCAAGACACCCGCTGCCTGTGCACTGCCCGCGCCCAACCGCCCGAGGGGTCCCGTTCCGTGAGTCTGCATCCGAGCCTTCAGTCCTACGCCGACGCCTGGGCCCACTCCGTCGATGCGATATCCGAGTTGGTGTCGCCGCTGGTGGAGGGCGAGTGGAACCGCCGCACTCCCTGCCCCGGCTGGTCGGTGCGCGACCTCGTCTCGCACGTCATCGGCCTGGACTGCGAGATGCTGGGCGACCCGCGGCCGATCCACACGCTGCCCCGCGACCTGTACCACGTGACGAACGAGCACCAGCGGTACATGGAGATGCAGGTCGACGTACGCCGTCACCACACCGCGCCGGAGATGACCTCCGAGCTGGAGTACACGGTCATCCGCCGCAACCGTCAGCTCCGCAACGAGTCGCGGCAGCCCGACACCCTCGTGCGCGGTCCGCTCGGTACCGAGGTCACCCTCGAACAGGCCATGCGCAACCGCGCCTTCGACGTCTGGGTCCACGAGCAGGACCTGCGCGTCACGCTCGGGCAGCCGGGCAACCTCGACTCGCCCGGTGCCCTCATCACCCGTGACGTGCTGCTCTCCCGGCTCCCGAAGGTCGTCGCCAAGGACGCCGGGGCACCGGCGAACTCCGCGGTCGTCTTCGACGTCCACGGGCCCGTCGAGTTCCTCCGCACGGTCCGTGTCGACGCGGAGGGCCGGGGCTCGATAGACGGCGCCCCCTCCCTCGGCCCGGCCGCGGCGCTCTCCCTGGACTGGGAGACGTACGTCCGCCTGGCCTGCGGGCGGGTCACCCCGGAGGCGGTGTCGGACCGGCTGAAGACCGAGGGCGACCCCGAACTGACGGCGGCGATCCTCAGGTCGTTCACCGTCACTCCGTAGCCGTCACCGGCGGCACGGAACGGACGCGACCGGTGCCCGGGCGGCACCGGCGGTGTTCCGCGCCGCCGACGTGGCCCACCCGCCTGCGCCCGGCGGCCCCGCCGTGCGGGGAAGGCCTCACACCGGGACGTGCACGGTCTCCACGCGGCTCGCCACCAGCCGCTCGCGCTCGCGGCGGGCCGCCTGCCCGCGCAGCCGCAGGATCTGGGTGAGACCGAGCGCCTGGAGGACGAAGACCGCGGAGAACGCGACCGAGTAGTCGCCCCCCGTGGCGTCCAGCAGCACACCCACGGCGAGCAGGGTCGTCATCGAGGCGACGAAGCCGCCCATGTTGGTGATGCCCGAGGCGGTGCCCTGGCGCTCGGGCGGGTTCGCCGGGCGGGCGAAGTCGAAACCGATCATCGAGGCGGGCCCGCAGGCTCCGAGCACCGCGCACAGCACGGTCAGCAGCCACGCCGGCGCGTGGTCGGCGGGCCAGGCCAGCACGGCGGCCCACACGACCGCGGTCGACAGGACCGTGCCCAGGGCCAGCGGGAGCCTGGCCGCGTGGTGCCGGGCGACGACCTGCCCGTAGACCAGGCCGATCAGCATGTTGGAGAGCACCACGAGCGTGAGGAGCTCGCCGGCCGCCGCCCGTGACAGGCCCTGGGCCTCGACGAGGAACGGCAGCCCCCACAGCAGCAGGAACACCATCGCCGGGAACTGCGTGGTGAAGTGCACCCACAGCCCGAGCCGGGTTCCCGGCTCCCGCCAGGACGCGACGATCTGACGGCGTACGTACGCGGCTCCCCTGTGCGGGAACGGCTCGGGCTCGTGCCCCTCGGGGTGGTCCTTCAGGAACGCCAGCATGAGGACGAGGACGACCACGCCCGCGAGCGAGCTGCCCGCGAAGGCCGCCGTCCAGCCGACGCCGTGCAGCAACCGGGCGATGACCAGCGTCGACACGAGGTTTCCCGCCATGCCCACCAGACCGGCGAGTTGCGCGACGAGCGGCCCCCGCCGGGCCGGGAACCAGCGGGTGCCCAGCCGCAGCACGCTGATGAAGGTCATCGCGTCGCCGCAGCCGAGCAGCGCGCGCGAGGCGAGCGCCGTCCCGTACGAGGGGGAGAGCGCGAAGCCGAGCTGGCCGATCGTGAACAGGACGACCCCGAGGGTCAGCACCTTCTTCGTGCCCAGCCGGTCGACCATGAGGCCCACGGGGATCTGCATGCCCGCGTAGACGAGGAGCTGCAGGATCGAGAACGTCGACAGCGCCGAGGCGTTGACGTGGAAGCGGTCGGCGGCGTCGAGACCCGCGACCCCGAGCGACGTGCGGAAGATGACCGCCACGAAGTACACGGAGACACCGACGGACCACACCGTGACCGCGCGCCGGCCGCCCGGCGGATCGCCCGGCAGGGCGGGCGCGGTGGACCGGTACGAGCTCATCGGACGTCACCCCGCGCCAGGTTGGAGAACCAGCTGACGTGCCGGTGGATCAGGGCGACGGCCGACTCGGCGTCGCCCGAGCGCAGCGCGTCCAGGATCTCCTGGTGCTCGGTGAGCGTCTTGGTGATCCGGTCGGGGTGGGCGTGCATGACGGCGACGCCCATCCTCAACTGCCGGTCGCGGAGCTGGTCGTAGAGCCGGGAGAGGATCTCGTTGCCGCCGCTGCGGACGATCTCGGCGTGGAAGCACCGGTCGGTGACCGCCGCTCCGGCCAGGTCGCCCGCGGCGGCCTGCTCCTGCTGCTTCGCGAGGAGTTCGGTCAGTCTGGCGACGAGAGCGGGCGAGGCCGGGACGGCCTTGCGGATGGCGTGCTCCTCGACGAGCTGCCGGGTCTCCACGACGTCCGCGATCTCCTGCGCGGAGACGGGCAGGACGAGGGCGCCCTTCTTCGGGTAGAGCCGGATCAGGCCCTCGGCCTCCAGCCTGAGCAGAGCCTCGCGCACCGGGGTCCGCGATACACCGACGGCCTCGGCCAACTCGCCCTCGGTCAGCAGCGTCCCGCCCTCGTAGCGGCGCTCCAGCACGGCTTGCTTGACGTGGGCGTAGACACGGTCGGCGGCGGGGGGTTGCTTCACGGCCAGAGACATGGCGACAGCTTAGATACAACACGTACGCATGACACGTCCCGTCCGGGATGCGGACCGGTCCGCGCGCCGGGGAGGCCCGCCAAGTCCCGTGATTCCGGAGAGGAGTTCGAAACGTGACCCAGGCCACTCGTTTGACGTACATCCTTTTCCACCGGTTGCATGTCACACCAGAAGGCGCCACTCCCAAGTGGCTGTCGTACTGGGGCATTTGGCACCCGCTCGGTTCTTTCAACCAAATCGGGGTAATCGACTTGATAACCGGTATTACGGGCGTACGCGGACGTGTTCGCAGAGCTGCCGCCGTGGTCATCACCACCGGAGCCGTGCTCGCGAGCGGGGCCCTCACCACGGCTCCCGCGCAAGCCCTCACGACCCCCACGATCGCCGCCAAGGGCGGTTTCGTGATGAACAACAGCACGGGTAAGTCGCTCTACACCAAGGCCGCGGACACCCGTCGCTCCACCGGCTCCACGACGAAGATCATGACCGCGAAGGTCGTGCTGTCGCAGCCGAACCTCAACCTGGACACCAAGGTCACGATCCAGAAGGCGTACAGCGACTACATCGTCAGCAACAACGCCTCGTCGGCCCGGCTGATCGTCGGCGACAAGGTCACCGTCCGCCAGCTCCTGTACGGCCTGATGCTCCCGTCCGGCTGCGACGCCGCGTACGCGCTCGCCGACAAGTTCGGCTCCGGCTCGACGCGTGGCGCCCGCGTGAAGTCGTTCCTCGGCAAGATGAACAAGCAGGCCAAGGACCTCGGCCTGACGAACACGCACTTCGATTCCTTCGACGGCATCGGCAAGGGTGCGAACTACTCCACGCCGCGCGACCTCACGAAGATCGCCAGCAGCGCGATGAAGAGCGCCAACTTCCGCGCGATCGTGAAGACGAAGTCGTACACGGCGAAGACCGTGACCAAGACCGGCAGCATCCGCACCATGCAGCCGTGGACGAACACGAACACGCTGCTCAGCAGCTACAGCGGCGCCATAGGCGTGAAGACCGGCTCCGGCCCCGAGGCCAAGTACTGCCTGGTCTTCGCCGCGACCCGGAACGGCAAGACCGTGATCGGCACGGTCCTGGCCTCCACGTCGGCGACCGTGCGCGCCTCGGACGCCACGAAGCTCCTCAACTACGGCTTCGCGAAGTAGCCGCGCCTCCCGCGCCCCAGGGGGCGCGGGACGGCGGCATCGCACGGCCCGTCCCCCCTCGGGGTGAAGCGGGCGAACAACTGGTCCGTCACTCCTCGGGGTGATGGACGAACGACCGGCGCGTCACCCTCGGGGTGACGCGCCGGAAGTGCGTTCGGGACCGGGGGTCCACCGGAGTTCCCGCCGGGCGTCGGCCGCGCGGCGGGAACGGCCCGGCCTAGGCCCAGGTGATCAGCCGCTTGGGCTGCTCCAGGACCGCCGCGACATCCGCGAGGACCCTGGAACCCAGTTCGCCGTCGACCAGCCGGTGGTCGAAGGAGAGCGCCAGGGTCGTGACCTGGCGGGCCTTCACCTTGCCCTTGTGGACCCACGGCTGGAGCTTGATCGCCCCGACGGCGAGGATCGCGGACTCACCGGGGTTGAGGATCGGCGTGCCCGTGTCGACGCCGAAGACGCCGACGTTGGTGATGGTCACCGTGCCGCCCTGCATGGCCGCGGGCGACGTCTTTCCCTCGCGGGCGGTGGCGACCAGCTCGCCGAGCGCCTGCGCGAGCTGCGGCAGGGTCCGGGTGTGCGCGTCCTTGATGTTCGGCACGATCAGACCGCGGGGGGTGGCGGCGGCGATGCCCAGGTTCACGTAGTGCTTCTGGACGATCTCCTGGTTCGCCTCGTCCCACGACGCGTTGACCCCGGGGTTGCGCTTGACGGCGACCAGCAGGGCCTTGGCGACGAGCAGCAGCGGGTTCACCCGCAGCCCCTGCATGTCCTTGTCCTGCTTCAGCTCCTCGACCAGCTTCATCGTGCGCGTCACGTCGACCGTGACGAACTCGGTGACGTGCGGCGCGGTGAACGCCGAGCCGACCATCGCGGCGGCGATCGCCTTGCGCACACCCTTGACCGGCACCCGGGTCTCCCGGACGCCGTCCTGGACCGCGGGGGCGGTCGCGACGGGAGCCGCGGCCGGAGCGGGAGCCGGAACGGCGGCGGGGGCCGGGGCGGCCGGGGCGGCCACGGGCTGGGGGACGACGGCCGGGGCGGCCGCCGCGTGCACGTCCTCGCGGGTGATGATCCCGTCGGGCCCGGACGGGACCACCGTCGCCAGGTCCACGCCGAGGTCCTTGGCCAGCTTGCGCACCGGAGGCTTGGCCAGCGGGCGGGCGGCCGGGGCCGCGTGCCCGTTCAGCTCCGCCTGCACCGCCGCGGCGGCGCCGGCCGGCTGCTGTGCCTGGGCCCCCTTGCGGGGCCGGCGCTTCGTGGACGACTCGGCGACCCCGTAGCCGACGAGCACCGGTGTCCGGCCCTCGGACCTGGGCTCCTCCTCGGGCGCCTCGGGCGGTGCTGGCGCCACCGCCGGGGCGGCGGCGGCCGGAGCCTCGGGCGCGGCGGCCGGAGCGGCCCCGCCGCCCACGGCCACGGCGATGATCACCTGGCCGACGTCCACCGTCGTCCCCTCGGGGAAGCGCAGCTCGTGCACCACTCCGTTGAAGGGGATCGGCAGCTCGACGGCGGCCTTCGCCGTCTCCACCTCGCACACGACCTGCCCGTCGGTGACCGTGTCACCCGGCTGGACGTACCACTTGAGGATCTCCGCCTCGGTGAGACCCTCGCCCACGTCGGGCATCCTGAACTCGCTCAGCCCCGAGGCGGTATCAGTCATCGTCGTCACGACCCTCTCCTCAGAACGCCAGCGAGCGGTCGACGGCGTCGAGCACCCGGTCGAGACCCGGCAGGTACTCGTCCTCCAGCCGGGCCGGCGGATACGGCGCGTGATAGCCGCCGACCCGCAGCACCGGGGCCTCCAGGTGGTAGAAGCAGCGCTCCGTGATCCGGGCCGCGATCTCCGAGCCCGTCCCCAGGAACACCGGCGCCTCGTGCACCACGACCAGCCGGCGGGTCTTCTCCACCGACGCCTGGATCGAGTCGAAGTCCATGGGGGACATGGACCGCAGGTCCAGCACCTCCAGCGACTTGCCCTCCTCCTGGGCCGCCGCGGCGGCCTCCAGGCAGACCTTCACCATCGGGCCGTAGGCGGCCAGCGTCAGATCGCTGCCCTCCCGCACGACGCGCGCCCTGTGCAGCGGACCGGGAATCGCCTCGCGGTTCACCTCGGCCTTGTCCCAGTAGCGGCGCTTCGGCTCGAAGAAGATCACCGGATCGTCGCTCTGGATGGCCTGCTGCATCATCCAGTACGCGTCGTGCGCGTTGGAGGGGGAGACGACCTTCAGGCCCGCCACGTGCGCGAACAGCGCCTCGGGGGACTCCGAGTGGTGCTCCACCGCGCCGATGCCGCCGCCGTACGGAATGCGGATCACGACAGGGAGCTTGATCTTGCCCAGCGCACGCGCGTGCATCTTCGCGAGCTGGGTGACGATCTGGTCGTACGCGGGGAACACGAACCCGTCGAACTGGATCTCCACCACGGGGCGGTAGCCGCGCAGCGCGAGACCGATCGCCGTACCCACGATGCCCGACTCGGCGAGCGGGGTGTCGATGACCCGGTCCTCGCCGAAGTCCTTCTGCAGCCCGTCCGTCACCCGGAACACGCCGCCGAGCTTGCCGACGTCCTCGCCCATGATCAGGACCTTGGGGTCGGACTCGAGGGCCGTGCGCAGCGATTCGTTGATCGCCTTGGCCAGCGCCATCTTTTCCGCAGCCATCGCTACTTGCCCTCCCCTTCGTCCGCGAACGACGCCTGGTAGGCGGCGAACTGGGCCCGCTCCTCGTCGACGAGCGCGTGCCCGTCCGCGTACGCGTTCTCGAACATGGCGAACCGGTCCGGGTCCGGCATGGCGCGGACGACCTCACGCACCCGCTTGCCCAGAGCCTCGCTCTCGGCCTCCAGCTCCGTGAAGAACGCCTCGTCCGCCTGGCCCGACTCCTCCAGGTACGCGCGCATGCGCAGGATCGGGTCCTTCACCTCCCACGCCTCGCGCTCCTCGTCGGCCCGGTACTTCGTCGGGTCGTCGGAGGTGGTGTGGGCGCCCATCCGGTAGGTGTACGCCTCGACGAGGGTCGGCCCCTCGCCCCGGCGGGCCCGCTCCAGGGCCCACTTGGTGACGGCGAGGCAGGCGAGGACGTCGTTGCCGTCCACGCGCACGCCCGGGAAGCCGTAGCCCTGGGCGCGCTGGTAGAGCGGGACGCGGGTCTGCCTCTCGGTGGGCTCGGAGATCGCCCACTGGTTGTTCTGGCAGAAGAACACGACCGGGGCGTTGTACACCGCGGAGAACGTGAAGGCCTCGGCCACGTCGCCCTGGCTGGAGGCGCCGTCGCCGAAGTACGCGATCACGGCCGAGTCCGCGCCGTCCTTGGCGATGCCCATGGCGTAGCCGGTGGCGTGCAGGGTCTGCGAGCCGATGACGATCGTGTACAGGTGGAAGTTGTTGCTGTTCGGGTCCCAGCCGCCGTTGTTCACACCCCGGAACATCCCGAGCAGGTTGGTCGGGTCGACCCCGCGGCACCAGGCGACGCCGTGCTCGCGGTAGGTCGGGAAGACGTAGTCGTCCTCGCGGGTGGCCCGTCCCGAACCGATCTGGGCGGCCTCCTGGCCGAGCAGCGAGGCCCACAGGCCCAGCTCGCCCTGGCGCTGCAGAGAGGTGGCCTCGGCGTCGAAGCGCCGGGTGAGCACCATGTCGCGGTACAGGCCGCGCAGCTCTTCAGGGGTGATGTCGGCGACGTACGCGTCGTACTCGGCGCTCTCGACGCGGCGTCCCTCTGGGGTCAGCAGCTGTACGAGATCGGGCTGCGAGCCCGGCGGCTTCTTCGCAGCGGTGCGCTTGGTACCAGCGCTGCGTCGCGGCTTGCGCGCGGCAGTGCTCTCCACGGTCACGTGTGCTCCTCCGTCGGTCCGGCCCCCGGGGTTGCCGGGTGGCTGGGTTCCCCCTGCTCGAATTTGAGCCCGGGGGAGCGGCTCGCCTGATTCCGTACCCGCGCACGGGGTGGGTGCCCTCGGCCGGGAACAGGCGTGACAGGTGCCCCGGCGAGCGCCCTGCAACAATCACGTTACCCAGTGCTCCACATTTCTGTGAAACCCCTTCTGACCTGCGTTTTTGATTGGATTTCCAAGTACTTTCCACCAGGAGGTCCAAGCAAGTAGCAGACTTCGGAAGCAGCCGCTGGTCACGGCACTGGTCACAGCCTTGCAGGGGGCCGGAACACCGGCACGTTATCCCGGTCACCCCGATGACGGGAAGAGTTCAACTGGGGCGTTCGGAAACATCGTGTGTGAGACTTGCTCCGTGCGCGAAGAAGGAAAAATCACTGTATTTCTTCTCGACGACCACGAAGTAGTCCGCCGGGGAGTCCACGAGCTGCTGTCGATGGAGGACGACATCGAGGTGGTGGGCGAGGCCGGCACCGCGGCCGACGCGCTGGCCCGCATCCCGGCCACGCACCCCGATGTGGCCGTGCTCGACGTACGGCTGCCGGACGGCAGCGGGGTCGAGGTCTGCCGCGACATCCGATCCCGGGACGAGGGCATCAAGTGCCTCATCCTGACCTCGTACGCCGACGACGAGGCCCTCTTCGACGCGATCATGGCGGGCGCCTCGGGCTACGTCCTGAAGGCGATCCGCGGCGACGAACTGCTCTCGGCGATCCGAGACGTCGCCGCCGGGAAGTCCCTGCTCGACCCGGAGGCGACGGCCCGGGTGCTGGAACGGCTGCGCGAGGGGGGCGGGGCCAAGGGCGACACCCGGCTCGCGAGCCTCACCGACCAGGAGCGCAGGATCCTCGACCTGATCGGCGAGGGGCTCACCAACCGCGTGATCGGCGACCGGCTGCACCTCGCGGAGAAGACGATCAAGAACTACGTCTCCAGCCTGCTGTCGAAACTCGGCATGGAGCGCCGCGCGCAGGCCGCCGCCTATGTGGCCCGCCTCCAGGCGGAGAAGGACCGCTAGACCTGCGAGCCTCCCGCCTCCCGCGCCTCCCGCCTCCCGCCTTCCGGGCCTCCAGGCCTACGGGCCTGTGGGCCTGCGGGCCTGCGGGCCTGCGGGCCTCCAGGCCGTCGGACCTCCGGGCTTGCGAGCCTCCCGCCTTCCGGGCCTGCGGGCCTCCGCGCCTCCGCGCCCCCGCGTCTCCGGGCCTCCGGGCTTCCGGGCTTCCGGGCTTCCGGGCTTCCGCGCCCCCGCGCTTCCGGGCCTCCGGGCTTCCGCGCCCCCGCGTCTCCGGGCCCCCGGGCCCCCGGGCTTCCCGGCCGGGACGGGCGGTAATCCGGGGTCCGCCGGTGTCTGCGGGGGGGGGCACGGCGGCTCCCGGAGCCACGAGCGCTGCCGGGGCCTCCCGGAGGGGTCCGTCCCGAGCGCCGGACGGACCCGGCCCTCGCCGGGTGCCGGTGGTGTGCGGCCGGACCCGGCCGACGGGGGCGCGGCGCACGCGGGCCCGTACGCGGTCGGGGCAGGCCCTCATATGTTCGTCCACGGGTCGCCGGGCGCCCGGCGGGAGCCCGTACCCGGTCGCGGGCGCGTCGCCGGGGTGCTGCACCCGGCCACGGGCGCGGAGGCACCGCCGGGCTCCGGTCGCGGGCACGGCCACCGCGGGAGCCCTCGCCGACGCGGGCGTCCCGGCCGGTCGAAAGCCACGGAGCCCTCGCGGGGAGCACCGCACCGGCTCCCCCTCACAGGTTCCGCTTACTCGGGACTTATGTCCTTTCCGCGAGGGCCGGGCGCCCCTGTCGCCGCGGTCGCGCGGTGCCCCACAGTGGAAACATGCCGACCGACCACCAGCTCGCCGCCGGACTCCTCGGCCGCGTCGCCCACGGCCGCGTGGCCGCCAGCATGCGCGCACTGCCGTTCCTCGCCACCGCCCGCCACATCGTCGCGGACGGTCGGCTCCTGCTGCGCATGCACGGGGGCCACGGCCACCACCGGGCGTGCGCCGGCAGCGTCGTCGCGTACGGCGTGGACAACCTGGACTCGGCGCGCGGCGACGAGGGCGAGTGGTCGGTGCAGGTCGTCGGGGTGTGCGAATCCGTCGAGCCGACGGTCGACCAGCTCGCACGCTTCGGTCCCGCCCCGCACCGCGTGGACGGCACCGCCTTCGAGCCCGTCTACCTGGGCATCGCCCCGCAGTTCGTGACCGTGCACTCGACCGACGGCGCCTTGGCGCAGCGGTACGGGCACTGCGTGTGACGAACCCGCGGCCGAGGCTCCCCCGGGTGCCCTAACATCTGGCGCGTGCCGCGCTCATCTGTTTCACCCGTCCCCTCCTCCGCGCCCCCGCTGAACGCCCTGCTGCGGCGGTACGCCGCCGGGACCCCGCTGGCCTGCGAACCCGTCGACCAGGGACTGCTCAACCGCGGCTACCGGCTCGCGACCACCGAGGGCCGGTACTTCCTCAAGCACCACTTCGACCCCGAGACGGCCGACCCCGCCGCGATCGCCCGCCAGCACCGGGCGACCCAGCGCCTCGCCGACCTCGGCGTCCCGGTGGCCCCGCCGCTGGCCGGCACCGACGGCCGGACCGTCGCCGTCGTCGGCGGCCACGCCTACGCGCTGCACCCCTGGATCGACGGACGGCACCGCAGCGGAGCCCAGTTGACGCCCGAGCAGTGCCGACGTCTCGGGGCGCTTCTCGGCGTGGTCCACGCGTCCCTGGAGCGGGTGATGCCGCCCCGGCCGTCCGGGGAGCGGGCGAGGAGCGCCGACCCCGCGGACACGTTCGCGCTCATCGACGACCTGCTCGCCCGCATCCGCCGCCACCGCCCGGCCGACGCCTTCGACGAGCTGGCCCGCCACCGCCTGCTGGAACGCCGGACCCTGCTGGAGCGGCACCGCGACCGGCGCCCACCGCGCGGCGGGCCCGCGGGCTGGGTGCACGGGGACTTCCACCCGTTCAACGTGCTCTACCGGGGCGAGGCACCCGCCGCGATCGTCGACTGGGACCGGCTCGGGGTCCAGCCGCGGGCCGAGGAGGCGGTGCGGGCCGCGGTGATCTTCTTCGTCCGGCCCGTCGGCACCCTCGATCTGACGAGGGTGCGGGCCTACGCGCGCGCCTACCGGCGCTCCGCCGGGGCCACCGCGTCCGAGCTGTCCGCCGCCGTGCACCGGGTGTGGTGGGAGCGCCTCAACGACTTCTGGATACTGCGCTGGCACTACGAGCGCGGCGACGGCCGCGCGGACCCGCAGTTCCCCGCGGCCTCCGCGCTGGCGGTGTGGTGGACGCGGGAGTACGACGCGGTGTGCGAGGCCTTCGTGGACTGAGGGCGGTGACGGGCCGGGGAGGCCCCCACCGCGTCCGGGCGCGGAAACGGCACGCGCGCGCGGACCCCGTCCTCGGGGTCCACGCGCGCGTGGAGAACGTTCCGGTGCCGCCCGTCAGTCCTCGGGGACCTCGCCGCCCGTCGGCTCGTCCGTGGGGTCCGGCGGCGTGGGGTCGTCCGTCGGGTCCGCGGTCGTCGGGTTCGCGGTCGTCGGCTCCTTGGTGGGCTTCGTCGGGTCCGGGCTCGGCTTGCCGGTCGCGGTGGCCGACGGCGTGTACGACGGCGTGTACGACGGCGTGTAGTCCGGGTCGGTGCCCGTGCCGTAGTCGTCCTCCGTCGCCTCGTCCGTGGGCTCGTCGGTCTCCGACTCGCTCGGCGTGGAGTCCTTCTCGGTCTCCGCGACGGTCGGCGACTGCGTCGTGGAGCCCTCGCCGCCACCGCCGCCGCCACCGTTGAGCGCCAGCGCGACCCCCGCCGCGATCGCGATCACCGCGAGGACGGCCAGGATCCACAGCTTGCCGCGGCCGCTGCCCCGGTTGCCGTGCCCCTCGAAGCCGCCGTCGTCGCCGCCACCGCCACCGCGGTGGGGAGGCAGTATCGGGGACGGGATCTGCGTGGTGCCCATGTCGCCGGGGTGCGGCAGCCCGCTGCCCGCGAAGCCCATGGCCGGCGTGTTCGGGCTCTCGTGCATGTCCACGGGCCCGGTGTTCCAGGTGCCGGTGTGGCCCCCCTGGTCGTACAGCATCTGGAGCCCGTACTGGACGAGCCCGCGCATCTCCTCCGCGGTCTGGAACCGGTCGTCCGGGTCCTTCGCGAGCGAGCGCATGACCAGTCCGTCCAGCTCCGGGGGAGCGGCGTCCGAGGCCTCGGAGGGCGGCACCGGAATGTCCTGGACGTGCTGGTAGACCACCGACAACGGGGTCTCGCCGGTGAACGGGGGCCGCAGCGCGAGGAGTTCGTACAGCAGACAGCCCGTCGCGTACAGGTCGCTGCGGTGGTCGACGGCCTTGCCGAGCGCCTGCTCGGGCGAGAGGTACTGGGGCGTGCCCATGACCATGCCGGTCTGGGTCATCGTCGACTGGGCGCCGTGCAGGGCGCGCGCGATGCCGAAGTCCATCACCTTGACCGCGCCGTTGTTGGTGATGATCACGTTCGCGGGCTTGATGTCGCGGTGCACGATGCCGTGCTGGTGCGAATAGGCGAGCGCCTCCAGGACCCCGGAGACGATGATCAGCGCCTGCTCGGGCCCGGGGGCCTCGGCGTTGATGAGGAGGTCCCGGATCGTGCGGCCCTCGACGAGCTCCATCACGATGTACGGGACGGTGTGGTGGCCGACGACGTCCTCGCCGGAGTCGTAGACCGCCACGACGGCATGGTGGTTGAGGCCTGCGACGGACTGCGCCTCACGCGTGAAGCGCGCCTTGGAGATCGGGTCCTCGGCCAGATCGGAGCGGAGCAGCTTGACCGCGACCAGCCGCCCGAGACGGACGTCCTCCGCGGCGAACACCTCGGCCATGCCGCCCCGGCCGAGTCTGTGGGTCAGCCGGTACCGGCCGTCCCCGACCAGTCCGCCGTTGCCCCACATCTCCGGCGCGTCCGACATTCCGGCGCCAGTCGCCTCGGGGTCGGACGGGCCCTGAGCGCGCTGCTGCTGTGCCATCAGTCCTCGCCGTCGTTTCTGTCCGCACCGGTCGAAGTCACGCGCGGTGCTTGTTACGGTCTCCGTCGGGCCACGCTACAGCCTCCACGTGAGGCGGCGGTCCGGATGGACGGGCCATGAAACCCGTACCCGGTCCGCGGGTGCAAATTCTGTGTACTGGCCGTACAGCACCTGTAACGCTTCCGCGACGCTTGTGCCGCGTACGGTCACGGAACGGGCACCGAGCTTGACGTGTCGGTGCCCTCCGGCAGACTTGGCCGGGAATGACACAAAGGATCACCGGGGCGCGGGAGCGACACCGTTCGGCTTCCACCCCCGTGACGGCGCAGGCCGATGGGGGACGCAGATCATGAGCCAGGACGGCGCACACGGACGGTACGCGGGGCGTTCGGTCGCCGGCGGGCGCTACCAGCTGCGCGACGTGCTCGGTGAGGGCGGCATGGCCTCGGTGCACCTCGCCTACGACTCGGTGCTCGACCGCCAGGTCGCGATCAAGACCCTGCACACCGAACTCGGCCGTGAGCAGGCCTTCCGCGAGCGCTTCCGCCGCGAGGCCCAGTCGGTGGCCAAGCTCACGCACACGAACATCGTCTCGGTCTTCGACACCGGCGAGGACGACCTCGACGGGGTGACCACCCCGTACATCGTCATGGAGTACGTCGAGGGGCGCCCGCTCGGTTCGGTCCTCGACCAGGACATCGCGCAGCAGGGCGCCATGCCCGCGGAGAAGGCGCTGAAGATCACCGCGGACGTGCTGGCGGCGCTGGAGATCAGCCACGAGATGGGCCTGGTCCACCGCGACATCAAGCCGGGCAACGTGATGATGACCAAGCGCGGCGTCGTCAAGGTGATGGACTTCGGCATCGCCCGTGCGATGCAGTCCGGCGTCACGTCGATGACGCAGACCGGCATGGTCGTCGGAACCCCCCAGTACCTCTCCCCCGAGCAGGCCCTCGGACGCGGTGTGGACGCCCGGTCCGACCTGTACTCGGTCGGCATCATGCTGTTCCAACTGGTCACCGGACGGCTGCCGTTCGAGGCGGACTCACCGCTCGCGATCGCCTACGCCCATGTACAGGAGGAGCCCGTCGCGGCCTCCTCGGTCAACCGCTCGCTGCCGCCGGCCGTGGACGCGCTGATCGCCCGCGCGCTGAAGAAGAACCCGAACGAGCGCTTCGTGAGCGCCGAAGCGATGCGCGACGAGTGCCTGCGGGTGGCCCAGTCCGTCCAGGCCGCGCCGCCGAGCATCGTGCCGGGCGCGCAGACGTCGAGCGGTGCCGGTGTCAGCGCGGCGGTGTTCCCGCCGGTCGACCAGTCGGCCCGGCCTCCGCAGGGCTCGGTCCAGACGCCGTACCAGCCGGGCCCCTACGGTCCGTCGACCCCGGCGCCGACTCCCGCCCCCTCCTACGGCTACCCGCAGCAGGGCGGCTATCCGACCCCGCCCCAGACCGCCGCGTACTCGCCGCAGCAGGGGCTGCCGACGCCCCCGTACACGATGTCCCCGCATGCCCAGGGGCACAACGGGCCGCAGGGGGCGGCGGGCGGCAAGGGCAACATGCCCGTGATCGTGAGCTCGATCGTCGTCGCCCTGATCGCCGTCGGCGGACTGATCACCGCCCTGTCGATGAGCGGCGGTGGCGACGACGACGACCGGAACGGTGGCGGCGGGGCGACCGTCAGCGCCGACCGGACGGAGAGCACCAAGCCCGGGCACCGGGGTCCCGACACCACCAAGGTGATCGAGAAGACCGAGTGCACGGAGCCCGACGAGTCGTACAACGACGCCGACCAGATCAAGGTCCCGGACTTCCGGTTCAAGAACATCGACTCGGTGAAGGCCTGCCTCCAGGCGGCGGGCTGGCAGTACGAGCGCGAGCCCCAGGACGAGAACGCCTACGGCGAGGGCACGGTCATGAACCAGATCCCTGCCGCGGACACGGACGTCGACCCCAAGGACATGCCCAAGATCCAGTTGTACGTGTCGACGGGCGACCCCGCCTGAGCACGGTCCGGCCCCGGACGTGCGAAGGGCCCGGCATCGGCTGCCGGGCCCGGTCCGTCCGACCGCCGGCCGGACGGCCGACGCGCGCACACCTCATCGGCGCGCCGCCCGGATCACCGGCGGCGCACCGCTCCCGTCACAGGTAGGGGCCGCCCGAACGGCCGCCCGTTCTCGGGTCGATCTCCTCCTCGCCGCCGCCGATACCCGGCGGAAGGGCCCTGCGCATCGACTCCAACTGGGCGCGGGCCGCCATCTGCTGGGCGAACAGCGTGGTCTGGATCCCGTGGAAGAGGCCCTCCAGCCAGCCCACCAACTGGGCCTGCGCGATCCGCAGTTCCGCGTCGGACGGGATTCCCTCGTCGGTGAACGGCAGCGAGAGCCGCTCCAGTTCGTCGACGAGGTCGGGGGCGAGACCGTCCTCCAGTTCCTTCACGGAGCTGGCGTGGATCTCCTTGAGCCTGACCCGGCTCGCCTCGTCCAGGGGTGCGGCACGCACCTCCTCCAGCAACTGCTTGATCATGCTCCCGATGCGCATGACCTTGGCGGGCTGCTCCACCATCTCCGTCACCGGGACCTCACGGGAGTCCTCGTCTCCTCCGCCGCCGAGAGCCATCCCGTCCTGGCCCACGACCAGGATCTGGGGGTTCTCCGGCGACCTTTCGTTCCTCGGCATCTCCATGCCGCCATTCTCTCGCACCCGCACACTCCATCACCTTCGCGCCCCCTCCCGGGGGTGATCCACCATGTCCGCGGGCCCGCCCCGCGCCCGCGCCGCCCCGTACCGGGATGCCGTCGGGGCGACCCCGTGTGAGGCTGATCGCGCTGATCGTGTTTCCTCCGCACCGGGAGGGGGGTCACCGACGTGGCTCCACGGCTCCGCCCCCTGCAGGTCGCCGGCCTGCTGCTGGTCCTGCTGGCAGGCCCGGCCCACCCGTCGTACGCCGCCCCGGCCAGGCCCTCCGCCGCCGGGCACAGCGCCCTGGTCCGGCCCGAGCCCACCGAGTCACGGGCCGGCAGCCGGCCCGGTCAGGGGCGCGAGCGCCCCGGCCGGGAGGCGCCCCCGACGGACGAGGACACCGCCCCGACTCACCCGGACGGCCCCGACGGGTCCGGCGAGGTCCCCGCGACGGCCGTCGCCGAACCCCCCGTGGACCTCGACCCCCGGCCCCCCGAGAAGGCCGCGGGACCCGAGGGCAACGGCTCGGAACCCGTCTTCCGGGTGCTGCCTCTCGGCAGCGGCCTGGTCCTCATCGGCCTGGGCCTCGGACTCGCGTTCCTCGGGCTGCGCGCCCGACGGCCCTGAGCCCCGGCCGCCCGACCCGCTACGGGAGCGTGAGCAGCACCTTCCCGATGTGCCCGCTCTCCTCCAGGACCCGGTGCGCCGCGGCGGCCTCGCGCATCGGGATCTCCCGGTCCACCACCGGACGGACGTGCCCCGCGGCGATCAGCGGCCAGACGTGCTCCCGCACGGCCGCGACGATCTCCGCCTTCTCCCCGGCGGGGCGGGCCCGCAGCGAGGCCGCCGTGACGGCCGCGCGCTTGCCCAGCAGGGCGCCGATGTTGAGCTCGCCCTTGACGCCGCCCTGCATGCCGATGATCGCGAGCCGCCCGTTGACGGCGAGCGCCCTGACGTTGCGGTCCAGGTACTTGGCACCCATGTTGTCGAGGATGACGTCGGCGCCGGCCCCGTCGGTGGCGGCCCTGATCTCCTCGACGAAGTCCTGCTCGCGGTAGTTCACCAGGATGTCTGCGCCGAGCCCGGCGCAGAAGTCGAGCTTCTCCTTGCTGCCTGCGGTGACGGCGACCTTCGCGCCGACGGCCTTGGCCAGCTGGATCGCCATCGTGCCGATGCCGCTCGCCCCGCCGTGCACCAGGAGCGTCTCCCCGGGGCGCAGGTGGGCGATCATGAAGACGTTCGACCAGACCGTGCAGGCCACCTCGGGCAGCGCGGCCGCCCTGTCGATCGCCACTCCCTCGGGCACGGGCAGCAGCTGTCCGGCCGCCACGACCACCTTCTCGGCGTAGCCGCCGCCCGACAGCAGCGCGCACACCTCGTCACCGGCGGTCCACCCCGCGACACCGGGGCCGACGGCCGCGATGCGCCCGGAGCACTCCAGACCCGGGTACGGGGAGGCGCCGGGCGGCGGATCGTAGAAGCCCTGCCGCTGGAGGAGGTCGGCGCGGTTCACCGCGCTCGCCACCACCTCGACCAGCACTTCGCCCTCTCCGGGCACGGGATCGGGCACCTCGTCCCAGACCAGCGCCTCGGGACCACCGGGTTCAGGAATCGTGATCGCTCGCATGCGGGCGAGGCTACTCCGGGTGGTCCGGGTCCTCCATCCGAACGAAACGCCCCGGGGCCGGTCCGGACGGGACCCCGGGGCGGCACCCGCGGGACGCCGCGGCGTCCGTCGGCAACGGTTCAGTCCTGCGGCAGCGGCCTCATGTCGGGCGCGACCTGGGTGTGCGGGGTGACGCGCACGATGGTGATCAGACGGTCCATCAACTGGAGCTTCCCGACGGCCGGATCGTCGTACCCGAGGACGCGGTGCCCCCGTACGACGCTCACCACCAGGTCGTCGGTCTCGCGGACCCCCTTGCCCACCTCGGCCTTTATGACGGGCCGCTCGACGATGTCGAGCCCGCTGCCCTGGTGGATGAGGTCCTCCATGACCATGCCGGCGCTGGGACTGAGCACGGACAGCCCGAGCAGCCGGCCCGCGGCGCTCGCGCTGGTGATGACGGCGTCGGCGCCGGACTGCTTCAGGAGGGGCGCGTTCTCCTCCTCGCGCACGGCGGCGACGATCTTCGCCTTGCGGTTGAGCTGCCGGGCCGTCAGCGCGACGAGCACGGCCGTGTCGTCCCGCTGGGTCGCGATGATGATCTGCCGGGCCTTCTGCACCTCGGCGCGGAGCAGAACGTCGCTGCGCGTGGCGTCGCCCAGGACGCCGGCGAACCCGTACGACGTCGCGGCCTCGATCACCTTCGAGCTGGGGTCGACGACGACGACCTGCTCCTTCTTCAGCCCCGTCGAGCACACGGTCTCGATCGCCGAGCGGCCCTTCGTGCCGAACCCGATGACAACGGTGTGCTCTCGCAAGGTGGCCCTCCAGCGGTTCAGTCGCCACTCCTCCCGGGTGCGCTCCGTGAGGACCTCGAGAGTCGTGCCGACCAGGATGATCAGGAAGAGCACGCGCAGTGGCGTGATCAGGAAGATGTTGGTCAGCCGAGCGCCGTCGCTGACCGGGGTGATGTCGCCGTAACCGGTCGTGGAGAGGGTGACGGTCGCGTAGTAGAAGCAGTCCAGGAGGTCCATGGACTGGTCGGAGTTGTCGGTGTAGCCGCCGCGGTCGGCGTAGACGATCAGCGCGGTCGCCACCAGCACCAGCAGGGCGATGACGACCCGCTTGGTGACCTGCCGCAGCGGGTGCTCCACCCGGCGGCGGGGCAACGCGATGCGCCGGGTGACGAGCCGTTCGTCCGCCTGCCGGGCGATCGCGTCCTGGCCGGGAAGTTTCACGTGAAACACACTCCGATCCCGGCCGCGGCCCAGGGCAGGTCGAGGATCTCGGCCTCCTGGCCGGGGCGCGCGCCACCGGGCGGGACGACCGCGAGCGCGTCGGCGGCCGCGACACCCCGCAGCATGGCAGGACCGTTGTAGTGCAGCGGGACGGCCCGGTCGGCGCGCAGGACCACGGGTACGAGCCGGGTGTCGCGCGGGTGCCCGTGCACGGTGTCCTGGAGCGGCAGTGTGTACGTCTCCGGGGCCGCGTGTCCGGCGAGGGTACGCAGCAGCGGCTCGGCCAGCGTGAGCAGGCCGGAGACGGCGGCCAGGGGGTTGCCCGGCAGTCCCACGAGGTGCTGCCTCTCACGGGTCCGGGCCAGGAGCATGGGATGGCCGGGACGTACTCCGACGCCGTTCACCAGCAGTTCGGCTCCGATGCGGCGCAGTGTGGGGTGCACATGGTCGACGGGGCCGGCCGCGGTGCCGCCGGTGGTGACGACGAGGTCGGCCCCGGAGTCCCGTACCGCGGTGTGGAGGGCTTCGGCGTCGTCACCGAGTCTGCGCACGGCGACGACGTCCGCGCCCAGGGCGCGCAGCCAGGACGGCAGCATCGGGCCGAGCGCGTCCCGGATGAGGCCCTCGCGCGGCAGCCCCCCGGTGAGCAACTCGTCCCCCAGGACGAGGACTTCCACGCGCGGCCGGGGAAACGCGGCGACGGTGTCGTATCCGGCGGCGGCGGCGAGTCCGAGCACGGCCGGGGTGACCAGCGTGCCGGAGGGCAGCAGGGGGTCGCCGGAACGGCACTCCTGGCCCCGGGGCCGGATGTCCTGGCCCGGCACGACCTCGCGGGTCGCGTGGAGCCGGTCCTTCTCGTCGATGCGGCCGTGCTCGCTGCGGATCACCGCGGTGACGTCGTGCGGAATCCGGGCACCGGTCGCGATGCGGACCGCCTCGCCGTCGGCGAGGGGCCGGGGTGCGGAGTGGCCAGCGAGCACACCCTCGGCACGGACGCCCCAGGGACCCGGTCCAGCGACCGCCCAGCCGTCCATCGCCGAGGTGTCGAACGAGGGGAGGTCCGTGAGGGCGTCGAGGGGGGCGGCGAGGACGAGCCCCAGCGCCGCGTCGAGCGGCACCGAGACGGCGGCGTCGGGTCCGCGGGGAGCCCGCGCGGCGACGGCCCGGGCCTCCCCCCAGGGTGTGGCGGCGTGGACGTGCTCCTCGCCGGCGCTCCCGGAGGTCGGCGGCTGCGCGGACCGGGGCACGCCGTGCGTTCCCGGGTGCTCGGACATCGGGGCGCCGCCTTCCTTGACCAGGGCGAGCGCCTCCTCGACGTCGAGGTCGACCTCCTCGTACTGCCCGGAGGCCGTCATCCGGCGTCCGGCCGGGGTTCGGGGGCGCTGCCGCCGGGGCCCGTCCCGGCGGAGTCGGTACCACCCGGCACTGTGCCGGTACCGCCCGGAAGGGTGTCGGAGCCGCCCGGGACGGTTTCGGAGCCGGTGGCCGCGCCGGCGCCGGTCGCCGGGGCCGTGCCCGCGGGGGCCGGCGGTCCGGGGGAGGCCTTCGGGCCGTCCTCCTCGGCCGCCCAGCGCAGGGCGAGGGCGGTGGCCTTGCGGGCGGCCTCCGCGACCGCTTCGGGTCCTCCCGCCGCCCGGGCCGCCGCGTAGCCGACGAGGAACGTCGTCAGCGGGGCCGCGGGCCGGGCCACGCCGTGTGCGGCGTCGCGGGCGAGGTCCAGCAGGATGCCGATGTCGACGTCCAGGTCGATGCCCAGTTCGTCCTTGACTGCGGTGATCCATTCATCCAACACGTGCCCATGCTCCCTGATACGTGCCCGGGCGGCGGCGATGTCGTCCCAGGTGTCGCAGTCGAAGGACGCGACGGGGTCGGTGATGCGGGTCAGGTGGAGCGAGCCGGTGAGCCGCCGCAGCGGCAGACCGGTCAGTTCGCCGTGCTCGGCGCGCAGGGACGCCAGTCCGCGGCGCAGTGCCGAGGCACGGTAGGCGGCCACGAGCGGCTGGTCGCGGCCGTCGGCGTCGGTGGCCAGCACGCCGTCCGCGCCCTCCCGCTGAAGGACGGTCAGCAGCGCGCGCACCGTCTCCCCCGCCAGGAACGGCAGGTCGGCGGAGAGCACCACGACGGACTCGGCGGTGGTGAGCCGGAGCCCCGCGTCGAGCGCGGCCAGCGGTCCCCCGCCGGGCGGGTCCTCGCGGGCCCACACGACCGGGCGCGCGGTGGGCCGGGGCTCCGCGACGACCACGGTGGTGCCGGCCGTGGAACAGGCGGCCAGGACGCGGTCGAGGAGGGCGCGTCCGCCCACGCGCACGCCGGGCTTGTCGGCTCCGCCGAGCCGGCGGGCGGCACCGCCCGCCAGCACGACGGCGTCATGGCCGTCCGTGCCGGGCGCGTTGGGGGACTCGTACGCGGTCACCCCACGAGTATGAGTGTCCCGTGGATCATTTCCACCCCCGCGCACAGCATGTGGACGGGGGTGGGGACGAGGCCCCGGGGGGCCGAGTGGCTACAAGGTCCGCAGCAGCACCGCCGGTTGCTCCACGCAGTCCGCCACATACCGCAGGAAACCGCCCGCCGTGCCGCCGTCGCACACCCGGTGGTCGAAGGTGAGCGAGAGCTGCACGACCTGCCGCACCGCCAGCTCGCCCTCGTGCACCCAGGGCTTGGGGATGATCCGGCCGACACCGAGCATCGCCGCCTCGGGGTGGTTCACGATCGGGGTGGAACCGTCGACGCCGAACACCCCGTAGTTGTTCAACGTGAAGGTCCCGCCGGTGAGTTCGGCCGGGGTGAGCGTGCCGGTCCTGGCCGACTCGGTGAGCCGGGCGAACTCCGCGCCCAGCGACTCCGCGCCCCGTGCGTGCGCGTCCTTCACCACCGGAACCACGAGCCCGCGCTCGGTCTGGGCGGCGAACCCGAGGTGCACCGCGTCCAGCCGGACGATCTCGCGGGCCTCCGTGTCGACCGTCGAGTTGAGCTCGGGATACCGGGCAAGCGCCGCGGTGCAGATCCTGGCCAGCAGCGCGATCAGGGAGATCTTCGGTCCCCCGGCCGCGTTCATCGCCGTGCGCGCCCGCATCAGTTCCGTGGCGTCGGCGTCCACCCAGCAGGTCGCGTCCGGGATCTCGCGCCGGCTGCGGGAGAGCTTGTCGGCGACGGCGCCCCGGACACCCTTCAGCGGGACGCGGGTGACGCCCGGGGCGGCGGCCGCCCGGCCTTCCGGAAGGGGCGTGTCCTGCGCCGCGGCCCCGGGCACGCCCGCGGGGGCGGCCGCGGAGCGCAGCGCCCGCTCCACGTCGGCGCGCAGGATCAGGCCCTCGGGGCCGGAGCCGGCGAGGTCCCGCAGGTCCAGTCCGTTCTCCCGGGCGAGCCTGCGCACGAGCGGCGAGATCACCGGCACGGGACCGTCCGTCCCGCGACCGGCACCGTCCACGGTGCCGGGTGCCGTGCCGTTCGCGGTGCCGGGTGCCGTGCCGTTCGCGGTGCCGGGTGCCGTGCCGTTCGCGGTGCCGGGTGCCGTGCCGGTCGCGGTGCCGGGTGCCGTGCCGGTCGCGGTGCCGGGTGCCGTGCCGGTCGCGGTGCCGGGTGCGCCCGCCGAAACCAGGGTGCCGGGAGCGGAGGCCGCGCGGGCCGCGCCGGTCCCGGGGTGCGCCCCGCCCGGACCGGTGGGCGCCGCGCTGTGCGGGCCGCCCGGTGCGGGCCTGACCGCGCCCGCCCCTGTCTCGGGCGGACGGACCCTGCGGCGCCGCGCCGGGGCCGCCTGCGTGCCGTATCCCACCAGCACGTTCCCGGAGCCCTCGGCGTCGCCTTCGGGAGCCGGGGTGCCGTCGGCGAGCGGTGCGCCGGAGGCGGGCGCGCCCACCGCGACCGTCAGCAGCGGCGCGCCGACGGGCAGTTCCGTGCCCTCGTCCCCGTAGCGGGCCGTGACCACGCCGCCGTACGGGCAGGGCACCTCCACCATCGCCTTGGCGGTCTCGACCTCGACGACGGGCTGGTCGACGGCGACGACGTCGCCGACCTGGACCAGCCAGCGGACGATCTCGGCCTCCGTGAGCCCTTCCCCGAGGTCGGGAAGCTTGAATTCGAGGACCTGGGCCATCAGCTCCGCGCCTCCCACTGCAGACGCGCCACCGCGTCCAGGATCCGGTCCACGCCGGGCAGATGGTGCCGCTCCAGCATCGGCGGCGGGTAAGGGATGTCGAACCCGGCCACACGCAGCACGGGCGCCTCCAGGTGGTGGAAGCAGCGCTCGGTGACCCGCGCGGCGATCTCGCCGCCCGGTCCGCCGAAGCTCCCCGACTCGTGCACCACGACCGCGCGGCCGGTGCGCCGCACCGACGCGGAGACCGTCTCGTCGTCGAACGGCACCAGGGAGCGCAGGTCGACGACCTCCAGGTCCCAGCCCTCGGCCCGGGCGGCCTCGGCCGCCTCCAGGCAGACGGGCACGGACGGGCCGTACGTGATGAGCGTGGCGCTGCGTCCGCGGCGCCGGACGACCGCGCGGCCGATCGGCTCCACGGCCTGCGGCTCGTCGGGGTTCCACGCGTCCTTCGACCAGTACAGGCGCTTGGGTTCGAGGACGACGACCGGGTCGTCGGAGGCGATGGCGGCCCGCAGCAGTCCGTACGCGTCGGCGACCGTCGCGGGCGTCACGACGTGCAGCCCCGGGGTCGCGATGTAGTACGCCTCGGAGGAGTCGCTGTGGTGCTCGACGCCGCCGATGCCGCCGCCGTACGGAACCCGCACGGTGATCGGCAGGGGCATCGCGCCGCGGGTGCGGTTGCGCCAGCGCGCCACGTGCGAGATGAGCTGCTCGAACGCGGGGTACGCGAAGGCGTCGAACTGCATCTCCACGACCGGCCGCAGCCCGTACATCGCCATGCCGACCGCCGTGCCGAGGATTCCCGCCTCGGCGAGCGGGGTGTCCGTGACGCGGTCCTCGCCGAACTCCTTGACGAGCCCGTCGGTGACCCGGAAGACACCGCCCAGGGCGCCGACGTCCTCGCCCATGACGTGCACGGTCGGGTCCTCGGCCATCGCGTCGCGCAGGGCGCGCCCGAAGGCCTGCGCCATGGTGGCGGGCTTCACCGCGACGGTGGTCATCGGGTGGCTCCTTCGGGGTCGTCGTGCCCACGGGTCTCGGCGTCCAGCTCGGCCCGCAGCATCGCCTCCTGCTCCAGGAGCTGTGTCGTGGGGCGGGCGTACACATGGGCGAAGAGGTCCATGGGGTCGAGCACCGGGTCCTGGTTCATGCGCTCGCGCAGGTCCGCGGCCATCGCCTCGGCGTCCTCGCGGGCGGCGGCCATGCCGGCCTCGTCGATCAGTCCGCGCCCGGTCAGCTCGCGCTCCAGGAGGGCGATCGGGTCGTGCGCGCGCCAGGCCTCGACGTCGGCGTCGTCGCGGTAGCGCTTGTCGTCGTCGGCGTTGGTGTGCGCCTCCATGCGGTACGTCACCGCCTCGACGAGCGTCGGCCCGCCGCCCGCGCGGGCGTGGGCGATCGCCTCGCCGAGCACCTCGTGCACGGCCGCGGCGTCGTTCCCGTCGACCAGTCGGCCCGGCATCCCGTAGCCGACGGCCTTGTGGGCCAGCGACGGGGCGGCGGTCTGCTTGGCGAGCGGCACGGAGATCGCGAAGCCGTTGTTCTGCACGAGGAAGACGACCGGGGCCTGCCAGACGGCGGCGAAGTTCAGCGCCTCGTGGAAGTCGCCCTCGCTGGTGCCGCCGTCGCCGATCATGGCGAGCGCGACCACGTCGTCGCCCTTGAGCCGGGCGGCGTGCGCGAGGCCCACGGCGTGCGGGAGCTGGGTCGCCAGCGGGGTGCACAGGGGCGCGACGCGGTGCTCGCGGGGGTCGTAGCCCGTGTGCCAGTCACCGCGCAGGAGCGTCAGCGCCTGGACGGGGTCGAGCCCGCGGGCGACCGCGGCGAGGGTGTCGCGGTAGCTGGGGAAGAGCCAGTCGCGCTCCTCCAGGACCAGCGCGGCGGCCACCTCGCAGGCCTCCTGGCCCGTGGAGGACGGGTAGACGGCAAGCCGGCCCTGCTTGGTGAGCGCGGTGGCCTGCGTGTTGTAGCGGCGTCCGCGCACCAGTTGCGCGTACAGCCGGCGCAGCAGATCCGGATCGACCTGCGCGGCCGCCTCGGTACCGAGCACGCGGTGGGGCAGCGCGTCGGGCAGCAGCGGCGCGGGATCGGTGCGGGGCTGCCAGGCGGGCGGCGGGGTCGGCCGGTATGCGCCTCGCTGCTCCATGACCGTCATGTCGGCACCTCCTCGTGGGAGCGACTTCGAGAGGCCCGTCGAGGGTGACGCGCCTCACCTACCGATTGTTCGGTCGTCGGCACATTTTGGCTACAGGCACCGCCAGGCTGTGGACAAACGGTTCTCCACAGCCTGAGATGGATGCAGTACGTCCATAGTAGGGAGGCGGGGGGACATGGCACCTGAACAAATGGCCGAAGGGCCGGAGCCCGGGACCCCGCTGCCGCCGCCGCGCCCTCTCGACGCCATAGACCAGGACATCCTGCAGATGCTCCAGGCGGACGGCCGCGCCTCCGTGCGGTCCGTCGCCGAACGCGTCCACGTGTCCCGCGCCAACGCCTACGCGCGGATCAACCGCCTCGTCGAGGACGGCGTCATCCGGGGTTTCGGCGCCCGCGTCGACCACGAGCGGGCGGGACACGGCACCTCGGCGTACATCACGCTCAAGATCGTGCAGAACTCCTGGCGCACCGTCCGCGAACAGCTCAGACTCCTGCCGGGCGCCTCCCACATCGCGCTGGTGGGCGGCGACTTCGACGTCCTGCTCCTGGTGCACACGCCCGACAACAGGGCGTTGCGCGAGCTGGTGCTCACCCGCCTCCAGGCCATACCCGAGGTGCTCAGCACCCGGACGCTGCTCGTGTTCGAGGAGGAGGACCTGGAGCCCCAGGGCTGACCACCGCCCCGGCAGCCGCTCCTGCCCGGCCTTCATCGGCCCGGGCCGCGCCGCCCGCCCGGATCGCCCCGCCCGGATCGCACCGCCCGCCCGGTTCGCGCCGCCCGCCCGGATCGCCCCGCCCGGATCACCCCGACAGGTTCGCGCACGGCCCGCGTACGACCGGAGCCCGCCGGTCCGTGACGGCCCCGGGCCCGGCCCTCAGTCCTCCTGGCGGAGCCCGGCGAAGACCAGCCGTACGACCGCGTCGGCGACCTCGCGCGCGGCCATGCCCCGCACGTCGGGGCGGTACCACTCGACGATCGAGTTGATCATTCCGAAGACCAGCCGCGTCGCGAGCCTGACCTCGACGTCGCCGCGTACGTCCCCGTCGGCCGCCGCGGCCCGCAGCAGCTCGGCCACCTCGTGGTCGAACTCCCGCCGCCGCTCCAGCGCCCAGCGCTCGGTGTCGGTGTTCCCGCGCACCCGCAGCAGCAGCGTCACGTACGGCAGCTCGGAGGTGAGGACCTCGACCATGCGCCGCGTGACGTACTCCAGGCGCTCCACGGCACGCCCCACGCGCGCGTGCTCCTCGTCGAGGATGCCGAAGAGCCCGTCCAGCGCGCGGCTCACCGCACGGCGCAGCAGCTCCTCCTTGCCCGTGACGTGGTGGTAGATCGACGACTTGGAGATGCCGGCGGCCCGGGAGAGGTGCTCCATGGACGTGCCGTCGTAGCCGCGTTCGTTGAAGACCCGCACGGCCACGGAGAGCAGGGTCTCCGGGGTGTAGGTGTCGCGTCTGGCGGTGGTCACGGGGTGCCCTCGCGCTTCTCCGACGCGTACGCGTGGCGGTAGAGGGCGAGGGAGGGCGCGTACCGCCCCGAGGGATCGCGCATGTGCAGGTCGTCCAGGACGTCGTAGGCCCAGCTCCTGCCCAGTCTGCGGCTCCACTCGAAGGGGCCGAGCGGGTAGTTGACGCCCAGCCGCATCGCGGTGTCTATGTCCTCCTCGGTGGCCACGCCCTTGGCCACCGCGTCGTGCGCGAGGTCCACGATGCGGGCCACCGTGCGGGCCACGATCATGCCGGGCACGTCCCCGATCACGCTGACGTCCTTGCCGAGCGCCTGGAAGAGCCCGGTGGCCTCGGCCAGGGTCTGCGTCTGGGTGTCCTGCGAGTGCGACAGGGCGATCCGGGTCGCCCCGCGGTAGTCGAGGGCAAGGTCGAAGTAGACGACGTCACGGAACTCGACGGCGGTCTGGCCGTCCGCGAGGGCGAGCTGGCCGCCGCTCGGCAGCACCAGCCGCGTGCCGTGGTCCTCCTCGTCCTCGCGGACCTGGATTCCCGCCTCTCGGATCAGCGCGACCAGCTCGGCAGCGGGCCCGAGATCGCCTTCGACGACCACGTACGCGGGCGCCTGCGCCTTCTCCGCGGTGTGCGGTTCGGGCCGTTCGGCACCGTCGCCGTAGTCGTACCAGCCGTGCCCCGACTTGCGGCCGTGGCGCCCCGACTCGACGAGCCGGCGCTGCGCCAGCGAGGGCGTGAACCGCACGTCCTGGAAGAAGGCCTCCCAGACCGAGCGGGTGACGGACTCGTTGACGTCCTGGCCGATCAGGTCGGTCAGCTCGAAGGCGCCCATCCGGAAGCCGCCCGACTCGCGCAGGACCGCGTCGATCGTGGCGGGGTCCGCGGCCTGGGCCTCGTGCACCGCGAAGGCCTCGGCGTAGAAGGGCCGCGCGATGCGGTTGACGATGAACCCGGGGGTGTCGGCGCAGGCGACCGGCGTCTTGCCCCAGGCCCGTGCCAGTTCGTACGCGCGCGTGGCCGACGTGACGTCGGTGGCGAACCCCGAGACCACCTCGACCAGCGGCAGCAGCGGCGCCGGGTTGAAGAAGTGCAGGCCCAGGAAGCGGCCGGGTTCCCGCAGGGCGCCGCCGATCGCGGTCACCGACAGCGAGGAGGTGTTGGTGGCGAGCAGGCAGTCCGACGGGACGACGTCCTCCAGCTCGCGCATGAGCTGCTGCTTGACGTCGAGGCGCTCCAGGACGGCCTCGACGACCAGACCCGAGTCGGCGAGGTCGGCGATGCCGGCCGCGGGGCGCAGCCGGGCGCGGGCGGCGTCCCGTTCCGCGCCGGTCAGCCGGCCCTTCTCGACGAGCCGGTCGAGGCGTGCCCCGATCGCCTCGGCGGCGGCGGACGCCCGGCCGGGCACCGCGTCGTACAGGTGCACGGGATGGCCGGCGACGAGCGCGACCTGTGCGATGCCCTGGCCCATGGTGCCGGTACCGACGACGGCCACAGGGCCGGCGAGGTCGAGTGCTGTCATGCTCGCGATCCTCCCGTACGGGGTTTTCCACAGACTCAGCGGACCCCCTTGTCCCGACCGATCGTTCGGTTACTCTAACTCTGTCCGCCCATTCCTGCCCAGGTCGAGAGCCCGACGAAGAGCTCTCGAGACGAGGAGTTGGTCCCTCATGGCCGCCGAACTCACCGCGCACGAGCTGATCGCCAAGCACCGGCCCACTCTCGACCAGGCGCTGGAAGCGATCCGCACGCGCGCGTACTGGTCGCCGCACCCCGAACACCCCAAGGCGTACGGGGAGAACGGCAGCCTCGGCGCGGCGGAGGGCAAGGCCGCCTTCGACGCCCTCCTGGGCGGCCGTCTGGACCTCGGCCAGCCCGGCACGGACGACTGGGTGGGCGGCGAGGTCTCCCCCTACAGCCTCGACCTCGGGATCACCTACCCGCACGCGGACGTCGACACGCTGCTGCCCGCCATGCGCCGGGGTCAGCGCGCGTGGCGCGACGCGGGCGCGGAGACGCGCGCGCTGGTGTGCGTGGAGATCCTCAAGCGGATCAGCGACCGCACGCACGAGTTCGCCCACGCGGTCATGCACACCAGCGGCCAGGCCTTCATGATGGCGTTCCAGGCCGGCGGACCGCACGCCCAGGACCGCGGCCTGGAGGCGGTGGCGTACGCGTACGTGGAGCAGGTCCGCACCCCGGAGACGGCGGAGTGGACCAAGCCGCAGGGCAAGCGGGACCCGCTCGCGCTGACCAAGCGGTTCACGCCGGTGCCGCGCGGCATCGCGCTGATGATCGGCTGCAACACCTTCCCGACGTGGAACGGCTACCCGGGCCTGTTCGCCTCCCTGGCCACCGGCAACGCGGTGCTCGTGAAGCCGCACCCGCGCGCGGTGCTCCCGCTCGCGCTCACCGTCCAGGTGGCCCGCGACGTGCTCGCCGAGGCGGGCTTCGACCCGAACCTGGTGGCCCTGGCCGCCGAGCGGCCCGGCGAGGGCATCGCCAAGACGCTCGCCACCCGCCCCGAGATCAGGATCGTCGACTACACGGGCTCCACGGAGTTCGGCGACTGGCTGGAGGCCAACGCCCGCCAGGCGCAGGTCTACACGGAGAAGGCCGGCGTCAACACGGTGGTCGTCGAGTCGACCGGCGACTACAAGGGGATGCTGTCCAACCTGGCCTTCTCCCTGTCCCTGTACAGCGGCCAGATGTGCACCACCCCGCAGAACCTCCTCGTCCCGAGGCAGGGCATCCGCACGGACGAGGGCCCCAAGTCGTACGACGAGGTGGTCACCGACCTCGCCGCCGCGGTCGGCGGACTCCTCGGGGACGACGCACGGGCGAACGCCCTGCTGGGCGCGATCGTGAACCCCGACGTGAAGGCCCGCGTCGAGGCGGCCTCCGCGCTCGGCGAGGTCGCCCTCGCCTCCCGGGAGATCACCAACCCCGAGTTCCCCGGGGCCGTCGTGCGCTCGCCCGTCATCGTGAAGCTGGACGGTGCCAAGCCCGACGACCAGACCGCCTTCATGAACGAGTGCTTCGGCCCGGTGGCGTTCGCCGTGGCGGTCGACTCGGCCGCCGACGCGGTGGAGCTGCTGCGCAGGACCATCCGTGAGAAGGGTGCGATGACGGTCGGCGCGTACACGACCTCCGAGGAGGTCGAGGAGGCCGTGCGGGAGGCCTGCCTTGAGGAGTGCGCCCAGCTCTCGCTGAACCTGACCGGCGGGGTCTACGTCAACCAGACCGCCGGCTTCTCGGACTTCCACGGCTCGGGCGGCAACCCGGCGGCCAACGCGGCCCTGTGCGACGGGGCGTTCGTCGCCAACCGCTTCCGCGTGGTGGAGGTCCGCAGCGAGGTCTGAGTCCCCGGACGGGTGTGGACGCGGCCGGCCGCCGAGCGCGCGGCCGGCCGCGTCACCCTAGGAGGCGCTCCAGTGGAACAGCGTCATGCCGACACTGGTGGCGAGGTTGTAGCTGGAGACCTGGGGCCTCATCGGCAGGGACACCAGGTGGTCGGTGCGCTCGCGCAGCTCGGCGGACAGTCCCGTGCGCTCCGAGCCGAAGGCGAGCACCGCGTCGTCCGGAAGCTTGAGCCCCCGGATGTCCTCGCCCTCGGGATCGAGGGCGAACACGGGCCCCGGGGGCAGTTCGTCCACCGTCAGGCGCTCCACGGCCGTCGCGAAGTGCAGCCCCGCCCCGCCGCGCACCACGGTGGGGTGCCAGGGGTCGAGGGTCCCGGTCGTCACGACCCCGGTCGCCCCGAAGCCCGCCGCGAGCCGGATCACGGCACCCGCGTTCCCGAGGTTGCGCGGCTGGTCGAGGACGATCACGGGCGCGGTACGGGGCGTGCGGGCCAGCGCCCGCAGATTGGCCTCCCTGGCCGGCCGCACGGCGAGGGCGGCCACCGCGGTGGGGTGCGGACGCGGGACGAGCGCCCGGTAGGTGTCCTGCGGGACCTCCACCAGGAGCCCGGCCAGTGCCTCCCGTACGTCCGGGGCCAGCTCGTCCGCGAGCGCGAGCGCGGCCGCGCGGTCGACGGAGACCGCCACCGGGATGTCCGCCCCGAACCGTACGGCGTGCTTGACGGCGTGGAAGCCGTCGAGCAGCACGGAGGTGCCGGCGAGCCGGTGCCAGTCGCTCACGGAGTCCGTCATGCGGTGAAGCCTACGTGCGTCCGCCCGGCCGGCTCCGGGACGCGTTCGGCCCCCGCGCGCGGCCCCGGCGGCGTACGGCGGGTGCGCGGGACCAGCCGGCCGCGCGCGCGTGCCGCCCATCGGCCCAGGCGGCGCAGGAACGACGTCGGCAGGAACACGGCGTCGGCGGCGATCATCGCGAGGGAGAAGAACGGCAGGCCGAGCACCACGGCGATCACCGCGTGCTCGGTGATCATCCCCGCCAGCAGCACGTTCTTCACACGCCGGTTGAACAGCGTGAAGGGGAAGGCGACCTGGGCGAACACCGTCCCGTACGTCACGATCATCACGAGCGTGCCGTGCGCGGCCAGCGCGTCGGACAGGGCCGGCCAGGGGGAGAAGTAGTCCAGGTGGAGCGGGTAGTGCACGGCGGTGCCGTCCTGCCAGCGCGAGCCCTGGATCTTGTACCAGCCCGCGGTCGCGTAGATCAGGCAGGCCTCGGCCATGATCACGAACAGGGCCGCGTTGTGGACCAGGTTGGCGACGACGTCCAGCAGGATGCGCGGCTGGGCGCTCCGGGCGGACCGGCCGGCCAGCCACCACAGTCCGTGCACGGCCCACAGCCCCCAGAAGAGCGTGCACCAGCCGCCGAGCAGGCCGCCGTCCACCTTCCCCGCGAGCGAGGCGCAGGCGAGGACGAACCCGAGCACGCCCCACAGCACGGGCCCGGCACGGTCAGGGCGCACGACCGGGCGGACTTCGCCGGAGTGGGCTCCCTTGTCGTGGGCGTCGGCGTCGTGGGCGTCGGCGTCGTGGGCGTCCGCGGAGTGCGCCGCCTCGCGCTCCCGGCGCGCACGGCGGCGGTCCAGTGACCACACGAGGCCGCAGCGCGTGAACACCAGGTAGATCGCCATCAGGTGGATGACGTTGTCGCCGCCGTCGCCCATGAAGATGCTGCGGTTCTGGAGGGAGAGCACCCCGACCATGAAGACCACGGACACGGCCCGGGTGTGCCAGCCGAGCAGGAGCAGGGCGCTGGACAGCACGGCGAGCGCGTAGACGATCTCGAACCACACCTGGCTGTCCGCCCACATCAGGACGGTGAAGGCGTGGTTGCTCGCGATGAGCTGCTGGGCGAGGTCCCAGCTCCAGGGGCCGTCGGGCCCGTACAACTCCTGCCGGTGCGGGAACTCGCGCAACAGGAACAGCAGCCAGGTGCCCGCGAAGCCGATGCGGACCACAGCGGCCTGGTAGGGGCCGAGCGCCTCGCCGGTGACGCGGGTGATCGCCCGCGCGAGCACCCGGTCGACGCGGTGGCTGCGGTCGAACCGGCGGATCCGGCCTGCGAGCCGGTCCCGTCCGGGGCCGCCCGCCGTGCCGTGCCCCCGGCTCGGGTCGGGGCTGCTCATCGGGCACTCGCCTCCGTACGCGTCGCTCCGGTGGTTCCGTCGGGCCCGGCCGCCCCCGTGGACCCTGCGGGCCGGTCGGCCTCCGCGGACCGCGTACCGGCCGCCCGGTCCGCCGAGGTCACCTGCCACCAGGGAAGCTGCCGGACGATGGGCTTGTCCGACACCTGCTCCTCGCTCCATTGGGGCGGCGGCACGTTGGTCGTACGCGAACGCACCTGGACCTGGCGCACCACGGCACCCCGGCCGCCCGCCTCCTCCCGGTCCAGGCGCAAGACCACGATCCGGCGCAGATAGCGCTCGGAGAGGTAGCCGCGCAGGCCGCTCGGACGGTTCTCGTTGTCGTGGGTGGCCATGAAGAAGTCCCAGGCGCGGCGCAACTCGTTCTGCTCCGTGTGGCTCGGCAGGAGGTTGCCGTCGATGGCCGCGCCGTCCAGCGCCGAGAGGTCGTACCAGCGGGTCGTGGAGACGCCTCCGTCCGCCGTCGCCACCTCGGCGCGGACCTGGACGGCGATGTTCTGCTGGAGCGGGTTGGGCGCGAAGAGCTTCCAGTTCTGCTCGAACTCGGGATAGACCCACTCGTCGATCGTCCGCCCGTGCTCCTTGCTGACCGTGTTCGACGGGGCGACGTGCAGGAAGACGAGGAGGACGTGCGCACACGCGGCGACCGCGACCAGCGCGAGGGCCAGCGCGGCGGCGATCTGGTACGGCAGGGAGAGGGCGGCGATGCCGGTACGGCGACCTTGCGGCGGGTCCCCCGGGAACGCTGCCCCGGCGAGCACCGCAGCGCTGGGCTGCCGCGGAACCCGCACCGAGGCTTCGTCGAACAGGTCCGGTCCGACCGGGCGGGGGGCGAGCGGGCGGGGGGCGAGCGGGTGGGGGTCGACCGAGTCGAGGTCGGCCGGGTCGACAGCGGCGGCTGCGACGAGGGCGGGCACGGCGGCCGACACGGCGGCGGGCGTGGGCCCAGCGGCGGACGCGGGACCGGCGGCACCCTCCGCGGGGGCGTCCGCGATCGGACTCACGGCGTCGGCATCGGCATCGGCGTCTGTGCCGGCATCTGCACCGGCGTCGGTCTCAGCATCGTCGGCGGCGGTCACGGCGGCGGTGTCCGCGTCAGGCCCCACAGTGGTGTCGGCGCCGGCGTCGGTCTCGGCGTCGTCGCCGGACACGGCAGCGGCGTCGGGGGCGGCGGCAGCGGGCCCGCCCGGCACGGGCAGGGCGGCCGAGCCCTCGTCGTACGCGTCCATTCCGCCCCGTTCCCCGATGTCTGCCGATCCCACCCGCCGCTCCGCGGGGCTGCGACACCCCGGGGCACCGCACCACGGGCGTCGCAGGGGAACCGTACTCAGACCCACCCGCCCGGCACAGCCCCAGCAGACCCGGCGGTCACAAGGTTGTCCACAGCGGCTGACACCTTACGGCCACTGTCCAGCCCTCGAATCGAACGTACCGAACGCCCCGGAGCCTCCGACGGGCGCGTCCGGCACGGGCGCGGCGCCCTCCGGACCGTTCCCTTCTTGTAGAACCTGTTCTATCTTGACGCTCCGTCAGACCGACGGATCCGCCGGGCCGGGAGGACAGGACCGTGGACTTCACCTTCACCGAGGAGCAGCAGGCGGCCGTGGAGGCGGCGAAGGCGGTGTTCGGCGGGGTGGCGCCGGACGGCGTGCCGAGCCCCTCGCTCACCGCGGGAGCCGTCGCGGACGACTTCGACCGCGCCCTGTGGGCCGGACTGGCCGACGCGGACCTGCTGAGCCTGCTGCTCGACGCCCGCCACGGCGGCGCGGGCCTGGACGCCGTCGCGCTGTGCCTCGTGCTGCGCGAGGCGGGGAGGGTGCTCGCGCGGGTACCGCTCCTGGAGAACACCGCCGCGGCGGTGACCGTACAGGCCTACGGCGGCGAGGACTTGGCCGCCGACCTGCTCGCCCGGGCCGGCCGGGGCGAGACGGTGCTGACCGTGGCCGCGGGCGGACGCACCGGCCACGACAGTGCCGAACTCGCCGTGACCGCGCGGCGCGAGGACGACACATGGGTCCTGGACGGGGTCCAGACCGCCGTCCCGTGGGCCCAGGGCACGGACTTCGTTCTCGTGCCCGCACAGAGCACCGGCTCGGGCCGCCCCGTGCTCGCCCTCGTACCCCGCGGTCACGAGGGCTCGTCACTCGCCGAGCAGGTCTCGACGACGGGGGAACGGCTCGGCGAACTCCGGCTGGACTCCGTCCGCATCCCCGCCCGTGACGTCATCGACGCCGACGGGGCCTGGGAGTCGCTGCGCGACCTCCTCGCCACCGGGACCTGCGCGCTGGCGCTCGGCCTGGGGGAGGGCGTTCTGCGGATGACGAGCGACTACACCGGCAAGCGGGAGCAGTTCGGCCATCCGATCGCCACGTTCCAGGCCGTGGCCGTGCAGGCCGCCGACCGCTACATCGACCTGCGCGCGATGGAGGCGACCCTCTGGCAGGCCGCGTGGCGGATCAGCACGGGGGCCGGCGGGGCGCTGCCCGTGTCGGGCGACGTCGCCGTCGCCAAGATCTGGGCCTCCGAGGGCGTACGCCGCGTCGTGCAGACCGCACAGCACCTGCACGGCGGCTTCGGCGCGGACGTCGAGTACCCCCTGCACCGCTACCACGCGTGGGCCAAGCACCTGGAGCTCTCGCTCGGTCCGGCGGCGGCGCACGAGGAGGCGCTGGGAGACCTGCTGGCGGCCCATCCCCTGGGCTGAACCCGGCCGGAGCCCCGGCCGGGCGCGCTACAGCACGAAGCCCGGTTTGCCCTCCGCGTTCACCACGGGGCGCCCCGCGGCCGCCCAGACCTGCATGCCGCCGTCGACGTTCACCGCGTCGACGCCCTGCTGGACCAGGTACATCGCGACCTGGGCCGAACGTCCGCCGGAACGGCAGATCACGTTCACCCTGCCGTCCTGCGGCGCCGCCTCGGTCAGCTCGCCGTAACGGGCGACGAAATCACTGATGGGGATGTGCAGTGCCCCTTCGGCGTGACCCGCCTGCCATTCGTCGTCCTCCCGGACGTCCAGCAGAAAGTCTCCGTCCGCGAGATCCCCGACCTCGACCGTGGGCACACCAGCTCCGAAATGCATGCCCCCGACGCTACCCGACGCGCGGCCCCCACCCGGGCCCGCCCGCTCGACCGGGCCCTCGGCACCGGGGCCGCCCGCCGTCCAGGAACTCCGGATGCCGGGGGCTGTGCCGCGGTTCGGCCCGAGGGCTCGGCCCCAGGACTCAGGGCTCGGCTCGCGGGGGGCTCAGCCGCGAGAGGCTCGGCGCGCGAGGGCTCGGCGCGCAGGGGCTCAGCCCGACGCCTGCGCTCCCGCATCACCGCCGAGGAGGCCCATGAGGTGGGCCTCGCGCTCGCTCACCTGCGCCAGCAGCTGCTCGGCGATCTCCTCCAGGAGGCGGTCGGGGTCGTCCGGCGCCATCTTGAGCATCGCGCCGATCGCGCTCTCCTCCAGGTCACGGGCCACGAACGCGAGCAGTTCCTTGCGCTGGGCGAGCCATTCGAGGCGGGCGTACAGCTCCTCGCCGCGGCTGGGCCGCCACTCCTCACGCACGGGGCCCGCGGCCCATTCCGCGGTCAGCTCGCGGAGCAGTGCCTCGTCGCCCCGCCCGTACGCGGAGTTGACCCGGGCGATGAACTCGTCCCGCCGCGCCCGCTCGGTGTCGTCCGGTGCCAGGTCGGGGTGCGCCTTGCGGACGAGGTCCCGGTAGAGCTTGCGGGCCTCGTCGCTGGGCCGGACCCGCTGCGGCGGCCGCACCGGCTGCTCGGTCAGCATCGCCGACGCCTCCGGGGACAGCCCGTCCGAGTCGAGCCAGTCGTGGAACAGCTCCTCGATGCCCGGCATGGGCATGACCCGGGCCCGCGCCTCCTTGGCGGCGCGCACGTCGTCGGGGTTGCCGGTCCGGGCGGCGCGGGCCTCGGCGATCTGGGCGTCCAGTTCGTCGAGCCGCGAGTACATCGGTCCGAGCTTCTGATGGTGCAGCCGCGAGAAGTTCTCCACCTCGACGCGGAACGTCTCCACCGCGATCTCGAACTCGATCAACGCCTGCTCGGCAGCCCGTACGGCCCGCTCCAGCCGCTCCTCCGGCCGCTCCTCGGCCTGCGGCTCGGAGTCGGACTCGGCCCGAGGCGCGGAGCCCTCTCCGGGAGTGCCGGCCGCCGGTCCGTCCGTCGGCGCGTCGGTCGGCGCACCCGCCGGCCCGTCCGTCGCGGCGGTGGTCGCCGTCTCCGTACCGTCCGCCCCGTCCGGGGCGGCGCCCTGTGACGCCTCGGCGTCCGGCACGCCCGGCTCGGCGCCCGAAACGGCGCTCGCATCGGGGGCGGGGACCTCGTCGACGCGCGGTTCGTCGGCGCCGGGCTCCGTGGTGGGCTCGGAGGGGGACTGCTCAGCTTCCGGGGTCGTCACCCACTCAGCCTAGGCCACACTCCGGCCGCCCATTCGAAGCACCGGAACAAGGGCCTCCCCCATCCTCTCCAGGTGGCCGGAACGCCACCTTCCGGCCGCATGGACGGCCCGGACGGGATGCGCGAGGACACCGGCCGGCCCGAAGCGGCTCCGCCACGACGGGGCCAGCCGGTCCGTCAGCCCCTTCAGACCCCCAGTTCCGCAGCGATCCGGCCCGAGCGCACGGCCTTCACCAGTTCCGCGTGGTCCGCCTCGGTCCGGTCCGCGTACTCCACGGAGAAGTCCGCGATCGCCTCGTCCAGCTCCTCGCTCTTTCCGCAGTACCCGGCGATCCGCCGGGGATCGGCACTGTGGGCGTGCGCCCGTGCCAGCAGCGCTCCCGTCATCCGGGCGTAGTCGTCCATCTGGTCCGCGGCGAGCGCCGCCGGATCGACGCTGCCCTTGCGGTTGCGGAACTGCCGCACCTGGAAGGGCCGCCCCTCGACGGTGGTCCAGCCGAGCAGGATGTCGCTGACGACCTGCATGCGCTTCTGCCCGAGAACGACCCGGCGCCCCTCGTGCCCCATGTCGGGGGTCGTGAGTCCGACCGCTTCCAGATGCGGCACGAGGACCGACGGCCGGGCCTCCTTGACCTGGAGGACGAGCGCCTCACCGCGGTGGTCGAGCAGCAGCACCACGTACGACCGGGTGCCCACGCTTCCGGTGCCGACCACGCGGAACGCCACGTCGTGCACCGTGTAGCGCGCGAGCAGGGGCAGGCGGTCCTCGGAGAGCGTGCCCAGGTAGTCCTCCAGCGACAGGGCGACCGCGGCGGCCTCCGCGTCGGGGACCCGCCGCAGCACCGGCGGGGCGTCGACGAAGTGGCGCCCGCCTCCCTCGACGACCTCGGTCGACTTCGCCGCGAACCGCCCGCTGGTGTTGCCCCGCGCCTTCTCCGAGACCCGTTCGAGGGTGCCCAGCAGGTCGTGGGCGTCGGCGTGCGAGACCAGTTCCTCGTCCGCGATGGCGTTCCACGCGTCCAGGGCGGGAAGCTTGGCGAGCAGCCGCATCGTGCGCCGGTAGGAGCCGGTCGCGAAGTGCGCGGCCTTGCGGCACGTGTCCTCGTCCGCCCCCGCCTCGCGTCCCGCGAGCACCAGCGAGGCCGCGAGGCGCTTGAGGTCCCACTCCCACGGCCCGTGCACGGTCTCGTCGAAGTCGTTCAGGTCCATGACGAGGCCGCCGCGCGCGTCTCCGTACAGGCCGAAGTTCGCCGCGTGCGCGTCGCCGCAGATCTGCGCGCCCACGCCCGTGACGGGTGTGCGGGTGAGGTCGTAGGCCATGAGGCCGGCGGAACCGCGCAGGAAGGCGAAGGGCGTGGCGGCCATCCTCCCGACCCGCATGGCCGTGAGCCCGGGGATGCGGCCGTGGTTGGACTCCTCGACCGCGCTCACGGCACCCGGGCGGCCGCCGTTCGTCTCGATGGAGGCGTGCGCGCCGCGCGGGACCGAATCCCGCAGCGCCTTGCCCTCCTCCTTGGGTGAGCCCTCCTCGGGCCACTGGCCGAACCCGCGAACCCCCGGAACCCTTGTCGTCCCGGCCGCCGCGCCACCGCTCCCGCTCATCCGAACCGCCTCCCCCGCGCACGAACATCAAACTCGTGACGACCGTACAACCGGGCACCGATTCGCGTGAGCCCCTGTGGACAACTCCACGGCTGTGGAAAACCCGCAGCTCAGCAAGGAAGGCCCCGCAGCCCCGGGCCGAGCCCCCCGCGACCACCCCGGAGGGTTCCGGTGAGCACTCCGGACGGCCTCCACGGCTTCCGGAAGCGTTCAAGGGGAAGCCCCGTCGAAGAGTGAACCTGAGGAAACGAATCCGCAGGTCAGCGCATCGCAACCATGATCACTCAAGGCAGTGAACCATCTGCTCCGGCAGAACCATGACCCGGTGTTCCCGGTTGGTGCGACTGAAACCCAAGCCATATCGAAGGAGATTCCGATCATGGTCATGCGCGGGTCCAGGTACCTCGTCGCCCTTGCCGCCGCCGGAGCGCTCGTGCTGTCGAACTCAACGGCGGCCGAAGCCAGTGCCGTGGGGTCGACCCCCGTCCAGAGCTTCCAGTACAGCATCGGCGGCATGCCGATGAAGATCCCCACCGGCTGCATGTTCACGCACGTCGTGCGAGGCGGCGGCAAGAAGATCACCTACCAGAACGCCGGCGTCGACTGCGCCTTCGTGGCGGCCCTCGGAACGGGCTTCTGCAACTGGCGCATCGACTTCACCTACGCCAACACCAGCAACAGGACGTACCGGACGTCCCGAGGGCGGACGCACCCTGAATGCAAGATCGACCCCATGCGGAACAACGCGCCTCAGAAGCTGCCCCGCTTCGGGAAGGCGTGTGCGCACCTGTACGTCAACGGCGTACGTCGCGTGAGCCAGTGCCACCACATCACGAAGTGAGCCGCCCCATGGTCGAGCAGCAGCAGGGACAGGACGCCGCCCGGGAGGAGCGGCTGCGCCGGGCCGCGGGCGCCGCCTTCGGCCTCGGGCTGGTGGCCACGCTCGTCCTCCTCGCCGTCTTTCCCGGGCTTCCCCACGTCTTCGACTGGGGCGCCGTCGTCTTCGCCGCCCTGGTCGGCGGGCTCGCCCGGTGGGCCTGTCTGGCCTGGATGAGGAAGCGGCACGGCACGGGCGGGTGAGGGGCGTCCCGCACGCGGCCCGGAAACCCGGGTCGGGCGACCGCATCGCCACGACCGCGCGGCCGGGGCCGGCGACGGTCGCCGCGGCCCGGGGCGGGGCCGCGTGCGGGACGCCCCGGGCCGCGGCGACCGTCCTGGAGACCGCGGACATCAACCGGGCGGCCGCCAGGACCTGAGCGGCACGTGGGGGGCCGGCGCCGGGAACCGCGGCGCCGCCTCCCGCCCTGGGCCGGCCCATGATCCATCGTGAGATACCTCACCACGGGGCCCCGTCCCTGGAGAGACCCGCCACAGCCGCGGGGCACCCGCGGGACCCGCCCCCGAAGCGGACCAGGACAACGAGAAACGGGCCTCCGTCAGAACTTTCGTCCTGACGGAGACCCGTCTTCCGTATGGTGCGCGAGGGGGGAGTTGAACCCCCACGCCCTTTCGGGCACTGGAACCTGAATCCAGCGCGTCTGCCTATTCCGCCACCCGCGCATTGGGTGTGTCCCGGGCTCCCGCCCCGTGGGGGTGAGCGCCTCTCGACATGCAGAAGATTAGCACGGTGCCGCGGGTGGATTCACATCCGTTTCCGAGGGGCAACCGCAGGGCAGCGGACCTTCGCGCAGGCCCGGCGGAACCCGTGGGAACACCCCGCCGGGCGCCCGTGCCCCACGGTCCCCGCGTTCCACGTATCAGCGAGAACCGGTTCACGTATCAACCTCGTACCGGTCACGGCCTTCTCCCCACGAGGAGGCAGAGGTCCGCAGCCGGGTGCGGGACACTGTGGTGAAGCCACCTCTACGATCCATCCCGTACGGAGTGGTCGCGGGGGAGTTCGAAGAGGCGCTCCGGAGGGAACGTGCGGGAGGACTTCAGTGGGCATCGACACCTGTCGAGCGTGCCGACAGGGGGAACCAGCCGATTTCCCGGCGCGTGGATACGATCAGTAAGCAGTACCAGGGCGACGACATAGGAGGAGGTGCCCCATGGGAGTCCTGAAGAAGTTCGAGCAACGTCTCGAAGGTCTGGTCAACGGCACCTTCGCCAAGGTGTTCAAGTCCGAGGTCCAGCCCGTGGAGATCGCCGGAGCGCTCCAGCGCGAGTGCGACAACAACGCCACCATCTGGAACCGCGACCGGACGGTCGTGCCCAACGACTTCATCGTCGAACTGAGCACACCGGACTTCGAGCGGCTCAGCCCGTACTCGGGCCAGCTCGGCGACGAGCTGGCCGGCATGGTCCGCGACTACGCCAAGCAGCAGCGGTACACCTTCATGGGCACCATCAAGGTGCACCTGGAGAAGGCCGACGACCTCGACACCGGTCTGTACCGGGTGCGAAGCCGTACGCTCGCCTCCTCCGCCAACCAGCAGGGGGCTCCGGACCGCGCGCCGAGCGGTCCGCCGCCGGGGGGCCGGGGACAGGCCGGCGGCTACGGCTACCCGCCCGCCGCCGCTCCTCCGATGCCCGCCGCGCCGCCGCCGGGCGGCCGTCCCGGTGCCGCACCCATGGGCCAGCGGCCCCCGGCCGCCCCGCAGCCGGGCGCGGGCGGACGTACGCGGCACTGGATCGAGGTCAACGGCAACCGCCATCAGATCTCCCGCTCGACGTTGGTGATGGGGCGCAGCACCGAAGCCGACGTGCGGATCGACGACCCCGGCGTCTCGCGCCGGCACTGCGAGATCCGGACCGGAACGCCCTCGACGATCCAGGATCTGGGGTCCACCAACGGCATCGTGGTGGACGGGCAGCACACCACCCGCGCTACGCTCCGCGACGGCTCGCGGATCGTCGTGGGCAGCACCACCATCATTTACCGGCAAGCCGAAGGGTGAAGCGGGGGCAATGTCAGAGCTGACCCTCACGGTCATGCGGCTGGGTTTCCTGGCCGTACTGTGGCTGTTCGTGATCGTGGCCGTGCAGGTCATCCGCAGCGACCTGTTCGGAACGCGCGTCACACAGCGCGGCTCGCGCCGGGACGCCAACCGACCGCAGCAGGCGGCGCGCCAGACCGCGCCCCCGCCGCAGCGCCAGCAGGCGGCACCGAGCACCGGCGGCCGCCAGCGCCGCGGTGCGCCCACCAAGCTGGTCGTCTCGGAGGGCACCCTCACGGGCACGACGGTCGCCCTCCAGGGGCAGACCATCTCCCTGGGCCGCGCGCACGACAGCACCATCGTGCTGGACGACGACTACGCCTCCAGCAGGCATGCCAGGATCTACCCGGACCGTGACGGCCAGTGGATCGTCGAGGATCTCGGGTCCACGAACGGCACGTATCTCGACCGGACCCGACTGACGACTCCCACGCCGGTCCCGCTGGGCGCAGCGATCCGCATCGGCAAGACCGTCATCGAGCTGCGGAAGTAGTACCACGTCATGAATGAGCGCGAGCGGAGCGAGCGAGCAGCGGCGGTCCACACGAGGGACCCCGGCGCGCTCCCGACCGGAGGGTGGGCACCGTGCGGATGTACCCGGAGCCGACGGGCGAGGTGCGCATGAGTCTGTCACTGCGCTTCGCCGCCGGATCGCACAAAGGCATGATCCGCGAGGGGAACGAGGACTCCGGCTACGCCGGGCCCCGTCTGCTCGCGATCGCCGACGGAATGGGCGGCCAGGCCGCCGGCGAGGTCGCCTCCTCCGAGGTGATCTCGACCATCGTCGCGCTCGACGACGACGTGCCCGGCTCCGACATCCTCACCTCGCTGGGCACCGCCGTGCAGCGGGCCAACGACCAGCTCAGGATGATGGTCGAGGAGGACCCCCAGCTCGAAGGCATGGGGACCACCCTCACCGCGCTCCTGTGGACCGGTCAGCGCCTCGGTCTCGTGCACGTCGGCGACTCGCGCGCGTACCTGCTGCGGGACGGCGTCCTGACGCAGATCACGCAGGACCACACCTGGGTGCAGCGACTCGTGGACGAGGGGCGCATCACCGAGGAGGAGGCCACCACCCACCCGCAGCGCTCCCTGCTGATGCGCGCGCTGGGCAGTGGCGACCACGTCGAGCCGGACCTCTCCATCCGCGAGGTGCGGGCCGGCGACCGGTACCTGATCTGCTCCGACGGGCTGTCGGGGGTCGTCTCCCACCAGACGATGGAGGACACCCTCGCCAGCTACCAGGGCCCGCAGGAGACCGTGCAGGAGCTGATCCAGCTCGCGCTGCGCGGCGGCGGCCCGGACAACATCACGGTCATCGTGGCCGACGTCCTCGACATCGACTCCGGTGACACGCTCGCCGCGCAGCTCTCCGACACCCCCGTGGTCGTCGGGGCCGTCGCCGAGAACCAGCAGCACCAGCTCCACGACAACGGCGCCATGCAGACGCCCGCGGGCCGTGCCTCCAGCCTCGGCCGGCAGGTTCCGGGGCAGGGCGGCGGCGGGGAGTTCGGCCCGCCCGGCAGCGGCGACACCACGGGCTATGTGTCGACCGACAGTTTCGGCGACTACACCGACGACGACTTCGTCAAGCCGCGCACCGGCCGGAAGTGGCTGAAGAGATCCTTCTACATCGCGCTCGCGCTCGGCGTCATCGGCGGCGGGCTGTACGGCGGCTACCGCTGGACGCAGACGCAGTACTACGTCGGCACCAACGACGAGCACGTCGCGCTGTACCGGGGGATCAGCCAGGACCTGGCCTGGGTCTCGCTCTCCAAGGTGGAGAAGGACTACCCGAAGATCGAACTCAAGTACCTGCCGCCGTACCAGCAGAAGCAGGTCAAGGCCACGATCACCGAGGGCGGCCTGAACGACGCCGAATCGAAGATCGCCGAGCTGGAGACGCAGGCGTCCGCGTGCAAGAAGGACGCCGAGCGCCGCAGGGCCGAGAGCGAGCAGAACGCGAAGACCGGCGAGGGCGAGGCCGGCGGCGTCACGGGAACCACCCGGACCTCCGCCGCGTCCAAGGCGACACCCACGCCGACACCGTCCGGGTCTTCCCCGTCCGCCGACCCGTCCAAGTCCACGACCGCACCCACTCCGACACCCGGCCCCAGCCTCTCCGACGAGGAGCAGAAGCTGGTCTCGCTGTGCGGTAAGCAGTAAGCAGCCGTGAGGGGCCCTGTCACACGATGAGCAGTAGTACGAACACGCCGACGCACCACACGTCCACGATCGGATCGATCGGCGCACCCAGCCGACGCAACACCGAACTGGCCCTGCTGGTCTTCGCCGTCGTCATCCCGGTCTTCGCCTACGCCAACGTCGGCCTGGCGATCGACGACAAGGTGCCCACGGGCCTGCTGAGCTACGGCCTGGGCCTCGGCCTGCTGGCCGGCGTCGCCCACCTCGTCGTACGGAAGTTCGCGCCGTACGCGGACCCGCTGCTGCTGCCGCTGGCCACGCTCCTCAACGGGCTCGGCCTCGTGGTCATCTGGCGGCTCGACCAGTCGAAGCTGCTCCAGTCGATCAACCAGGCCGGCAACGCGGCTCCCCGCCAGTTGCTGTACACCGCGCTGGCGATCGCCCTGTTCGTCGTCGTGCTGATCTTCCTCAAGGACCACCGCGTCCTGCAGCGCTACACGTACATCTCCATGGTCGGCGCGCTGGTCCTGCTGCTGCTCCCGCTGGTCCCCGGCCTCGGTGCCGAGCTCACCTACGGCGCCAAGATCTGGATCTCGGTCGCCGGCTTCTCGATCCAGCCCGGTGAGTTCGCGAAGATCGTGCTGGCCGTCTTCTTCGCCGGCTACCTGATGGTCAAGCGCGACGCGCTGGCCCTGGCCAGCCGCCGCTTCATGGGCCTCTACCTGCCGCGCGGCCGCGACCTGGGCCCGATCCTCGTCGTCTGGGCGATCTCGATCCTCATCCTCGTCTTCGAGACGGACCTGGGTACCTCCCTGCTGTTCTTCGGCATGTTCGTGATCATGCTGTACGTCGCCACCGAGCGGACCAGCTGGATCGTGTTCGGCCTGCTGATGTCCGCGGCCGGCGCCGTCGGTGTGGCCAGCTTCGAGCCGCACGTCCAGACCCGTGTCCAGGCCTGGCTCGACCCGATGCACGAGTACACGCTCAGCCAGGCCGGTGTGCAGGACGGCGTGGTCCACTCCGAGCAGGCCATGCAGGCGCTGTGGGCCTTCGGCTCCGGCGGCACACTCGGCACCGGCCTCGGCCAGGGCCACTCCGAACTCATCCGGTTCGCCGCCAACTCCGACTTCATCCTCGCCACCTTCGGCGAGGAGCTGGGCCTGGCGGGTGTCATGGCGATCCTGCTCATCTACGGCCTGGTCGTGGAACGCGGCATCCGCACCGCCCTGGCCGCCCGCGACCCGTTCGGCAAGCTCCTCGCCGTCGGTCTGTCCGGCGCCTTCGGACTCCAGGTGTTCGTCGTCGCGGGCGGCGTCATGGGCCTGATCCCGCTGACGGGCATGACGATGCCGTTCCTTGCCTCGGGCGGTTCCTCAGTGATCGCCAACTGGGCGCTGATCGCCATCCTGATCCGTATCAGCGACACCGCGCGCCGCCCGGCCCCGGCCCCAGCCCCGAACCCCGACGCCGAGATGACCCAGGTGGTCCGCCCGTGAACAAGCCCCTGCGCCGGATCGCGATCTTCTGCGGGCTCCTCGTACTCGCCCTGCTCATCCGCGACAACTGGCTCCAGTACGTGATGGCCGACGACCTCAAGAACGACCCCAAGAACCGCCGGGTCGCCATCGCCCGCTACGGCACCCCCCGCGGGGACATCATCGTCGACGGCAACCCGATCACCGGGTCGACCAAGACGAACGGCGACGGCTACAACGACTTCGAGTACAAGCGCACCTACAAGGACGGCGCGATGTGGGCCCCCGTCACGGGCTACGCCTCGCAGGCCTTCGGTGCCACGCAGTTGGAGAACATCGAGGACGGCATCCTCACCGGCAACGACGACCGGCTCTTCTTCCGCCGCACGCTCGACATGATCACCGGCAAGAAGCAGGAGGGCGGCAATGTCGTCACCACGCTGAACGCCGCCGCGCAGAAGGCCGCGTACAAGGGCCTGCTGAAGCAGGGCAAGGGCGCGGTCGCCGCGATCAACCCGGAGACCGGCGCGATCCTGGCGCTGGCCTCGACCCCGTCGTACGACCCGTCGACCTTCGCCGGCAACTCCACGAAGGTGGACGGCAAGGCCTGGACCAAGCTCCAGAAGAAGAACAACCCCGACGACCCGATGCTGAACCGGGCGCTGCGCGAGATCTACCCGCCGGGCTCGACCTTCAAGGTCGTCACGGCCGCCGCGGCGCTGGAGCACGGTGTGGTCGACAGCGCGGACGAGAAGACGGACTCCCCGCTGCCGTACACCCTGCCGGACACCACGACCGAGCTGAAGAACGAGGGGAACATCCCCTGCAAGGACGCGACGCTGCGCGAGGCGCTGCGGGTGTCCTGCAACACGGTCTTCGGCAAGCTGGGCGTGGACGTCGGCAAGGAGCAGATGCTGGAGACGGCGAAGAAGTTCGGCTTCAACTCCGAGCAGTTCGTGCCGATCCGCTCCAGTGCCTCGATCTTCCCCGAGAAGATGGACCGGCCGCAGACCGCGCTCAGCTCGATCGGCCAGTTCGAGACGGCCACGACGCCCCTCCAGATGGCCATGGTGGCCTCGGCCGTCGCCAACGACGGCACGCTCATGAAGCCGTACATGGTCGACAAGCTCCAGGCGCCGAACCTCGACGTCATCGAGCAGACCGATCCGGAGGAGATGAGCAAGCCCCTCTCCGAGGACAACGCCCAGATCCTCCAGTCGATCATGGAGACCGTCGTCGAGAAGGGCACCGGCACCAACGCCCAGATCAACGAGGGCGGCGTGACCATCGGCGGCAAGACGGGCACCGCCCAGCGCGGTGTCGACAACAGTGAGAATCCTTACGCCTGGTTCATCTCGTACGCCAAGGTCGAGGACGGCAGCTCGCCGGTCGCCGTGGCCGTGGTGGTCGAGGACGAGAGCGCCAACCGCGACGACATCTCCGGTGGCGGCCTGGCCGCTCCGATCGCGAGGGACGTGATGAAGGCGGTCCTCGACGGCAAGTCGGGATCGTGATGAGCGTGCGGCGCACCCTCATCCGTAAAAAGCAGTGATGCCGCTCACGTCTCCCACACATCGGTGCACGTTGCGATACCGGTCCTGTATCGGGTGACGAATGTGGCCAGGTCAGTGAAGGCGAGCCGGGTACGGTATGCCCGGACAGCACACCGCCGGACCACACGTGGTGTGGTCGGGACCGTCGGAGAGGGCTGGTAGGTAGCTATGGAAGAGCCGCGTCGCCTCGGCGGCCGGTACGAGCTGGGCCATGTGCTCGGCCGTGGTGGCATGGCGGAGGTACATCTCGCCCATGACACACGGCTCGGCCGCACAGTGGCGGTGAAGACGCTGCGTGCGGATCTCGCGCGTGACCCGTCGTTCCAGGCCCGGTTCCGCCGGGAGGCCCAGTCGGCCGCCTCGCTCAACCATCCCGCGATCGTCGCCGTGTACGACACGGGTGAGGACTACATCGAGGGCATCTCCATCCCGTACATCGTGATGGAGTACGTCGACGGGTCCACTCTGCGCGAGCTGCTGCACTCCGGGCGCAAGCTGCTGCCCGAGCGCACGCTGGAGATGACCATCGGGATCCTCCAGGCGCTGGAGTACTCCCACCGCGCGGGCATCGTGCACCGTGACATCAAGCCGGCCAACGTCATGCTGACGCGCAACGGCCAGGTCAAGGTCATGGACTTCGGCATCGCCCGCGCCATGGGCGACTCCGGCATGACGATGACGCAGACCGCGGCGGTCATCGGCACGGCGCAGTACCTGTCGCCGGAGCAGGCGAAGGGCGAGCAGGTCGACGCCCGTTCCGACCTGTACTCCACCGGCTGCCTGCTCTACGAGCTGCTGACGGTCCGCCCGCCCTTCATCGGGGACTCCCCGGTCGCGGTCGCCTACCAGCACGTGCGCGAGGAGCCGCAGCCGCCGAGCGTCTTCGACCCCGAGATCACGCCCGAGATGGACGCCATCGTCCTGAAGGCGCTGACCAAGGACCCGGACTACCGCTACCAGTCGGCCGACGAGATGCGGGCCGACATCGAGGCGTGCCTCGACGGGCAGCCCGTCGCCGCCAGCGCGGCCATGGGCTCCGTCGGCTACGGCGGCTACCCGGACGACCAGCCGACCACGGCCCTGCGCTCGTCGGACAGCCAGCACACCACGATGCTGCCCCCGATGAACCCGGACGACGGCGGCTACGGCTACGACGACCGACCCGGGCGCCGTCGCCAGCAGAAGAAGAACAACACCTCGACGATCCTGCTGGTCGTCGCGGGCGTGCTGGTGCTCATCGGCGCGATCCTCATCGGCAAGTGGGCCTTCAGCGGCAACGGCGGTACGGGGAACGAGGCGTTCCCCGCGCCGAACTTCGTGAACCGGACGCAGGCCGAGGCCGAGCGGATGGCGAGCAACGTCGAGCTGAAGCTGACGATCGACAAGAAGCCCTGCGAGGACACTCCGAAGAACAGTGTCTGCGAGCAGACGCCGGCCGCGAAGACCCAGGTAAACAAGGGCGACACGATCACGCTGACGGTCTCCACGGGAGCGCCCAAGGTGGCCGTGCCCAACGTCATCGACGACTCGATCGAGTCCGCGACGAAGAAGCTCGAGGCCGAGAAGTACCAGTTCCAGGTCGAGATCAAGCGCAAGGAGTCCAGCGTGGAGGCCGGCACGGTCCTCGACCAGGACCCGAGCTCCGGCGAGGAGGTGGAGAAGGGCTCCACGATCACCCTCACCGTCGCCAAGGAGAAGGAACAGGCCACCGTTCCCGACGTCAGCGGCAAGAACTGCGACCAGGCCAAGGCGCAGATGGAGCAGAACGACCTCACGGGCAACTGCACCGAGGTGGAGACCGACGACGCCAACCTCGTCGGCAAGGTCGTCTCCATCAGCCCGCAGGCCGGCTCCGCGGTCGACCCCGGCTCCACGGTCACGATCCAGATCGGCAAGAAGAAGGCGGAGGAGCAGAAGTTCGCCATGCCGAAGGTGACCCAGATGACTCTCGGCCAGGCCAAGCAGGTGCTCGCACAGAGCCAGCTCCAGCTCGGCAACGTCCAGGGCTCGCAGGACGACAACTCCATCGTCCTGGCCAGCGACCCACGGGAGGGTTCCGAAGTGAAGGCCGGCGACAGGGTCAACCTGGTCACGGTCGACGCAGGACAGAACAACGGCGGCAACAACGGCGGCGGCTTCTTCGGAGGCGGCACCGGCGGCACGGTACGGAGCGAGGACTAGCCGTTTCCGCACCGCGGACCGGGCGGAGGCCGAAGCCCGGTCCACGGAGCCCCGCAGGGCCCTGAACGAAGCCCCGGCACCCTTGGAAGGGTGCCGGGGCTTCGTCGTCGGTCCGCGGCCTCACGGCGCCGGGGGCCGGCCGTCCTCGAGGGCGGGCGCCGCACCTCGGTGCCGGGGCGTGCGCCGGCGGTCACGCCGGGCCCGAGCCCGCCACGCGCCGCCCCGGGTGCCGGGTCAGCGCAGTTCCACCGGAGGGGTGCGCTCGTCGTCCACCTTCTCCACGCGGTCCAGCTCGCCCCACACCACGTACCGGTAGCGGGAGGTGAAGACGGGCGTGCAGGTCGTCAGCGTGATGTAGCGGCCCGCCTTCTCCTTCCCCGACTCCCGGGGTACGGGCGCGAGGACCTTGACGTTGAACTTCGAGGTCTCGGGGAGGATCGCGTAGACCTTGTAGACGTACCAGTCGTCCTTGGTCTCGAAGACGATCGGGTCGCCCTTCCTGAGCCTGTCGATGTTGTGGAACTTCGCGCCGTGGCCGTCACGGTGGGCCGCCAGCGAGAAGTTGCCCTTCTTGTCCTGCGGGAGCGCGGACTTGACGGGGTCCGTGTAGTAGCCGGCGACACCGTCGTTGAGGAGCTTCGCGGAGGTCCCCTTCTTGACCAGCACCTCGCCGCCGCTCATCGCCGGGACGTGCAGGAAGCCGATGCCGTCCTTGGTGTCCAGGCCGATCGGTCCCCGGTCCTCGGCCCAGTGGTCGCGGACCTTGTCGCCCTGCTTGCCGGCCTCGCGGTCCGCCACGACGTTCGTCCACCAGAGCGAGTAGGCGACGAACAGGCCGAGGACCAGACCGGCCGTGATGAGGAGTTCCCCGAAGACGCTGACGGCCGCCGCGATCGGGCCGACGCCCCGGCGCCGCCGCGGGCGCGAGGACGCGGGCGCGTCGGTGTGCTCTTCGTGGTCGGTCGTCGCTGCCACTGCGTTCGCCCCGTCTGGTCTCTTCTGGAATCTGGGATGTCTTGCGTTGTCCTGCCCGTCTCGCGCGTCCTGCACGTCTGCGCGGCCCGGGCTGTCCCGGGGAGTCTCACACGCGTCGGCCCGGCCTCCCGCGCCCTGCGGCGCGGCCGGCGTCCCGACGCGCCCTCAGTTGACGAGCACGCCCGGTTTGCCCTTGCTGCGCGGCCGTTCCTCGACCATCGAGCCCCAGACGATCATCCGGTACTTGCTGGTGAACTCCGGCGTGCACGTGGTGAGGGTGATGTACCGGCCCGCCTCGGTGAAGGTCGAGCCCTTCGGGATCGGCAGCAGGACGGACGTGTTGCTCGGCGAGGTGGCCGGGAGGATCGACGACATCTTGTAGACGAAGTACTTGTCCTGCGTCTCGACCACGATCGGGTCGCCCGGCTTCAGACGGTTGATGTACCGGAACGGCTCGCCGTGCGTGTTGCGGTGCCCCGCCAGCCCGAAGTTCCCCTTCTTCGCGTCCGGCATGGCGGTCTTCAGACCGTCCTCCGAGTAGTGGCCGACCATGCCGCGGTCGAGGACGCTCTTCTTGTCGATGCCCTCGGCGATGGGCACCACGACGTCCAGCTTCGGGATGTGCAGCAGCGCGAAGCCCTGACCTGGCTCGAACGTGCCCGGCTTGCCCTTGCCGCTCGCCCAGTCGTTCTGCAGGCTGCTCGCCTCGCTGCCCGCCTGCGCCTCGGCACGGACGTTGGTCCACCAGAGCTGGTACGTCACGAACAGGAGCATGAGCACGCCGGCGGTGATGAACACCTCGCCGACGGCCCGGCTGGCCACCACGGCGGCGCCCGGCTTCCGCTCCCGCGCCGCCCGCCGCGCGGCGACCCGCGAGAGGGCCGCTCCGGACCCCGACTGCTCCTCGTACCCCTCGACGTCCTCCGCGGGCCCTCCGTGGCGCCCCTGGCCCCTCGTGGCCCTGCGCCGGGCCGCACGGCCACCGGCCGGGACGTCGGCGCCTCCTGGGGCTCCTGGGGCTCCCGTGGGCGACGCGGCGGCCGGGCGGGTCCCCGGACGCGGCGACCCCGGTATGAACGCGGTGTCGGCCAGCCGCAGTCCCACGGTCTCGTCGTCCGCGGGAGGCGGGGTGTACCGGGGGGCCGACGGACGGGTGTCGGGGGCGGGCTGCTGCGGGCGCGCGTACAGCTCGTCGTACGACGGCTGCGGCGCCGTGCCGTAGGAGGGCTGGGCCGTCCCGTACGAGGGGTCGGCCACCGGGGTCCCGGGGGGCTGCGCGTACCCCTGGGCCCCGTACGCCGCCGACCGCGCCTGGGCCTGCGCCTCGGCCTGCGCCTGGGCCTGCTGCTGGTACATCTGCTGTGCCTGGTACCGCTGCTGCAGCGGGTCGACGTACGGCGGCTGCGGCTGCGGCTGGGCGTATCCGTGGACGGGGTCCGTGTCGGCCCGCCGTACCGGCTCCGCGTACGGCGCGGCACCCTGGCCGGGCTGCTGCGCGGCCCAGTCCCGCTGGTAGCCCTGCGGGTCGTACCACTCCTGCTCCGGCGGCGCGGGCGGCCGCTGCCCGGGCAGCGGATCGCTCAGCGGGTCGGCGAGCCCGTCGACGGCCGCCTGCATCGAACCGCCCGTGCGCCCGGCACCCGGCGCCTCGAACGCCGCAGCACCCCCGTACCAGGCGTCCTCGCCGTACGGGGCGGCACTGTCGCGCTCGGGGCGCAGGGCGGTCACGCCGTGGCCCTGCCCACCACCGGGGCGAGCCCCACCGACCTCGCCACGGCCCCCTGGTCCCCGCATTCGGCCAGCCAGTTGGCCAGCATGCGGTGGCCGTGCTCGGTCAGCACCGACTCGGGATGGAACTGCACTCCTTCGACGGGGAGTTCACGGTGCCTGAGACCCATGACGATCCCGTCGTGCGTGCGGGCCGTCACCTCCAGCTCGGCCGGCACGGTGTCCGGCTCGGCGGCCAGCGAGTGGTAGCGGGTCGCGGTGAAGGGGGACGGCAGGCCGGCGAACACGCCCCGGCCGCCGTGCTCGACGAGGGACGTCTTGCCGTGCAGCAGTTCGGGGGCGCGGTCCACGACTCCGCCGTAGGCCACCTGCATCGACTGCATGCCGAGGCAGACCCCGAAGACCGGCACTCCGGTCGCCGCGCAGTGCCGCACCATCTCGATGCAGACGCCTGCCTGTTCGGGAGCGCCGGGACCGGGCGACAGCAGCACGCCGTCGAAACCGTCCTGGGCGTGCGCCGTGGACACCTCGTCGTTGCGCAGGACCTCGCACTCCGCACCCAGTTGGTACAGGTACTGGACCAGGTTGAAGACGAAGCTGTCGTAGTTGTCGACGACGAGAATCCGTGGGCTCACTGGTTGTCCACCGTCACATCGTTGAAGGGCAGCAGTGGTTCGGCCCACGGGAAGACGTACTGGAAGAGCACGTAGACCACCGCGAGGACGAGCACGATGGAGAGCAGCGCCTTGATCAACGCGTTCCCCGGCAGAAGCCGCCAGATAAAGCCGTACATGCCGTCCCTTCCGTCGCACCCACGGCGCCAGACTCACGCCGTACCCAACCAGACTAACGGCGTAGAGCCTCCGGTTTCCCAGCCTCCACGGGCTGAGTTCCGTCGAGATGCGCCCAGACGATCAAGCGGTGGCTGTGTCCCCATTCCGGTTCGCAGGTGGTCAGCGTGAGATACCGGCCCGGCCTGGTGTACCCGGACTTCCTCGGTACGGGGTCGACGACAGCGGTGTCACGGGGGGTCGTCCGATAGGGCTTGCTGTCGACGCGGTACGTGAACCACGTCGTTCCGTCGGTCAGCACGACCGCGTCCCCCGGCCGCAGCCTGGGGAAATCCTTGAACGGGTCCCCGTACGTGCGCCGATGGCCGGCGACCGCGAAGTTGCCCCGCTCCCCGAGCCGGGCGGTGTGCGCGTAGTGGCCGAGCCCCTTCTTGAGGGTGCCGGTCCGCGTCCCCTCGAGTACGGGCTTGTGCCACGAGGAACCGAGCCGTGGGACGTACATCACGGCGAACGGCTTTCCGTCCCGGTAGGGGCCCGTTCTCCCCGGACCCTCCGGTTCGTCCGGTCCCGCGGCGGCCGACGGACCCGGGGCCGGCGACCCGGTCGCGACCGGGCCCCTCGCCCACTGGTCCTGGAGCATCGCGATCTGGTCGTCCATCGCGGTGTCGGCCTTCACGCCCGTCCAGAAGAGCACGTAGACCACGAAGAGGACGATCAGCATCCCCACCGTGATGCACAGTTCGCTGACCGTCCTGACGACCACTCGTACCGACACAACGCCCCCCAGCGGCAGCCGCTCCCCCACTCGGGGGCTCCTACCCCGCGGCGCGCCGGTCCAGAGCCGCTACTCCACGGGCTTCGCGTAGTGGAGATCCACTGTGCCGGAGTAGCCGGGAAGAGTCACCGCCCCGTCCTCCTCGACCTTCCAGCCGAGCCCGTACACGTTCACGTAGACCATGTAGTTCTGGATCGCCGCGGAGGCCGAGAGCGCCTTCTGGAGCTTCTCGGGGTCGCCGACCGCCTGGATCTTGTACGGGGGCGAGTAGACCCGGCCCTGGAGGATCAGCGTGTTGCCGACGCAGCGCACGGCACTCGTGGAGATCAGCCGCTGGTCCATCACCTTGATGCCCTCGGCGCCGCCCTGCCACAGCGCGTTCACGACGGCCTGGAGGTCCTGCTGGTGGATGACCAGGTAGTCGGGCTGCGGCTCGGGATAGCCGGGCAGCTTGGCGGTGGCGTTCGGCGGGGCGTCGTTGAGCGTGACCGTGAGGGCCTCGCCCCTGAGCTTCCGGGTGCCGGCGTTCTTCTCCAGGGCGGCGAGTTCGGCCGCCTCCGCGTCGGTGCTGCCGTTGTCCCGTTCGGCCAGCGACTCGACGTCTTCGCGCAGGGTGCCGTTGGTCTCGTCGAGCTGCCCGTTCTTGTGGCTGCGCTCCTGAATCAGGTCGGAGAGCCTCAGCAGCGACGCGTCCGTGCGGATGTTCGTACCCTTGGCAGTGTCGAAACTGGTGAAGAAGATGAGCCCGGCCAGGGCGAACACGGCCACGGTCAGCAGCCGTACCGGCCGGAATCGCCGGATACGGGCAGGGCTGGAACCCGGCTGTGGGGAGTCGGCAGAATTGCTCAACGTACCCTTATCTCCTTCGGCGCCTCGGAAGCACTACGCTAACGGACGCCCGGGGGAGCGCTGAGACTCCCCTTGTACGCTGCCCCGGAGCCAGCCCACGTACCCTGCGCGGCCACGCAGCGCATCGACAGGAGAGACCCTCGTGCCGAAGTCACGTATCCGCAAGAAGGCCGACTACACGCCGCCCCCGGCGAAGCAGGCGACCAACATCAAGCTGAACAGCCGCGGCTGGGTCGCCCCGGTCATGCTGGCCATGTTCCTGATCGGCCTGGCCTGGATCGTCGTGTTCTACGTGACGGACGGCTCGCTGCCGATCGACGCCCTGGGCAACTGGAACATCGTGGTGGGCTTCGGCTTCATCGCAGCGGGGTTCGGCGTCTCCACTCAGTGGAAGTAGCGCGGTTCCAGGGGGTACGGGGTCCGCGCGGACCCCGCACGGGCCTCTGTCCGCAAGCCCTGGCCCAAGTTCTCCACTGAGTTATCCACAGCGATTTCCACAGTGGGGAAAAGGTCAGAAGATCTGTGGATAACCCGCTCGATGTTGACGCCGGTGTGACTGACCTACCGGGATCCGGAAGCCTGTTCGCCCCCTGTCCTGCCTGGGAAAACCCAGGTCAGTGACAGGGGGCACAGTTGTTCACGCACAGCATGCACAAGATCCGCCACGGTCTGTGGACAACGTGCGCTTGTGTTCGTTTCCCGGCCCGGCTCAGGCTGCCCGCAGGGGGGTGCCGGGGACAGGCTCAGGGCCCAACCCAAGGGGTGCCGGGCGGGGGGGCGGGGCGGAGACGGCTCAGGTGAGCTGCGCGGTTCTCAGCAAGGTGGTGACCACCACCGCGAGCAGGACCAGCCCGCACACTCCGTACTGGATCAGCGCCCGGCGCTCGCGCGGCGCGTGGACCATCGCGTACCCGATCAGGAAGCCGCCGACGAGGCCGCCGATGTGGGCCTGCCAGGCGATGTTGCTCCAGCCGAAGGTGATGACCAGGTTGATCACCAGCAGGATGATCACCGGGCGCATGTCGTAGTTGAGCCGCCGCATCAGGACGGCCGTCGCGCCGAACAGGCCGAAGATCGCGCCGGAGGCGCCCAGCGAGGGCTGGTTCGGCTCCGCGATCAGATAGGTGAGCGCGCTGCCCGCGAGCCCGGACCCCAGGTACAGCGTGAGGTAGCGGGCACGGCCGAGCGCGGCCTCCAGAGGACCGCCGATCCACCACAGGCTGAACATGTTGAACGCCAGGTGGACATAGCCGCTGTGCAGGAACATCGCGGTGACCAGCCGGTACCACTGCCCCTCGGCGATGCCCTCGACCCCTCCGAGGCTCGGCACGTACGCACGGCCGAGCAGATGGAAGGCGTCGGTGAACCGGTCGCCCACGGTGAGCTGGACCAGGAAGACCGCCAGATTGAGCCCGATGAGGACCTTGGTGATGAGACGCGGGTCCGCCGAGACCGTGCCGCCGGCGAGGGTGCGCGGCTGGGAGGCGTTCGGCGCGTGCCCCGTCCCCGACCCGTTCCGCACGCACTCCGGACACTGGAAGCCGACCGAGGCGCTGATCATGCACTCGGGACAGATCGGCCGCTCGCAGCGGGTGCAGCGGATACCGGTCTCGCGGTCCGAGTGCCGGTAGCAGGTGGGCAGGCTCGCGGCACCCTGCGGTCCCTGCGGGCTGCCTGGCGCCTGGTCCATGGGGTCCCCTCATCCTCTGTACGCATGGGGAACGCAACGCGCCGCCCCGCTCATCCTTACGGATGGGCGGGGCGTTTGGTTCCCCCGGCGACCTCCGCCCGGCTCACTGCGGAAAGGCCCGCTCAGCGGGTCTCGACGACCACCGACTCGATGACCACGTCGACAACCGGACGCTTGGTCCGCGGGTTGGTCTCGGAGGAGGCGATGTCGTCCACGACCTTCTGGCTGGCCGGGTCCACGACCTCGCCGAAGATGGTGTGCTTGCGGGTCAGCCACGCCGTCGGGGAGACGGTGATGAAGAACTGCGATCCGTTGGTGGCCGGGCCGGCGTTGGCCATGGCCAGCAGATAGGGCTTGGTGAAGGCCAGGTCCGGGTGGTACTCGTCCTCGAACTGGTAGCCGGGGCCGCCGATGCCGGTGCCCAGGGGGTCACCGCCCTGGATCATGAATCCGCTCATCACCCGGTGGAAGACCGTGCCGTCGTAGAGCTTCTCCGTGGACTTCACGCCCGTCTCCGGATTGACCCACTCGCGCTCGCCCCGCGCGAGCTCGACGAAGTTCCGGACCGTCTTGGGCGCGTGGTTGGGCAGCAGCCGCAACTCGATGTCGCCGCGGTTGGTCTTCAGGGTGGCGTAGAGCTGCTCGGCCACGGTGTGCCTTCTTTCGTCCACTGTGAGGCCCCGATCCTCGCACGGTCCGCCTCGGCGACCGCCCGTCACCGCCGTTCGGAGCTTCTTCGGACGCTTCGTGCCGAACAAGGGCGCAGCCGTGCCGATCCATGGCATTGTCGTCGCAAGTTCCCGTTCCATCGCATTGATCATCTATCGCCCGAGCATGCCTGAAACCGGTACGTATGCCCCGGATGCCCTGCCTCGCATGCCCCGAATCGCTCCGGCAGGCATGATCCCGATAAGGGTGGAAAGGTGAACTGTGACTTTCTGGGGGATGCCCCTGAAGCCCACGTACGCCACCGAGGAGGAGGATCCCGTGACCCGCAAGGAAAGCGTGCGCGCAGCGGCCGAGTCGGCGAGGGACAGCGTGCGGCACGCCGCGGAAGTGGTGGCGCCCTACGCCGACACGACGATGGACCGAGCCACGCACTACGCACAGGAGGCGCGCGTCAAGATCGCGCCCAAGGTGTCGGCCGCCGCTCTGCAGGCCGCCGAACAAGCACGCACTCAGTACGACGCTCATCTCGCCCCGCGTCTTGAGCAGGCGCTCACCCATGTACCGCCGAAGGTCGACTCCGCCGCGCACGAGGCCGCCCTCCGTACCCGCAAGGCTGCCCGCCAGGCGGCGGACTACTCCCGGCCGAGGATCGAACAGGCCAGGGCCGCCGCCGGACCGGTCCGCGACGAGGCCGCCTCGCGCAGTGTGGCCGCGATCGCGGCGCTGCGCGGCCAGGTCACGGCCAAGGAGGTCGAGAAGCTGGCCCGCAAGCACCGCCGCCGGGCCAGGGCCGGCCGCCTCGCCAAGGGTCTGGCTGTTGTGGGCATCGTGGCCGGTGGCGCGTACGCCGTGTGGAAGTGGTGGGACAAGCAGGCCAATCCGGACTGGCTGGTGGAGCCGCCGGCCGCCACCGAGGTGCCGGAGAACGGTCGTCTGACCTCGGTCGACGGCAGTGGGCAGGACGCCCTCGACCCCGAGGTCCAGGCCAAGCAGGCCGAGGCGGAGGCCGCCGAACGCGACGAGCGTGCCTGACGCGCCCTCGGGCGGAACCGTCGGTGTGGGGCGGAGGACAGTTGTCCTCCGCCCCACACCGATGTTTCACGTGGAACGTCTCCGCGGGGGAGAGCGGTCGGGCCTGTCGTGGTGCGCCCGGTCGACGCGCCGGCGTTCCGGCAACGGCCTGCCCCGTCGGGAGCGGCGGGGCCCGTCCGGCAGATCGGCGGCCGCGTCCTCGGCGGGGCACGTGGCGGCGAGCGCGCGTACGCGGTCGGCGAAGTCGGGGTCGGGCAGGGGAAGGTCCAGGTCGTCGTCCACGAAGGCGACGGCGGCGGGCACGTAGTGCAGGACCGCCTCGACGGCCTCGGACACGGGTGAGCCGTCCGGCCTGAGTGCCCTCAGAATCCGCAGCACGGTGGGGATCGCGAGGCCAAAGGGCGCGGCGCCGCCGCCCGGGAAGCCGGCCTGCACGTGCTGGGCGTGCCACCAGTCGGCGGCACCGTGCTCGCCCAGGGCCCGGTGGTGCAGATGGAGGCAGTAGCCGGCGACCGGGTCCCCGGCTCCCCCCGCGTACTGCCACCAGAAGCGTGCGGACTCCTCGCTCCCGGCGATGTGGAGCATGCATCCGAGAACACGCGCCCCGGCCGGTTCGGGCAGGGCCCCGGCGAGGAAGAACCCCAGGTCGGCCAAGGCCCCGGCGTGTGTGACGACGGTCTCGCAGAGAGTCCGGAGATCCTCCGCGGCGGCGGACCCCTCGTACGGTGAGCCGCCGCGCTCCGCGCCCTCGGGGAGCAGGTCTTCGAGCGGCCGGTCCGCACCACCCGGCCTTGGTCCCCCCGATGCGGGGAGGCCTTCGCCCGCTCCCCCGCTGGCCGGGGCGCCGGGCCGCCACGGGGCTCCCCCGCGGGGCATGGGGCCGTCGAGGACCCCGGAGCCGGAGCAGGGGTCGGGGCGCAGGCGGTACGCACGGCACGGGAGATCGCCCGGGACCTCCCGCGGGAGCGCCGCCCGGGCCGCGAGACGGGCGGCCGCCCCCTCGATGTCGGCCTCGGTGTAGGGCCTGCGCCGCAGCCTGGCCCGGGCGAGGAGCTCGTCAATGGGCGAGGTCATCGGCACGGCCCTCCTCGCTCCCGCTCCTCGGGGCCCCGACCCGCCTGCGGACTCCGTACGCCTGCTCCAGCCTCCGCCGGGCGTGACGGACGGTGGACCGCACACCGGCCGGGGTGATCCCGAGCGCGGCCGCCACCTCCTCCACGGTGAAGCCCTGCCCGAACTGCAGGAGCATGACGTCCATCTGACGTGGGGGAAGCTGCCCGATCGCCTCGTAGAGGCTCAGGCTCTCCTCGAACTGGGCGATGGGGTCGACCGCCTGCCTCAGGGCCACCGTCTCGAAGGCGGCCTCGCCCATCAGCGCGGGCCGCCGGTCGCGTGCCCTGGAGAGGTCGATGGCGGCGTGCCTGAGCACCTGCCAGGCGTACGCGGTCGGATTCTCCTTGGTGAGCACGGCGGGCCAGGCCTTGAGCAGCTTCTCGAAGGCCGCGTCGACGGCCTCCTCCCCGTCGGCCCGGCTGCCGAGCCTGACCTCCGCCCAATGGACGTAGATCGGCCGGTACATCCGGTGGAAGGCCTCGAAGTCCAGCGGCAGCTGCCCCGTCGGTCCGGCATCCGTCGCGTGGCGGGGGAGGTCCTGGCTCATGTCCGGCGCTCCGTCCCGGACGCTGCCCCGCCGAACATCCTCGGGGCGGGTACCGCCGGAACCACATCGCCGGCGTCGTCCGGTTCCACGTGCGGTGCCGCCTCTCCCCGCGGAGGACGAGGCCTGGTCCCGTCCGGGGCGGCCTCGGGAGGACGCCCTCTTCACACCCTCCGTTCACGATGACGTTTGCAACGGACGAGGCGTGCAACCACCGCACACACTTTCTTAACGGAGCGCAGTGTTCTGGTTACGTATCTTCGTTCACAGCAGCTCACACAAGCCTTCACGTATCCCGCCCGGGACCCTCACGCGCCCGCGGCGACCTGCGGAGCGACCGTTTCGCACCGGCGGACGCCAACTCTTTGCGCAAACAATCGCAAACATCGCAACGCCCTCCTGTGACGCACGTCACCGGGCGTGTCCCGATTCGGCCCGGCACCCCGGAGGGCCGCGGACGCCGATCTTGATGCGGGCACGTCAGGGGACACTCCGGCCCAAGTCCCCCTCGCCGAAGATGCGTTGAAGCTCGCCCAGCGGCGTCGCGACGCCCGGATCGCACCCGGGAGCGGAGGGCCGCGACGTGCGCAGGGCGGGGCGCCCGACCTGCGCGCCCGAGGGGCCGCCGGCGGCGAGGGGAGGCCGTCCCGACCGCGCCGCACCCGCCCGCACCGCATACGAAAACCCCCTCTGACCTGCCATGAAGGCGATCGGAGGGGGTTCGCGACGTGGAGCCTAGGGGAGTCGAACCCCTGACATCTGCCATGCAAAGACAGCGCTCTACCAACTGAGCTAAGGCCCCGGAAGGGTGGCTGCGACCGTGAGGACGCCCTCATGGCCAGTGCCGCAGACCAGAGTACCGGGTCACCCCCGGTATCCCGCAAAAAGATGGGGGGTCCCGGCGCACGACCACGCTCCGTAAGATGCTCGACGTGGTTCGCTACAGCGAACCGCGGTACTTGGGGAAGCGATGGGGAGACGCGATGGACGCCGCACAGCAGGAAGCGACCGCGAGAGCACGGGAGCTGCAGCGGAACTGGTATGGGGAGCCGCTGGGGGCGCTCTTCCGCAGACTCATAGATGACCTGGGTCTCAACCAGGCGCGCCTCGCCGGGGTGCTCGGTCTGTCCGCGCCCATGCTGTCGCAGCTGATGAGCGGCCAACGGGCCAAGATCGGCAACCCCGCGGTGGTCCAGCGCGTCCAGCTGCTCCAGGATCTGGCGGGCCAGGTCGCCGACGGCAGCGTGAGCGCCGCCGAGGCCACCGAGCGCATGGACGAGATCAAGAAGTCGCAAGGGGGCTCGGTGCTCAGCAACACCACGCAGACGACGACCAGTTCGGGCGCGCCCACCGTGAAGCGCGTGGTCCGCGAGATCCAGTCGCTGCTGCGCTCGGTGGCCGCCGCGGGCGACATCATCGACGCTGCGGACACTCTCGCCCCGACCCACCCGGAACTGGCAGAGTTCCTCCGGGTGTACGGCGCGGGTCGCACGTCCGACGCGGTCGCCCACTACCAGTCCCACCAGAACTGAGCATGCCGCCCGGCAGCTGAACATCCCGGCGAAGGAGGCCCGTTGAGCCTCCGGTCCACCGGGGGCGCGGCGGCCGGGCACCTCGGAGAGGCAGCCGCACCGACCGCCGAAGGGGGAGCGACGTACGACCATGGGTGAGGTCTTCGCCGGCCGGTACGAACTGGTCGACCCGATCGGACGCGGGGGAGTCGGTGCCGTCTGGCGCGCCTGGGACCACCGGCGGCGCCGGTACGTGGCGGCCAAGGTGCTCCAGCAGCGCGACGCGCACTCGCTGCTGCGCTTCGTACGGGAGCAGGCACTGCGGATCGATCATCCCCACGTGCTCGCTCCGGCGAGCTGGGCCGCGGACGACGACAAGGTCCTCTTCACGATGGACCTCGTCGGCGGCGGCTCCCTCGTACACCTGGTCGGGGACTACGGCCCTCTGCCGCCCGCCTTCGTCTGCACGCTCCTCGACCAGCTCCTGGCGGGGCTCGCGGCGGTGCACGCGGAGGGCGTCGTGCACCGGGACATCAAGCCGGCCAACATCCTTCTGGAGGCGACCGGCACGGCCCGGCCACGGCTTCGGCTGTCCGACTTCGGCATCTCCATGCGGCTCGGCGAACCACGGCTGACGGAGACCAACTACGTGGTGGGCACGCCCGGTTACTTCGCGCCCGAGCAACTGCTCGGCACCGAGCCGGACTTCCCCGCCGACTTCTTCGCCGTGGGCCTGGTCGCCCTGTACCTCCTGGAGGGCGCCAAGCCCGACGCGAAGGCACTCGTCGAGCACTTCGAGGCGCACGGCACGCCGGGTGCGCCGAAGGGGGTCCCCGAGCCCCTGTGGCAGGTCGTCGCCACGCTGGTTCAGCCGGACCCGCAGGCCCGGTTCCGTACCGCCACCGGCGCCCGGAAGGCGCTCGCCTCGGCCGTGGAGCTGCTCCCCGAGCCCGGACCGGACGACGAGCTGATCGAGATATTCGACCAACTCGGCCCGCTCCCCACGGGTTTCGGTCCGGAGGGGCCCGACGCGGCACCCCCCACGTCCGCCTCGGGCCGCGCACGGGCGCAGGCGGAGGCGCAGGCGCAGGCCCGAATACATGGAGCCGGGGCGCCGCAGTCGCCGACACCTCCGCCGTCGGCGGACGGCAACGCCCTTGCGAGCCCTGAGAGCCCTGAGAGCCACGCGGGCCACGCGGGCCTGGAAGGCGACGGGTGGCAGCGGGCCCATACGGACGCGGCCCGGCCCCGGACCCGTACAGGGGCCACGCCTCCGGACCCCAGGGCCGCCGTCCCGCCGGACGCCCCCACGGGAGCAGCCGCGGCACGGCACTCCACGGGACCGGACGCTCCTGGACCCGCTCCCCGGTACGGCCGCACCGACGGCACGCCGCCTCGGTCCGTCCCCGGCGAGGGCGCCGGGGACCCTTCCGGTCACGGCACCGGTTCCGCCCCGGGCCGTCCCGCAGCCGGCCGGACGCCTCCTCCCCCCGCCTCGGCCCCCGGTTCCTCCCCGCACTCCGCCATCTCGGACACCGGCATGTCGGACACCGGCAGCTTCCACCTCCCGCCGCCGCCCGGGGACGCCACCACCACCCCGAGGCACGACCGGCACCCGGCCGACCAACAGGTCCAGCAGGTCCAGCAGGCCCAGGCCTCCCCGCAGCCCCACCCGCGGCCGCACGCCCAGCCTCAACCGGAGCAGCCGCCCACTCCCCCCACCTCGCGCCTGCCGGCACCTCCCGCCCACTTCGCGTCGCCGTCCTCCCCGCCCCCGCACGCGCCCTCCCTCCCGGGCCCGTACCCGCCGGCCCGTGCCCCCGCGCTCCCCCCACGGCCCCGGGAGCGGACCTCGCCGAACCCGGACGAATCGTCCTCCACTGCTTCATACACCGCTCAGGACGTCCGGGTTCCCTCCCGGGGGCAGCCGGCCGCACGGCACCGCGCCGGCCGGGCACGGCGCCGCCCCGGCCCGCCCGCGAAGGTCGCGGTGCCGGTCCTGGTGCTCGCGCTGGTCTGCCTCGCGGTCGGGTTCTGGGCGCTGACGCGGATCTGAGGCGTGCCGTCGACCGCCCCGCGCCGAGTGGGCTACCAGGCCCGCGGGGGGCCGTGGCCCCCCGGATCCGTGCCGTCGACCGCCTGCCCGGGCGCACCGCTCTGCCGTCCGGCCGTCGCGGCCCCCGGCGCGTAGGGCACCGACGCCACGGGAGCCGCGGCCGCCCGCCGCCGCGCCGCGAACGTCCACACCCCCAGCCCGAGAAGGAGCGCGCAGCCCGTCCCTATCCCGCCCGCGGCCAGGGCCTTCATCGCGGTGCTCCCGCCCGCCCCGCCGCCGTCCCCGGTCGCCGCCGCTCCGTCGGCCGCCTCGGCCCTGTCCCCCGCGGTCACGGCGAAGACCTCGCGAGGGGCGGCGGAACCCGCGTACTCCGGCGCGGCTGCGGCAGTGCCGTCCACCCGCACCCGCAGGGTCAGCTCGAAGGGACCGTCACCGAACTTGCCGCTCGTCCCGGCGCCGAGGTGCACGGCCAGGTAGTACCAGCCCGCGAAGCGCATGCCGCCGACCTGGTCGTCGACCGCGTACCGGTTCTCGTAGGCGACCGCGGGCAGCGGTTCCAGCACCGCCGTCCTCCTGCTCCCGTCGTACGGGGTGTCCACGTCGTCCACCAGGGCGCGCGCCGGGTTGTGCAGTGACATGACGAGCGCGGTGCCCAGGTAGCCGTCGCCGTCCGCGGGACCCAGTTCGGCGGTGGCGTGCAGCCGCTGCCCCCAGTCCACGGGGACGCGGTAGTAGAGCGTCTGCCCGGCCCCTATGCCGTCCTTCCAGACGCCCCGCTCCAGTGAGCGCGCCTCGTTGAAGCTCGTGCCGCCCCTGCGGGTACGGGCCGTGCCCTCCACAGCCTCAGGGGTGGCGGAGTCCCACGACCGGGGAGCGCCGGTCGGGGCGGCCCTCCGCAGGGCCGGTTCCGACACGTACTGGAGTTCCAGGTCCCAGTCGCCGGGCGACGACCGGGCGCCGCTGATGCGCTCGACGAGTACGGAGTACGTCCCCGCGCGCTTGCAGGTGTAGGTGCCAGGACCGGTCCCGCGCGAGGCCCAGGCGGTGAGCGGGCGCGGGCTCTCGGTGGGCCCGAAACGGGCCGAACCGGCGTCCCCGGAGAAGCACTTGTTGCCCTGCGCGTCCCGCAGGGACACCTTGATCCCGTCGGAGTACACGACCTTCGCGCCCGCCCGGGGCACTGCGGTGGCCGACACGTACGCGGTCGACGCGCCGTCGAGCCGCAGACCGTAGTGGATCTTCGCGTTCTCGCCGATGGAGCTGCGGTAGGTCCTGCCGGGCGCCAGCGGTACGGCGTCGGCGGCGTCGGCCGCGCCCTCGATCCGCTCCGCGCCCGCGGCGAAGCCGTACGGAGCGGGGGCGTCCGCCGCCACGGCCCGCCCCGGCAGCACCGCGGCCAGCAGCAGGGCGGCTCCCGCCGTCACCGTACGAGCGCCCCGTCCTCCCGTGCGCCGCCCCATCACGCGCCCCCCTCGTCGTCGTGCCCGGGCCGTGCCCACCGGGCTTCCGCGAACCGCCGCCGTCACGCACCGGACCGCCGGATACCGAGCCGCGGACCGCCGCTGGTCCGGCTCACGCCGGTCCCGCAGGACCGGCTCCCTGCCCGGACGGTCCGAACCCTCCGGACCACGCGGACCCTCCGGACCGTACGGACCGTCCGGACCCGTGCAAGCCGGTCCCGTACGGACCGATCCCGTACGGACCGATCCCATCGGTTCCGTCCAGGTCCCGGGAGAGCCCTGTCGCCCACGGCCGGACCGGCGGCCCACCAGCGGTCCCGCCATCCGTCCGTCGCCCTGCCCGTCGTCCCGCCCGGCGCACGCCCTCACTGTCCGGCGTCGACCGACCACGCGAGCGTGCGACCATCCTGCCCCGCCGGCCGCCGCGCCATCACGTGTTCGAGGACGCAAGCGCTTCCTGTGACGTCCTCTACTTCGCCTCCGCCCGGCGGCGGGCGACCGGCGGCGGGCGGCGGGCGGCCGGGCAGGAGTCCGTACCGGATGCGGCACGGGGTCCGCACCTCGTCCGGCAGGTCCCACGGGGCCGATCGGGGCCTACGGGGCCGCCCGGGCCCCGGCAGGGCGCGGAACAAGGGCCCGCCTCAGGCGCGGTGCACCCCGTACCACTCCCGTACGGCTTCCGCACGGCGGTCCGGGTCTCCGGGGCCCGGACAACACAAAACCCCGACCGCGAGGCGGCCGGGGTCTGTACTCGGACTGTCGTCGACGCTCACGAACCCGTGGGCACCGAGTCGGTCGCCTCCGTCCACAGATCCTGCTCGGCGCGATCCGCCTGGATCTGGCGGTACACGAGGAGCCCGCCGATGGCGGCCAGTGCGACCAGGAGAAGCTTCTTCACCGCGCGACCTCGTCTTTCCTTGGCGTAGGGGACTTCTGGCGCCCGACTATACACACCGGCCGATACCGATCAGTGACCTGCGTCGGGACCCCAACTGACCTCCGGAAAGGCGCAGTAGGACCGGAGCGATCCACTCCGATCGGAGGGTGATCACATCCTCACGGATGGTTGCTTCGCCCCTCTTTCGCCCCTTTCCCGCCACCCGCAGGCCCCTTTCCCGGGCCCTGCACCCATCTGAGTGGTGTTCATCAGAAGATCGCCGCGCCACGGGCGTCGGTCCCTGACGCCGCAGCCGACATACACATCATGAGGAAAGTACGCAAATCAACCCAACTGAAAGACCCGACCGAAAGAGAGGGACCATGACCCGCAATCCGGTCATGAACCTGTGGACCGCGATCGTCACCGCCTTCCTCGCGCTGTGCACGTCGCTCGGACTCATCACGACGACCGCCGCCGCGGCGGTACCCGGCGCGGACTCCGGAACGGAGGCGGAGGGAACCCGCGGCAACGCCGTCCCGCAGGACGCGACGGCCAAGGAGGAGCCCGACTGGGGACGGCCCCACAAGCGCTCGCTGCCGCCCACGATGAAGCAGCGCATCCACGCCGAGGCGCACGGCTCCTCACCGTCCTGCCGGCACCGCCGCCCCACGGACACCACGGCCACGGACGGCGCCGCCGCACTGGAGAGCGTCCCGGCCCCCGCCCGCGGCGCGAGCCCCGTCGCCACCGCGCAGACCGTGCCCCCGGCAGCCGTCGACGCGAACGACGCCCTGTCCGCGGCCGTCCTCGGCGCGACAGCCTCCGCGGCGGCGCTCGTAGGCGCGACGGACCCCGGTACCGCCCCGAGGACCTCCATCCCGAAGACCGCCGTCGGGGCCCCCGCCGACCCCTCCGGCACCACCCGCGCGGCCACGGGCGTCCTGCACGACGGCATCACCGCGGCCCGGCCGGCCACGGCGTCCGGCGGTGGTCTCCCCGCTCACCGGGCAGCCGTTCCGTGCGCCTCCACGGCAGCGTCGACGTCCGCCGGCCCCACCGCCCACGGCACGGCCACCCCGCCCCTCGGCGCCGTCGTCCTCCCCGCCCAGACCTCGGCTCCGGCTCCGGTCAGGGCCTCGGCCCCGGCCCGTGTCCCGGCCCCGGCGCCGGCCCTCGCCGCCACCGGCACAGCGGCGCTGTGACGACCCCCGGCCTCCGGTGCCGCCACCGGCGCACGCACGCGATCACGGCACACCGGCCCCCCGCACGAGCACTCCGTCCCGGACCGATCGCACCCGACCCGGCCCGCGTCCGGCACCCCGGCGATCCGGACTTCGACGGCCGGCGGTTCGACGGCCGGCGGTTCGACGGTCAGCAGTTCGAAGACCTGTCGTCCGGCGCCCCCCGACGGCCACGGGAGACGGATCCGGACTCGGGTCAGACGGACTCGCAGGCGGTGACGGCCACCAGGGACGCCAGTTCACCCGGCAGCTCCACCCGCGTACCGCAGAAGCAGACGAAGCGGTCGTCGGACGCGGCCGGCGCACCGAGGTCGATCGTCAGGATCGCCTCGACCTCGCGAAGGAACTCTCCGACGGCCGCGCCGCGAGCCACGAGAATGCTCACTTCGTCGGGGTCCCAGATGGCGATCTTCGGAAGATCGTCAGCCACAGAAATCACGATGCACACAGGAATCTCCCCAGGGACGCATGAGGGCATGCAGAAATCCCGCTCCGGGAGGCCAGCGGCATACCGATCGTACCCGTGTGTATTCGCTGCGTGAGGGTTGTTGGGATATTCCGTTGAGAATTGCCAGTCCGAAAACCGCCCCTCCGCCCGATGGGCCAGAGGGACGAATCACCCCGATCCGCCGGTGAACCGGCGGGACCGTCAAGTGGCGCGACTGAGCTGGAGCATCGCTTCGGCGTTCTTGACCAGAGCGCGCTGCCGCGATTCGGGCAACTGCCGGTACAGCCTGAGCAACTGGGCCTCGCGTTCGTCCCCACTGGGTCCGGGCACCGGCCGGCCGACGGAGGCGAAGAACTCCCGCGGCGTGGTGCGGACCCCCCAGCGGCGGAACACCTCGACCATCGCACGCAGCCGTTCCGGATCGATGCGGGAAGTGCCGCGCGTCCGGTTCATCCAGGCGTTGAGGGTCGGATAGGAGATGCCCGCTTCCGCGGCCAGATCCTTCTGGGTCCTGCCCCCCGACTCACCGAGGAGGCGCTCGAGCAGCACAGGCAGATCCTCGCCCTCGACGGCGAAGGCCTCGCCGGACTCCGGTTCGCCCGCCTCGGGCTCACCGCTCGGCTGAAGGTTCCTGGTCACACGATCAAGCATCGGCCATGGACATCTACATGCGCAAGTAGATCGCAGATCGATAGGTCGAATTTCCGCAAACAGGAAGCATCCCGTCACATTCCAGTGCTACTACGCGCCCCCGATTCACGCCTTCAGCGCCGTTGACACCGCGGCTTGACTAATCTACATCTACATGCATACTGTAGATAACATCGATCACTCGCCCCCCCTGGAACCCCACAGCGCCCGCAGGACGGAACGTCCGCACGGGCCGCCGGGTGGACCGATCGCAGCACATCAGCAGTACGCCGGTCACCCGGTCACCGTTCCGCAGAATCCGGCAGCCACGCGCCGCCCCCTCCGCACCTTCCCGCACCCCACTCCGCCTCAAGAATCTACATCTACATGAATATTGAGTATCGCAGCCGGGAGGACACCCCGGCAGGGCAGCCCGGTCACCCGGAAGCCCACGACGAAACCCGCACGCCCACGCACAGAAGGAGCACCCCGCCCGTGTCCGCAGAGATCAGACGAGAGACCAGCCCGCCCCGGCAGACGGCCGAGTACGACCTGGTCGACCGCGCCCGGGCCGGCGACCGCGAGGCGTTCGCGGCCCTCTACGTCGATCACCAGCGCTTCGTGTACCGGTACCTCCTCTTCCGCACGCGGAACCGGCACCTGGCCGAGGACCTCACCCAGGAGGTCTTCGTACGGGCGCTGCGCCACATCGACAGCTTCACCTGGCAGGGCTCGGCCTTCACCGCGTGGCTGCTCACCATCGCCAGGAACCTGCACCTGGACGAGGTGAAGACCAAACGCTCCCGGGTGGAGACGCTCGTCTCCGAGCTGCGGGACAGCGACGCGCACGACCGCAGCGCCGAGTTCGCCGCCCTGCGGGCACTGGAGGCGGTCGAGACCCACGAGGCCGTGTGGAACGCGCTGCACACGCTGAACGCCCATCAGCGGCAGTGCATGGAGCTGCGGTTCATCGGCGAGATGTCGCCCGAGGAGACCGCCTGCGCCATGGGGCGCACCGTCGGCGCGGTCAAGGCCCTCACCTTCCGGGCGATGCAGAAGCTGCGCACGGCGTCGGAGAGAGAGGCCGCGGCATGAACAGGAACCTGCCCCACGCCGAACGCGTCATCCGTACGGCGCTCTCCGTGAGCACCTCGAACCAGGCCAGGGCGGTCGCCCACGCGCTGGACGTGGCACGCCTCCTGGTCGACCCGGAGCGGACGTTCGGGTTCGTCCTGCACCGCACCCCGAGCGGCGGCTGGGCCCGTGTGCCCGGACAACTGACGGAACTGGAGCAGCAGGCCTTCGCCTGGGACCACTCGTGCGAGCGGGCCAGGCTGGTCGCCGCCACGATCGAGCAGAACATCGGCAGGCACCCCGACTTCCACAGCATCCGGGCCGACGGGGACTGCGTACGCATCGAACTCCACGTCACCGACCAGGAGCAGTGGAGGCGGTGGCGCGCGCACTTCGGCATCAGGCGCGACGCCGAGGCGCCCCTGCCCCACGCGGTGATCGGGGAGAGCCGCCACGCCGGCGTGCGGGTCTCGGTCCTGGCGCACGAGCGGCGGTCGGCCCCCGTGCCTCCGGCCGCCGCTCCGGGGCCCGCCGCTCCGGCGGCCACCGCGCCCGCCGCTGCCGCGAGTACGGCTCACGCCCCGGTCCGGACTCCCGCCGCCGCGTCCGGCGTCCGTGCCGGGACGGGCGCGAGGGCCGGGACGGGCGCCGTGGCCGGCTTCGACTCCCGGGTGTACGAGTACGACGGGGTCACGTACGACCTGACGCTGCCGCAGCGGGACGTACAGGGAGACGTCTGGTACTTCCACGGCCGCCGGACGCCGGGGGGCATGCCCCTGCTCTCGCTGGACGGGCGCTCCGAGCGGTGCTCGCTCGCCAATGTGACCTCCCTGCTCGGGCCGTTGACGGCGCTGGAGCCACCGGCGCCGTGGTCGGCCGACAGGGCGGGGACGGCCCGGCCGGAGGCCGCCACGGCAGCCCCGGCGCGGCCAGCCGCTCCCTCGGCTCCCTCGGCCCTCTCGGCTCCCTCGGCGACGTGGCCCCCGGCCGCTCCGGCCGCCGCACCGCCGGTCCCGGCCCTTCCGGCCGTTCCCGCTGTTCCGGCCGCCGCTGCCGCCACCCTCCCGTCGCTGCCCGCGGCGCGCAGGTCGCGGGCCATCCGGCTGACCGCCGCGCGGCTGACCGTCGTTCCGACGCCGACCGCGCTGCCGACCGCTCCTACGGGCGTTCCGGCGACGGCTCCGACGGGCGTTCCGACCACGACTCCGGCCACGACTCCGGCGACGGTTCCGACGACGGAGTCCGTCCCCCCGGCCGCCGAACAGCTGCCCGCTGTGGCGCCCGCAGAGGTGGCCGCAGAGGTGGCCGCGCCCGCCTCCGGACCGGCCGCCGCGTCCGCTGCGGCTCCGCCGGCCGACGGTCCGGTCACGGCCCCCGCCGGCCCCCCGGCCGCCAAGGCCCTCGCGGTCGTCCGCCTCGGGCCCACCGCCCTGCCGGAAGCCACGCGTCCGTCCCGGCGACCGGTACCGGCACCGGCACCGGCACCGGCCGAGCCGCATACCCCCGTCGCACCCGCCGCGCCCGTCCCGCCGGCCGAGCCGGCCGCGGCCGGAAGGCCCGCCGCGCCCAGGGAGTTGACCGCACGCGCCCTGCCCGCCGCCCTTCCCGCCGCGGCCGCCCTGGCGTCCGCGCCGACCGGGCCGCACGTCCCGAACGCCCGGCGCGTACGGCTCGTACGGACCGGCCCGGCCACCTGGGAGGCCGCCGAACGGGCGGCGGCGCGGAGCGACACATGACCGGTGGCCGGAACGGACGGGACAGGCGAAGTCGGCGATGACGATGGGGACAGCGACAGGAATGAACACGTCGACCACCGGGGGCGGGACCCTCGGCCGGAACCGCGACCAGTCGTGGCGGAGCGTGGACCGCAGGGCCGACGGCCGCAGCCGGGCCTGGGAGCTGTACGCGCTGTGCCGCAACGAGGACCCGGAACTGTGGTTCTCCAACCGGACCAGGGCCGTCGCCAGAGCGCTGTGCCACGCGTGCGAGGTGCTCGAGGAGTGCCGGGCGGCCGTGATGCGCCGGGAGGAGGGCCTGCCGGAGTGCGACCGGGGGGGAATCGTCGCGGGACTGACGGGCCCCCAGCGCCACGCGCTGGAGAAACGGCGCAGACGGGCGCCGGTGCTGCCGCCCGAACCCAGGTCGCAGACCGGGCCCTCCCGGCTCCCCGGCGAACCGGCTCCCTGCGGAACGCGGGCCGCGTACCAGCGGCACGTACGCAGGGGTGAGCCCGTGGACGACGCCTGCCGGGTCGCCAACGCCCGCAGCGTGAGCCACTACAGGCGGACGGGCACCACGCTCCTCCGCGCGACCGGATAGGCCGCCCACGGCCCCACCGGAGCCCTCATGAAGCCCGTCGCAGGACGCCCGCCTGCGGACCAGGTCCGCCGCCCACCGGCCCGGCGCCCGCCCGTCCCACCGCCCCGACCCACCTCACCCCGGAGCACTCCATGGCCCCCTCCGCCGCCTCCCCGGACTCGCCCCCGCCACTGCCTCCCCTGCCCCCGACGGCCCGCGTACCCCCGCGCCCGGCCCTGGCACCGACCGTGGCACCCCCGGCGCCGGCCACCGCACCGCCTCCGGTCCAGTCCGCCGAGCCGCCCGTCGCGCCACCCCCCGTGACGGCCCTCGCGGCCGTGGCCGAGCCCCGGCGCCGGCGCTTCCGCCGACGCGGTTCCCACGCGTCGGCGGGCCGGTCGGGCCGCTCCCGCGGGCTCCTCGGCACGTTCCTGCCGACGGCCCCCGGCTTCCCGCTCTCCAGGTCTCCGAGGACCGTCGGGACCGCCACGGCCCCCGCGGCCCCCGCAGCCGAGGCGGCCGCCGTGCCCGACGCGGACGCACCCGAGGACCCGCCCACGCCAACCGGCGGCCCCGACGCCACGGACCGGCTGGTCCACCGACTGCAGCGCCTGGGCGACGAACTGCACACGTCCAGGACGGAGGCCGCGCGCTGGCAGCGGCACGCCGACGCGTACGCCCGGGACCGCGAGCACATGGCGCGGGAGCGGGCCCACCTCCTCGCCTGGCTGGCCGCCCTGCACCCGTCGTCGGCCGTCGTGTCGCAGGCACCGGCCCCCGACGGCACGGCGGGCGGCTGGCACGTCCTGACCCTCGTCGCGGGCGGCAGGCCGCTGTCGTGGACGCTGGCTCCCCGTGAGGTCCCGCTCTTCCAGCACGTGCGCTGGGCCAGGGACCCCGACACGCGCGCGTGGCGGGACCTCGAGGAGATCGAGGCTCAGTACGCCCACATCCACCGCCACACGCGGATGCTGGCGCTGGAGGACGACATGGCCCGCGTCGTCGAGGAACTCCGGCGCGAGGACTGACCGGGTTCGGACCCCGGCCCCCGAACTCCGGCCGACACGCTCGGGAGGCACGTCGACCGGACTGTGAGCGCCCCCCTGCACATCGACAGCAGGGGGGCGCTGCGCGTTCCCCGAAGGCCGTCCGGCCGCACCCGGGCGCCGAACCACCGGCCGCTTCGCCGAAGGCCGGGGAGGGCCCCTGGAGTGCCTCCCCGTAGGTCACGGAAGGGCCCTGGAGGGCCAAGTCACGGGCTGCGCCCCACGGTCGGGCGGAACAAGGCTCCGGTGCCCCGCGCGGGCTGCCCGGAGCGGCCCTGTGAGCCGCGGCTTTCTGCAAGCAGGCACATCCCGGCCTCCTCCGCGAAGGCGGGCGATGACGAGGGCAGCAACGGCCCCGGCCGCCCACCGCGAACGGCCTTTGACGGCCGCCGATCCGGGCCGCGAACGCCGAAGACCCCCGGCCCAACTGGACCGGGGGTCTTCGAACTGGTGGGGCTAACAGGATTTGAACCTGTGGCCTCATCCTTATCAGGGATGCGCTCTAACCAACTGAGCTATAGCCCCGCCGCGCTCTGCGGTGTATGTCCCGCGCGCTGACCTCTGAAGATTAGCGCACGACGGCGTCAGTCCCAAAATCGGTATCCGCGCCCCGGTCCCGCCTGCCCGAACAGCACGGGAGCGCCTCCCCGGAGGGGGAGGCGCTCCCGTGCCCGAGCGGTGAAGACAACGTTTTACTCGTCCTCGGCGAGCGTCAGCTCGACGCCGCCGACGAAGCCGGCGGAGAGGTTGTAGATGAACGCCCCGAGCGTGGCGAGCGCGGTGGCGAGGACGACGTCGATGACCGCGATGATCGACGTGAAGACGAGCACGCGCGGCAGCGACAGGAACGACTGCAGGTCGAAGCCGTTGGACTCGTTCGAGCCCGTGGCCTCGGAGATCGTGCCGCCCACCGTGGAGAAGACGCCCATGGCGTCCATGACCATCCACAGCACCGCGGCGGCGACGATCGTGCAGATGCCGAGCGCGATCGAGAGCAGGAAGCTGACCTTCATCACCGACCAGGGGTCGGCCTTGGCGACCCGCAGGCGTGCCTTGCGCGTGCGGGGCGTCGTACGCGCCCCCGTGCGCGGCCTGCGGACCGCCCCCGAGGGGGGCTGCTGCGCCGGGTACGCCTGCGGCGGGTGGTACGGCTGCGCGGGCTGCTGCTGCCGCTCACCGGGCAGCGGCGAGCCCGGTGCCGGCGGCGCCGCGGCGCCGGGAGGGCCCGCCGGGCCCTGGGGCACCGCCGAGCCTGGGGCCGCACCGGCCGCGTACTGCGGCGTGTGCGCGCCTCGGGTGTCCGTCACAGTTCCCCCCTGGGATCCATGAGAGTCATTCGCCTCCGTGGCGGGGCCACGGCCGCCATCCTTGTCCGTACCGGTCGAGCCGGCGCCCGTGGCTCCGCTCACGATGACTACTCCTCGCTACTCGTCCGAGGACTGCTGGCCCTCGTCCGTGCCGGCGACCGTCTCGACCTCGTCCGAGTCGTCGATGTCGGCGCCGTCCGCGCCCTCGACTTCCTCGGCCTCTCGACCGGCCTCGGCGTTACGTGCGATACCGACGACGGCATCGCGCTTGCCCAGGTTGATCAGTTGGACGCCCATGGTGTCACGGCCCGTCTCCCTGACCTCGTTGACTCGCGTACGAATCACACCACCGGACAGTGTGATGGCGAGGATCTCATCGGTCTCCTCGACCACCAGCGCGCCGACGAGCGAGCCGCGGTCCTCGACGATCTTGGCGGCCTTGATACCCAGGCCACCGCGACCCTGGACGCGGTACTCGTCGACGGCGGTCCGCTTCGCGTACCCACCGTCTGTGGCAGTGAACACGAACGTACCGGGTCGAACAACATTCATCGAGAGCAGCTGGTCCCCCTCGCGGAAGCTCATGCCCTTCACACCCGAGGTGGCACGGCCCATGGGCCGCAGCGCGTCGTCCGTCGCAGTGAACCTGATCGATTGGGCCTTCCTGCTGATCAGAAGCAGATCATCCTCTGCCGAGACCAGTTCGGCACCGATCAGTTCGTCGTCGGATCCGTCCTCCGTCTCACGGAGATTGATCGCGATGACACCGCCGGAACGCGGCGAATCGTAATCCTTCAGCGGCGTCTTCTTCACCAGGCCGCCCTTGGTGGCGAGCACCAGGTAGGGCACCGCGTCGTAGTCGCGGATCGCGAGGATCTCGGCGATCGCCTCGTCGGGCTGGAAGGCCAGCAGGTTCGCGACGTGCTGACCGCGCGCGTCACGTCCGGCGTCCGGGAGCTCGTACGCCTTCGCGCGGTAGACCCGGCCCTTGTTCGTGAAGAACAGCAGCCAGTGGTGGGTCGTCGACACGAAGAAGTGGTCGACGATGTCGTCTTCCTTGAGCTTCGTGCCCCGGACGCCCTTGCCGCCGCGCTTCTGCGAGCGGTAGTCCTCGGTCTTGGTCCGCTTGATGTAGCCGCCACGCGTGATGGTGACGACGATGTCCTCCTCGGCGATCAGGTCCTCCATGGACATGTCGCCGTCGAAGGGCACCAGCTTGGAGCGCCGGTCGTCGCCGAACTTCTCGACGATCGCGGCGAGTTCCTCGCTGATGATGGCGCGCTGGCGCTCGGGTGAGGCGAGGATCGCGTTGTACTCGCGGATCTTCGCCTGCAGCTCGTCGTGCTCGGCGACGATCTTCTGCCGCTCCAGCGCGGCCAGCCGGCGCAGCTGCATCTCGAGGATGGCGTTGGCCTGGATCTCGTCGATCTCCAGGAGGCCCATCAGGCCCTCCCGAGCGATCTCCACGGTGTCGCTGCGCCGGATCAGCGCGATGACCTCGTCGATGGCGTCCAGGGCCTTCAGGAGGCCGCGCAGGATGTGCGCGCGCTCCTCGGCCTTGCGCAGCCGGAAGCGCGTACGGCGGACGATGACCTCGACCTGGTGCGCCACCCAGTGGCGGATGAACGCGTCCAGCGACAGGGTGCGCGGCACACCGTCCACCAGCGCCAGCATGTTGGCGCCGAAGTTCGTCTGGAGGTCGGTGTGCTTGTAGAGGTTGTTCAGCACGACCTTGGCGACCGCGTCCCGCTTCAGGACGATCACCAGGCGCTGCCCCGTACGAGACGAGGTCTCGTCGCGGACGTCCGCGATGCCGCCGATCTTGCCGTCCTTCACCAGGTCGGCGATCTTCTGGGCCAGGTTGTCGGGGTTGACCTGGTAGGGGAGTTCGGTGACCACCAGGCACTGGCGGTTCTGGATCTCCTCGACCTCGACGACCGCGCGCATCGTGATGGACCCGCGGCCCGTGCGGTACGCCTCCTCGATGCCCTTGCGGCCCACGACCAGGGCGCCGCTCGGGAAGTCGGGGCCCTTGATGCGCTCGATCAGCGCGTCCAGGAGCTCCTCGTGGGAGGCCTCGGGGTTCTCCAGGTACCACTGGGCGCCGGCCGCGACCTCGCGCAGGTTGTGCGGCGGGATGTTGGTCGCCATACCGACCGCGATGCCGGCCGAACCGTTGATCAGGAGGTTCGGGAAGCGGGCGGGCAGGACGGTCGGCTCCTGGGAGCGGCCGTCGTAGTTGTCCGTGAAGTCGACGGTCTCCTCGTCGATGTCGCGGACCATCTCCATGGACAGCGGCATCAACTTGCACTCGGTGTACCGCATGGCGGCGGCCGGGTCGTTGCCCGGTGAACCGAAGTTGCCGTTGGAGTCCACCAGCGGCATCCGCATCGACCACGGCTGCGCGAGGCGGACCAGCGCGTCGTAGATCGAGGAGTCGCCGTGCGGGTGGTAGTTGCCCATGACGTCGCCGACGACGCGGGCGCACTTGTAGAAGCCCTTCTCGGGCCGGTAGCCGCCGTCGTACATGGCGTACAGGACGCGCCGGTGGACGGGCTTGAGGCCGTCCCGCACGTCGGGCAGCGCGCGCGACACGATGACGGACATCGCGTAGTCGAGGTAGGAGCGCTGCATCTCGGTCTCGAGCCCGACGGGCTCGACGCGCAGAGTGATCTCGCCGCCTTCTTCGGGCGACACGGGAGTGTTCTCGTCGGCCATTGCTGGTGAAGATCCTTCCTGGTGCGGTCAGCTGAGACCGACTCAGATGTCGAGGAAACGGACGTCCTTGGCGTTGCGCTGGATGAACGCGCGGCGTGCCTCGACGTCCTCGCCCATCAGGACCGAGAACAGGTCGTCGGCCTGGGCGGCGTCGTCGAGCGTGACCTGTCCGAGGACGCGGTGCTCCTGGTCCATCGTGGTGATGCGCAGTTCCTCGGCGTTCATCTCACCGAGACCCTTGAAGCGCTGGATCGAGTCCTCGCGGACCCGCTTGCCCGCCTGGCGGCCCAGCTCGGTCAGCGCGTCGCGCTCGCGGTCCGAGTACGCGTACTCGAAGTCGTCGCGGCCCCACTTGATCTTGTACAGCGGGGGACGGGACAGGAACACGTGCCCGGCCTCGACCAGCGGGCGCATGAAGCGGAACAGGAAGGTCAGCAGCAGGGTGTTGATGTGCTGGCCGTCGACGTCGGCGTCCGCCATCAGGATGATCTTGTGATAGCGGAGCTTCGCGATGTCGAAGTCCTCGTGGACCCCGGTGCCGAACGCCGAGATCAGCGCCTGGATCTCCTGGTTCTGCAGGATCTTGTCGATCCGCGCCTTCTCGACGTTGAGGATCTTGCCCCGGATCGGAAGGATCGCCTGGTACTGCGGGTTCCGGCCGGACTTGGCCGAACCGCCGGCGGAGTCTCCCTCGACGATGAAGATCTCGCACTTGGTCGGGTCGTTCGACTGGCAGTCGCTGAGCTTGCCGGGCAGCGACGCCGTCTCCAGGAGCCCCTTGCGGCGCGTCAGGTCGCGGGCCTTGCGGGCCGCCACGCGCGCGGTGGCCGCCTGGATGGACTTGCGGATGATGTCCGCGGCCTCGTTCGGATTGCGGTCCAGCCAGTCCGTGAGGTGCTCGTGCACGACCTTCTGCACGAAGGTCTTCGCCTCGGTGTTGCCCAGCTTGGTCTTCGTCTGCCCCTCGAACTGGGGCTCGCCGAGCTTGACCGAGATGATCGCCGTCAGACCCTCGCGGATGTCGTCGCCCGTGAGATTGTCGTCCTTCTCGCGCAGCAGCTTCTTGTCGCGCGCGTACCGGTTGATGAGACCGGTCAGCGCCGCGCGGAAGCCCTCCTCGTGCGTGCCGCCCTCGTGCGTGTGGATCGTGTTGGCGAAGGAGTACACGCCCTCGCTGTAGCCCCCGTTCCACTGCATCGCGACTTCGAGGGAGAGCATGCGCTCCTTGTCCTCGGCCTCGATGTCGATCACCGTCGGGTGGACGACGTCGCCCTTGCGGGAGTTGAGGTACGTCACGAAGTCGACGATGCCGCCCTCGTAGTGGTACGTGACGGTCTTGACCTCTTCGGTCTCGTCCGCACCGGCCTCGTCGGCACCCGCCGTGGCCTTCGCCGAGTCGCGCTCATCAGTGAGTTTGATGGTCAAACCCTTGTTGAGGAACGCCATCTCCTGGAAGCGCCGCGACAGCGTCTCGAAGGAGTAGTCGGTGGTCTCGAAGATGTCCGGGTCGGCCCAGAAGGTGACCGACGTGCCGGTCTCGTCCGTGGCCTCGTGCTGCGCGAGCGGAGCGGTCGGGACACCCAGCTTGTAGTCCTGCGTCCAGCGGTGCCCGTCGGTCCTGACCTCCACGGCCACCTTGGTGGACAGCGCGTTGACCACGGATACGCCCACGCCGTGCAGACCGCCGGAGACCGCGTAGCCGCCGCCGCCGAACTTGCCGCCGGCGTGCAGCACGGTGAGCACGACCTCGACGGCGGGCTTGCCCTCGGAGGGCACGATGCCCACCGGGATGCCTCGGCCGTTGTCGACGACGCGGACCCCGCCGTCGGGGAGGATCGTGACCTCGATCGTGTCGGCGTGCCCGGCCAGCGCCTCGTCGACGGAGTTGTCCACCACCTCGTACACGAGGTGGTGGAGGCCGCGCTCACCGGTCGAGCCGATGTACATGCCAGGTCGCTTGCGGACCGCGTCCAGACCCTCGAGGACGGTGATGGCGCTGGCGTCGTACGAGGCGGTGACCTCGCCGTTCGAGGATTTGGCCTCGCTCTCGACGCCGGCGTCGGTGGACGGGATGTTCTCGTTGGGGTTGCCGGAATCGGCCACGAAGCGCCCTTTCTGGCACAGCACAAGCCATGCTCCCGGCGGGTGGCCGGAGCGGCTGCGGCGTGTTGCGTTGGTAAGCCTTGGTCAGCGGTGCACACCATTTTCCCGACGGTCCCCACTGACGGGGCGGGATTAGCTTCCAGTCTACCGGTAGCGCCGACAGTGATGGGGGTTTGCCGGTACCTGAGTCCTCATGTGCCGCCCTGAACCGGTCTCCACCGACTCCCCATATGTGGACCCGGCCCCAAAGAGGCGCAGAGCGGCACTCAGCGCTTCGGGGTGTCAACCCCGCGCTACGAGCGGCGCACCGCCCGCTCCGGCTCACCCGTAGGTGTCGCCGGGGCCCGTGCTGCCGGGGGCCCGCAAGGGGCCGAAGCGGCGGACGGGGCCGCCGGGACCGAGGACCTTGATGAGCCGCACGGTGCCGTGCCCGAGGTCCTCGTTGAGGCGTGCCACCAGCTGCGGAGCCAGCAGCCGCAGGTTGGTCGCCCAGGCCGTCGAGTCGCAGCGCACGATCAGCACGCGCTCCTCCTCGTCGTACTTCTCGGGCTCGCAGTGCTTGGCCAGGTCGTCGCCGACGATCTGCGGCCAGCGGCCCATCACCCCGCCGACGGCGGCGGGCGCCTCCCAGCCGCGCTCGTTGATGAGGCGGTTGATGGCGGAGCCGAGCGCCATCGGGTCCCGCCCGTCGGCGTGCGCGCCGGAGCGCAGACCGCCGCGCCGGGCCTGCTTCTTCTGCCGCGCCGCGTCACCACGCGCGCGTGCCTGCTCCTTCGCGGCCCGCAGGGCCACACGCGCGAGGTCGACGCCGGACGGCTCGGGGGCCTTCCGGGCCTTGTCCGGCTCCGGTGCGTCCTCGCTCATACGCGCTCCACCACGCCTTCCGACACGGCGTACCGGGTCCCCGCGAGGACGCCCGGCACGTCGTCGTCCACCGCGGCCGTCACCAGCACCTGCTCGCCCGGGGCGACCAGCTCGGCGAGGCGCTCACGGCGGCGGGTGTCCAGCTCGGCGAACACGTCGTCGAGGACGAGCACCGGCTCGTTGCCCTCGGCCCGCAGGAGGTCGTACGACGCGAGGCGCAGCGACAGCGCGTACGACCAGGACTCGCCGTGTGACGCATATCCCTTCGCGGGGAGCTGCCCGAGCTTCAGCAGCAGCTCGTCGCGGTGCGGTCCGACGAGCGTGACGCCCCGCTCGATCTCCTGCTTGCGGGCCCCCTCCAGGGCGGCGATCAGCTGCTCGTACAGCTCCTCGCGCACGTGCCCCACGACGTCGGGCGACGAGGGCCGGTACTCCAGGGCCAGGGGGCCGCCGCCGGGCGCGAGCTGCTCGTACGCCTTGTCGGCCAGTGGCTGGAGCGCCGCGACCAGGTCGAGCCGCTGGGCGAGCAGTTCGGCGCCCACCCGCGCGAGGTGCTGGTCCCACACGTCGAGCGTGGAGAGGTCCATCGTGCGGCCGCCGTGGCGGCGGGCGAGCGCGGCCGACTTCAGGAGGGTGTTGCGCTGCTTCAGCACCCGGTCGTAGTCCGAGCGCACGCCGGCCATGCGCGGGGAGCGCGCGGTGATCAGCTCGTCGAGGAAGCGCCGGCGCTCGCCGGGGTCGCCCTTGACCAGCGCGAGGTCCTCGGGCGCGAACAGCACGGTCCGTACGATGCCGAGCACGTCACGGGGTTTGACCTGCGAGGACCTGTTGATGCGGGCGCGGTTCGCCCTGCCGGGGTTCAGCTCCAGCTCGACGAGCTGCTGCCGCTCCCCCTGCCGGACGTTGGCCCGGACGATCGCGCGCTCGGCGCCCATCCGCACGAGGGGGGCGTCGGACGAGACCCGGTGGCTGCCGAGGGTGGCGAGATAGCCGACCGCCTCGACGAGGTTGGTCTTGCCCTGCCCGTTGGGCCCCACGAACGCGGTGACGCCCGGGTCGAGGGGCACCTCGACCCGGGCGTACGAGCGGAAGTCGGCCAGCGACAGATGCGTGACGTGCATGGTCGTTCGCCGACCTCCCCGGGAGCTGTGGATCCGCGGAGCGGACCTGTGGACTACTTCTTCTCGACTGCGTGGCCGCCGAACTGGTTGCGCAGGGCGGCGATCATCTTCATCTGCGGGGAGTC
>NZ_BMWD01000021.1:0-24093 GCF_014651055.1 Streptomyces fructofermentans
GCCCGCGTGGACGAAGCCGGCGTCGCCCTCGGGCTTGAGGGCGTCGAAGACGGGCTGGACCTTGGCGAGGTTCCCGGGGTCGCCGCCGACCATCAGCGCGTACCCGTTCTGGAGTCCCCAGACGCCGCCGGAGACGCCCGCGTCGACGAATCCGATGCCCTTGGCGGCGAGTTCCTCGGCGTGCTTCTCGTCGTCGGTCCAGCGGGAGTTGCCGCCGTCGACGACGACGTCGCCCGGCTCCAGCAGCTCACCCAGCTCGTCGACGGTGGACTGGGTCGCGGCCCCGGCCGGAACCATCACCCACACCACACGCGGCGCCTCGAGCTTGCCCACAAGCTCCTCGAGGCTGTGGACATCGGCGAGATCCGGGTTGCGGTCGTATCCGATGACGGTATGGCCTGCGCGGCGAATGCGCTCGCGCATGTTGCCGCCCATCTTGCCGAGGCCGACGAGACCGAGCTCCATCAGGTTGTTCCTTCACTAGCGACGTGGCAGGACGGCACTTTCGTACCTGCGTACGAGCCTAAACCCGGACGCTCCCGCACATCTGTGGGCACAGCCGCTCAGACGTACGGCCCCACCTGCGGCTTTGGTCAGCCGCTGAGCCGCACCGGCATGATCAGGTACTTGTAGGCCTCGTCCGCCTCCGCGTCCACGGCGGGCCTGCCGCTGAGCAGGGCGGGCTTGGTGGACGTCGTGAACGAGAGCTGGGCCACCGGGGAGTCGATGGCGCTCAGACCGTCCAGCAGGAACGTCGGGTTGAAGGCGATCGAGATGTCGTCGCCCTCCAGCTGGGCGTCGACCCTCTCCACAGCCTGTGCGTCGTCGCTGGAGCCGGCCTCCAGGATGAGCACGCCCTGCTCGAAGCTGAGCCGCACCGGGGTGTTCCGCTCGGCGACCAGGGCCACGCGCTTGACGGCCTCCACGAAGGGGGCGGTCTCGATGACGGCGATCGAGTTGAACTCCGTCGGGAACAGCGTGCGGTACTTCGGGAGGTCGCCCTCCAGCAGCCGCGTGGTCGTGCGGCGCCCGGCGCCCTCGAATCCGATCAGGCCCTCGCCCGCACCGGAGCCGGAGAGCGCCAGGATCACGCTGTCGCCGCTCGTGAGGGCCTTGGCGGTGTCCAGGAGCGTCTTGGCGGGCACGAGGGCCACGGCGGACGCCTCGGGGTTCTCCGGCTTCCACAGGAACTCACGGACCGCGAAGCGGTAGCGGTCCGTCGAGGCCAGCGTGACGGTGTCGCCCTCGATCTCGATGCGCACGCCGGTGAGGACGGGCAGCGTGTCGTCGCGTCCGGCCGCGATGGCGACCTGGGCGGCGGCGGAGGCGAAGACCTCACCGGGGACGGTGCCGGTCGCGGACGGCATCTGCGGCAGCGACGGGTACTCCTCCACCGGCAGGGTGTGGAGGGTGAAGCGCGAGGAGCCGCAGACCACGGTCGCCCGTACACCGTCTGTGGAAATCTCCACCGGGCGGTTGGGCAGGGCCCGGCAGATGTCGGCGAGGAGGCGGCCGGAGACGAGCACCGTGCCCTCCTCGTCGATCTCGGCGTCCACCGAGACGCGGGCCGAGACCTCGTAGTCGAAGCTGGAGAGGCTCAGGGCGCCCTCCTCGGCCTTCAGCAGAAGGCCGGCGAGCACAGGCGCCGGCGGACGGGCCGGGAGGCTGCGTGCCGCCCAGGCCACTGCCTCCGCGAGTACGTCGCGTTCCACCCGGATCTTCACCGTTGCCGCCTCCGTCTGTTGCCGGCGCTCTCGCCCTGCTTCGCCTTCGTCGTCTGACCCGGTGTCGCTGAGTCCACTGCGGGGCAGGACACCGGGGACCAGTCTGACGCACCTCACTGACAGTCGGTGCCCCTCGGGGTCAAGTCGTGCCGAGCGGCAGTCGGCGCTCCGAGCCCGAGTTGTGCACAGCCCCGTCTTCGAATCGATTCCCAGACTCTCTCTAGTTGGGAGTAGTAGTAGGGGCTGTGGATACCGTGGATAACCGCGTATTCGCAGGTCAGAGTCGGTTTTTTATCCACTGGTCCTGTGGGTGGAGGCGGTGGAAAACCGGCCTCTTCTGTGGACGGGGAAAAGTTCTGCACACCCGATGCACAGGCTCGGGGTAGTTCTCCCCAGCACCGTCCCCAGATTTACCCGCGTTCCCCACAGGCCAACCCGGCACCTTGATGTGACGCCTTTCACTCGACACGGTGAGAAGCGGCCTCGCGTTGCCGAACAGTGGACAGCGGTGTGGAGAAGCCGGAGATCGCTGGGGACAACGGGTCCGGTCCTGTGGGCCGCCGGTGGACAACTCTCTGCACAGGCTGTGGATCCGTACGTTGTCCACAGGCTGTGGAGATCTTTTGTCCACGAATCCACAACCAGCTGACCTGCCCTGATGGTCTATCACCAGCACAGCCTGTGGACACGTTCTGGACAACTTCGCAGTCCCCAGGGTGTGGACGCGAGAAAGTTGCCCAATCTGTGGACGGAGGCCGTAACCCGTCGCCTATTCGAACAGACGGAGGCGGCCGGGCGGCGCCGATGCTCCTCGGCGGAGGGGTCCGGGAGGGCCGAAACGCTCCCCGAGCAGCCTTCGGGAGCCGTTCCGGAGGCTCTTGAGCGTCCCCGAGGAGACGGCCGGCGGCGCTCACAGGGGCGCTGGGGCAGGCGCCGGTGAACCTCTTTCGCGTGGGGCGGGGGTTCTCGGGACGCGAGGACGGCATCCCTGCGCGGGAGGGCGACCGCCGGGGCCGGGCGGGTCGGGTCGGACGGGGCCGGGTCGGGCCGAGGCCCTCGCCCGGGGCAGGACATGGCGAAGGCGCCTCGGGAACGTGTCCCGGGCGCCTTCGCTGCGTCCTGTTTCTGGTCCTGCTTATTGCCTACCGCGTACCGCCTACCGCCTATCGCCGCGGCCTCAGCCGTTCTTGATGCGGTTGGTGAGTTCGGTGACCTGGTTGTAGATCGAGCGGCGTTCGGCCATGAGCGCCCGGATCTTGCGGTCGGCGTGCATGACCGTGGTGTGGTCGCGGCCCCCGAACTGCGCGCCGATCTTCGGCAGCGAGAGGTCGGTGAGCTCCCGGCACAGGTACATGGCGATCTGGCGTGCCGTCACCAGGACGCGGCTGCGCGAGGATCCGCACAGGTCGTCCACCGTGAGGCCGAAGTAGTCGGCGGTGGCGGCCATGATGGCCGTCGCCGTGATCTCGGGGGCCGAGTCCTCGCCCCCGGGGATCAGGTCCTTGAGGACGATCTCCGTCAGACCCAGGTCCACCGGCTGCCGGTTGAGCGAGGCGAACGCCGTCACCCGGATCAGCGCGCCCTCCAGTTCGCGGATGTTGCGCGAGATCCGGGACGCGATGAACTCCAGCACCTCCGGCGGGGCGTTGAGCTGCTCCTGCACCGCCTTCTTGCGGAGGATGGCGATACGCGTCTCCAGCTCGGGCGGCTGGACGTCGGTGGTCAGACCCCACTCGAAGCGGTTCCGCAGCCGGTCCTCCAGGGTCACGAGCTGCCGGGGCGGCCGGTCGCTGGAGAGCACGATCTGCTTGTTCGCGTTGTGGAGCGTATTGAAGGTGTGGAAGAACTCCTCCTGCGTCGACTCCTTGTCCGCGAGGAACTGGATGTCGTCGACGAGCAGGATGTCCATCTCCCGGTACCGCTTGCGGAAGCTGTCGCCCTTGCCGTCCCGGATCGAGTTGATGAACTCGTTGGTGAACTCCTCGGAGCTGACGTAGCGCACCCGCGTGCCCGGGTAGAGGCTGCGCGCGTAGTGCCCGATCGCGTGCAGCAGGTGGGTCTTGCCGAGTCCGGACTCCCCGTAGATGAACAGCGGGTTGTACGCCTTCGCCGGCGCTTCGGCGACGGCGACCGCGGCCGCGTGCGCGAACCGGTTCGAGGCGCCGATGACGAAGGTGTCGAACAGGTACTTCGGGTTCAGGCGCGCGGTCGGCTCCCCGGGGCCCGCCGCGGGCGCCGGCTGCGCGGCCAGCGGACCCGGGGCACCGCTGGAGGAGGGCAGGGAGGAGCCCATGGGGCCGCCCCGGTGGACATGGCCCGCGCCGGACGGCGGGGACTGCTCGGGCCGCTCGCGGCGGTCCTGCTGGTCGTAGTCGGAGCGCTGCTGGTCGTAGTCCCCGCGCTGCTGCTCGTACCTGGGCCGCTGCTCGTACGGCGGGCGGTCCAGCGACTGCGGACGGTAGTCCTGCGGGGGCGAGGCGTAGGGGTCCCGCTCGGGGAATCCGAGCCGCTGCTGCTGCCAGCCGTAGTCGTCCTGCGAGGACCGCGGCCAGGCGCCGGGCTCGGGACGCTGGTAGTCGGGGTAGGCCGGACGGGCGGTGGGGAGCTGGTCCCCCCGGCCGGGCTGCTGGTCCGCGCGGCCCTGCGGACGGTCGTCCATCCGGTCGTCCCCGCGGTCGTCCGCGCGGTGCCTGCCGTATCCCCGGTACCCGTCGCGTCCCTGGCCCTGAGGGAGCTCGGGCTCCTCGTAGCGCGAAGGGGACGGGGCGGGCGGTCCCGAGGGGGCCGGCTGCTCTCCGACCGAGTCGTCGACCGTGATCGCGATCCGGATCGGGCGGCCGCACTCACGGCTCAGCGTCTCGCTGACGATCGGCGCCAGGCGCCCTTCGAGCACGTTCTTCGCGAATTCGTTCGGAACGGCGAGCAGGGCGGTGTCCGCGACGAGGGCCAGCGGCTGGCAGCGCTTGATCCAGTGCTCGTCCTTGGTCTCGACGCCCTGCCCCCGGCCCTCACCGAGAAGTTGCTCCAACACGCGTGGCCACACTGCGGCAAGATCGGCAGGTACGTCAGCCACAGGGCACGCTCTCTCACGGGGTCCCACGAACGTGTGGTTCTGGGGACGGATTGGGTTGGAACTCGGTTCGGGCGATCGGAACGAATCAGCTGGGGCTGGGAGAAGGGAACGAATCGGAGTCCAGCCACGGTAGTCAGGGCGACCCATGCGGTTCAAGTTGTTGTCCCCAGCCTGTGGACAGTGTCCCTCACGCGATGCTGGTTTGACCGGATGGCGTAGCCGCGCGTACCGTAACCAGGTCGAGTTGTCGATGGCTGCTGCCGCCTGCCTCCGATGGGCACAGATCGCGAAGAGTGATCGGGAAGCGGTGCACTCGGGCGTAATGCGAGCTACTCGTGGGCGCACGGTGACAGCCAGGACGGCACCCCGAAACCACCGATCTTCTCTGGAGCCCCCGAGTGAGCAAGCGCACCTTCCAGCCGAACAACCGTCGTCGCGCCAAGACCCACGGCTTCCGCCTGCGGATGCGCACCCGTGCCGGCCGCGCGATTCTCGCGAACCGCCGTGGCAAGGGTCGCGCGAGCCTGTCCGCCTGATTACTCACAGGTCATGATGTCGTGCTGCCTACCGAGCATCGGCTGAGGCGGCGCGAGGACTTCGCGACCGCGGTACGCCGAGGACGCCGGGCCGGACGCCCGCTACTCGTCGTCCATCTACGCAGCGGTGCAACGGACCCGCACGCGCCTGGGGAGAGCGCTCCCCCGACGCGTGCGGGTTTCGTTGTCAGCAAAGCAGTGGGTGGCGCCGTCGTCCGTACCAAGGTGAAGCGCAGGCTTCGCCATCTGATGCGTGACCGAGTCGCCCTGCTGCCCCCCGGTAGCCTGGTAGTCGTACGAGCGCTGCCCGGTGCGGGCGACGCCGACCATGCACAGCTGGCCCGAGACCTGGACGCCGCTCTGGAGCGGCTTACGGGAGGGGGCGCGCGATGAAGTACCCGCTGCTGGCTCTCATCAAGATCTACCAGTGGACCATCAGCCCGTTGCTCGGGCCGGTGTGCAAGTACTACCCGTCGTGCTCCCACTACGGGTACCAGGCCATCGACCGCCATGGTGCGGTCAAGGGGACGGCACTCACCGCCTGGCGCATCCTGCGGTGCAATCCGTGGTCGCTGGGCGGTGTGGACCATGTCCCGCCGCGCAAGCGTCCGCGGTGGCACGAGATGCTGCGAGACGCCTGGCGCGCACGCAAGGGCGGGACCTCCGCCGCCGAACCGGCCACCGAGGGGCCTGGTATGTCCGACCACTCCTCAAGCCCGGCCGCCGAGACCCCGTCCCATGCTCAAGGAGCCTGATTAGTGGACACGATTGCCGGCATTTTCAGTTTCATCACGACACCCGTTTCCTGGGTCATCGTCCAGTTCCACTCGGTGTACGGCGCCATCTTCGGCCCCGACACCGGCTGGGCCTGGGGCTTGTCCATCGTGTCCCTGGTGATCCTGATCCGTATCTGCCTGATCCCGCTCTTCGTGAAGCAGATCAAGGCGACTCGGGCGATGCAGACGCTGCAGCCCGAGATGAAGAAGATCCAGGAGCGCTACAAGAACGACAAGCAGCGCCAGTCCGAAGAGATGATGAAGCTGTACAAGGAGACGGGTACCAACCCGCTCTCCTCGTGCCTTCCCATCCTGGCGCAGTCCCCGTTCTTCTTCGCCCTGTACCACGTGCTCAACAGCATCGCGTCGAACGACACGATCGGCGTGATCAACGAGCGACTTCTGGAGAGCGCGCAGAAGGCGCACATCTTCGGCGCTCCGCTGGCCGCGAAGTTCACGGACAGCTCGAGCAAGGTCGAGGCCCTCGGCTCCTCGATCACCGACGTCCGCATCGTGACCGCGATCATGATCGTCCTGATGTCGGCGTCGCAGTTCTACACGCAGCGCCAGCTGATGACCAAGAACGTCGACACGACGGTGAAGACGCCGTTCATGCAGCAGCAGAAGATGCTGATGTACGTCTTCCCCATCATGTTCGCCGTCTTCGGCATCAACTTCCCGGTCGGTGTCCTCGTCTACTGGCTGACCACCAACGTGTGGACCATGGGCCAGCAGATGTACGTGATCCGCCAGAACCCGACTCCCGGTTCCAAGGCGCAGGCCGCGTTCCTCGAGCGTCTGCTCAAGCACGTCGACACGCACGGCAAGACCCGCAACCGCCGTGAGCGTGCCGTCGTCAAGGCGATCGTGGTCAAGGGCCGCGACCGCAACGAGCACGAGCGCAAGTTCATCAACGGCCTGAACAAGGCGGGCTTCGCGGCCCAGACCGACGGCACCGTCGTGAAGAGCGACGCCGCGGCCGCCGCCGAGACCGAGGACGGCACTCCGGTGACGGGCGGCGCCCCCAAGCGCCAGCAGCCCAAGCGGCAGAGCAAGTCCCAGCGCCAGTCGGGCACGGTCCAGGGCGGTGCCAAGGCCTCGGACGAGTCGGAGCCGAAGACCTCCCTCACCAAGTCCGACGATCCGCAGGACGCCAAGCCCGGCCCCAAGCCGGCGGGCGGCAAGCCCGCGTCCGGTGGCAGCACGCGCAGCAAGGCCCAGTCCGGACAGCGCAAGGGTCCGCAGCGCCCCAAGTCCCCGTCGAAGAAGTAAGCAAGAAGGAGTCCATCCCGTGACGGAAGGCACCACCTCCGCTGCCGCTGAGGGTGGCGACACCCTGACCCGCCTGGAGCAGGAGGGCGAGATTGCGGCGGACTACCTCGAGGGTCTGCTGGACATCGCCGACCTCGACGGTGACATCGACATGGATGTCGAGGCCGATCGCGCCGCTGTCTCGATCATCAGCGACAGCAACAGCCGTGATCTGCAGAAGCTCGTCGGTCGCGACGGCGAGGTGCTGGAGGCACTCCAGGAGCTCACCCGGCTGGCCGTGCACCGGGAGACCGGTGACCGCAGTCGACTGATGCTGGACATCGCCGGCTTCCGTGCGAAGAAGCGGGAGGAGCTCTCCGAACTGGGTGCCAAGGCGGCGGCCGAGGTCAGGAGCTCCGGCGAGCCGGTCAAGATGCAGCCGATGACCCCCTTCGAGCGCAAGGTGGTGCACGACGCGGTCAAGGCCGCGGGCCTGCGCAGCGAGTCCGAGGGCGAGGAGCCGGAGCGCTTCGTCGTCGTGCTCCCCGCCTGATCCAGCACGCGTTCTCCCGGCCCCGTCTGTGTTCGCAGGCGGGGCCGAATTTTGTCAGCCTGATAGTCCCCGATAGTTCCTGATAGTCCTGTTGGTCAGCGCGCAGTGCGCTTGTGCGGTACGGAAGGACGGTTCCCCGTGACGGAGGCAGCGGAGCTTCCCCCTGCGCCCGAGGAGGCCCGGGCGGTATTCGGCGATCGCTTCGCAGACGCGGTTCGTTACGCGGAACTGCTGGCGGACGCGGGGGTTCAGCGCGGTCTGATCGGTCCTCGTGAAGTGCCCCGCCTGTGGGAGCGGCATCTGCTGAACTGTGCGGTGCTCTCCGAGGTGGTGCCCGAGAGCGTGACCGTGTGCGATGTCGGCTCCGGTGCCGGACTGCCCGGCATTCCGCTCGCCCTCGTCCGGCCGGACTTGAAGATCACGTTGCTGGAGCCCTTGCTGCGGCGGACGAACTTCCTCACCGAAGTCGTGGAGCTGCTCGGGCTCGACCACGTCACCGTCGTCCGCGGGCGTGCGGAGGAGGTCCTCGGGAAGCTTCCTCCGGTCCATGTGGTGACGGCGCGGGCCGTGGCGCCGCTGGACCGTCTCGCCGCCTGGGGTGTGCCGCTGCTGCGGCCCTACGGCGAGATGCTTCTCCTCAAGGGCGACACCGCCGAGGAGGAGGTCAAGGGAGCCGGCGCCGCGCTCAGCAAGCTCGGTGCCGTGGACACCTCTGTGCTCCACGTCGGCGAGGGTGTCGTGGAACCGCTCGCGACAGTGGTCAGGGTCGAGGTCGGAGAGAGCCCGGGCGGTGTGCGCTTCGCCGCCAAGCGGGCCAAGGCGGCTCGGACGGGCCGTACCCGCAGGCGACGCTGAGGGGTTCCCGCCGGAGAGTGAGCAGGGGACGCGCCCCTCGATGTGGAGTGCCGGGACGTGTGCTTGCTCACTGATCCGTCCTGACGACGAGACGTACTCCACACAAGCTGCCGCACATACGCCCACCGGAGTGTCGCGCGATTGCGGTCGCACGCGCTGTGCATCGTGTTTCACGTGAAACGTCGCTCCTTGCTGCACGGCATCATCGGCCGCGGTCGCGCCGCGGCCGAACCCCGCGACCGCAATCCACTGGGGTCCTTCGGATCCTTCGGAAAGAGGCCTCCCTCTCGTGCCCCCAGGTCCTCCGAAGAGGGAACGGAGTTGTCCACAGAGGTGGATTTCTCCACAGAACAACGGGCCTCGCTGGTTCACGACCCCGAAGGCATGGGAGGCTCTGTTCATTGCGAGCCTGAAGTCGAGGAGAGTGAATCCTTGCGGTCCAACGCCAACATCGCGGGACCGATGACCGATCCGGTCCCCGGTCCCCGAACCGAGTCGATGGGGGAGGATGTTTCACGTGAAACACCGCCCCCGATGGACGACACTCCCATCGGTCGTGCTGCCCAACTGGCGGTGGAGGCTTTGGGGCGTGCCGGCGAGGGCCTGCCGCGGCCCGAGCAGACGCGCGTGATGGTGGTCGCCAACCAGAAGGGCGGGGTGGGCAAGACCACGACCACGGTCAATCTCGCCGCCTCGCTTGCTCTGCACGGTGCCCGCGTCCTGGTGATCGACCTCGATCCTCAGGGCAACGCGTCCACCGCGCTGGGGATCGACCACCACGCCGAGGTCCCCTCGATCTACGACGTGCTGATCGACAGCAAGCCACTCTCCGAGGTAGTTCAGCCGGTCCCCGATGTCGAGGGCCTCTTCTGTGCGCCCGCCACGATCGATCTCGCCGGTGCGGAGATCGAGCTGGTGTCCCTGGTGGCACGCGAGAGCCGCCTTGAGCGTGCGATCCAGGCGTACGAGCAGCCGCTCGACTACATCCTCATCGACTGCCCGCCGTCCCTGGGGCTCCTCACGGTGAACGCCCTTGTGGCCGGAGCCGAGGTCCTCATTCCGATCCAGTGCGAGTACTACGCGCTGGAGGGGCTGGGGCAGCTGCTGCGCAACGTCGACCTGGTGCGGGGCCACCTGAACCCCGATCTCCATGTCTCGACGATTCTTCTCACCATGTATGACGGCCGGACCCGCCTCGCGTCCCAGGTGGCGGAGGAGGTGCGCACCCACTTCGGCAACGAGGTGCTGCGGACGAGCATCCCGCGATCGGTCCGCATCTCCGAGGCCCCGAGTTATGGGCAGACGGTGCTGACCTACGATCCGGGGTCGAGCGGCGCCTTGTCCTATCTTGAAGCGGCACGGGAGATCGCGTTGCGCGGAGTCGGCGTGACCTACGACGCGCAGCCTGCCCACACGGGCGCACACACCGAACAGAGCATCGTGGAGGGGATCCAGTGAGCGAGCGACGGAGGGGGTTGGGCCGTGGTCTCGGCGCACTGATCCCGGCAGCACCTACAGGGGAGAAGGCGGCATCGCCGGCCGCGGGCGGATCGTCCGCGTCGTCGGGCGGCACGCCTGTCCTCACCGCTGAGCGAGGGGTGGCGGCGGCCAAGGTAGCCATGCTCCCGGCGGCCTCTGTTTCACGTGAAACAGAGGAATCCTCGGTCAGCGTGTTCGGAGAGGCTCCGGCCGCGCCGGTCGGCGCGTACTTCGCCGAGCTCCCCTTGGACTCCATCACCCCGAACTCCCGCCAGCCTCGTGAGGTGTTCGACGAGGACGCCCTGGCCGAACTCGTCACCTCCATCAAGGAGGTCGGGCTCCTTCAGCCGGTCGTCGTCCGGCAGCAGGGTCCGGGACGCTACGAGCTGATCATGGGTGAACGCCGCTGGCGCGCGTGCCGTGAAGCGGGGCTCGAAGCGATCCCCGCGATCGTCCGGGCGACGGAGGACGAGAAGCTCCTCCTGGACGCGCTGCTGGAGAACCTGCACAGGGCTCAGCTGAACCCTCTGGAAGAGGCGGCGGCATACGACCAGCTGCTCCAGGACTTCAACTGCACCCACGATCAGCTGGCGGATCGGATCGGGCGCTCGCGACCGCAGGTCTCCAACACCCTGCGTCTCCTGAAGCTCTCTCCGTCGGTCCAGCGCCGAGTCGCTGCCGGGGTGCTCTCCGCCGGCCACGCTCGTGCCCTGCTGTCCGTCGCGGACTCGGAGGAGCAGGACCGCCTGGCTCACCGCATCGTGGCCGAGGGTCTCTCGGTGCGAGCGGTCGAGGAGATCGTCACCCTCATGGGTTCGCGGCCGCAGTCGGCGCCGCGTTCCAAGGGCCCACGGGCGGGAGCCCGTCTCTCCCCGGCGCTGAGCGATCTGGCGACGCGGCTCTCGGACCGGTTCGAGACGCGGGTGAAGGTCGATCTCGGCCAGAAGAAGGGCAAGATCACCGTCGAGTTCGCCTCGATGGATGACCTTGAGCGCATCCTCGGGACGCTCGCCCCGGGCGAGGGTCCGGTGCTGCAGCAGGCCCTTCCGGAGGACGACTCCGAGGAATCCGAAGCCTGACGCCCGAGTGGCCGGTCGAATCGACCGGCCACTGGTAGAGCGGGCCGTGTCCGGTGTGTACCGGAACACGGTCCGCTCTTTGCTTTCAGGCGGTATCGATGGAATCTCTTCGTGGATACGATGCGAGAGGGGGTTGGCGCATCCACCTGGCAGCACCTTCTTCGGGGAGGCAAGGGGCATGCGAACGGTGAGCCGCACCGGACTGGTGAGTGTGGGCCTGGGGCTCGGCGCAGTCGGCGGATTCGTCGGCGGCCTCCTCCAGGAACGGAGCGCTCTGACAGCCGCCCGCGATGCCGCGGGCGAAGGAAGCGAGGAACTGCCTTCATGGGGCGCCGGCTCGTACCGCTCACGCTGGACAACCTTCAAGACCTTCCCCAGCGCTGTCGCTCGTGCGTCTTCTGGGAGTTGGACCCAGTCCGCGGCGAAGCCGCGGTAAAGGCGGGAACACCCGAGCTGGAGAAGGAAGCGTGGCTGTCCTCCGTTCTCCTGGAGTGGGGATCGTGCGGCCGGGTCGTGTACGTGGATGACGTACCGGTGGGCTTCGTGCTGTACGCGCCTCCCGCCTATGTGCCGCGAGCCACCGCGTTTCCCACAAGTCCCGTGTCGCCCGACGCGGTCCAGTTGATGACGGGCTTCATCGCTCCGGGGTACCAGGGGCAAGGTCTCGGCAGGGTGCTGGTTCAGACGGTCGCCAAGGATCTGCTGCGGCGGAACTTCAAGGCGATCGAGGCTTTCGGTGATGCCCGCTGGAAGGAGCCGGCCTGCGTCCTGCCGGCCGACCATCTCTTGGCCGTGGGCTTCAAAACGGTCCGGCCGCACCCGACGCACCCGCGGCTCAGGCTGGAACTGCGCACGACGCTCTCCTGGAAGGAAGACGTCGAGCTGGCACTGGACCGGTTGCTCGGCGCGGTCCAGAAGGAGCCGGCCCTGCGCCCCCTCTAGGGCTCCCTGCCTTGTCCGGGCAGTCCGGTCGCGGGGCCTGCCCGCACTCCCTCCGAGCGGCGCCTGGGGCGGTTCGTGAGGCTACTGAGCGGCTGGAGACGCCGTGGGACCAGGGCACGGGTGAGGGCCAACGCCGGAGGGGCCGACCCATCGGGTCGGCCCCTCCGTGTTTCACGTGAAACATGCCCGCCCGGCGAGGACGGTCTGTCGACTACTCGGCGATGAAGTCCTCGAGGTCGCGCACGATCGCGGCCTTCGGCTTCGCACCGACGATCGTCTTGGCGACCTCGCCGCCCTGGTAGACGTTCAGGGTCGGGATGGACATGACGCCGTACTTCGCGGCCGTACCCGGGTTCTCGTCGATGTTGAGCTTGACGATCTCGATCTTGTCGCCGTACTCGGCGGCGATCGCTTCGAGGGACGGCGCGATCTGGCGGCACGGACCGCACCAAGCGGCCCAGAAGTCGACCAGGACAGGCTTGTCGTTCTTGAGAACGTCCTGCTCGAAGGAATCGTCGGTCACGTTCTTGAGGGTGCCGGCCACAGCGGGCTCCTTAACTGGTTGGTGCGGTGGGGCGGATGGAAGTGGACGTCAGACGGCGGTCTTCTCGGGCTCCGCAGCTTCGTCGTCCGCGAGGGCGGCGAGGAAGCGCTCGGCGTCGAGGGCGGCGGAACAGCCGGTGCCGGCCGCGGTGATCGCCTGCCGGTAGGTGTGGTCGACGACGTCGCCGGCGCCGAAGACACCCGTCAGGTTGGTCCGGGTGGAGGGAGCCTCGACCTTGAGGTACCCCTCCTCGTCCAGGTCGAGCTGACCCTTGAAGAGCTCCGTGCGCGGGTCGTGGCCGATCGCGATGAACAGGCCGGTGACGGGCAGCGCGGACGTCTCGCCGGTCTTCAGGTTTCGCAGCGTGAGTCCCGCGAGCTTCTGGTCGCCCTGGATCTCGGCGACCTCGCTGTCCCAGACGAACTTGATCTTCGGGTCGGCGTAGGCACGGTCCTGCATCGCCTTCGAGGCGCGCAGGGTGTCCCGCCGGTGGACGATCGTCACCGACTTGGCGAACCGCGAGAGGAAGGTCGCCTCCTCCATCGCGGTGTCACCGCCGCCGATCACGGCGATGTCCTGGTCCTTGAAGAAGAAGCCGTCACAGGTCGCACACCAGGAGACGCCACGCCCCGAGAGGGCGTCCTCCTTGGGCAGGCCCAGCTTGCGGTGCTGGGAACCCGTGGTGACGATGACGGCCTTGGCCTGGTGCACGGTGCCCGCGGTGTCCGTGACGGTCTTGATCTCGCCGCTGAGGTCGACCGAGACGATGTCGTCCGGAACGAGCTCCGCTCCGAAGCGCTCGGACTGCGCCCGCATGTTGTCCATGAGCTCGGGGCCCATGATGCCGTCCTGGAAGCCGGGGAAGTTCTCGACCTCGGTGGTGTTCATCAGAGCACCGCCTGCGGTGACGGCGCCCTCGAACACCAGCGGCTTAAGCGACGCGCGCGCAGTGTAGAGCGCTGCCGTGTAGCCGGCAGGCCCGGAGCCGATGATGATCACGTTTCGGACGTCGCTCACGGCTGGATTCCTCGTCTCTGGAGACTTCTTCGTACGACCGGTGGGAGCCTCTCTCAGAACTCTCACCCCACCCAACGGATCCTAAGGGGCGCGCATTCCCGCTGTGTCCGGGCACACGGGCTACCGACGCCGCAGTGCGATGCCGTGCATGTCCCGGGGCGTACTCAGGCCGCCTCATGGCGAGGCCCGATGTCCTCAGTTCCGAGGATAGGACTGCTGGAGCAGAACCTTGCCGGCGGTGATCGACCGCTTGTCGACGCAGGCGGAATCGACGACATAGGCGTTGACGCGCGTGGCGTCGGTGGCGTCAGGGAGCACGACGAGATAGGCAGGCGTGCCGTCGTAGACACCCTCCTCGGCGGCGAGGGCCTCACCGTCCCGACCGATGCCCTGCCGGACGCACTCCGGTACAGGCACCGCCGGACTGTTCAGGATGCTCGGGGCCTCTGACCCTTCGCTTTGAGGATTCGAGCTGCGCGGGCCGCCGTTCTCCTTCTTCTTCTCCACGTCCGCGAGAAGATCCGCGACCCGGGCTTCGAGCTTCTCCTCAGCCAATGTGTTCGCGGTGTCGCTCTGCTCGGTCGACGGCGACGAGGTGTCCTTGCCCGAGCCGTCGCTGCCCAGTGTCTGAAGGAGCAGGCTTCCGATCCCCAGAGCGGCGGCCGTGAAGACGGCCCCCAGGACAGCGGTCCTGCGGCGCCCACGAGGCGTGCGGTTCGCGCGACCCGGGCCGGTGGTGGCGCGGGGGCGTCCGGCCGGCCGGTCCACCGCCGTCGATGTTTCACGTGAAACATGCGTGGCGCTCCGGGCGCCGGATGCGGTGCCGGGGGAGCCGACCGTCGCCGGAACGCCCGTCGTGTCACCTTCCGTGCTGTCGGCGTCTGCGTCTGCTTCGGGATGCGAGACGTCGGCCGCCGTGGCGTGAAGGAGGGCTTCGGCGGCGAGGGCGGCATCGATGCGCCCCGCGACGTCGTCGGGCATGCGCGGCGGGCCCGGCAGGGTACCCAGCGTGCCGCGGATCTCCTCCAGCGACTCGTACACGTCGGTACAGAGGACGCAGTCCTCCAGGTGCCGGCGCACATCCGCGGTGCGGGTGGGCGGGAGCAGACCTTCGCCGAGGTCGGCGATCTCCGCGACGTCCGGGTGCCCGGCCGTGCCGGTCGTGGATGTCACGCTCGCCCACCTCCGCCCTTCACAGCAGCTGAATCGCTCGGTCCCTCGTGTGGCTCCGCTGCGGGTGGGACGGATGTCCCCGGCGCGCGGTTCCGTCCCTCGCCCGACTTCTTGCCCGCTCTGTCGCTCCCGCTCGCCGTACGCAGGTGCTTGAGCAGGGGGAGCAGTCTCGCTCTGCCGCGCGCGCACCGGCTCTTGACCGTGCCGGTCGGCACGTCGAGCATGCTGGCGGCCTCGGCCACGGGATAGCCCTGCATGTCCACGAGGACGAGGGCGGCACGCTGATCGTGCGGCAGGGTGCCGAGAGCCTCCAGCAGCTCCCGGTGGAGGTCGTTGCGCTCGGCCGGGGCCGAGGCCGCCTCGTGCGGCTCCAGGAGCTGTTCCAGGCGCTCCGTGTCGTCCACGGGGGAGGTCTTCCTGGATGCCGCCTTGCGGGCCCGGTCCAGGCAGGCGTTCACGGTGATCCGGTGCAGCCATGTCGTGACGGCCGACTGGCCGCGGAAGGTGTGGGCGGCCCGATAGGCGGAGACGAGGGCGTCCTGGACGGCGTCAGCGGCCTCCTCGCGGTCGCCCAGCGTCCGCAGGGCCACCGCCCACAGCCGGTCGCGGTGGCGCCTCACCAGTTCGCCGAAGGCGTCGGGGTCACCCTCGACGTGCCGGGCAAGGAGGTCCTGATCGCTTGCTTCGCCGTATGCGGCGTCGTCCGCCATCGGACCCCCTCCCCCTCGGTGACCGCTCAGCCGGTGAACTTCACATCGGTGACGGCCTGCTTGAAGCCGGCGCCGCTGTACTGGTCGCCGGGCGCGTGCGGCAGCGCCGTGAACCACATCAGCACGTACCGGGACTTCACATTCTTGTCGACCTTCACCTTGGCGGTGGTGCCGTTCGTGGTGAGAGTCCCGATCTTCTTCATGGAGCTGATCGGTGTCGACGAACTCGTCGAGTCCGTCGCGTACAGCGTGACCGTCGTGTGGTCGCCGCCGAACCGGAGCCCTATCGACGCGGACGAGATCGCCTGCTCCGAACCGAGGTCGTAGACGATGCCGACGCCGGGCTTGAAGGAGGGCTGCATCTCAGGACCGTCCAGGAAGCTCCTGCTCCGCCAGTAGGTCGAGGGATTGCCGTCGTACGTCTTGCCCACGTCGCCGGCGGCCTGGGCGTCGCCCTTCGCGACGTACTCCGCCGCGCCCTTGATGGTGATCGGCTGGGCGGGCTTGACCTGGTCGCTGCTCTTGTCGTTCTCGTCCGTCGTCCGGGTGTTGCCGGTGTCGTCGGACTTCCCGTGGTCCATGAGCGCGTCCGCCAACTGCCAGCTGCCGAGCCCGAGCGCGGCGATCAGCAGGGCGGAAACGGCCCACTTGAGGGCCTTGCCGGTACGGCCCTGCAGAGGAGGCAGCGGAGCCGGCACCGGCTGGGTGGCACCCGGGTGGGCCGGAGGCCGCCCGTAGTTGCCCTGCTGGTACGTCGTGCGCTGGTACTCGGGCGGGGCCGTGAACGCGGGCTCCGGCGGGCGGATGCGGGGCATCTCGCCGATCGCCTTGACCAGTTCCTCGGGGGTGGTGCACGGAGGCTCCTGGCGGGACGCGGTCGCCCCGTCGTTGGCGAGCGCGCGCATGGCGAGTTCCGAGAGGCCGCGGTGCACGCCCGCCCGCACCTGGTCGGGCGCGATGAGGCCGACGCCCTTGGGCAGGCCCGACAGGCCGTAGGCGTCGTTCTCGTACGGCCAGCGCTGGGTGAGCGTCGCGTAGAGCAGCGCGCCGATCGACTCCGTGTCGGAACGCTGAGGCGTGTCCGAACTGATGCCACGCAGCGCGGCGTTCACCGCGAGACCACGGATGCGCCACTGCCCCGACGAAGTGCGCAGCACGGCGCCGGGGGTCAGCTTGAGATGGGCCAGCCCTTCGCGATGCGCGGCGGCCATCGCCTGGGAGATCTGGCTGACCATCTGGTACGCCTCGTGCACCTCCAGCGGACCGGCGGCCAGAAGAGCCGTCAGCTCCGTGGCGTCGGGCAGCCATTCGTGCACCACGTAGACGAGATCGTTCTCCTCGACCGCGTCGAGGACCTGGACGAACCGGGGATCGCCGAGAAGGGCCGAGGACCTGGCCGCCGCCAGGACGGAGCGGGCTCGCGGATGGTCGGCGGGCAGCAGGTGCACGCCCACGGCGCGACGCAGCTTCTCGTCCACCGCACGCCAACTGCTGAATCCGTCCAGACGGGTGACGCACTCCTCCAGCCGATAACGTCTGGCGAGCTTGTGACCGCTGTGCAGCTCGGGCGGAGAGGTCCTGTTGAGGCCCTCGTTCCCCCCGCTCCCCTGTTCCTCTGTGCTCTCCGAGCTGTCCGTGTCCCGCTCCCGGTTCTGGGCCACCCCGTCGGCCGTGGACTGGTCCGCCTTGGCGGTCAGCGGTTCGTCACCGCTGTTGTCTGCCACGTCGACGGCAGCCGTGCTGCGTTCCACCACCGTCGTTCCTGCCTCCCCATCCGTAACGCGCTGTCCCACGCCAAAGCCAATTGTGCCCACAGTCCGCACCTATGCACGACACGCGGTCGTGCTCGATGGTTGTGCGCGTACCCCCGCTTCAGCGCCCAAGGCGTCCGCGGACCATGCCGACCATTCCGTTCAGCTCTTCGATGCGCATCCGCCGCGCGGCAACATAGAAGACACCGAGGAGTACCACACCACCGACCACCAGGGAAGCGAACGAGGCGCCGGCGCCCTGCCCGAGGGTCTGGGCGATGCCGTAGCAGGCCGCGCCACTGAGCGCCGCCGCCGGCACCGCGGCGATCGCGAGACGCGCGTACGTCCGCAGGACACGGGCTCCGTCCAGGTCGCCGCCCAGGCGCTTGCGCAGTCTGCTCCACGCGACCCCGACGCCGATGGCATAGGCGAGACCATACGCGGCGGCCATGCCCGCCACGGCCCATCGCGAAGGGAGAAGGAAGAAGCAGAGCGCCGAGGCCGCCGCGTTGACGGCGGCGACGATGACCGTGTTGTAGAAGGGAGTCCGGGTGTCCTCGTACGCGTAGAAGGCGCGCAGCACCACGTACTGGACCGAGTAGGGGATCAGGCCGAGGCCGAAGGCCATCAGCATGAACCCCATGTTCGTCGCCTCGCTGGTTCCGGACGAGCCGAACATCAGCGTGCACATCGGGATGCCGAGGGCGACGAAGCCGAAGGCGATCGGCACGATCGCCACGGCGGTGGTGCGCAGCCCCTGGGAGATGTCGTCGCGGACCGCGCCGTTGTCGCCCTCGTGGGCCGAGCGGGAGAGCCGCGGCAGCAGGGCGGCCATCAGGGACACCGTGATGATGGCCTGCGGGAGGCCCCAGATCAGCTGTGCGTTGGCGTAGGCGGCGAAGCCGGTGCCGGAGACCGGGGAGTCCTTGCCCGCGGCCGTCGACAGCTGGGTCACCACGATGGCGCCGGCCTGGTTGGCGAGGACGAAGAGCACGGTCCACTTGGCCAGCATCGCGGCCTTGCCGAGACCGTGGCCCTTCCAGTCGAATCGCAGCCGCAACCGGAAACCGGTCTCCCGGAGGTACGGGATCATCGCGAGGGACTGCACGACGAGGCCCAGCAGGACGCCGATGCCGAGCAGCCGCTCGCCCTCCGGCGGGATGGTGATGGCATCCATGCCGGAGGTCTCGGCGGTGCCGTACACCCAGATGAACAGTCCGAGCGTCACGATGATGACGACGTTGTTGAGGACCGGGGTCCACATCATCGCGCCGAACCGGCCGCGTGCGTTGAGGATCTGGCCCATCACCACATGGATGCCCATGAAGAAGATCGTGGGGAGGAAGTACCGGGCGAAGGTGACGGCGACCTCGTTGGACGGGGCATCGCCGGCGATCGGGGCCGACAGCATCCGTACGAGGAGCGGCGCGGCGACGACCGCGAGCACGGTGAGCGCGCCGAGGGCGACGACGACGAGCGTCAGCAGTCGGTTGGCGAAGGCCTCGCCGCCGTCCTCGTCGTCCTTCATGGCCCGCACGAGCTGCGGCACGAAGACCGAGTTCAGCCCACCGCCGATGGTGAGGATGTAGATCATCGTCGGCAGCTGGTACGCGACCTGGAAGGTGTCACCGAGGACGCCGACACCCAGGGCCGCGACGATCAGCGCGGAGCGGATGAACCCGGTGAGGCGGGACACCATGGTGCCGGCCGCCATGAGCGCGCTCGACTTCAGCAGCCCCGAGGCCCGCCCGCCCTTCCTGGCGGTGGCCGCGGCGGCCGGGGGCACAGGGGCGACGGGCGGCTCAGGAGCCGACTCCGGGGAGCGGCCTCCCGTGTCCTGGTCGGCGGACGGGGCATGCGCCGGGGACGGCACGGAGTACGGCTCGGGGGGCCGCCCGCCGCCCTGCTGCTGGTCACGGAAGAGGTGCGCGAAGGCGTCGGGCTCGTGCTGCTCCTCGCCCGCCTGCGTCACCAGGTCGTCCACGCCCACGTACTGGGTCGTACGGGGGTCGTCGCCGTACGGCAGGTACTGGGTGGGGCCGTCCGGCTCGGGCGCCGGGGTCTGCGCCCACACATGCGGGTCGGGGGCGTACGGGGACTGCGGCGGCTGGGCGTACAGCGGGGGCTGCGGCTGGTACGTGCCGGGCGGCGGCGGGGGGTGCGCGGCACGGTCGTAGAGCGCCTCGGCGACCGGGTCCTGGGCGGAGAGGTCCTGCGCCTGGTAGGGATCCTGGTCGTAGGCATCCTGGAAGTACACGTCGGGCCCGTGCTGCGAGGGCACGTCGCCGGGCTCCGGCGGGCCCTGCGGCGGGCCGTCGGGGTAGCCGGAGCCGCCCGCGCCCTGGCCGCGGTCACCGTCGTACGGCGCGTTCATGGTTACCCCACCTCATTGTCCCCGGGCCCACCGGCCGCGACATCGCTCAACGGTCCACTCTCTCACCCGTGCCGGAAGCCTCGGTGATTTCCGGTGCGGTGTCCGGTGCCGGGTCACTCGGCTGCTCCGGGGCGTCTGCCCTCGCTGCGGCTCCGGAAGCCTCCCCGGCCGGGTCCTCCGCCGGGCCGACGGGTTCCGCCCTCCCGGGACCTCCCGAATCCTCGGCGGCGCTCTCCGCCTCGGCGCCGGCTTCGGCGTCGTCGGACGGGGCGGTGCCGTCGGCGGTCCCGGCGTCCTCGGGCGACTCCGGGTCCAGTGCCGCCTGGCGGGCGGCCGCCCGCTTGCGCTGCGTGTACATCCGGAATCCGGCGAGTACGAGCAGCAGGACGCCACCGGCGATGACCAGCATCACGGTCGCGGTGATCTCGGTGACCCGTACGTCGAAGGTGATGCTCTCCCCGTACGCCTGGCCGTCCTGCGTGAAGAGCTGGGCGACGACCGCCGCCCGGCCGTTCACATGGGCGTTGGTCGTGAACTTCACGGACTGGCTGTGGCCGCCGGAGACGGAGACCGGCTGCTCGTAGTAGGCGCCGTCACCGATGCTGAGGCGGCTCGGCTGCGTCGACGTCAGCCGCAGCACCAGGTGGTCGACACCCTGGACGAGGTTGTTCTGCACGGTGACGGGGATCGTCGCGCTGCGGCCCGAGAGCTTCGCCTCGGACTTCTCGATCAGTCTGACGCTCTTGGTGAGACCCGTGAGGTGCGTCTCCACCCCGTTGCGGTAGGCCGCGGCCTCGGAGGCGAAACCGCGCCAGGACGTGGACATCGACCGGTCCATGGCCCGTCCGAAGGGGGTGATCACGCGCGACTTGTCGGTGAGGATCACCTGGAAGCCGTTCAGGACCTCCTGCGTGCGCTCGATCTGCTCGAAGGCCGACTGGGGCAGCTCCTGCTTGCGCAGGGAGCCGGGGTACGCGGACGCCGGCGGGACGCGCGTGGTGGCACCCGCGTCGGGCTTGGCCTTGGTGGCGGCGGAGAGGTCCGTGGACTGGGACCAGTTCCCCTCCTGGAGCGCCGTGAGGGCCTGGGCCATCGTCTGCGCCTGGCTGGAGGTCGGCAGGCGCTGCGGGGCCACCACGACGCTGCGCTGCTTGTCGGGAGCCTGCAGGGTGAACATCAGGCTCTGCGCCAGGAACCGCTGGACGGCGAGCGTGGAGTTGCCGGCCACCGTCATGTCGCCCTGGAACGCCGTCGACAGCCGCGCGTCGGCCACGACCGCCGTGGTGCCGCCCCCGATGGGACGGGCCGCGGACGGCGTGTACGGCAGGTTTCCCGTCTCCTTGAGGCTGTCGCTGCGGGTGAGCACCGTGTCGGCGCCCGCCGAGGTGGCGACCTTGACGATCGACGGGTCGATCGCCCCGTCGACGGGCCACGCGTACTCCGTGCCGGGCGTCACGTGGAGAATCGTCTCCACGGTCGTCGTGGCCACGGTGGTGGCGTCCTTCAGATGGCTCAGGGACCCCGTCACCTCGGTGCCGTTGTGGGCCAGCGACGCGAGGTCGGGGTCGGCGAACGGCAGGGCGACGACCTCCTCGCCCACCACCGCCTCCTGCAGCTCGCCGAGCCACTGCTTGGCGACCGCCTGATGGGTGCCTGCGGTGGTCTTCTCGCTGGACCCGTTCACCTGCACCCGGTAGCTGCGGGTCATCGCGTCGACGGAGGCAAGCAGCGACGGATCGACCACCCAGGTGATGTCGAGGTCCTTGCCGAGCGTGAGGAGCTGCTCCAGCCGGCCGCCGGGGGAGAGCTCGGCGGCCAGCTCGTCGTTCTTGAAGACGGGTGTCTGCTGTTCGTTCGAGTCCGTCTCGGCCGTCATACGAGGCGTGGAGATGAGCGGCCAGAGGTACGTCGTTTTGGTCTTCTTGTCCGCGGCCTCGGGCTGCCAGGGGAGGAAGGTCCGCTCTATACCGAGGATCTGGTCGTACGGGGCTGCCGCGGTCCGGCCCGTGAGCGTGACACCGAGCTGGTAGACGCCGTCGGAGCCGAGCGGGAGCTTGTCGACGGGCACGGTGATGCTGAACTTCTGCGGTACGCCGGGAGCGAGCTTGGAGAACTTCGCCACGTACTTGCCGCCGACATCGGTGCCCGCGTACGGATTGCCCTTGGAGGCGTCGTCGATCGCGGAGCGGCCGTTCATGGTGGGACCCACCCGGAGCCCGACACGGGCGTCCGTGACGGCCTGCTTGCTCTTGTTCACGATCCTGCCCGAGACGGTCAGGGAGTCGCCTTCCGCGGGCACCTTGGGACTGAGTGAGTCCAGGGACACATCGACCGTACGGCTGCCGGAGACGTCCGCCGCGACGGTGCGCTCGCTCGCGTGCGCGGTCGGTGACGGGGACAGCTGGAGAACGCCGGCGAGCAGAGGCGCCCCGGCCAGCAGTGCTCCGGTGCGCCGCAGCCACCGGCGGGCAGGTGAGGGACTGGTCCCCTGGAAGTCTGCCGCCTCGGCCACGCGCTTGCCCGTCCCTTGTCGTCGTCAGTGGTCGTCGGAATGTGCGTCCACGCATGGTAACGATGCACGCTGAGGGTAAGTGCCGCGGTCCGGTCCACAAGATCGGGGGCGGGGACCCGCTGCCCCGCTATGTGGGGGTATCCAGGAGGGCGTCCCCGCAGCGGACGTGAGCGGCTCCTGTGGACGTTTAATGAAGGCGCCCCACGGCGCCCGGGCCACGTACCCTTTTCTGTTGTGCCGAACGCCAACGAAGAACATCCCAGTGCACTGAGCCAGGTGCAGAGCCGCGCGGTGAGTGAACTGCTGCGGGTGTCCCCCGTCGCCGACGACCTTGCCCGCCGATTCCAGGATGCGGGGTTCTCCCTGGCCCTGGTGGGCGGCTCGGTGAGGGACGCCCTTCTGGGCAGGCTCGGCAACGACCTCGACTTCACGACGGACGCCCGCCCCGACGACGTACTGAAGATCATGCGTCCCTGGGCTGACTCGGTGTGGGAGGTCGGGATCGCCTTCGGCACGGTCGGGGCCCAGAAGGACGCCCGTGTCGGAGACGTCGACCAGAGCTTCCAGATCGAGGTGACGACGTACCGCTCGGAGGCGTACGACCGGACCTCCCGCAAGCCCGAGGTCTCGTACGGCGACTCCATCGAGGAAGACCTTCTGCGTCGCGACTTCACCGTGAACGCGATGGCCGTGGCACTTCCGGCGAAGGAGTTCGTCGACCCGCACGGAGGGCTCGACGATCTGGCCGCACGCGTCCTGAGGACACCGGGCACCCCCGAGGACTCCTTCTCCGACGATCCGCTGCGCATGATGCGCGCCGCGCGCTTCGCCGCCCAGCTCGACTTCGAGGTCGCGCCGGAGGTCGTCGAGGCGATGACGGCGATGGCCGAGCGCATCGAGATCGTCTCGGCCGAGCGGGTGCGTGACGAGCTGAACAAGCTCATCCTGTCGGCCCACCCGCGCAAGGGGCTGACCCTGCTGGTCGACACGGGCCTGGCCGAGCATGTGCTGCCGGAGCTGCCCGCCCTGCGCCTGGAGCGTGACGAGCACCACCGGCACAAGGACGTCTACGACCACACGCTGATCGTGCTGGAGCAGGCGATCGCGCTGGAGGCCGACGGCCCGGACCTGGTGCTTCGGCTGGCCGCGCTGCTCCACGACATCGGCAAGCCGCGGACCCGGCGCTTCGAGGACGACGGTCGGGTCTCCTTCCACCACCACGAGGTGGTGGGCGCGAAGATGACCAAGCGGCGGATGACGGCGCTCAAATACTCCAACGACCTCGTCAAGGAGGTCTCGCACCTAGTGGAGCTGCACCTGCGCTTCCACGGCTACGGGACGGGGGAATGGACGGACTCCGCCGTTCGCCGCTATGTGCGTGACGCCGGTCCGCTGCTCGACCGTCTCCACAAGCTCACCCGCTCGGACTGCACGACCCGCAACAAGCGCAAGGCGGCGTCCCTCTCCCGCGCGTACGACGGCCTGGAGGAGCGCATTGCTCAGCTCCAGGAGCAGGAGGAGCTGGACGCGATCCGGCCCGACCTCGACGGCAACCAGATCATGGATGTCCTGGGTGTGGGCCCCGGCCCCGCCATCGGGCAGGCCTACAAGTTCCTTCTGGAGCTTCGGCTGGAGAACGGGCCGATGGAGCACGACGCGGCGGTGTCGGCGCTCAAGGAGTGGTGGGACACGCAGAACTGACGAGACGCGGGCGATGTTTCACGTGAAACATCGCCCGCGTCCG
>NZ_BMWD01000021.1:24118-109131 GCF_014651055.1 Streptomyces fructofermentans
GTCCGTGTGGCTGGACACCTCGGAGGCCGTTGTTTCACGTGAAACAACGGCCTCCGAGCGCGTCAGCGGTCCCCTACTTGGCGGAGATCTCCGACAGGCAGAGGGTGAAGTCGCTGCCGCCGCCGGTCTCGGTGTACTCGGCGTACTTGGTGCGGTCGCAGCCCGAGTCGTTGCTCTTCTTCTGCTCGACCTTGTACGCGGCCTTGGAGTTGCTGCAGTCCACGACCTCGAGCTCCGGGTCGGTGGCGCTGTTCGGGTTGCCGATGCTCATGCAGTCGCCGACCTTGGCGGCCTGAGCGTCGTCCCGGCTCGCAAGCCAGCCGGCACCGGCGACTATGAGGGCGATGACGATGATGATGACGCGGAAGTACTTCTTGATGCTGCGCTTCGGCGGCTCCGGCGGAACCGGCGCGTAGGGCGCGGCCGGCTGCTGGCCGTACGGGTTCCCCTGGGGCGGCTGCCCCTGAGCGAACGGATTCTGGCCCTGGGGCGGCGGAGTGGTCACTTGGGGGTCCCCCTTGTACGTAGGAGCGCTTGGCGCGAAATAAGACGCACGTAAGCTACCGGTCGCCGCTGACAACTCTGTAGCCCGGATGGGCTCTGTGTCATTGATGTGACACTTAGTGCAGCTCAAATCGGGCCATAGCGGCAGCTACCGCTCCGTAGGTAACGGCCACCGTGATCACCAGTGCGACTGAGCGGCCGTCAGCAGGCAGCATCAAGGCGGCCACCGCCGCCGCGCCGACGAAGGCGACGTTGAACAGGACGTCGTAAACGGCGAAGATCCGGCCACGGAAGCCGTCGTCGACCGACGACTGGACCAGAGTGTCGGTGGCGATCTTCGCTCCCTGGGTCGTCAGCCCCAGGACGAAGGCCGCGATCAGCGTGGTGACTTCCTTGAACGGCAGCCCCAGCGCGGGCTCCAGAATCGCGGCGGATCCGGCGCAGACGGCGATCCAGCCGCCGGGCCCGAAACGCCTGGCTCCCGCCGGAGTCAGTACGGCCGCGGCGAAGAAACCCGCCCCGGAGGCGGCCACGGCCAGTCCCAGCAGGGCGAGCCCGTCGTCGTCGGGTCCGGACGACCAGGCGTACCGGCAGAGCATCAGCACCATGACCGTCAGCGCGCCGTAGCAGAACCGCATCAGCGTCATCGCTGTGAGCGCCCATGCGGCCTCCCTCCGCGCGGGAGAGGCCAGATGGCGTACACCCGCCGCCAGGCCGCGTGCCGAGCCCAGGAGTGCCTTCCGAAGTCCGGGCCGTGCGGACTTCCGGTCCGGGCCGAGCAGGTCCGGTGCCAGGCGGAGCGAGGCGAGCGCGGAGCCCATGTACAACGCGGCGCCGACCAGGACCACTACGGCGTCGGAATCCGAGCCGACGATCCGTACGACGAACGCCAGTCCGCCGCCGACGGTCGCCGCGAGCGTGCCGGCCGTGGGAGAGAGGGAGTTGGCGACCACGAGCCGTTCGGAGTCGACGACGCGGGGCAGCGCGGCGGACAGGCCCGCCAGGACGAAGCGGTTGACCGCGGTGACGCACAGGGCAGAGGCGTAGAAGAGCCAGTCCGGTACGTGGCTGAGCATCAGGACGGCCGTCAGCGCGGCCAGCAGGGCCCGCAGCAGGTTGCCGTACAGAAAGACCTGGCGGCGTCGCCAGCGGTCGAGGAGGACGCCCGCGAAGGGGCCGACGAGTGAGTACGGCAGGAGCAGCACGGCCATGGCGGACGCGATCGAGGCCGCGGACGTCTGCTTCTCGGGCGAGAAGACGACATAGGTGGCGAGGGCCACCTGGTAGACACCGTCGGCACCCTGCGAGAGCAGTCGTACGGCGAGCAGACGCCGGAAGTTCCGGAAGCGCAGAAGTACACGCAGGTCCCGTACGACAGCCATGGGCACAGCCTCACATACGGCTGAGGTCCCCGGGTGCAGCACCCGGGGACCCTCAACAGACCTTGGCGCGTGGTGTCCCGCCGCGCCGTGGTGTGGCCTGGATCAGCGCTCGACCTCGCCCTTGATGAACTTCTCGACGTTGGCGTAGGCCTCGTCGTCGAAGTACTGGACCGGCGGGGACTTCATGAAGTAGCTCGACGCGGAGAGGATCGGGCCGCCGATGCCGCGGTCCTTGGCGATCTTCGCGGCGCGCAGCGCGTCGATGATGACACCCGCGGAGTTCGGGGAGTCCCAGACCTCGAGCTTGTACTCGAGGTTCAGCGGGACGTCGCCGAACGCGCGGCCCTCGAGGCGGACGTACGCCCACTTGCGGTCGTCGAGCCACGCCACGTAGTCCGAGGGACCGATGTGGACGTTCTTCTCGCCCAGGTCGCGGTCGGGGATCTGCGAGGTGACGGCCTGCGTCTTCGAGATCTTCTTGGACTCGAGGCGGTCCCGCTCCAGCATGTTCTTGAAGTCCATGTTGCCGCCGACGTTGAGCTGCATGGTGCGCTCAAGACGGACACCGCGGTCCTCGAACAGCTTCGCCATCACACGGTGCGTGATGGTGGCGCCGACCTGCGACTTGATGTCGTCGCCGACGATCGGGACGCCCGCCTCGGTGAACTTGTCCGCCCACTCCTTGGTGCCGGCGATGAAGACCGGAAGGGCGTTGACGAAGGCGACCTTGGCGTCGATGGCGCACTGGGCGTAGAACTTCGCCGCGTCCTCGGAACCGACGGGCAGGTAGCAGATGAGAACGTCGACCTGGCGGTCCTTGAGGATCTGGACGATGTCGACCGGGGCCTCGGTGGACTCCTCGATGGTCTCTCGGTAGTACTTGCCGAGACCGTCGAGCGTGTGACCGCGCTGGACCGTGACGCCCTTGCTCGGGACGTCGCAGATCTTGATGGTGTTGTTCTCGCTGGCGCCGATGGCGTCCGTGAGGTCGAGGCCGACCTTCTTCGCGTCGACGTCGAAGGCGGCGACGAACTCGACGTCACCGACGTGGTAGTCGCCGAACTGGACGTGCATCAGGCCCGGCACCTTGGTCGCCGGGTCGGCGTCCTTGTAGTACTCGACGCCCTGCACCAGCGAGGCGGCGCAGTTGCCCACGCCGACGATGGCTACGCGAACCGAACCCATTCCGGTTGCTCCCTGTTTGTTCTCGGTGAAGTCCCGACCGGGCTTCACGTGGCGGTGTCGTCGAACGGATCCGGCCCGGGGATTTCCCCGTGCCGGGGCAGGCCGCCCGACTCTCCAGATGTGCTGTCCTGCTGAGCGGATCCTTCGGACGCGGGACGACGCTGGTCCCGACCGGCCCGCTCGCTCTCGATGAGCTCGTTCAGCCAGCGCACTTCGCGCTCCACGGACTCCATTCCGTGGCGCTGGAGCTCAAGCGTGTAGTCGTCGAGGCGCTCCCGGGTGCGCGCCAGTGAGGCGCCCATCTTCTCCAGTCGCTCCTCGAGGCGGCTGCGGCGGCCCTCGAGCACCCGCATCCGTACATCCCGCGACGTCTGCCCGAAGAACGCGAAACGAGCGGCGAAGTGCTCGTCCTCGTAGGCGTCGGGGCCCGTTTGCGAGAGGAGGTCCTCGAAGTGCTCCTTACCTTCCGCCGTCAGCCGATAGACGATCTTGGCCCGGCGTCCGGAGAGCGCTGTCGCGAGGGCGTCCTCGGGAGTACTTCCCGATTCCTCGATCAACCAGCCGTTGGCGACCAGCGTCTTGAGGCAGGGGTAGAGCGTCCCGTAGCTGAACGCACGGAACACACCCAGTGACGTATTGAGGCGTTTGCGCAGCTCATAGCCGTGCATCGGGGACTCGCGGAGCAGGCCGAGGACGGCGAACTCGAGGATCCCGGAGCGCCGGCTCATCTCGCCTCCTCTCTGCCGCGGCCCTGCCGTGACGGTCTTTATGCCGAGCTGATGTATCGACTCGATACATCAGCACGATAGATCGGTTGCGCTCATGGGACAAGAGGGGGCACGGTGAACGGCGTCACATCGGAGATTCAGAAGGAGCAAGTTGCCTGATTTGAGGTGAACTTCGGTCCTAGGCGGGGTTTGACGGTGCGTAGTCTGTGCGCCATGCAAACCACGGGGAACCGAGTGACGCGTGGGGACGTCCTCGTCCCCGGTGCAGTACGGGTGAATGCAACAACGACCGCATCCGTACTTCGGGGGGACCGGAAACCAGCTGCCGTTTCCAGGCGCGCTCACACGCGCCTGCCCGAGGAGTAATCGTTCGATGAGCGAGCACCGTCGCAAATCGCCGCAGCCGCAGGGCGGCGGACGTGCCGCGGCCCGACGCGGCCAGACAGGTTCGTCCTCCGGCCGCCGTGCGGCACCGCGAGGCGCAACCGGGTTTCCTTCCGACTCTTACGACTCGGGAGGTGACGAGAACCAGTCCGGCAGCCGCGCGGAGTCCCGCCGGGCTGCCCAGAGGAGCACGGGCGGTGGCCGGCGCAGAGCCGCCGATGGCCCCGCAGGGGCCGGCCGACGCGGTGGCTCCGGGCTGCCCGGAGGCCCCGGCAGGGTCCGGGCCCGTGGAGCAGAGCCGCCGAACAAGCGGATCATCGACTATCCCCGCGCGGGCAAGTACGGGGGTGCCCGTTGGGTGCCGTCCTGGAAGCTCGTGTCGGGACTGTTCATCGGCTTCTGCGGCAGCATGATGGCCGTCGCGGGGGTCGCGTACGCGCTCGTGGGCGTTCCCGAGGTCGCCAAGACGGCGGAAGCGCAGAACAACGTCTACTACTGGTCCGACGGCACGCAGATGGTCGCCACCGGTGGTGAGACGAACCGGCAGATCATCGACTACTCGCGCATTCCCAAGGAAATGCGCTATGCGGTCATGTCAGCCGAGAACAAGACGTTCGAGAGCGACAAGGGCGTCGACCCGATGGGTATCGGCCGCGCCCTGTTCAACATGGCCAAGGGCGGTCAGACCCAGGGTGGCTCCACGATCACCCAGCAGTACGTGAAGAACGCGATGCTGGACGATCAGTCGCAGACGCTCACCCGGAAGTTCCAGGAGCTCTTCGTCTCCATAAAGGTCGGCGCCCAGGTCGACAAGGAAGACATCATGGCCGGCTACCTGAACTCCGCGTACTACGGGCGCGGGGCCTACGGCATCCAGGCGGCCGCACGGACGTACTTCGGCAAGGACGCCGAGGAGCTCAAGGCGGACCAGTGCGCGTTCCTGGCCGCCGTGCTCAAGGGCGCCACGTACTACGACCCCGCCGGCGCGACCTCGGTCGATCCCGCCGCCACCCCCGAAGCCAACCGGGACCGGGCGGAGCGGCGCACGGAGTGGATCCTGAACGAGATGGTCAAGGACGGTCGCCTGAGCGCGACCGACCGGGCCAAGTACAAGGACTTCCCGACGCTCAAGAGCCCGCGTTCGAACGCGCAGCTCGGCGGCCAGGTCGGCTACCTCGTGGACCTCGCCAAGGGCTACATCGTCAACAACAGCGAGAAGACGGGGATCACCGAGAACCAGCTCCAGCGGGGCGGCTACGAGATCCACACGACCTTCGACAAGAAGAAGGTCAAGCAGCTCGAGGACGCCGTCAAGAAGGTCCGCAAGGAGAACATCAACACCAAGGTCCGCCCCAGGACCGACAAGCACGTCCAGTTCGGTGGAGCGTCCGTCAACCCGGAGTCCGGGGCCATCGAGGCCATCTACGGCGGCGAGGACGCGACGAAGCACTTCACCAACAACGCGGACCAGACCGGTGCCCAGGTCGGTTCGACGTTCAAGCCCTTCGTGCTCGCGGCTGCCATGAAGTGGGGTGTGCTCGACCCCGACGGTGAGCCGACCCAGGCCCAGGACGAGCGGATCAAGATCTCCCCCAAGAGCCTGTACAGCGGTAAGAACAAGCTCAAGATCCAGGAGTACGACGGGAGCGTCTGGACGGACAAGGACGGGCAGGAGTGGCTCCAGCGCAACGACGGCGACGAGTCGTACAACCCGCCCAACTTCCAGATCGACCTGCGTGAGGCGATGCGCGTCTCCTCGAACTCCGCCTACGTCCAGCTCGGCATGAACGTCGGTCTGGAGAAGGTCAGGGAGTCCGCCCTGGACGCCGGCATCAAGCCCGGTTCCCTGGCCAGCGCCAACTTCCCGTCCTTCTCGATCGGTACCTCCGACCCGAGTGCGATCCGCATGGCCGGCGCCTACGCGACCTTCGCGGCGAGCGGCAAGCAGAACGAGCCGTTCTCGGTCGACGAGATCACCAACAAGGACGGAGTCGTCTTCAAGCACGACGACGTGGCGACGACCAAGCAGGCGTTCACCGCCCAGGTCGCCGACAACGTCACCGACGTGCTGACGACGGTCGTGGACAAGGGCACGGGTACGGCGGCGAAGCTCGCCAACCGGCCCGTGGCGGGCAAGACCGGAACCACCGACGGCAACAAGTCGGCCTGGTTCGTCGGCTACACCCCGCAGCTCTCGACCGCGATCTCCATGTACCGCATGGACGACGACGAGTCGAACAAGAAGCGCGAGTTCCTGGAGATGTACGGAACGGGTGGCCAGGACAAGATTCACGGCGCCTCCTTCCCGGCCGAGATCTGGCACGACTACATGGAGAAGGCGCTCAAGAACGCGAAGGTGGAGCCCTTCCCGACGCCTGAGCCCATCGGTCAGGTCGTCAACGACGTCCCGAGCCCGACTCCCACCCCCTCGCCCACCGAGACGGAGGAGGAAGAGGAGGAGAGCGCCCCGCCGAGCCCCACGCCGAGCAGGCCGGAGTTCTCCCCGTCGCCCACGCCGACTCAGACCTGCGGCAGCTTCGGCTTCGGTTGTGAGGACGACGGAGGCAACAACAACGGCGGCACCGATACCGGTGGCTCCAACGGCGGTGTGACCGCGTCACCGACGGAATCCGATGACACGGGGAACAACAGAGGCAACGGCAATGGAGGCCTTTTCGGAGGATCCTCCGGATAGCTGCCGCTGTGGGTGTTTCACGTGAAACATTCGCAATGAGGTGTTTCACGTGAAACGAGGGCCGCCGCACCGACTCGGTGCGGCGGCCCTCGGCGTATTCCCAGGCGCGTACGGCAGGATGTGCGGCATGCCCAGTGCAGAAACGACGCGAGTGAGCGCGCACGAGCCGGACCTGGTGCGGCCGACCAAGGAGGACCCGGTCGCTGCGGCCAGCAGTGAGCTGTTCGGCGGCCCCCTCGGGCGCCGCGCCCTGCTCGGCGCGTCCTGGTGGACCCCCGTGCGCGTCATCGCGCTGGTCGCCCTCGGCATGTTCGCCCTCGGCATGGTGCAGAAGCTGCCCTGCTACGACGGCGGCTGGTTCTTCGGGGCCAGCTCGCAGTACACGCACGCCTGCTACTCGGACATCCCGCACCTCTACCAGGGGCGCGGCTTCGCGGACGGGCTGGTGCCGTACTTCGACAAGCTCGAAGGCGACATGGAGTACTTGGAGTACCCGGTGCTCACCGGTGTCTTCATGGAGGTCGCCGCCTGGTTGACCCCGGGCAGCGGCAGCATCCAGCACCAGGAGCAGGTCTACTGGATGGTCAACGCCGGGATGCTGATGGCGTGTGCCGCCGTCATCGCCGTGTGCGTGACCCGCACCCATCGCCGCCGCCCCTGGGACGGCCTGCTGGTCGCCCTGGCCCCCGCCTTCGCGTTGACCTCCACCATCAACTGGGACCTGCTGGCGGTCGCTCTGACGGCCGCGGCGATGCTGATGTGGTCCAGGAGCCGTCCGCTCGCCTTCGGGGTCCTCCTGGGGCTCGCCACGGCCGCGAAGCTGTACCCCCTGTTCCTGCTGGGGCCGCTGCTGGTGCTCTGCTGGCGGGCGGGGAGGTGGCGGGAGTTCGGTACGGCGCTGCTCGGCGCCGTGGGCTCCTGGCTGATCGTGAACGTTCCGATCATGCTGCTGGCGCCCGAGGGGTGGGCGAAGTTCTACTCCTTCAGCCAGGAACGCCCCATCGACTTCGGCTCCTTCTGGCTGATCATGTCCCAGCGGTTGGAGCTCCAGCTCGCCACCGAGACCGTCAACACCATCGCCACCCTGCTGATGCTGGTCTGCTGCGTGGGCGTCGCCGCCCTCACGCTGACGGCACCGCGCCGGCCGCGCTTCGCCCAGCTGGCCTTCCTGATCGTGGCGGCCTTCATCCTCACGAACAAGGTTTACTCGCCCCAGTACGTGCTGTGGCTGATCCCGCTCGCCGCGCTGGCCCGCCCGAAGTGGCGCGACTTCCTGATCTGGCAGGCGTGCGAGGTGGCGTACTTCCTCGGCATCTGGATGTATCTCGCCTACACGACCAGCGGCGACGCCCACAAGGGGCTGCCGACGGAGGGCTACCAACTGGCGATCCTGGTGCACCTGTTGGGGACGCTCTACCTCTGTGCCGTCGTGGTCCGGGACATCCTGATGCCCGAGCGGGACGTGGTGCGCAGGTCCGGGGACGACGACCCGTCCGGCGGGGTGCTGGACGGGGCCGAGGACGTCTTCGTCCTGGGCGCCGCGGCCCATCCGCCGAAGCACGCGGCGCAGTACGACGGCCCGTACGTCGACTGGGGGAACGAAGGGGAGCCGGCGCAGCGGCGTTCGCTCTGAGCGAACACGATTGGGCGGGCCCACGACGAAGGGCCGTACACGGACTCCGTGTACGGCCCTTCGTCGTGCCGGCTTCCGCCGTGGTGCGTCCGAGCCGTCAGACCTCGACGATGCGGTCGAACTGCGTGGTGGTGTGGCGCAGATGGGCCACCAGCTCCTCGCCGACCGTCGGCTCCGGGGCGTCCGAGGGCACGAAGAGGATCGACACCTGCATGTGCGGGGGCTCCGCGAACCAGCGCTGCTTGCCGCCCCAGACGAACGGGGCGAGGTTCCGGTTGACCGTGGCCAGACCGGCGCGGGCAACGCCCTTGGCGCGCGGCATGACGCCGTGCAGGGCCTTCGGGGCCTCCAGGCCCACCCCGTGCGACGTACCGCCCGCCACGACGACCAGCCAGCCGTCCGAGGCGGCCTTCTGCTGGCGGTACCCGAAGCGGTCGCCCTTGGAGACGGGCGTGACGTCCAGGACGGCCCCGCGGTACTCCGTCGCGTCGTGGTCCCCCAGCCAGAGCCGGGTGCCGATGCGGGCGCGGAAGCGGGTCTGGGGGAACTGCTGCTGCAGCCGGGCGAGTTCCTCGGCCTTGAGGTGGCTGACGAACATGGTGTGCAGCGGCAGGCGTGCCGCGCGCAGCCGGTCCATCCAGCCGATGACCTCCTCGACGGCGTCCGAGCCGTCGGTGCGGTCCAGGGGAAGGTGGATCGCGAAGCCTTCGAGCCGTACGTTCTCGATGGCGGCGTGGAGCTGGGGCAGGTCCTGCTCGCTGACTCCGTGGCGCTTCATGGAGGACATGACCTCGATGACGACACGGGCCCCCACGAGGCCGTAGACGCCGTCGACGGACGAGACCGACCGGATGACCCGGTCGGGCAGCGGAACGGGCTCCTCGCCGCGTCTGAAGGGCGTGAGCACCAGGAGATCGCCGCCGAACCAGTCCTTGATCCGAGCGGCCTCGTACGTCGTGCCGACGGCGAGGATGTCGGAGCCCAGGCGGGTGGCCTCGTCCGCGAGCCGCTCATGGCCGAAGCCGTAGCCGTTGCCCTTGCAGACCGGGACGAGCCCCGGGAACTGCTCGGACACGTGCTTGTGGTGCGCCCGCCAGCGCGCGGTGTCGACGTAGAGGGTGAGCGCCATGGCCGGCCCTGGAACCTTTCTCGTGGCAGCGGTGTATCAGAGGTGTGAAAGCTGATTCTGGTACGTCAGCGGCGCGACATGTAGATGTCGAGCGCCTTGTGCAGCAGCTTGTTGAGCGGGAAGTCCCATTCGCCGAGGTACTCCGCAGCCTGCCCACCCGTGCCCACCTTGAACTGGATGAGTCCGAAGAGGTGGTCGGTCTCGTCCAGCGAGTCGGAGATGCCGCGCAGGTCGTAGACGGTGGCACCGAGCGCGTAGGCGTCCCGAAGCATCCGCCACTGCATCGCGTTCGAGGGCCGGACCTCACGCCCGATGTTGTCCGAGGCGCCGTAGGAGTACCAGACGTGTCCGCCGACCACCAGCATCGTGGCGGCGGACAGGTTCACACCCTCGTGCCGGGCGAAGTAGAGCCGCATGCGGTTGGGGTCCTCGGTGTTGAGGGCCGTCCACATGCGCTGGAAGTACGACAGCGGTCGGGGCCGGAAGTGGTCGCGCAGGGCGGTGATCTCGTAGAGGCGCTGCCACTCCTCCAGGTCCTGATAGCTGCCCTGGACGACCTCGACGCCAGCCTTCTCGGCCTTCTTGATGTTGCGTCGCCACAGCTGGTTGAAGCCCTTGTGGACGTCCTCGAGGGAGCGGTTGGCGAGCGGCACCTGGTAGACGTAGCGCGGCTGGACGTCACCGAAGCCGGCGCCACCGTCCTCGCCCTGCTGCCAGCCCATGCGGCGCAGCTTGTCGGCGACCTCGAAGGCGCGCGGCTCGATGAAGTCCGCCTCGATGTCGCGCAGTCGCTTGACGTCCGGGTCCTGGATGCCGCGCTTGATCGACGTGGCCTCCCAGCGCCGGATGATCACCGGCGGGCCCATCTTCACGGAGAAGGCGCCCTGCTGCTTGAGGTGCGCGAGCATCGGATCCAGCCAGTCGCTCAGATTCGGCGCGAACCAGTTGATGACCGGGCCCTCGGGCAGATAGGCGAGGTAGCGCTTGATCTTGGGCAGCTGGCGGTACAGAACGAGGCCCGCCCCGACCATCTCGCCGGTCCTGTCGTCGAACCATCCGAGGTTCTCGGAGCGCCACTCCGCCTTGACATCTGCCCAGGCGGGGACCTGCATGTGGCTGGCCGCGGGCAGGCTCTGGATGTATGCCAGATGCTGCTCTCGGCTGATGGTCCTCAGGGTCAGGCTCATTCGGGGCGCTCCTCGGGCTGGTGTGTCCCCATGGGTACAAGGGCTCCGGCTCTCGCGCCGAAGCCTACTGCGCCCTGCGAGCGCCCTGCCTGGCCGTATGGAACCTGTGCCCCGACCGGCACGCGGCCGGGGCACTGCGAGGTCCCGTCCGGCCGTCGCGGCCGGCATTCCGTGAGGCCGCCGCCCGGTGTCCGCCGGGTCGGCGTGGCGGTCAGATGAGTCCGCCGTGAGCCATGCCGAGGTAGAAGCCGACGGCGGAGGCACCGAGGCCCAGGATCATCCCGAAGCGTTCCCGGGTCGTCACGGAGACGAACTGTCCGGCCGCTCCGCTGAGGATGCCCACCAGGCCCGCCCAGGAACTGAGCACGTGAAGGTGGTGGAACATCGCGGTGACGAAGGCCAGGACTCCGAGGACCAGCGTCACGGCGAGCAGCGTGTCCTGCAGCGGATGGGGCTTGTGGTCGGTGGCGAGCAGGGAACCGACGGTGTTGGGTCGCAATGCCTGTGCCATGTGGCACCTCCTGCGGAAGGCGGCGCATGGTAGCGCCGTACACACCCGATCCGTACAGATTGCCGGTCTACGGGCCCGGATTTCAACCGGAAGCGGGTGTGCAGGTAGTCTGTACCGTCTGCACCAGTGTCTGCCCAGGCCATGACATCGTCCATCGCTCGGTTCTCCGGTCGACGGGCCCGATTGTCAGTGGCGGCGGATACCGTTGCTTACGCATCACAACCCTCCTGCCACGGAACGACCGTGGCCGCTGAGTCCAAAGGAGGTGGGTTCCACATGCGTCACTACGAGGTGATGGTCATCCTCGACCCCGATCTGGAGGAGCGCGCTGTCGCCCCCCTGATCGAGAACTTCCTCTCCGTCGTCCGTGAGGGCAACGGAAAGGTCGAGAAGGTCGACACCTGGGGCCGTCGTCGGCTCTCGTACGAGATCAAGAAGAAGCCCGAGGGCATCTACTCGGTCATCGACCTGCAGGCCGAGCCTGCGGTCGTCAAGGAGCTCGACCGCCAGATGAACCTGAACGAGTCGGTCCTCCGGACCAAGGTCCTCCGTCCCGAGACCCACTGAGCTCTCCAGCTCAGCTGAACTCGGGCATCGAGTAGCAGCACCAGCAGCCAGCAGCAAACCCGCCGAGAGGTTCCCCCATGGCAGGCGAGACCGTCATCACGGTCGTCGGCAATCTTGTCGACGACCCCGAGCTGCGCTTCACCCCCTCCGGTGCGGCGGTCGCGAAGTTCCGTGTCGCGTCCACTCCCCGCACCTTCGACCGTCAGACCAATGAGTGGAAGGACGGCGAGAGCCTGTTCCTGACCTGCTCGGTCTGGCGTCAGGCGGCGGAGAACGTCGCCGAGTCGCTCCAGCGAGGCATGCGCGTCATCGTGCAGGGCCGGCTGAAGCAGCGGTCGTACGAGGACCGTGAGGGCGTCAAGCGCACGGTCTACGAACTGGACGTCGAGGAAGTCGGCGCCAGCCTGAAGAACGCCACGGCCAAGGTCACCAAGACCACGGGTCGCGGCGGCCAGGGTGGTTACAGCGGCGGCGGCGCCGGCGGCGGCCAGCAGGGTGGCGGCGGTTGGGGCGGAAGCTCCGGCGGCGGTCAGCAGGGTGGCGGCGGCGGTGCTCCCGCCGACGACCCCTGGGCGACCAGCGCTCCTGCCGGCGGAAACCAGGGCGGCGGCGGAGGCGGCTGGGGCGGAAGCTCCGGCGGTTCCGGCGGTTCCGGCGGCGGCTACTCGGACGAGCCCCCCTTCTAGGCCCAGTGCCGAAGGTGGGCCGTACCCACACTTCTTGATCACACAGGAGAAACACCCATGGCGAAGCCGCCTGTGCGCAAGCCGAAGAAGAAGGTCTGCGCATTCTGCAAGGACAAGGTCACGTACGTGGACTACAAGGACACGAACATGCTGCGGAAGTTCATTTCCGACCGCGGCAAGATCCGTGCCCGCCGCGTGACCGGCAACTGCACGCAGCACCAGCGTGACGTCGCCACGGCTGTGAAGAACAGCCGTGAGATGGCGCTGCTGCCCTACACCTCCACTGCGCGATAAGGGAAGGGTGACCGAAACATGAAGATCATCCTCACCCACGAGGTCTCCGGCCTCGGTGCAGCGGGCGACGTCGTGGACGTCAAGGACGGTTACGCTCGCAACTACCTGATCCCGCGGAACTTTGCGATCCGCTGGACCAAGGGCGGCGAGAAGGACGTCGAGCAGATTCGTCGTGCTCGCAAGATCCACGAGATCGCGACCATCGAGCAGGCCAACGAGATCAAGGCCCGCCTCGAAGGCGTCAAGGTCCGTCTGGCCGTTCGCTCCGGCGACGCCGGTCGTCTCTTCGGCTCCGTCACCCCGGCCGACGTCGCTTCGGCGATCAAGGCTTCCGGTGGCCCCGAGGTCGACAAGCGCCGCATCGAGCTGGGCGCGCCGATCAAGACGCTGGGCGCTCACGAGACGTCCGTGCGTCTGCACCCCGAGGTGGCCGCCAAGGTCAACATCGAGGTTGTCGCAGCCTGACCGCTGCGCTCGGCAGAGCTGAGAGAAGGGCCGCACCCCCTGGGGTGCGGCCCTTCTTCATGGGTTCAGCGCGGACCGGGCTCGTTTCGGCAGCTTCCGTGGTGCAAGCCCGCCCGGTGTTTCACGTGAAACCACGTGATCTGGTCCTGCCGTGAGCCGTGAGCCGTGAGCCGTGAGCCGTGAGCCGTGAGCCGGCGCGCACGGGAATGGCGTGGGTACGGGTGCGTGCCCACGGGCGGCACTGTTTCACGTGAAACGCTCAGCGCGTGGCGCCTGTGACGACCCAGCGGCCCGAGCGGGTGCGGAGCCACAGTGTCAGCATTCGCATGGTCATCATCAGGGTCATCGCGGCCCACAGCGCGGTCAGTCCGCCCCCGAGGACGGGTACCAGCAGAGCCGCGGGGGCGAAGACCGCCAGGGTGAGCAGCATGGCCCGCGCCAGATACGGGCCGTCCCCGGCGCCCATCAGCACGCCGTCCAGGACGAAGACGATGCCGCAGATCGGCTGTGAGAGCGCGACGATCAGCAGAGCGGGCAGCGCCACGTCGTGCACCGATGAGTCGCTGGTGAAGAGGGGGAGGAACAGCGGACGGGAGACGATCACCAGTCCGCCGAGCACGACACCGACGCCGATGCCCCACTCCACCATGCGGCGGCACACGTCCCTGGCGCCCTGTGCGTCACCCGCCCCCAGGTAGCGTCCGATGATGGCCTGTCCGGCGATGGCGATGGCGTCGAGCGCGAAGGCGAGCAGGCTCCACAGCGACAGGATGATCTGGTGCGCCGCGATGTCGGCGTCACCGAGCCTGGCCGCTACGGCTGTCGCGATCATGAGAATGGCCCGCAGCGAGAGGGTGCGGACCAGAAGTGGTGTGCCGGCTTGAGCGCACGCGCGTATCCCGGCGAGGTCGGGGCGCAGTGACGCCCCGTGCTTCCGCGCCCCGCGGACGACCACGAACAGGTACGCGGCGGCCATGCCGAGCTGAGCGATGACGGTGCCCCAGGCGGAACCTGCGATGCCGAGGCCTGCGCCGTAGACGAGGCCCACGTTGAGGACGGCGTTGGCGACGAAGCCGGCGACAGCGACGTACAGCGGTGTCCTGGTGTCCTGCAGTCCGCGCAGAACGCCGGTGGCTGCGAGGACGACGAGCATCGCGGGGATACCGAGGGCCGAGATGCGCAGATAGGTGATGGCGTAGGGCGCGGCAGTCTCGGATGCGCCGAAGAGGTCCACCAGCGCGGGCGCCAGCGGAAGTACGAGAGCGATGACAGCGGCTCCGAGCAGCAGGGCCAGCCAGATGCCGTCCATGCCTTGACGGATGGCAGCCTGCAGATCGCCGGCGCCGACCCGTCGGGCGACGGCGGCCGTGGTCGCGTACGCGAGGAAGACGAAGACGCTCACAGCGGTGGCGAGGAGTGCCGCCGCGATGCCGAGGCCGGCGAGTTGCGCGGTGCCGAGATGGCCGACGATGGCGGTGTCGGCCATCAGGAAGAGGGGCTCGGCGATGAGTGCGCCGAAGGCCGGAACGGTCAGCGCGATGATCTCTCGATCGTGCCGACGCCGGGCGGTCCTGGGCGCCGCGGGAGCCTGTGTCATGGGCATCAATCTAATCTTCCACAGGTAAGAGATGCAACTCGCTGTAGACCCTTACTTGGAGTCTCGTTGCGCGCGGCGTCGCGCGTCATTCGCGTCGATCTTGAGCCCGTGGGAAAAGTTTTTCTTCTGCACAGGCGGTGGACGGGATACCTGCAGGTCAACGGGGATACGGAAAACTGTCTGAGTGCTTGTTCACAGGGCTGTCCACCGAGTCGTACACAGGTTTCGCGGAGTTCTCCACAGCATAGGGGCCGTCGTCCACATGGCCTGTGGATAACCAGATTGGCTGACGGTGCCCGCGGGCCTACCGTGGTGCGGCGCCTGTCCCCTCCTCCGTCCTCGGAAAGCTCACAAAACCGACGCGTCAGAACCGGAGTCGGGCGTCCCAATTGTCAGTGTCGTGCCGTAGGAATGAGTGGCACGGCGAGGTCCGCGCGGCGGACGGGAGGAGGTGGTCCGGTGAGTATCTCCGAACCCTTGGACGACCCGTGGGCCGACAGCGGTCCCAGTGATCGTCTGCCCGCCTCCCGTCGGCGCCGCGACGGGGGCCGAGGCCGCGACGGGGGCCGAGGCCGCGACGACCAGCACGACCGCGGCTCGGACGACGGCGGCTGGGACGGTGGGGGCTCCTCCTTCGAGCGGGTGCCGCCGCAGGACCTGGACGCCGAACAGTCCGTCCTCGGCGGCATGCTGCTGTCCAAGGACGCCATCGCCGACGTCGTCGAGGTGCTCAAGGGCCACGACTTCTACCGTCCGGCGCACGAGACGGTCTACAGCGCGATCCTCGACCTCTACGCGAAGGGCGAGCCCGCCGACCCGATCACGGTCGCCGCGGAGCTCACCAAGCGCGGCGAGATCACCAAGGTCGGCGGCGCCTCCTACCTGCACACGCTGGTCCAGACCGTCCCCACCGCCGCCAACGCCGAGTACTACGCGGAGATCGTGCACGAGCGCGCGGTCCTGCGACGCCTGGTGGAAGCCGGCACGCGCATCACACAGATGGGATACGCGGCCGACGGCGACGTCGACGAGATCGTCAACAGCGCCCAGGCCGAGATCTACGCGGTCACCGAGCAGCGCACGACCGAGGACTATCTGCCGCTCGGCGACATCATGGAGGGCGCGCTCGACGAGATCGAGGCGATCGGCTCGCGGTCGGGGGAGATGACCGGTGTCCCCACCGGCTTCACCGACCTCGACCAGCTCACCAACGGCCTGCACCCCGGCCAGATGATCATTATCGCGGCCCGCCCCGCCATGGGTAAGTCGACGCTCGCCCTCGACTTCGCCCGCGCCTGCTCGATCAAGCACAACATGCCCAGCGTGATCTTCTCGCTGGAAATGGGCCGCAACGAGATCGCGATGCGTCTGCTGTCCGCCGAGGCGCGGGTGGCGCTGCATCACATGCGGTCCGGCACGATGACGGACGAGGACTGGACCCGCCTCGCCCGCCGGATGCCGGACGTCTCGGCGGCGCCGCTCTACATCGACGACTCCCCGAACCTGTCGATGATGGAGATCCGCGCCAAGTGCCGTCGGCTGAAGCAGCGCAGCGACCTGAAGCTCGTGATCATCGACTATCTCCAGCTGATGCAGGCCGGCGGTTCCAAGCGGTCCGAGAGCCGTCAGCAGGAGGTCTCCGACATGTCGCGAAACCTGAAGCTGCTGGCCAAGGAGCTGGAACTGCCCGTCATCGCGCTCTCCCAGCTGAACCGTGGTCCCGAACAGCGCACGGACAAGAAGCCGATGGTCTCCGACCTGCGTGAATCCGGATCCATCGAGCAGGACGCGGACATGGTGATCCTGCTCCACCGTGAGGACGCGTACGAGAAGGAGTCCCCGCGAGCCGGTGAGGCGGACATCATCGTCGGCAAGCACCGTAACGGCCCGACGGCCACGATCACGGTCGCGTTCCAGGGCCACTACTCGCGATTCGTGGACATGGCACAGACCTGACGTCGAGTCGGTGCCCGGCGCGTGGGTGCTGCTGCTCAGCGCCTGGTCTCGTACCTGGTCAGGACCACGCCGCCGGGAAGCGTCCGCGTCTCCACCAGGTTCAGTCCCACCCAGCCGTCCAGCGCGGTGAAGAACGGCGTGCCGCCGCCCACCAGGACAGGATGGGTGGCGATCGCGTACTCGTCGATCAGCCCGGCGCGCATGGCCGCCCCGGCGAGCGTCGCGCCGCCGATGCTCATGGGGCCGCCGTCCCCGGCCTTGAGCCGGGTGATCTCGGCGATCGCGTCGCCGGTGACCAGGCGGGTGTTCCAGTCGACCTTGTCGATCGTGGAGGAGAACACCACCTTCGGCGTGTCCCGCCAGTTCCGCGCGAACTCGATCTCCGCGGGGGTGGCGCCCGGCTGCTGGTCGCCCGTCGGCCAGTGGGAACTCATCGCCTCCCACAACTTGCGCCCGTACAGCGTCAGGCCGCTCTCCCGCTCGTGGTCGAGCCACCACCGGAACAGCTCGTCGCTCGGCGGTCCGCCCCAGCTGATGTCGTCGCCGGGCGCGGCGATGTAGCCGTCCAGGGTGAGGTTCATGCCGTAGATCAGTTTCCGCATGCCCAGCCTTCCGTCCGTGGGTGTCCGGCGCGCAGACCGGCGCGGGGCCGGAAACTCGTCGCGCGCGATGTGGGCTCGCCGGTGGTCGTCGTACCCGGGGCTCAGAGTGGTGTATTCGGTCGACTCGGGGCAAGTCGCCTGATCTCGCCCTCGACCGCGCCCAGCCCCAGCCCCAGCCCCAGCCCTCGCCCTCGGCCTCGCGAAGAGATCGCACGGATTCGAGACGGATCGTCGGTGACGAGGCCGTGGGACGGCCAACTGCGCCCGGGCAACGCGCGATCGGCAGGTGACGAACGGCGGGATCCTGCGGGCCGGGCCCGAATGCACTCGACGTGGGACGCCGGGACGGGTGGACTTGGCCCATGACGATCACTCCCGGGGAAGAACTGCTCCCCACCACGCGCCGCGCCCTGCTCCACCGCATCGCCACCGCTCAGGCCGAAGGCCGGTCGCCGTCGCTGGTGGCGGCCGTCGTCCGCGGCGGCCGGACGGTCTGGCACGGCTCCCGCACCTGCGTGGACGGTCACGGGCCGGACGAGAACGTGCAGTACCGCATCGGCTCGATCACCAAGACCTTCACCGCCGTCCTCGTGCTGCGGCTGCGTGACGAGGGCGTGCTGGACCTCGGCGACCCCCTGGAGAAGCACCTCCCGGGCACGGGCGCGGGGGAGGCGACGATCGCGGAACTCCTCGCCCACACCGCTGGCTTGGCCGCCGAATCACCGGCCCCCTGGTGGGAGCGCACTCCCGGTTCGCTCCGCCCCGAGCTGGCCGACGTACTGGGCGAGCAGCCGCACCGGCATCCCGTCGGGCGGCGGTTCCACTACTCGAACCCCGGATACACCTTGCTGGGCGCCCTGGTCGAGGAACTCAGGGGCGCTCCGTGGGAGCAGGTCCTGCGCGAGGAGGTCCTCGAACCCCTGGGGCTGACGCGTACGAGCGGACAGCCGCAGGCGCCGCATGCGGGCGGCTGGGCCGTGCATCCCTGGGCGGACGTGATGCTGCCGGAGCCCAGCGAGGACCTGGGCCGGATGGCGCCGGCGGGCCAACTCTGGTCGACCACCGGCGACCTGGCCCGTTTCGCGGCCTTCCTGGCCAAGGGGGACGACCGGGTGCTGAGCGCCGGGTCCGTGTTGGAGATGCGGACGCCGGCCGCGCCGCCCGAGGCGGAGGAGGTGGCGGCAGGCAGCGCGTACGGACTCGGGATGCAGATCCAGCTCCGCGACGGCCGCATGCTCGTGGGCCACGGCGGTTCCCTGCCCGGATTCCTCGCCGGCATGATGATCGGCGTCGAGGACGACCTGGCGGCGGTCGTCCTGGCCAACTGCACCTCGGGACCGGCGGTCTCCGCGGTCGCCGCCGACCTCGTGCGGATCGTCGCGGAGGCCGAGCCCAGGATTCCGGAACCCTGGCGGCCGCTGCCCGAAGTCGACCATGACGTGCTGGAGTTGGCGGGTCCCTGGTACTGGGGGACCAGTGCTTTCGCGCTGCGGGTCACGGCCGACGGAGGCCTGTCGCTCGGGCCTCTGGCGGGCAATGGCCGGCGGTCACGGTTCCGGAACGGACCCGGCGACGGCTGGACGGGCCTCGACGGCTACTTCGCGGGCGAGCTCCTGACGGCCGTACGGCGGCCTGACGGCACGGTCGGCCACCTGGACCTCGGTTCGTTCGTGTTCACGCGTCAGCCGTACGAGGACGGGCCCTCGGTGCCCGGTGGAGTGGATCCCGAGGGCTGGCGCGGGATTCGGTGACTCCGCACTCCCGGTAGGGTGCCGGCTTCCGGGTGAGGTGTCCTGTTTCACGTGAAACAGGACACCTCCTGGACGGCCCGTCAGAGCTGCAGCTTGAAGCCCACGTGCGAAGCCGTGAATCCGAGCCGCTCGTAGAACCGGTGCGCGTCGGTGCGGGTGGCGTCGGAGGTCAACTGGACCAACTGGCAGCCCTCGCTGCGAGATCGCTCCACGGCCCACTCGATGAAGCGGGTGCCCAGACCGCTGCCCCGCTCGTCGGCGTGGACGCGCACGCCTTCGATGACCGAGCGGGTCGCCCCCTTGCGGGACAGCCCGGGAATGATCGTGAGCTGAAGGGTGCCCACGACACGGCCGTCGCGTTCGGCGACGACCAGGTGCTGGTTCGGATCGGCGGCGAGGCGCTCCAGGGCCGCCAGGTACGGGGTCAAGTCGTCCGGTGACTCCCGCAGGGCCCCCAGCGGATCATCGGCGAGCATCGCGACCACGGCCGGCACGTCGGCCGCGACGGCGGGGCGTATTTCAAGATCTCCCATGCCGGAAGCCTACGCAGACGGCCTCCGCGAGGGCCGGGCGCGATCCCCGGCCCCGGTGGCGCCCGAGCGGGCCCGGAGGACGCCTAAGCGGGTGCCGAAACGCTCGCCGACTCCACGACGCGGACCAGGGGAGCCAGCTCGGGGTTCTCGGCTGCTTCGTCGAGGGCCTCACGCAGAGCGCCGTCATTGGTGGGGCGTGCCTCATCGAGCAATCGCAGGCCCGCCGCGCTGACGTTGGTGTAGATCCCGCGGCGATCGGTGGGGCACAGGTAGCGCGACAGCAGTCCGCGGTCCTCCAGGCGGGTCACCAGGCGGGTCGTGGCGCTCTGGCTGAGGACCACGGCGTCGGCGACCTGCTTCATCTGGAGATGGCCGCCCTCGCCGTCGTGCTGTCGGCTGAGTACGTCGAGGAGCGAGTACTCGCGCACGCTCAATCCGTGCCGGCCCTGCAGGGCCCGTTCGATGTGGGCCTCGATCCTCCCGTGCAGCAGCGAGAGGGCGCACCAGCCCTGGGCGAGGGCGGTGAGTGCGGGGTCCGTGGCTGTCATGGCGGTTCCTCCGTCCAGGAGCGGCTGAGAACCAGGGTAGAGCACGAGCGCAATAGTCCGCGCTTGCAAGTAACCCGCGTCTGCAATTATTGTGAGCGAACGTAAAGCGCTCCTGCAATCTTCTGGGAAGGTTCCTTCCATGCCTCTCGCGCTTCTGGCCCTCGCGATCGGGGCCTTCGGGATCGGCACCACCGAGTTCGTGATCATGGGCCTGCTGCCCGAGGTCGCGGGCGACTTCGGTGTCTCCATCCCCACCGCGGGGTTCCTGGTGACCGGCTACGCGCTGGGTGTGATGTTCGGCGCGCCGCTGATGACCGTCCTCGGTACGAAGGTGTCCCGCAAGCGGATGCTGATGCTGCTGATGGGGCTGTTCATCGTCGGCAACCTGCTCTCCGCCGTCGCTCCGAGCTTCTCGGTCATGCTGATCGGACGGGTCGTCGCCTCACTCGCGCACGGCGCCTTCTTCGGCATCGGGTCGGTCGTCGCCGCGGATCTCGTCGCACCCGACAAGAAGGCCGGCGCCATCGCGATGATGTTCACCGGCCTGACCGTCGCGAATGTCGTCGGTGTCCCGCTGGGCACCCTCATCGGGCAGTCCGCCGGCTGGCGTGTGACGTTCGCCGTCGTCGCCGGTCTCGGTGTTCTCGGCCTCGCAGGCATCGCGCGGCTCGTCCCCGACATGCCCAAGGCGGAAGGTGTGCGCCTGCGCCACGAGCTGGCCGCCTTCAAGAACGTCCAGGTGCTGCTCGCCATGGCGATGACGGTCCTCGGCTTCGGCGGGGTCTTCGCGGCGATCACCTACATCGCGCCGATGATGACGCACGTCGGAGGCTTCGCCGAAGGCTCCGTCACCTGGCTTCTCGTCCTCTTCGGGCTCGGCATGGTGGGCGGCAACCTCGTCGGCGGCCGGTACGCGGACCGCGCGCTGATGCCGATGCTGTACGTCTCGCTGGGCGCCCTGGCCGTCGTGCTCGCCCTCTTCACGCTGACCGCCCACAACCAGGTGGCGGCGGCCGTGACCATCACCCTCATCGGTGCTCTCGGATTCGCCACCGTGCCGCCGCTGCAGAAGCGGGTGCTCGACCAGGCGCACGGCGCCCCGACGCTCGCCTCCGCCGTGAACATCGGCGCCTTCAACCTCGGCAACGCCCTCTCGGCCTGGCTCGGCGGCCTCGTGATCGCGGCCGGCCTGGGCTACACCGCCCCCAACTGGGTCGGAGCCGTCCTCGCCGCCGCCGCGCTGGTGCTCGCCGTGCTCTCGGCGGCCCTGGAACGCCGCTCCGAAACCCGGGGCAGGGCCGTGACGGGGGTATCCGCGGAGCACGCGCAGCCGGCGGCAGCCGTCACTCACTGACACCCCGGCGGGCCCGGCCGGACCGGCGGTACCGAACACCGGCACAGGGCCGTCTCCACGAGCGACCGGACCCGCCCCCGGCGTGATCCTCCACGCCCCGCAACGAACCACCCCCCATGACTCCCCCCACAGCCCCCAAGCACCACCTCATCCAGGAGAAGCCCTTCATGAGCACCACCGCCGTCGCCCCGCTGACCACCCAGGACGCCGAGGCACTTGTCGCGGCAGCACGCCGTGCCGCGGAGTCCGCCGATGTGACGGTCAGCGTGACCGTCCTGGACGCGGGTGGCCACCTGCTCGCGTTCCGCCGTGACGACCGGGCCGTGCTGATCTCCGGCGAGACCAGCACCCGCAAGGCGTACACCGCACTGCAGCTGAACGCGCCCACGGCCGACCTCGTCGACGCGGTCCAGCCCGGCGGCCCCTTCCACACCCTGCCCACCGCGCTCGACCGACCGCTCCTGTTCATCGCGGGTGGCGTTCCGGTCCACCGCGACGGCCGCCTCATCGGCGCGATCGGAGTCGGTGGCGGCGCCCCGGAGCAGGACCACTCCTTCGCCGTCACGGCCGTCGAGGCACTCGGCTAGGGACGAGCGGCATCGGGAGCGATCGCCGCGAGGCACGCCCGCACATGGAAGCGGCGGCCNNNCCCCCCGCTTCCATGTCGCATCCGGGCTTGGCCGTACGCTCAGCCCGCCGCCACCGTGAGGGGCGCGAAGCGCCTGCTCCAGTCCCCCGGCAGCTCGGGGATGCCATGCGTCATGACGGCGTTGAAGGCGGTCGGAGCGAGCCCGTGACGCTTCGCCCACGCGAGCAGTTCCTCGTGCCGCACGTCGATGTCGGTTCGCAGCGGACGGTCGGTGCCCGCGGCCAGAGAGGCGATCAGCGCCTTCGCCGTCTCGGTGTCCCGGGCGATCAACGGGCCGACCACGTGCGTGGCCATGTTGGGCCAGGCAGCCGCGTATCCGGTGATCAGGCCGTCCGCCTCGGCGACACGCAACTGGTCGGCGAAGGCGGGGAGTCGCGTGATCATGTGGGTGCGGTCCGAGCCGAAGACCTCTTCGTCGAGCCGGAGGATCGCCGGGAGGTCCTCGGCCGTGGCCGGCCGCGTGGCGACCTCGGACGCCGATCCACCGGGGATGAAGTGTCCGAGGACCATCTCCGCCCGGCCGGTCGTCTTGAAGCCCAGCTCCTCGTAGAGAGGCTGTCCGTACGGTGTCGCGTGCAGCGTGAGAGGCGTGGTTCCCTGCTCGGCGACGACGTGCCGCATCAGCCGCCGTCCGATGCCCCGGCGGGCATGGCGCTCGGCGACGAGGACCATGCCGATCGCCGCGAGATCGGGACGCTCCCCGGGACCGTAGGTGGTCACGACACAGACGGCGACGAGGCCGCCCGCGGGGTCGTCGATGCCGTAGCCCGTGCCGGCGGCGAGGAGCAGCCCCCACTTGTGCTCCTCACGGGGCCAGCCACGGTCCTCCGAGAGATCGGCGCAGGCGGAGAGGTCTCGAAGCGTCAGACTGCGGACGGGCAGGGACGCGATGGGTGGATTGGACACGCAGGTCAGGCTGTCCGACGCGAGTCCTCGGCGTCCACCGGTTTGCGGACTTCGGTCCTGTTTCCCTCGGACCTGAGCCGTTGCCCGCGCCGGGTGAGCCCCCACGGCTTCAGGATCGAGATCACGGTCATGAACAGGTACGCGGACAGCGAGACGACCGGTCCCGCGAGAACATCGGCGGGATCGGGCAGTGGGCCGCCCGCCGACACCGCCGTGACGGCGTCAGCGACTCCTGGACGCAGCGCGAGGACGGTGGCGGTGATCGTCGCCAGGGTCAGCCAGAACTTCGTGTGGACCCAGCGGTGCCTGGCCAGGCCCCACGGCGTGCCCAGGGCCAGCAACAGGCCGCTGAGGAGGGTCAGGAAGGCAAGAGGGAGCAGGAGCCAGTCGGCGAACAGCTTCATGGCGCGGACCGACGCCTCCACGGTCCCGGCGGACCCCGTGGTGGTGGCGGTGATCCCCAGCGCGAGCAGCCCGAGCGTGAGCCCGAGCCAGCCCGCGGAGGCGACTGCGTGGACGGCGAGGGTGGCCCGGCGTACGGGGCGGCTCAGTTTCACGTGAAACAAACTGGCGGTAGAGGGCACCGGGCACGTCTGACGGCGGGAGTAAGCGCGCGTACTCGCCTCGGCGTACGTGACCGGACTCCAGTTCGCTTCCAAGTGGGCGGCCGTGTGGATCGCGAACCGCCTCCGTGAAGAATTCGGGGTGGTCACCGCGAACTCTTCGCACAAGGTGAAAGCCCGGGGGACCGAATGCTGTGAGGGCGTCCGCCCGGTATCCGTCCGCGTCAATGCACGTGCACGTCAGGCGTTCATCCAGTTGTCCGCCCATCGGTGGGGCGGGATCTGCGAGAAGCCTGTGAATTTATGTGGGGCGCCCGGTAATTGAAGGAACTACCGATCCGAACCGCTCAATTCCTGACGTAAGGAAGAGGGCGCTTGTGTGTCGGGCAGCGGCCGGTATCGTCGACTCCGGTTCGTGCCGGCGCGGTGGGCCTGCGCATCCGGCCCCGGCGGACTCAGGGCATCGCAGCCTAACGGGACGGGAAGATCGATGACCCGTATTTCCCGTTACGGGCCCGGATGTTGACGCAGGGTGCCATCCTGCGATGGCGGAAGTGCAGCCGATGTCACACTCCTGGCTTACTTGTCCGTAGGGCGCCGGATTCCGTGCTCGAATGGGCCGCTTCGGCCAACCAGAACAAAGCCTCATGGGAAAGAAGGCAATCTGCGGGGGGAATCAGGCATCTTCCGATCGAGGAAGTGCGCAGACCGACCGAAAGATGTTCGAGGCGAGGCACACCATGGACGCTCCGGCCACCACGTCGGCCGACAACGGCACTTCAGGCGGCGGGGGCGGCTGGTTCACACCCCACACGCCGCCCGAGCCGTCCGCGGACGGCGAGCAGCAACCTGCCGACGGGCGCCGCCTGGCCGCGCTGAGGCCCGTCGGCCGCCCCGGGGCAGGGGACAGCGACGCTTCCCGGCACAGCACGCTCCCGGCTTCCTCGCCGGAGAGGCTCCGCCCGGAGCAGCCCCACCCGCAGGGGGCCGGCCCGGTGTGGACAGGGAGGGACGGTCGGGCCGAGGGCCTCCGTGACGGCGGGTACGGAACAACCGCCCGTCCGGGCACCCTGGCTGACGGGCAGTCCGCTCTGGAGGGGATCACGCGTGGCAGTCGGCCGCCGGGCTCCCACCGATCCGGCCCGCCTCCGGGCACGTCGACAGGGGGCGTGGCGAGGCACGCGATACCCGACGGTGCCCAGCCCGTCGCGGCGCCGTCGCCCGGTATGCCCCTCCCCCTGCCCGAGGAGCCCGCCCGGCGATCCGATCCGGCCGCCGATCCGGTCGCCGTTCCCGCTCCGACGCGGCCGGCCTCCCCGGACGCCGTCCTCATCCGCCGCACCATGGCGGAGGTGGGGCCCGTCGCCGACAAGGTCACCTCGTACTTCTACGCACTGCTCTTCGTGCGCCACCCGGATCTCCGTCCGCTCTTCCCCGCGTCGATGGACACCCAGCGCGACCGGCTCCTCAAGGCGCTGCTGACCGCGGCCGAGCACATCGACAACACCGAGGTCCTGGTCGCGTACCTGCAGAACCTCGGCCGCGGACACCGCAAGTACGGCACCCGCCCCGAGCACTACCCGGCCGTCGGGGAGTGCCTCATCGGTGCGCTCAGCCGCTTCGCGGAGGGGATCTGGGACCGGGAGACCGAGGCGGCCTGGGTCCGGGCGTACACGACGATCTCGCAGGTCATGATCGACGCGGCCGCCAAGGACGAGCTGCGAGCTCCGGCCTGGTGGTACGCCGAGGTCGTCTCGCACGACCTCAGGACCCCGGACGTCGCCGTCATCACGGTCCGCCCCGACCAGCCCTACCCGTTCCTCGCCGGGCAGTACACGAGCGTGGAGACCCCCTGGTGGCCGCGGATCTGGCGGCACTACTCGTTCGCCGCCGCCCCCCGCTCGGACGGACTGCTGTCGTTCCACGTGAAGGCGGTCCCGGCGGGCTGGGTGTCCAACGCGCTGGTGCACCGGGCCCGCCCCGGCGACATCATCCGGCTGGGGGCCCCGGCCGGCTCGATGACCGTCGACCACACCACCGACAGCGGACTGCTCTGCCTCGGCGGCGGCACCGGGATAGCCCCCATCAAGGCCCTGGTCGAGGACGTCGCCGAGCACGGCGCCCGGCGGCCGGTCGAGGTCTTCTACGGAGCCCGGACCGATCACGACCTCTACGACATCGACACCATGCTCAGGCTCCAGCACAGCCATCCCTGGCTCGCGGTGCGCCCCGTGGTCGACCGGCAGGCGCATCTCCAGCTCCCGGACGCGGTGCGCGAGTACGGGCCGTGGAACGAGTACGACGCGTATCTCTCGGGTCCGCCCGGCATGATCCGCAGCGGTGTGGACGCGCTCAGGGACGTCGGCATTCCGTCGGACAGGATCAGGCACGACGCCGTGGAGGAACTCGCCGCGGTGGGCAACTGACCCGGAAGCGTCCCCGGCGACGGACACAGCGACGGCTTCGGCTCCGGCGCGGCGGCGTCAGCCGAGATCGGGCGCGTGCATCGCCCGTACGCCCTCGATGTTGCCGTCGAGATAGTGCCGCAGGGACAGGGGCACGAGATGCACGGAGGCGATCCCCACCCGGGTGAAGGGAATCCGTACGATCTCGTACTCGCCGCAGGGCTCTTCGATCTCGGGGCCGTGCCGCAGCGACGGGTCCATGGCTTCCAGTCGGCAGACGAAGAAGTGCTGGACCTTCACGCCGGTCGTGCTGCTGTTCTCGCCGATGTGCTCGACGGTGTCGACGAAGCAGGGAACCACGTCGGTGATCTTGGCGCCGAGCTCCTCGTGCACTTCACGATGGAGCGCGTCGACGACGGTGGTGTCCTCCGGCTCGACTCCGCCACCGGGCGTCAGCCAGTAGGGATCCACGCCGGGCTTGGTTCTTTTGATCAGGATCAGGTCGTCGCCGTCCAGGAGGACGGCACGGGCGGTGCGCTTGACCACGGGTCGGACGGTCATGGGAGAAATGTGGCCCGGTTGGTTCCACGTGAAACATCGTCCGGCCGACCAGGCGGTTCAGCCTTGTCATGACCAGTGGCCGGCGGCGCGCAGCAGCCACTCGTGCGCCCTCGCTATGTGGGGCATGGCCAGCGTGCCGGTGCGTACCACCAGGAAGTAGGTGCGCAGCGGCGGGACGGCGGGGTCGAGCAGCTCCACCACGTCGCCGCGCTCCAGAGCGGGTGCGCACAGATAGCGGGGAAGGACGGCGAGCCCCGCACCTGTGGCGGCGCACGCGAGGACCGCGCGGAGATCGGGCACGATCACGGTGCCCGAGGCGGCCGGACGGGAGTCGAACACGGAGGCCCAGTAGCGGGCGACGAAGGGCAGCGACTCGTGGACCTCGACCACGGGGAGGTTCTCCAGAGTGGACGCACCCCTGCGGCGCAGCCTGCCGGAGCCGATACGGGCGGCCCAGCGGGGGGCGGCGACGAGGACGTGCTCCTCGTCGCAGAGCGCGGACGCGGTGAGCAGCGCGCCACGTGGTCTGGCTGTGGTGATGGCCAGATCGTGGTGTCCGGCCGCGAGCCCTTCGAGCGCCTCCTCCGCGTTGCCGAAGGAGGCGCGCAGTGCGAAGCCCTGGCCGTCGTCCCCCGTCAGCTCGGTCAGTGCGGGCAGCGCGCGTTCGGCGGTGAACTCGGGGGGTCCGGCGAGGTGGAGGGTCCGTACCGAGGAGGCCTCGTCGAGGCCGGTCTCGGCGATCTCCACCAGGGCGTCGAGGTGGGGGGCCGCCTTGTGGGCGAGTTCGTCCCCGATGGTGGTGGGGGTGACCCCGCGGGCCTGCCGCAGGAAGAGAGGGCGCCCCAGCTGCCGTTCCAGGGTTCGGATCTGGGAGGTGACGGCCGGCTGCGACAGGCCGAGCAGCGCGGCGGCGCGAGTGAAGGAGCCGGCCCGGTGCACGGTCACAAAGGTCCGCAGCAGGGCCAGATCCATATCGCTTTTCCCTCCTGGGCTCGGCGGAAGCCTCCAACTATAAATAAGTCGATAGGTCTCTGTCGCTACTGTGATTGGACACTGACACGGAGTCAACTAGCCTTGTGCGCGCGGTTCTTCGCGCGCAGAACCGGGACGGTCCGAGCCACGAGGGGGGAGGCTCGGACCGTCCGTCATACGCTCTGTGCGGCTGACCGGCCGATCAGCAGCCGCTCACTTCGCCGACTCGTCGAGCGCGCGCAGGACGTCGGCCACGAGGTCCTCCGGGTCCTCGGCTCCGACCGAGAAGCGGACGAAGCCCTCGGCCACGGCGTCGCCTCCCCAGCGGCCCCGCCGCTCGGCGGTGGACCGCACCCCGCCGAAGCTGGTCGCGTCGTCCACGAGCCGCAGCGCGTCGAGGAAGCGCTCCGCGCGTTCGCGCGTGGGCAGCGTGAACGACACCACGCAGCCGAAACGCCGCATCTGCTGCGAGGCGAGCTTGTGCGAGGGGTCGCCGGGCAGCCCGGGGTACCGGACCCCGAGGTCCTCGTGCCAGTCGCGCAGCGCCTCCGCGACGATCAGCGCACTGGCGTTCTGCCGTTCGACGCGCAGTTGGAGGGTCGCGAGCGAGCGGTGTGCGAGCCACGCCTCCATCGGTCCCGGAATGGCGCCGACGATCTTGCGCCAGCGCCGTACGGGGGCCATGGCGGAGGGATCCGCGCCGGTGACGTAGCCGAGCAGGATGTCCCCGTGCCCGGTGAGCTGCTTGGTGCCGCTGGCCACGGAGAAGTCCGCCCCGAGTTCGAGCGGGCGCTGCCCGAGAGGTGTGGCCAGGGTGTTGTCGACGGCGACGAGGCAGCCGCGCGAGTGCGCCGCCTCCACGAGCCGCCGCACGTCGCACACGTCGAGCCCGGGGTTCGACGGCGTCTCGATCCACAGCAGCTTCGCGCCGTCGAGCAGTTCTAGCTGGGCGTCACCGCCGGTCGGCGCCGTGCGCACCTCGACGCCGTACGCCTCGAGCTGCGCGCGGACGAGCGGCAGGACCTGGTAGCCGTCGTCGGGCAGCACGACCGTGTCGCCGGCGCGCAGCTGGGAGAACAGGACGGCCGAGATGGCGGCCATGCCGGAGGCGAAGACGAGCGTCTCGACGCCGTCCCGTCCGGGCGCCTCCAGCTCGCCGATGGCCCGCTCCAGGTGGGTCCAGGTCGGGTTCTCGTCGCGGCCGTAGGTGTACGCGCCCGTGGGGTCGCCCGGAAGATGGAAGTGTGCGGCGAAGACCGGGCCCGGGAGGGTGGGCTCGTGCTTGACCGGCTCGGGCAGTCCTGCCCGTACCGCGCGGGTGCCGTCGCCGGGTCCTGTGACGGAATCTGTCATACCGCTTGTCCTTCCACTTGCTTCTCGATCACGGCGAGCAGACCTGCACTCGCCGTCTCCACCATCTCAAGGCACTCCTCGAAGCCGTCCATCCCCCCGTAGTAAGGATCGGGCACATCGAGGTCGTGACCTGCGGCGTCGGGATCGTACGAGCGCAGCAGACGGACCTTTGCGGCGTCCTCGGGGGTGGGCGCGAGCCGTCGCAGGGCCCGCTGGTGCCCGGCGTCGAGAGCGACGACGAGGTCCAGCCGGGCGAACCACTCGGCCCGGAACCGTCGGGCCGTGTGGCCGCCGTCGTAGCCGTGCTCCTCGAGGACGGACACCGTGCGCGGATCGGCGCCGTCGCCCTCGTGCCAGCCGTCGGTGCCCGCGCTGTCCACCTCGACCGCGCCGTCGAGTCCGGCCTCGACGACCCGCGCGCGGAAGACGGACTCCGCCATCGGGGAACGGCAGATGTTGCCGGTGCAGACGAAGCACACGCGATAGGGCATGGGGACACTCAGTCCTGGTCGGGGAGGACGACGTTCAGCGCCCACGAGACGACGGAGATGATCAGGCCGCCCAGGACCGCGGTCCAGAAGCCGTCCACGTGGAAGCTCAGGTCGAGCTTGTCGGCCAACCACGAGGTGAGCAGCAGCATCAGGGCGTTGACGACCAGGGTGATCAGGCCGAGCGTCAGGATGAACAGCGGGAAGGTGAGCACCTTCACGATCGGCTTCACCACGACGTTCACCAGCCCGAAGACCAGCGCGACGAGCAGCAGCGTGCCTATTTCCTTGCCCGTGCTGTCACCGGTGAGGGTGATCTTGTCGAGCAGCCACACGGCGACCGCCAGGGCACCCGCGTTGGCGATCGTCTTGACTACGAAATTCTTCATGTGTCTGATCGTTGCAGAAGAGATCGGAAACGAGCAGGGGCAGGGGCGGTCAAGGTCGATGAAGGCATTCCGGCTGGACGAACTGGAGGCGGAGCGCGCCGCCAACGACGGCGCGTACCTGCAGTTCCTGCGCGAGAAGAACATGTCGGTCGGCCTGTACGCGCTGGACGCCGGCGTGCAGGACCCCCAGCAGCCCCACGGCCAGGACGAGGTCTACTTCGTCGTGAGCGGCAGGGCGGCGATCACGGTCGGCATGGAGACGACCCAGGTCGCGCGCGGCAGCGTCGTGTACGTGCCCGCCGGGGTCGCCCACAAGTTCCACCACATCAGCGAGGACCTGCGGGTACTCGTGATCTTCTCTCCGCCGGAGAGCTGACCTCCCCCTCGGGGTTCCCTAGGGGGACGGTCAGGGGAGGACAAGGGATGCGAGGCCCCCGCGGGCACCCCCGGCGCGCCTAGCATCGGACGCAGGACGTCGTGGACCCGCCAGCAGGCGGGCACGGACCGGGCAAGTCCCCGAAACGGGCAGAGAGACAAGGAACAAGGGCGATGCGAGAGATCTTCGCGGGGATGCCGTGGTGGGTTAAGTGGGTCGCGGTGCCGGTCATCGCCCTGTTCGTCTTCGGGGGCCTGATAGTCGGCATCCTCCAGGTGCTCGTGGGCCTGCTCTTCAAGGTGCTGGTCTTCGTCGCCCTGGTCGGCGGACTGATCTACGTCGTACGGAAGTTCATGTCGAACTCCTCGTCGAGGAGCGACTGGTAGTCGCCCCGGCGGGGCCGGGGACGCGGGGCAAGGGCAGCGGCGGGTCCGGCCGGCTGTCGAGGAGGAGGCACCCCGGCGGAGGATTCCCCGCGACCGCGCGAGGCCGTCGGCGGCCCCCCGGCCGACCACCCGCGGCGGCGACGGGAAGCCGTGGTTCCCTCGCGAGGGGGAAGTTTCCCGCACAGCGCGTATGCGGGCGGTGGCAGAGGGTTAAAGTCCGGAATCGACGCGGGGTCGATCCCCGCGGGCGGCGACCCGATTCCTCCCGTGCCACCCCCGCACGGGCGGCCCCCTCGCGCTCCGGGAGTGAACCTTGACCACGGTTGACACCGCACCCGTACGAACGCACGTGCCGTCGGCCGAGCTGCACCCCACGACACTCATCGGATCCGTGCAGCGCGCGATGCGCCTCCTGGAGTCCGTCGCCCGGCACGAGCACGGCGCGCCGGCCAAGCAGTTGGCCCGTGAGGCGGGCCTCGCCCTCCCCACGGCCTACCACCTGCTGCGCACCCTGGCGCACGAGGGCTACCTCCGCCGGGAGAAGGGCCTGTTCTTCCTCGGTGAGGCCGCCGAGCGGCTCAGCAGCAGCGGCGCCCAGGAGAAGCGGCGCAGCACGGTGGCAGAGGCGCTGGGCAGATGGCGCGATTCGATCGGTGTCCCGGTCTACTACGCCGTCTACCGGGACGGTGAGATCGACGTCCAGTGCGTCGCGGACACTCCGGCGAACCCGGCGGTCGAGGAGTGGGCGGACTTCCGCGAGACCGGTCACGCCCATGCGATCGGGCAGTGTCTGCTGTCGCAGCTCGGCGACGAGGACCGCCGGAACCACCTCGACCGCTACCCCGTGCGCTCCCTCACGCCGTACACGGTGCGTGACGACCGGACCCTCCTGCGGAGGCTCGAATCCACCGTTCGGATGCAGCCGGTGATCGAGCGCCAGGAGTACGCGCTGGGGTCCGTCTGCGCCGCCGTTCCGATCACCGCCGGCAGCACGGCAGCCACTGTGGCCTTGTCGTTGCCGTCCCATCAGGTGGACCGATTGCTCCCTTCGGCCCGCCGTCTTCAGGCAGAGATCGGCAGGCTGTTGGGGTCACTCTCGCTCTCTATCAGCATCTGAAAACTCACTCCTTGTGATCTGGCGTATACGTTCAGCAAGATGCCAGCAGTGTCAGGGGGTTGATTCCCGGCCAGTCCACGGCAACGACGGGGTAGGCGATGCACGAGTCGGTAGTACAGGCAGAGGTCATGATGAGCTTCCTCGTCTCGGAGGAGCTGTCCTTCCGCATTCCCGTGGAACTGCGCTACGAGACCTGTGATCCGTACGCCGTGCGTCTGACCTTCCACCTGCCCGGGGACGCTCCGGTGACCTGGGCCTTCGGGCGCGAGCTGCTGATCGACGGGGTCGGCAGGCCGTGCGGGGACGGAGACGTGCGCATCGCGCCCACGGACACCGAGGGCTTCGGCGACGTGACGATCCGCCTCCAGGTCGGCGTCGACCAGGCGCTGTTCCGCTGCGGCACGGCGCCGCTGCTGGCCTTCCTCGACCGTACGGACCGACTGGTGCCGCTCGGTCAGGAGCGCGCCCTCGCCGACTTCGACGCCCATCTCGACGAGGCGCTGGACCGCATCCTGGCGGAGGAGCAGAGCGCGGGCTGAGCGTGTGGCCGGCGGGGGGTGGCGTAACGCTTCTCCTGTGTCGGCCCCGGTGACGGCTCCCGTCCCGCGGGAGGTCAGTGCTTGCGGCGGCGGCCACCGCCACCGCGCGACTGCGTCCGGGGCCCCGTCTGAGGCTGCGGCTGCCGTGCCGCCGGGCCGTCCGGGTTCGGACGGTCCGCCGAGACCACCAGGGCCGCGAGAGCGGTGGTGACGGGGACCGAGGCGACCAGTCCGATCGAGCCGACGAGTGTCCGCACGATCTCGACGGCGACCAACTCGCTGTTGGCCACGGTTCCGACGCCGCTCTGCGCGATCGAGAAGAGCAGCAGCAGCGGCAGGGCGGCGCCCGCGTAGGCGAGGACGAGCGTGTTCACGACGGACGCGATGTGGTCGCGGCCGATGCGGATGCCGGCGCGGTACAGCCCCCGCCAGCCCATCGTCGGGTTGGCTGCGTGCAGCTCCCAGACCGCGGAGGTCTGGGTCACCGTCACGTCGTCGAGGACACCGAGCGAACCGATGATGATGCCCGCGAGCAGCAGGCCACTCATGTCGATGGACGGATAGAGCCCGTGGATCAGACCGGTGTTGTCGTCCACGTTGCCGGTCAGCGCCGCCCAGTCGATGAACCACGAGCCGAGCAGCCCGATCAGCAGCAGGGAGAGCAGTGTGCCGACGACGGCCACGGAGGTGCGGGCCGACAGCCCGTGGCACATGTAGAGGGCGATCAGCATGATGGCGCTCGCCCCGACCACCGCCACGACCAGCGGGTTCGATCCCTGCAGGATCGCGGGCAGGATGAAGAAGGTCAGGATGAGGAAGCTGATGACCAGCGCGACCAGCGCCATGACGCCGCGCATCCGGCCCACGACGACGACGGCGACGGCGAAGATGCCGGCGAGCAGCACCAGCGGAAGCTTGCGGTTCACATCGGTGACCGCGTACTGGAGTTCCTTGGGGGCGTCGGGCGCGTAGGCCACGACGACTTCCTGGCCCTGGCTCAACTGGCGTGACGAGTCGGGCTGGATGATCTCCGTGAAGGTACGGCCCTTGTCCTTGCCTGTGTCGACCCGGACCGTCGCCTTCTTGCAGGTGCCGGTCGCCTGTTGCTGTGCCGACGATCCCTCGGCGGTGGAGGTGTCGCCGGTCGGTGTTCCTCCGGAAGCGTTCACGGACTTGCAGTCGACCTCGTCGACCTTGGTCACGGTGGCCTGCTGAGTCTGCCGGTCGAAGCCGACACCGGTGCGCTCGTGGCCGGGAGCGCCTCCGGGCCAGAGCACCACGAGACCGACGACGACCGCCGCGGCGAACGGAATCAGTACGGCCGCGATGACCTTGCGCAGGTGTACCGAGACGGGAGCGGCCGGTCCATGGCTGTGCGAGTGGCCGTGTCCGCCGCCGGGCCCGTCGCCTCCGGAACGGCCGTCGCCTCCGCCACCCGGCCCGTGGCCGCCTCCGTGCCCGTGGCCGTCGTCACCGGGTCCGTACGGCGGTTCGGACGGTGGACGTGGGGGCTGCTGCATCGTGGTCACCGACCGATCATCGCAAGAACGGCAGGGGCCCACTGTTCACCGCGCCCATTGTGACGCTAGCGTGGAGCCACCTTTGCACACGCGGGAGCTCGGAGCACCGGGCTGAGAGGGCGCTGACCTCCGTATCCGCGATGTTTCACGTGGAACATCGCCGGACGGGAAATCGCTGCGTCGACCGCTGAACCTGTTACCGGGTAATGCCGGCGTAGGGAGTAGGTCTCATGACCAACAAGGACGTACGCACGCCTGCCTCCAGTCAGACGAACGGAGCGCTCGCACCCGCCGACTCGGTGGAGGCGGTCACCCCGCCGGAGGCCCGCGAGGGCTCCGGTGCGGCACGGAACGGCGACGCGGGAAGGTCCATCGGCTGGCACAAGGGGTATGTCGAGGGTTCGCGCCCCGACCTGCGGGTGCCGGTCCGTCAGGTGCACCTCACCAACGGGCAGTCCGTCACGCTGTACGACACCTCCGGCCCGTACACCGATCCGTCCGTGGACACCGATGTGCGCAGGGGTCTCGCACCCCTTCGCGACAACTGGATCATCGCTCGCGGCGACACCGAGGAGTACGCGGGCCGTCCCGTCCGCCCCGAGGACGACGGGATCAAGCACACCTCCCCGCGCGGCGGGCTGCGCAACCTCGACGCGGTCTTCCCCGGGCGCCCGCGCCTGCCGCGCCGCAGCCGTGACGGGCGGGCCGTGACGCAACTCGCGTACGCCAGGCGGGGCGAGGTCACGCCCGAGATGGAGTACGTGGCCGTCCGTGAGAACGTGCCGACCGAGGTCGTGCGCGAGGAGATCGCGGCGGGCCGGGCCGTGCTGCCGGCCAACGTGAACCACCCGGAGATCGAGCCGATGATCATCGGCAAGCGGTTCCTGGTGAAGGTCAACGCCAACATCGGCAATTCCGCGGTCACCTCCTCCATCGAGGAGGAGGTCGACAAGATGACCTGGGCGACCCGTTGGGGCGCCGACACGGTCATGGACCTGTCCACCGGCCGCAACATCCACACCACACGTGAATGGGTACTGCGGAACTCTCCCGTCCCCATCGGCACCGTCCCGCTGTACCAGGCACTGGAGAAGGTCGACGGACGGGCCGAGGAGCTGACCTGGGAGGTCTACAAGGACACGGTCGTCGAGCAGGCCGAACAGGGCGTCGACTACATGACCGTCCACGCGGGAGTGCGGCTGTCCTATGTCCCGCTGACCGCGAACCGCAAGACCGGCATCGTCTCGCGCGGCGGCTCGATCATGGCGGCGTGGTGTCTGGCACACCACAAGGAGTCGTTCCTCTACGAGCACTTCGAGGAGCTGTGCGAGATCCTCGCCGCCTACGACGTCACCTACTCGCTCGGCGACGGTTTGCGGCCGGGGTCGATCGCGGACGCCAACGACCGTGCGCAGTTCGCCGAGTTGGAGACGCTCGGGGAACTCAACAGGGTCGCCAAGCGTTTCAACGTACAGACCATGATCGAGGGCCCGGGGCATGTCCCGATGCACAAGATCAAGGAGAACATCGACCTTCAGCAGGAGATCTGCGATGAAGCTCCTTTCTATACGCTCGGCCCGCTGACGACGGACGTCGCTCCGGCCTACGACCACATCACCTCCGGCATCGGTGCCGCGATGATCGCCTGGTGGGGCACGGCGATGCTCTGCTACGTCACGCCCAAGGAGCATCTGGGCCTCCCCAACCGCGACGACGTCAAGACGGGCGTCATCACCTACAAGATCGCGGCCCACGCGGCGGACCTCGCCAAGGGGCACCCCGGCGCCCAGGAGTGGGACGACGCGCTGTCCGACGCGCGCTTCGAGTTCCGTTGGGAGGACCAGTTCAACCTGGCCCTCGACCCGGACACGGCACGGGAGTTCCACGACGAGACCCTCCCGGCCGAACCGGCCAAGACGGCCCACTTCTGCTCCATGTGCGGGCCGAAGTTCTGCTCGATGAAGATCTCCCACGACATCCGCCGCGAGCACGGGGGATCCCAGTCGGAGATCGAGGAGGGCATGGCCCAGAAGTCGAAGGAGTTCGCGGCGAGCGGGAACCGGGTGTACCTGCCGCTCGCGGACTGACAGCCGGTGGGCGACGCCCCGGGTGCTCCGGGGCGTCGCGGATCCGGTGCCGCCACGGGGCAGCCCCGCGGCCGCTCCTGCGGGCAGACTGGACCCATGACAGCGAGAGCACTGAGCAAGGGTGCCAATCTTCCCGTCGACTCCCGCGCCGTCAGCGTCGAGCTGACCTGGTCCGCGGGTCCCGGCGTGCCGGACGTCGATGCCTCGGCTCTGCTGCTGACGGAGGCGGGACGGGTGCGGGACGACGGTGACTTCGTCTTCTACAACCAGCCGCACCACGCGTCGAGCGCGGTGAACCACCGGGGCAAGGAGGGTGCCGGGGGCGTTCTCACCGACACGGTCGAGGTGGACCTCCAGGCGCTGGAGCCGGCCGTCGAGCGGGTCGTGCTGTGCGCGTCGGCCGACGGCGGGGTCTTCGGCCAGGTGCCGGGGCTGACGCTGCGGCTGCTGGACGCCGGGACACGGGCCGAGCTCGCACGGTTCGTGATGGAGGCCGGTCCGGAGACCGCGTTCATCGGCGGCGAGCTGTACCGGCGTTCGGGGCAGTGGAAGTTCCGCGCGGTCGGCCAGGGGTACGCCTCGGGGCTGGCCGGGCTGGCGACCGACTTCGGCATCACCGTCGACGAGGAGACTCCCGACGGCGCCGCCGCGGCCGGGCAGGGCTCCGCGGGCCCTGCCTCGGCCCCCGCCACGGGTCCCGCCCCGGCACGGCCCCTCGCCGCACCCCCTGTGGCGGCACCTACCTCGCCGACACCTCCGGCTCCGGCCCCGCAGGGACCCGTACCGCCCGTCCCCGCTCCACCGTTCCCCGCTCCGCCGGTTCCGGCCGCCGCGCCCTCCCGCCCGCGCCTCGACAAGGACGAGGAGAGGCTGCCCGTCGACATGCGCAAACGGCTTTCCCTGCGCAAGGAGCAGGTGGCCGTCAGCCTGCGCAAGCACGGCGCCACCGGGCTCACCGCGCGCGTGATCCTCGTACTGGACGCCTCGGGCTCCATGTCGTTCCTCTACTCCAAGGGCGTCGTGGCCGATGTGGTCGAGCGGATGGCCGCGGTGGCCGCGCAGCTCGACGACGACGGTGAGATGCAGGCGTGGACGTTCGCCTCGAACCCGGCACGACTGCCCGATCTGCGCATCGGCGGGCTTCCCGAGTGGCTGCGGCTGCACGTCAGGGTGGGTCAGATGACCCTGTTCCGCCGCAAGAAGCCCGTCAGGGGCCTGGAGCCCGGCCAGGTGGACATGCGGGCGGTCGGCATCCAGAACGAGGAGCAGAAGGCGATCGACGAAGTCCGTACATACGTACGGAACAACCCGGCTGCCGCACCGACACTGGTGCTGTTCTTCTCCGACGGGGGCGTCTACCGGAACGCGGCGATCGAGAAGGAACTCCGCGAAGCCGTCGAGGAACCCATCTTCTGGCAGTTCGTGGGGCTGGGGCGGGCCGACTACGGGGTGCTGCAGCGCTTCGACACCCTGCCCGGCCGACGCGTGGACAACGTGGGCTTCTTCGCCGTCGACGACATCAGTACCGTTCCGGACCAGGAGCTGTACGACCGGCTCCTGTCGGAGTTCCCGAGCTGGATCACCGCAGCGCGCCAGGCGGGCATCCTCTAGGCGGCCACCCGGTCGGGCTCCCGGCAGCCGTCGAGGGGGACCGGTCCGCCCCGCGGCCGTGCTGTAACGGAAGCGCCAAGATCACCCGTGCCGCGGTCGGCGTCCCTACGCTGCCGGGCATGGGCGGGATCGATGTTGCCAACGGAGTGGTGGGCGCCGTCATCGGCATGCTGTTCGCCGTGCTGTTCCAGCAGCCGCTGCAGAACGGCTGGTACCGGTTGCGCACCCGGTCGGCGCGCGCGGTGCGCGGACTGCGGCGGCGCGAGGAGTCGAGCCCCGTGTGGAGCACCTTCTCGCTCGGCCCCCTCCACACCTCGGCCCTGATCGTCGAAGGCGACGGGGAGACCGCCATCGCCGGGGACTCCGTCTACATCCAGGTGCTCGACGAGCCGGTCGAACTTCCGCCGGACATGGCCGGGTGGCGTGCCGAGATAGCGGAGCAGAGCGAGCACCTGCGGGCCGAGGGCCGGGCGCCGCTGTGGAACGGTCCCCGCTACGCGGTCGAGTCGCTGGACGTCTCCCGGACCGCGCTCGACGAGCAGCCGGAGGTGCGTCTGCGCCTGCGGCCCACCGACTACTACACCTTTCTGGCCGCCCAGCAGCTCGACCGCCGCCTCCCCGACGGTTCGAGCCCACGGTCCCGGTACCTCGACCCGGACGACCCGCTGAAGGCTCCGGCCTTCCTGCAGTGCAGCTTCGCCGTGAACGTCGCCGTGGTGACCGCCGACGACATGCTGGTCGTCAGCCGGCGCAGCAACCAGGTCAGGATGGCGCCGGGTGTCTGGAACTCCTCGGTCAACGAGGGCATGTCACGGCACATCGACTCCTCCGGCAGAAGCGCTCCCGACCTGCACGCCGTCGCCCGGCGCGGCATGCGGGAGGAGCTGTCCCTGGAGCCCCACGAGTACGCGCTCGAACTGCTCGCCTTCGTGCTGGACGTCGACAAGCGCCACTGGAGCGCGCACTACTACGCCAGGCTGAAGGACCTGACCCGTGAGGACCTGCGGACCCGGATGAGCAGAGGGGTCGCGGACCGGTGGGAGCACCAGACCATCGACTACGTGCCCTTCCGCCCCGCGGCCGTGGTCAAGTACCTGCTGCGGCCCGACCGGCGCCACCGGTGGGCGCCCCTCGCTCCCGCCCTCTTCCACCTCGCCCTGGTGCACGTCTTCAGCCGGACACCGGTCGAGAGGGCGGTCGCGCAACTGGTGCGTCGCCTCTAGGAGAAGCGCGCGGCGCTCCCGGCGGAGGGCAGCACGCAGCGCGGTGACCGCCCACCGCCCGGGCAGCCCTCGTACGCCTCTCGCGCACTCCACCTGTCCGGCACCCGCCCCGCGCCCGCCCGGCTGCCGGCCCCCGCGGGGCCCGGCACCGGACGGTTTCACTCCGGCTTGTGCTCCGGTCCTCCGAAGTCCGGGCTGCTGAAGTCCGGACTGGAGTAACTGGGGCGGGGGCCCGCCGCCGGTCCGCCGTCGGGGCTGCTGAAGCCCGGACGGTTGTAGCCGAGGTGCGGCATGCGGCCGGCCGGCGGTGACGGCTTCGACCTGTCGGGGACGGTCGGAGCCGGGTTGGCGAGCGCGTCCCTGAGGAACGGCAGGATGCCGCGCTCCAGGAGGGCGTCGCGCCAGGCATCCCTGGCGCGGGCGAGTTCCTCGTTGGGTTCGCCCTGCGCGCCGACCCGCAGTGAGCCGGCGCCGTCGCGCAGCGCGGTGAGGACGAGGCCGACCCCGGCCACCAGGATCGTGGCGGCCGTGATCGCGCCGAAGACCCACCCGGTGTTGAGGAGGGTCTGCGCGATGCCCGGCTCGGGGTCGAGCATCTTCAGGACGTAGCCGACGAGCAGGAAGATCGCCGCGGCGGTGCCGGCGAGTACGGGCGCCAGCACCGCGACGACGGCGGCGGCACCCGCCCCGGCGGTCTCGGCGACCTCTCCCATTGCGGTGGCGAGCCCCATGGCGCCCGTGCCCTGGTCCGTGGAGCCGGTGGACCCTTCGCGGACGGGAGGGGTGGACGGCGCCGGCCGGCGCAGTTCCTCGCGGACCTTCACATAGTGCTGGTACTCGGTCGCCGCGGCCGCCGTGATGAGTGCGGTGGCGTTGAGCGCCATCGTGCGCAGCTGCTCGGGGTTGAGCCGCTGACCCACAGCGGCGAGTTCCGGACGGTGTGGTGCGGAGCGCAGCGCCTCATCGAGGATCCGCTCGTACTCTTGGCGGTCCTCACTCGGCAGGTGCTGCGGAACGCTGTTCATGTGCATCCCCCGATGCTCCGTAGGGCTTGGGGCTCGGCATGCTGACGAGCCGTCGGGCAGAAACGGAGGGGAGCCTGCTACGGATAAGCCGATGGTAGAGCGGCGAAGGCACACGGTGACAGGGGGTTTCCAGAAATTGCCCCCACCCCGCGGCGGTCCTGCGCCGGAGAGTGCCGCTCCGGTGAACGCTCAGTCGTCCAGCGGAAGTTGCTGGACCAACAGCTTTCCGGCCATGGTCACGCCGCCGTCCATCGCGATGGCGAGGCCGTCGGCGTAGACGTGCGGTCCGGCGACCACGTGTGCCGAGGGGTCCGCGCCCTCCTCCGGCCCGCCCTCGCCCAGGAGGTACGGAATCGGGCTGTGGCCATGGACGATGCGCGAGCCGCCGTAGGTGTCGAGGAGGGAGCGCACGGCCTGCGCGCCGCCGTCGTCGCGGAACGCGAACCGCCGGGTGAACTTGCGGAAGAGGTCCCAGACCTCGTCCGCGTCGTTCCGGGTGAGCGCCTCGCGGACCGTGTCGTTGACCGCCTCGATGGAGTCGCCGTAGTCGAGGTACGCGGTGGTGTCGGAGTGCACCAGAAGGTGTCCGTCCGCCACCTCCATGGCGTCCAGGCGGGCCATCCACTGGAGGTGGTGGTCCTGGAGGCGGTCCATGTCGGTCTTCTGGCCGCCGTTGAGCAGCCAGGCCGCCTGGAAGGTGGCCGTTCCCGCGCCGGAGTTGACGGGGGTGTCGCCGAACCGCTTGGCGCCGAGCAGCAGCAGCTCGTGGTTGCCCATCAGGGCCTTGCAGTAGCCGCCGGCCGCCGCGGCCTCCGCGGACAGCCGCATCACGAGGTCGATGACGCCGATGCCGTCGGGCCCGCGGTCGGTGAAGTCGCCGAGGAACCAGAGCCGCGACGTCCCGGCGGCCCAGCCGCCGTCGATGTCGATGAGGCCCTTCTCGCGCAGTGCGGCGACCAGCTCGTCGAGATAGCCGTGCACGTCGCCGACGACGTACAGCGCGCCCGGGCCGTCGGCCGCCTGCGGCACCTGTCCGGCTTCGGGGTCGACGCTCACCTGGAGTGTGTCGCCGCGGTTGATGACGGGCAGATCGCGCTGCGTCGGGGTGTAGCCCACCGGCTCGGCGGCGGGCCCGGCGCCCTCGCCGACGTCCGCCCGGCCCGGGTGGGAGCCGGGCACGGCGTGGGGCGCGGGCGCCTCGGCGCGTGCCCCGGGGACGTCCGCGTACGGCGCGGGGGCCTCGGGGTACGGATCGGCGGTCTGGTCGTACACCTCGTCAGGGTGCGGGTACGGGCCGGCGGACTGCGCGTACGGACCGGCCTCGTGCACGTACGCCGGCACGCGGAAGTCGCGCACCGTCGGCGTCCGCACCGCGGGTCCCTGACCGGCCCCCTGAGTCATCGACCCCTCCACCACCATCGCGCCGCATCTGCACCGCGTCGGACTGCCTGGTCGCAGCGGCCCGCGGTGTCGTCCGCCCATCATAGGAATGCGGATCGCGCCATGTGATGACCCAGGGGTGGTGAATCGAAGCAGAACCCCAGTTCACCGTGGTTTTCTCCCGAATTGGGAGGGGCTTTCCCCGCTGGGGGTCACCCCTCCTCCGGCGACCTGGGCGGACTGACGGTCGTCCGCGGCGACCGTCGCTCGGACGAGGTACGCACCATCAGCTCGGTCGGTATCACCTGCTCGACCGGTTGGTCCGATTCGACCCCCTCGATCGCGTCGATGAGGAGCTGGACCACGGCCGTGCCGATCCGGCGCGGTTTCAGTGAGAGCGTGGTGATGGGCGGCTCGGTGGTGGCGTAGACGGTGGACTCGCTGCAGCACACGAGGAGCAGGTCCTCCGGTACGCGCAGGCCGTAGCGGCGGGCCGCGGCGAGCAGGTCGGTGCCGTTGGGGTCGAAGAGTCCGTACACGGCGTCGGGCCGGTCGGGCCGGGCGAGCAGTCGGTCGGCGGCCACGGCGCCCGCGCACGGATCGTGCGCGGGATAGGCCTCGTACACCGGATCCTGGCCCACGCGCTCGCACCACCGCAGATAGGCGGTCGTGGAGAGGCGGGTGTACGTGTCGGTGGTCGTCCCCGTCAGCAGACCGATTCTGCGGGCGCCGGCGTCGGCCAGGTGGTCGAGGATGCCGAGCACCGCGGCCTCGTGGTCGTTGTCCACCCACGCGGTCACCGGCAGCGAGCCGGCCGGGCGGCCGTCGGAGACCACCGGTAACCCCTGGCGGACCAGTTCGCTGACGACCGGGTCCTGGTCGGAGGGGTCGATGACGACCGTCCCGTCCAGTGCCACGTTCGACCACACGTCGTGGCGCGAGGTCGCGGGGAGGATGACCAGGGCGTAGCCCCGTGCGAGCGCGGCCGACGTGGCGGCTCTGGCCATCTCCGCGAAGTACGCGAACTCCGTGAAGGTGAAAGGTTCATCCCCGTAGGTCGTCACGGTCAGGCCGATGAGGCCCGACTTTCCGGTACGGAGCGTTCGGGCCGCGGCCGAGGGGCGATAGCCCAGCCGGTCGGCGACCTCGCGGACATGGCGTCGGGTGGCGTCCGGGAGCCGCCCCTTGCCGTTGAGTGCGTCGGACACCGTCGTAATGGAGACCCCGGCGGCCGCGGCCACGTCTCTGATGCCCGCCCGGCCAGGCCGGCTGCCTCGGCGTGAGGTCTCCGACCGGCTCACCTGGTGCTTCCCTGCTGCTGTCATGGCGAGCCGATAGTAGGGCTCATGCGGTGGGGTAGTGCGGACGCATATGCACCCGTTGACAGGCACGTTTCTGCATGGTCATTCGCAATCAATTGCCTTCGAAATCAAGGGAGTTGACCGTTTCAATGGCAGTACGTCACTCGTCGGTGCGCAAAGGCCTGCCAAAGGGGCCATGTTTCGAAGAGGTCTCAACTCACCTTCACGAGGGATGCGCGCCACGGCGTGAGCCACCGGCGCGAAAGCGGATGGGCAGCGCGCCCCCTGTTTCGTACGCCTTGTGCGGTGATGCCCGGGAGTGGGTGCGCGGTGGGTCCCGAGCCATACGCTCCGGCTGCGAATCCTCTTAAGGTGAGCAGTATTGGAAGCCGGCGGCGTTCGTGAGCCGGAGATGATCACGAGGAGGACTGCGGTGAGCGAGACGAGCCCCAAGCTGCGAGCCGAGCTGGAGGGTATCCCCACGTACAAGCCGGGGAAGCCCGCCGCGGCCGGCCCGGTGGCCTACAAGCTGTCCTCCAACGAGAACCCGTACCCGCCGCTGCCCGGCGTGACGGAGAGCATGGCCGCGGCGGCCGGCTCCTTCAACCGCTACCCGGACATGGCGTGCACCGGGCTGATGAACGAGCTGGCGGACCGCTTCGGGGTGCCGCTCTCGCACCTCGCCACCGGTACGGGATCGGTCGGTGTCGCCCAGCAGCTCCTGCAGGCGACCTCGGGTCCGGGCGACGAGGTGATCTACGCCTGGCGGTCCTTCGAGGCGTACCCGATCATCACCCAGATCAGCGGCGCCACCTCGGTGCGCGTACCGCTGACGCCGGGTGACGTGCACGACCTCGACGCGATGGCCGAGGCGATCACCGACCGTACGCGGCTGATCTTCGTCTGCAACCCCAACAACCCCACGGGCACGGCGGTGCGCCGGACCGAGCTCGAGCGGTTCCTCGACCGGGTGCCGAGCGACGTCCTCGTGGTGCTGGACGAGGCGTACCGGGAGTTCGTACGGGACGTCGAGGTGCCGGACGGGGTCGAGCTGTACCGGAACCGGCCGAACGTCTGCGTGCTGCGCACGTTCTCCAAGGCGTACGGCCTCGCCGGGCTCCGGGTGGGCTTCGCGATCGCCCACGAGCCGGTGGCGGCGGCGCTGCGCAAGACGGCCGTGCCCTTCGGCGTGAGCCAGCTCGCGCAGGACGCGGCGGTCGCCTCGCTGCGGGCCGAGGACGAGCTGCTCGGCCGGGTCGGCTCGCTGGTGTCCGAGCGGGCCCGGGTCCTCGCGGTCCTGCGCGGTCAGGGCTGGACGGTGCCGGACTCGCAGGCGAACTTCGTCTGGCTGCGGCTCGGCGAGCGCACCCTCGACTTCGCCGCCGCGTGCGAGCAGGCCGGAGTGGTCGTGCGGCCGTTCGCCGGCGAGGGCGTCCGCGTGACGGTGGGCGAGACCGAGGCGAACGACATCTTCCTGAAGGTGACGGAGGGCTTCCGCAAGGAGGCGTAGCCGAGTCGGCGGCGAGGAGGGCTCGCCACCGGGCCCCGGACGAGCGTGCGGAGCCCGTTCGCCCGGGGCGCGCCCGCCCGGGACCGGGGCAGTGGCGCCCACCCGGAGTCCGCCCGGGGCCCGCCCGGGGCCGCCCACCCGGTGCCGAATGCTCGGCGCGCTGTGCCGGGAGCACTCGGGGACGCGGCGGCGGGGCGGGCGCGGTCGCACCGGCGGGGTGCGGGCCGGGCGTACAGGGGAGCTGTCCGTCCGGGGCCGTCGAACCGCCCGTCCCGCCCGTCCCGGGTGGCTCTTCGGCCCCCGCGGGCCCACCCGGTGACGGGGCCGCACGTGATGTGGAGCACCCCGGATTCGCCGTGACCCGCCCCGGCCTGGGCCTCTCGTGCCCGAGGGCCGGGGCGTCCCGCATTAGGGACCCCCCACCCGTCATCAGTCGAACGGCCATGCGTCATAATTGCTTGTGAATGTGAACGCGTTCACAAGCGTGTCCCGGTTGGTCCCGTGATGTCTTGTTCCGAGCGGGGCAAACTGCCGCTGTCACCACAGCGATGTAAGGAGACTGACGACGTGGAATTGGCTTTGGCGCCAGAGACGCTGGCGCGATGGCAGTTCGGTATCACCACCGTCTACCACTTCCTCTTCGTCCCGCTCACGATCTCGCTCGCCGCGCTCACCGCGGGGCTGCAGACCGCCTGGGTGAGGACGGAGAACGAGAAGTACCTCAGGGCGACGAAGTTCTGGGGCAAGCTCTTCCTGATCAATATCGCGATGGGCGTGGTCACGGGGATCGTGCAGGAGTTCCAGTTCGGCATGAACTGGTCGGACTACTCGCGCTTCGTCGGTGACATCTTCGGTGCTCCGCTGGCCTTCGAGGCGCTGATCGCCTTCTTCTTCGAGTCCACCTTCATCGGCCTGTGGATCTTCGGCTGGGACAAGCTGCCGAAGAAGATCCATCTCGCCTGCATCTGGATGGTCTCGGTCGGCACGATCCTCTCGGCCTACTTCATCCTCGCGGCCAACTCATGGATGCAGCACCCGGTCGGCTACCGGATCAACGAGGAGCGCGGCCGGGCCGAGCTCACCGACTTCTGGCAGGTCCTGAGTCAGAACACGGCGGTCGCCCAGGGCTTCCACACCCTCTCGGCCGCCTTCCTGACGGGCGGCGCCTTCATGGCGGGCATCGCGGCCTTCCACCTGGCGCGCAAGCGGCACATCCCGGTCATGAAGACCTCGCTGCGCCTGGGGCTGGTCACGCTCATCGTCGGCGGTCTGCTCACCGCCATCAGCGGTGACACCCTCGGCAAGGTCATGTTCAAGCAGCAGCCGATGAAGATGGCCGCCGCCGAGGCGCTGTGGGACGGCGAGGCGCCCGCGCCCTTCTCGATCTTCGCCTACGGCGACGTCGACGCCGGCCACAACAAGGTCGCCATAGAGATCCCGGGTCTGCTGTCCTTCCTGGCCAACGACGACTTCACCTCGTACGTGCCCGGCATCAACGACGTCAACAAGGCCGAGCAGGAGCGCTTCGGTCCGGGCGACTACCGGCCCAACATCCCCGTCGCCTACTGGGGCTTCCGCTGGATGATCGGCTTCGGCATGACGTCGCTCGCCATCGGCGTCGTCGGACTGTGGCTCACCAGGAAGAAGTTCCTGCTGCCGCAGCATCTGCGGGTGGGTGAGGACGAGGTGCCGAACGTGGTCCTGTTCCGCCGCAAGCCCCTCGGCCCGTCACTGTCCAAGTGGTACTGGCGGATCGCGTTCCTGACGCTGGGCTTCCCGCTGATCGCCAACTCCTGGGGTTGGATCTTCACCGAGATGGGCCGCCAGCCGTGGGTCGTCTACGGCGTGCTGCAGACGCGCGACGCGGTCTCCCCCGGTGTGTCGCAGGGTGAGGTGCTCGCCTCGATGATCGTCTTCACGGCGCTCTACGCGGTTCTCGCCGTCATCGAGGTCAAGCTGCTCGCGAAGTACATCAAGGCCGGACCGCCCGAGCTGACCGAGGCCGACCTCAACCCGCCCACGAAGATCGGCGGCGACCCTCGTGACGCCGACAAGCCGATGGCCTTCTCCTACTAGGCCGAGGGAGCCGCTGAGTCATGGAACTTCACGACGTCTGGTTCGTTCTCATCGCCGTCCTGTGGATCGGCTACTTCTTCCTGGAGGGCTTCGACTTCGGAATCGGTGTCCTCACGAAGCTGCTCGCCCGGGACCGGGCCGAGAAGCGGGTACTGATCAACACCATCGGGCCCGTCTGGGACGGCAACGAGGTGTGGCTGCTCACGGCCGGCGGCGCGACCTTCGCTGCCTTCCCCGAGTGGTACGCCACGCTGTTCTCCGGCTTCTACCTGCCGCTGCTGCTGATCCTGGTCTGCCTGATCGTGCGCGGAGTCGCGTTCGAGTACCGGGCCAAGCGCCCGGAGGAGCAGTGGCAGCGCAACTGGGAGACCGCGATCTTCTGGACCTCGCTGCTGCCCGCGTTCCTGTGGGGCGTGGCCTTCGGCAACATCGTGCGGGGCGTGAAGATCGATCAGGACATGGAGTACGTGGGCAACCTCTGGGACCTGCTCAACCCGTACGCCGTTCTGGGCGGTCTGGTCACGTTGACGCTGTTCACCTTCCACGGAGCGGTGTTCGCGGCTCTCAAGACCCTCGGCGACATCAGGGAGAGGGCGCGGGCGATGGCGCTGTGGCTCGGCCTGACGACGGCCGTGCTCGCGCTGATCTTCCTCCTCTGGACGCAGGTGGAGAACGGTAACGGGCAGAGCCTGGTGGCGCTGGTCGTGGCGGTGGTGGCGCTGGTCGCGGCCATCGGGGCGAACCAGATGGGGCGCGAGGGCTGGGCGTTCGCCCTGTCCGGAGTGACGATCGTGGCCGCCGTCGCGATGCTCTTCCTGACGCTCTTCCCGAACGTGATGCCGTCCTCGCTCAACGAGGAGTGGAGCTTGACCGTCACCAACGCCTCGTCGAGCCCCTACACCCTGAAGATCATGACCTGGTGCGCGGCGATCGCCACGCCGGTGGTGCTGCTCTACCAGAGCTGGACGTACTGGGTGTTCCGCAAGCGGATCGGTACGCATCACATCGCCGAGTCCGTGCACTGACACCGATGAATCCAAGGGGCTGTTTCACGTGAAACAGCCCCGATGTGAAGAGGTGGGTGTTTCACGTGAAACACCCCTGTTCGACCCAAGGGTGTGTTTCACGTGAAACCGATTGACCCGCGACTGCTGCGATACGCACGGGCCACCCGCTTCTTCCTGATGGCCGTGGTGGGCCTGGGTGTCGTGGGGGCGGTGCTGGTCATCGCCCAGGCGATGCTCATCTCCGAAGTTGTGGTCGGCGCCTTCGAGCAGGGGTTGGCGGTAGCGGAACTCCGCACCCCGCTGCTGCTGTTGGCGGCCGTCGCGCTGGGCCGAGCTCTTGTCTCCTGGCTCACGGAACTCGCCGCGCACCGGGCGAGCGCGGCGGTCAAGTCGGAGCTGCGGGGGCGGCTCCTGGAGCGCGCCGCCGCTCTCGGTCCGGGGTGGCTGAGCGGGCAGCGCACCGGCTCGCTCGTCGCGCTGGCAACCCGGGGGGTCGACGCGCTCGACGACTACTTCTCGCGCTATCTGCCGCAGTTGGGGCTCGCGGTGGTCGTACCCGTGGCGGTACTGGCCCGGATCGTCACCGAGGACTGGGTGTCCGCGGCGATCATCGTCGGCACCCTGCCGCTCATCCCCGTGTTCATGATGCTCATCGGCTGGGTCACCCAGTCCCAGATGGACCGTCAGTGGACGCTGCTGTCACGGCTCTCGGGGCACTTCCTGGACGTGGTCGCCGGCCTCCCCACCCTGAAGGTCTTCGGGCGGGCCAAGGCGCAGGCCGAGTCGATCCGGCGGATCACCGGTGAGTACCGGCAGGCGACGATGCGAACCCTGCGGATCGCCTTCATCTCGTCGTTCGCCCTGGAACTGCTCGCCACGATCTCGGTCGCCCTGGTCGCGGTGACGATCGGCATGCGGCTCGTCCACGGCGAGATGTCCTTGTACGACGGCCTGGTCGTGCTGATCCTCGCCCCCGAGGCGTACCTGCCGCTGCGTCAGGTGGGAGCGCAGTACCACGCGGCGGCGGAAGGGCTGTCGGCCGCCGAGGAGATCTTCGCCGTCCTGGAGACGCCTGTCCGGACCCCCGGAGCGGCCACCGCTCCGCGGTCCGCGGGGATGCGCCTGGACGGCGTGACGGTGCGCTACCCGGGTCGGTCCTCCGACGCGGTCACGGAGGTGTCGCTGACCGTCGAGCCCGGGGAGACGGTGGCCCTCGTCGGCCCCAGCGGGGTGGGCAAGTCGACGCTGCTGAGTGTGCTGCTGGGTTTCGTGGAGCCCACCTCGGGCCGGGTGAGCGCCGGGGGAGCCGATCTCGCCGAGGTGGACATCGAGGAGTGGCGCTCCCGCATCGCCTGGGTGCCGCAGCGTCCGCACCTCTACGCCGGGTCCGTTGCCGACAACGTACGGCTCGCGCGGCCGGGGGCCGACGACGCCGAGGTGCGTGACGCCCTGCGCGAGGCCGGGGCCCTGGATTTCGTGGACGCACTCCCGGACGGGTCGCGGACGGTCCTCGGTGAGGGCGGAGCCGGGCTGTCCGCCGGGCAGCGTCAGCGGCTGGCACTGGCGAGGGCGTTCCTGGCGGACCGGCCGATCCTGCTCCTGGACGAGCCGACCGCTTCGCTGGACGGGGCGACCGAGGCCGAGATCGTCGAGGCGGTCCGCCGTCTCGCGGTCGGGCGGACCGTGCTCCTCGTCGTCCACCGGCCCGCCCTGCTGGACGTCGCGGACCGGGTCGTGCGGCTGGAGCAGACGGAGTCCGCCGGCGTGGACACCTCCGTCAGCGGCGCTACGGTGACGCGCCGCGCCGATCCGGTGGCGGCGGAGACCGTCGCCGCCGAGGGAGCGGTGCCCGCGGCCGAGGGCGGCCACCGAGACGGCCTCGCACGCGTGCGCGCCATGGCCGGGCCCCGCAGGGGACGGCTCGCGCTGGCGCTCCTGCTGGGCAGCCTCGCGCTCGGCAGTGCCGTGGGGCTGATGGCCACCTCCGGCTGGCTGATCTCCAGGGCCTCCCAGCAGCCGCCCGTGCTCTACCTGATGGTCGCGGTCACGGCCACCCGTGCGTTCGGGATCGGCCGGGCCGTCTTCCGGTACGCCGAGCGACTGGTGTCGCACGACGCCGTGCTGCGGATGCTCGCGGACACCAGGGTCGCCGTGTACCGGCGGCTCGAACGGCTCGCGCCCGCCGGGCTGCGCGACACGCGGCGCGGCGACCTCCTCTCACGGCTCGTCGCCGACGTCGACGCCCTGCAGGACTACTGGCTGCGCTGGCTGCTGCCCGCCGCGGCCGCCGCCGTGGTGTCGGCCGGGTCCGTCGGGTTCACGGCCTGGCTGCTGCCCGAGGCGGGAGCCGTCCTCGCCGCCGGACTGCTGACCGCCGGCGTGGGGGTCCCGCTGGTGACCGGAGCGGTCGCCCGCCGTGCGGAGCGCAGGCTGGCGCCCGCCCGCGGTGTGCTCGCGACCGGGGTGGCCGACCTCCTCACCGGTACCGCCGAGCTGACCGTCGCCGGAGCCCTGCCCGCACGCGCCGCCGAGGCGCGGCGGGCCGACGCCGAGCTGACCCGGATCGCCTCGCGTGCGGCCACCGCCACCGCGCTGGGCGACGGGCTCACGGCGCTCGTCTCCGGACTCACCGTGGCGGCCACCGCGCTCGTGGGGGTCCAGGCGGTCCTGGACGGGCGACTGAGCGGTGTGGCGATGGCCGTCGTCGTCCTCACCCCGCTCGCGGCGTTCGAGGCCGTTCTCGGCCTGCCGCTCGCCGTCCAGTACCGGCAGCGGGTGCGCAGGAGCGCGGAACGCGTGTACGAGGTTCTCGACGCGCCCGAGCCCGTGCGGGAGCCCGAGCGCCCGGCGGCGGCGCCCGGGTCGCCCTTCCCCGTCGTGGTGAGCGGGCTCACCGCCCGGCACGCGGGGCAGGAGCGCGACGCGCTCACCGGAGTGGACCTGACGCTCGACCGCGGGCGCCGCATCGCCGTCGTGGGGCCGTCGGGCTCCGGCAAGACCACCCTCGCGCAGGTGCTGCTGCGGTTCCTGGACCCGGGTTCGGGGACGTACACGCTCGGCGGAACCGACGCGTACGGCATGGGCGGCGACGACGTGCGGCGACTGGTCGGGCTGTGCGCGCAGGACGCGCACCTCTTCGACAGCTCGGTGCGGGAGAACCTGCTGCTCGCGCGCAAGGACGCGACCGACGACGCGTTGCGGGACGTGCTCGGGCGGGTGCGGCTCCTGGAGTGGGCGGACGGCCTGCCCGACGGGCTCGACACCATGATCGGGGAGCACGGGGCCCGGCTGTCGGGCGGGCAGCGGCAGCGGCTCGCGCTGGCCCGCGCGCTGCTGGCCGACTTCCCCGTGCTGGTGCTCGACGAGCCCGCGGAGCATCTGGACCTGGCGACCGCCGACGCTCTCACCGCCGATCTGCTGGCCGCGACGCGAGGCCGTACGACGTTGCTGATCACGCACCGGCTGGCGGGGCTGGACGCGGTGGACGAGGTGGTCGTGCTGGCCGGCGGACGGGTCGTGCAGCGGGGGCCCCACGCGGCTCTGGTCGACGAGGAGGGCCCGCTGCGGGAGATGTCCGAGCGGGAGGCCCGGACGGAGGCCCTGGCCGCCGTGCGCTGAACGGCCGCCACCGGGGCTCGGCAGAGGGCTCCGGCACCGCGGCCCGGTGGTGCGTGCCGGGCCATCTGCGGGGTGCCCCGCAGATGGCCCGGGCGTCCGGCGGCAGGGTGCGGCGCAGGTATGCGGCCTGAGGGGAGTTGCCGGGTCCGAGGCGGCCGTCCGGCGCGCGAAGGCCGTCCGGCGGCCCGGAGACCGTGCGGTCCTCCCCCGGAAGCCGTGCTGTCCACCGGAAGTCGGCCGCGTCGGGCGGCGTCGTGTCGTGGGGGCCGCACGCGACCGTACGCGGGCACGCGGCACCCACGGAAGAGAACCGAACCAATCCGGCTTCCTATTACAAAAGGTACTAACTAGGCTCGGGTCATGTCAGAAGCACCGGCTCCCGGAGCCGGCCCTCATCCCGAGGACCTGCCGCAGTTGATGGAGGCGATGCGGTCGGTGGGGAGCGGGCTGGAACTGCACGCCACGCTGGAGCGGATCTGCGAGACCGCGGCCGAGCTGGCGGACGCCAGTTACGCGGCCATCGGGGTCGTGGCGGAGGACGGCGACGGCCTCGCCGAATTCGTGTACCAGGGTGTCGGCGGAGAGGCGTCCCGGCTGATCGGGCGCCTGCCCGGCGGCCGGAAGGGGCTGCTCGGGGCACTGATCCGGGAGTCCGAACCCCTGCGGCTCGCGGACCTGAACGCGGACCCTCAGTCCTTCGGGCTCACCGAGGACCATCCGCCGATGCGCAGCTTCCTGGGCGTCCCCATCCACGTGGACGGGGAGATCTTCGGCAATCTCTACCTGGCGGACAAGCGCAGCGGCGGCCCGTTCGACGACCACGACCTCGACATGGTGCGCGTACTGGCCCGCGAGGCCGGCATCGCGGTGCGCAACGCGCACCTCTACGAGGCGGCCAAGCAGCGCGAGCGCTGGATCGACGGTTCCGTGGCCGTCACGACCGCCCTGCTCTCCGGAGGGGACGCCGACGAGGCGCTCCAGGTCGTCGCGGAACAGGCCCGCCGCCTCTCGGGCGCGGCGGCCGCTCTCGTGCTGCTGCCCGCCTCCGCGGGCGGTCTGGAGATCGTCGCCGTGGCGTCCGAGCATCCGTCGAGGGCCCTGGGCCTGGTCGTCCCGCCGGAGAGCGAGGTCGTGAGCCAACTCCTCGCGGGACACGACGTGTTCGTGGAGGACGCCGCCGACGACCCGCGTCTGGACGCCGAACTCACCCGCGGCTACGGGCCGACCATGATCCTCCCGCTCCAGAGCGACGGCCGCGTCCTGGGAACGCTCCTGATGGCCCGGGGCACGGGGGCGCGGCAGTTCTCCGGCGCCGAGCGCACGCTGGCGACGCAGTTCGCCTCGCAGGCCGCCCTCGCGCTCATGATGGCCGAGGCCCAGCGCGACAGGGAGCGGCTCGCGGTCTACGAGGACCGTGACCGGATCGCCCGCGACCTGCACGACCTCGTCATCCAGCGGCTCTTCGCCACCGGCATGATGCTGGAGAGCGCCCAGCGCGGAACGCTGGTGCCCGAGGTGCGCAAGGGCGTCGGCAAGGCGGTCGACGAACTGGACGTCACCATCCAGGAGATCCGCACGGCCATCTTCGCGCTCCAGCAGGGCCCGGCCGACGTCCCGGCCGGTCTGCGGACCCGTGTGCTGCGCGAGAGCAACATGGCGGCCGTCCCCCTCGGCTTCAAGCCCTCGCACCACTTCGCCGGCCCCGTCGACACGGTCGTCGGCGAACTCACGGCCAAGAACCTCATCGCGGCGCTCCGCGAGGCACTGTCCAACGCGTTCCGGCACGCGGCGGCCTCCCGTATCGACGTCACCGTCGACGCGACCGTGCAGATGCCGGACGGACGGGCCGGCGTCAGGCTGACCGTCGCGGACGACGGTGTCGGCATCCCGCAGGGCGGCCGCCGCAGCGGGCTGAAGAACCTGAAACGACGGGCGGAGTCGCTGGGCGGGGACAGTTGGTACGGCCCGGGGATCGGCGAGAACGGCGGTGGCGCGTCGGTGGTGTGGGAGGCGCCCTACTGAACCGTCCGCGGGCGCACGCACGCTGCGGGCGGCCGGGTCGGGCGACCCGCCGAAGTCATGGGTGGGCGTGCCCTGTTCGGCCGAGCGCGATGCTCCATCCGTGACCGCCGGTCCCCCGGGTGCACCCCTTGAACAGGCCCGCCGGGCGTCCCCGCGACACGATCCGTGTCATGCGCCTCTCCCGACGCCACCCGCTGATCCTGCCCGTGCTGCTGTGCGCGCTGGCCGTCCTGGCCGTCCGGCCCACGACGGCGGCGGGCGACGCCGACGGTGTCGCCGACGCCGCCGGGCCGGAGTCCGGGGCCAGTGCCGAGGTGGTGCGCCTGTACGAGGAGGCCTCCCTGGCGACGCAGCGGTACGAGGCGGGGCGCCGGGCGGCCGAGGTCCAGCGGGCCAGGGCGCAGCGGCTGGAGCGGCTCCTGGAACGGGAGCGGGGGGACATCGCCGCCCTGCACGGGGAGCTGGGCCGGATCGCCCGCGCCCAGTACCGCACCGGAGGAGGAGTGCCGCACGCCGTGCGGCTCCTGCTCGCGGACAGTCCCGAGGAGCTGATGCGTGGTCAGCACGCCATCTGGCAGGCGGACCTGGCGGTCGACAACACGATCAGCAAGAGCCGCCGGGCCGAGGCGCGGCTCGCCGCGGACGAGGCGAAGGCGGCGTCGGCCTGGCAGGCGCTGGAGCGGCGCAAGGGGGAGCTCGCCGGGATCAAGCGCGGTGTCGAGCAGCGGCTGGAGGAGGCCCAGTGGACGCTTCAGGGGCAGGCCGACGCCTCGGTCGCGGCCGGCGCGTGCCGTGGAGCGGTGCGTCTCGACCAGCCGCCGACGGGCTACACGCAGCCGTGGGTCGCGCCCGTGGAGACGTACCGGCTCTCCGCGGGGTTCGGCAGCGGCGGCGACCGCTGGGCGAGCCGGCACACGGGGCAGGACTTCGCGGTGGACATCGGCACACCGGTGCGTTCGGCCGGCGAGGGGCGCGTGGTGAAGGTGTCGTGCGGCGGCGCGTTCGGCATCGAGGTCGTCGTGCGGCACCCGGGCGGCTACTACACGCAGTACGCCCACCTCGCCGCCGTCACCGTGGACCAGGGCGACCGGGTGACCGCGGGGCAGTGGATCGGGCAGTCGGGCACGACCGGCAACTCGACGGGGCCGCACCTCCACTTCGAGGTGCGGCTGACGCCTCAGCTCGGTTCCGGCGTCGATCCGCGGGAGTGGATGGCGGAGCGCGGGGTGACCCTGTGAACGGCCGGACGTGAACGCGCGCCGCTGAGCGGCACGAGCGAGCGGGCCGCCGCCGTCCCCGGCCGACCGCCCGGGAAACCCGCGTCCCCGGTCGACCGCCCGGAAACCCGCTCACAGGCCGGTCGCCCGGGAACCCGGCTCACAGGCCGCTCGCCGGCCGGCCCGGCCCGCCCGGAGCCGCGGCTATCCGTGTTCGGCGAGGATCCGCTCGATGACGACCGCGACCCCGTCCTCGTTGTTGGCGACCGTGCGTCCGGAGGCCGCGGCGATCACGTCGGGGTGGGCGTTGCCCATCGCGTAGGAACGGCCGGCCCAGCTGAGCATCTCGACGTCGTTCGGCATGTCCCCGAAGGCGACGACCTCCTCGTGCGAGATGCCGCGCTCGGCGCAGCACAGCGCCAGCGTGCTGGCCTTGGACACGCCGGGTCCGCTGATCTCCAGGAGTGCGCTGGGGCTGGAGCGGGTGACGTTGGCGCGGTCGCCGATGGCCAGGCGGGCGGTCATCAGGAAGTCGTCCGGGGCGATCTCGTGGTGGTACGCAAGGATCTTGAGCACCGGCTCACCCGCGCCCGGTCCGTCCGGCGCGAGGAGTTCCTCGGCGGGGGCGAGGGTGTCGGGCGCCTCCATGTGCATCTTCGGGTAGTCGGGCTCCTGGTGGAAGCCGTACGTCTGCTCGACGGCGACCACGGTGCCGGGCGCGGCGTCGCGGAGCAGCCGTACGGCGTCGAGCGCGTTCTCCCGCGCGAGTTCCCGGATCTTGACGAAGCGGTGGGCGCCGGGGCCGCCGTGCAGGTCGACCACGGCGGCGCCGTTGCCGCAGATCGCGAGGCCGTGCCCGTGGACGTGGTCGCTGACGACGTCCATCCAGCGGGCCGGACGGCCGGTCACGAAGAAGACCTCGATGCCGGCCTGCTCGGCGGCGGCCAGGGCGGCGACCGTACGCGGCGAGACCGACTTGTCGTCGCGCAGCAGGGTGCCGTCGAGATCCGTGGCGATCAGGCGGGGCGGGAGAGTGGAGGCCGGGGTCCCGGGCCGTCGGGTCGCTGAGGTCACCCGGTCATTCTCGCGCATATGCGTGCACGGGCGTGCGGCGGTCCGCACAGGTGAGTGCGGAGGGCTCCCACCTGCTGCTTTCGCCGCATACGCCGCCTGGTACGGGACGGCATCGGGCTGCGGCGCCCCCACAGCCGTCGCCTCCGGCGCGCCTGGCGCCGAGGCGAGTGCCCCGGCGCCCGGTGCGCCCGCCGCTCAGCCGAGCTGCGCGACAGCCTCCATCGCGATGTGCTCGAAGACCTTCTCGTCCGCCGCGAAATCCGAGTCCGGGATGGGCCAGTGGACCACGATGTCCGTGAACCCCAGCTCCATGTGCCGTCCGGCGAAGTCGACGAACGCGTCGAGTGACTCCAGGGGGCGCCCGCGGTCCGGGGTGAAGCCCGTCAGCAGGACCTTGTCGAGGCCGTCCACGTCCCGGCCGACCGCCTCGCACGCGGCGGCCAGCTTCTCGGTCTGTCCGCGCAGGGCGTCGACCGACTGTTCGGGCGTACCCGTCTCGAACAGCTTCGGGTCGCCCGTCGTCACCCACGCCTGCCCGTACGACGCGGCGAGCCGGAGCCCGCGCGGGCCGGTGGCGGCCACCGCGAACGGCAGCCGGGGGCGCTGGACGCAGCCCGGGATGTTGTGGGCCTCGCGCGCCGAGTAGAAGGCGCCCTCGTACGTCACGGAGTCCTCGGTGAGCAGCCGGTCGAGCAGCGGCACGAACTCCCCGAAGCGGTCGGCGCGCTCCCGGGGCGTCCACGGCTCCTCGCCGGCGCCCAGCAGCGTGGTGGCGTCGAAGCCGTTGCCGCCTGCTCCGATGCCCAGTGTGACCCGGCCGCCGGAGATGTCGTCGAGGGAGATCAGTTCCTTGGCGAGGGGCACCGGATGCCGGAAGTTCGGCGAGGTCACCAGGGTGCCGAGGCGCATGCGGTCGGTGGCTCCCGCGGCGGCGGTCAGCGTCGGCACCGCGCCGTACCAGGGCCCCTCGCGGAAAGTCCGCCACGCGAGGTGGTCGTACGTGAAGGCGGTGTGGAACCCGAGCTGCTCGGCGCGCTGCCAGGTGGCACGGCCTCCCTCGTGCCAGCGGAGGTACGGCAGGATCACGGTGCTCAGGCGCAGACTCATGATTCAGAGCCTAAGCGCAGCGGCGGGTCGTCCTCCCGCCGTGATCCGGGAGGCGGAGGCCCACGGAGGCCGGCGGGACGTGCGCAGCACGGCCTGCCGCGGGGCCCGGGCACGGTGATCGCGCTCCGGAACGGTCCGGCTAGTGCGGGGCGGGGAAGCGCAGATAGCGCGGGGGTACGGCCGCCGTGAGCCAGACGCCGTTGGCGCTGACCCGGAAGACGTGTCCGTCCCGGTGCATCGCGGCGGCGTCCACGGAGAGCACGACGGGCGTGCCGCGGCGGGCTCCGACCCGGGTGGCGGTCTCGCGCTCCGGCGAGAGGTGCACGTCGTGGCGGTTCATGGGCCTCAGGCCCTCGGCGCGGATCGCGTCCAGGTTCCGGCCGACGGTGCCGTGGTAGAGGTACGCGGGCGGGGTCGCGGGCTCCAGCCCCAGGTCGACCTCGACGGAGTGGCCCTGGCTGGCTCGGATCCTGGTGCCCGCGACGGCGAACCGCCGCTTGTCGTTGTGCGCCACCACGTGATCGAGCTCGTCCCGGCTGAAGCGGAAGCCGTGCGCGGCGGCCGCGGCCATCAGCGTCTCGATCTCGACCCAGCCGCCCTCGTCGAGCGTGAGCCCGATCCGTTCCGGCTGGTGGCGGAGATGCTTCGAGAGGTACTTGGACACCTTCACGGTGCGTCTCTCGTCCATGCCGTTCCCACTCGCCCCGTCGTCGTCCGTACGGTTGTCGTCCGTACCGCTCCTGTCCATCCCGACAGAGTGCCTGGCGAGACGCGGATCACGCAGGTGATTTTGTGCCCGAGGTTTGATCCACAGCCAAGTCGGTTTTCCACAGGGGGAGTTGGAGATTCTGTGGACAACTACTTTGCGCGAGGCGGCAATTCGTCAACTTTGTCTCCATTGGCGTGAGATGCGGCAAGCGTGTCCATTCTCCTTGCGCACAGCTCCCGTTCGGTGGCCATCGCGACGAACTCGGCGGCGCCGGCGTGGCCAACGAGGGCCTCGACGGCTGTCATTGTCGACGCGGGCAGTGCCACCGTGCGGGTCTCGTCGACCGGTCCGACCGACTCGTCGGCGAAGAGGTGCCGCCGCAGGTGCCGCTGGGCGAACAACCGCATCGCGCGGGCGAGTTCGGCGTCCACCGTCTGGCGTGCCATCGGGCGCAACCGTCGTACGAGCTCCGCCGCCTCCGCGGTGTCGCGCCCGCTCGGCGGGTGCGGGCCGAGCCAACGGGCGAAGACGTGCTCGGTGGTGAACTCCAGGAAACGGGAGGCGATGTGCTCGACCTGCCCCCTCAACTCCCGCAGATGGCCGCCGATCGCGGCGAGTGGCACGCCCGCGTCGTACAACTCCGCCGCCACGGACAGTTCTTGGGGGCTCGGCACCAGGAAGACGTCCTCCTGGCCCGGAATCCTTTCGAGCACCCCGAGTTCGACCGCCTCGGCGACCGCCGTCTCGTCCGGCTCGCCGCCGAACCGCTCGTCCAGCTCGGCCCGCGAGATGCGGACGGCCTCCTCGTCCGTCCACGGCCCCTCGACCTCCGCAACCAGGCCGAGCACCCCGCCCAGACCCCGGCCCGCGTCCCAGGCCTCCAGCAACTCCTTGATGGACGACAGCGTGTAGCCCCGGTCCAGCAGGCCGGCGATCTGCCGGAGCCGGGTCAGATGCGTGTCCGCGTACACGTTGGCGCGGCCGCGGCGCTCGGGGCGGGGGAGCAGCCCGCGGTCCTGGTAGGCGCGGATCGTCCGGACCGTGGCGCCGCTGAGATGCGCCAGGTCCTCGATCCGGTACGCGACACCGGCCGACTCGTCCATCACGGTCCCCGCCTTCCCGAGTCCTGCGCCCCGTACCCGCCCGTACCCGCCCGTAGCATCCGCTGCCGACCGCTGCCGACCGCTGCCGACCGCTGCCGACCGCCGCCGGCCGACCCTCGGTGACGACTAGGAGATCGCCGCCCTGCCGATGGCCCCGGCCGCCGTGCGGGCGGCCGGGGACCGCGCCAGGTACTCGACCGCCCGGCGCATCGATCCCTCCTGGGAGGGATGGTACGAGCGCCGCAGATAGCGCGGCACGGCCGAGCCCAGCTCCTTCCACGTGGGGAGCAGGCCCTTGCGCACCGCGCGGTTGTGCGCGCCGAGCGAGTAGCGCGTCCCGCCCGCCAACTGCGGGTCGTGGCGCATGAGATGGGCGGCACCCCAGGCCCACAGGTAGGCCATCACGGGTGCCGTGACCGCCATGCCCGCGATCCTGCGCGCGTACCGGGGCAGGCCCTCGCCGCCGCAGTGCTGGTACATGTCGAAGGCGACCGCCCGGTGCTCGACCTCCTCCGCTCCGTGCCAGCGCAGCAGATCGAGCATGACCTCGTCGGCCCCGGCCCGGTCGAGCCCCTCGGCCGCCAGCACCCAGTCGCCCAGTACCGCCGTGAACTGCTCGATCGCCGCGATCACCGAGAGCCGGAACCGCAGCCACTCCAGCTCCGGCACGGGCGCGCCCAGCGGGGGCGTCTCGCCGAGGATCTTCCGGAAGAGGAAGTCGACGTACTTCGTGTACGCGGCCGTGTCCAGGTGCTGCGCGGCCAGGTGGTCCAGCACGTACGAGTGCTGGACGCTGTGCGTCGCCTCCTGCCCCATGAACCCCTTGACGTCCTTGAGGAGTTCGGGGTCGGACACCAGTGGCAGGCCTTCCTTGAAGACCTTCACGAACCACCGCTCCCCCGCGGGCAGCAGCAGATGGAGCACGTTGATCACATGGGTCGCGGTCGGCTCGTCCGGTATCCAGTGGAGCGGGGTCCGCTCCCAGTCGAAGGCCACCCTCCGGGGTGCGATGGGGTACTGGTCACTCACAGCGGCGGCTCCAACCGTGCGATCGCCCGCAGGGCCCTGGGCGTGAAACGGGACATGAGGCGTCCGCCGCGCGCCTCGGCGGTCACCGGCACCACGGCCTGGTTGCGCACGACCGCCCGCAGGACGGCCTCCGCCACCTTCTCCGGCGGGTAGTTGCGCAGGCCGTACAGCCGGGCGGACTTCCTCCGGCGGCGGTCCTCCTCCTCGGGGCCGACGCCCGCGAAGCGCGCGGTCGAGGTGATGTTCGTGTTGACGAAGCCCGGGCAGATCGCCGAGACGCCGATGCCCCGGCCGGCCAGTTCGGCGCGCAGGCACTCGCTCAGCATGAGCACCGCGGCCTTCGACGTGCTGTAGGCGGGCAGGCTCCGGGAGGGCAGGTAGGCGGCCGCCGAAGCGGTGTTGACGATGTGGCCGCCCTGACCGCGCTCGGCCATCTGCCTCCCGAAGAGGCGGCAGCCGTGGATCACACCCCACAGATTGACGTCGAGGACCTTCCGCCAGTCCTCGGTGGTGGTGTCCAGGAAGGGGCCGGCCAGTCCGATCCCGGCGTTGTTCACGAGGACGTCGACGACCCCGTACTCGGCGGCGACCCGCTCCGCCAGCTTCTCCATGGCCTGCTCGTCCGAGACGTCGACCGTCTCGGCCCAGGCCTCGGGGGCGCCGACGAGACGGGCCAGCTCCGCCGTGCGGGCCGCGCTCTGCGCGTCCCGGTCGACGGCGACCACGCGCGCGCCCGCCTCGGCGAAGGCGAGGACCGTGGCCCGTCCGATGCCGCTGCCCGCGCCGGTCACGAGCACGAGCTGCCCGCCGAATCGGTCGGCGTGCGGCCCGGACGCGGCCCGGGCCGTGGGGCGACCGCCCTCGGTCGCGACCACGAACTCCTTGATCCATGCGGCCAGTTGGTCGGGGCGGGTCCGGGGGACCCAGTGCTTGGCCGGGAGGGTCCTGCGCGTCAGCCGGGGTGCCCACAGTTCGAGTTCGTCGTAGAGGCTCTCGGACAGGAACGCGTCCCCGAGCGGGGTGACGAGCTGCACCGGCGCGTGCGCGTAGGCGTCGACGCGCGGCCTGCGCAGGCGGGGCCGTACGTTGTCCCGGTAGAGCCAGGCGCCGTGCGCCGCGTCCGTGGGCAGCGACGGTGTCGGGTAGTCGCCCCCGGGCACCTTCTCGAGGCGGCGCAGGATGCCCGGCCACCTCTTGCCGAGGGGGCCGCGCCAGGCGAGTTCGGGCAGCACGGGTGTGTGCAGCAGGTACACGTACCAGGACTTGGCGCCCTGGCCGAGCAGCTGGCCGATCCGACGCGGTGTCGGCCGGGACACCCGCTTCTTGATCCAGTGCCCGAAATGGTCCAGGGAGGGCCCGGACATCGACGTGAAGGACGCGATCCGCCCCTTCGTGCGCTCGACCGTGACGAACTCCCAGGCCTGCACCGAGCCCCAGTCGTGGCCCACCAGGTGCACCGGCCGGCCGGGACTGACCGCGTCGGCGACGGCCAGGAAGTCGTCCGTCAGCCTCTCCAGCGTGAACCCGCCCCGCAACGGCTCCGGGGCTGTGGACCTGCCGTGGCCGCGCACGTCGTACAGCACGACGTGGAAGTGCTCCGCGAGTCGCGCGGCAACCTCGGACCACACCTCCTTGGAGTCCGGATAGCCGTGCACGAGGACCACGGTCGGCTGCGCCGTGTCACCCAGCTCGGCCACGCACAGCTCGACTCCGCCCGTGCGCACCCAGCGTTCGCGCGCTCCCTGAAGGGTCACTTCTCCTCCGCCCAGCGCCGCACGTGCGGCACGTCGTCGTCCAGCCAGAAAGCGCTCTGCTCGGGGTCCGCCGAGTCGGTGACCACGAGGATCTCCTCGAACTTCGCGCCCGTGCCGCGGAATCCGAGATGCGGTTCGACCGCCCACAGCCCGGGTGCCGGCGGGTGGTCGGAGAACCGGTGGGGCGACCACAGCGGGGACCAGCCCGCACGGTGCCCGCGCACCGCGTCGGCCGCCAGCCCCCTGAGCGACTGCGTGCCGAACCCGAACAGGCGCGGCGACCAGCGCCGCTCCGCGACCCTGTCCACCTTGTGCGCGATCACCCCGAACGGGTACGCCCGGTGCCGGTTGGCGTACCCCTGGTGGGCCATGAGCCGGTCCACGTCCTCGTAGATCTCCCGCAGCGGCCGCCGTTCGCGCACCTCGCGCAGGATGAGGTCGCGGTGGGCCTCCAGATCGGCGAGGAGCCGGTCCTGCAGCGGGTTCGGCCCCAGTGAGCCGGAGTAGCCGATGTCCGCGGTGAAGCCCTTGTGGACCGGGGCCATGTCCAGGATGAACGCCATGCCCTCCTCGAGGCGCCGGCCGGTGGGGAAGAACTGGAGGGGAACCCTGAAGCCCGTGAACGCCGTGCGGTCCCCGAACCAGGCGAACGGCAGGTGGAACCAGTCCCGCACCCCGCGCCGGTGCAGCCAGTCGCGCTGCATCCGGGCCGCCCCGCGCTCGGTCACGCCCGGCGCGAGCTGCGCGGCGACCGCCTCCGCGCACTCGTACGCCAGGCGCTGCACCTCCCTGAACCCGCGGAGCTCCGCGCCGGTCGCACCCGGTGGGGCCACTGCTGAGGTCATGCCACCGTCCGTTCCAAGCCGACTGCCGTACGCGCCCGTAACTTGACACCGATGAATGTGACAATTGTTGGAGGCTGCGTCAATAGGCGTGCGCGGAACCTGTGGACAACGGAACGGATGGGGACAACCGAGGGCGAGTCCGGCCGGGCTCCCCACCCCGGCCGTTGGACCTCAGGGGGACCCCTACGGGCCCGTAATACCGCAGGGGGACGCCGATACAGCTCCCTGGTCTGACGACCGTTGTGGCCTGCGCCACTACCTTCGAAACGTGACTGTGATCGCGACCGAAAGCCTGAGCAAGCGGTTCCCCAGGGTGACCGCTCTTGACCGGCTCTCCGTGGACGTCGGACCCGGTGTGACCGGACTCGTCGGAGCCAACGGAGCCGGCAAGTCCACACTGATCAAGATCCTGCTGGGTCTGTCCCCCGCCACGGAGGGCCGCGCCGAAGTCCTGGGACTCGACGTCGCCACCAGGGGCGGCACCATCCGGGAGCGCGTCGGGTACATGCCCGAGCACGACTGCCTGCCGCCCGACGTCTCGGCCACCGAGTTCGTCGTCCACATGGCGCGCATGTCGGGCCTCCCCCCGACGGCGGCCCGTGAGCGCACGGCGGACACCCTGCGCCACGTCGGTCTCTACGAGGAGCGGTACCGCCCCATCGGCGGCTACTCGACGGGCATGAAGCAGCGGGTGAAGCTGGCGCAGGCGCTGGTCCACGACCCGCAGCTGGTCTTCCTCGACGAGCCGACCAACGGCCTCGACCCGGTCGGCCGCGACGAGATGCTCGGCCTGATCCGGCGCATCCACACCGACTTCGGCATCTCCGTCCTGGTCACCTCGCACCTGCTCGGCGAACTGGAGCGCACCTGCGACCACGTCATCGTGGTCGACGGCGGCAAGCTCCTGCGGTCCAGCTCCACGACGGACTTCACACAGCGGACGGCGATCCTCGCGATCGAGGTCACCGACACGGACGAGCACCCCGACGGCACCGGAGCGGTGCGCGACGCGCTCCGCGCGCGCGGGGTCGACACCCACGACGGCAGCGGCCTGCCCGGCGCGGGCCACGTCCTGCTGCTGACCGCGGAGAGCGAGGACACCTACGACCTCGTACGGGACGTCGTCGCCGATCTGGGCCTCGGCCTGGTCCGCATGGAACAGCGCAGGCACCACATCGCCGAGGTCTTCAAGGACCACGACGAGCAGGTCCTCAGGAACGGCGACGAACAGCGGAAGGAGGCGGTCGGCCATGGCGGTTGAGCAGCCCCCGGCACAGGCCCCCGCGCAGGCTCCGGCCCGCGCGGGCGAGCAGACCCGGATCCACAACATCGGCTACCGCAACTACGACGGCCCGCGTCTGGGCCGCGCGTACGCCCGCCGCTCGCTCTACTCGCAGTCCCTGCGCGGCTCGTACGGCCTCGGCCGCTCGGCCAAGTCCAAGGTGCTGCCGATGCTGCTCTTCGTGGTCATGTGCGTGCCCGCACTGATCATGGTCGCGGTCGCCGTCGCCACCAAGGCGAAGGACCTGCCCGTCGACTACACGCGCTACGCGATCATCATGCAGGCCGTCATCGCCCTGTACGTGGCCTCGCAGGGACCCCAGTCCGTCTCGCGCGACCTGCGCTTCAAGACCGTGCCGCTGTACTTCTCGCGGCCCATCGAGACGGCCGACTACGTGGGGGCCAAGTACTCGGCGCTGGCCTCGTCGCTGTTCATCCTCACCGCGGCCCCGCTGCTCGTGCTCTACGTGGGCGCGCTGCTGGCCAAACTGGACTTCTCCGAACAGACCGAGGACTTCGGACAAGGGCTCGTCTCCGTGGCACTGCTCTCCCTGCTCCTCGCCGGAATCGGCCTGGTCATCTCGGCGGTCACGCCCCGGCGCGGCTTCGGCATCGCGGCCGTCATCGCCGTGCTGACCATCTCCTACGGGGCCGTCTCCACCGTCCAGGCCATCGCCCACGAACAGGGCAGCACCTCGGCGGTCCCCTGGCTCGGCCTCTTCTCGCCCATCACGCTCATCGACGGCGTACAGACGGCCTTCCTCGGCGCGTCGTCCGCCTACCCCGGCGAGGTGGGTCCCTCGTCCGGCCAGGGCGTCGTCTTCCTCCTCGTCGTCCTGGGACTCGTCGCCGGCTGCTACGGCCTGCTGATGCGCCGCTACCGAAAGGTCGGACTGTGACCACGCTCACCATCGACCACGTCTCGCGCTGGTTCGGCAACGTGGTGGCCGTCAACGACATCACCATGACGATCGGCCCCGGCGTCACCGGCCTCCTCGGCCCCAACGGAGCCGGCAAGTCCACGCTCATCAACATGATGGGCGGCTTCCTGGCCCCCTCCACGGGCACGGTCACGCTCGACGGCCGGCCGACCTGGCGCAACGAGCAGATCTACCGGAAGATCGGCATCGTGCCCGAGCGCGAGGCGATGTACGACTTCCTCACCGGGCGCGAATTCGTCCTCGCCAACGCCGAGTTGCACGGCCTCGGCCGGAAGACCGCGCAGCAGGCGCTCGCCACGGTCGAGATGGAGTACGCGCAGGACCGGAAGATCTCGACGTACTCCAAGGGCATGCGGCAGCGCGTCAAGATGGCCTCCGCGCTCGTCCACGACCCGTCCCTGCTGCTGCTCGACGAGCCCTTCAACGGCATGGACCCGCGCCAGCGCATGCAGCTCATGGACCTGCTGCGGAGCATGGGCGACGAGGGCCGTACGGTCCTGTTCTCGTCCCACATCCTCGAAGAGGTCGAGCAGCTCGCCTCGCACATCGAGGTGATCGTCGCCGGACGGCACGCGGCCAGTGGCGACTTCCGGCGCATCCGCCGCCTGATGACCGACCGGCCGCACCGCTACCTCGTGCGTTCCAGCGACGACCGCGCGCTCGCCGCCGCGCTCATCGCCGATCCGTCGACGTCCGGGATCGAGGTGGACCTCCAGGAGGGCGCGCTGCGCATCCAGGCCGTCGACTTCGCGCGCTTCACGGCACTGCTGCCGCGCGTGGCCCGCGACCACGGCATCCGGCTGCTCACGGTCTCGCCGTCCGACGAGTCCCTCGAGTCCGTCTTCTCGTACCTCGTCGCGGCGTAGGAGGCCCACCATGTACGACCCCACAGTCGCCCGGCTCACCTACCGCGGCCTGCTCGGCCGCCGCCGGGCCCTCATCCTGGGCGCCCTGCCCGTCCTGCTCCTCGTCATCTCGGCCGCCGTACGGACCTTCACCGGTGCCGACGACCAGGTCGCCGCCGACGTCCTCGGCGGGTTCGCGCTCGCCACGATGGTGCCGATCATCGGCGTCATCGCGGGCACCGGGGCGATCGGCCCCGAGATCGACGACGGATCGGTCGTCTACCTGCTCGCCAAGCCGGTCAAGCGTCCGACGATCATCTTCACCAAGCTGATCGTCGCCATCGCCGTGACCATGGCGTTCTCGGCGGTCCCGACCCTGCTCGCCGGGCTGATCCTCAACGGCAACGGCCAGCAGATCGCCGTCGCCTACACGGTGGCCGCGCTGGTCGCCTCCATCGCCTACGCGGCGATCTTCCTGCTGCTCGGCACCGTCACGCGGCACGCCGTGGTCTTCGGCCTCGTCTACGCCCTGGTGTGGGAGGCCCTCTTCGGGTCGCTGATCTCCGGGGCCCGCACGCTGAGCGTCCAGCAGTGGTCGCTGGCGGTGGCCCACGAGGTGTCCGGAGCGGACCTGGTGACCTCGGACGTCTCCCTCGTCACGGGGACGGTGCTGCTGCTCGCCGTGACCGTCGCCGCCACCTGGTTCGCCGGGCAGAAGCTGCGCTCGCTGACCCTGGCCGGCGAGGAGTAGGCGCCCGGCGCCCGGGCGGCTCCACGCGCGCGTGACCCGTCACCGCGGGACCCGCGCGCGTGGAGCCCTTGCTTTTCCCGGCCGTCCGGCTTGAAGCGGGCCTTATCCGCGCGGCGGCACACTGGCCCGAGGGACGCACGGCTGGGAGGAACGGGGATGGCCGAACAGACACCGCGTGACGACGGACGGGATCCCGGCGGCGACGGGCGGGAGCGACCGGAGTCCGAGGAGGCCTGGGACGACCTGGTCCTGGACGAGGACTTCGTCCGGGCGGCCGGCACCGAGGAGCCGTCGGCGCGCGCGAGGATGCTCGCGGCGCGCTGGCGGAAGGGCGGGCCGGACCCGCAGCCGTGGCGCTCCGACGAACCGCCGGCGGGCTGGTTCTTCAGCAAGGCGCGCCGGCGCCGGTGGCGGCGCTCGTAGAGGTCACCGCCGTACCGTGCGCCCTTTATTCGGTGGCGGCAGCCACGGTGCAACCGGCACAGTGGTCATGTCCACGCCGCCGGTTCCACCGGCGCCGCAGTCCGGGAGAGGAGCGCGACGATGTCCACCAGTGGTAGTTCGTCGAGTTCCCGACAGGGCAGCCGGCGGCGGTCTCCGGAGTAGTCACTCCTCCGTCGAGCCCGCCCCGCAACGGGGAGCTGCCCGGGGCGGCCGCTTCGAGCGCGCACCTTGCGCGGGCCGCCCACCCGGAGGATTGGCCGAGCGGTAAGGCACCGGCTTGCTAAGCCGAGGTCAGGGTCTCCCTGCGCGCGTTCGATCCGCGCATCCTCCGCCAGACGTCCCGCACGCTCCCGATGCCCGATGCCCGATGCCCGATGCCCGATGCCCGGCGCACGGGCGGCGGGCATCGCGCGTATCCGCGCCGGTCAGGCGCGCAGCAGGCGCTCCAGGACGACCGCGATGCCGTCCTCCTCGTTGGAGGCGGTCACCTCGTCCGCCACGGCCTTCAGCTCGTCGTGCGCGTTCGCCATGGCCACGCTGTGCGCGGACCACGCGAACATCGGGATGTCGTTCGGCATGTCGCCGAAGGCGATCGTCTCGGCGGCCTTCACCCCGAGGCGCCGGGCCGCCAGGGACAGCCCGGTGGCCTTCGACAGGCCCAGCGGCAGGATCTCCACGATGCCCTCGCCGGCCATGACGACGTTGACCAGGCCGCCCGCCGCCGCCCGTGCCGCGGACGCCAGCTCGTCGTCGGTCAGACGGTGGTGCTGGATGTACATCTTGGTCAGCGGTGCCGCCCAGAGCTCGGCCACATCGGTGAACGGGACGGCCTGCAGCAGACCCCGCACCCGGTACCCGGGGCCCACCAGGACGTCGCCGTCGATGCCGTCGCGGCTGGCGGCCAGGGCCAGCGGGCCGACCTCCGCCTCGATCTTGGCGAGCGCCAGTCCGGCCAACTGCCGGTCGAGCGTCACCGACGTGAGCAGCCGGTGCGCGCCCGAGTCGTACAGCTGCGCGCCCTGGCCGCAGACCGCGAGTCCCTCGTATCCGAGTTCGTCGAGGATGTGGCGGGTCCAGGGGACCGCCCGGCCGGTGACGACCAGGTGCGCCGCGCCCGCCGCGGTGGCCGCGGCGAGCGCCTCGCGCGTACGGTCCGAGACCGTGTCGTCGGAGCGCAGCAGCGTTCCGTCGAGGTCGGTCGCGACGAGCTTGTAGGGGAACGCCCCGGCCGTGCCGATGGGCCCAGTGGTGCCGGTCACTTGGAGATCGGCTCCAGCAGTTCGCGGCCGCCCAGGTACGGACGCAGCACCTCGGGCACCTGTACGGACCCGTCGGCCAGCTGGTGGTTCTCCAGGATCGCGACGATCGTGCGCGGGACGGCGCAGAGCGTGCCGTTCAGCGTCGAGAGCGGCTGCACCTTCTTGCCGTCGCGCATGCGCACCGACAGGCGCCGGGCCTGGAAGCCGTCGCAGTTGGAGGCCGAGGTCAGCTCGCGGTACTTGCCCTGGGTCGGGATCCACGCCTCGCAGTCGAACTTGCGCGAGGCGGACGAGCCCAGGTCGCCGGAGGCCACGTCGATCACCTGGAAGGGCAGTTCGAGGGCGGTCAGCCACTGCTTCTCCCAGTCGAGGAGCCGCCGGTGCTCGTTCTCCGCGTCCTCGGGGGCGACGTACGAGAACATCTCGACCTTGTCGAACTGGTGCACCCGGAAGATGCCGCGGGTGTCCTTGCCGTACGTGCCGGCCTCGCGGCGGAAGCAGGGCGAGAAGCCCGCGTAACGCATCGGGAGCTTGTCGGCGTCGAGGATCTCGTCCATGTGGTACGCCGCGAGCGGGACCTCGGAGGTGCCGACCAGGTAGTAGTCGTCCTTCTCCAGGTGGTAGACGTTCTCGGCGGCCTGGCCGAGGAACCCCGTGCCCTCCATGGCGCGCGGACGGACCAGCGCGGGGGTCAGCATCGGGACGAAGCCGGCCTCGGTGGCCTGGGCGATCGCCGCGTTGACCAGGGCGAGCTCCAGGAGCGCGCCGACGCCCGTCAGGTAGTAGAAGCGCGAGCCGGACACCTTGGCACCGCGCTCGACGTCGATGGCGCCCAGCGCCTCGCCGAGCTCCAGGTGGTCCTTGGGCTCGAAGCCCTCGGCGCCGAAGTCGCGGATCGTGCCGTGCGTCTCCAGGACGACGAAGTCCTCCTCGCCGCCGACCGGGACGTCCGGGTGCACGAGGTTGCCGAGCTGGAGGAGGAGGCGCTTGGTCTCCTCGTCGGCCTCGTTCTGCTCGGCGTCGGCGGCCTTGACCGCCGAGGCGAGCTCACCGGTCTTCTTCAGCAGCTCGGTGCGCTCGTCGCCGACCGCCTTGGGGATCAGCTTGCCGAGCGTCTTCTGCTCGGAACGCAGCTCGTCGAAGCGGACGCCGGACGACCTGCGCCGCTCGTCGGCGGAGAGGAGGGAGTCGACGAGGGCGACGTCCTCTCCACGGGCGCGCTGCGACGCACGCACACGGTCGGGGTCCTCACGGAGCAGGCGAAGGTCAATCACCCCGCCAGGCTACCGGTGCGGGGTTCGGGCTCACGACCCGGTATTCCGGTTCCGCCGCGCATGCGGCGTTGCCGGAGAAATGTCGAAGCGTGGCAATGCGTGTCAATAAAGGGGATTCGGACCCCTGGAAGGGGGTGGGGCGGGCCGTCCGGTTGACTCGACTTCCTTGTGGGGGAAGGGACTTGGAGCGGTCGGGGGGCGGCCTTGTCCACAGGAATCCACTATCCCGAGAAGTTATCCACAGGCTGTGTGCAAGATCTGTGGACATCGGAAGTGATCATTCCGAATGTCGTCCGAAAGTCGCGCGCCGAGTGAGGAATTCCTGAGTCAAACCCCTCTCACACGCACTTTCGAGTGGAAACGCATCCCTTCGAGGGGTCGATCCATGGAAACGGATGGGCGAAGGGTGACCAGTCAGGCTGTGGACGCAGTGGCCCTCCAGGGGGCGATTTGTCGACTGAGTCATACTTCGTTGTCGACTTGTCCCCAGGTCGAGAGCCGACCTGTGGATAACTTCTGTGGATGGAGACTATCTGCAGGTAGGACAGACGCCACGCAGGGCACGCCGCCCCGGGGCCGCGCCTCGCCGCACCGCCGCGTACGCCACACCGGGGCCGCGCCTCGCCGCCGCACCGCCGCGCACGCCGCACCGCCGCGTACGCCGCACCGCCGCGTACGCCGCACCGCCGCGTACGCCGCACCGCCGCGCACGCCGCGCCGCCGCGTACGCCGCACGCCTCACCGCAGCCGCAGCGGGCGCACGCCCCGCCCGGCCCGCACCACCGGCGTACGCCTACCGCTGGGAGAGCCCGGCGTCGGCGTACCGCCTAGAGCAGGAAAAGCCCGGCGTCGGCGTACCGCCTACCGCTGGGAGAGCCCGGGCGGCCGGCAGCCCGACGAGGGCGGGCCGGGGGTCAGAACCGTCCGTCCTGGCAGCGGGCCAGCCAGTCCGAGGCCGCCGAGAACTCGCTGTCCGAGGTCCCGGCACGCGGCGCGCGGACGTCGGCGAGCCCGACCCCGGCCCGCGGATAGGAGCCGAGGAACCGCACCTGGGGGCAGATCCGCTTCAGGCCCATGAGGGCCTCGCCCACCCGGCGGTCCGCGATGTGCCCCTCGGCGTCGATGGCGAAGCAGTAGTTGCCGATGCCCTCGCCGGTCGGCCGTGACTGGAGCAGCATCAGGTTGACGCCCCGGACGGCGAACTCCTGGAGCAGTTCGAGCAGCGCACCCGGGTGGTCGTCGCGCTGCCAGATGACCACGGACGTCTTGTCCGCGCCCGTGGGGGCGGCGGGCCGGGCGGGCTTGCCCACGAGGACGAAGCGGGTCTGCGCGTTCTCCGCGTCGTGAATCCCGGTCTCCAGGGGCTCCAGCCCGTACCGCGCGGCGGCGAACTCGCCGGCGAAGGCCGCGTCGTAGCGCCCCTCCTGCACGAGGCGGGCGCCGTCCGCGTTGGAGGCCGCCGACTCCCAGACGACGTCCGGGAGGTTGTTCCTCATCCAGTTGCGCACCTGCGGCTGCGCGGCCGGATGCGCGGTGACCGTCTTGATCCCCGAGAGCTTCGTACCGGGCCTGACCAGCAGCGCGAAGGTGATCGAGAGCAGGACCTCGCGGTAGATCATCAGCGGTTCGCCGACCGCCAGCTCGTCGACCGTGGTGGTGATGCCGCCCTCGACCGAGTTCTCGATGGGTACGAACGCCGCCTCCGCCTCGCCCGCCCGGACCGCGTCGAGCGCGGCGGGCACCGACACCATCGGGACGAGCTGCCGGGTGGCCGTCTCCGGGAGAGTCCGCAGGGCGACTTCGGTGAAGGTGCCCTCGGGGCCGAGATACGCGTAGCTGGCTGGCATGGCCTCACCCTAATGGGCCTGCCGGAACGCGGCCGACCCTTCCGGTGGGCGGTCACCCCGGCGGTCGGACCTCAGCCCTCCAGCAGCCTCTGCCCGACGTACTCCCCCTTCGCGGCCCCGCCCGGAACCGCGAACAGCCCGCTCGCCTCGTGCCGCACGAACGCCGACAGGGCGTCGCCGCGGTCGAGTTTGCGCTGCACCGGCACGAAGGCCCGCAGCGGGTCCGCCTGCCAGCAGACGAAGAGCAGGCCCGCGTCCGGGACCCCGTCGCCGTCGATGCCGTCGTGGAAGGAGAACGGCCGCCGGAGCATCGCGGCACCGCCGTTCTGGTCGGGCCGGGTGATGCGGGCGTGCGCGTTGACGGGGACGGCCGGGCTCCCGTCGGGGCCGAGCTTCTCCAGGTCCATCGCGGTCCTCTCGGAGCCGCCGGACAGCGGCGCCCCGTCGGACTTGCGCCGCCCGATCACGGCCTCCTGGTCCTTCACCGACAACTGCTCCCAGTCGTCGAGGAGCATCCGGATACGGCGTACGACGGCGTACGAGCCGCCCGCCATCCAGGCCGGTTCGCCCGCCGCCGGCACGAATACCCGGCGGTCGAAGTCGGACTCCGCCGGCTTCGGGTTGCGGGTGCCGTCGATCTGGCCCATCAGGTTGCGTGCGGTCATCGGGTGGGCGGTGGCCCCGGGCGACCGGTTGAAGCCGTTCATCTGCCAGCGCACCCGGGCCGCCGCACCCGCGTCCTTCTGGATCGCGCGCAGGGCGTGGAAGGCGACCAGGGCGTCGTCCGCGCCGATCTGCACCCACAGGTCGCCGTCGCTGCGGTTCCTGTCGAGGTGGTCCGAGGAGAAGTCGGGCAGCGGGTCGAGGGCGATCGGGCGCTGCTTCTCCAGTCCCGTACGGGCGAAGAACCCGTGGCCGAAGCCGAAGGTGACCGTGAGGGACGACGGTCCGGCGTCGCGTGCCACGTCCGTGTCGTCCTGCGCCGCGGCCTCTCCGGCCATCAGCAGCCGGGCGGTGGTCGACCAGCGGCGCAGCAGGGCGGCCGCCTCCTTGCGGCCCGAACCGGCCGTCAGGTCGAACGCGACGAGATGGCCGCGGGCCTGCAGGGGCGTGGTGATGCCCGGCTGATGGCTGCCGTGGAACGGCACCTGGCCGGAGCCGAGCGAGGCGAGGGCGGCGCCGCGGTCCGCGGTGGGCGCCGCGGCGTATCCGGCGGCGCCGCCGGCCGCGCCGAGCGCCAGCCCGGTGGCCCCCGCGGTGCCGAGCAGCCGGCGCCGTGAGACGGAGCCGTGCGGGCGCGACTGGGGCGACGGCACGTCACGGGAGCCGCCCGGGCCGGACGCGGCCCCGCCCGGGGCACCCGAGGAACCGCGGGCGGTACGGGCGGCGGAGGAGCCGCCGGCACCCGGGGAGCGCTCGGCCCCCGGAGGGCCGGACGCGTCCGGTGGCGACGTCTGCGGGGTGGACTGTTCGGGCATGGTCGGTTCAGCCGATCTGAGCGTTCTTGTCCACGGTCACCTGGTCGATGTCGGACGTGCGCACGGTCACCGCGATCGTCCAGCTTCCGGCCATCGGGATCTGCACCCCGTCGGCCGTCCAGTGCCCGGTGGCGATGTGGTCGGGAACCACGGGCAGGGGACCGATGTCCTTCGCCTCCAGTGTGAAGGCCACCTTGATCTCGGGGACGTCGAAGGCCTTGCCGTTCGGCCGGTCCACGTAGACGTGCATCTCGTTGCCGCCCACGCGGGCCGGATCGAGTTCCACGCGCGCGACGCCCTTGCCGTCCCGGCCGCCGGTGTCGAACGGTATGTCCAGGGACAGGGCCCCGGTCTGCGGTGTCACGGCGGCGGCGGTCGCGGCCCTGGCCTCCTGCTCCGTACGGCCCGGCTCGGTGGACGTGAGCGCGGTGGTGACGGCCAGCAGGACCACGGCGACACCCGCCTCGGCGAGCACCGAGCGGCGCAGCCCCGTGCGGAGCGGATCGGCGTCGCGCAGGCGCTTCTCGGCCGCCGAGGCCACCGCGGCGCGCTGCCGGGCGAGTTGGGCGGCGCGCTTGCCGTCACCCCCGCCCGAGCCGGCTTTGGGCTTCGCGCCCTTCCGCGTCCGGGCCGACGCGGCACCGACCGGCGTACGCACGGCCTCGGCGGCCCGCCGCTCGGGCGCCTGCACCAGCCGGGCGGTCCAGCGCCGCGACATCCACGCGATCCCGACCAGCACGACGACGAGGCCGATCTTGACGAGCAGCAGCTGCCCGTACGTGGTCTCCGTGAACGCCGACCACGAGCCGAGCTGCCGCCAGGACTGGTAGATCCCGGTGGCGACGAGTACGGCCACGCTGCCGAAGGCGAGGCGCGAGAAGCGGCGTACCACCGGCGCGTCGAGCGAGGGCGCCCGGAAGAGCGCCACGAGCAGTGTGGACAGACCGCCCAGCCAGACGGCGACGGCGAGGAGGTGGAGGACGTCCACGGGCATCGCGATGCCCGCCTGGAGGCCGGTCGAGGCGTGCTCGGCCATCGCCCAGGTGGCGGCCAGCCCCGCCGCCACGACGAAGCCGCCGATGGCCAGCCCGAAGGCGAGATCGCTCTTCTCCTGGCTCTCGGTGCTGTCCGTGCTGTTCGTGCTGTCCGTGCCGGCGGTGCTGTCCGTGCCGGCCGCGGTGCCTGTGCCGCCGTCGGTGGAGCCGGCGCCCGGAGCACTGGTGTCGCCGGTGCCGGTGGCGTTCTGCTCGCCGGTTCCGTCGGCCCGGACTCGCCTGTCGTACGCGCCGAAGAGCACGGCCACGAACAGCGCGGCCGCGGCGAGCAGGAGGAGCCGCGAGACCAGCGCAGCTCCGGTCTTGGTCTGGAGCACCTGGCTGAGCAGGGCCAGGTCGAAGATGTCCCCGACCCTGCCCGAGCCCGTGTAGGAGCCGCGCAGCAGCAGCATGGCGAGCGTGGCGCCGGTGAGGGCCAGCCACCCGGAGACGACGAGGCGCTGCACCGAACGCGCCCCGGCACCCCTCGGCCAGCAGGCCAGCACGAAGGTCGCGCCGCCGACCAGGAGGATGAATCCGCCGTACGAGACGTAGCGGGCGAAGCCGTAGAGCCCGCCGACCACTCCGCCGCCGGCCGTCTGGTCGGACAGGGCGACGGACGTCGTGGAGGGCGCCCCGATGGAGAAGGTGAAGGCGCCGGAGACGGGGTGGCTGTCCGCCGACACCACCTGGTAGGTGACGGTGAACGTGCCGTCGGGCAGGCCCGCGTGCAGCTTCACGGCGTACGTGTTGGCGCCCTGGTCGGCGGGCGCGCCGGTGTCGACGCGCTTGCCCTTGGGGTCCAGCACGCGCACCGCGCCGTCGGACACCGCGACACCCTCGGAGAAGGTGAGCGACACCTGGGCGGGCGCCTCGTCGACCACCGCTCCCTGCCGGGGGTCGCTCGCGGTCAGCGCGGCGTGCGCGGAGACGGGTGCGGCCCCGGCGAGCAGCGCGCCGGTGACGGCGAGGAACAGCAGCAGCAGCGTCCGGACGCGGGGAGCGATGGTCGAACTCAAGGTGGTCCCTCCCTCAGTGGTGCGACTTCGTGGACGCCGCGGGCCGGTAGGTGGCCGACTTCACCGGCATCTCGACGTCGATCGGACCGGACTTGGTGAAGTGCAGCTCCAGGCTCACCCTGTCGCCCTCCTTCGGCCGGCGTTTCAGCTTCTCGAACATCAGGTGGTCGCCGCCGCTCTCCAGGACGAGCCTGCCGCCGGCGGGTACGTCGAGGCCGTCGGCCTCCGACATCGCCTGTCCGGAGGTCGTGTGCAGGGTGACCTCGCCCGCGACGTCGCTGGTGACGGAGGTCAGCCGGTCGCCGTCACCGCCCTTGTTGGTGACGACCAGGAATCCCGCCGCCATGGAGTCGGAGACGGGCTGCGGCATGTAGGCGGCGCCGACGGACAGTTCGGGTCCGGACTCCCCGGAGTCCGAGCCCCCGCAGCCCGCCAGGGCCAGGGCCGCCGCCATGACGAGGGCGCCCGCGGACACCGTGCGACGCGTCACGGCTTCTCGCCCCTGATCAGCTCGGGCAGGTCCTCGGTGTAGTCGTCGACGGTCGCGTCCTCGCCGTACAGCACGTATCCGCCGTCGGTCTTCGGGTTGAAGGCGATGACCTGCGTGCCGTGCATCGAGACGACCTTGCCGTCCTTCTCCTTCTTGGGCGCCTCGATGGAGATGCCGAGCGTCCGGGCACCCGCCTGGATCGTGGCGAAGGAGCCGGTCAGGCCGACGGCGTCCGGGTCGATGCCCTTGAGCCACTTGCCGAGCGCCGAGGGGGTGTCCCGCTCGGGGTCGGTCGTGACGAACACGATGCGCAGCGAGTCCTTCTCGGCCTGCGACAACCGCTTGTCCCGGTCGAGCTGCTTCTTGGCGACGGCGATGTTGTTCATCGTCAGCGGGCAGACGTCGGGGCAGTTGGTGTAGCCGAAGTAGATCAGCGTCGGCCTGCCCGCCGTCTGCTCGCGGAGGTCGTACTCCTTGCCGTGCGTGTCGGTCAGCACGAGGTCGGGCTTCTCGAACGGCTTGTCGAGAACCGTCGCGGCCCTGTCGGAACCGGTCTCGGCGGACACCTCGGCGACGGCGTTGCCGCTGTCGTCACCGCTGCCGCAGGCGGAGAGGGTCAGTGCGGCCGCGGTGAGCAGTGCGGCCACGGCGTACGTCTTCTTGCGCATAGGAAAATGTCCCAGATGTGAGATCTCCGGCCCGCACCGGGGGCGTACCGGACAGGTACGGCCCCCGGTGCGTACCGGCGGGGTGCGTGGGCCTCAGGCGGTGGTGCGCCGACGGCCGGCGACCACGCCGAACGCCACGCCCGCCACACCGACGACGATGCCGACGACGCCCAGCACACGGGCCGTGGTGTCGCTGCTGTCGGCGGACGCCTCGGTGGTGGAGGCGGCGGCCTTCGCGTCCTTGGCGTGGTCTTCCTCGGCCTTCTCGGCCTCGTCGGCGTCGTCGGAGCCGGCCGCGGCCCCGTGGTGGCCCTCCTCGGCCGCCGTCAGCGCGAGGACCGGCGCGGGGGCCTCGGGCTCCTCCTCGCCCTTCTCCTGGGTCTCGATCCAGCGCACGACCTCCTTGTTGGAGTACGTCTGGATCGCCTTGAACACCAGCTCGTCGGTGTCCTCGGGCAGCGCGCCCAGGGAGAGCGGGAACTTCTGGAAGAAGCCGGGCTGGATGCCCTTGCCGTCGGCGGTCCAGGTCACCTTGGTGACGGCCTCGTCGATCTTCCTGCCGTGCAGGTCGAGCGGCTTGTCGAGCTTCGACTTGGTGACCTTCACGGTCCAGCCGGCGACGGGCTGCGGCATGACCGAGGCGAGCGGGTGGTCGGCCGGGAAGTTGACTTCGAGCTTGGTGGTCGAGGCGTTGTCGCGCTCGTTCGGCACCTTGAAGTTGACCGTCGCGTAACCGCCCTTGGCGGCGGTGCCCTCGGGCTGCACGCTGACGTGCGCGAACGCGGGGCCGGAGAGGGCGAGGGCGGCGGTGGCGGCGAGGACACCGGAAACGGCGACGCGGGAAGCCTTCATGGCTGGAGACACTCCATTTTCAGCACTGGTTCGGCGAAAGTTTCGGGGGTGCGCGTGCGCGGGAACGGGCACGCGCGCGTGCCGCACGACGGCACCCCCGGGGAGTGGTACGTCCGGAAGGGGTGTGTCGTGTCAGGCGGCGAGGTCGAGAGCGCCGAGGGCGGGCGGACCGCGCCGGACGACCGAGTGCTGAAGAGCGGCCGCGCGCAGGACCGGCACCGTGCACTCCGCGGCGCGTGGTGCCCGCGGTACCGCGGGGGACGTGCCCGGGAGGCCCGCCAGTAGTGCGCGGACCAGCGCGAGGGCGCCGCGCAGGTGGACCAGCGCCGCCCCGGCCACGCCGTCGGCGGAGAGCCGCAGCAGGCGCCGCACCGCGACGTCGCCGCGGCGCAGCAGCCACCCGGTGGCCACGGCCGCGAGCACGTGCAGCAGCACCATCGACAGTGACGGCAGCGCGGGGACCGACGACATGGCGTCACCGGAGGCGCCGGCCGGCAGCGCGCCCGCCTGCCCGTGCATGGCGTGCGAGGTGTCCGTGCCGCCCGCACCGCTCGTGTCGAGCCGTGCGTCGGCGAGGATGCGCTGGGCCTGTGCGGGGCTGAGCGTGGCCACCGAGGCGCCGCACACCAGCCGGGCAGCCCGGGCCACGAGGGTCGGGTCGGGCCCGCCGGCGGCCGCGGTGGCCGTCGTGCCGTGCTGCCCCAGCCCGAAGAGCGTGTGCAGCAGGGTCTGCCCGAGCGCGAGGAGCGCGGCGATGCCCGGCAGCGAGCGCTCGCGGCCGGCGAGCGGTGCCACGAAGGCGAACACGGCGAGGAATCCGATGCCGAGCGACCACAGCGGAACCGTGGCGCACGATGCGATCGCATGACCGGCCGCGGCCAGCACGACGCAGACCGCGGTGAACACCGCGGCCCTGAGGACCCGGAGATCACCTCCGGCGCGCGCGGGCTGGTGGGGGGCAGTCATGGCGGGCTCATCATCGCACTGGGCCCACCCGCTCCATACGGCAGGTCCACAAGATGACGTACGGCCCGGAAGATCACGTTCTGGCCGCGGTCGTCCGCACATACACCGGCCGATCGCCCCGGCACATCCCCCGTATGGGCGCCATCACGTCGACAACACGCTTACATCCGGGTCCTGGCGGCAATACGTAACGGTATGTCGAGCCGCAGCCAGGAGGCTGGAGCATGAGCATCTGGTGGTCCCTCCATCTCCGGCGTGACGCGGCGAGCGTGCCGCTCGCCCGGCGCCTGCTGCTCGGCACGATGGAGTCCGCGGGGGTGGATCCCGACATCTCCTACGACCTCTCCGTCGCGCTGAGCGAGGCCTGCGCCAACGCCGTCGAGCACGGGGGCGAATCCGTCCGCGGCGAGTTCGACGGGGCCTACCGGGTCACGGCCTACCTCGACGGGGAGACGTGCCGGATCGAAGTCGACGACTCCGGTCCCGGCTTCCCGGCCGGGAGGAGCCGCGCCACCGTCAGGACCGCCCGCTGCGACGCCGAGAACGGCCGGGGCCTCGGCCTGATCGAGGAACTCGCCGACCATGTCCACATCGGCAACAAACCGGGCCGCCGCGGCGCCGTGGTGAGCTTCGACAAGATGCTCAAGTGGCGGGAGGACACCCCGCTGGTCGCCACGTGACGCCCGGCCGCCGCTGAGGCCCGGTCCGGGACCCGCCCCTCCGGCACCCCGCCGGTGGGGTTCAGCCGACCGGTGCCAGGGGCCCGACCCCGGGCACCGCCGACCGGGCGGACGTCGCCCGGCGCACCGCCGGGCCCATCGCGTACGAGGCCGCGGACACCAGGGCGCCGAGGAGCAGCCACCCCGGAACCCCCCATCCCACGAGCAGTGCCGTCAGCACCAGCGGGCCCAGGGTGCGCGCCACCGTCACCCCCGTGCCGAAGAAGCCCTGGTACTCGCCCACGCGGTCGGCGGGAGCGAGATCGAAGGACAGCTGCCAGGAGCCCGCCGACTGCTGCATCTCCGCGACGACCTGGAGCACCGCGCCGACCGTCAGCAGGGCCACCGCCACCAGGGGCGAGCCGCCGCCCGACAGCGCGAACACCGCGCACGACGCCCACATGACGAGGCCCGAACGCCGTATGGCGCGGGTGGCCGACGCGGGTCCCGTCACCCCGCGGGCCGCCCGTACCTGGAAGAGCGTCACCGCCGCGGTGTTGAGCACGAACAGCGCCGAGACCGTCCAGGCGGGAGCCGCGGTGCGTTCGGCGATCCACAGCGGGACGCCCAGCGTCAGCAGCGGCATCCGCAGCAGCAGCACGGTGTTCAGGAGCGTGACGACGACGTACGGCCGGTCCCGCAGCACCCCCGCGGCCGAGTCCCGGCCCCGCCCGGGCGTCCGCACCCCCGTCCGCGGCCGCCTCCCCCCGGGACCGGGGCGCCGTTTCCGTCCGAAGGGCCGCCGGCGCCCGTGCCCTTCGACGGCCGCCACGCGCGCGTGCGCGGGAGCCACGGACGGCAGCCCCAGCAGCACCGCGGCGCACAGCGCGAAGCAGGCCGCGTCGAGGGCGAACACCGAGAGGTACGCCGTCCGCGTCCCCGCGTGCAGCGCCAGCCCGCCGAGGCCCGCGCCCACCGCCAGACCCGCGTTGAGCGTGGACTGGAGGCGTGCGAGCAGCCCGGTCCGCTCCCGGCGGGGGACCAGCCCGGCCAGCAGAGCCTGCCGGGCCGCCGCGAGCCCCGACTGCGCGGCCGCGTACGCGCAGGCCGCGAGCACGAACGGCACGAAGCCTCGTACGACGAGGAAGGACGCGACCGAGAGCGCGGTCGCGAACGCCAGCAGTACCGATGTGCCGCGCGGCCCGCGCCGGTCGGCGAGCCGTCCCAGGGGCACGCCCACCACCGATCCGACCGCCCAGGCGAGCGTGAGCCCGAGCCCCACGCGCGCGGGGGCCAGCCCGACGACACGGGTGAAGTAGAGGGCGGACGTGACGTAGAAGGCACCGTCCCCGACGGAGTTGCTCAACTGGGCGAGGGCCAGGACGCGTCGCGGTCCGGCGGACGGTACCGGCCGCCCCGCCCTCCCGGCGGCCCGGGCAACCCCGACGGACCGCACGGCCCCAGGGGCTCGGCCGGCCCCGTCGGTCCCCTCAGCCGCGTCAGCGCCGGTGGCCCCGACGGTCCCCGGCACGTTCCCTCCGGCGGTGGCGCCGCCCGGCGTCTCACGATGCGTCATGACCGCGACGCTACGGACGCATTGGAACCCTCGGCAGGCCCAATGTCCGGGCGGTTTCCTGTTCCAATTCCCGCCGGACCGGGCCCTCCCGCCGGGTGTCCCGTGGCTCAGTGGCCTTCGAGCACCCGGCCGAGGACCTCCAGCGCCTGCGGATAGGCGTGCTCGCGGGGCGTCCCGTATCCGACGACCAGTCCCTGCGGCAGGCCGTCGCCCGGGGTGTGCCAGTGCTCCCCGAGCCACCCCACCGCGAGCCCCTCCGCGACGGCCCGCTCCAGGACCGCGTCCTCGTCCCGCACGTCGACGAGCGCGTGCAGCCCCGCCGCGACACCCCGTACGCCCCGCAGCGGGCCCAGCCGCTCCAGCAGGCGGTCGCGCCGCCGCCGGTACCGCAGCCGGCTCGCGCGGACGTGCCGGTCGTACGCGTGGCCCTCGATCAGCTCGGCGAGGGCGAGTTGGCCGATGGACTCGGTGTGGTGGTCGCTGTGCAGCTTGGCGTCGGCGACCGCGTCGACGAGGTGCGGCGGCAGCACCATCCAGCCCAGCCGCAGCGCGGGACCGAGCGTCTTGGACGCCGTCCCGAGATAGGCCACGTGCCCGGGCGCCATGCCCTGGAGCGCTCCGACCGGCTGCCGGTCGTAGCGGAACTCCCCGTCGTAGTCGTCCTCGACGATCAGCCCGCCGCCCGCGCGTGCCCAGTCAGTGAGCGCCCGCCGCCGCTCCGGGTGCAGGGTGACCCCGGTCGGGTACTGGTGCGCGGGTGTCACGACGACGGCCGCCGCGTCCCCCGGCACGCCCGCGCCGGCTCCCCGCCCGTCCACCCGGACGGGGACCACGGTCCCGCCGTTGTGCCGTACGACGTCCCGGTGGAAGGGGAGTCCCGGGTCCTCCATGGCGATCGCGCCGGGGCCCAGCACCCGAGTGAGGAGGGCGAGCCCCTGCACGTATCCGGACGTCACCACGATCCGTTCGGGAGGCGCGATCACCCCGCGCGCCCGCCCCAGATACCCGGACAGCGCCGTACGCAACTCGATCCGGCCGCGCGGGTCCCCGTAGTCGTACGCCGGGGAGGGCGCGGCCGCCACCGCCCGGCGCAGCGCCCGGAGCCAGGCCGCCACGGGGAAGGAGCCCACGTCGGGGCTGCCGGGCCGCAGATCGAACAGGGGCGCACGCGCGCGTGCCGGGTCGCGTGCCGGGTCCGGGGACCGCGCGGGCAGCACGGCCACCTGGGTCCCCGAACCCTGCCGCGCGGTCAGATAGCCCTCGGCCACGAGCTGGTCGTACGCGGCCTTGGCCGTCCCCCGCGAGACCCCCAGCTCGACGGCGAGCCGCCGGGTGGCGGGCAGGAGGGTGCCGGGGGCGAGCCGTCCGTCGCGCACGGCGTCCCGCAGGGCCCGTTCGAGCCCCGAGCGGCGCCCCGCCCCCGCGTCCGGCTCCAGATGCAGATCGACACCGATGCCGGACCAGAAGTCGTCCACGACCAGCCGCCCCCCTCAGGACCGTCCCGTGCTCCCCGGCGGGCGCACCACGGCGGCGCGGCGTCCCGCCGCGTCGCATGAGCACCCGGACACGGCCAGTATTGGGGACGATCCCCCCGCCCTGTGACGCACCCGAGCCCGGCGCGGGGACCGCCCACCGGCCCCGTTGACCGGGTGCCCGGGGCCGGACCCCCCCCCGCACGACGGCACGGCCCCGGGCACGCCGATGGCCGGGTGTTCACGCGAACACCCGGCCATCGGTCGAGCGACGGTCGTCAGGGGCGCTCGCCGCGCCCCCGGGGAGAGGTCATCCCTTCAGGGACGCCATCCACGCCTCGACCTCGTCGGAGCGCCGGGGCAGCCCCGCCGACAGGTTCCGGTTGCCGTCGGCGGTGACCAGGATGTCGTCCTCGATCCGGACACCGATGCCGCGGTACTCCTCGGGCACGGTCAGGTCGTCGGCCTGGAAGTACAGACCCGGCTCGACGGTCAGGCACATGCCCGGCTCCAGCGTCGCGTCCACGTACGTCTCCGTCCGCGCGGCCGCGCAGTCGTGGACGTCCATGCCGAGCATGTGGCCGGTGCCGTGCAGGGTCCAGCGGCGCTGGAGCCCCAGCTCCAGGACCCGCTCGACCGGACCCTCGACGAGGCCCCACTCGACCAGCTTCTCGGCCAGCACGCGCTGCGCGGCGTCGTGGAAGTCGCGGTACTTGGCACCAGGCCGCACCGCGGCGATGCCGGCCTCCTGGGACTCGTACACCGCGTCGTAGATCTTCCTCTGGATCTCCGTGTACGTGCCGTTGACCGGCAGCGTGCGCGTGACGTCGGCCGTGTAGAGGGTGTGGGTCTCCACGCCGGCGTCCAGCAGCAGCAGGTCGCCGGAGCGGACCGGTCCGTCGTTTCGCACCCAGTGCAGCGTGCAGGCGTGCGGGCCGGCGGCGCAGATCGAGCCGTAGCCGATGTCGTTGCCCTCGACCCGCGCGCGCAGGAAGAAGGTGCCCTCGATGTAGCGCTCGCTGGTGGCCTCGGCCCTGTCGAGGACCTTCACGACGTCCTCGAAGCCGCGCACGGTCGAGTCGACGGCCTTCTGCAGCTCACCGGCCTCGAAGTCGTCCTTGACGAGCCGCGCCTCGGAGAGGAAGACGCGCAGCTCCTCGTCCCGCTCGGCGGTGACCTTGTCGGTGAGGGCCGCCTCGATGCCGGCGTCGTGGCCGCGCACGACCCGGACCGGTCCGGTCGCCTCGGCCAGCGCGGCGGCCAGCTCGCGGACGTCCGCGGCCGGGATGCCGTGCAGCTGCTCGGCCTCGGCGAGCGAGTGGCGGCGGCCGACCCACAGCTCGCCCTGGCCGCTGAGCCAGAACTCGCCGTTCTCGCGGTCGGAGCGGGGCAGCAGGTAGATCGTGGCCCGGTGGCCACCCGGCACCGGCTCCAGGACCAGCACGCCGTCCTCGGTCAGGTTGCCGGTGAGGTACGCGTACTCGACCGACGCGCGGAAGGGGTACTCCGTGTCGTTCGAGCGGGTCTTCAGGTTGCCCGCCGGGACGACCAGGCGCTCGCCCGGGAAACGGGCGGAGAGCGCGTCGCGGCGGGCGGCGGTGTGCGCGGCCTGCGGGATCGGCTCCAGGCCGTGCAGCTCCGTGTCGGCCCAGCCGGACTTCATGCTCTCGGCCAGCTCGTCGGACACGCCCGGGTACAGGCCGTTCTTGCGCTGCTTGATCGGCTCTTCCGGCTCCGCCTGGTCGGCGGCATCGTCAAGCACGGCTTCCGGGGTCTCCGGGGTGAGCGCCTCCGACACGGTCTGCCTCCTCTGTAAGTCTCTGGACGCCCTCCATCGTACGGTCGTGCTGAAGGGAGCCCAGGGCCGGAAGACCCATTACCGGAGTCCTACTCGAAGTGCGCCGCGAGGATCACCACGTCCTCGTCGCTGTCGGCCGCGTCCAGGCCGTCGGGGAGCACGGTCCTCAGCACGTGGTCGGCGACGGCTCCCGGGTCCGCGCGCAGCGCCCTCGGGACGCTCGCCGCGGCCGCGTGCAACCGCGCGAAGGCGCGGTCCATGGGGTCGCCGGTGCGGTGCAGCAGCCCGTCCGTGTACAGCAGAACCGTCTCTCCGGCCTCCGCCTCGAACTCCACGCTCGGCGCCTCCCAGCAGGCGAGCATGCCCAGCGGCGCCGACAGGGAGGTCTCCACGAACTCCGTGCGGCGCTCGCCGACCACCAGCGGCGGGCTGTGCCCCGCCCCGGCCAGCGTGATCTTGCGCAGGGCGGGCTCGCAGTACGCGAACAGGGCGGTGGCGGAGCGCGCCGGCTCGGTGAGCCTCAGCAGCAGTTCCAGGTCGGACAGGACGGCGACGGGGTCCTCGCCCTCCATCACGGCGTACGCGCGCAGGGAGGCCCGCAGACGCCCCATGGCCGCCACGGCGCTGGGGCCCGACCCGGTGACGGACCCGACCGCGAGACCGAGCGCCGCGTCCGGCAGGGGCAGAGCGTCGTACCAGTCGCCGCCGCCGCGCGGTCCGGTGCGGTGCCGGGCCGCGAGCCGGACGCCGGAGACGCGGGGCAGCCGCGAGGGGAGCAGTTCCTCCGAGATCGTCGCCATGCACGCGCGCGTGCGCTCCAGTTCCACCAGCCGGGCCAGGTGCTCGGCCGCGTAGCGCGCGTACAGGCCGACCAGGTGCCGTTGCCGCTCGACGGGCTCGGCGGGCTCGTCGTAGAGCCACACGGCGGCGCCGAGGCGTCCCGCCGTCTCCGTGGAGAGGGGGAGCGCGTAACTGGCGGCGTAGCCGAGCCGGGCGGCGACCTCGCGGTGCCGCGGGTCGAGGCCGTCCTCGGAGAGCAGGTCCGGCTGGGCGATCTCGCCCTCGCCACCGGGCAGGCCGTCGAGGATCCTTCCGTACGACATGGAGCTGCGGGGGACGGTCTCGATGTGTCCGAGGTCGGCCCGGGCGAGGCCGAGGCCGATGGTGGTGTCCGGTCCGAGGCCGTCACCCGGCTCCAGCACCACGAGACCGCGCCGGGCGCCCACGAGGGCGGCTCCGGCGCGCAGAAGTTCCTGGAGTGCGTCCGACAGCGACGCGGTGCGCGCCAGCCGCTCGGTCAGCTCGTGCAGGGTCGTGAGATCGGAGACCCAGCCTGCGAGTCTGTCCTGGAGAACGGCACCCGGGGCGTGCGGAGCGGCGTCCGAGGGGGCATCCGCGGCTGCCGGCATGGGCGCGACAGTGTGTGTGGGTGACGGAACCGTTGAATCGATTCCGGCCACTTTCGGGAGGTGAGGGGCGTTCATGGCGTCCGGCTTTCCGACCGGTGCGTTTTGCTGAATAGCATCGCAAACCCCCATGTCATTCTGCGCCGCTGGCAGTGTCTCCACATCTACACGCACTCAGGAGGGGATGTCCAGCATTGTCCTGCCGGGATTCCTGGTGTCCGTGCGTCTGTTGCGGAATTGCAAAGTTGGCTTAAAACTGACTCGAGTCTCGGCGTATTGCGGTCGACTGGCCTCGTTCGACGGAGCGTCACAGCGGTCGTGATGGGTACGTACTCGGTGAAGGCCAGGAGTGGTTGGGCTAGTCCCGGAACCTGGCGACGGACCCGGGCGTCCTAACCACCGACGACCGTGCCCCATCCTCCCGTGGCGGAGGCGGCTGGAAGTACGCGGGACGGCAATTCGCCAGGCGCCGCCACCCCACGCCATGCCCATGCTTTGGCCGGACGCAGCAACGGAAGCGGACGCGGCCAACGCGTGGCCCACGGGGGCGCCCCTTGTCCAGGACCGGGGCGTGATGCGACGGCAGATGCGCACAGTGAAGTGATCGACACATGGTGTGATGTGGTTCCTCGGCGTTCAACGGAAAGGAACGAGCGCACATGCGCGAGATCCTCGGAAGGCGACGAAGGCTCCTGTCCAGGCGAAACGACGGGAGGCCTGAGATGCTCAGTGCGGCCCTGACCTTCGCGACCGCATGGCAGTGGCCCGTACTCCCGGGCGTGGCTCCGGACCCGCAGGGGCGGGCCCGCTGCGCGTGCCCCGACGCGGAGTGCACGGTGCCCGGTGCCCACCCCTTCGACCCCGGCCTGCTCGCGGCCACCACCGACGAGCGCATGGTGCGCTGGTGGTGGACGAACCGGCCCTCGGCGCCGATCGTCCTCGCCACCGGCGGCGGCGCGCCGTGCGCGGTGAGCCTGCCGGCCCCTGCGGCCGCCCGGGCGCTCCGCGCGCTCGACCGCATGGGCATGCGCCTCGGCCCCGTGATCGCGTCCCCGACGCGCTGGGCGCTGCTGGTGAAGCCCTACTCCTTGGAGCAGCTGGGCGAGCTGCTCTACGCGAAGGACTACGTGCCCGGCTCGCTGCGCTTCCACGGCGAGGGCGGCTATGTGGCGCTGCCCCCGTCGGAGACGGGGCAGGGCCCGATCTGCTGGGAGCGGGCTCCGCTGCCCGGTTCGGCGGCCCCCTGGGTGCCCGACGTGGAGGCCGTGGTGGACGCGGTCGTGGAGGCCCTCACTCGTACGGGTGTGAGCGCCCCCGAGTTGTAGGCGTGCGGGCGCGGG
>NZ_BMWD01000021.1:109143-175162 GCF_014651055.1 Streptomyces fructofermentans
CCCGCCGCCGCTCGTTATCGTCCTTCTCATGCTGCGCGATTCCGGGAGGCGTCTCCCAGGTCCCCGACGAGCCCGCCTGCCGCTGCTGGCGGGCTTCGTCGCGTTCATGGCCGCGCTGCCCCTGGCGGCCGCCTCCGCGGGCCCTTCCGGCTCCGCGGCGCCACTGATCGCGCGCACCTCCGACGGTGTCGTACGCGCCCTGGGCGCCGGTCCCGCGGACCGTGCGCCCGGCGCCCGCCGAGCGGCCGGCTCCCCGGACTCGGCGGGCGCGGCGGGCGCCGCGGGCGGGCGGGACTCGGCGAAAGCCGGATCCGCGGGCCTTGACGGTGCCGGGAGGAGCGCGGGACCGGCCGGGTCGGCGGGCGGGGCGGGACCGAGGAGCGGGGCGGACGCAGCCGGGGCCGCGGGAGCGTCGAGGGGCGCGGGAGCGTCGAGGGGCGCGGGAGCGGCCGGGTCGGGCTCCGCCGACGGCGCGTCGTCCGCGTCGCGGGGCCGGGACTCCTCGGGCGCTCCGGGATTCGTCCCGGGGCTCGCCGTCACGGCGGTGTGCGGCCCCGAGCTGACCGCGCCCGAGGGCGTCGAGGCCCAGACCTGTGTGCTGACGCGCGGGCGCGACACCTGGGCGCGCACGTACTACCGGAACGCGACCGGTGCTCCCCTCACGTCCGTGCTGACCCTCATGGGACCGGCCGACCGCACGGTCCTGATGCACTGCTCCACGGGTGCCGACGACGAGCCGGGGATGTGCGAGACATCGAGGGAGCGCACGGCCGGGGACGCGCGGGCGTACACGGCGGTCGCGGAGTTCGCGGAAGGCGCCGACGGGCCGCTGCTGCTTCGCTCAGGGAGCAACTCACCTGTGCGGTAAGGGCGTTGAGGCCGACTGCGCCGGCGGTCCCGGATTCGGGAATGAGAAGACCCGGTTGCTGGCGACGGGGGATGCACCAGCAACCGGGCTACTCGAACGGTAACAAGAGATCGGCGGTTCGCAAATTCGATCTCGGCTATTCAGACACCGACTCTGCTCTTCCGACCGGGAGTTGTGACAGGAGTCACCTGGTCCGGCGGCCTGTCGTCCTGCTGACCGGTCGGTCAGCAGGAGGCGGCGGACCGGCGGACGTCAGCTGAGAGTGACCTGGCGGTTGGTGAGACCGCCGCGCGCCCGGCGCTCGTCCGGCGTGAGCGGGGTGTCCGCGGCCAGCGCGTCCGCGAGGCGCTCGGCGAACTCGGCGGCCGGCTTCTCCACGTCCTCGGCGGTGACGCCGGTCGGCAGGTCCCAGACGGGCACGGTGAGGCCGTGGGCGCGGAACGAGCCGACCAGGCGGGTGCCCTCCCCGAGGCTCGACCGGCCCGCCGCGTGCAGCCGCGCGAGGGCGTCCAGAAGCTGCTCCTCCCCGTGGGGCATGACCCAGCGCAGGTGGTTCTTGTCCGGCGTCTCGCACCAGTAGGCCGCGTCGACACCGGAGAGCTTCACGGTCGGGATGGCGGCGGCGTTGGCCCGCTCCAGGGAGGCGGTCACCTCGGTGTTCGCGTTCTGCGCGTCCGGGACCCAGAACTCGAAGCCTTCGTGCACAACTGGCTCGAACGGGCCTTCGGGCGTGAGCAGGTCCTGGAGCCGCGGCCCGTCGGCCGGGGCGCGGCGGCCCTGGACCGGGTTGCCGGGCTCCGAGGTGAGCGCGCGCTGCAGGGTGTCCGCCAGGTCGCGGCTGATGTCGCCGGACGCCGTGTCGTTCTGCAGGCCGATCAGGACCGAGCCGTCCTCGCGGCGCAGCGCGGGCCACGCCATGGGCAGCACGGTCGCGAGGGTGACCGACGGGACGCCCTCCGGGAGCCCCTCCTTCAGGTGCAGCTCGACGGTGGCCGCGGGCACCAGCTCGCGCAGCGCGACCCAGTCGCACTCGCCGGCCAGTCCCTCGAAGGGGCGGTGGACCAGCTCGGTCACCGCGTGCGCGGCGGCGCGGCCGTGGCAGGCCTTGTAGCGGCGGCCGCTGCCGCACGGGCAGGGCTCACGTGCCCCGACGACCGGGATTTCTCCATCCTTCAGCTGCGGCTGCTTGGCCTTCGTCTGGGGTCGCTTCTTGGCCATCGTGGATGTCTCCCGGTTACGGCTCGACTCGTACAGGGCGCGAGCCTATCCGCTTGTACGGGGACCGACGGGACCCTGTGGACAACGTGCCGCGTCGCGGCGGGAGCGGAGCCGCGGGTTCGTCCCGCAAGCGGGTCGTGCGTGCCGGTGCGTCCCGTTGTGCGCGGAGCCTCCGCCGCCGAGCCGACGGGGTGGCCGGGAGTGCCCCGCATCCCTGCCGTCCCGTGCGGTCGCGGACGTCCGTCCCGAGCCGGTCCTGGTGGCTCGGGACGTCCGCGACCGTGCCCGTCGGGGTCGCCGGGGCGTCCACGGGTGGGCGGGCGCGTCCGGATGAAGAGGGCTTTCCGCCGCGCCGCCGGGGGCCGGGGCGTCCACCGGCGGGCGGGCCGTGCTCGTCGCGGTCAGCGGGGCGTCCACCGGCGGGTCTGTTCGGTCAACGCGGGCGGTCCGTCGTGCCCCGTCAGGTGACCGGGGCGTCCACCGGCGGGTCTGTTCGGGTGAGACGGGCGGTCCGCCGTGCCCCGTCAGGTGACCGGGGCACCGTGGCGCCCGCGGCGCTCCTCAGTCCAGGCCGTCGAAGGCGTCCCCGAAGTCCAGGTCGGGCATCGCGGACACCGACTGGGCCGGTACGCGGGGCGCGAAGTCCTCGCGGCGCGGCCCGGCGGCGTCCTTGTGCACCACGACCCACACCGTGACCTCGCCCAGGGTGTCGTCCCGGACGCCCCATTCGACGGCGAGCGCCGTGATGATGTTCAGCCCCCGACCGCCGCGCGCGGTGACCGAGGGCGTGGCCGGAACCGGTCGGGTCGGACCACCCCCGTCCGTGACCTCGACGGTGAGCCCGCCGGTCGGGTCGACGTGCCACGCGGCCCGGACGTCGCCGTCCCCGGCCAGGGCGTCACCCAGTGGCCTGCCGTGCCGGCAGGCGTTGCTCAGCAGTTCGGAAAGGATCAGCACGGCATCGTCGATGACCGATTCCGCCACACCGCCGGTGCGCAGCTGAGCCCGCATCCGGTGTCTTGCTTCCCCCACGCCCGCAGGGCCATGGGGTACGGCCATGCTCGACGACGTGGGCACCTCCTGTGCCACCACCAACGCCACCCCCGAGACCTCCTTCGCCCCACGCCACGGTGTGGATGCCCCTCCGGGCTGGACCGGAAACCGGCCAATGCACGTGCAGTGACGCACTCGTAACGATCGAATACGGAGCGAACGCGCCGGAGCACTCCCTGTGACCGCCCGGCGGGAACGCGCCGTCGTGGCCGGACGGGCGCGGTCCGCGCCCGTCGTGCGGGGAGGAGACCGCAGGTCAGCGGCCCAGTCGGTGCAGTACCGCGGACGGGCGGTTGGTGATGATCGCGTCGACGCCCAGTTCGACGCAGAGGTCGATGTCGTCCGGTTCGTTCACCGTCCACACATGGACCCGGTGCCCCGCGCGCTTCAGGCGCGCGATGTACGCAGGGTGACCGCGGACGATCCGCATCGAGGGCCCGGCGATCCCCACGCCGGCCGGCAGCCGTCCGTCGCGCAGCCGAGGCGAGACGAACTGCAGCAGGTAGACCGTCGGCAGGGCCGGCGAGGCGAGATGGACGCGGTGCAGCGAGCGCGCGGAGAAGCTCATGACGCGTACGGGGGATTCGGCGGCCGAGGGCGGGGAGTCGAGGCCGAACCGCTTCAGCAGGGTCAGCAGGCGCTCCTCGACCTGCCCCGCCCAGCGCGTCGGGTGCTTCGTCTCGATGGCGAGTTCCACACGGCGGCCGGCGTCGGCGACGAGTTCCAGCAGCCGCTCCAGAGTGAGGACGGACTGCTCCTCCCAGGACGGGGGGCGCCGCTGCTCCCAGTCGGGGGCCTCGTCACGGTTCTTCCAGGAGCCGAAGTCGAGGGCGGCGAGATCGGCGAGCTCCAGGGCGGAGACCGCGCCGCGGCCGTTGGAGGTGCGGTTCACGCGGCGGTCGTGGACGCAGACGAGATGTCCGTCCGCGGTCAGTCTCACATCGCACTCCAGGGCGTCGGCCCCGTCCTCGATGGCCTTCCGGTAAGCCGCCAGTGTGTGCTCGGGGGCTTCCTCCGAGGCTCCGCGGTGGGCGACGACCTGGATCTGGTGCTGTCGTGCGTGGGTCACCGCGTCATGGTGTCACCGTGAATGGGTAGGCGTGAGGCGGTGACCCAGGACATGCAATCGTTTTGTCGTACGTGTCCGATATAAATAGAGATCCCGGAGTCACAGGGACCGCTTATGGCGCCCTGACGTCCCGTGGGAAAAGCTGACGGCATACAAAAGCACATGCGTAACTGCATCGTGCCGGTTCCTGATCGTTCGCGCAGGGGGCGTATGACCCCGCACGACTGAACGTGACCGGAAGTGACCTGACTGAACAGCCGTGGATCGAGAGGAAGAGCTGTGAGCACCGAGAACGAGGGCACTGCGGTACCCCCGGCCCCGTCTGCACCCCCCGTGCCGGTGGACACCTCCGCTGCTTCCGTGCCTCCGGAGCAGGCGCCCGGGCCGGGTTCCCACGGGGCGGCGCCGGCCGGCCACGACTGGCCCGCCCCGACGCACGAGGCGCACTCCCCGCAGGGCGCGCCGACCGCCACGCTGCCCCATGTGCCCCCGGGCGCTCCCGAGGGCGCGGGTCCGGCACCCGAGGGGGGCGCGTGGCCGCCTCCCCCGCCGCCCACCCCCTCGTACTCGGGCGGTGGAGGCTCAGGGGACGGCTGGGGCTCGTCCTACCAGCAGCCCGCGCCGAAGTCCGGCGGCGGTCGCGGCGGCCTCGTCGCCGCGGTGCTGGTCGCCGCGCTGATCGCCGGCGGTGTCGGCGGCGGCATCGGCTACTGGGCCGCGGACCGCAACGACGACTCCTCCGGCTCGACGACGGTCTCCGCCCCCAGCGGCGGCGGCGACCTCAAGCGCGACCCCGGCACGGTCGCGGGTGTGGCCGCCACGGCCCTGCCGAGCACCGTGACCATCGAGGCCGAGGGCAGCAACGGCGAGGGCGGCACGGGCACGGGCTTCGTCTTCGACACCCAGGGCCACATCCTCACCAACAACCACGTCGTGGCGGAGGCCGTCGAGAACGGCAAGCTCTCGGCGACCTTCTCGAACGGCAAGAAGTACGACGCCGAGGTGGTCGGCCACGCCCAGGGCTACGACGTGGCGGTCATCAAGCTCAAGAAGGCGCCGGCCGGACTCAAGCCGCTGCCCCTCGGCAACTCGGACAAGGTGGCGGTCGGCGACTCGACGATCGCGATCGGCGCCCCCTTCGGCCTGTCGAACACGGTGACCACGGGCATCATCAGCGCGAAGAACCGCCCGGTGGCCTCCAGCGACGGCAGCTCCGGCAGCAAGGCGTCCTACATGAGCGCCCTGCAGACCGACGCCTCGATCAACCCGGGCAACTCCGGAGGTCCCCTCCTGGACGCCAAGGGCTCGGTGATCGGCATCAACTCCGCGATCCAGTCCACCAGCGGCGGCCTCGGCGGCACCAGCCAGTCCGGTTCCATCGGCCTGGGCTTCGCGATCCCGGTCAACCAGGCGAAGAACGTCGCCCAGGAGCTGATCAGGACCGGCGAGCCCGTCTACCCGGTGATCGGCGCCTCGGTCTTCCTGGAGGAGGGCACGGGCGGCGCGAAGATCACGGAGCAGGGTGCGAGCGGCTCCGACGCGGTCACTCCCGGCGGCCCCGCCGACAAGGCGGGCCTGAAGCCGGGCGACGTCATCACCAAGCTCGACGACCGGGTGATCGACAGCGGTCCCACCCTCATCGGTGAGATCTGGACCCACAAGCCGGGCGACACCGTCGAACTGACCTACACCCGCGACGGGAAGCAGCAGACCGCCGAACTGACCCTGGGGCAGCGCAAGGGCGACAGCTGACCCGTTACTCTTGACCCCGCGCCGATCTCCGGACGGCGCGGGGTGGGTTGCCCGAGCGGCCTAAGGGAACGGTCTTGAAAACCGTCGTGGCAGCGATGTCACCGTGGGTTCAAATCCCACACCCACCGCAGGTGAACGGCCCCCGACCGGATGGATCGGTCGGGGGCCGTTCCCATGCCCGCCGCGGAGAGGACTCGCGGCTTCCTCCAGCAGCACCCCTCCAGGAGCCTCCGGCCGGCGGACGCCCATCTCAACCACCCGAGATGCCGCAGTCCTTGGCAGGTACGCGGGCGAGTTCACACGCGGCCGCGTCCTCCTGGCCCACGGAGGGGTGCTGCTGGAGATGCGCCGCCGTCGCGCCGGACGTGCCGTTGCGCCGCGCCGCCGGCTCCGGGGCCTCCCCGCAGGCGGAGCCGTCCGGCCCGGTACGCCGGACGGGGTGCCTCTCATGTGAGAGGCACCCCGTCCGTTCGCGCCCTGCCTTGTCCTGTGTCCTGGTCCGGCCGTCTCCGTCCGCGGTCAGTGCGTGCGGCCGACCCGCAGTCGGGTCCACGAGCCCCTCGTCATCCTTCTCCCGTGGCTCCACGCGCTTCGTCGGCGGTGAGGGGGACCGCGTCCTTCGACGAGCCCCTGCGGGCGGCCGACCGGGTCAGGGCCCACGCCACCAGGGCGGTGACCAGGCTCGCCGCCGCGGCGACCAGGCCGGTCGTCGCGCTGACCGATTCGATGGTGGCGGTCACGGGTACGGCCTCGCCCTCCCCGTCCGAACCGATGGGGTGCACACCCCACTCGTCGAAGAAACTGAGCAGTTGGCTCATGCCGAACATGGCGAGCGACACTGCGAACAACTGACCTGCGACGCCCCAGAGGCGGCTGCTCTTCATCCGCAGGACGGTACAAGAGAGCCGCCCCCGAGGGCGATGGGGGTCGTTGATTTTCTCGGTGGGTCCGCGGCTCCGCCCCTGTCGGCGCCTCAGCTCTCCTCCGGTACGGAGCCGGGGCCCGCGTCCGGGTGGCGTGGTGTCATGCGGGACGCCGAGACGATCGTCGAGCGGGCCTCGCGTTCGGTGAGGCCCGTGCGGACGGCAGCGGCGACGAGGGCCTCGGTGAGTTCCGGGCCGAGTCCGTTCTCGTACGCGCGGCAAGCGGCCCAGAACAGCCGGGTGTTGCGCTGCCCCTCGTGCGCGGCGAGGACGAACTGGACCAGTCCCTGCCCGTGCCGGTCCGCCGCGAGGAGCGCGGGCTGCCGGTTGCGGGGCGGTGGCATGAGCAGGGGCAGCAGCGAGGCCGGACAGCGGGCGGGCGCGAGATGGGCGGTGCCCGGCGCCGTGCCGTAGACGCCGTGCCCGGTGCGGGACCCCGGTCCGACCAGGTAGCCGCCCGCGCCGCGGATGTCGATGCCGGGGGCCAGCCGGCTCGCGGAGTTGGGGACGACGATGCCGGGCGGGCCGCTCAGCCAGACGTGGCGACCGCCGCTGGGGGTCAGGACGACGACCGTCTCGGGGATCGTGAACAGGTGGCGCAGGGCCAGTTCGCGCAGGGCCGCCGACGAGTCCGTACCGGATTTGGTGTCGAGGTCGATGCCGATGAGGCGGTGCGGCTCCAGGCCGCAGGCGATGCCGTAGCCGGTGGCCCAAGGGGCGGCGGCGAAGAGTTCGCGGATACGTCGTGGGTCGGTCGAGGCGTCGTACACCCCGTGCCCGAAGCGCCCGCACTCCCCGTGGCAGAGGGGCGCCGCCGGGTCGTCGCGGTGGGGTGAGCGCAGGGCGGGGAGCTTGGTGCGGGACAGCGGGATGACCGCCAGCCCGCGTTCGGCGGCGGACAGGGCGTGTGCGAGGGCCAGCGTCGTGGCCTGCCGGTCGATGGTGGCCATGGCTCTATTTTCGTACGAGTGTTCGAGAAAGGGAAGAGGTCCGGGGTCCTGAAGCGGGAGTGGGCCGAGTCGCGTCGGGGTGCGCGCGGATGGGGCTCGGGGTGCGCGCCGAGAGGGTGCGGAGAGGGCTGGGGCGCATGCCGGGAGGAGCGCGGAAACCGGCCTCGCGGGGACGGCCGGGGAAGCCACCGGAACGCTTCGCCCCCACCGCGGCGCACGGGATCGAGGCGTCCGCGCCGCCCTGAACCCGCACGGGATCGACGCGTCCACGTCGCGCTGAACCGCGAGTTCGTGCCGGTTGAGGGGTTTATCGACATGTCATCACGCTTGCGAGCGAATCGCGGCTTCCGGGGTGGTTCACCGGGGTTCCGTGGGCAACTCTGATCTCGCGACGTCGAGACGGACGCCGGGGCGGTCGGCCGACCACCCGGGAGCAGGTCCTGCCCGGCCGGCCGGTCCACGGCCGGTGCGTACCACCGCTTCTGGAGGAGCAGACATGGCACGCATCCGTACGGGCCGCGCTCGCGCCGCCCTCGACCTCGTCGAACTGCGGTGAGCCGGCGGCCGTCGGGGACTGGAGACCCCCGGCGGTCCTGACCTCCCTGGTGGGGGTGCTTCAAGGGTCGTAACGCGTCCGCGCGGCGGTACTCCGGTACCGCCGCGCGGACGTTTGCGCTGTCCGGCGACCCGGTCGCGGCCGGTGCGGACCCGATGCCCCCGGGGCTCACGACCTTGACAGGGAAAGGTATCTGACGGACAGTCAGAAATCATCCGTCGTACGAGGTCCGGGAGGGCCGTCGTCGTGCATCTCGCCCCCACCGAGCGCCAGCGGCGGCTGCGCGCCGAACTCCGCGCCTACTTCAGGGACCTGATGCCGGACGGGCCTCCGTCCGCCGGTTCGGAACGCCATCGGGCGCTGCTCCGCAGGATCGGTTCCGACGGATGGCTGGGCCTCGGCTGGCCCGTCGCGTACGGGGGCCAAGGGCGCGGCGCGGACGAGCAGTTCGTCTTCTTCGACGAGGCGTACCGGGCGGGCGCCCCGGTCTCGATGGTCACGCTGAACACGGTCGGACCGACGCTCATGCGGTACGGGACCGAGGCGCAGAAGGACTTCTTCCTGCCGAGGATCCTGCGCGGGGAGGCCGTGTTCGCCATCGGCTACAGCGAACCGTCGGCCGGTACGGACCTGGCGGCACTGCGCACGCGGGCCGTGCGCGTACGCGACGGGGGCGACGGCGGAGAGGACGGGGGCGGGGGCGGGGGCGGAGAGGACGGGGGCGGAGAGGACGGAGAGCGGCAGTGGCTCGTCGACGGGCAGAAGGTCTTCACCTCCAACGCCCAGCACGCCGACTGGATCTGGCTCGCCTGCCGTACGGACCCCTCGGCGCCGAAGCACCGGGGCATCTCGATCCTGCTCGTACCCACCGACGCCGCCGGGTTCTCCTGGACGCCGATCGAGACCGTGGGCGGCCAGACCACGACGGCCACGTACTACGACGGCGTCCGGGTCCCGGCGGACAGCCTCGTCGGTGAGGAGAACGGCGGCTGGGAGCTGATCACCGGACAGCTCAACCACGAGCGGGTCGCTCTCGCGGCGATCGGTATGCAGGCCGAGGACTTCTACGCGGCGGCGCTCACCGCCGCCCGTACGCCCGATCGGGTGAATGGCAGACCCAGGACCGACGAGCCGTGGGTGCGTTCCAGACTGGCCGAAGTGCATGCGCGACTGGCGGCTACGCGCCTGCTCAGCTGGCGTCTGGTGGGTGATGTGGAGGCGGGCGGTCCGGCGCCGGGCGAGGCGAGCGGCGTGAAGTTCGTGGGAACCGAATCGGCAGTCGCGGTGTACCGGATGTGTCAGGAAGTCGTCGGATCGGACGCGCTGGTCCGGGCCGGTTCGCCGGGTGCGTTCGGGGACGGCGAGCTGGAGCGGATGAACAGGGCGGCGCAGATCAACACGTTCGGGGGCGGGGTGAGCGAGGTGCAGCGGGAGATCGTCGCGACCATGCGGCTCGGGATGACCAGGGGGCGGCGGTGAGCCGGGCGCCGGGCACGGGGGGCGGGAGCGAAGGCGGCGGCGCCAGCGCGCGGGGGGACGACCGGGAAGCCGGCCGCGGTGAGGGGGACCGGGGCACGCCCGAGGAGCTGTACGCGCGGCTGAAGGCGTTCGAGGGGCGTGCGGGGACCGTCGGGGGCGTGGGCAAGGACCTGGTCAACGAGCCGATGATCCGGCACTGGTGCGAGGCGATGGGCGACACGAACCCGGCCTACGCGGGGAAGGACGCCGTGGCGCCGCCCACCATGCTGCAGGCGTGGACGATGGGGGGCCTGTCCGGGCACGAGGGGCGTTCGCACGCGTACGACGAGCTGCTGCGACTGCTCGACGGCGCGGGGTGCACGTCGGTGGTCGCCACCGACTGCGAGCAGGAGTACCTGCGGCCCCTGCGGCCCGGGGACGAGGTCACCTTCGACGTGGTGATCGAGTCGGTCTCGGAGCGCAAGACGACCGGGCTCGGCACCGGGTACTTCATCACGACCCGGATGGACGTGCGCGCGGCGGGCGAGCCCGCGGGGACCCATCGCTTCCGGATCCTCAAGTACGCGCCGGCGGGGCGGAGCGCGCGGCGGGGGGAAGCGGGACCGGCGGCCGGCGCGGGGACCACGGACCGCTCGGAGGTCGGTGGTTCGGGGGGCGGCGGTTCGGGGGGCGGCGGTTCGGAGGGGAGTCGTTCGGAGGGTGCCGAGGGCGGCAAGGGTGCCAGGGGTGACCGGGGTGCCAGGGGTGACAGGGGTCCGTCCCCGGTGAGGCGGCCCCGGCCCGTCGTCAACCGGGACAACGCGGGCTTCTGGGAGGGCGTGTCCCGGCACCGGCTGCTCATCCAGCGCTGCGACGGATGCGGGACGCTGCGCTTCCCCTGGCTGCCGGGGTGCAACGCGTGCGGCTGCCCGGACTGGAGCACGGTCGAGGCGTGCGGCGAGGGGACCGTCCACTCGTACGTCGTGATGCACCATCCGCCGTTCCCCGCTTTCGCCGAGCCCGATCGGGCCACCGGTCGGCCGGGCCCGTACGCGGTGGCGCTGGTCGAACTCGCCGAGGGCGTACGGATGATCAGCAACGTGGTGGACGTGCCGTACGACCGTGTGCGGATCGGGATGCCCGTGCGGCTCCTGTTCCGGCGCATGGACGAGGAGCTGGAGCTGCCGGTCTTCCGGGCGGCCGGGGAGCGGGGGCGCTGACATGGACTTCACGCCCACGCAGGAGCAGTCCGCGGCCCGCGGGCTCGCGGCCCGGATCTTCGGCGACCTCTCCACGCACGAGCGGCTGACCGCCGTCGGCACCGGCAGCGACGCCGAACTGTGGAAGGCGCTGTGCGAGGCGGGTCTCGTCGCCGCGGTCCAGGACACGGGGCTGCTCGGACTGGTGCTGCTGCTGGAGGAGCAGGGGCGGACGACGGCACAGGTGCCGTTCGCCGCGAGCTGTGTGTACGGGCTGCTCGCCGTCTCGTCCCACGGGTCCCCGGAGCAGCGGGAGCGGCTGCTGCCCGGCATCGGTGACGGGACGGCGGTCGTGGCGGGTGCCGTGTCCGGAGCCCGTGTTCGGGAGTCGGCGCCGGGGCGGCTGAGCGGTGCCGTCCCGGTGGTGCCGTGGCTGCGTGACGCCACGCACGTCCTGGTCGCGGACGAGGGACGCGCCCTGTGGCTGGTGCGGACGGCCGACGCGCGGTGCGACCGCGTGGAGCTGACGGCACCCTGGTCCGCGGGGCGCCTGACGCTCGACGCGACACCGGCGGAGCGCCTCGGCGGTCCCCTGCCCCGGAGTGCGGCGGGAACCTTGCCCGGTCCTCGGTCCGACGGCCCGACCAGGGGATCGGGCGGCGAGTCCTGCGGCGACGCGGCCCTCACCCATTCGGCGGGCGGCGCGGGCGCGTACGACGACGTGCTGGCGAGCGCGCGCATCGCCTTCGCGGGGCTGCAGGCCGGGGTGTGTGCCGGAGCCGTGGCCAGGGCGGTCGCGCACACCACGACCCGCGAGCAGTTCGGCAGACCTCTCGCGGCGAAGCAGGGGGTCCAACTCCGGGCAGCCGACGCGCACATGGACACCGAGGCGATACGGGTCACGGCGTACGAGGCGGCCTGGCGGCGGGACGAGGGGCTGGACTTCGCCGGGCACGCGCTGACGGCCGCCTGGTGGGCCTCGGAGGCGGGGCACCGGGTCGTCCACGCCGGGCAGCATCTGCACGGCGGCACCGGCGCCGACCTCGACCATCCCGTGCACCGGCACTTCCTGTGGGGCCGGCAGCTGGAGTCGTACCTCGGATGCGGGAGCGAAGTGCTGCAGGAACTCGGGGAGTTGATCGTGCGGGGAGAGGTGGACGGATGAGCGCCGAGGCCGGACGGACGGTGCGGGCCGGGGACGAGCTGCCACCGCTGGAGATCGAGATCACCCGCACGCTCGTCGTCGCCGGGGCCATCGCCTCGCGCGACTACCAGGACGTGCACCATGACGCGGAGCTCGCCCGGCAGCGGGGTGCGCCGGACATCTTCATGAACATCCTCACGACCAACGGACTCGTCGGGCGCTACATCACCGACCACTTCGGGCCCGCCGCCGTGCTGCGCGGGGTGTCCATCAGGCTGGGGGCACCCAACCATCCCGGGGACACCATGGTGCTGACCGGCACGGTGGAGGACGTCCGCGGCGACACCGCGAGGGTCCGGGTCGTCGGGGCGAACGGGATCGGCCGGCACGTCACGGGCACGGTGACCGTCACCCTGCCCGGCGCCGGGGCGGCGCAGGAGCCGGTGGCCGGGGCGGAGGCGGGTCGCGCATGAGCGTCCGGGGGCGGGACACGCTGGGCGGGCGGGCCGCGGTCGCCGGCATCGGAGCCACCGAGTTCTCCAAGGACTCGGGCCGCAGCGAGCTGCGGCTGGCGGTCGAGGCGGTGCGGGCGGCGCTCGACGACGCCGGTCTGACTCCGGGGGACGTGGACGGGCTGGTGACGTTCACCATGGACACCAGCCCGGAGATCACGGTCGCCCAGGCAGCCGGCATGGGAGAACTGTCCTTCTTCTCGCGCATCCACTACGGCGGCGGGGCGGCCTGCGCCACCGTCCAGCAGGCGGCCCTGGCCGTGGCGGCGGGAGTCGCCGACGTGGTGGTCTGCTACCGGGCGTTCAACGAACGCTCGGGGCGGAGGTTCGGCTCCGGCGTGCAGCACCGCGAGCCGTCGGCCGAGGGCGCCGCGCTCGGCTGGGCGCTGCCCTTCGGGCTGCTCACGCCCGCGTCCTGGGTGGCGATGACGGCCCAGCGCTACCTGCACGCGTACGGGCTGACACCTGAGGCGTTCGGCCGGGTCGCCGTGGCCGGGCGGCGGTACGCGGCGACCAATCCGGCGGCGTACTTCCACGGCAGGCCGATCACCCTGGCCGACCACGCCGCCTCCCGGTGGATCGTCGAGCCGTTGCGGTTGCTGGACTGCTGCCAGGAGACGGACGGGGGGCAGGCGGTGGTCGTCACCTCCGTGGAGCGGGCCCGCGACCTGCCGCATCCGCCGGCCGTCATCACGGCGGCGGCCCAGGGCGCGGGCCGTTCCCAGGAGCAGATGACCAGCTTCTACCGGGACGACCTCACGGGGCTGCCGGAGATGGGCGTGGTGGCCCGCCAGTTGTGGCGCACCTCGGGCCTCACACCGGCCGGAATCGACGTGGGGATCCTCTACGACCACTTCACGCCGTTCGTGCTGATGCAGTTGGAGGAGTTCGGATTCTGCGGGCCCGGCGAGGCCGCGGACTTCGTCGCCTCGGAGCGGCTGCCGCTGAACACGCACGGAGGGCAGCTGGGCGAGGCGTACCTGCACGGGATGAACGGTGTGGCCGAGGGGGTGCGCCAGATCCGCGGCACGTCGGTGAACCAGATACCGGGCGCCCGCCGGGTGCTGGTCACGGCGGGGACGGGAGTGCCCACGTCGGGGCTGATCCTGGGTTCGGACGATCAGGGCTGACCCTCCGTTCGACGGCCGGGCCTGATGGCGGCGGGCTCGGGGGCTCGGGCGCCGGGGCCGACAGCCGGGGTCCGGGGTCCGAGAGCTGGGGCCAGGGGTCCGGGTTCCGACGATCGGGGCTGATTCCGGGACGGACGGATGAACGCGGCGCGTGTTGGGGACGGGACGCGCGGGCGGGCCCTTTCACTCGCCGTATGCGTTGGATGCGTCGTCACAGTGTGATCGTCGGACTCGGATTCGTACTGCTCCTGCTGGGGCAGACCGCGGCACCACCGGCGCAGGCCGGCCCTCGGGTGCCATCGGCCGCCGCCGACGGGGACGCCCGTGCGCCGGGCCTGAGCGCGGTCCCCGCGCCCCTCGTCTTCAAGGGCCGCGCATTCGACACCTGCCGGGCGCCGTCCGCGGACACGATGGGGCGGTGGCGGGCGTCGCGGTACCGGGCCGTGGGCGTCTACTTCGGCGGCCGCGGCAGGGCCTGCCGGAGCCAGCCGAATCTCAGCCACCGCTGGATGCGGAAGGTCCGGGCGCAGGGCTGGCGGGTGCTCCCGCTGTACGTGGGCTCGCAGGCGCCCTGTGTGTTCGCCCGGCACAAGCGGTCCGTGCGTATCGGGCGGCACCCCTGGCGGCAGGGGAGGTCGGAGGCGAGGGACGCGGTGCGCAGGGCCGGAGCGATCGGCATCGGCCGGGGGAGCGCGCTCTACCTGGACATGGAGGCCTACGCGTACCGGAGCAAGCGGTGCGCCCGCTCGACCCTCCGGTTCGTCCGCGGCTGGGACCGCGAGGTGCGGAAGCTCGGCTATCTCCCCGGGTTCTACAGCAGCGCCGAGTCCGGCATCCGGCACCTGGGGAACGCCCGGCGGGCGGGGGTGCGCGACCTGCCGTCCGTCATGTGGTTCGCCCGGTGGCGCGTGCGGGCCCGGGTGCTCGGGGAGCCCGCGCTGCTGCGGACCGGGTGGTCGTCGTCGCGGCGCATCCACCAGTACACGGGGAACGTGTGGGAACGGCACGGCGGCCGCACGCTCCTGATCGACCGCAACCTGGTGCACGCGCCGGTGGCCCGCATCCGCTGAGTCCTCCGCCGTCGAGGTGCGTATCCGCCGGGTCCGCCGCCGTCGGGGGTGCGTATCCGCCCGGTCCGCCGCTGTCGGGATGCGTATCCGCCGGGTTCCGCATCCGCCGGGTCCGGCCGCGCCGCAGTTCGTGCTGTGCCGTGCCGCTGTGCCGCCGTGCCGCCGTGCCGTGGCGCGGCTGCGGCCGTGGCATGCCCCGCCGTCCCCCGGTACTCCCCCGGGGCGCGGGCGCGCGGCGGTCGTGACGTGCCCGCGCCGCCGGGCGGCCCGGGCCCCCGCCCGGGGAGCCGTGTCTCAGGGGTGACCCTCAGGGGGGCGGGTCACCGCCTCCACCTTCAGTAGGTGGGGCCGGCCCCCCTCCTACAACCTGAGGCGGACACGGCTTCGGGACCTGCGGCCGATCCGCCGGAGTAGGGGTCGCTCCTAGCGTGGAGCCATGACCACACCCGTCTGCACCAGCGCTTCGAATGCCGCGACGCGGACCCACGCCTACCCGTCGTTCTCGTCGTACGTCAGGGCTCGCCAGCCGGTGCTGCTGCGTACCGCGCGCTCGCTGACCGCGAACCCGTGCGATGCCGAGGACCTGCTGCAGACCGCGCTCACCAAGACGTATGTCGCCTGGGAGCGGATCGAGGACCACCGGGCGCTCGACGGGTACGTACGCAGGGCGCTGCTGAACACGCGGACCTCGCAGTGGCGGAAGCGGAAGGTCGACGAGTTCGCGTGCGACGAGCTGCCGGAGCCGGAGGTTCCGTCGGCGGGGGACCCGGCGGAACAGCAGGCGCTCCACGACGCGATGTGGCGGGCGATCATGAAACTCCCCGCACGGCAGCGGGCGATGGTCGTCCTGCGGTACTACGAGGACCTGAGTGAGGCGCAGACCGCCGCGGTACTGGGTGTCTCCATCGGTACCGTGAAGTCGGCGGTGTCGCGTGCGCTGGGCAAGCTGCGGGAGGACCCCGAACTCGCCCCCGTCCGCTGACGCGACCGGCAGGCGCGGCCGCCTCCGGCGATCACCCCCGGCCCGGCACACTCCGCCCGGCACACCCCGCCAGGCACACCCCACCCGCGACGCCCCACCCGCACCACCCCGCCCGCACCACCCCGCCCGCCAGGCCCGACAGGTCAGCACAGGGGCGGGTCCGGGGGCAAGTGATCCCGCCCGTGACGTGATCGATCGCCCGGGACTAGTGACATACCGCGCGGTATGTGAGCAGAATCAGCGCAACCCTTACTACCGCGTAGGCAATGTCGCCCCGGGAGGACGCCGTGCTGAGCACGATGCAGGACGTACCGCTGCTGATCTCGAGGATTCTGACCCACGGGTCCACGATCCACGGTTCATCTCAGGTGATCACCTGGACCGGTGAGGGCGACCCGCAGCGGCGCTCGTTCGCCGAGATCGGGGCCCGGGCCGCCCGCCTGGCACACGCGCTGCGCGACGACCTCGGTGTCCGGGACGACGACCGCGTCGCGACGCTGATGTGGAACAACGCCGAGCACGTCGAGGCGTACTACGCGATCCCGGCCATGGGCGCGATCCTCCACACGCTCAACCTCCGGCTGCCCCCCGAGCAGCTCGTCTGGATCGTCAACCACGCCGCTGACCGTGTCGTGATCGCCAACGGTTCGCTGCTCCCGCTGCTCGCGCCGCTGCTGCCGCACCTGAAGTCGGTCGAGCACGTGGTCGTCTCCGGCCCCGGAGACCGCTCGCTGCTCGAAGGGGCGGCGGTCCAGGTGCACGAGTACGAGGACCTGATCGCGGACAAGCCGGAAAGCTACGACTGGCCGGAGCTGGACGAACGCCAGGCCGCGGCCATGTGCTACACCTCCGGCACGACGGGGGACCCCAAGGGCGTCATCTACTCGCACCGCTCCATCTACCTGCACTCCATGCAGGTCAACATGACCCAGTCCATGGGTCTCACGGACGGGGACACCTCCCTCGTGGTGGTCCCGCAGTTCCATGTGAACGCGTGGGGGCTGCCGCACGCGATGTTCATGACGGGCGTCAACGTGCTGATGCCCGACCGCTTCCTCCAGCCCGCTCCGCTCGCCGAGATGATCGAGAGCGAGCGGCCCACGCACGCGGCCGCCGTTCCCACGATCTGGCAGGGGCTCCTCGCGGAGCTCACGGCCAAGCCCCGTGACGTGAGTTCGCTGACGCAGGTCACCATCGGCGGCTCCGCCTGTCCGCCGGCCCTGATGAAGGCCTTCGACGCGCTCGGCATGCGCGTCTGTCACGCCTGGGGCATGACGGAGACCTCTCCGCTCGGCACGATCGCCCGGCCTCCGGCCCACGCGGTCGGTACGGACGAGGAGTTCGGCTACCGCCTGACGCAGGGCCGGTTCCCGGCCGGCGTCGAGGCCCGGCTGACCGGTCCCGGCGGCGAGCGCCTGCCGTGGGACGGCGAGTCGGCGGGCGAACTCGAAGTGCGCGGTCCGTGGATCGCGGGTGCGTACTACGGCGGTCAGGGCGCCGAAGTCCTGCGTCCCGCCGACAAGTTCAGCGAGGACGGCTGGCTGAAGACCGGTGACGTCGGCACGATCAGCGCCGACGGCTTCCTGACCCTCACCGACCGTGCCAAGGACGTCATCAAGTCGGGCGGAGAGTGGATCTCCTCGGTCGACCTGGAGAACGCCCTGATGGCGCACCCCGAGGTCGCCGAAGCCGCGGTCGTCGCCGTCCCGGACGACAAGTGGGGCGAGCGTCCGCTGGCCACCGTGGTGCTCAAGGAGGGGTCGGGCGCCGACTTCGCGTCCCTGCGCGCCTTCCTCGCCGAGGAGGGGAAGATCGCCAAGTGGCAGCTTCCGGAGCGCTGGACGATCATCGAGTCGGTCCCGAAGACGAGCGTCGGCAAGTTCGACAAGAAGGTCCTGCGTCGGCAGTACGCGGCCGGAGAGCTGGACATCACCCAGCTCTGACGGTGATCTGACGGCCTGTGGCCGGCAGACGAACGGGGCACTGTTTCACGTGAAACAGTGCCCCGCCCCATGCGCGCCCGCACTCGGCACGCCCGCCTGCTTGCAGCCCGACTGCCCGACTGCCCGCCGGCATCGCGGGCCCGCGCACCGGGGGGACGGGCGCGGAAACGGTCACAGGACCGGGACCGGGACCGGGACCGCTGAGCCGACCCGCGAAGTCCGAGCCCGAGTGCGGAGCCCGGAGCCCGGAGCCCGAGTACCGGAGGCCGTCTCCCAGGCGCCGCGCGGTCGCATACGCGCGCCCGGTGTCCGAGTGCCCAGTGACCGCGTGTCCTGATCTCCGAGCCTCCCGGTATCCGACCGCGCGGCCGAGGAGCCCGAGCACCGGAGCCCGAGCACCGGAGCCCGACGTCCAATCGGCCGAGGAGCCCGGCTGCCGAGCGTTCCGGCGGCCAAGCGGCCAAGCGGCCGAGAAGCCCCGTGCCGGTCTTCGGGCGCGTCAGTTTCCGACGCGGGCCAGCAGGTCGACGATCCGGCTCTGCACCTCGGCGCTCGTCGAGCGCTCCGCGAGGAAGAGCACGGTCTCCCCCGCCGCCAGGCGCGGCAGTTCGGCCGGATCGACGGCGGCCGTGTAGACGACGAGCGGCGTGCGGCTGAGCTGGCCGTTCGCGCGCAGCCAGTCGACGATGCCGGCGCGCCGACGGCGTACCTGCATCAGATCCATGACCACGAGGTTCGGCCGCATCTGCGCGGCCAGGGTGACCGCATCCTCGTCGGAGGAGGCCCGGGCGACCTGCATTCCCCGCCGCTCCAGGGTCGAGGTGAGCGCGAGCGCGATCTCCGCGTGCTCCTCGATGAGCAGGACCCGCGGCGGGTGCTGCTCGCTGTCGCGCGGGGCGAGTGCCTTGAGGAGTACGGCGGGATCGGCACCGTACGCGGCCTCGCGGGTCGCCTGGCCGAGACCGGCGGTGACCAGGACCGGGACCTCGGCGGCCACGGCGGCCGTGCGCAGCGACTGGAGCGCCGTGCGGGTGATGGGCCCGGTGAGCGGGTCGACGAAGAGCGCGGCCGGGAAGGCGGCGATCTGGGCGTCGACCTCCTCGCGCGAGTGGACGATCACGGGACGGTAGCCGCGGTCGCTCAGTGCCTGCTGTGTCGTGACGTCGGGCGCGGGCCACACGAGCAGCCTGCGCGGGTTGTCCAGCGGCTCCGGGGGCAGTTCGTCGTCCATCGGCCGCGGGTGCGGCTGATTCGCGACCTCGACCGCTCCGCCGGGGCCGTCCAGCGGCTCGGGGCCCTCGTCCGCGTTCTTGTCGGGTGCTCCTATGGCGTACGAGCGTCCGGTGCCCTCGGTGGTGGCGGCGAGCCGGGACTGCTGTGCCCCGGCCTGGGCCAGAGGACGGCCGCCCGTCTCGGCCTGCTCGGCGGCCGGATCGGGGCGGGTGCCGAGCTTGCGGCGCCGCCCGGATCCGTTGGTCGCGTGCGGGGGCGGCGTGGGGGCCTGCGCCTGCGTGCCGGCCGGCGCCGGCTGGGCCTGCTGCGCGGGCTGCGGACGGCTCTGCGCCGGGGGCAGCGGAGCCGGAGCCGCCGCGCGGGCGGCCCTCGGCTGCTGGGCGTCGGTCATGCGCCGCCCGAACGGCACACCCTGCCCGAGCGTGCGGACGCTTATGGCACGGCCCTGCGTCGAGTTGGGGTCGAGCGGCGGTGCCGTCGCCTCGGCGGGCAGCGGCTGGGCGGCCCGGGGCTGATCCGGGGCGGGGCTCGGGCCCGGGACCGGGGTGTGCTCCGGTTCGGCGGAGGACTCGGCGGCACCGGGCCACGGCTGCTGGAGCTGCGCCGCCGGAGGAGTGTCCTGCTGCTGTGCCGGGACTCCGGCGCCGGAGGAACCGCCCCCACCGGGCCAGGCCTGCACGGCCGCGGCGATCCTGGGCAGGCCGGCGGCAGGGTCCGCGGAACCGGGGACGGCCTGCGGAGGCAGCGCCGGGCCCGGCACGTCCCGCTGCGACACGCCCTGCCCGGACGTCGTGGCGCCGGTGGGAGGCACGGCCTGGCCGTGCGTTGTCTGGTTTGCCTGGGCGGCCACGGGCTGCGCGGGCGTGCTCTCCTCGGGCAGGGCCTGAGGGGGAAGAGCCTGCGCGGGCGGCAGCTCGCCGGGCAGTGCCTGTCCGTGAGCCGACTGCGCCGCGACCGGACCGGGCGCCGCGGGAGCCGGAACCGCCTGGCCGGCGACCCCGGGCGCGGCGACGGCCGCATCGCCCTCGCCCGCCGCCTGCCTGGCCCGCCGGCGACCGGTGGGCGCCTGCACGGGATGCGGCTGCGGAGGCGTGTGGTCGTCGGCGGGGTCGTGCAGCGCCACGTCATGGCGTCCGCCGAGCGCCTGGGCCTGTGCTTGTGCCTGCGCCTGGATCTGAGCCTGCGCCTGGACGTGGGCCTGGGCCTGCGCCTGGGCCTCCGCGTCCTGGGCGGCGTACTCGGGCGAACGGTCCGCCTCGGCCGGGGGCAGGGCGAACACCGCGCGCGGGCCCGCCTCCTGCGCCGCCGCGCGTTCCGCCGCCGCGGCCAGCGCCCGTCGGCGCCGCCCGGTCGGCTGCGCCGCGTCGTCGTTCTCAGTACCCGTACTCGTACCCGCACCCGGGTCGGGAGCCGCGGAGGCCGCCGGAGGGGCAGCCGCGGGCAGTGCGGCCGGAAGAGCCTGCTGTTCCCCGTCGCGTCGCGCACGACGGCCGCCACCGGGCGCCGGAACACCCTGCGGGGGCACGGTCTCGCCGAGTCCCGTGGCCGCGGAACCGGCAGCGTGCTCGGCCGCGGTGACGACCGCGCCCTCGGAGACCCCGCCGTCGTCGGCCGTGCTCGGCCGTCCGCGACGGCGTCCGGTCCCGCCGGACCCCTCGGCGCCGTCCTCGTCGCCGGAGACCTGCGCGGGCAGGGCGGGCTGTGCCCCTTCGCCGGCGGCGCGCCTGCGCCGTCCGGTCGGCACGGCCGCCTCCGTCGAGGGGGCGGTCCCGCTCTCAAGGAAGGCGTCGACGGAGGCCCGCCGGGCCCGCCGCCGTCCGCCGCTCTGCGGGGCGGCCTGCTCGGGCAGCGCGACCGCGGAACCGACGGCGCCGTCCGCGGCCGGGACCGCGCCCGGGCCCGCTTCGAGAGCCAGGCCCGGGTGGGGGCCGGGAGCCGGTACCGAGCCGGCGCCGCCGCCGATGGGCACCTCCAGGACGAAGGCGCTGCCGCTCATCCCGGGGACCTCGTGCGTCTGCAGCACCCCGCCGTGGGCGCGCACGATCCCGCGCACGATCGGCTCGTGCACCGGGTCGCCGCCGGGGTACGGCCCGCGGACCTCGATGCGTACGACCTCGCCGCGCTGCGCGGCCGCCACGACGACCGTGTTGTCCATGTAGCCGCCGGCCGTGACCGGGGGCGCGTTGCCCGTGGAGTCGACACCGGCTACGTCGGCGACCAGGTGCGCGAGAGCGGACGCGAGCCGCTGCGGGTCGACCTCGGCCTCGATGGGCGGCGCGTGCACGGCGAACTGGACCCGTCCGGGGCCGATGAGTTCCACGGCGCCGTCGACACCGGCCGCGACGACCGCGTCCAGCATCACGTTCGTGCGGGTGATCTGCTCGGCCCCCGAGTCCAGGCGCTGGTAGGCGAGCACGTTGTCGACGAGCGTGGTGATCCGCGAGTAGCCGGCCGAGAGGTGGTGCAGGACCTGGTTGGCCTCGGGCCACAACTGCCCGGCGTCGTCCGCGGCGAGGGTCGCGAGTTCGCCCCGCAGCTGGTCGAGCGGTCCGCGCAGCGAGCGTCCCAGGACCGAGAGGAGCTGATCGTGGCGTGCGGCCAGCGCCTCGTACCGGTCCTTCTCCCGCTCGGCGAGTGCCGCGTACCGGTCGTCGCCGGCGGCCAGCTCCTCCTCGTGCTCCTCGCGCAGACCGGCGAGCTCCTCGCCGTGCTTCTCCCGGAGCGCGGCCAGCTCGGCGGCGTGCTCCTCGTCGGCGAGGGCGAGCTCCTCCTGGTGGCGCTTGGCCTCGGCGTCCTTCTCCTCGGCGAGGGTGTCGTACGGCCGCCGGTCGGTGAAGGTCATCACGGCGCCGACGAGCTGGTCGCCGTCCCGCACGGGCGCGGTCGTCAGGTCGACCGGGACCTTGTCGCCGCTCTTGGACCACAGGACCTGCCCGCGCACCCGGTGCTTGCGCCCGGAGCGCAGGGTGTCGGCGAGCGGGGACTCCTCGTACGGGAACGGCTCGCCGTCCGCGCGCGAGTGCAGCATGAGCGGGTGCAGTTCCTGCCCGCCGAGGTCGCTGGCCCGGAAGCCGAGTATCTGGGCGGCGGCGGGATTGACGAGGACGACCCGGCCCTCGGTGTCCGTCCCGACGACACCCTCCGCGGCGGCCCGCAGGATCATCTCCGTCTGCCGCTGCGAACGCGCCAGCTCGGCCTCCGTGTCGACGGTGCCGGAGAGGTCGCGCACGACCAGCATCAGCAGCTCGTCGCCGGTGTAGCCGGAACCGTCGTAGGCCTGCTGGGCGTTCTCCAGGTTCGCGCTCGTGACCTCGACCGGGAACTCGCTGCCGTCGGTGCGGCGGGCGACCATCCGGGTCGGCCTCGTACGGCCGCTGTCGTCGACGGCCTCGGGGCGCCGCATGCTGCCGGGGATGAGCCGGGAGTCGAACTGGGGCAGGAGGTCGAGAAGGCCCCGCCCGACGAGTGCCGTGCCCGGTGCCTCGAAGGCCTCCAGGGCGATGGTGTTGGCGTTGACGACCGTGCCATTGGCGTTCACCAGCACCAACGCGTCGGGAAGCGCGTCGAGTATGGCTGCGAGGCGAGCAGCGCCTCGGGATGGCCTGCTGCTCACGAGACGCTTCCTCCCTGTTACCGCACCTTGCCGACCGCGGGGGCCATCTTGCCAACCGGTCCGCGACGTGTCACGCGAGGGAGTCTACGGGCAGTGCCTGTGCTCGCGGCGCCGGATGAGAGGGAGGTCGCACGCAGAGGGGGCGCAGAACGGACGCAGAACCGGCGGAGGACCTGTGACCGTGCGCTTCTTTGTCCGGGAACCCGGCGGCCGCCGCGGGATTCCTACCGGCCGAGTTCCGGGAGTACGGGCACGAGGTCGTTCCATCGCGCGATCTCGCACCCGTCGCCGCGCCCGTACGCCGCGTCGACCGGCCGCCCCGCCCAGGTGCCCGTGACCCGGGCGGTCGCCGGACCTCCGTACTGCATCGTGCACAGCCCGTCCCGGGACGCCGGCGCGAAGGGATCGCGGCCCCACGAGGTCCGCCGGTCCAACTGCTCGCAGGCGGCGCGGGCGTCGGGGTGGCTGCCGCCGGCGGGATGGCAGTCCAGTTCGTACCGCCCGTCCGCGGCGCCCGCCCCGCTGACGGTCACGGTGAGGTGGTCGGCGTCGTCCGCGTCGCTCACCGGCGGCGGTACGAAGGACGCCGGAGCGGCGTACGAGGCCGGGGGCATCGCGCAGATCGCGGCGAGGGACGCGGCGGCGGACGTGACGGCGGTGACGGCGAGGCGGCGCAGCATGGCGGGCTCCACGGGGTGCGGGCGAATGGATGAGGGGGGCGAACTCCTTCTCCTCCGGCTCCCGGTCGGCCCTCCGGCGGGGCGGGCGCCCCTCTCCTCTAACGCCGTGCGCCGCGCGACGTTGCGCCGCGGGGCGTGCTTTGCCCTGGAGGCTTTCCGCCTAGTACCGTGGGGGGCGATTGGTGACAGCCCGCTCGGCTGTGTCATCATCTGCACGCACCATTCGCGCTCGCGCGGGTGGTTGTGCTGGAGGCGTCGCCTAGTCCGGTCTATGGCGCCGCACTGCTAATGCGGTTTGGGCCTTAAAGCCCATCGAGGGTTCAAATCCCTCCGCCTCCGCCGTAGGACCCGAAGCCCCGGTCGCCACGACCGGGGCTTCGGTCGTTCCTTGATCGTTCCAGGGACTCCCGCGGGCGGCCGCAGGCTCGTCGTCGAGGTCACTTCCACGTCGTTTCCGCAGGTCAGACCGGGTTCGACAAACGGATTTCGCCTCACGGCGCCAGTCATGTAATGTTGTTCCCGCAACGCCGACCAGGCAGAAAAGCCCGGAAGGAAGAGCGAAGACAACAGAACACACAAGCACTCGTAGCTTAACGGATAGAGCATCTGACTACGGATCAGAAGGTTGCAGGTTCGAATCCTGCCGAGTGCACACGGACAAGAGGCCCCGGAGAGATCCGGGGCCTCTTGCGTTTCCGGAGTGTGCGGCGGTGAAGCCGGGCGGCCGGTCGTGGCCCGCCCGTGCCGCCCCGGGTGCCGGAGAGTTGGCCGGAGCGCCCGCCCGTCGCCCGTCCGCCGCCGGTGCCGTCCGGTCCGGGCCGCCGCGGTCGCGTCCCGGCCGCCGGAAGCTGGGCCGGCGTCAGAGGCGGTCCCGGCACTGCCCGTACGGCGGCTCGGGCCCACCGCCGTTCCGTACGTGCACGCTCGCCCGTCGGCCGGGGTGGGTCCGCGCGCCGGAACTCCCGCGCGGGCACGGTGCCGTACGGCGCGGGACGCCCCACACGGTTGCCGTTCCCGGGCTGCGCGGCGGCACGGTGCGTGTGAACCTGCCTGTGTGGAAGCCCAGGCAGGTGGAGCGCTACCGGGGGACGCCGTCCGGTCGGCCCCGGTCGCCGTACTGATCGCGACCTGCGTCTCGACCCTCGTCGTCAACGCGAACACCTCGGCGGTGAGCATCCTGCTCCCGGCGATCAGCGCGGACACCGGCACCTCGCTCGACGTCCTGCAGTGGGCCGTCACCGGGTACTCGCTGGTGGGGGCCGCGGTGATCGTCACCTCGGGGGCGCTCGGCGACGTGTTCGGGCGGCGGCTCGTCTTCCTGGGCGGCCTCGCCCTGTTCATCGCCTCCTGCGTGCTGATCGCGCTGTCCGGCAGCGGCGCCGGTGTGATCGCGGGCCGGGCGATCCAGGGCGCGGCGGGGGCGACGATCCTGGCGTGCGGGATGAGTCTGCTGTCCGTGTCCACCTCGGGAGCGGGCCAGGTGAGGGCGGTGACCCTGTGGGGCGGCGCCTCGGCGGTCGGCGCCGCGGCCGGGCCGCTGGTCGGCGGTGTGCTCGTGGACGGCACGGGATGGCAGGGCCTCTTCTGGATCGACGCGGGGATCGCGCTGGCCTGCGTCCCGATCACCCTCAAGGGCGTCGCCGAGTCCCGTGACCCCGCGCGCAGCCGCTCCATCGACTTCGCCGGAACCCTGCTGATCGCCGCCGTGCTCGCGCCGGCGCTGCTCGCGCTGAGCGAGGGCGCGTCCTGGGGCTGGGCGTCGGCAGCGGTGCTCGGATGCTTCGCGGTGGCGCTGGTGTCCGCCGTCGCGTTCGTCGCGGTGGAGCGGCGGGTCGAGGCACCGCTCGTGGACCTGCGGCTGCTGAAGGACCGCGTGCTGATCGGAGCGACGGTCGCGATCCTGCTGAGCGCGGGTGTCATCAACGGTCTGATGTACCTCGTCAGCCTCTACTTCCAGAACCCCGCCACGCTCGGGCTGAGCCCGTTCGAGGCGGGCCTCGCCACGCTGCCCGCGACGGTGGGGCTGATCGCGGTGACACCGCTCATCCCCCGGATGGTCCAACGGCTGGGCATCGGCCCCGTGCTCGCCGCCGGCTTCGCGGCTGCCACGGCCGGTTGCGCGCTGCTCGTGTTCGTCCAGGGCGACTGGCGGTACGGGGCGTTCGTCCTGCCGCTCGTGCTCCTGGCCGCGGGCCTGGGACTCGTCAACGGTCCCGCGAGTTCGGCGTCCACCTCGTCCGTGTCCGCCGACGACGTCGGGGCGGCCTCCGGCATCTCCAACATGGCCCGGTACATCGGCGCGGCCGCGTTCACGGCGGCCGTGGCGACGGTCAACGCGACGCTGGGGGAGTCGCGGCGCTCGGACGGGGACGGGGCCGCGGACGCGCTCGCGGCGGGCCTGTCCGGAGCCTGCCTGCTGCTCGCGGTGGCGTCCGGGACGGGCATGCTGCTGTCCGTCCTAGCGGTACGCGCCCGGCGGCGCAGGGCCGCGCCCGGCGCCTACGGGGCGGCGGCGGCCTCGCACGCGCACACCGTCCCCGTCGGACGCCGGTGAGGCACCGGGTGTGAGGGCGCCGGGTGGTCCGGCGCACCGGGATCACGCGTGCTGGGACCACGCGCCCCGGGCGCGCAGTCGCGGTGCCCACGGGGCCCGCCGTCCCGGTGCCGGACGTACGGGCGGCCGTTCGGGTGCGCGAGGGCGGTCGCGGGCGTACGGACGGTCCTTCAGCACGCCGTGCCCCGGCGGATCCCGTCGAGGTGGTCGCTCATCAGCTCCCGGGTCCGGGTGAACCAGTCGTGCAGGACGGCGACCTCCTCGGGGGAGTAGTCGTCGAACTGCGCGTTCAGACGGGCGTAGTACGGGCCGTAGAGGGCCGTGACGCGGGCGACGGCGTCCGGTACGGGGGCGATGCGCACGCGGCGGCGGTCGGCGGGGTCGGGGCGGCGGGTGACGTACCCGGCGCGTTCCAGACGGTTGAGGATGCCGGTGACCGCGCCGGTGGTGACGTGGGCGCGGGCGGCCAGGTCGCCCGCGGTGACGAGGTTCTCGCCGGCTTCCAGGACGTATCCGAAGCAGGTCAGGTCGGTGACGTTCAGCCCCAGCCGCTGGGCCATCTCCTGCTGGCCGAACATGCTCGTGGCGATGAGGCCGTCCATCGCGTGGAGGGCCTGCGCGGGAGTCGCACCCGGGCGGCCCGCCCGGGCGGGGGCTGTGCCCGTCCCGGGGGAGTCGCCGGCCCGGGCGGGGCTGCTCCCGGACTCCGTCGGGCCGCCGCTCCCCGGAGCCGTCGGGTCGCCGCTCTCCGACTCCGTCCGGCCACCGCTCTCCGGGGCCGCGGGCCCGCTCCCCCGTGGCCGGTCCCGGCCCTCCGCGTACCCGCCGCCCGTGGCTGCCATTGAATTCCCTTAGCGCGTGAGATAAATTCCTTACTTGCTAAGGCATTCTATCGCCGGACAGGCCGGAGGGTCGCATCATGAGCGGGCATCAGCATGACGAGGGGCACACCGTCGCAGGGTGGACCGGGTGTGCCGTCGCCGTGGCCGGGTCCACGGTCGCCGGAGTGGGCATGTGCCTGTCGTCCGCGGCGGGGCTCTGGCTGGGGCTGGGCGTCGTGGCTCTCTCCGTGCTCGTGACCTGGGGACTCCATCTGACGGGCTGGGGGAAGCCGCCCGGTATCAGGCCGCCCGCCGAGCGGGGCTGGCGGGTGAGGGACCGCGGCGCGCGCGAGGGGCACCCCGGGTGCGTCGGGTGCCGGCTGGCCGGCCGGGGGCGTCCCGCGGAGGCTGTCGAAGCTGCCGCGGCAGGTGCTGCCGCTGCGGCCGTCGATGGCGGTGCGGTCGGTGCGGGTGTCGTGTCGGCCGGACGCACGACGGCGGCGTCCTGAGGAACGGCGGACTCCCGCGTGGGCCCGCTGAAAGCCCCGCACCGTCACTGTGAGGAACCGCTCGGCTCCGCCGATGTCAGTGCCGCCCTCTACGCTCGCGAGTGATGGCACAGGTCTGGAAGTGCGCGGGACTCCGTTGGGTCGACGGGGCTCCCGTGCTGACGTGGGACGGGGGGCGCCGCAGTGAGCTGCCATGGGGGAAGAGGATCGCGTTCACCGTGGTCGACGGGGGTGTGCGGCGCTGCGTCGGGGCGCGCGGGCACGGCTGCCCCCACGCGGCCGAGGTGCCCGCGCGCACCGTCGGTGCCCGCTGCGAGGAGTGCGCCCGGCTGGACCGGGCGCACTCGGTGGCGGCGGACGCCGTCCCCGACGACCCCCGGCCGTACTCCGTCTACCTCGCGTGGTTCGGACCCGGGATGGTCAAGGTGGGGATCACCGCGGTCGCACGCGGGTCGGCCCGGCTCCTGGAGCAGGGAGCCGTCGTCTTCAGCATGCTCGGGCAGGGGCCGCTGATGGCCGCCAGGCGCAGCGAGGAGCTGCTGCGCACGGCCCTCGGGGTGCCGGACCGGATCGCTTACGACGCCAAGCGTGCCGTGCGCGGCGCCCTGCCCGGGGCTGAGGCGCGCGCGGCGGAGGTGCGCGAACTGCACGGGAGGGCCGTCGGGCTGAGCGCCTGGCCGGAGGCGCTGGAGCGGATGCCGTTCGAGGCCGTCGACCACGCGGCCGCCTTCGGGCTTGACGGGCTGCCACCGGCCGTGGGAGTGATCGGCGGGCTCGCGGCGGGTGGGGGCGTCGGCGGTGAGCTGGTCGCCGCGGCCGGCCCCGACCTGCATCTGAGGACCGGCCGGGGGGTCGTCGTCCTCGACACGCGGCTGATGGCGGGGTGGGAGCTGAGCGCCGGCGGTGCCGACGTCGCGGGAGGGGCCGTGGTCGGCCTGCCCGTCCGGGAGTTCGGAGGCGTGCAGGACGGGCTGTTCTGAGGAGGCGACCGGATGGTCAAGAGATCGATCCCTCCTGGACCCCCTTTGGCAAACGTGCTGGACGCCGTGAGCGTGCCGACCCGAGAGTGGACGCCATGAGCGATCAGCCCGCAGCACCAGTCACCGCGTACGAACCGCCGTACTACGCCGTCGTCTTCACGTCGGTGAAGACGACGGCCACGAGCGCCCCGGGAGAGTACGGAGCGACCGCCGAGCGCATGGAGGAACTGGTGAGCCGGATTCCCGGGTACCTCGGGATGGACCACGCGGACTCCCCCGGCGGGCTGTCCATCACCGTCGGATACTTCCGTGACGCCGACGCCCTGCACCTGTGGCGGAGCGACATCGAGCACCGCGCGGCGCAGAAGCGCGGCCGGGCGGAGTGGTACGAGAGCTACACCCTGCACGTCGCCAAGGTCGAGCGCAGCCACGCCTTCGTGCGGGAGCCGGCCCGGTGAGCGGGACCGGCGGAGGGGAAGCGGGTGCGGGAACCGGAACCGGCTTCCCCCGCGGAGTGGCCGACTCCTCCGGGGGAGGGGGAGTCGCGCCCCGCGCCGCCGCCGGAGATCCCGCGTCCCGCGGACCGGGCTCGGCCGCGGACCCGTCCGGAACCGACGCCGCAGCCGGAGTCGACGCCACGGCCGCCGCGGATGCCGGAGCCGACGCGGATGCCGCCGCCGACCCCGCAACCGCAGCCCACGCCGCAGCCGACGCGGATGCCGGAGCGGCGGATCGAGCCGCGACTCACGACGTGCGGCGGTTCTGGGAGGAGCTGGGGCTTCCCGGCCTCGTCGACGTGCACACGCACTTCATGCCGGAGCGCGTCCTGGAGAAGGTCTGGGCGTACTTCGACGCGCTCGGGCCGCTCACCGGCGGTCTCGCGTGGCCCATCACCTACCGGGCCGAGGAACTCGAACGGATCGGAACGCTCCGGCGGTTCGGCGTGCGGGCCTTCACCGCCATGCTCTACCCGCACAAGCCGGGCATGGCCGAGTGGCTCAACGAGTGGGCCGTCGACTTCGCGCGCAGGACCCCGGACTGCCTGCACACCTCGACCCTGTTCCCGGAGCCGGGCGCCGCGGCCTACGTGGGACGGGCGTTGGAGGACGGGGCGCGGGTCCTCAAGGCGCACGTCCAGGTCGGGGCGTACGACCCGGCCGACGAACTGCTCGACGAGGCATGGGGGTTGCTCGCCGACGCCGGCGTTCCCGTCGTGATCCACTGCGGCTCCGGGCCCTCGCCCGGCAAGCACACCGGACCGGAGCCGATCGGCCGGGTGCTCGCCCGGCATCCTCGACTGCGGCTGGTCGTCGCCCACATGGGGATGCCGGAGTACGAGGACTTCCTCGGTCTCGCGGAGCGGTACGGGGAGCTGCGGCTGGACACGACGATGGCGTTCACGGACTTCAGCGAGCGGTTCGCCCCCTTCCCGCGGCGGGCGCTGCCCCGGCTGGCCGATCTGGGCGACCGGATTCTGCTGGGGACCGATTTCCCCAACATCCCCTATCCGTACGGGCACCAACTGCGCGCGCTGGAGCGGCTGGACCTCGGCGACGACTGGCTGCGGGCGGTCTGCCACGACAACGGGGCGCGGTTGTTCGGGCTGTGACGGCCGGCGCGGCCGACGGGAGAGCGGTCCGGCCCGGCAGGCGGCAGCCAGGCACGCCGAGCGGGACCGGAGCCGCCGGCCGGGTCAGCCGGTGGCGACCAGCAGGTCTCCGTTGCCCTCCTCCCACTGGACGGCCACCGCCCCGCCGACGACGTCACGGACGTCGAGTGTCACGCCCTGGTCGTCCCAGTACTCGTCCGGCACGGCCATGACCGGCAACCTCAGGGTGTGGAGCACGTCTCCGGTGCCGGTGTCGAGGACGAGCAGTTCGCCGCGGACGCGGCGGCCCTTCTCGGACCCGGTGACGAACGGCTGGCGTACGACATAGGCCCGTCCGTCGGCGATCACCGCCTTCCCGTACTCCTGGCCGGCCGGTGCCTCCAGTCTCCAGACGGTGCGGCTCCTCCCGGTGTCGTAGCCGCGCAGGGCGGTGGCGCGTCGGTCGTCGAGGCCCTCCTCCGGGGTGCCGTCGACGAGCAGGACCGTGCCGCTCTCCGAACCGACCCGGTCCCAGCTTCGGGGCAGGGACACGGCGCGCGGGGTCGTCCCCCCGCGGTCGACGTCGAGCAGTCGGTCCTCCTCCGCCCCGTCGTGGAGCGTCGGGACGGACAGAGTCCGGTCGCCGGCCCGGGTGATGAGCTTCGGGTCCCCGATGGGCTGCTGCCAGAGGGCCTCGCCACTGCGGTTGTCGACGCCGATCAGGAGGTTGTACTCCTCGACCTTCGACCTGGTGGCGAACCTGTGCCGGTCGCAGATGACCCCCAGCACGGTCAGGTGGTCCGGCAGGGCGTACGCGGCGGGGACGACCAGGTCCTTGCACGAGGCGGGTGCCCGCATCGTCCACAGGCTGTGGCCGTCCCGCTCGTCGTAGGCGCGCACGGCACCCGTCGTCTGGGTGAGGGCCTGGCCGCCGACGAGGTCCACCGCCTGGAAGATCCCGTCGTCGCGTACCGTCTCGCGCCACAGCCGCCTGCCCGTGCGCAGGTCGACGCCGACCAGTTCGCCGTCCCAGTACGCGTTCACCACCGTGCGGTCCGACACGTCGAAGAGCGCTGCCGCGGAGTCGACGTCCCCGCGCTCGTAGTGCCAGAACTCCTCGCCGGTGCGCGCGTCGGCGGCCTTGAGGCCGGCGTCCGTGGAATGGACGGCCAGCCCGCCCACCAGGACCTCGTCGAGGTGGGTCTTCCGGCGTACGACGTGGTCGGGTGCCACGGGCGCCTCCGTGCCGAGGGCGGCCGGCAGCGAACCCTGAGCCCCGGTGACGAGGTCGTCCCGGTCCTGCTGGAGGAGGACCAGCGGGATCATGGCGAGTACGATCGCCATCGCCGCGTACAACAGGTGCCTCTCCCACGGTGGAGGCGCCGGGTCCCCCAGCAGCAGCTTCGGCAGTTCCCCACGCGCCACGGCAGCCCCCCACGGACCCGATTCCCCGCCGTGCACCGGCGGTTGACGGATCGTCCCCCATCGCCGACCGCGGATCAAGGAGTTGCCGGGCGGGTTCCCCGAGAGGCTCCTGTGCGTTTCTCAGGGAAAACACAGGTTCCCGAAAGCGTGCTCTCAGAGCCGCGGAGCAACCTGTCGGGCATGACCACGACCTCGCCCCAGGGGCGCACCGAACTGCTGAGGCCGGACGGGAGCCCCGTCCGCGTGCTGGTGGTGGACGACGAGTTGTCGATCACCGAGTTGCTGTCGATGGCCCTGCGCTACGAGGGCTGGCAGATTCGCAGCGCGGGTGACGGGACGGGCGCGGTGCAGACCGCGCGCGAGTTCCGGCCCGACGCCGTGGTGCTCGACATGATGCTGCCCGACATGGACGGCCTGGCCGTCCTCGGCCGGCTGCGCCGGGAGCTGCCGGACGTGCCCGTCCTGTTCCTGACCGCGAAGGACGCGGTGGAGGACCGGATCGCCGGGCTCACCGCGGGCGGCGACGACTACGTGACCAAGCCGTTCAGCCTCGAGGAGGTCGTGGCGCGGCTGCGCGGGCTCATCCGCCGCGCCGGTGCCGCCGACCGCCGCTCGGAGTCCGTCCTCGTCGTGGGCGACCTCGCCCTGGACGAGGACAGCCACGAGGTGTCGCGCGGCGGCGACAGCATCCACCTCACGGCGACCGAGTTCGAGCTGCTGCGGTTCCTGATGCGCAACCCGCGCCGGGTGCTCAGCAAGGCGCAGATACTCGACCGCGTGTGGTCGTACGACTTCGGCGGCCAGGCCAACGTCGTCGAGCTGTACATCTCCTACCTGCGGCGCAAGATCGACGCGGGACGCGAGCCGATGATCCACACCCGGCGCGGCGCCGGCTACCTGATCAAGCCCGCGGTGTCGTGAGCGGGCGGCGACGGCCGCGTGCGCGGCGGCGCGGGCAGCCGCGGACCCTGCGGACCCGGCTCGTCGTCTCCGCCGTCGCGCTGATCGCGGTGGTGTGCGCGGTGATCGGCACGGTGACGACGATCGCGCTGGAGCAGCACCTCTACAAGCAGCTCGACACCTCGCTGACCGAGGTCGGCAAGCGTGCCGCCGACCCTCCGCGGAACAGCACGGCCCCCGACGGCGTACAGCCGGGCGGCGGCCCCGAGGGCCCGCTCGGCGACACGTCGCAGAACGACCCGCTCGGCTTCGTGACGAAGGGCCAGACGCAGGAGGACACCATCGCCGCCCGGGTGGGCGCGAACGGCGGGGTGTCCGAGGCGGTGATCGCCAAGGAGGACCCGTCCGACAACACCGTCCTCGTCCCGAAGGGGATCAGGGAGTCGGCCACCGCCGCGATCGCCTCCGTGTCGAAGACCGGCATACACACCGTGGACATCCCCGGATACGGCGAGTACCACGTCATGTACGTGTCGGGCGACCGCGGCGACTTCTACGTGGCCCTGCCCACCGAGGCCGTCGTCGCCACCATCCACACGCTGATCCTGGTCGAGGTGAGCGTCACCGCGGCCGGCCTCGTGGCCGCCGGCATCGCCGGATCGGTCCTCGTGACGGTGGCCCTGCGGCCGCTGCGCAAGGTCGCAGCCACCGCCACCCGGGTGTCCGAACTCCCCCTGCACAGCGGCGAGGTGACGCTCGACGAGCGGGTCCGGGAGTCCGAGACCGACCCCCACACGGAGGTCGGCCAGGTCGGCGCCGCGCTGAACCGGATGCTGGACCACGTCCACGGAGCCCTGCACGCCCGCCAGGAGAGCGAGACCCGCGTACGGCAGTTCGTGGCCGACGCGAGCCATGAGCTGCGCACCCCGCTCGCCTCGATCCGCGGGTACGCCGAACTCACGCGCCGCGGAAGGGAGGAGACCGGCCCCGACACCCGGCACGCGCTCGGCCGCATCGAATCCGAGGCCGGGCGGATGACGGGTCTCGTCGAGGACCTGCTGCTGCTCGCCCGGCTCGACGCCGGGCGGCCCCTCTCCTACGAGCCCACCGACCTGTCCCCGCTGGTCGTGGACGCAGTGAGCGACGCCCGCGCCGCCGGGCGCGAACACAACTGGCGGCTCGAACTGCCCGACGAACCCGCGCTCGTGCCGGCCGACGCCGCCAGGGTGCAGCAGGTCATGGTGAACCTGTTCGCCAACGCGCGCACGCACACGCCACCCGGCACGACCGTGACCGCGCGCGTGCACCGCCGGGACGGCCGGGTCTGCGTCGACGTCCGGGACGACGGCCCCGGCATCCCGCCGGACCTGCTCCCGCACGTCTTCGAACGGTTCGCGCGGGGCGACTCCTCGCGCTCGCGCGCCTCCGGGTCGACGGGGCTCGGGCTCGCCATCGTGCAGGCCGTCGCGGTCGCGCACGGCGGCGAGGTGACCGTCGACAGCGTGCCGGGTCGCACCGTCTTCACGGTGCACCTGCCCGCGCTCGCGTCCCACGGGCACGGCTCCGACGAGCCCCCCGTGCCGGAAGTCCCGTACGCGCGACGGTACTCACAGGCGCAGCACAGCACGACCACATGGGCGCGACAGGGCGCCTGACGACAGTCGTCGTCATGCGAACCGAACCCTCTTCCGGCACGCTGCCGGCGCGGGAGCACCTCCCGGCCGGACATGCCCGCACGCCCGTCCTGGACGTGGTGATCCCCGTCCACAACGAGGAGAAGGACCTCCAGCCGTGCGTGCGCAGACTGCGCGAGCACCTGGCGCGCACCTTCCCGTACGCCTTCCGCATCACCGTCGCGGACAACGCATCCACGGACAGCACACCGCTGGTGGCCGCGCGGCTGGCGGCGGAGATGCCCGAGGTCGTCTCGACCCGGCTGGAGCGGAAGGGCCGCGGCAGGGCGCTGCGCACCGTCTGGTCGGCGTCGGACGCCCCGGTCCTCGCCTACATGGACGTCGACCTCTCCACCGACCTCAACGCCCTGCTGCCGCTGGTCGCCCCGCTCATCTCCGGCCACTCCGACCTCGCGATCGGCTCACGGCTCGCCCGGTCCTCCCGGGTGGTGCGGGGCGCGAAGCGGGAGCTCGTCTCGCGCTCGTACAACCTGATCCTGCGGGGCTCCCTCCAGGCCCGGTTCTCCGACGCGCAGTGCGGCTTCAAGGCCATCCGGCGCGATGTGGCGCAGGTGCTGCTGCCCCTCGTGGAGGACAGCGGCTGGTTCTTCGACACCGAGCTGCTGGTCCTCGCCGAGCGGGCGGGTCTGCGCATCCACGAGGTGCCGGTCGACTGGGTCGACGACCCGGACTCGACCGTGCACATCGTGAGCACCGCGGCCGACGACCTCAAGGGCGTGTGGCGGGTGGGGCGCGCGCTCGCCACCGGCTCGCTCGCGCTCGACCGGCTCGCGCGGCCGTTCGGCGACGACCCGCGCGACCGTGAGATCGGGGGCGTACCGACGGGGCTCGCCCGCCAGCTCGTCGGGTTCTGCGTGGTCGGCGTCCTGTCCACGCTGTTCTACCTGCTCCTCTACAGCGGCTTCCGTACGTTCGCGGGGCCGCAGACCGCCAACGCCCTCGCCCTGCTGGTCTCGGCGGTCGCCAACACGGCGGCCAACCGGCGCCTCACCTTCGGTGTGCGGGGCCGCGACCGGGCGATGCGGCACCAGGCGCAGGGCCTGGTGGTCTTCGGCATCGGACTCGCCCTCACCAGCGGCTCGCTCGCCGCCCTGAGCGCGGCGACGGACGATCCCGCGCACTCCACCGAACTGGTGGTGCTCGTCGCCGCCAACCTCGCAGCGACGGTGCTGCGCTTCCTGCTCCTCCGGGCCTGGGTGTTCCCCGACCGGTCCGGCGCGCAGGCGTCGGCCGTCGTCGCCGCGCAGACCCCGGGCCCGCCCGCGCACACCCCCGGCCCGCCCGCGCGGACGCCGGTGCCGCTCGTCCCGCCGTACGGCGGGACGCGGCCGTACGGCTCGCAGCGGCCGTACGAGTCCGACCGGCACCGCGCCGCCGAGGACGCGGACCGCACCTGGGGGGACGCCACCGCGCACGCGCGGCCGGTGCGCCCGAACACTCACGATTCGAGGGACGCACGATGACGACGACCCGGTCCGGTACGACCCGTCAGGGAGGCAACGCTCCCGCCGGGGACGCGCGACCCGTCTGGGGCCCGCCCGATCCGCCCGGCGCGGGCGCGGTGCGTGAGCCCGGGGCCACCACCGCGGGCACCCCCGGCGGTGACGGCCCGAAGGAGCCCTTCGTACGCCGCCTCCTGCGCGGTCGGCCCGAGGACCACCGCGGGGTGCGTCCCGCGTTCCTCGTCGCGCTGCTGCTCATCGGCGCGCTCTACACCTGGAACCTCACGGCCTCCGGTTACGCCAACTCCTTCTACTCCGCGGCGGTCCAGGCCGGCAGCCAGAGCTGGAAGGCCTTCTTCTTCGGCTCCCTGGACCCGGCCAACGCCATCACGGTCGACAAGCCGCCCGCCTCGCTGTGGCCGATGGCCCTGTCGGTGCGGCTGCTGGGCCTGAACTCCTTCGCGGTCCTGTTCCCGCAGGTACTGATGGCCGTCGCCACGGCGGGAGTGCTGTACGCGTCCGTGCGCCGGCGGTTCGGCGCGGCGGCGGGCTTCCTGACCATGGCGGTGTTCGCGCTGACCCCGGTCGCCGCGCTGATGTTCCGCTTCAACAACCCGGACGCGGCCCTCGCGCTCCTGATGGCCGTCACCGTCCACTGCGTGCTGCGCGCCCTGGAGGGGGCGCGGACGAAGTGGCTGGTCCTGGCGGGGGCGGCCGTCGGCCTCGCCTTCCTGGTGAAGACGCTCCAGGCCTTCCTGATCCTCCCGCCGCTGGCTCTCGTCTACGTGCGGCTCGCGCCGACGACCCTGCGCCGGCGGATCGGGCAGATCCTCCTCGCGGGGCTGTCGCTGATCGTCGCGGGCGGCTGGTGGGTGGCCCTCGTCGAGCTGTGGCCCGCCTCCTCGCGCCCGTACGTCGGCGGCTCGCAGAACAACTCCTTCCTCGAACTGACCTTCGGCTACAACGGGCTCGGCCGCATCAACGGCGAGGAGACCGGCAGTGTCGGAGGCGGCCAGGGCGGCGGCTGGGGGGAGACCGGCTGGGACCGGATGTTCGGCTCGTCCACCGGCGGCCAGATCTCCTGGCTGATCCCGGCGGCTCTGATCCTCCTCGTCGCGTGCCTCTTCCTCACCCGACGGGCCGGGCGGACGGACACGGTCCGGGCCGCGTTCCTCGCATGGGGCGGCTCGCTGCTGATCACCCTGGTGGTCTTCAGCTACATGCAGGGCATCTTCCACGAGTACTACACGGTGGCCCTCGCCCCGTACGTCGCCGCCGTCATCGGCATGGGCGCCGGCACCCTCTGGAAGGAGCGCTCGCGGACCTGGGTCCCGTTCGCGACGGCGACCGCCGTGACGGCCACCGCGGCGTGGGGGTACGTCCTCCTCGACCGTTCCCCCGACTACCTGCCCTGGCTGAAGTGGCTGGTGCTGGTCGGCGGACTGGCCGCCGCGCTCGGCCTCGTCCTCCTCGTCCTCCTCGCACGGATCGGACGCCGGCTCGCGGCGGCCGTGGCCGGCCTGAGCGTCGCCGCGGCCCTCGCGGGGCCGACGGCGTACAGCCTCACCACCCTCGGCGAGGGCCACACCGGCTCGATCGTGACGGCCGGCCCGGCCGTCTCCGGCGGCCGCGGCGGACCGGGCGGTGGCGGCATGGGCGGCGGACCGGGCGGTGGCGGCATGCCGGGGCAGAACCAGCAGGGCGGCGGTACGGGCGGCCCGCCGACCGGCGGGTTCCCCGGCGGCGGCCAGAACCAGAACGGCCAGAACGGCAACAGTGCCCAGGGGCGCGGCGGGAACCGGCCGGGCGGCATGCCCGGCGGGGCGAACGGCGAGGGCGGGGGCATGGGCGCAGGCGGCATGGGCGGCCTGCTCAACGGCGCGAGCGTCGACTCCGAGGCCAGGGAACTGCTGAAGAAGGACTCCGGCGACTACACCTGGGTCGCGGCGGCGATAGGCGCGCAGAACGCGGCAGGCCACCAACTCTCCACCGGCGAACCGGTCATGGCGATCGGCGGGTTCAACGGCAGCGACCCGTCGCCGACCCTGGCCGAGTTCAAGCAGTACGTGGAGGACGGGAGGATCCACTACTTCATCGCCACGGGCTCCATGGGCGGCGGCGGAGGCGACTCCGGCTCCGGCTCGCGGATCAGCACGTGGGTGCAGGAGAACTTCAAGGAGGTGACGGCGGGTTCGTCCACGTTCTACGACCTGACGCAGCCGGTGAGCGGCTGACGGAGGCGGCTCCCGGGCCTCCGCCCCGTCCGCCTCCGGAGGGCCGCACGGCACCTGTTCTGCACCGCAGGAGTTCGGCAGTGGGCTGGGGCCGCGGTCCTCGGCGCCGTGCTCCCCGGCGGGCTGCCGGCCGCGGCGTTGCTCCGGCGGGCCGAGCGGGCACACTCCGCGGTGGCGGTGCCGGTCGGAGGCCCGCCCGGGTCGTGTCCGGCGGCCCCCGCCCGACGGGAGCCGGCGTGCGCGGCGCGCCGACGGGGAGGTCGCGCCCAGCGGGTACGGGGCGCCTCCTCCGCAGGAGTTCCGAGGAAGGTGCGCGATGGTGAGGGCAGCCGACCGGGCCGGGCGTCCGGCACGGAGCAGCGTCTGGCTGGAGGACAGGGCACCGCGGGGCGGGGGCGCCCGGGGCGGCCGGCCGTCGTCGCTCGACCGGGACCGGATCACCGGGGCGGCGGTACGGCTGCTGGACGCGGAGGGGCTCGCGGGCTTCTCCATGCGCCGGCTGGCCGCCGAGCTGAACGTGACGGCCATGTCCGTCTACTGGTACGTGGACACCAAGGACGACCTGCTCGAACTCGCCCTGGACGCGGCGTACGGCGAACTGGAACCGCCGGATGCGGGCGAGGGGTCCGTCCGGCACCCGGTCGGGGACGCGGCCGGGGACGGCGACCCGGCCGGGGACGGCGGGGACTGGCGTGACCGGCTGCGGGCGCTCGCCGCCGGCTACCGGGCCCTGCTCGTGCGGCACCCGTGGGTGTCGCCGCTGGCCGGCACGTTCCTCAACATCGGACCGCACTCCGTGGCCTTCTCGCAGCGCGTGCAGCAGGTGGTGCGCGACACGGGCCTGCCGCTGCGCGACCAGACCGGCGCCATCGCCGCCGTCCTCCAGTTCGTGTACGGATTCGGCACGATCGAGGGGCACTTCGTGCTGCGGTGCGCCTCGGCCGGGACGACGCAGGACGAGTACTTCCACCAGGCCATGACCGCCTTGGCCGACCACCCGCGGTTCGCCGAGGACCACGGGAGCGTCGCGGACCTCATGAAGGCCCGCGGCGGCGACACCGTCGAGGAGATGCGGGAGCGCGACTTCACGTTCGCGCTGGAACTGCTGGTGGCCGGTGTCGAGGCGATGGTCGCCCGGTCCGGGCCGCGCCCGGCGCACGGCGGTCCGGGGCGGGGCGGTCCGGGGCGGGACGGTCCGGCGGCGGACGGCTGACGGCGGGCGCCGGCGCCCCCGGAGGACGCCGACCGGAGCCGTACCGGGGGCCCCGCCGGCCGTCCGCCCGCCGGCCACCAGCCCGCCGACCGCGCCGACCGCCCCGTGAGCCGACGCGCCACGACGACCGCGCCGACCGCCCCGCGGGCCGACGCGCCACGACGCCAGGCGGGCCGGAACGGCTACGGCGCCAGGCGGGCGGGGAAGCCGCCCGTGGCCACCGGGCCCCACTCGGCCGGGGTGATCCTGATGATGGACTTGCCCTGCTGGACCATCGCCCGGCGGTACTCGTCCCAGTCCGGGTGCTCCCCCGCGATGTTCCGGTAGTACTCGACGAGCGGCTCCACCGAGTCCGGGGCGTCGATGACCTCGGCGGTCCCGTCGATCCGGACCCAGGGCCCGTTCCAGTCGTCGCTCAGCACGATGAGGCTGACCCGCTCGTCCCGCTGGGCGTTGCGGGTCTTCGCGCGCTCCGGGTAGGTCGACACGACGATGCGCCCGGAGTCGTCGACCCCGCAGGTCAGGGGCGAACCCTGAGGGCCGCCGTCGGCCCGGCGGGTGAGCAGGACGGCGCGGTGGCGGGGGCGTACGAAGTCCAGCAACTCGTCCAGGGAGACAACGGTGTTCGTTGCGATGTTCGGTGCCATGGCGTCAGCCTAGGACGCGGCCGGCTCCGCCCGGCGCTACGCGGCCACGGCCTCCGCCAGGCAGTCGTACACCGGGACGTCCCGGCGCAGTCCGGTCAGTTCCAGGACCCGGACCGCCGCCCCGTCGGGCCGTGCCGCCACCCGCAGTTCGGAGCTCCGGGGCAGCCTGCCGCGGACGTCGGAGATCACCCGGACGCCCTGGGAGTCCATGAAGTCCGTACCGGTCAGGTCCAGGACGAGCCGCCGCAGCCGTCCCCGGCGGGCGTCCACCACGTCCATGGTGCCGAGGAAGAGGAATTCGGCGTTGAGAAGGTCGATTTCCCGGGGGAACGCCAGCAGCGTGCATCCCGGCAGATCGCGGGGGCTGGGGAACAAGGGCACACCACTCACCTGGCAGACATTCGTCCGGATTCAGATGAGGCCGCTTCCTGACCTGTATGAGCCATTTCACCACGCGCGGGGGTGAGATCGGTAGTGCGTTCGAAGAGCTGCGCCCTCACCCCATCGGAGCAGCTAAAGTGCTGTTCATCCTGTGCTCGCAGTCGGGAATGTGCTGCGGAGCTCTCCTGCGCATGGCCGCCGGGGTCTGTCGTCCCACGGACGACGGGGTCCGGGGTCGTGCATGCCGAAGAGGTTCGTGGTGGCTGCGACTGATTTTTCTGAATTGCCCCCTTTTTCCGAGGGGTTCGGGCTGGCCGAGACGTTGACGGTGGTGGCTCGGGAACTGCACGAGACATCCGGTCCGCGCAACACCCTGCGGACCGCCGTCCGGCTCGCCGTGCACATCCTTCCGGGGGCCGAGCACGCGGGCATCTCCGTCATCGAACGCACGGCCCGTCACCAGACGCTTGCCTGGACGGACGAGGTTGTCCGCTCCGCCGACGCGCTGAACGGGGGCCGCGACCAGCACCCGCACTGGACCCGGCTGTGGACCACCCCGATCGCCCGGATCGAGGACAGCGCGTCCGGCGACGACGAGGGCGAGCCCGCCCTGTCCGACCTGGGGCTGAGATCGGTGCTCTCGCTGCGGGTGCGCGCCGACCGGCGGAAGATCACCGTCCTGACCGCGTACGCGCGCAAACCCAGGGCGTTCGACGAGTCCGCGACCCGTATCGGCAGGATGTTCACCACCCAGGTCGGCATCGCCCTCGAATCGGCGACGGTGCGCGAGCAGCTCACCGAGGCCATGCGCACCAGGGACCTGATCGGGCAGGCCACCGGCATCCTCATGGAACGCCTCGACATCGACGCGGCGGAGGCCTTCGACAGCCTCGTACGGACCTCCCAGCGGGAGAACGTCAAGTTGCGCGACCTGGCCCGGCGGATCGTCGACGCCACGAGCCGCGACTGAGGCGTGCCGGTCCGGGGTGCCGGGCGCCGGGGAGGAAGCCGGGCGGACGCGGCCGGTCCGGCGGGCGTGGGCGGCCCGCCCCCGGACACGCGCACGGCCCCGGACACGCGCACGGTCCTGGGCGGGCGCTGGAAGGTGGGGCGGCGGGTCAGGCCGCCGGTGCCGCCGGCAGGTCCGTACCCCGGACCGCCTGGACGTCCAGCTCCACCCGCAGCGTCGCGCCGACGGCCGAGATGCCGGCCCGGACCACCTGGTTGTAGTGCATCGCGAAATCCTCCCGGCGCAGCTCCGCCGTGGCCCGGAACGCGGCACGGGTGCCGCCCCACGGGTCCGGACCGGTGCCGAGGTACGCGAGGTCCAGGTCCACCGGGCGCACGACGCCGCGCATGCCGAGTTCGCCGCGCACCGTCCAGCGGTCGGGTCCGGCCGCCGCCAGGCCCGAGGAGCGGTAGGTGATCTCCGGGTGGGCCGCCGCGTCCAGGAAGTCGGGCGATCTGAGGTGCTCGTCGCGCAGGGCGTTGCCCGTGTCGATCGAGGCCGCCGAGATCACGGCCTCCACCCGGGAGGCTGTCACGTCCCCCGCCGCGATCCCGATGCGGGCCGTGAACTCCGTGAACCGCCCGTGCACGCTGGAGATCCCCAGATGCCGGGCGACCGCGCCCACCGACGAGTGCGCCGGGTCGACGGTCCATGCCCCGGGCGGCGGCAGTTCCGTCCCGCCCCGCCGTGCCAGCGTCACCGTGCCGACCTCGGCGCGCCCGCTCGCCGTGACGATCGCGCTCGACGCGACGGGGGCGTACCCGACCGCTGTCACGATCACGGTGTGCGCCCCCGGCGCCAGCGCGGTCCCGTCCCGGACGACCCCCTCGGGGTCGGCCTCGGCCCGGACCACCTGGGCGCCCGTCATGTCCGTCACCGTCACGACCGCGTGCGAGACGGCCCATCCGTCCTTCGTACGGATCCGCGCGGTCAGTCCCATGTCTCGCAACTCCTCGCAGTGGACCGGCCCGCGGGGCGTGCCTCCGCCAGGAGCACGCCCCACGGGCCGGGGTCCCGACTACTCGCCGGGGTGGGCGAGTTCGATGTCGTGGCCGTCCGCCCCGCCGCCGGTGACGGTCAGCGCGGTCGCCACCGGCGGGTAGCCGGTCGCGATGACGGTGTACTCGCCGCCGTCCAGATCGGTGAAGGCGTACGCCCCGTCCGTGCCGGTCCTGGCCGAGCCGACCACGTTGCCCGCCGCGTCGACGAGCGTGACCCGCGCGTCGGCGAGCGGACCGCCGGGCGCACGGACGACCCCCTGGAGCCGCGCGCCGGCGCTGAGTTCGACCTCGACCCGGGTGACCCCGGTGCCTCCGACGTCGACGGGCAGCGCGACCGGCCGGTGCCCGGCGGCGTTGACCGCGACGGTCACGGTGCCGGGAACCAGCTCCGCGACCGCGAACTCGCCCTGCTCACCGGTGGATCCGGTGGCCAGCACGTCACCGCGCACATCGGTCACCACGACCATGGCGTCCTTGACGGGACCCCCGTCCGCGGCGGCCCGCACGACACCGCTCAGCCCGCTCGTGCCGCTCAGCAGCACGTCGTACGCGACCGGCCCGTCGTGCACCACGATCGTCGAGGCCTGCGGCTGGAAGCCGTCGGCGGAGGCGATCAGGACGTACGAGCCCGTGCCGGGCGCGTCCAGCGCGTAGGCGCCGTCGGCCTGCGCGACCGAGCGGCCGAGCTGGCGTCCGCCGAGGGAGATCAGCGTGACGGCGGCCCGGGGGACGGGCGCGTTCTCGGCGCCGCGCACGAAGCCGTGCACCGCGATCCCGCCCGGTCCGGCGCCGCCGGGCCCGTCGAGGGCGGTGGCGGTGGCGGTGGCGACGGCCGCGGGCCGAGGGGAGCCCTGGGCGCCGGCAGCCGTGCCGGAGTCCGCGACGGATGCGCCGGGGAGGCCCTCCGCCGCCGGCGCGCCCGCGACGGCCTCCGTGGCCGCGACGGCCTCCGACGGGACCGTCGCGCCGCCGGCGACCTGGGCCTCGGCGCCGGCCGGCCCGTCGGACGCGGCCTGGGCGAGCGCGCCCGAGGTGCGCAGCGGCACCTCCTTGATGAACAGCGTGACGACGAGGGCGAGCAGGGCCGTGCAGGCGGCGATCAGGAACACGTCCGCGATGCCGTGCCCGTACGCGCTCTCCACGACCGCGCGCAGCGGAGCCGGCAGCGCGTCCATGTCCGGGATGCTGCCGTTGCCCGAGCCCGCCGCGGCGGCGTACTTCGGGTCGATGCCGGACAGGCCGTCCTTGACGTAGTCCGTGATCCGGTGGGCCATCACCGCGCCCAGCGCTGAGACGCCCATCGCGCCGCCGAGGGAGCGGAAGAAGGTGACCGTGGAGCTGGCGGCGCCGAGGTCCCGCGGTGCCACCTGGTTCTGCGTGCAGAGCACCAGGTTCTGCATCATCATGCCGATGCCGAGGCCCAGCAGCGCCATGAAGACGGCGGTCTTCCAGTAGTCCGTGTCGTACCGGATGGTGCCCAGCAGGCCCAGGCCCGCGGTGATCAGCACGCCGCCCGCGACCAGCCAGGCCTTCCACCGGCCCGTCCTGGTGATGATCTGGCCGGAGACGGTGGAGGAGACGAACAGGCCGCCGATCATCGGGATGGTCAGCACACCGGACATGGTGGGCGACTCGTTCCTGGCGAGCTGGAAGTACTGGCTGAAGAAGACCGTGCCGGAGAACATCGCGATGCCGACGAAGAGCGAGGCGATCGACGACAGGGCGATGGTGCGGTTGCGGAAGAGGCGCAGCGGGATGATCGGTTCCGCGGCCCTCGACTCGACGAGCACGAAGAGCAGGCCCAGCAGGACGGAGCCGCCGACCATCGCGCCGCTCTGCCAGGACAGCCAGTCGTACTTGTCACCCGCGAAGGTGACCCAGAGCAGCAGCAGCGAGACGGCGGCGGAGACAAGGAACGCGCCGTTCCAGTCGACCTTGACGTCCCGCTTCACGACGGGCAGGTGCAGGGTCTTCTGGAGCACGATCAGCGCGATGACCGCGAAGGGCACGCCGACGTAGAAGCACCAGCGCCAGCCGAGCCAACTCGTGTCGGTGATGACGCCGCCGAGCAGCGGACCGCCCACGGTCGCGACGGCGAAGGTGGCACCGAGGTAGCCGGAGTAACGGCCGCGCTCGCGCGGGGAGATCATGGCCGCCATGACGATCTGCGCCAGCGCGGAGAGGCCGCCGACGCCGATGCCCTGCACGACGCGGCAGGCGATGAGCATGCCGGCGTTCTGCGACAGGCCGGCGGCGGCCGATCCGAGGACGTAGACCACCAGCGCGATCTGGACGAGCGCCTTCTTGCTGTAGAGGTCGGCCAGCTTGCCCCACAGGGGTGTGGCCGCGGTCATCGACAGCAGGGCGGCGGTGACGACCCAGGTGTAGGCCGACTGGCCGCCTCCGAGGTCGCCGATGATCTCCGGAAGGGCGTTGGAGACGATCGTCGACGACAGGATCGCGACGAACATGCCGAGCAGCAGCCCGGAGAGGGCCTCCATGATCTGCCGGTGGGTCATCGGAGTGCCCTCGGGGGCGCCTCCGTGCTTGGCGTGAGAGCCCCGCACACCTGCTGGTGTGGTCGTTGCCATGGGCTTCCTTTTCTTGTGGTGCTTCATACGGGTGTACGGGTGGTCCGCTCGGCCGGCACCGGATCGGGCACCGGGAGCGGTGCCGGCGCGGGCGCGTCCGCCGTCCTGGGGGCGGGCGGCGGGGACGGGTCGAGCACGGGCGGCGGGGGCGGCCGGAGCGCGGCGGCCGGTACGGGCCGGCAGTCGCCGAAGCTGCCGCGCAGCCGTCCCAGCAGGGCGTTGAGCCGGTCGACCTCGTCGTCGGTCCAGTCCGCCAAGTAGTGGGCGAGCGCGTTCATGTAGCGCTCGGAGAGGTCGGCGAGCATGTCCCGGCCCGCCGGGGTGAGCCGCAGGATGCGCGACCGCTTGTCGGCGGGGTCGGGGGACCGGTCGATCCAGCCGCGCTCCGCCACGTGCGCCACGTGCCGGCTCGTCACCGACATGTCGATGGCGAGCAGTTCCGCGAGCCGGCTCATGCGCATCTCGCCGTGCCGGTCCAGCAGGTTGAGCACCGCGGCCGAACCGGCCGGGCACTCGTGCGGGAGGACTCTGCCCAGGCCTCGCTTCACCGCGCCGATGGCACTGAGCTGCCTGGCCAGCTCCTCGTACTGACCCCGAGCGGCCATGGCACCTCCCTATTTTGTTGCTTGAGGCAACCATAGAAACAGTTGGTTGCTGCAGGCAAACTAAAACGGGCGGAGCGGGCTAAAACCTTGGTAAAGCGAAGTCTGGGCGGGTGTAAAGCCGCTGGTGGGGGCAGGTGCGGACCGTATCCGCGGAACGGCCGCCCGGCTCCGCGGCCGGCGTCCTTCGGGGGCCCCGGCACTTGGGCGGCCTGCGGACATTCGCTAAGGTCCGGTCCATGGCAAACACCCAGGGCCCCGAGGGCAACTACGACCCCGCGGGTAGCACCCAGATGTTCCGAGCGTTCGTCGACGACCCGCAGGGCCGTCAGCAGCAGGCGGCCCCGGCCGGCCCCCGCGTCGGCCTCATCGCCGGCGTGATCGCGGTGGTCGTCGTCGTGGCCGTCGTCGCCTGGCTCGCGCTGGCGTAACAGGGGCGGGGCGCGGCCCTACTCCCACCGGACGGACACGTCCCGCGTCTCGACGTGCATGCCCAGCGGAACCCGCCAGGCGTCGACGCACACCGTCCAGGTCCTCTCCGTGTGCCCGCCCGCGGCGATCGGCACCGGCAGCTCCTCGGTCGACTCCACGGTCGCCCAGTCGGTGCCGAGCGCCCCGATGATGTGCGTCCCGAACGTGACCGTGCCCGAACGCACCGCGGTGCCCCCGGTGTTGCGGAAGCCGACGGTGACCTTCTCGCACCAGCGACGGTCCGCGGGTTCGCGCTCGGGCGTACCCGTGCTCAGTGCCGCCGGGCGGGGCGCGGTCGTCGCCGAGGGGGCGCCGGACGGTCCCCCCGGGGCCGAACTCCCGCTCGGGCGAACGGAATCGCCGCCGCGCGCCGGTGCCGTACGGGCTCCGTCCCGGTCCGGTCCCGTGTCCGCCCCGGACGCGGACGGGCCCCCGCCGGTGTCCGGGGCGGCCGGCCCCCGCGAACTCCCGTCACCGGCAGGCCCGTCGGCGGCCGACGGGCCGTCGAGCGGCGTCAACTCCACCTCGCCGGTGGGCGCCACCGCTCCGCCCGGCGCGGGGGGCCGCTGCACGGCGACCCGGCCCGGACCGCCGCCCCCGGCTCCGCAGGCGACGAGGACCATGCCCAGGCAGACGACGGTCGCCGCGGCACCCCCAAGGGCACCACGGCGACCGCTCATCGAATCGCGCACCACCTGACGACGCATCGCGGCAGTATGGCTGACGGTCCGTCAATTCTGAACCCCCGGGATGGTTCCCGCCCCGATCGCGGCGGGGCCCGGTGGCGACTCAGTCGGAGATGAGTCCCTCCCGCAGCTGCGACAGGGTCCGCGTGAGCAGCCGGGAGACGTGCATCTGCGAGATCCCGACCTCCTCGCCGATCTGCGACTGCGTCATGTTGGCGAAGAAGCGCAGCATGATGATCCGCCGCTCCCTGGGCGGAAGCTTGGCCAGCAGGGGCTTCAGGGACTCGCGGTACTCGACGCCCTCCAGGGCAGTGTCCTCGTAGCCGAGGCGGTCCGCGAGGGAGCCCTCGCCGCCGTCGTCCTCGGGCGCCGGGGAGTCGAGCGAGGAGGCCGTGTACGCGTTGCCGACCGCGAGGCCGTCGACCACGTCCTCCTCGGACACCCCGAGAGCGACGGCCAGTTCGGCGACGGTCGGGGAGCGGTCCAGCTTCTGGGAGAGCTCGTCACTGGCCTTGGTGAGGGCCAGCCGCAGCTCCTGGAGCCGGCGCGGCACCCGCACCGACCACGACGTGTCCCGGAAGAACCTCTTGATCTCGCCCACGACCGTCGGCATCGCGAACGTGGGGAACTCGACGCCCCGTTCGCAGTCGAAGCGGTCGATCGCCTTGATCAGGCCGATCGTGCCGACCTGGACGATGTCCTCCATGGGCTCGTTGCGCGACCGGAACCGGGCGGCGGCGTAACGCACCAGCGGGAGGTTGAGCTCGATCAGTGTGTCCCGTACGTAGGCGCGCTCGGGGCTGTTCTCGTCGAGTGCGGCGAGCCGCAGGAACAGGGAGCGGGACAGCGTGCGGGTGTCGATGACTTCCGGGGTCGGGGGGAAGGCCGGGGCTTCCGGGGCCGGGACGGCCGGGACATCGACACTCTGAAGCGCGTCGGGCGCGGATTCGCTCTTCGTGAGCGTGAGCACCTTCGAGCTGCCCTGGTCTGCGGACATGCCACCCCCTTTGGGTCGCGGACGGTCGCGGCGGACGCTCCCGTCGAAGGAACGCAGCCTCCACCTGAATACCGGAGGCGGGGCTGCGGCAAACGCGTCAGCGGAAGAATGTCACATGTCGGCAACACGCTGTAGTGACATGTCGACACTGAAGGGGTGAATAGGCCCTGGAAAAAGGGGGTCTGACGGTTTATCACCGCAGAAACGTCGTGAAAAGGCCTTGAGAGCGATTCGCTCTCCCGAGCTACGCCTCGATCCTGTTTGCGGATCGGAGCCGGGCGAAGCTGCGGGCGAGGAGTCTTGACACGTGCATCTGCGACACGCCCAGTTCCGCGCTGATCTGGGACTGCGTCAGATTGCTGTAGTAGCGCAGCAGGAGGATGCGCTGCTCGCGCTCCGGAAGCTGCACGAGCAGGTGCCGTACGAGGTCGCGGTGCTCCACGCCGTCCAGGGCCGGGTCCTCGTAGCCGAGCCGGTCGAGGAGCCCCGGCAGCCCGTCGCCCTCCTGGGCGGCCTCCAGGGAGGTCGCGTGGTAGGAGCGTCCGGCCTCGATGCAGGCCAGGACCTCCTCCTCGGTGATCCGCAGCCGCTCGGCGACCTCGGCGGTGGTCGGCACGCGCCCGAAGGCCGTCGTGAGGTCCTCCGTCGCGCTGTTCACCTGCACCCACAGCTCGTGCAGCCGGCGCGGCACGTGGACCGTGCGCACGTTGTCGCGGAAGTACCGCTTGATCTCGCCCACCACGGTCGGCATCGCGAAGGTCGGGAACTGCACGCCCCGTTCGGGGTCGAAGCGGTCGATGGCGTTGATCAGGCCGATCGTGCCGACCTGGACAACGTCCTCCATGGGCTCGTTGCGCGAGCGGAAGCGGGCGGCGGCGTAGCGCACCAGCGGCAGGTTCGCCTCGATCAGGGCGGTCCGCACCCGGCCGTGCTCGGGGCTGCCCGGTTCGAGGTCCTTGAGCTCGCCGAACAGCAGCTGGGTGAGGGCCCGGGTGTCGGCGCCGCGGCGCCGTTGCGGCCCCTGTGACCCGTCGGGCTCGTCGATCCGCTCCAGCGCCTGTGGCTTCTGCTGGGGCGGTGCTTGAGGCGCAGTACTGGCCGGCACGGTCAACTCCACCTCTGGTCCGTCAGAACGCAGTCCGTCACCACGCGGTCCGTCGCAGCGCGGACCGTCACAACGCAGACCGTCAGACAAATGCGTCAACTCATCGGTCAAAAGCGGTCATAGCATCACAAGACATGTGCACTGTGTGCAAGCACCGTTCGACACCGTGTTGAGCGGGGACCGGCGTCCCGGAACGGGTCCGGGACAGGTCCCGGACGGGTCCGGGACGGGGAACGGCCCCCCGCCGTTCGGGCGGGGGGCCGGGACCGGGCGCGGGGCGCGGCTCAGAACTCGTAGTCGGCGATCACCCACGTGGCGAACTCCCGCCACAGGCCGACGCCCGCCGTGTGCGCGGGGTGCTCCAGGTACCGCTTGAGGGCGTCCGCGTCCTCGACCGCCGAGTTGATCGCGAAGTCGTGGGCGACGGGGCGGTCGGAGATGTTCCAGCCGCACTCCCAGAACGCCAGCTCCGGGATCAGGCCGCCGAGCGCGCGGAAGGCGGCGACACCCTCGACGACGCGCGGATCGTCCCGCACCACGCCGTCGTTGAGCTTGAAGAGGACCAGGTGGCGGATCACGTGCACTCCCAGGGCGACGGGGGGACGGCGGATGCCGCCCGGCCCCCGGTCGCGGTGACGGCTCCCGGCCCCGGGCCCGTCAGTCCGGCGCCCCGTCCGCGATCCACGTCATGAAGTCGCCGACGGCCTGAGCGGCGTTCGATATGCCCTCGAAGCCTATCTGCACGTAGTCGGCGGCCTTGGCGGGGTCGGTGATGATCACGTACAGCGCGAAGACCACGACCACGTAGACGGCGATCTTCTTCGAATTCACCGCCATCGCGGCCTCCCCCTGTGACTGCTGCGCCTGTCGGGACCCCTGTTGCCGGCGGCGAGTCTAACCCGGTCCGACGATCTGACGATCTTTCATGAACGGCCGGTCTGTCCAGGCCCGTGACGGGTGCGTCGGTCGGCCGGGAACGCAAGAAGGGCCCCGTCCTCGGACGGGGCCCTCCAGAAGCGGTAGCGGAGGGATTTGAACCCTCGGTGACTTGCGCCACACTCGCTTTCGAGGCGAGCTCCTTCGGCCGCTCGGACACGCTACCGAGAGAGATCCTAGCCCACGATGGGCCGTGCTCCGAAATCGGTATCCGTCCGCCCGTCCGGCAGGGGCTCAGCGGCCCCGGAAGAAGTCGGTGAGCAGCCGGGCGCACTCCTCGTCGAGGACGCCGGCGATCACTTCGGGCCGGTGGTTGAGGCGCCGGTCGCGCACGACGTCCCACACGGAACCCGCGGCGCCGGCCTTGTCGTCGCGGGCGCCGTAGACGACCCGGTCCACCCGGGACTGCACGAGGGCGCCCGCGCACATGGTGCAGGGTTCCAGCGTCACGACGAGCGTGCAGCCGGTGAGCCGCCACGCGCCGAGCCGCGCGGCAGCCCTGCGGAGCGCGAGCACCTCGGCGTGGGCGGTCGGATCACCGGCCGCCTCACGTTCGTTGTGCCCGGCGGCGAGCACCGTCGAGCCGTCCGGGGACAGCACGACGGCGCCCACGGGGACGTCCCCGCCCCGGACGGCCAGCTCGGCCTCGTCCAGGGCCAGGCGCATCGCCGCCCGCCAGGGGTCACGTACGGGATCGTGTCCGTTCCGGTCGTCCACAGGGCTCAGCGGACGGTCTCCAGGACGTCGGCCGCCCCGAGGACCTCGGCGATCTCGCCGAGTGCGTCGGTGCTGTCCAGGGCCAGCAGCCCCTTCACGTCCACGCCGAGGTCGGCGAGGACCTCGCGGTCCCCGATGGGTCCTGACGGCACGGTCTCCCCCTTGGCGACGGGGGCCTCCTCTTCGTCGGCCTCGTCCTCGTCGGGTTCACCGTCCTCGGTGCCGTCGAGGTCGAGGGAGTCCAGATCGGCGACGTCGTCGTCGGGATCCCTTCCGAGCAGTTCGTCCGTGAGCAGGATCTCGCCGTACGAACTGCGGGCAGCGGCTGCGGCGTCCGAGACGTAGATACGAGGGTCCTCCTCGCCGTCCACGCGGACGACGCCGAACCACGCGTCCTCCTGCTCGATGAGAACGAGCACCGTGTCGTCGTCCACCGAGGCCTCACGGGCCAGGTCGGTCAGATCCGACAGGGTCTCCACATCGTCGAGCTCTGTGTCGCTCGCTTCCCACCCGTCTTCGGTGCGCGCGAGCAGTGCGGCGAAGTACACCGTGACTCTCCCACTGGTCCTAGGCGTGCCGGTTGGGGGTCCCCCCGGCGGAGGTCGTGGACGGGGAGTGCGTACACCGAGCCCCGCCCACTCGGAATCGTGGCAGAAACGGAGCGCTCAGGAGAGGTCTTCGGCTCGCTGTGTCCCGGTCGCGTCCCCGCGTCCCGCACAGACGGCACCCGCCGGGTGCCGCCGCATGGCCTCGCCCGGGTGCCCAGCACCCGCCGACAGCGGGATCGTACGCCGCCGGGGTGTCCGCCCCGAACACGGCGGTCCGGGTTCCGCACGGACAGGGCGGCCGGGCGTGGCGCGCGGCGGGCGCAGCCACCCGCGTGGACGCGGCTACCAGCGGAAGGTGCGCATGCGCATGGCGTGGCGCAGCCGGGCGGCCTTCGCCCGCCGGGGCTGGACCCGGTCGCGCAGCTCGCGCGCCTCGGTGAGGTCCCGCAGGAACTGGGCCCGGCGCCTGCGGCGCTCCGCCTCGCTCTCCGGGCTCTCGGGGATTCCGGGGCTTCCCGGGACCCCGGGGCCCGCCGGGCGCTCGGGGCCCCTCGGGGCCGCCCGGTCCTGCTCGCCCGGGCCGCTCGGAACTCCCGGGCCCTTCGGGTTCTTCCGGTTCCGCTGTGCCGGGTCCGGCATCGGCAACACCCCCAGTCGGTCCCTCCCACTTTCCCTCCGACGGGCGGTTTGATGCCAGTGGTGGTTTGCGGGACGCAAGCGACGCGACAGCCGGGGCCGGGACGGGCCGGCGACGCGCCCGGGGACCCCGCGGCGCCGGAGGCGCGCCGCCGCCCGACGGAAAGCGGAACCCGGACGGGGGAAGCGGGCCCCGCGAGGGGGTGGGACGCGGGCCCCCGCGAGGGGCGGGCCGGAGGGCCGGGACGGGTCGGACCCGCGGACGGGCCGACGGGTCGCACCCGGAGCGGGGGCGGGGCCGGCCGGCGGCCGGGGGACGGGCGCCGTCACCGACGGGCGAGGTGACTGGGTGAGGCGGCGGGTGAGGCGGCGGGCGGGGGACGGTCCGGACGGGCCCGGATACCCTTGTCGGCATGCGTCTCCACGTCGTCGACCACCCCTTGGTCGCCCATAAGCTCACCACGCTGCGCGACCGCCGCACCGACTCCCCGACCTTCCGGCGGCTCGCCGACGAACTGGTCACCCTGCTCGCCTACGAGGCCACCAGGGACGTGCGCACCGAGCAGGTCGACATCGTGACCCCGGTGTCCCCCACCACGGGCGTAAAGCTGTCGTACCCGCGCCCCCTCGTCGTGCCGATCCTGCGGGCAGGACTCGGCATGCTCGACGGCATGGTGCGCCTGCTGCCGACCGCCGAGGTGGGCTTCCTGGGCATGATCCGCGACGAGGAGACGCTCGAGGCGTCCACGTACGCGACCCGGATGCCGGAGGACCTGTCCGGCCGTCAGGTGTACGTCCTCGACCCGATGCTCGCCACCGGCGGCACCCTGGTCGCCGCGATCAGGGAACTGATCAAGCGCGGCGCCGACGACGTGACGGCCGTGGTGCTGCTCGCCGCCCCCGAGGGCGTCGAGGTGATGGAGCGCGACCTCGCGGGCACCCCGGTCACGGTCGTGACGGCCTCGATCGACGAGCGCCTGAACGAGCACGGCTACATCGTGCCAGGCCTGGGCGACGCCGGGGACCGGATGTACGGGACGGCCGAGTAGGCGTTCTCCGTACATCCCGTCCGCGTGCGCGGGGGACGGTCCGGCGGGCGGCTCAGTGCCCCCGCCGGCAGCTCCCCTTGCTCGCCGAGGGCTCGGGAGCGGGTTCGGCGAGCGTGGTCAGCGCCTTCTGGGCGTCCACCGCGCTCGTCAGCTTCTTGAAGGCCGTCCCGAGGATCAGGTCGACCTCCGCCGGCTTCGTGCGGGTGTCGGTCTTCAGCTCGGCGCCGGCGAGCTGCGTGGCGAGGACGGGAAGCGCCGCCTCGGCCGCCGTCGTGGCGCCGAGCACCATCCCGGGGCCCGGGACCTTCTTGTCGTAGGCCTTCGTCGCGTTGCCCACCTCGCCGATCTTGAAGCCGCGCTTCTCCAGCTCGGCGGCGGTGTCCTTGGCGAGGCCGGCGCGCGGCGTGGCGTTGAGGACGTTCACGGTGATCTGGCCGGGCCTGGGCGGGGCCTTCACCGGCTTCGCGCGGGGGGAGGGGGAGGCCCCGCAGTCCGCCGCGGGACCCGCCGCCGTCGCCCGGTCGCCGCCACCCGTGAAGACGTCGATGAGCTGCAGTGTTCCCCAGCCGATCAGTCCCAGTGCGGCGGCGGAGGAGACGACTGCGAGCGCGACCTTGCGGCGCCCTCGGGTTCGGCGCATCCGCGGGTACTTGTCCCCCGTGATCCGGTACTGGCCGCCCATGCCAGGGGGAGTCAGCATGCTCATGGGCGCAGCGTAGTGCGCCGGGGCGGTGATTCCTACTAGATGATCATTGCACCGCGCCCAGTCCAACCCGAAAGGGCCAATCCGGGTGGTTAGGTCCCGGTGGGGAGAACCTGGCGGGCGGGGCCCGGGGCCGGGTCAGTCCATTTCGAGGACGCGTGCGTGCAGGACCTGCCGCTGCTGGAGTGCGGCGCGGACCGCTCGGTGCAGCCCGTCCTCCAGGTACAGGTCGCCCTGCCACTTCACGACGTGCGCGAAGAGGTCGCCGTAGAAGGTGGAGTCCTCGGCGAGCAGTGTTTCCAGGTCGAGCTGGCCCTTGGTCGTCACGAGCTGATCGAGGCGGACCGGGCGCGGCGCGACGTCCGCCCACTGCCGGGTGCTTTCCCGGCCGTGGTCGGGGTACGGCCGGCCGTTTCCGATGCGCTTGAAGATCACACGGAAAGCCTACCGGTCAAGAGCTTCCGGGCGCAGCCATGGCGGCGGAGTGCGACGCTGGAAATGAGGTCGTAAACCCGGGCGAAACGGTGGTTCTCCGAGATCACCCGCCTGCGACCGGCCGCGATTCCGTGTCGGGCCGACCCCTGAAGAAGACCCGAAATGGGCAACGGCGGCCCCGTGCGCGGGGCGGTCCGGCGGCCTGACGGCCGACTCGGGGGCCGGCCGGGGCGCCGCCCTCCCCGGGGAAGCGATGGGGCGACCGTCCTGGACGGCCGCCCCTGACGGCGCCTCCCGCCGCCGACGGGTCGGCGGCGGGTCGGAGCGGCCCGAGCGCTCCGACCGGGCGGGCGGGACCGACCAGCCCGGCGGACCGACCAGCCCGGCGGGACCGGCGGGACCGGCGGGACCGAGCGGGCCGATTGGACTGAGCGGGCCGATTGGACTGGCAGGACTGAAGGGACTGACAGGACCAGCCGGGCCGATCGGGCGACCAGACCGACGGGACGACCGGACAGACCGCACCAACCGGGGCGACGGACCGACGGACCGACGGGACGACCGGACAGACCGCACCGACCGGGGCGACGGACCGACGGGACCGGCCCGGCCGGGCGGGTCGGCCGGCCCGGGACCGCCGGGAGGGGCCCGGCAGCCCGCAGCGGCCAGAAATCAGCAACCGGTGGCGACACGGACGAGGAGCGGACATGAGCGACCCAGAGGCACCGCCCGCCGAGGCGGCCGGAGCCGCCCGCGGCACCGGCTCGGGCGTGTCCCCGGACCCGCCCGAGGAGGTGGCGAGGATCGCCGCCGGGTACGCGTTCACCGGTCCCGCGCTCGATCTGGGCGCCCTCCTGTGGGAGGGCCGGTGCCTGCCGGACGCCCAGGTGCGCATCCCGCTGCCGATGCTCAACCGGCACGGGCTGGTCGCCGGAGCCACCGGTACGGGCAAGACGAAGACGCTGCAACTCGTCGCCGAACAGCTCTCCGCGCAGGGCGTGCCGGTGTTCCTCGCCGACGTCAAGGGCGACGTCTCCGGAATCTCGGCGCCCGGCCAGGAGAACGACAGGGTGCGGTCACGGGCCGCGGAGGTACGGCAGGAGTGGACTCCGAACGGCTTCCCCTGCGAGTTCTACGCCCTGGGCGGGCTGGGGCACGGCATCCCCGTACGGGCCACGGTCACCGGCTTCGGGCCGGTCCTGCTGGCCAAGGTGCTGGAGCTCAACAGGACCCAGGAGCAGTCGCTCGCCCTGATCTTCCACTACGCGGACCAGAAGGGCCTGGAGCTGCTCGACCTGAAGGACCTGCGGGCAGTGGTCGCCTTCCTGACCTCGGACGAGGGCAGGCCCGAGCTGAAGGGGATCGGCGGGCTGTCCACCGCGACGGCCGGTGTGATCCTGCGCTCGCTGACGGCCTTCGAGGCGCAGGGGGCGAGCCCGTTCTTCGGCGAGCCGGAGTTCGACACCGGCGAGCTGCTGAGGACGGCCGGTGACGGCCGAGGTGTCGTCTCGGTGCTGGAACTGCCCGCCGTGCAGGACAAGCCGCAGCTCTTCTCCACCTTCCTCATGTGGCTGCTCGCCGACCTCTTCCACGACCTGCCGGAGGTCGGCGACGCGGACCGGCCGAAGCTGGTCTTCTTCTTCGACGAGGCGCACCTGCTGTTCAAGGACGCGTCGAAGGCGTTCCTCGACGCCATCACTCAGACGGTCCGGCTGATTCGCTCGAAGGGCGTCGGGGTCTTCTTCGTCACGCAGACCCCGAAGGACGTACCGGCCGACGTGCTCGCCCAGTTGGGCAACCGGGTGCAGCACGCGCTGCGGGCCTTCACCCCGGACGACCAGAAGGCGCTCAAGGCCACCGTGAAGACCTTCCCGGACTCCGCGTACGACCTGGAGGAGGTGCTCACCGGGCTCGGCACCGGCGAGGCCGTCGTCACGGTCCTCAGTGAGAAGGGCGCGCCGACACCGGTCGCCGCCACGCGCCTGCGGGCGCCGGAGTCCCTGATGGGGCCCGTCGACGCGGCCGCCCTCGACCGGGCGGTCGAGCAGTCGCCGCTGCACGCCCGCTACGCCGAGGCCGTCGACCGGGAGTCGGCCCACGAGAAGCTGACGGCCCGGGAGGCGGCGCGGGCGGCGCCGGAAGCGGGGGAAGCGGGGGGAGCGGCGGAAGCGGGTGAGGAGGGGGTCGAGCCCTCCGCCTCGAAGCGGTCCGGGAGCGGGGAACGGGCCCGCAAGGGCGACGACGACCGCTCGATGGTCGAACAGGTCGTCGGCAGCGCCGTGTTCAAGTCGCTCGCCCGCAGTGTGGGTACGCAGATCGGCCGCGAGATCACCCGGTCGATCTTCGGTACGGCCCGGCGGGGGCGCTGACCCCGCCCGCCTCCCATGGCGTTCCCTCGCGGCGGAGGCGGACGGTTCCGCCTCCGCCGGGTGCTCAGCCGCGTTCGGGGTCCTGCGGCGGGGCCTGTCGCTCCGGGTCCGGCTCCGGTACGCCCTGGCGGGGGTCGGGCGGCGGCTTCGGCGCGTTGCGGAGGGATTCGGCGCGTACGAGGGCGTGCAGGATCGCGTACGGGTCCTTCGTCATGGGGTGTCCTCTCGTGCTGCTCGTGCTGCTGGGGTCGAACGGTCCGGAGCGGGGACCGTCAGCAGCGCAGGACCATGCAGCGCAGGGTGCGCGGGCCGGGCGCGTACGAGGACGGGGCCGGGGCCGGGCGCGAGGGTGCCCGAAACCGTGCCGGCCGGGGGACGACGGGCCGCCCGGGGTGTCCGTGCGCCAGGAGGCGGTGGCCCTGGCGGCCGGACGGGCGCGGAGCGGTGTCCGGCAGGTCGTGCGGGTGCTCCAGGCCGGACTCCGTGGAGACGGCGGCGGGCGGAGCCGTACCGGTCGTGAGGTGTCCGCCCGCGGAGGCCGCCGCGCACACCGCGCACAGCACCGCGGCGAGGGCCACGAGGAACCGTGGCCAGACGGGTCGGCGCGGAGTGCGCGGGAGCGACCGGACGGACCTCATGCGAGGTCATCTCCCCGGCCGGTGGGCGGCCCACCGGCCGGACCGCGAGAACCGCCCTCTTGGCGTACGCCCGACCGCCTCCGACGTGCGGCTCGCCGCGCCGCCACGGGGCCGCAGCGCTGCCCCCAGCCTGCGGCGCCGCCTCGGGTCCGCCGCGCCGCTCCCGGTCCGCCGCGCCTCTCCCGGTCCGCCGACCGTGCTCGGGGTCCGCCGGCTCCAGGCGGTACGGCCGCCGTTCTCCGGCCCGTCAGGGCCCCGGCCTCCGTGTCGCCGGGGTGAGGGTCCCGGCCCGGCGCCGACGGTCCGGTTCGGGTGAGGGCCCGGGCCCGCGCGCCGGCCGGGAACGGGTGCGGGGCCTCGGCGGGTTGCCGTCGCCCGTCACCGCGGGCGGACCGCTCCGCTCACAGCGACCTCGGTACGTACCGGGCCCGTCTGCGCAGGTACAGGGCCGTGACGATCTCCGTGAGCCCGATGACGAGCAGCCAGCAGCCGCCGACGACCGTGAGCACCGCGACGGACTCGAGGGGGGCGACGATCAGCACGATTCCCGCGAGGAGGCTGAGCACGCCCAGCGTGATCTGCCAGCCGCGGGCGGGCACCGAGGGGTCGGACACCGCGGCCATGGTCTGGGTCACCCCGCGGAACAGCCAGCCGATGCCGATCCACAGGGCCAGCAGCAGGATCGACCGCATCTCGCCGCGGAAGCAGAACAGGCCCAGCAGCAGCGACACCGCCCCGCTGATGAAGGCCATCACCCGCAGGGACGTCGCGGCGTGCGTGCCGAAGGCCGCGGCCAGCTGGAGCACACCGCTGACGACCAGGTAGAGCCCGAAGACGACACCGGCCGCGCGCAGGGTCGCCTCCGGCCACGCCAGGACCACGGCCCCGAGCGCGAGCGCCGCGATCCCGGCGGCCAGTACGGCCTGCCAGGCGGTGCGGGCCAGCAGGAACAGCGGGCCCTCGGGTCCGCCGAGGCCCCCGGCTCCGCCGAGCCCTCCGGGGCCCTCCGCGCGGTGCGGGTCGCGGGCTGCGTGCACCCGCCGGTCGTCGTGTTCCGGCCCCCAGGGAGCACCGCTCGGTACCTCAGCCATGCTCCATGCTCGGCCCGGTGCGAGGTCCCCCGCCACTTGGGACGGGCCGGCGGACGAACCAGCCCGCGACGGCCGCGAGGGTTGCGCGATGCCGGTCCGGGACCACACCCGGGCCCGGCATCGCGCAGCCCGCGCCGACCGGTCCCGCCAGGTTGCGCCAGGTCCCACGCGGGCCCGCGGGCTTCCGTCCGGACTCCGCGGGCGGGCTCGGTTCGGGGCCGGAGGGCTCCTCGGGCCCCGGTCACCCAGGCCGATGGACTACTTCGCCTTCTCGGCCCTTGCCGCCGCCTTCATCTCCTGCTTGTGCGCCCGCACCTTCGCCAGTGACTCGGGCCCGGTGATGTCCGCCACCGAACGGAAGGACTTCGCCTCGCCGTACGCGCCCGCGGCCTCGCGCCAGCCCTTGGGGCGCTCTCCGAGCTGCTTGCCCAGCAGGGCCAGGAAGATCTGGGCCTTCTGCGTACCGAAGCCGGGCAGTTCCTTGAGCCTGCGCAGCAGCTCGCCGCCGGTCTCCACGCCCTCCCAGACCTGCGCCGCGTCCCCGTCGTAGTGCTCCACGAGGTACTGGCACAGCTGCTGGATGCGCTTGGCCATCGAGCCGGGGTACCGGTGCACGGCGGGTTTGTCGGAGAGCAGCGCGGCGAAGGCCTCGGGGTCGTACGAGGCGATCTCGTGCGCGTCGAGGTCGTCCGAGCCGAGCCGCCGGGCGATCGTGTGCGGGCCCGCGAACGCCCACTCCATCGGAACCTGCTGGTCCAGCAGCATCCCGACGAGCGCGGCGAGCGGACTGCGTCCGAGGAGTTCGTCCGCCTCGGGCTCCTGAGCGAGATGAAGGGTCACGTCCATACCCCGATGATCGCTCCCCTCCCGCACTCCCGCACGGACACCCCGTGCCCGCACTCCCGCACGGACACCCCGTGCCCGCGCCCCGCACGGACACCCCGTGCCCGCACCCCTGCCGGGGAACCGGCCCGCACCCCTGCCCGCGCCCCGGCCGGTCCGGGAGCACCCCGGGCGCGGCGGGCGCGCGGGGGCCCGGGGCCTAGGTCTCGCGCCAGTACCCCAGGGCGCTCACCCGCTGCTTGGGCACCTGGAGCTCCTTGCGGAAGTAGGCCGCCAGCGACCGGGTCGTGGCCGTGTCCGCGGCGATCCAGACGTAGATCCCGGCCGGGTCCCGGTCCTTCAGCAGTTCGGGCATCGCGTCCCGCACCTGGGAGACCAGATGGGCCCCCGATCCGAGCCGCGGCACGGTCCTCAGCTCATGGCGCTCGGGGTCCGTGCGCAGCGGCAGTCCCTCGGTGCCGTGGTCGGTCTCGAACCAGATCGTGGCCGGTGCCGAACCCACCTCGTCGACCAAGGAGTTGAGCGCGGGCAGCGAGGCCGGGTCGCCGATCGCGAAGACGTGCGAGGGCTCGGGCGCGGGCCGCTGGAACCCGGTGCCCTGGACCGTCGCCTCAATGGTGTCCCCGGGCGCCGCGGCCCGCGCCCAGTCGCTGGCGCAGCCCTCGTGGAGCGCGAACTCCAGGCTGAACGTGCCGGCTTCCGGGTCCGGGTCGACGAGCGTGTACGCCCGCTGGTGGGGCTTGCCCGCGTTGTCGAACCACAGCCGCACCCACATGGTCGGGTGGACGCCCGTCGCGGCGAGCATGCCGCCGTCCGTGAGGTGCAGCCGCCGGAAGTGCTCGGTGACCTGCTCGGCTCCCGTGACCGTGAAGACGAAGTCCTTGCCCCGGAAGAGTTTGAGGACCGCGCCCTCCCACCCGTGACCCTGCGCCATGCCGTCCACCCCTCGGTACCGCCTCTGACCACCAGAAGTTAGGCTAGCCTAACCTAAAGAGAGTGGGGGGACTGTGAACGCTGGGGAGACCGTGAGTACGGAGACCTACCGCGACGTCTGGGGGATTCCGCATCTGCGGGCGGGCAGCGCGCGCGAACTCGCCTTCGCCCAGGGCCGCAACGCCGCCCTGGACCGCGCCTGGCAGATCGAGGTGGAACGGCACCGGGCACGCGGCACCTCGGCCTCCTTCCTCGGCGCGGACGCGCTCGGCTGGGACCGGTTCGTGCGGCGGGCCCGCCTGGAGGACACGGCGAGACGCTGCTTCACCGCTCTGGAGAGACGCGACGCCGAGACGGCGGCCTGGGTCCGTGCGTACGTGGACGGGGTCAACGAGGGCCTGCCCGAAGGCGCCCGCCGCACCCCCGAGTTCGCGACCGTCGGCCTCGGCCCGGGCCGCTGGAACCCGTGGACGCCGCTCGGCGTCTGGCTGGGCGCGCACATCCTGTTCGCCGGCTTCCCGGCCAAGCTCTGGCGCGAGGAGGTCGTGCGCCACCTCGGCCAGGACGCGGTCCCCCTGTTCGCCACCGACGGCCCCGGCACCTCCGGCAGCAACGGCTGGCTCGTCACCGGCGACCGCACCGCCACGGGCAGCCCGGTCATCGCGGGCGACCCCCACCGCTTCATCGAGGCCCCCGGCGTCTACCAGCAGGTCCACCTGTCCTGCCCGGAGTTCGACGTCGTCGGCCTCGCCGTGCCCGGCGTCCCCGGCATCGCCCACTTCGGCCACACGGGAACCGTGGCCTGGGCCATCACCAACGCGATGGCCGACTACCAGGACCTGTACCGCGAGCGGCTGCGGCGGTCGGACGACGGGGGACTCGTCGAGGCACTGGACCCGGACGGGCAGTGGCGGCCCGCCTCGCGGCACCTCGAGGTCGTCGAGGTGGCCGACGGCGACCCCGTCGAGGTCGAGGTCGTCGAGACCGCCCGCGGCCCCGTGATCATCGACGGCGACGAGGCCGGGGACGCCGGCCCCGTCAGCCTCCGGTACCCGCCCCGGGTCACCGAGGACCTCGGCTTCGGGGCGCTCCTCCCCCTGCTGCGCGCCCGCCGGGTCGCCGACGTGGACCGGGCGTTCGACGGCTGGGCCGAACCCGTCAACGTGGTCCAGGCGGCCGACACCGAGGGCGGACTGCTGCACCGGGTCGCGGGCCGGGTCCCGGTGCGCGACCCGCGCAACGGCACCCGGATCGTCCCGGCCTGGGAGCCCGCGCACACGTGGCGCGGCTGGTACGCGCCCATGCCGCGCGCCGACGTCGACGGGTTCGCCGTGATGGCCAACCAGCGCGGCCCGGCCACCCCGCTGGGCGTCGAGTTCGCCGCGCCGCACCGGGCCGACCGGCTGCGCACACTGCTCGACACCAGGTCGGACTGGTCCGCGCCGGACATGGCGGCCCTCCACACGGACACCCGTCTCGGCTCCGCCGCGTCCCTGCTGGACCTCGTGGCGGGCCTCGAAGGGCTCGACGCGGACTGCGCCGCCCTGCGCGGGAGGCTGCTGGACTGGGACCGCCGCATGGAGGCGGACAGCACGGGTGCGGCGGCCTTCGCCGCGGTCCGCGGCGCGGTCGTGCGACGGCTCGCCGCGCACCCCGCCCTGGCGGCACTGACCTCGCCCCCCGCGTACCCGGAGGTCTTCCACCCCTGGCTCGCGCTGCTCCCCCGGGTCGCCTACGCGCTGGAGAACCTCCTCACGGCACGGGAGCTGTACGGGATCGACCGCGCCGCCATCGTCGCCGAGGCGCTGGCGGAGGTCGCCGCGAACCCGCCGGAGGGCACCTGGGGCGACACCCACCGGCTCGCCCCCTGGCGGGCGGTGCCGGACCCCTCGTACGACGGGAAGGAGCCCGGGCTCGCCGGCGACCACGACTGCGTGCTGTGCACCTCCGCCGTCCCCGGCCTCACCGACCGGGCAGCCCGCGGTCCCGCCGCCCGCTACGTGTGGGACCTCGCCTGCCGCGAGGACAGCCTCTGGGTGGTCCCGTTCGGCGCCTCCGGGGTCCCGGGAGCACCGCACCACCGGGACCAGCTCCCCCTGTGGCTCGCGGGCGGACTCGCCCCCGTCGTCACCGACTGGAACCGGCTCACCAAGGAGAACGAGGAACACCATGACGAGCAGTGAGGTCCTGCCGGCCACGGCGGACGAGGCGTACCGGAGCGGTCGCGAGGCCGTGCACGAGGAGGTCGTCGAGTCCCTCGGCACCGTCCGCGTCCTGCCCGTGGACCCGGAGGCCGACCTGGACGTGCTGCACGGCTGGGTGACCGCCGAACGTGCCCGGTTCTGGGGCATGGCCGGCTTCACCGGGCAGCAGGTCCTCGACACGTACCGGCTGATCGACTCGCTGGACACCCACCACGCGTACCTCGCCGTCCTGGACGGCGAACCGGCCGCCCTCTTCCAGACGTACGAGCCGACCGCCGACCGCGTCGGCGAGTGCTACGACGTGCTGCCCGGGGACATCGGCGTGCACCTGCTGATCGGTCCGGCGCGCGACGGCGTCAACCGGGAGGGCTACAGCTCCGGGCTGCTCGGCGCCTTCGCCGCCTACGTGCTGGGCACCCTCGACCGGCCGCGGGTCGTGGCCGAGCCCGACGCCCGCAACGAGCGGGCGATCGCCCGTCTCACCCGCCAGGGCTTCGTACTCGGCGAGGTGGTCGTCCTGCCGGAGATCGACCTGCCGGAGGTGTACCTGCCGGAGAAGAAGGCCCAACTCGCCTTCCTGAACCGCGACCCCGCCGTCCGCGGCGACCGACCGACCGACCGACTGACCGACTGACCGACCGGCGGACCGGCCCCCGTGTCCGCGGCCGGACGGGCGCACCCGTCACCGTGCGCCCGTCCGGCCGCCCCCTTCTGCCGCGCCTGCCGCGTCTGCGGTGCCTGCTGTGTCAGCTGTGTCTGCGGTGCCTGCCGCGTTCCGGAGCGGCACCGGCCCCCCCGAGCGGCCCCTCGGCCCCGGACCGCGGCCGCCTCCGCGGTACATCGCGCCCCGTCCCGGCGCCGAGGCCGCCACGCCCGTAGGGACGAACCGGCGGCCCCGCCTCCGAGGCGTACGGTCCCGGGAGCCCGCTCCCGCGTCGGCGGGCGCCCGCCCGTGGGCCGGGGGCGCCCGGAGGCACGGGCCGCGTCCGTGTTCTCCTGTCCTCGCCGAACAGCCGTCCGGGTCACGGGTCACGACCTCGCGGCGGACGGCGGGCCGCCGGACGGACCGGGACGGCAGGGACGGAGTTGAACAAGGTGTCGCGTACAGCCGTACTTCCGTCGAGGCCGCGTCGGACCCTCGGCACGGAGGACGAGAAGACGCGCGAGGCGAAGGAGAACGCCGTGGTCCCAGTGCACCGTCCCCGCAGGCCGCGACGGATGCCACGGCTGCGGGCGCCGCGCCGGGTCCTCGCGTTCGCCGCGCTGCTGGGCACGCTCCTGCTGCTGGGCGGCGCGGGATCGGTCTCCGCGCACTCCGCCCTGCGCGCGACCGATCCCGGCGAGGGGTCCGTCCTCAAGACCGCGCCCGAGCAGGTGACCCTCACGTTCACCGAGTCGGTCGGCCTCGCCGACGACTCGCTGCGCGTCCTCGACCCGGAGAACCGGCGGGTGAACACCGGCAACGCGGCCCACGCCGACGGCCGTTCGGACACCGCGCGCGTACGACTCCGCGACGGCCTGCCCGACGGCACGTTCACCGTCGCCTGGCGGGTCGTCTCGGCGGACAGCCACCCCATCTCGGGCGCCTTCACCTTCTCCATAGGCAAACCCTCGGCGACCACGGCGAGCGTCACCGCGCTGCCGGCGGTGAACCCCGCCTCGGGCGCCCTCTACGACCTCACCCGTTACGCCGCGTACGCCGCGGGCGCCCTGCTCATCGGCGCGGCGACCTTCGTCCTCGTCTGCCGTCCGGCCGCCGCGCAGCCGCTGCGCGGCCTGCTGCGCGCCGGCTGGTGGACCCTCCTGGGGTCGACCCTCGCGCTCCTCATCCTGCGCGGCCCGTACGCCCGGAGCACCGGACCGTCGAGCGTCCTCGACCCCGAACTCCTCCAGGACACCCTGACCACCCGGCCCGGCTGGGCCCTGCTCGCCCGGCTGGCCCTGCTCGCCGTGGCGGCCCTCTTCCTCGTACGGGTCGGCGCGGCGCTGCGTCGGTCCCCGGAGCCGGGTCCCGCGGTCCTCGCGGGCGGCACAGTGCTGGCCGTGGCCCTCGCGGTGACCTGGGCCGCCGCCGAACACGCCTCGGCGGGCATCCAGGTCCCGGTGGCCATGACGTCCTCCGTGCTGCACCTGCTCGCCATGGCGGTCTGGCTGGGCGGCCTCGCGGCGCTGCTGACCACGCTGCACCGCGCGGACCAGGAGATCCCGGCCGCGTCCGTCGCGCGCTTCTCCCGCCTCGCCTTCACCTCCGTCACGGTGCTGGTGCTGACCGGCGTCTACCAGTCCTGGCGCGGGCTCGGCTCGTGGGACGCGGTCCTCGGCACCTCGTACGGCCGGCTCCTCGTCGTGAAGGTGTGCGCGGTGGCCGTGCTGCTGGCGGCCGCTGGATTCTCGCGCCGCTGGACGGGCCGGCTGCCCGCCGAACAGGAGCGGACGCCCGTGCCGGTGCTGGAGACGGCCGGGGCGCCCGCGGCGGCGGCCGATGGCCCGGGAGCGGACCTGCCCGGACGGGAGGCCGCGTCCGGACCGGCATCGGGGACGGACGACGGCGGCGGCGCGGGCGAGGGGAACGAGGGCCCGCGGGGCTCCGGGGAATCCGGGCCCGGCGCCGCGGGGGAGGCGGGGGAGTCGGGGGAGAACGCCCACCGCCGGTCGCTGCGGCGCTCGGTGCTCGCCGAGGTCGTGGTCGGCGTGGTCGTGCTCGTCGTCACCACGATGCTCACCGGCACCCAGCCGGGCCGGGCTGAGACCGGTACGACGGCGGCCGGGGAGGCCGGGGCCGGCGACCGTCCCACCGCGTCCACGACCCTGATCCCGTTCGACGTGGGGACCCCGGGCGGCCACGGCAAGGTCCAGATCGTCCTGGAGCCCGGCAGGGTCGGGGAGAACACGGTCCAGGCGGTCGTCATCGGCCCGGACGGAGGCATCGCCACCGTTCCCGAGATCCGGCTCACCTTCACGCTTCCGTCGCAGAAGGTCGGCCCCCTGGACGCCGAACTCACCAACCTCGGCGGCTACTGGGGCACGCAGTCCCTGAACCTCCCGCTCGCGGGCACCTGGACGATGAAGGTCACCGTCCGCACCTCGGACATCGACCAGGTGACGGAGTCGCGGCGGGTGAGGATCGCCCGCTGACCGGGCGGGCCGGCGGTACGGCGCGTCCGGTGCCGTACGGCGCGGCTCAGTCGGACCCGTCCTGCTTCCCGGCCGCCGCCCGCCGGTACTCGGCGTTGATGCGCTGGGCCTCCTCGAGCTGGTCCTCGAGGATGACGATGCGGCACGCGGCCTCGACGGGGGTCCCCTGGTCCACGAGCTCCCGGGCCCTGGCGGCGATCCGCAACTGGTAGCGCGAGTACCGCCGGTGGCCTCCCTCGGAGCGCAGCGGCGTGATCAGCCGGGCCTCGCCGATGGCGCGCAGGAAGCCGGGGGTTGTGCCGAGCATCTCGGCGGCCCGGCCCATCGTGTACGCGGGGTAGTCGTCGTCGTCCAGACGATCGCCGAGCGGAGTATCTGCGGTCATTTCACCTCGTTATGCGAACGCGTCGAGGGGCCCTGGTGCCGTACGGCACCAGGGCCCCGAAGGAAATTGAACACCATCTGCCGGCTCTACGACTCTGCCGACCTTCTGTTACCGCCGTCCGTCCCGTGAGCGGGTCCGGAGTGCGGGGATCGAGGATGCGTGACCGGGGACCACCTTCCGTTCCGGGGTCTTGCGGTACCCGGCCGGTACGTTCTCCCGGACCGGGCGATCCCGATGGCGTCTGCTCCTCCGTTCCTTCTCGGGGTGGCACGCGGCTCCGCCAGGAACCGCGTGCCGTGCCGTACTGCTGCCGACCGGTGGAGCGGACGCGGGTAACGGCGGCGGCTCCTCAACCGCGAACCGCCCGGTACGGCTGCCAGCCCTGTCGCCCGTCCTGCGAACACCATGGCTTCAGGGACTCCGCACCCGCACCGACCTGCGTACCGCTCGCACCTCTTCTCCTGGCGGACGGTGTCCACCGGGAGCTTCCCGAATGCTTCTGCAAGAGAAACCCTAGCGACAGCGCGATGCAATGTCTATCGTGGCGAAGACAGATTTCAAGCGTGTCGAGGCGGAGGTTTTCTGCGGCGACCACCGGCGCCGGGCGGCCCGCACCGGCTGCGGGCCGGGAGCGCCTTCCGGCCACCGCTCCGGTACGGGACGGCCGGCCGCTGAATAGACTCGGTTCCCATGTCGAACCCTGACGAGCTGCTCGTCGCCATCGCCGCCCGTGTGGAGTCCGAGCACAGCAACCAGATGTCGCTGACCGTGGTGGCAGGCGGTGCCGTCATCACCGGCCGGCTGGCTCCCGAGGCGGTGTGGCGCGAACGCGTCTCCGAGGTCCTGACGGACTCGGACCGCCTCGGCCCGTTCTCCGCCGTCTTCACCCCGGACCCCGCGCGGCCGGGGCCGGGCGGGCGGGGGGCGCCGACGCACCTGCACTTCCACGTCGCCCGCATCCTCCAGGGCAACGTCGGAATCCCGGAGACGGGCGGCATGTACCGCGTCGCTATCGACGAGGTCGCCGCGTGGACGGTGGGTGACTTCAGCTACTCGGACCAGTGAGCCGGCCGGGCACCCGGCCGAGGGCGGCGGGCGGACGGCGACGGGGCGCGGGCCGATCGGCGGGCCGCCGCTGATGCTCCTATTGCTGTCAAGCGGCTTGGAGCCACTCGCGGTAGGCGTGACTGAGGT
>NZ_BMWD01000022.1 GCF_014651055.1 Streptomyces fructofermentans
CCGCACACCAACTACGCTGGCACAAGCCGCATAACCCGTGTTCAGGATTCGGGGTCAAGGCCCGGCGTCGCGCCGGCGGCCGTCCGGAAGACGATCGCGCCGTCGATGACGTCGTAGTTGACGGGCACGACGAGCGGTCCGTCGTCGGCGGCCACCGCGATCCGCCCCACACCGTGGGTACCGAGCCGGGCCTGGCACTCGCCGGCGTCAAGCTCCGTGAACTCAGGTGCGCGGGCGGCCTGTTCGCGGCCGGGCGGAAGCTCGGCCGTGCCGCCGGCGAGCTCCGCCACCGTGGTCTCCAGTGCCGCGGCGAGGCTTCTCAGCGTGCCGCGGTCCGGTGCGGCGTCAGGATGTTCCTCCAGGTGGCTCAGGTAGCTGAGTGCCACGCCGGCCCGGTCGGCCGTCTCGCGCCGGCTCAGGCCCAGTCGTGCGCGGCGCGCTGAGACACGGCGGCCCAGGTCGCCCCGAGGGCGCTCCTCCACCGTTGCCCCCGCATCGGCCGGAGTCCGTTCGGACATGGTCGTCGCCTCCCTCCGTCAGGTCGTGCCCACTGCCACGACGTCGTGCCGTTCTCCTCCGAGTACGACCTTCAGGGCGCCGGTGTCGGCGGCGCGGGCGAAGACGTCGTACGCCTCTTCCATGCGGTCGAGCGGGAAGGTGTGGGTGACCAGCCGCGAGGTGGGCAGCCGTCCGGCGGCGGCCATGCGCAGCAGGGTCGGGGTGGAGTGGGTGTCGACCAGGCCGGTGGTGATGGTGATGTTCTTGATCCACAGGTCTTCGAGGTGCAGGGTCGCCGGCTTGCCGTGCACGCCGACATTGGCGACGTGACCGCCGGGACGGACCATGCGGGTGCAGAGTTCGAAGCTCTCCGGAACCCCGACGGCCTCAATGACGACATCCGCCCCGAGCCCGTCGGTGAGGTCGGCGACCAGTTGCTCAGGGGCCTCACGGGCGTCGGCCACGGCGTCGGCTCCGAGCTCGCGGGCAGCCTCCAGCCGGGCCGGGACCAGGTCGACGGCGACGATCCGCTCGGGGGAGAACAGCCGGGCCGTGCTGATCGCGGCGAGCCCGATGGGCCCGGCGCCGACCACGACGACGGTGTCCCCGGGCCGCACGTGGCCGTTGAGGACGCCCACCTCGTAGGAGGTGGGGAAGATGTCCGCCAGCAGGACGGCGTCGGCACTGTCCATGGCGGCCGGCAGCGCGTGCACCGACAGGTCCGCGTACGGCACGCGGACGTACTCGGCCTGGGTGCCGTCGATCAGATGGCCGAGGATCCAGCCCCCGCCGCCCCGGCACTGGCCGTAGGCGCCCTGACGGCAGTAGTCGCAGCGCCCGCAGGCGGTGATGCAGGAGACCAGGACCCGGTCCCCGGGACGCACCGTCCGAACGTCGCCGCCAACCTCGACGATCTCACCGACCGCCTCGTGGCCGAGCACGGTACCTGGGCGCACCTCGGGCACATCACCCTTGAGGATGTGCAGGTCAGTGCCGCAGATGGTGACCGAGTCGACGCGTACGACGGCGTCGGTGGGCTCTTTGACGGCCGGGTCCGGGACATCCTCCCAGGCGGACTGTCCGGCGCCGTGGAACACGAAGGCTTTCATGTCGCTCCTCACCCCAGTTCTCGTTCCTCTGCGGGGCCCGGGGACCGGCGGTGAGGTGTCGACGACCGGTCGGGGACCGGTGTCGCCCGCCCGCCGGAATCGCCCCGCATGTCAAGCCTGGCCCTCGTGCGCGGGTGCCGCTTGGGCCGGTTGGTCCCTGTTTTCCGGCCGGCCGGGATCGAGACGCCACCCGTCCCGAGGGGTGTCCCAGGACCGACCGGAAGGACCGAAGAGGGCCCGTTCGGCCCTTCCGGACGTGTGTCGAAGCGGCTTCCGACCGGACGAGGTCGGCGACGGCGGCACCCACTCCATCCGGACGGTGGTCAGCCATCGGCGACCAGGGCGGTGGGGTCGCGGAGGCGGTGCGTGTCACCCCATGCGTTGTCGTGCCGGCCGAAGACCTTCACGAGCGTGCCGTCGGCCTGGATGAGTGCCGGGTCGAGGACGCGTGAGGCGGGGTCGCCGATGACGTCACGGCTCGGGCGGCGCCCGAACTGGTCGGGACGATGCTCAGAACCGCCGAGCGGGCCCGGCGCAGTGCATGAGGCGGCGGACACGATCCGGCCGCCGTGACAGTTGTAGGTGTCGTCGTTGTCGTCGTTGACTCCCATGACGATGGTGGCGTCCGCGTTCTGGCCCGGGCGGACAGCAGCACCGCGCCGCCCGTCCACGGTGATTGAGTTGTCGTCGTGGGCGACGTCGCATCCGATGTGTCCGAACGTCGAGTCGTGCTCGAGCAGATGGGCGAGCGTGGCGGGCGAGGCGATGTCGTTGACCGCGACCACCCCGACGTCCTGGGTGCCCGCCTCGGCACGCTCCAGGGCGGCTCGCAGGTAGGTGCGGCCGAGCCGGCCGAAGCCGTTGATGCCGACGCGTACGGTCATGGCGGTGCCCCCCCTGCGGGGCAGGTGTCTCGGACATCGCCGGTTCATTCGGCTGCCTCGGGCTGGTCGGTACCGTGCGCGCGGGTCCGATTCGCGTGGCGGGTACGGGGTTCAACCATCCGTCGGCGTACGGCGGCGCGGACCGGGGGCCGTCTACGCGGTCGGTGACGACGTCCCACCTCAGACGATGGATTCTGCCGCGCCCTCCGTACCGCCTACCGTCGCGTGATCTGCAAGCCTGGCCATGTCTCCGACCGCACGGTGAGCGGCTGAGCTGAGCAGCCGGTCCTGCCGGTCACACCGGCTCGGGCACGATGACGACCGGGCAGGCGGAGTGGTGCAACACGCCGTGGGCGACCCGGCCCAGCTGGAGTCCGAAGTGGCGTTGCCGGCGGCGGGCCCCGAGGACCAGGAGGTCGGCGTCACGTGAGGCGTCCACCAGAACGGTCCGGGCGTGGTCCTCGACCGTACGACGGCGCACCTCGACCCCGGCCGGGACGTCCTCAAGCGCCTTCTCCAGGACCTCGACCGCCTGCAGCTCGTGCAGCCGGGCGGGTTCCCCGGCGAGCAGCGGATGGTCGGTGGTCTCGTGCGCGGGGCAGCGCCAGGCCCGCACGGCCTCCAGCTCGACCCCGCGCCGCCGTGCCTCCTCGGCGGCGAAGCGCACCGCCGCCGAGGCCACCGGCTGCTCACCCACGCCCACGACCACGCGGCCGTGGATGACGGGCAGTGCCCCGTTGTCGTGGCTGCCGCGCACGACGACCACGGGGCAGTGGGCATGCCCGGCCATCGTCAGGCTCACGGATCCCAGCAGCGCCTCGGCCATGCCACTGCGGCCTCGGGTGCCGGTCACCAGGAGGAAAGCGCTGCGGCTCTCTCGTACCAGCGCGTACTCCGGATCCTCGGGCTGCACGTCGGTGGAGACCCTCACCTCGGGCCGACGGTTCGTGGCCCGCCGGGCGGCATTTGCCACGACGTCCTCGGCCGCCACCTGCTCGGACGGCTTGCCCAGGTCCGCCGCCAGGTGGGCGCCCTCGTAGCGCTCCCACAGCGAGGCGTACACCAGCCGCAGCGGCAGCCCGCGTACGACTGCCTCGTCGGCCGCCCAGTCCACGGCCCGCAGAGCGGGCTCGGAGCCGTCGACGCCGACGACGATCGGCAGGTCCGTCATCATGGCTGTCACCGCCCCACGACCAGGTCGAGGACGATGCGCGCCCTGACCTCACCGCGCAGCACCTCGGCGATGCACTCGTTGACGGAGGTCAGCGGGCGGGTCTCGCTGATGACTCGGGTCCGGCCCGCCGCGTGCAGCTGGAAGACCTCTGCGAGATCCTGCTGGGTGCCGACGATCGAGCCGATCACGCTGGTGCCGTTGAGGACGGTGTCGAAGATCGGCACACGGACCGTGCCATGCGCGGGCAGCGCCACCATGACCAGCTTGCCACCGCGCCGCAGCCCGGCGTTCACGGCCTCGAACGCGGCGTCGTCGACGGCGAGCGCGATCGCGGCGTGTGCGCCGCCGTGCTGCTTCAGGACCGCGCCGACGTCGTCCTTTCGGGCGTCGATGAGGATGTCGGCACCCAGTTCGGCGGCGAGTTCGAGCTTCTCGTCGGTGACGTCGACGGCCGCGACGGTGGCCCCGGCGATCTTCGCGTACTGGACGGCCAGGTGACCGAGCCCGCCGATGCCGGAGACGGCCACGAGCTGCGCGGGCTTCACCTCGGCGACCTTGAGCGCCTTGTACGTCGTGACGCCGGCGCAGGTCAGTGGGGCGGCGTCGACGGCGCTGACGCCGTCCGGCACGGGCTGCGCGAAGTCGGCCCACGCGAGCATCCTCTCGGCGTAACCACCGTCGCAGCCGTAGCCGGTGTTGACCTGCTGCTCGCACAGCGTCTCCCAGCCCGACAGGCAGTGCTCGCACCGCCCGCAGGCCTTGCCGAGCCAGGGCACGGCCACCCGCTGCCCGACGCTGAGGTGGGTGACACCGTCGCCGAGCTTCTCGACCAGGCCGACGCCCTCGTGACCAGGCACGAAGGGCGGGGTCGGCTTGACGGGCCAGTCGCCCTGGGCGGCGTGGATGTCGGTGTGGCACAGCCCGGAGGCCTCGACGCGGATACGGACCTGGCCCGGGCCGGGCTCGAGGTCGGGGCGGTCCTCGATGACCAGGGGCTCGCCGAAGGCTCGTACGACCGCTGCCTTCATGGGGTTCAACTCCTCGGGTTCCAGGCGGTTTTCGGGGGCGGGGCGTCAGTCGTGGGGGACGACGGCGACGGGGGCGGTGGAGTGGTGCAGGACGGCGTGGGCGACCGGGCCGATGTGGGTGCCGAACGGGTTGCGGCGGATCCGGCGGCCCACGACGACCAGGCAGGCCTCGCGGGAGGCGTCGACGAGGTGGTTGCCGGGGGTGCCGTAGAGGGATTCCTCGATGACCTCGACGTCCGGGTGCTTCTCTCGCCACGGGTGCAGGAACTCGGTCAGGGCGACGGTCTCGCGGCGGGCGAGGGCGTTGTGGAGTTCGAGGTCGGTGGCGAGGCCGTAGGCGTAGTACGGGGGCGGGTTCCAGCCGTGCACGACCCGCAGGGACGTGCGGCGGCGGGCCGCTGCCGCGAAGGCGAACTCGATCAGGGTCTCGTCGGGGCTCTCGAGGTCGAGGCCGAGGACGACGGGCCGGAACGGGGTCGCGGCGGACGGGATGCCCACCTGGTCCATCTCGTGCTCGTCGGCGGCCTGTTCGCCGGCCCGGACAAGAACGACCGGCCGCTCCGCGCGCGCCACCGTCGACAGGCCGACCGAGCCGACCATGAAGCCGCCGAGGCCACTCATTCCCCGCGAGCCCAGCACCAGCAACTCGGCGTCCTTCACCGCGTGAGCCAGCACGTCGCCGGGGTGGCCGGACAGTTGTTCAGTGGTGACTTCCAGGCCGGGGTGACGCAGCCGGATGCCTGCGGCCGCCTCGCGCGGAACACGCTCGGTCCAGTGCTGTTGCGTCTCGGCGCCGAGCAGCGGTGCCTGCGCCGCGGGAGCCGGCACTGGCTCCCACACGTGCACGAGCTTCAGCGTGAGGCCCAGCAGCCCGGCCTCACGGGCCGCCCACTCGGCGGCGGCCAGGCTCTCCCTCGAACCGTCGAGGCCGACGGTGATGGTGCGGGTCATGATCTCCACCTCTTGTGTCGGGGCTCCGATTCGAGCCTCGTCCCCGGACGAGGCCCTCGGCAGGGGCCGCAGGTCCCCGCCAAGGGCCGACCGGCCCCATCGGCCGGTGTTGCGGTGCGGCGGATCCATGGGCCCGGTACGCCGCTCCTCTCGCGGATCAGCGCAGCCAGGGGCTGCGGCGGACGAGCGGGAGCTTCGCCCACAGCCGGCCGAGGCCGAGGGTGTCCCCGGCGGAAGCGGCGGCCAGGGCGATCAGAACGACGGCGTAGACGACGTGGTACTCGGCGAACGGGTTCGTCGACATGCTGGGCGAGCCGTCGGAGAGGTGCTGGGCGGGCGGCCACTCGGCGACCCACATCAGCGCCATCATCAACGTGCCGACGACGGCCGCGAAGCGCAGCGCCACACCGGCGATCAGCGCGACGCCGATCCCGAGCAGACCCAGCATGAACAGCCAGTCGGCCCACGCGGCCCCGGCCCAGTCGTGGAAGGTGGACTCCATCGGCCCGGCGGCGACACCGCTGAGGAAGCCCTTCGTGGGCGAGCCGCCGTCGATCCAGCCCTTGCCGGAGGAGGTGGCGTAGCCGAGGCCGAAGGTCTTGTCGAGGAACGCCCACAGGAAGACGAACCCGGTGAGCAGGCGCAGGGACGCGAGAACGTACGCCCGCGCGGTGTGCGTGTCGCTGAGTGTCGACGCGGCGGACTCGGAGGGGGAAGCGTTCCTGATCCTGCGGAAGGACAGCAGGTGGAGGCCCGAACTCCGGTGCGAGGGCTCGTGCACGGCCATGGCGGTGATCCCTTCGGTGAGGGTGGAGGTGGGGAGCGACTCGGTCACTGTCTGACGTCCCTCACTCTCGTCTTGTGACACCGCTGCCGCCGGATGCCGAAGGTCCGCGACCGTTGGGCCGAACGGCCCTGTCCTCCGGGCCCGTTGGGGTCCACGGCTCGGCCGCGGCCGAGTAGCCGAGGTGGAACCACTGCACGGCCTCGTGAGCGGTCGCGGCGGGACGGGAGACGTCACAGCCGTACGCGGCCGCCATCCGCGCCAGCTCGCCCAACGCTCGCGCCTGCTCCTTGAGTTCCTCCTGAACCCAGCACCTCCAACCCAGCCAGTACCCGGTTACACCCCGACATGACCGGGAGCCACCCACCGGCGGATTGCCAGGTCAGCCTCGCAAGGCCGGCACGCAGGAACTCAGCAGTCGTAGCGGTGGACCGTGGGCCAGTCGGGACAAGCACGGCAGACGAAGACGTAGACACCGCCCGCGTCGCCCATGTCCATCCCGTGGCTGTCGTCCCGCAGAGTGTCGGACACCTCCCAGCCGGAGCCAGGACGAGTCCGTTCCTCGACCGGGAGCCACCGCCCACACGACTCACTCGCCGAGATCGTCAGGAGGTGCTCCATTCGTTCGCCGCAGACACAGTGGGGCCAACTTGGAGCCTGGGTCCAGCCCGGATAGCCGCCGACCTTGCTCTGGTTGGTGGTGAACGCGTCGTAGTAGGAGATACCCGTGGTCTCCTCCAACTCGTCGCTCCACTCCCCGACGCGTTCGGACAGGTCCTCCGGCATGTCCCAGTTCGGGAACTCGGTGACCTCGGTGGGGTGCACCACGCAGGGCCGGGGCACGTACTCATCGTCGAACTCGTACGGCTGCGGCACCTCGTCCAGAAGCCGCCCGGACGCGACCTCGGCGGCGGAACGCCATCGGAGCACAGGCACAGGCGACCACTGATCGTGCTCAGAGTGAATCAGCGGGCACCAAAGCACCTGGAGTACTTCAGTGCCGGCTGGAAACGCCAGCGCCGGAACATCGCGAGCAAACAGCTGAAGCACCGGCACCATCGCCACGGGGTCCGGCCCCACCACCGCGCAGTCGCGCGCAGGGTTGTAGTGGTCGGGTGCGGCACGCGTCGGCCATGGTTCGTCAGCCGGCCACAGCAGCGGTCCCCCGAGCGAACTCTCCCGCCGGCCGGGAGAGCCGCCACGCGGGTACAGCAGAGTGGTGGACCGGGCATGCGAAAGAAGTTCCGGAAGGTGCTCCGCGATATCGAGCGGGGGTGGTGGAACGGTGAAACTCATGAGGCCTCCAAACCGCCGCATCGTAACGCGGGCCACAGACACCATCCGGGGGCCGCCCAGGAACAAGCCGAGCCTCAACACGCGCCCGATGAAGGCCAGCGGCACAGTTGGCATGAATGGCACACAAACAGGCCCTCAGGCTGGTCTCCACCATGCGCAGACCGCCGTTCGGATGATCGCGCGCTTGAGTGGGGCGTCGGTCTGCAGACCGACGATCAACTCCCTTCGTGGTCGATCCAGCCGGGGGCGTGCCTCGACCACGGCTCCTCGTGGGAGCCGAGCGGCCCGGCCGTAGGACCGAAAGGCCCATAGCCCCCCGCCGGGCATCGGACACACGCTGGTCATGTCAGTTCCACACCCATCAGGGAGGCCAGCCGTGATCCCCACTCCCACCCCCACCATGCTGCGAGCCCTGCCCGCGGAGCACCGGCAGCGGCTCATGCGCTTCGCCCGCGAGGTATCCGTCCCCCAGGGGACGCGCCTGTTCGAGGAGGGCGGAAAGGCCGACCGGTTCTGGATCATCCGCACCGGCACCGTCGAACTCGACATGCACGTGCCCGGGCGCCGCGCGGCCGTCGTCGAGACCCTCCGTCACAACGAACTCGTCGGCTGGTCCTGGCTGTTCGGGCCGCACGTCTGGCACATGGGCGCCGAGGCGACAACCCCGCTGCGGGCGTACGAGTTCGACGCCACGGCCGTACGGCTGATGTGCCAGGAGGATCCGGCCCTGGCCGGCACCATCACCCAGTGGGTCGGCGACGTGCTCGCCCACCGCCTGCGCTCCGCCCGGACGCGGCTCCTGGACCTGTACGCACCCTACGGCTCCGGCGCCCACGCCTGAGCCCGGCAGAGCACCGAGGACCGGAGACCGGGAGAGGCAGAGGGAACCACGATGCACGGCACCCCGCACGTCGTCGGCGACCCCATGACCCGACTGGTCACCGCGGTCGACCGCCGAACCACCTTCAAGGAGATCGTGCGGATGATGCAGGACTGGAAGGTCAGTGCCCTGCCCGTCCTGGAGGGTGAGGGGCGCGTCGTGGGACTCGTCTCCGAGGCCGACCTGCTGCCCAAGGAGGAATTCCGCGGCAGCGACCCCGACCGCCACACCCCACTGCGCCGACTGTCCGACCTCGCGAAGGCCGGCGCTGTCACGGCGGAAGAACTGATGACCGCCCCGGCGCTCACAACTCGCCCCGAAGCCACGCTCGCCGAGGAGGTCCGCCGCGAGGTCGTGTCCTACCTCTTCCCGCCACCGGAATCGGCGGTCCGCGTCCAGGTGCGCGACGGCGTGGTGAAGCTGACCGGCCGGGTCCGGGACACCTCCCTGGTCCCCGTGGCGGCCCGCCTGGTGCGCGCCGTCGAGGGCGTGGTGCACGGTTACCCCCGGTCACTTCGAGCCTGCCGCAGCCTCCGGCACCGTCGTGCGTCCGTCCCGGAAGAAGGCCGCTCGCGACCGGGCCCGGGTGCCGGACCGGGCCACGGGTCCGTGACCGCATGGGCGGCAGGGGTACGTCTCGAAACCCAGTAGGGCCGGTCGGCCCTAGCACATTCAGTTCCGGCGAGCGATGATCGTCGGCACGGGCGACCCGCAGCCCGTACGCCACCGGGGACGAGGGGCCGTCATGACCGAGACACGCACCTTCACGGAGCAGAGCCCGATCCGTGTCTTCCTGCTCGACGACCACGAGGTAGTACGACGCGGCATCACCGACCTGCTCGACGCCGAGCCGGACATCTCCGTGATCGGCGACGCCGACTCCGTCGAACGCACCCTGGTCCGCGCTCCGGCGCTGCGTCCGGATGTCGCCGTGCTCGACGTACGGCTCCCGGACGGCGACGGCATCACAGTCTGCCGGGAACTACGCAGCGCAATGCCGGAGCTGGCCTGTCTGATGCTGACCTCGTTCGACGACGAGGACGCCTTGCTGGACGCCATCATGGCCGGAGCCTCCGGCTATGTCCTCAAGCAGATCAGGGGGTCCGACCTGGTCTCGGCGGTCCGAACGGTCGCCTCGGGCCAGTCGATGCTGGACCCCGCGACAACCGCCCGGCTGATGCGATCGCTGCGCGCCGATCCCGCGGAGGCACCGGCGCTGGCGCCCGAGCTGGCGAGCCTGTCGCCCCGGGAGCGGGACATCCTGGCCCTGATCGGCGAGGGCCTCACGAACCGCGAGATCGGAAAGAAGCTCTACCTCTCCGAGAAGACCGTCAAGAACCACATCTCCCGCCTACTGGCCAAGCTCGGCGTCCAGCGCCGTGTCCAGGCCGCGGTCCTCGCCTCCCACCTGGAGCAGCCGGACACCGGCGGACACCCCAGTAGGTGAGTAGTCGGCGCAGGGACCGTCCGGAGCCGCGATCGGCAGTACGGCCCTGCTTCGTCTCCCACGCCGGTAGCCATCCTGAGAACGCCTCTCTCCGCGGACGTGACCGCTCCGCCGATCCGCCGATCCGCAACACCCGGCCTGGCGGCTGTGGCCCGCCCCGGTTGCATACGGATACCCCCCTCCCGCACCTCGGCCCGTCGGACCTCCTTGCCCGAGCTCCGGATCGCCGGCACCGCGACCCGGTCACTGAGGCGCGGCGTCGCCCTTTCGCACCTTGCCCGAACAAGGGCGCGGCATCGGTACCGGCACGGATGCCTGCGGCCCTCCGGCGGGCCTGTTGTTCGATGGCGATCCGGTGTGCGGCCAGGATGCTGATCGTGCGCGGCCCGGAGTGTGGGGCGCTCCGGAGCGTGCAGTCGGCGTGCCGGGGAGACGCATGGCGCACCCTGTGGCAGTCCGCAGTGGGGCAGACGACGGCTCAGATCCGGTCGGAACGACCGGCGGGTCCGTCAGGCTCCTCGGCTGCCGACAACAGGTGGAGGTGGGCACTGATGCGTGACGGGTTCACCAGGCACTCGCTCCGCCATCGACCGCGTAGTTGGCGCCGGTGATGAACGACGCCCGGTCGGACGCGAGGAAGGCGGCCAGTTCGACGATCTCCTCGGGCTGCGCGAAACGCTTGAGGAGCGTCTTGCTGGTGATGGCGTCCCTCATGGCCTGGTTGTCGCCCAGGTCGCGGTCGCTGGCGGGGGTCAGCACCGGGCCGGGGCTGATGGCGACAGCGCGGATTCCGTGGGCGGCGCCTTCGAGGGCGAGTTGCCGTGTCATCCCGATGACACCGGCGTTGGCCGCGGTGTGGGCGACCATCGGTGGCGTGGTGCCTGCGATCATGCCTGCCTCGGAGGCCACGTTGATGATGACTCCGCCGCCTCGGCGGACGAGGTGCGGCCAGGTGTACTTCGAGACGAAGAAGGGGATGTCGAGTTCGCCGGCCACTGTCGCCCGCCAGTCGTCGACGGAGAAGTCGGGCATGGGGCCGAAGCGCTGCAGCGCCGCGTTGTTGTAGACGACATCGAGCCCGTCGTACGCCGCGGCGGCGTCCTCGGCCATCCGGCGGACCTGGTCCGGGTCGGTCAGGTCGACCGGCGCGATGCTCGTCATGGCGCCGCCCGCCCGGCGCACGAGGCCGGCGGTCTCCTCATTGGCGTCGGCCTGGATCTCAACCCCGATGATCTTCGCGCCTTCCCGGGCGAAGACCTGCGCGGCGACGCGTCCCATGCCTCCTCCGGTGCCGGTGATGAGCACTACCTTGCTGTCGAGGATTCCCACGGTTCCCTCCTGCTTTCGGTACCTGTTCTGCGGGCCGGTGGATGTGAGACGCGTACGCGCCGGCAGCGGCCGACCGGAGCCACCGCCGGGCCGGGCCGTGAAGCGGAGCCACGTGGCGCCGGAAGCGGCAGGGCCGGGAGCCGGTGCGCCCCGGAGGTCTTCGAGGACCTGCCGAAGTACGGTCCGCGCCGCTCAGGTCCCGTGGACCGCCCCGTACGGACACCTTCCGGCCCGGCGAGTGACGGCTTCGGCGCCTTCCGCGGTTCGGTCGGGGACAGCCGTCCTGGAGGCCGTCGGACAGCGGCCCGCGATGCGTGCCTGGCCGGGCAGGTCGTGGTTGACGGTTCCGCGGGCGTGGTTGTGGAAGAGCACGCCCTTGTCGTCGTGGAAGGCCTCGCCGACCTCGACGCCCCGCTCCAGGAGCTCCCGGCGGGCCGCCTCGATGTCGGTGACGATGAGGTACCCCGGCTCGGCGGAGGTGAGGCCCTTGCCGAAGATGATCGACGCCTCGGATCCCGGCGGCGTGAGACGGACCGCGCTCCCGTCAGCGTCTTCGCGGCCTCGAACGGCACCTCAGCCGAACGCGGCCCCTCCCCGGTCACGGGCCCGCGCACACACCACCCGCACAGGGGCCGTACGCCATCTCTCACTCCGCCAGGCGGCGCCGGCGTGCGGGTTCAGCGGCCGGGGGCCCGCTGGGAGACCTCCTGCAGCACCCACCCGTTGCCGTCGGGGTCGCTGAAGGTGGCGAACGAGCCGTAGGAGGCCCGGTCGGGGTGCACGCCGGCCTGGCGTCCCTGCCCCGCCAGGTCGTGCACGATCTCGCCGCCCTCATGGCCGTGGAAGATCAGCCCGCCTCCGTCGTGGAACACCTCGCTCACCTCGATCCCGCGTTCCACGAGGTCCTTGCGCGAGGCCTCGATGTCGGGCACGACCAGGTACAGGCCCTGGCTGGAACCCGGCGCGGCCGCGGTGAGCCCCTTGCCGATCATGATCGCGCACTCGGATCCGGGCGGCGTGAGATGCACGGCCCTCCACTCGGCGGTGGCTTCGACGTCGAGGTCCAGACGGAACCCGACCTTCTCGTAGAACTCCTTCGCCCGGTCGACGTCAGAGACCGGCAGCACGAGGAGTTCGAGTTTGAGGTCCATACCTCCAGTCACTCTCCTGGCCCCGCTTCTCGCAACTGCAAGCACCTTCGATCCGACGGCCTCCCGCCTGCGGTTCGGTGCCGGCGTGCGGCGCCATGTCGGGTCCAGGTCCGGTGGACAGCGCTTGCGAGGAGCCAGGAGTGCCGGTAGACGCGGCAGCAGACCCCACTGCGGGCGGGCCCGTGCCGGGCATCCACGGGAGGCAGCGGGCCGACGCGATAAATAGGCTGGCGTGACAGGCGCGCGCATCCCTCGGACATTCATCGGACATTCGCGAAAAGGAACAGTTATGCAAGCCATCACCGCCTCGGACCGCGATGCCGGCGTCAGCGGGCTGGCCCTGACGGAGCTGCCGCATCCCCATGCCTCCGAGAACGACGTCGTCGTGCGGGTGCACGCCGCGGGATTCACGCGCGGTGAACTGGACTGGCCCGGGACGTGGTCCGACCGCGCGGGCCGCGACCGCGCTCCGAGCGTGCCGGGGCACGAGGTGTCGGGCGTCGTGACGGAACTCGGCTACGGGACCACCGGGCTCACAGTCGGCCAGCGGGTCTTCGGTCTCGCCGACTGGACCCGCAACGGCTCACTGGCCGAGTACGTCGCCGTGGAGGCCCGCAACCTCGCCCCGCTTCCGGCGGATGTCGACCACACGGCGGCGGCCGCGCTGTCGATCTCCGGACTGACCGCCTGGCAGGGACTGTTCGACCACGCGCGGATCGTGACCGGGCAGACCGTCCTGGTCCACGGCGCGGCGGGCGGTGTCGGCTCGGTGGCGGTGCAGCTCGCGGTGGAGGCGGGAGCACGTGTGATCGGCACCGGTCGGGCCGCCGACCGGGACTACGTCCTCTCGCTGGGCACGCACACGTTCCTGGACCTCTCGGGCGACTGGCCGGCGCGGACCGGTGAGGTCGACGTGGTGTTCGACGCGATCGGCGGTGACGTGCTGGACCGCTCGGCCGCCCTCGTTCGCGCCGGCGGCACCCTCGTCACGGTCGCCCAGCCGCCGACCGTCCGGCCCCGCGACGGACGGGCCCTGTTCTTCGTCGTGGAACCCGACCGTGCGCGCCTGCAGGACCTGGCGCAGCGGCTGCGGGACGGGCGGCTCACCGTGCGGGTGGGCGCGGTGCGCCCGCTTGCCGAGGCGGTCGCCGCCTTCACTCCCGGCCAGCGCGTCCCCGGACGGACGATCATCCGGGTCACCGAGGACTGAGGCGACCCCGGCACAGCGTCCCTGCGCCGGGGTCGGGGGCGGTCCCGATCCACCGGCGGTGGCCGTGCGAGGGGATACGGAAAGGAACACAGCTGCTGCCCCCGCCGTTACGGCGGGGGCAGCAGCTGTGTTGGTCAACCGGCCGAAGCACCTGCCGGCGCGGCCGGTGTCGTCGCCGGGGCCGTTCCGTCGACGGCCGGGGTGGAGGTGAGAACCGGCTCGGACGGTGCGGGCGCGACATTGAGTTCGGCGAGCATCGTCTTGGTGAAGCCGAAGTAGTACGTGGCGAGGAAGCCGCCGAGGTAGCCGACGAGGAGGCCCGCGGCGTAGACGGCAACCGTCCGGCCCAGGCCGTGGTCGCCGTCGAGCAGGGGGAAGAGCGCCCAGCCCGAGGGGCCGATCGCGGTGGAGCCGACGTCGGTGCCCAACTGGTTGAACAGTCCGACGAACGCGCCGCCGAGGGCTCCGCCGGTGCAGGCCGTGATGAACGGGCGGCCGAGCGGCAGCGAGACGCCGTAGATCAGCGGCTCGCCCACACCGAGGAACCCGGGCCACAGGGCCGACTTGATGGTGGTGCGGATCGAGGTGTTGCGGTGCAGGCGGAAGTACACGGCGATGGCCGCGCCGACCTGGCCCGCGCCGGCCATCGCGAGGATGGGCAGCAGCACGGTGTAGCCCTGCTGTTCGATCAGAGTCGTGTGGATCGGGATGAGCGCCTGGTGCAGGCCCAGCATGACCAGCGGCAGGAACAGGGCGCCCAGGATCAGTCCGGCGCCCGCGCCGCCGTGTGCGAGCAGCCAGTTGGCGCCTTCACCGATCTTCGCGGAGACCTCACCGGCGAGGAACATGAGCCCGAAGAGGGTGGCGAGGCCGGCCACGAGCACGGTGATCGTCGGGGTGACCAGGACGTCGATGGACACGGGGACCCAGCGACGGCACCACTTCTCGACCTGCACGGCGAGCCATGCCGCGCCCAGGGCGCCGAGGACTCCGCCCTGTCCCGGGGAGAGCTGCTGGCCGAAGGCTTCGACGTTGGCCACGCCCGCGTAGACGATGATGGCGGCGACGGCGCCGCCGAGGATGGGTGTGCCGCCGAACTCCTTGGCGGTGTTGTAGCCGACGAACACGGCGATCAGTGCCATGAATCCGGAGGCCATCGCGGCGAGGGCGGGGGTGATTCCGGGCAGCCAGCCGAGGTTCACCAGGAGGCCGTTGAGGCCCGCGATGATGCCGCAGCCGATGAGTGCGGGAATCAGCGGCACGAAGATGTTCGCGATCCGGCGCAGCAGCAGTTTGAAGGGGGTCGCGTTCTTCGCCTTGCGCTGGGCGCGCAGTGCCGCGCCCTGCGCGGCGAGTTCCTCGGCGGTCACGGGCTCGCCGCCGGCGTCGGGTGCGTTCCCGCCGCCGGGTGCGGGGGCCTCGGCGCGCTCCTGCTCGGCCAGGGCCTCGAACTCGGGGGTGACGCGGGCGACGGTGCCGGGTCCGAGGACGATCTGGTAGGTGTCGTCCTCGACGACGCCCATCACCGCGGGCAGTGCCTTGAGCTGTTCTTCCTGCACCAGGGACCGGTCGTGCAGGCCCAACCGGAGCCGGGTCATGCAGTGGGCCACCGACGCCACGTTCCGCGCACCTCCGACGAGGGGGAGGATGGCTGCCGCGGTGTCGCGGTACTTGTTCTCGTTCGCCATGAGATCGGCCTTGCTGTGAGTATCGGCTGGTGCGTCAGGCTGCTGCGGCTTCGAGGGCCTTGCGCAGATGTCCGTGCGCGTCCTCGAGAAGGTGCTCGGCCGTCCGTGCGTCGACAGCTCCGCGCAGGGTGAGGATGGCGTTCTTGACCTCGCCGCCGGTGGCGGTGAGGGCTTCGGCGATGGCCTCGTCGGAGGCGTCGGTGGCGAGGCCCACGATCCGGTGGGCCCGGGCCCGGAGCTTCTCGTTGGAGGCGCGCACGTCGACCATCAGGTTCCCGTAGGTCTTGCCGATCCGGATCATGGTGATCGTGGAGAACATGTTGAGCACCAGCTTCTGCGCGGTGCCCGCCTTGAGCCGGGTGGAGCCGGTCAGGGTCTCCGGGCCGACCACGATCTCGATGCCGTGCTCGGCGGCTGCGGCCAGCGCGCTGTCGGCGTTGCAGGACAGCCCCACCGTGAGCGCGCCGAGGGACCGTGCGTGGCGGACGGCCTCGACGGCGTACGGGGTGCGGCCGGAGGCCGAGATGCCGACGACGGTGTCCTCGGGGGACAGGCCGAGTGCGTCCAGGTCCTGGCGGGCCGCCTCCTCGGAGTCCTCGGCGCCCTCGACGGCCGTGACCATGGCGGCCGGCCCCCCGGCGATGAGGCCCACGACCTGTGAGGGGTCGGTGTTGAAGGTGGGCGGGCATTCGGAGGCGTCCAGGACTCCGAGCCGTCCGGCGGTGCCGGCGCCCGCGTAGATGAGGCGGCCGCCGCGGGCCATCCGCTCGGCGATGCCGTCGATCGCGGCGGCGATCTCGGGGAGTCGGCCTTCGACGGCGGTGGTGACGGTCGCGTCCTCGGCGTTCATGTGGCGGGCGAGGTCCAGCGTGGGGAGGCGGTCGATGTCCGCCAGTTCGGGGCGGTGTGCCTCGGTGGCCATGGTGGCCAGCTGGTCACGCAGTCGGCCGTTTCCCACGGCGTCTTGGGTGGACATGAACGTTCACGGCTCCTGTCGTGCGGACATTTCGGTGGCTTGGGTGGTTCTGTTGTGTTTCCGTCATACGTGACCGGGAGTGGTTCCGGCGGGCTCGTGTGACACGAGAGACAGTGACGAAACTTTCTTTCATCTTGCCCCGGCAAGATGAAACATATTTTCAGCCAGGTGGCTCGTCAAGCCCCCTTCGGCCGTGAATCAGTGCGCTTCGGCGCCCTCCCCGCCAGGAGAGGTCGCCTCGTCGAGGAGTTCGAGGATGTGCCGGTAGGGGCGCCCGGTGGCCCGGGTCATCCCGATCTCGCAGGTGCGGTTGCACGAGGCGTACGCGTCGTACGACCGTTCGTTGACCTCCGCGGCCTGGCGGGCCGTGGCCGCCGCGGTCACCTCCGGATGCAGCAGCCCCCGGTCCCCCGCGAAGGCGCAGCAGCCCCAGGAGTCGGGCACGACGACGTCCCCGCTGAGGGCGGCGGCCACCGTCCGCAGCGCGCCCTCGGCTCCCAGGTGGGTGGTCGAGCAGGTGGGATGCAGGGCCAGCGCTCCCAGTGGCCGCACGGCGGGCAGGGCGGGCAGCAGGCGTTCCGCGGTGAAGACCACACTGTCCACGAACCGCAGCGCCGCGTAGCGGGACCGTTCCGCCTCCGGCAGGACCTCGGCCAGCCGTTCCAGACCGTGCGTGCAGGAGGAGGCGTCGCAGACGACCGGCAGCCTCCCGTGCCCGGTCGCGTCCCACAGGGCGTCCAGCGTGCGGACCGCCATCGTCCGGTGGCCCTTCGTGTAGCCCTTGGACTGCCAGGGAGTACCGCAGCACAGGCCACCCAGCTCGTCCGGCACGGCCACGGGCACACCCGCCCGAGCGCACAGGCGCAGGAACGCGTTCGCCGATCCCGCGGTCCGGCCGGCGCCCTCCTCGGGTGCGAAGAGGCTGCCGACGCAGGCGGCGAAGAACACCGCCTCGGCCTCGGCGGGATGCCGCGGCGCGGGGCGGGCGGGGCCGCTGCGCGGCATGTCCTGGGTCCAGGACGGAACCAGTTCCCCGGCGCCCAGCCCGCGCACCGCCCGGGTCGCGGCGCGGGTGACGGGCAGCGGTAGGGCGTGGGCGGCGTCCAGCATCGTGCGCACGCCCGTGACCGCGCCCTGCCAGTGGCGTGCGACCCGGTCGGCGACGCCCTGCGCCACCTTGCCGTGCTGGTCGGCGCGCAGCCGTTTCATGACCTCGCCCGTGTCGATGTGGACGGGGCAGGCGGTGACGCACAGGCTGTCGACCGCGCAGCTGGCGACGGCCGCGTAGGCGTAGTCGTCCTCCAGGGCGCGCTGCCTGTCGGTGTCGCCCTCGGCCTCGGCGAGGGCGATCTCGCGCAGCAGCGCGATGCGCTGACGCGGTGTCGTGGTGGCGTCGGCCGTGGGGCATACGGGTTCGCAGTAGCCGCATTCGACGCACGCGTCCACGGCCGGGTCGACCTCCGGAACACTCTTGAGGTGACCGAGATGTGCCCGGGGGTCGTCGTCGAGCAGCACTCCGGGGCTCAGCACCTGGCCGGGGTCGCACAGCCGCTTCAGTTCGCGCATCACCCCGTAGAGCTCGTCGCCGTACTGGCGCCGGACGAAGGGCGCCATCGCGCGGCCCGTGCCGTGCTCGGCCTTGAGCGTCCCGCCGGCCTCCAGGACGAGGTCGACCATGTCGTCCGTGAAGCTCGCGTACCGGTCCAGTTCCCCGCCGGAGTCGAAGTCCTGGGTCAGCATGAAGTGCAGGTTCCCGTCGCGCGCGTGCCCGAAGATCACCGCGTCGTCGTAGCCGTGCCGGGCGAACAGGTCGATCAGGCCCTCGCTCGTGGTGGTGAGCCGTTCCATGGGCACGGCCACGTCCTCCAGCAGCGCCGTCGTACCGGGCCTGCGGGCTCCGGCGACCGCGGTGTAGAGCCCCTTGCGCAGCCGCCACAGCCGGCCGCGCTCGCCCGGGTCCCGCGTGAGCGCGGCGGGCGTCAGGGTGGGCAGGCGGCGCAGCGCCGGGAGGGCGGCGGCGACGGTGTGCTCGAGTTCCTCGGCACTGTCTTCCGCGAACTCGACGAGCAGCGCCGCGTGGCCGGTCACCGTGAGGCCGCGCAGGGCTTCCACCGGCTCGGCGGAGCGCTGTGCGACCCGCAGGGAAGCGGCGTCGAGGAGTTCCACGGTGCGGGCACCCGCGGCGACGAGCGCGGGCAGGGAGTCGGTGGCTTCGGCGAGCCCGGGCAGTACGAGGAGTCCCGTGGCGGTGTGCGGCAGGAGCGGGACAGTGCGGAAGACGGCCTCCGCGACGAAGCCGAGCGTGCCCTCGCTGCCGATCATGAGGTGGGCGAGGATGTCGGCCGGCGTGGAATGGTCGAGGAAGGAGTTCAGGCCGTACCCCATGGTGTTCTTCATCGCGAACAGCCGCTCCAACGTGGCCCGTGACGCGGCCGAACCGCGGACCTGCTCCCGCAGTCGCAGCAGCCCCGCGTGCAGGGCCGGCTCCCGCGCCCGCAGAGCCTGGTCGGCGTCGGCGTCCGCGGTGTCGACGACACTGCCGGAGGGCAGCACGAACCGCAGGGACTCGATGGTGCGGTAGGCGTTGTCCTGCGTGCCGCAGTTCATGCCGCTGGAGTTGTTGGCCACCAGGCCGCCGATGGTGCAGGCGCTCTCGCTCGCCGGGTCTGGGCCGATTCTGCGGCCGTACCGGGTGAGCCTGGCGTTGGCCTGGCGGACGGTCAGCCCCGGCCCGAGACGGATCCGGTGCCCGTCGTCGAGGATCTCCGCGGTGCGCCAGTGGGCGCGCACGTCGACCTGGATGCCGTCGCCTCCGGCCTGGCCCGCCAGGCTCGTGCCGCCCGAGCGCAGGGTCAGCGGGATGCCGGCCGCGCGGGCTCCGGCCATCAGCGCGCCGACCTCGCCCGCCGACGCGGCACGGACCACCGCGCGCGGGGTGAACAGGTAGGGGGACGCGTCGTGGGCGGCCGAGATCCGGCGGGGCAGCGCGGTCGACACCCGCGCCGGGTCGCTGACGCACGAGGCGAGCAGTTCGGCCAGGTCCTGGTCCGAGTCGGGTCGGTGAAGGGATGTGGGGTGGCTCATGGCTCCTCGGCGCCGCCGGTTCGGCGCGGGACGACGGTGATGGCGGGTCGCGGCGACGGGCTGCGCGACGGCACGGGGTTCCGGGGCCGCGCGGTCCGCGATCGGTGGTGCCGCGGCGTTCCGGGAGTATCCGGATCCGCGACACGGTATGTCAATAATTTACGCCTGAATACGTGAAGCGTAATTTAGTAACATTCACCGCTCGGACGTGCCCCGCCGAGGGCCGAGCAGGGAGCTGGGGACGGACCCGAGGACCGCTCGGCGCACGAACGGACCGCAGTCCCGAAGGGGACTAAGGGCGACGCCGACGGCGCCGCTGCACCGCCGTGTACGTCTCGTGGAGCGCCGCAGCGGAAGCCTCGTAGGAGCGCTGCGCCACCGCGACGAAAAGGCAGTCGACCAGCGCCAGCTGGGCGATCCGGCTGACCGTGGCGCCCGACCGCAGAGGGGTCTCTCGCGCCGAGGTGGTGAGGACGAGGTCGGCCGCCTCCGCCAGGGCGGACTGCGGGAAGTTCGTGAGCGCGACGGTCGTCGCTCCGCGGGCGGCTGCCGTCGCCAGCGGGTCGACCGTGTCCTCCGTCTCCCCCGAATGGGAGATGCCGATCGCCACGTCACCCGGACCGAGCAGCGCCGTCGCCGTCAGGGCGGCATGGACGTCCGTCCACACGAACGCGATCCGCCCGATCCGGTGCAGCTTCTGGTGAAGGTCCTGGCCCACGAAGGCGCTGGCCCCGACGCCGAAGATGTCGATGCGCCGGGCGGCGGCGATGGCGTCGACGGCTCTCCCGAGGACCGCGGGGTCCACGCTGCGCACCGTCTCCTCGAGTGCGCGAACCTCGTTGTAGATGACCTTCTCGACGACCTGGTCCAGCGTGTCGGCCGGATCGATGTCCGCCCCCAGTTCCGGCCGCCCTCCGCCGACAGCCCTGTCGTGCGCCACCGCGGCGGCCAGAGCGAGCCTCAGCTGGGGATAGCTGGCGAAACCGAGCGTTCGGCAGAAGCGCAGCACGGTGGCGGCCGAGGTCGACGCCCTGTCCGCCAGCACGCCGATCGACAGTTCGGAGCATCCGGCGGGGTCCGCGACCACGACCTCGGCGACCCGTCGCTCCGAGGGCGGCAGCGACGGCCGGGCAGCACGAATCCTGCTGAGGGCATCGATTCCCGCGCTGCCCGCCGGGTCCCGCTCGGGAGCTCGCCCCTCAAGTCCGGCCCTGCGGCTCATCGACCTACTCCTGCACGGCGCGAGAGGAAGGTGGGGCCGCCTGCGCCCGTCTTCCCGTCCATTGACAAGGGAACCATAAGGCACTTCCACGTCGTGGGGCCTGGCCGGGCAGGCCGTCGGGCCGTGGGCGGGAGCGGTCGCCTGCGGGTTCTGAGCACCATCGTCAGCCGGCAGCCCCGGGAGAGTCGGCGCGAAACAGGAACCGGCGGGTGGCCCCGCCTCGTGGGCCCGGTGCCGCTGTCCGGGACCACCCGGTCGGCCGAGGGGGGATGATCCCGCCATGGACAGGATGCTTGATCTTGACGAGGTGGCTGCGGTTCTGGCCGACCAAGCGGTGGGCTGGAGTGAGGCCGGCCTCGAAGTGGGCCGGGTGACCTGGAGGGACGGGAGGGCGCCGTGGCCCCAGCCCCTGGAGACCGACAGGGCCCGCGTCCATGACCCCGACTCGGTCGGCGTGGCCGTCTCCGGTCCGGGAGAGGCCGAGCTGTCGGTCGTGGTGTTCCGGGGCGGCTGGGCCGACGTGGACTTCATCGCCGACCTCGACGACGCGGGTTCCCTCCCCGCCTCGGACATCGCTTCGGCTTCGGATTTCGAGGCCAGGATGAGTCACTGGGTCGCTCGTGTCTTCGGGGTCCCCGGCGGCACTCGGTAGGTGCCGGCCGCCCGTCTCCGTTCGGCCGGCGGGCGGGCGAGTCAGCGCCGGTTCTCCGCGACTGCGGGTCACTTAGCGAGCGCTCGGTAACTGTCGGACACGCTGCCCCTGCAGGACGTCGGTCTCTGGCTCAATAGCCGTGAGAACAAAGGCTTTTGGAGTTCCCTTCCAGAGTATTGACCGTCCGTCACACTCCCTCTAACTTACTTAGCGTTCGCTAAGCAGAGGAGACCGGTCCCGGTCGAGCGGCAGCCCGTCAGCATCCCGCCCTGAGGAGAACGCCATGCGCAAGAGCAGCTGGATCCTGACCGGGACGGCCGTGGTCCTGGTGGCCGCGTCGGCGGTCACACGGTTCGGCGTCTATCCCGGCCTGCACCAGATACCGTCCGACGCGGACAGCACGTTCCACTACAAGGGCACCGCGTCCCTGCTCAACGCCCCCGCCCTTGAGGCCGGTGACCGCGCCGACGCCTTCCTCCGCGGGCTGCCGGTGACCCTGGACCGGCGCGTCGCCGTACGGGACACCAGCGGCCGGACGGCCGTCGTGCTCGACCACGCGGTGCTGCGGGGGCCGCAGGGCAAGCCGTTGAACAGCGCCAAGCACACCTGGGCGGTGGACCGGCGCACCCTCGTGGAGCGTCCGGCACCGGCCGGTTCCGGCGCGGAGAAGCACACGGGCCTGGTCGTCTCCTGGCCGCTGAACCCGGAGAAGCGCGAGTACCGCTTCTGGGACACCGGCATCCGCAAGGCGGTGCCCGCGCGGTACACGGGGCAGGAATCGGTGGCCGGCCGCGACGCCTACCGGTACGACGTCACAGCCACGGGCCCGCTCGCGGACCCCGCCACTGTCGAAGCACTGCCCGAGGTCCTCCCCCGCGGTGCGGTCGCGGCACTCACCGCGGCGCTGCCGGAGGCCCAGCGGCCCGACAAGGCCGCGCTGGCGGCCCTGCCGGATGCCGTGCCGCTCACGTACACCTCCACGACCGAGCGCACAGGCTGGGTCGACGCGAAGACCGGGCTGGCGCTGAACGGCTCGCTGCACCAGAGGGTGCTCGCGCAGACGAAGGGTGCGGACGGCCCGGTCACCCTCTTCCCCGTGACGGACATAGCCGTCAAGGGAGTTGCCGCCTCAGTGCGCGAACAGGCCCACGACGCCTCGGTCGCGCAACGCGCGTGGTGGTGGCTGAGCACCGGCGTCCCGCTCGGGCTGCTCGTCGTCGCGGCCCTGCTGACGGTCCTCTCGGTCCGGTTCGCCCGCCGCCCGGGCGGCGGCCGCCGTACGGCAGAGGACGAGCCCGAGGGCGCCCCGTCGGCCGCCTGAGAAGAAGGCAGGCCGGCGGACCCGTCCCGGTGACGGCTCCGCCGGCCTGCGTACGGCTTTCCCACAGGCCCCCTCCTCGCGGCCTCACATCCTCGTCGCGGCGTCCTTGACGGCTTGGCGGATACGAACGTAGGTGCCGCACCGGCAGATGTTGCGGATGCCGTCGAGGTCCTCCTCGGTCAGCTCGCGCCCTTCCCGCGCGACCCGACGCACGAGGGCGACGGCCGCCATGATCTGGCCCGGCTGGCAGTAGCCGCACTGGGACACGTCGTGGTCGAGCCACGCCTGCTGCATCGGGTGGAGGTCCGTGTCGACGGTGTCCGCGAGCCCCTCGATGGTGGTGACCTCGTCGGTCGGCTGCACGTCCCCCACGGGGATCGCGCAGGGGTTGACCGCCGTGCCGTTGAGATGGCTGGTGCACGCCTTGCAGACGTTGATGCCGCAGCCGTACTTGGGGCCGGTGACCCCCAGGATGTCGCGCAGGACCCACAGCAGCCGCATGTCGTCGGGGACGTCGACGGTGACCTGCTCGCCGTTGAGGCGGAATGTGCGCTCGGGCACGGAGACTCCTTGCATCGGTGGCCCGTCGGCAGACAGGTCAGTGGGCGTGGTCCAGGCCGTCCGTCGGCGACTGGGGAATCGGCGGCACGGTCGGCATGGGCACGAACGACAGCGTGCCGTGGTTGATGGGGAAGGCGGTGGGCATCGTGCCGGTGGCACGGCCGTACGCGCAGGCGACGGCTGCCATCGACGCGGCGACACCCAGTTCTCCGGCACCGCCGGGAGTGCCCGTGCTGGTCGGCATGACGAAGATCTCGAGTTCCGGTGGTGTGTTCCACTGCCGGGTGTAGAAGTAGTTGTCCCAACTGGCCTCCAGGAAGTACCCGTCGCGCAGGTGCAGGCTGGAGGTCAGGGTCTGGGCGATGCCGTCCATGAGGCAGCCCATCATCTGGGCCTCCAGGCCACGGGGGTTGACGGTGAGGCCCACGTCCACGGCGCAGACCGCTCGTGTGACCCGCGGTCCGGTCACACCGTCGCGGATGGGCCGGTTGACGGTCTCGGGCCGGCAGTCGATCTCCACCAGCACGGCGCTGACGGAGTGGTACTCGGAATGGAGGGCGATGCCCTGGGCGGTACCGCTCGGCATCGCCCGGCCCCACCGGCCTGCCGAGGCGACCTTGTCCAGCACGGCTCTGGTCCGCTCGTCCTTGAGGAAGGCGCGCCGGAACCTGTAGGGGTCCTTGCCCGTCTTCGACGCCAGTTTGTCGATGACGAGTTCACGGGCGCAGGTCACGTCGGGAGAGTAGACGTTGCGCATGCTGCCGGTGTTGAAGCCGCCGTCCGTCTCGTTGAGCAGCCGGCTGTCGGTCCCGAAGTCGTACGGCATCGACTGGGAGAGCACGAAGAAGGTCTCGGAGAAGCCGAGATCGGCCACCGGAAGCCTCGCGGCCAGGGCCGTCACGATCTCGCCGAAGCCGTGGCCGAGGTCGGTGGACACGCTGGTGTGCCGCTGGCGGTAGCCGAGGACGGCGTCTCCGAGGTGGTCGATGCGCACCCGGGAGGTGGCCATCGGATGGGCCCGCCCCTGGCGGGTGTCGTCGGCACGGTGCCACATGAGTTTGACCGGCTTGCCGGTCTTCCGGGAGATCTCGACGGCTTCCAGTGCGGCGTCGAAGAAGAGCTTGCGCCCGAAGGAACCACCGCCCTGGATGACATGCACGGTGACCGCGCCGAGCGGCAGGCCGAGCTTGGCGGCGATCGCCTGCTTGGCCACGATCGGGGATTTGAGGCTCGCCCAGATCTCGGCGCTGCCGGGCCGTACGTCGGCGATGGCGCAGTTGGTCTCCAGAGCGCTGTTGCCGCGGAAGTGGAAGGTGAATTTCGCCTCCACGCTCGGAGTCAGCGGCGGTGGCCCCATGGGAAGTTCCGCGGCTTCCAGCTCCTTGAGCACGGACTGGTCGGACTTGCCTTCCGCGGTGCCGGGCCTCCAGGACACCTTCAACGCGCGTACCGCGTCGATGCACTGGCCGAAGGTGCGGGCGCGCACCGCCACGCCGGTGGGGATCACCGTGACGTCGGTGACTCCGGGCATGGCGAGGACGGCGGCGGTGTTGGCCACCGAGCGGACCGTGCCGTTGAGGGTCGGCGGGCGGCACACCATGGTCGGGGCGGCGCCGGGGACGGCGAGGTCCATCGCGAACTTCTTGCGCCCGGTGACCGCGTCGAGGGCGTCGAGGCGGCTTCGGGGGGTGCCGATGACGGTGAACTGTCCGGGCGCCTTGAGGTCGGCGGTGACCCGCTGGGTGCGTACGGCCGCGGCTTTCACGGCCAGGTCGCCGAAGGCGACGTTCCTGCCCCCGGGTCCGGTGATGACACCGGCCTCTACGGCGAGTTCGTCGACGGCGGCGCCCAGTTCGGTCGCGGCGGCCGCCAGCAGGCGTGCCCGTGCGATGGCCGCGGCCACTCTGACCGGGGTGTATGTCGCAAGGGTCGTATTGGACGCGCCGGTGAGCTGGTTGAAGACGAGTTCCGGTCGCGCGTCGGCGAGTGTGATGCGTACCTGTTCGAGTGGTACGTCCAGCTCCTCGGCGATCAGCATGGCCGTCGAGGTGGTGATGCCCTGGCCGACCTCGGCCCGTGGCAGCGCGAAGGACACCGTGCCGTCCTGGTTGACCTGGACCGTGATGAGGCCGGCGGTCGGGGCCGTCGCCAGGGTCATCAGGTCGTTGAGGTCGACGATCTCGGTGAGGTCCGCCGAGGGCACGGCGGCCGTCGCGGTGTCGGCGGTGGCGGCGGAGGCCGGTGGGGCGGGCAGGAGTTCGGCGGCGGCCACCAGCGTGGGCGCCGCCAGTATGTAGCCGAGAAACCGCCGCCGGCCCGGGGTGGGGCCGTCGGCGGTCGGTTGGGGCTCACGGTGGGCGCCGTTCATCGGCGGCCTCCTCGGACGTTTTCCTGTGCCGGCGCTCTGGTCGGCGTCGTCGGTGTCTCCATGTGCGGGTCGGCTCCGGTGGTCGTGGCGTGTCGGAGGGGGGCTGCCAGGGGCGGCAGGGGATGGTCGCCCCTGGCAGCGGGGTCCGGCGCGATGTCGGCGCCGGTGGTCGGTGCGGTTTCAGGAGAGGGCGTCCGGGCGCGGGACGTTCAGGCGGGGCGGTTCATGTCCGGGATGGAGATGGAGATCGGTTGCGCCTCGTTGAGGAAGAGGAGGACGAACTGGCGCAGCGCCTCCTCCAGGGTCCAGGCGGCGGCCGGGATCACCGGCAGGGCGATCAGCCCTTCCCTGAAGGCCACCAGAAGGGGCCACGCGGCCGCGATCAGCGGTTCCAGGATCGGCTCCCGGGCGAGACCGATCATGTCGCCCACGCGGTCGCCGAGGGTGTACCTGGAGAACGCGCTGATCAGGGGCCGGGTCAGACCGAGGTCGAGCTCGGCCACGATGTCCAGGAGGACTTCGGTCAGCGCCCTGCCCTCGTAGGTGGAGGCCAGCACCGGGTCGAGGAGTTGCCTGGACTGGGCGTTGGCCGCGTCCCAGGTCGCCGGGATGTACTCGTCGCGCACCCCGAGCATGTGTGCGCTGACCTGCCACACGTGCAGGTACGCCTCCGCGTCGGCGGCGCTGACCCGGACACCCCACTCCCTCATCCTGCGCATGACGAACGTGGCGAGGCTGTGCCACGTGACGAGGATGTCCGCCTGGCTGATCGGCGACTTCTGGCCGCCGCTGGTCCGGGTCCAGTCCGGGGACTGCGGCAGCAGGTGGCGCACCGCCGCGTGCACCATGCGCGTCTTCACGCCGGTCACGATCATCGAGCCCTGCGGCAGATAGGCGTCCAGGGCCCCGATGTCGTAGCCGAGCTTCGCCGTCTTGGCGATGCGGTCCTTCATGTCCGCACCGCCCTTGGAGTAGTAGACGGCGCGTGACTCCCGGGGGATGGCGGTGCTCATGAGCCCGCTGCCCAGCCCGTAGAGCGCTCCGATGTAGATCCCCTTCTTCAGGTTGATCCGCGAGGCGCGGTCGAGTTTGTCCCTGTCCGCCCAGGACGGCATCCGGCGGGCGTGGTCCATGAACTCCCGCAGGTCTGCGGGGAGTCCTGCGGGCGGCGCCTGGTCGTTGCGGGTCCAGGTGGCCAGTTGGTCGTTGATCGCGCCGATTCCGCCGCGTTCGAGCACGGCCGCGAGTACGGGGTCGGCCTCCTCGTCCCACACCCACTGCGGGTCGATTCCCGCACCGGAGCCCGCCACCGAACTGCCCGGCGCCCACGTCCACAGGGACCGGGCGTTGGCCGGCGTGGCCAGGCCCAGCGCTCCGAGGGCCCCCAGGGCCCCGCCTGCCGTCAACACCTTGCGTCTGCTGAACCCGTCCATTGCTCCGAACTCCTCTGTGAGTCCTGTGTGAGGTGTGCTGCGGTCCCGTTCGCCGGGCCTCTCGAAGTGCTCGGCGGTGCGGGACGACCGGTGACGCATGCGGTGCCCCCACGCTTCAGCCGGTGCCGGGCCGGTTGGTGTCGGGGAGGCTGATCGTGGCGCCCCGGCCCTTGGTGAGGAACCACAGGATGTACTGGCGGATCGCCTCGTCGATCGTCCAGGCCAGGGGCGGCACCAGCGGCAGCGGCAGCAGCCCCTCGCGGAAGGCGACCAGTGGCGGCCACACGAGCTTGATCGTCTTCAGCCAGAACCGCTCTTCGGGGATGGCGTCGAGGTCGGCGACCCGGTCGCCGACCAGATAGCGGGCGAGCGCGTCGACGAGGGGGCGGTCGATGCCGCCGGGGCTGGTCTGCTCGGCGAGTTGGCCGAGGAGGATGTCGGTCAGTTCGACGCCTTCTCGCGTGGACGCCAGGACCGGGTCCAAGACCTGCTTGGACTGGGCCTCGGCCGCGTCCCAGGTGGCGGGGATGTACTCGTCGTGCGCCCCGAGCATGTGCACGCTGACCTGCCACACGTGGAGATACGCCGCCGACTCGGCCGGAGTCACGTTGATCTTCCACTCCAGCATCTTCTGCATCGCGTACGTGGCGAGACTGTGCCAGGTGACCATGATGTCGGCCTGGCTGATCGGTGTCTTCTGGCCGTCGCTGATCCGGGGCCAGGCCGGGGACTGCGGCAGCAGGTGCCGAACCGCCGCGTGCACCATGCGCGTCTTCACGGCCTGCACGATGACGTCGCCGTCGGGCCGGTAGGCGTCGAGCGCCCCGATGGCGAAGCCGAGCAGGCTCGTCTTGGCGACGCGGTCCTCCATGTCCGCGCCGCCCTTGGAGTGGTAGACGGAGCGCGCCTCCCGGGGGATGGCGGTACTGAGCATGCCGCCGCCGACGCCGTTGAGGAGGTTGAGGTAGAAGCCCCGGCCCTTGTTGAACGTGGCCGCAGCCTCCAGCTTGGCGCGGTCCGCCCACGGGGGCAGTTGGCGCGCGTGCTCCATGAAGTCCCGCAGTTCCGCGGGGAGTCCGGTCGGCACCGGCTGGTCGTTGCGGGTCCAGGTGGCCAGTCGTGCGTTGACCGCCGCGACCTCACCGCGCTCCAGCACGGCGGCGACCACCGGGTCGGCCTCCTCGTCCCACACCCATTGCGGGTCGATTCCCGCACCGGAGCCCGCCACCGAACTGCCCGGCGCCCACGTCCACAAGGACCGGGCGTTGGCGGGTGCGACGCCCAGCGCCGTGAAGGCGCCGAGAGCTCCGCCCGCCATCAACATCTTGCGCCTGCTGAGTCCGTCCATCGCGCTGAACTCCTCCTTGAGTCCTGTGGCTCGGGTCCCGGGCTCGTGACCCGGCGGCCGGGTGCGGCTCCGGCTCGTCGAATCCGGACGTGCGGGCTCTGTGGGCACTGTGGTTCCGGCCGTGCGGCCCTGTCGCTGAGGCCTCGTCGCCGCCGGCCCTGCGACCTCGTGACCCTGCGGTTCCGTCGGAGCGTCCGAGCCTGGATGCGCCAAGCCGGGATGCATCGCCCCCCTTGATACGATGAAACTGTTCGAGGCTCTCTGTATCACCAGGGGAGCACAGGCGGCGCGACAGCGCCAGAGTCTTCACCGAATCAGGGAGGCACTCGTGGAACCTGTGCCGCCGGGCCGCACAAGGCCTTCCGGCTCCCCCTCCATGCTCGAACTCGCCTTCAACGAAGCCGTATCGGGCAGCGAACCCGCCGACGGCGTGTCCGTGCGCCTGCTCGACGCCGCCCACGACCTGTTCTGCCGGATGGGGATCAAACGGACCACGATGGCGGACGTGGCACGGCTCGCGGGGGTCTCCCGGATCACCGTCTACCGACGCTTCGCCACCAAGGAGGCACTCGTCGAGCAGGTCGTGCGACGCGAGTTCCGGCGCTACTTCGACCAGTTCGTCGTCGAGATCCGGGCGGCCCGGACCGTGGCCGACCGCGTCGTCCTGGGATTCGTCGGCTCGCTGCGCGCCATCCGGCACAACCGGTTGATCGGCGGCCTGATGGCCGTCGAGCCCGATGCGCTCGTGCCGTCGATGACCGGCGACGACGGCCGCACCCTGCTCACGGTGCGGCAGTTCGTCGCCGAGCGGCTCCGCCGGGAGCAACTGGCCGGCCACGTGGCGGGCGGGGTGGACGTGGACCTGGTCGCCGAGATGATGGTCCGCGTCTCCGCGTCGTTCCTGGTCTTCCCGAGCCACCTCATCGACCTCGACGACGATGTGCGGATGAGCGCGGTGGCCCGGCAGTTCCTCGTCCCGATGCTCGGGCCGCCGCACTCGGTCCCGGCTCCCCCGTAGCGTTCACCCCTCTCCGCCTTCGCCGGCAGGGACGCGGGCGGTTCGAAGCACTGCCCGTACCGGACGGCCGGCTCACCTGTGCCGGCCACGAAGCGGGGCAGCCCGCCGGGGTGGCCGTTGACGTGCCGCAGGTCGCCGCCGGTCCACGGGGAACGCCGATGTCCGGGATCGGGCCGACGCCGACCTCCAGGCGTCCGGCGTCGCGGTGCGAACGGCGGCGCCGGTCGCCGACGAGCCCGGTCACCAGCGACGGCGGCTCGACGTGGTGCGGTGATCCGTTCCGGCCCCGTCCACGGGGAGTTCGGATCGCGTCGTGGATGAACGCTTCGGTCACTGCCTTCGCACTTCCTCTCCACCGGGGCGCGCACTGCCGAAGTCCCGCCCGCACCGGCAGCGAGGGCTCCAACCCGGCCGGCGCCGCGCTTCGGCGAGGACAGGTAAGAGCAGATATTGACTGCATGTCAATAGAACAACGCAGGCCTATTTCCTTGCAATGAACGGCAGTTGCGCGTCCACGACAGCGCAACGAGGCCCGCCACCGATCTACTGCGGGCCCCTTGCCCAACCTATTGACACTCCGCCAACAACGGGTTCAGTGTGGGGGCCGCTCAACCGGTCCGCACCTGGTTCGCGAGGGAGGGAGCCCGACGTGACCACAGCAGAGCCGCCGCACGACTACGTCGAGGGGCTGACGATCACAGAACTGCTGCGCCGCAACGCGCGGGAGTTCGCCGAGCGGCCCGCACTGACCACCGGCCCCGGCCCCCACGCGGGGACCCTGAACTGGACGCAGCTGCGCACCGAGGTCGCGGCCCTCACCCGGGGCCTGGCCGCGCTCGGCGTGACCCGGGGCGACCGCGTGCTCGTCGCCATGTCCCGGCGGGCCGAGCACTGGATCACGGACCTGGCCGCCGTACACCTGGGAGCCTTGTCGTGCAGCACGTACGACACGCTGAGCACCGAGCAGATCGGCGCCCTGGCCCGGCACAGTGCCGCCGGCCTCGTCGTCCTGGAGGGCGAGGAGCAACTGGCCCGCTGGCGACCGGTACTGGACGAGCTGCCGCACCTGCGCGTCGTCGTCCTCGACCCGGACGCCGTCCCGGCCGACGACCCGCGTTTCGTCGGCTACGCGACCGTACGCAACGCCGTGCCGCCCGACAACGACGCGTTCGAGGCGCTCACCGACGCCGCCACCCCCGACCGGCCGCTGGCCCTGGTGTACACCTCGGGCACCACCGGCGACCCCAAGGGCGTGGTGCTCTCCCACCGCAACGTGATCCACGAGTCCGCGATGCAGGAACGGCTCGTCCCCCTCCCTGACCATCCGCGCACGGTGGCCCATCTCCCGATGGGCCACATCGCCGAGCGGGTGCTCGGGATCTACATGCCCCTCTACACCGCCGGCCACGTCACCATCTGCCCGGACCCGGGCCAGTTCCTGCCCACGCTGCTCGCGGTGCGCCCGCAGGGGTTCTTCGGCGTCCCCCGTGTGTGGGAAAAGCTCGCCGCCGGCCTGCTGGCCCGGATCACCACCCTGCCGGCGGACCAGGCCGCGGCCGTCGCGCAGGCCCAGCAGACCGCTCTGGAGGTGTACCGCCTCCGCTCCGCGGGCAAGGAGGTCCCCACCGAAAAGGCCGCCGCGCTGGAGGAGTTCGACCGCCACGTGCTGCGGCCCGTGCGGACCACCGTCGGACTCGACTCGTGCCGGCGCGCATTCAGCGGAGCCGCGCCGCTCCCCACCGGCGTCCTGGAGTTCCTGGCGAGTGTGGGACTGCCGGTCTACGAGGTGTGGGGGCTGAGCGAGACCACCGGCGCCGCGACGGTCAGCACACCTGCGGCGTTCGCGCCCGGCTCCGTCGGGCAGCCCGGTCCGGGCATCGAGGTCAAGGAGGCCGAGGACGGCGAGCTCCTGGTCCGGGGCCCCGTCGTCTTCTCCGGCTACCTCCGGGCCGACGGACACGTGGAGCCCGCGACCGATGCGGAAGGCTGGCTGGCCACCGGGGACATCGGCACGGTCGACTCACGGGGCATCGTCACCGTCACCGACCGCAAGAAGGAGATCATCATCACCACCGGCGGCAAGAACATCGCCCCGGCGAGGATCGAGTCCCGGCTGCGGGCCCATCCCCTGGTCGCCCACGCCGTCGCGATCGGCGACCGGCGCCACCACGTCACCGCGCTCCTCGTCCTCGACGAGGAAACCGCCCCGCTCTGGGCCCGCACACACGGGATCGACGCCACCGACCTGGACGAACTGGCCCGCCACCCCAAGGTGCTGGCCGCCCTGGACACCGCGGTCGAGGAGACCAACGCGGCGCTCTCACGGCCGGAACAGGTCAAGCGCTACCGCGTCCTCGCGGGCCCGTGGACCGCGGAGTCCGGTGAGCTGACCCCGAAACTGAGTCTGCGTCGCAGGGCCATCGACGAGCGGCACGCCGCGACGATCGAGTCGATGTACGACACATAGGCGCCTGCCGCGGCCCCGCGCGGGACAGGCGGGCGGCAGGTCGTCGACGGAGCTGTCGGTGGCATCACGAGAGAACCCGGGACAGCCGAGACAGCCGAGAGAACCGAGAGAAGGCGAACGACGGATGGTCGGTCAGCGCCAGGCGCCACGACGCAGGATGGAGCCGGACGCCCGACGCGCGGAGATCCTCTCCGTCGCGCGCAGACTCTTCGGGGCGAACAGCTATGCCTCGGTGTCCACGTCGGACATCGCGGCCGAAGCCGGTGTGGCCCGCGCGCTGATCAACCACTACTTCGGCGGCAAGCGGCAGCTCTACCTGGAAGTGGTGCGCCAGATGATGGTCGTACCGGCCTCGGTGTCGGAGCGGCTGCCGCCGACCACGCCCGAGGAACGCCTGTCGATCTGCGTCGACCGCTGGCTCGAAGTCGTCGAACGCAACCGGGACATGTGGCTGTCCGCGATCGGTCTGGAATCCCTCGGCAACGACCCCGAGATCGACCAGATCATGCTCGAAGCCGATGAGATCGCGACCGACCGGATCCTCGAGGCAGCCATGATGACTGACATCACCGAGGGGCGGACCAAACTGCGGGCGATGATCCGTGCCCACAGCAGCATGCTCAAGGCCGCCTCCCGCGAGTGGCTGGTGCGCGGCACCCTCAGCCGCAGCGACCTGCACGTCATCCTCACCCGCACGGTGCTGCACCTGCTCAACACCGTCTTCCCGGCACTGCGGGAGAAGTGAGCACACTCCACGACCGAGCCGGCATCGAGCACGTCTCGGCGAAGGCGACACCGCGATCACGCCGAAGAGAGAGGAAGAGGGACACCATGCCCCGAGCCCTGTCGGACGAACGTCGCGACCTGGTCAAGGCGGTACGCGACTTCTGCCGCCGCGAGTGCGGCACGAAGGAACAGCGCGACAAGCTGACCGCCAACGGCCAGGAGCAGCACAACCAGCAGCTGTACGAGAAGATGGCGGGGCTGGGCTGGCTGGGCATCGCCGTACCGGAGACGTACGGCGGCGCGGGCCTCAGCATGGTCGACCTCTGCCTGTTCCTCCAGGAGACCTCCTACGGACAGGCACCCATCAGCGGCTTCGGGACCACCGTCATCGCCGCCGCCGCGTACGAGAGGTTCGGCACCGAGGAGCAGAAGCGCCTCGTCCTCGAAGGTGTGGCGAAGGGCCGGGTCGAGGCCATCTCGATGTCCGAACCGGGCGCCGGGTCGGACGTGGGCGCGCTCACCTGCCGAGCCGATCGCACCGACGGCGGATACCTCGTCAACGGCCAGAAGACCTGGTGCTCCAACGCGCACTTCGCCGACCACATCCTGCTCATCGCACGCACAGGGCGGGACGGGACCAAGCACGACGGACTCACCCAGTTCATGGTGCCGACCGACGCCGAGGGCCTGCGGATCAGCGGTATCGACACCATGGGCGGCAGGGACGTCAACGACCTCTACTTCACGGACACCTTCGTACCCGACTCCGCGGTCGTCGGCACCCCGGGACAAGCGTGGAACCAGTTGATGGCGGGGCTCAACCTGGAACGGATGATCCTCGGCGCGCTGATGCTGGGCGTGGCCCGGCGGGCCTTCGACGACACCCTCGCCTACGTCCGCCAACGCGAGCAGTTCGGCCGGCCGATCGGCTCCTTCCAGTCGCTCAAGCACCGTGTCGCCGACATGGCCACCGAACTCGCCTGCGCCGGGCTGCTCCTCGACGACGTCGCCGCCGCCATCGACGCCGAACCCGACCGCGTGTTCGCCCGGGAGGCGTCCATGGTCAAGCTCAAGTGCACCGAACTCGCCAAGCACGTGACCCTGGAGGGCATGCAGATGATGGGCGGATACGGCTACGCCACGGAGTACGGCATGGAGGCCATGCTGCGGCGGACGGTCGTCTCCACGGTCTACGGCGGCACCAGCGAGATCCAGCGCGACATCATCGGCAAGACCTACGGTCTGTAGGGGCGTACGGTGCTGACCACACGATTCAGTACGGCGTTCGGCGTCGAACACCCCATCGTCCAGGGCGGTATGCAGTGGGTGGGCGTGGCGGAGCTGGTCTCGGCGGTCGCGAACGCGGGCGCCCTCGGCTTCCTCACCGCGCTCACCCAGCCGACACCGGAGGCGCTGGTGAAGGAGATCGAACGCTGCCGGGAGATGACCGACAAGCCGTTCGGCGTGAATCTGACGATCCTGCCGACCATCACGCCGCCGCCCTACGACGAGTACCGGCGCGCGATCATCGAATCCGGTGTCACCGTCGTGGAGACGGCCGGCTCCAGTCCCGAGGCGCACCTGCCGGAGTTCCGCGCGCACAACGTCAAGGTGCTGCACAAGTGCACCAGCGTGCGGCACGCGGTGAAGGCCGAGGAGATCGGCGTCGACGCCGTGAGCATCGACGGGTTCGAGTGCGCCGGCCACCCCGGCGAGGACGACATCCCGGGACTGGTCCTGATCCCGGCGGCAGCACGCCGGCTCACCGTCCCCCTGATCGCCTCCGGCGGATTCACCGACGGCCGCGGCCTGGTCGCCGCGCTCGCCCTGGGGGCCGAGGGCATCAGCATGGGCACGCGCTTCCTGTGCACAGTGGAGTCACCGGTGCACCCCGGCGTCAAGGAGCGGATCGTCGCCAACACAGAACTCGACACCGAGCTGATCCTCCGCTCCCTGCGCAACACCGCGCGGGTCGCCAGCAACTCGGTCAGCCGCAAGGTCGTCGAGATCCTCGACGACGGCGGCGAGTTCGCGGACGTCCGGCAACTCGTCTCGGGCGCCCGGGGACGCACGGTCTTCGACAGCGGCGACGTGGAGGCGGGCATCTGGAGCGCCGGCTTGGCCCAAGGGCTCATCGACGACATCCCGACCGTCGACGATGTCGTGCGGCGCACCGTCGCCGAGGCCGACGACCTGATCTCCGGGCGGCTCACCGCCTTCCGCCGGGCGGCCTGAAGCGGGCCACGACCCGCCCCGCTCGTCCGGCGGGGACGCCGGCCCTCCGCGCGGACGCCGTCGGCGTGGAGAGGGCAGCGGCCGATGGTGCGACGCGGGCCCGTGCGGGGCCGCGCGGGCTACGACTCGGAACCGCGCGCGATGCCGAGGGTGGCCAGCAGGTCCTCGTGGAACTGGAACCACACGGTGTGGCAGGAGTCCTGGCCGACCGCGTCGACCCATCGCCGTTCGCCCCGTTCCACCCGGGCGATCGCCGCGGAGTAGCGGCCCGCGTAGCCGTCGAAGCGCGTCAGCGTTTCGGCGAGTCCGGTGCACAGGGCCGTCAGACGCCTGCCGAAGGAGCCAAGGCTGTCGATCACCCGGTCGTCCCAGCCGAAGTCGGTGTGGTCGTTGGCCGCCAGGGGATCGCCCGGAGCGGGCCGCACCTGCCAGCGGGTGACCGCCGCCTGGAAGCGGGCGTTGAGCGGCAGGAACGCGGCGTGGACCTCCATGACGGCCGGCCGCGCACCGCACGAGCTGAGCTCCGCGGCGAGCTGCCGCTCGTTCTCCGCCCGCCCCCGCTCGGTGAGACTCCAACCGCCCGTACCGGCGAAGTCCGCGCGGCGGACCCATCCGTACGACTCGTAGTCGAGCAGCAGCTCGGCGGCGGTTGCGGGGTCAAGGCCGAAGCGCGCGGCCGCCGAGCGTGCCTCGACCATGCCGCCCAGCCGCACGGCGTGCAGGACCAGCAGACCGGTGTCCGAGACGTGTGATGGCATACGTCCATGATCGCATCCGGCCCGGACACCGGCAGCCCCGGCTCAGGTTGGACATCCGTCCGCACGGGCGCTCGACCGGGAGGGCCGGCCGTGCGAGCCGCTAGCAGAACCGGGTGTCCGGGAGCACGTTGTCCGGGTAGTCGATGTAGTAACTGGCCATCCAGCCGTCGAAGTTGGGCGTGATGATGTAGACCCAGTACGGGTTGCCGCCCACGGTCTGGCTGCCGGTCCGCTGGCACCAGACCTCGAAGGACGTGCCCGGGTTCACCTGTCCCCGGATGTTCGGACAGTTGGCCGTGGACGGCGACATGCCACAGGTCGTGACGCTGGCGTTGTTGTGGCGCACGTTCACGTTCGTCGCCCAGGTGGTGAAGGCGCGCTGGATGGTGACATCGCCTTCGCCCTTGCCCGCGACGGCGGGCAGGGAGCCAGGTGCCACGGTGCCGACTGCTCCCGCGGGGACGCCGACCGCCGCGGACTCCAGTTGACTGGCGCCCGCGGACGGGGCCATCGCGAACACTGCCGCCAACGCCATCAGCGCGCCGAGAAATGCCTTGCGCATCACAACTCCTTGTCGATGGGACGACCTTGTCCAGCGCCGCCGCTCCTGACGAGCGCTCTCCGCTGCGGCCCGCCGGACCGGTAGGGGTCGCAGCGGGGAGCGACCCTGCCGACCCTGCGATTCGGCGTCGATCCCCCCGGGCATCGACGCAGTGCAGGGCCGGACAGCCTCCGTAGCGCCAGCGGGCCGCCGTATCCCGTGACGGGTTGCAGCGAGACTAGGAGCAGGCGGGCGGGCGGGGACCCTGACAGATGTCAGGACCCCGTGCCATGCCTCCCCGTGCATGGCCCCGCAGGGTGCACCCGAGGCACACACCCAGAACTCCGGTTTCCTTCTTGGCAAATATGATCTTGTCTGGTGAGATCACCGGATGATCGGTTTCATCATCCGTCGACTGCCCTTCTGGGTCCGTGAGCCGCTGCTCATCGTGGTCGGGTCCGTCCTCGGCGTACGCATCATGTATCTCGCCGTCCACGATCACGACCGGGTCGCCGCCGGTCTCGGCGTGGTGTTCCTCGTGTTCACCGCGATACGTGTCCATGTGGTGATCCGGGCCCTGCGCACGCGCCGCGATCCGGGTCCGGCGGCCCCCGCGGACGGAACGGCAGCCGATTCCGCTGCCCAGGCCCAACCCTCGGTCCAGGCCCAAACCCAGCTCCAGGCCCAGGTGCCCGAGCCCGGGCGGCGTCCTGGCCCGGCCACGCCGGAGAAGGAGCCCAACCCGTGGGGGCAGGCCTTCGCCGCGGTGGCCGTGTTCGGGGCACTCGGCGCCGCGGTGTGGTTCGGCCCGCGCTTCATGCCGTCCGACACCACTGCCCCACAACCCGTCTCGTGCTCGGACGAGGCGCACGGGAAGCTCCCGAAGGCCTACCGCGACACACCCCGGCCGGTGACCGGTGACGAGCTGTGCAAGGCGCTCAACCGGCCGGAACTGGCCGAACTCCTCGGGACGCCCGGCGAGAGCGCGACCTCTGTCTCCAGCGCCGACAACACCGCTCCCCTGACCGACGGGAAGGTCGCCCAGCCGGAGGCCGAGGTCGCGTTCGACACGTACACCGTGAACGTCTCGGCCACCTACAACCACCTCACCACCGACCAGTACGTGAAGCTCATGAGGTCCGGGAACGAGAGTGACGTCAAGACGCTCACGGTCCTCGGCCGCCCCGCGTTCCTCTCCTCGGACCACACCATGAGGATCGAGATCAACCTCGGGGGCGGCGGATCCGGTGGACCGGTCGAAGAGGGCCCCCTGGCCCGGACGCTGACCGTGGCGCTCGACCGCGACGACAAGGGCGGCTACTGCGAGATCACCGTGTGGAGCTCGTCCGGAGCCCTCCCGGACGACAGGGCCCTCCTCGACATCTCCGAGAAGGTGCTGCCCGGAATCCCCGGCCGGACCGCGTGACACCCACCGGCGGCCGCAGGCCGGCCACTGAGAAGCTTGCGAGCAACTCATGCCTAAAATAAGCAATTTGATGGGACGTCAAGTCGTGTACGCGTGACATCCTGTCCGGCGCGGACCGGGACACTCGACCGGAGCGGCGGGCATCATTCGGTGTGTACGCCGGGCCGTGCGTACACAGGCAGGGGTACGCACTCGGTGAGAGCGTCGCGCACGATGCGCACCCGGGCACCGCTCGAGGAGTGTCATGAGTCAGCAAGAGCTGAGGCAGGTCCTGCGTCCCCATCTGCGCGAGGAGACACTGAAGGCGGCACTGTCCGGGTACCTCGGTGCCGGGTTCCGCCGAGTCGTCCTCGGAGTGACCGACCGCCGAGTGCTCCTCGTGAGGAGTTCCTACTGGTCGATCAGCAACCAGGGACTCCTGTGGGCGGACCCGCTGGACGACCTCGCCCTCGGCCGCAGACCTCGCGAGCTTCACATGAACGGCTCCTACACCGGCAACACGTACGTGCGCATACGCCGGGCCGACGGCAGCACGTTCCGCCTCAATCCCCGTACGGGCTTCATCGGCGGGAGCGACGGCACCCACCGCAGCGTCGAGGCGCTGTACTCCTCGATAGAGGGCCGCTTCTGACCACCGCCGCCCAACCTCTCACTCGGCGTGGACTTTTCTACTCCAGGGCGTTCCAGTCCCGCAGGCGGCGCAGTCCTGTGGTCGGCTGGTCAGCCACTCTCTCGACCCGGGATGCCGTGCCTCCTGGGCGGCCACCCGCACCGACCTCACGAGCGGCTGCCGGCGGTCGTCCCACCCCCGCTCCTCCGTGCGCGGCCGCGTGTGCTCAAAGGGCGCTCGGGCGGCTCCACTTGCGGAGCCGCCCGAGGACCAGCCCCCGTCGCGCGGTCACCGGGAGCGGAAGGCGGTCCGGATGTCAGCGGGTTCGGATGGCGCTCGTCGTGAAGAATCCGGTGGCGGCGGCGGCGATGAGCGCGCAGACGGCGAACAGTGTGGTGCGACGCACGGAACGTCCTCTCTCGATGACAACGGTTTGCTGTCGTGCTCAACGCCGTTCATGCCCGCGGAGATTCGCCGGAGTCGCGGAAGCCACCTGCATGGACGCGACCGCACGTGGGACCGGCGCCGGTTCCGGGTACGGAGGCGGTGGCTGCCCGGCTCGACGGGCCCCGTCCGCCACGCGCCGCACGGAGTGCGCGGGACCTTCGGCCGACGGGCTTCAACCCCCGCCCGGGGTCCGCCCGGACGAAACCGCCGGGCGGACCCCGGACCCCTGAGTGGCGGGGTCCCGGAGGGGTTCAGCGCTTGAGGGTGAAGGTGAAGTCTCCTGAGAGCCTGCCGGTCAGGCGGACCGCCGAGACGAGTCGGCCCTCCGCCAGGTGTCTCTCGACCTCCGCCCGCGACAGACCGCACCCTTCGGCGATCAGTCGCACCGGCCGGACGGGTATCCGCGCCGCGAAGCGGACCGAGACGTCGACCACCTCACGGTCCAGGTGCTCCGATCCACCGGTGTCGAGGCGCCAGGCGCCGGTCCAGTCGAGGGCTGCCCGATTGCGCCCGAGTACGACCGGGTCCTGGAGCAGCTCAGCTGTCAGGACGGGGTCGTTGGCGTGCAGGCGGTCCAGCAGTTCGGGCCGTACTGAACGCACGTTCGCCCGCTCGAAGACGGTGAGCTTGGCCGTTTCCCCGCAGGCGGTGCAGAGCACGAGGAGCCAGGCGTCGAGGAGCTTGTGGTGTGCGTTGACGCGGAATCTGCGGCTCGCGCGGAAGCGGTCGGACGCGCAGACGTGGCAACGGCGGAGGACGAGTGGCAGGCAGGTGGGCACGACGGCCCAATCGATGAGCACAGGGGTACACCGGTTTCAGTGAGAGTCCGCAGCAAGAAGGAGCGCGGCGCACAGGCGCGACGCGCGACAGTTCAGCAATCGGGAGGTCTCACACGGTGTACAACGGCACGTCCTTACCCAGGCGACTCGGTTCGGCAGCACGGTAGCGGCGCGCGGCGGCGCCGTTCCACTGGTTTTCGGTCGGCTTCGACCGTTCGCTCCGCCGGGACGGCCCGCCCGGCACCCGTCCGGAGCGCAGACCTCGAACGATCAGCGCCGTACGGTCGTCACTGGGCCCCGGAGAGGGACCGGCGAGGGGTCGCGCCGGGCGTCAGCCCTCGCTCCAGCCGCACACATGGGCCTTCTGCACGGGCTCGGTGGAGACGGTCCCGTCGAAGCCCGTGACCATCTCGTACTCGATGGACACCGTGATCCGACCGCCGTAGAACGAGGCCTCACCGCTCATCAGGCTGTACTCGCCGCTGTACTGGCCGTCGTCCGAGGTCGCCTCCACGACCTGCTCCCACCGCGCGTAGCCGCGGCGGAGTTCGATGCTGCGGGTGCCGTCGGTGAAGGACTTGGGCGTCTGGTCGGACGCGGGCAGGGTGTACGAGGCGCAGTTGCCCACCGGTTCGTCGGCCGGCTCCGGGGAGTCGATACCACCGCCCGTGGTGCCGTAGGTATCGTCGCCGATGCCGTCCGAGCCCGAGGAGGTCCCGGAGGTGCCCGATCCCGAAGTGCTGGTTCCCGAGGTGGTGGACCCGGGCGTGCCCGTGCTCGAACCGCCCGACGTACCGGAGGTGCCGGATGTACCCGAGGTGTCGTCTCCCCCGCCCCCGCCCCCGCCCCCGCAGCCGCTCAGCAGGAACAGGGTGAGCAGGACCGCGACCGCCGGCCCGCGGGTGCGCGTGCGGTGCTTGTTCTCCATGGCTCCCCCAGGTCGGCCGTGCGGACAAGGTCCGTTCTACGTCCGCGCACGTCCACGCTGTGGCCGGTTGCCCGCCCGCGGGCCCAGAACCCCCTTCCGGATTCGAACGCCGTAGTCCGTTCGCCGCAGGCCGCCTCCCCACGTCACGAGGCCGCTCCGACCTGAATGTCGTACGCGACCCATGCGGCCCCTTGCCCGAGCCGGCACCGATCGGGGCCCGGATCCTCCCGCCGGGACAGGCATCCGCGGACGGGGGAACGAAAGCGGGGCGGGTCGGCTCACGCCGTCCCGCCCCGCCCGACAACTCCTACTTGCTCGCGGCGAACCGCATCAGGGCCTGCTCGTCACCCTGCTTGATCTTCCCGGTCTCATTGATGACCTGGAGCTTCCAACTGCCCCCGACCCGAATCGCCTTGGCGACCGCGCAGCCGTTGTCGTTGCTGAGGAGGCTCGGCCAGATGTCGGCGACCTGCTGCGTGGTGCCGCCCGTCGCGTCGTACACCTTGAAACTGATGTTGCGCGCCTTCTGGAAGGAACTGCTCTTCTTGTACGCGGCGGCGACGAAGACGATCGCCGTGATGTTGCCGGGCACACGGCCGAACTCGACGGTCACCGTCTCGTCGTCACCGTCGCCGCGCCCGGTCTGGTTGTCGCCGCTGTGCACCAGGGAGCCGTTGCCCAGCGGGTCCAGGGAGTCAAGTCCCGCGAGACGCACCGGGTCCGCACCCTGCATTGCGATGGCGATGAGGTCGAGGTCCGTGCCCGCCTTCTGGCGGAGCTTGCCGAGCAGCCCGCCGCTGCTGCCGACCGTGGGGTCCCAGGACACCCCGATGGACAGATGCGTCACTCCGTCCAGATCCGCCGGGCCGTCTTCCTTCGTAAGCGTGATCATGCCTGTTCCTCTTGATCGTGGGACTGCCTGTATGCAGTGTGCCTCGCTCTCCCCCGCCCCCATACCCCAGGGCCCCACAAAACCCACCAGAACCTGCCCTCTCATCGCACTCGGCGCGATCACGAGCACCCCGGCGGTGCGCCGGGGCCGCAGAACCCGGCTCCGCACGGCTCCCCGCGGCCGAGTGACTCCGGCCCGCCCGGGCCGGGGCGGTGGCCGGAATTCCGCCCTACGATCGGACGGTGGACCCGGCAACCTGGCTGAACGTCCTGGCCGTCGCGATCTCCGTGACCGCGGTGGTGGCCTCCATGTGGTTCGGCGCCCGCCAAGTACGCATCGCCCAGCATGCCAACCACCTGCCGGCCTTCATGGAACTCCTGGCGGAGTTCCGCGATCCGCGGATGCACGAGCAGTACGCCTATGTGTGCTCGGAGCTGGGGCGGCGGCACTCGCCCGACAACGGGCTGCGAGGCCTGCCGCCCGAGGCCAGGACAGCCGTGTACAGCATCGCGTACTTCTTCCAGACCCTGGCCGGCATGTACGCGGTCGGGGTGATCGACGAGACCACGGCCGTCATCATGGTCCGCGGCCGTGCGGCGAAGGTCTGGAGCGCCATCGAGCCCTACGTGGAACGTGAACGGCAGTACCCCGACGTGGACCCGGACCTGCTCTCTCTGCTGCAGGCTTTCGCCCGCATCTCCGCCACCTTCCACGGACCGACCGCCGAACAGCTCCTCGCGGCCCGCCGTCGACGCGCTGCCCGCGGCCTGCCGCTCCACCGGACCTGAGCCCGTGGCGGCACGCATTCCCGGACGGGGTCCGGACGCCGGGTGCCGTGAGGTCGCCCGGGGCGGTCAACCGTCGAGCGGGAGCGCGTTCTTGGCGGCCTCGACCGACTCCTCGGACGCGGGGCCTCCCGGGTTCTCGACGGCCAGTGCCTGGTTGAGGTCGACGAACGGGCGCATGCGCTGTTCGTATCGGGAGTACGCCGCGCGATGGTCGCCCGGCGCCTGGGCCAGGCAGTCGGCCAGTACGTAGGCGCCCACGAGGGCGAGGCTGGTGCCCTGACCCGAGAGCGGGGAGGGGCAGTACCCCGCGTCGCCGAGCAGCGCCACCCTGCCGCGCGACCAGTGTTCCATGCGGACCTGCGCCATCGCGTCGCAGTAGAAGTCGGGTGCCTCCTCGGCGGCCTTGGCGAGTCGCGCGCCCTCCCAGCGCAGGCCCGCGAGCCTGTCGACGACGAGCCTCTTCAGGGAGGCGTTGTCGCACGCTTCCTCGGGCAGCGGGCCGGACTCGAAGCCGAACGCGATCCGCAGCTCGGCGTTGTCGCGCACCGGCATGATGCCGAAGCCCGTGTCGCCGTCGCGCAGCCACACCTGCCAGTCGTCGAGTCCGAGGAAGTTGTCGGCGCCGAACACCGAGAGGTAGCTGCCGAGATGGTGCGTGAACCCGCTCTCTGGGCCGAAGGCCAGCCGCCGCACGGTCGAGTGCAGTCCGTCGGCGCCGACCACCAGGTCGAAGGTGCGCGACGCCCCGTGGAGGAAGTCCGCGCGCACTCCGGCCCCGGTCTCGGTGAGTGAGCGGACACTGTCACCGAATACGTACTCGACGTCGGCCCGCGTGTGTTCGTACACCAGGCGTACCAGGTCCTCGCGCAGCACCTCGATGTCGTCACTGTCGAGCCGGCCGCTGCTGTAGGTCGCCTCGGTGGAGCGGTGGACCTCGTTGCCCTCGGGGTCCAGGACCGACATGCCGCGCATGCGGGTCCGCAGACGGGCCGCCTGTGCCGACAGGCCTGTGCGCTCGACGACTTCGAGGGCGACGCCGCGGATGTCGACGGCCTGGCCGCCTGGGCGCGGGGTCCGAGCGCGTTCGACGACGGTGGGTACGAAGCCGTGGCGCCGCAGCCAGTGGGCGAGCACGGGACCGGCGATTCCGCCGCCGGAGATGAGGACGGTCTGCATCTGGGGAAGCTCCTTTCGTACGCTGTACGCATCGTGAACGTACGACGTACACGCAGGCTCTTCAACCGCCCCGATACGCTGCCTGATCTAGTACAGACGCCCGTCGACCGGTGTTCGGGCTGCTACCTTCTGGCCTAGTACAGATGAGGAGGTGGTGAGGACGTGACGAAGCCCACAGGCCCAGGCGCATCGGACGGTCCGCCCTATTTGCGGATCGTCGCCTCGATCCGGCGGCGCATCGAGGACGGCGAACTCGTGCCGGGCGACCGGGTTCCCTCGACCCGCGAGATCGCGCGGGACTGGGGCGTCGCCCTCGCCACGGCCACCAAGGCACTGACCACTCTCCGACTGGAGGGACTCGTCGAGGCGCGGCCCCGGATCGGAACGGTGGTCGCCGCGACGACGCCCGCCCGGCCGCCGCGCGCCTCCTCGCGGCCGGCGCCGGCGGCCGAGCGTGAGCTGACCCTCGACCGGATCGTGCGCACCGCCGTCGACATGGCCGACGCCGAGGGCCTCGCGGCGCTCTCCATGCGCGGGGTCGCGGCGAGGCTCGGCGTGGCCGCCATGTCGCCGTACCGGTACGTGCCGAGCAAGGAGGACCTCGTCCTGCTGATGGCCGAAGCCGCGTTCGGTGAGCAGGGATATCCGGCCGACGCCCCCCAAGAGTGGCGGCCCCGCGTGGAGTTGGGCGCCCGCACCCTCTGGGCCCTGTACCGCAGGCATCCTTGGCTGGCGCAACTCGGCTCCCTCACGCGCCCCTTGCTCGTGCCCAATCTGATGGTGCACGGCGAATGGATGCTCTCGGCGCTCGACGGGCACGGCCTCGACCCCGTCACACTGTTCGACATCCACGTGCTCCTCTACAGCCATGTCCAGGGCCTGGCCGTGCACTTGGAGTGGGAGGCGCACGCGGCGGCGTCCACGGGCCAGACCGACGACCAGTGGATGGACAGCCGCGCCCCCGCCCTGCGGAGCCTGGCGGAGTCCGGCCGCTTTCCGACCTTCACCAAGGTGGTCGGGTCCTTCGGTGACGGCTACGACATGCAGTTGGACGCCCTCTTCGAGTTCGGCCTCAGGGCACTCCTCGACGGGCTGACGTCCATCGTCGACGCCGCGGACGGCACCGGAGCCGCCGGCACCGCCAAGTCCGGGCGACGATAGGTCGGTTGTGGGGCCCGTACATCCGCACGACGAGCACCGGACCCGTACGGCGGACTCCGGCCCGCGGACCATAACCCTCCGGTGACGGCCGCATCACGAAGCACCCACCGCGCGTGGCCGACCGCGCCCGCGCTCGTTGGACCCTGCATGACGATGCGGGAGCAGAACGGGCCCCCGGCGCTCTTCACCGATGTGACGGACGCGTCCGGGCAGGCCGGCGACGGATACGACTGTCCGTGGTGCCGGATCCTCCTCACTCCCCTGCCCCCAGAGGAATCGTTCCTCGTGCGGGCGGGCGAGGAGGCCGGGCGGGGACGCCCGCCGGGCGCCGCCAGGTCCGCGGCCGTCCGGATCGCCGGGACCCGCGTCACGGCGTTCCCGGTCCTGATCCTCACCCTGCTGGCCACGCTGACCCTGCTGGCCGTGCGCTGAGGCCGCTCCAGCGGTCGGCGGTCGGCGGTCGGCGGTCGGCGGTCAAGGATTCGGGAGCGGCGAAGCCGGTCGGGAAACCGTTCCGGGACCGGTCAGGAATCGAGAAGCGTCCGGGGCGGGCCCAGGATTAGCGTGATGTTCATGGCATCCATCGAAACCGTCACCCTCGCCGTTGCCGACCCCACGGCCGCCCAGGACTTCTACAAGGCCGCGTTCGGTCTCGACACACAGCTCCGGCTGCGCGCCTCGGAGGAGCCCACCACCGGCTTCCGGGGGTTCACGCTCTCGCTCACGGTGTCCGGCCCGGCCACCGTCGACAGCCTCGTCGGCACCGCCCTCGACGCCGGTGCCACCGCGCTCAAGCCCGTCGCCAAGTCCTTCTGGGGCTACGGCGGCGTCGTACAGGCACCGGACGGGACGATCTGGAAGGTCGCGACGTCGGCGAAGAAGGACACCGGTCCCGCCACCCGGGACATCGACGAGATGGTGCTCCTGCTCGGCGTCGCGGACATCGCGGCGAGCAAGCGGTTCTACGTGGAGCAGGGCCTCACCGTGGGCAAGAGCTTCGGCCGGATGTACGTCGAGTTCGCCACCGGGTCGAGCCCCGTCAAGCTGGGCCTCTACCGCCGCCGCGCCCTCGCGAAGGACGTCGGTGTCCAGCCCGACGGCACCGGATCGCACCGGCTGGTGATCGGCGGCGACGCGGGGGCGTTCACCGACCCGGACGGGTTCGCCTGGGAGTCCTCGGCACCGGCGCGCACGGCCTGACGCCACGCCGGTCCCTGCGGGGCGCCCGGTCCGCCCGCTCGCCCGGCGCTCCTCGTCACCGGCCCCGTCACCTCCGCAGGCGGACGGGGCCGGACGACCGCGCCCCGCCCGGCCGTCCCTCACGGCACTGGTCGGCACCCGGGCCGCGGCTGCCGTACCGGGCGCACGTCACACGCTGACCCGTACCGCCCGCCGGAGCAGGTAGACACCCGCGATCGTCGCCAGGAGGGCCATGCACGCGATGAACACCAGGCCCGCCTCCTCCAGGCCGATCGAGGTCGTCAGCACTCCGACACCGATGACCGGCAGGGAGATACCGGTGTAGGCCACCACGAAGAGCGACGAGACGACGGACGCGCGGGACTCGGGCGGCGCCGCACCGGCGACCGCGGACAGCGCGCCGCGAAAGGCCAGTCCCTGCCCGAACCCGCCGACCAGCGCGCTCATGACGACCAGCCACAGCAGGTCCCACCGCAGCGCGCCCGCGAGCAGCGCGAGCCCGGCGAAGAGCCCGGCGCAGCCCAGCGGCAGGGACCGGTCGGTGCCGAAGCGGCCGACGGCGAGCTGTCCCCCGGTCGAGGAGAAGAAGGCCAGCGCGACGATCGCGCCCGTCACGGCGTGGTTGTGCACGTCCAGGGACTCGGTGAGGAACGCGGGACTGACGGACGTGAAGACCCCGAGCAGCGCGAACCCGACGAACGCGGCGATCGCCGCCGGCGCGAACACCGCCCGTACCTGCGGCGGCAGTCCGGGCCGCTGCGGCCGCACGGTGTTCACCGGGTGCCGCTCGCGCACGGTCTCGGGCAGCCGGAGCAGGACTGCCGCGGAGCCGGCCACCAGCACGAGGTGGACGATGAACGGCAGGTACAGCGGCCAGGGCGCGTACTCGGCGAGCAGCCCGGCGAGGAGCGGACCGCAGCCGAGGCCGCCCAGGTTGGCCGCGGTCGCCACGAAGGTGGCCCGTGAGACTCCGCCCTCGGGCGCCAGGTTCATCACGTACACGGTGGCGGCGCCGGTGAACAGACCGGCGGACAGGCCCGAGAGCAGGCGCCCCGTGTACAGCCATCCCAGCCCGGTGGCGCACAGGAAGCACACGGCGCTCAGGGCGGCGAATCCCAGGCCCACGAAGAGCACGGGCCGCCGGCCCACGACGTCCGAGGCGTTGCCCGCGAGCAGCAGTACGCCGATGACCCCGAAGGCGTAGACGGCGTACACGACCGTCACCGTCAACTCGGAGAACCCGAACTTCTCCTGGTAGAGGCCGTAGAGCGGGGTCGGCAGCGTGGTGCCGGCCATGCACACGGCGAACACCGCCCCGGCGAGCAGGCACTCACGCCACTTCCGGCGGTCACCGTCCATGGCGCCGACGCTAACCCTCCGAGCCTGGGCGCACCCGTCCGATGCGCACCGCGCAAGGCCCGTACGGGTGCCGACGGCCGGTGCGGACTGGGCCGAAGGGGTGACAGCCACCCCCTGCCCCGCACGGTCTCGGACATGCGCGGTTCCTCCTGCGGGGTCAGACTTCGACCATGAGCGACAAAACGGGGAGTTCTGCGCCCGGGGGGGCCGATGTCGGGTCCACCCCGCCCAACCAGACCGTGGCTCTCGCAGCGATGCTGTTCGCCGTGTCGATGACGTTCATCGACCAGACGATCGTCTCCATCGCGGCCCCGAGCATCGTGGACGAGCTGGACCTGTCGGCCTCCGGGATGCAGTGGGTCGTCAACGCCTATCTGCTGTCCCTGGCAGCGTTCTTCGCGCTCGGCGGGCGGCTCGCCGACATCCTCGGGCACCGGCGGATGATGGTCATCGGCACCCTGGTCTTCGTCATCTCCTCGGCGCTGTGCGGCTGCGTCCCCGACAACAGTTTCGCCCAGAGCTGGTTGATCATCTTCCGCGCCACCCAGGGACTGGGCGCCGCCCTGATGTTCCCCGCCGCGCTCGCCGTCGTCGTCGCTGTCTTCCCCGTCGAGAAGCGCGGCCGTGCCCTGGCCCTCTTCTTCGGTCTGTCCGGTGCGCTCACGGCGCTCGGTCCGCTCCTCGGCGGCTGGCTCACCTCCTGGACCTGGCGCGCGATCTTCTGGGTCAACGTGCCGGTCGCGATCATCGCGCTCGTCCTCACCGCGCTCGCGCACATCCCCCACCGGCCCCGCCGCGAACGTCTCGACGTACCCGGCGCCGTGCTGGTCGCCCTGGGCATGGGCCTGAGCGTGCTCGGTCTCCAGCAGGCCTCCGCCTGGGGCTGGAGCAGCGTCGCCACCTGGGCCTGTGTCATCGGCGGGCTGGCGATCCTGGTCGTGTTCTGCCTCTACGAACTCCGGGTCGAGCAGCCTCTCATCAAGCTGCAGGTCTTCCGCGACAAGGCGTTCGCCGTCGACTGCGCCGTCCTGTTCTTCTCGATGCTCGCCTTCGTGCCGGTGTTCTTCTTCGCGTCGGTGTACGCCCAGGTCTCGCTCAGTGCCTCGCCGAACCAGGCCGCGCTGTTCCTCCTGTACTTCTTCATCGGCTTCGCCATCGCCTCGCAGTGGGGCGGCCGGATTCTCGACAATCGAGGCGCACGGCCCGCGATGAAACTGGGCACGGCCCTCGGCGCGGTCGGTTTCGCGCTCTGGGCGGGCAAGTTGACGGACCTCTCCATGCACGACCAGTGGCCCTACGCGGCCCTCGCCGGCGCGGGCATCGGGTTCCTGCTGTCGCCCGCCTCGACGGACGCCGTCAACCGCTCCATCGACGCCTCGTACGGCGAGGTCACGGGCATCACGCAGACCGTGCGCAACTACGCGGCGGCCATCGGTCTCGCGGTCTTCGGCACGATCCTGACGCACGTCACCACCGACAAGGTCGTGGAGACGCTCGAGTCCAAGGGAGTGCCGGCGGATCAGGCGCGGGAGGCCGCCCGCGACATCGCGGAGGCGGTCACCGGCCAGCCCGACGCCAAGAGCCCCGACGGGGAGGGCGCCGTCGCCACCACGATGCGCGAGGCGATGTCCACCATCCGGCTGGACTTCGCCCAGGCCAACCAGTGGGTGTTCTACGGCATGGCCATCGCTCTCGGCATCGCCTTCCTGTGCGCGCTGATGCACCCCGGGACGCGGGTCACCGAGGACGCGAGTACGACGGGCCGGAAGCCCGCCGACGACTGACGGCCGACCGCTGCCCGGGGCCGATCCGTCCCCCCTTGATCGCGGGACGTCCGGTCTGTGATCATGCCGTGTGGTGATCGCGGAGGACGGCTCGGCCGGCTACGAGCAGGACGGACCGGCCGTGAACGGGCAGGACCGGCAGGATACGGACCGGTGGCCGGACGTGCCCGGGGACACGGCTCTCACCATCAAGGTCCCCGAGGCCGATCCGCTGGTCCGGGCCGGCTTCCCGGCCCATGTGACCGTGCTGTACCCGTTCGTCCACACGAGCCGCCTCGACGCCCGGTTCCACAGCGAGCTGACCGGACTCCTCGCCGCCCACGACGCGTTCACGCTCACGTTCGCCGGGTTCGCCCGGTACCCCGGTGTGCTGTACCTCGACCCCAGGCCGCACGACCCCGTCAAGGCCCTCACTGTCGGCCTCACTTCGCGCTGGCCCGAACTTCGGCCCTACCGGGGGCTCTTCGGCGCCGGGCTCGACCCCCATCTGACGATCGCGAACAGTGAGGGCCCGGAGACCCAGGACGCCGCCTACGACGCGTTGCAGGCCGAACTCGCGCCCCGGTTGCCGCTGCAGTGCCGGGTCCGCGAGATCCACCTCGTCGTCTGGGACGGCGAACGCTGGCGGGACCGGGAGGTCTACCGGCTCGCCGGCGGACGCACGACCCGGCGCCGCGGGCAGTCAGGGGGCTCCGGTGCGGCACCCGCCGGCGTCACCCTCGCGCACCTGCGCAGCGACTGACCCGTCCGCCGGGCAGGGCCGCGGCAGTCATGACCGCGGGTCCGGCGGTACGTCCGGCGTCAGCCGGACAGCACACGCAGGGCGCCCGGACGGCGGCCGTTCAGATGGTCGAGCGCGGTGGACGTGGCGTCGTCGGCAGGCAGATGCACGATCAGTCGCTGATCGTCGTCGGCAGGCAGTTCGAGGGTCTCGTACGCCAGCCGCAGCTCGCCCACCTCCGGGTGCACCAGCCGTACGACACCGCTGGACTCCGGAAGCCCGGGCAGCCTCTCCACACGCCCGCTGAATTCCTCACCGGCCGTCACCGTCAACTCGTCGGCGAGCACCGCGACATGTCTGTCCGCCCGGAACGGCCCCTGTTTGAGGGCGGCGACCTGCTCGTCGGCGACACGGTCCCAGTCGGGATACGCGGTACGCGCCCGGGCGTCGGTGAACACGAAGCGGGCGAGGTTCGGCGGGCCGCCGTCGAGCAGGCCGACCGGTCCCGCGACACGCTCGTATCCCTCGGTGCGGGCGAGGACTTCGCTCAACCGGTTGAGCAGTACGGCGGGTGCGGGTTCCAGCCGGGCCAGCAGCCCCCGCACGGTGGGACGCACCGTGCGGGCCGGCGTGGCGCCCCCCATGCAGGTGAAGCCGCCCTCGGCGGACTTGCTCAGCCGGTGCAGGTGGACCCGCTCGCTCGGAGTCATCCGCAGCGCCTCGGCCAGGGCCGAGAGGACCGGCGGCGACGGACGGCGGTCGCGCCCCTGCTCCAGACGGGTCACGTACTCGACGCTCACGCCCGCGAGTGTGGCCAGCTCGGCCCGGCGCAGGCCCGGTGTGCGACGGCGGGGTCCGGTGGGCAGGCCCACGTCCGCGGGAGTCACGCCCTCCCGGCGGATGCGCAGGAACATGCCCAACTCGTTGTCGCTCACCCGGTGAACGTAGCAGCGGCGGTGCACTCTGTCGTGGCCCTGTCCCTACCAGCATCGGCTCGGCCTTCCTCGCCGCCGTGCCGCCCGGCAGGTTGACGGGACGCGGCCCACTTCGGCCGCCCCCTGATGTCGGACAAGGAGTTCAGCCATGCCCAGCAGCAACCTCACACTCGCGGTGGTCGTCGGCAGTGTCAGGGAGGGCCGGTTCGCCCCGGTGGTGGCCGACTGGTTCGTCGAGCAGGCCGAGCGGCACGGTCTGTTCTCCGTGGACCTCGTCGACCTGGCGGACACACCGCTGCCCCTCGAACTGCCACCCGTGCCGCCGGCCATGGAGCCCGACATGGCCCGTCCGGCCACGATGGCGGACCTCACCCGGCGGCTCGGGGCGGCCGACGCGTTCGTCGTCGTGACCCCCGAGTACAACCGCAGCTTCCCGGCCTCGCTCAAGGCCGCCGTCGACTGGCACTACACGGAGTGGCAGGCGAAGCCGATCGGCTTCGTCGGGTACAGCGGGGCGAGCGGCGGACTCCTGGCGATCGAGCAACTGCGCCAGGTCTTCAACGAGTTGCACGCCCACACAGTGCGCGACTACGTCTCATTCCCCCGCTACTACGAGCTGTTCGGCCCCGACGGGCGCCTCAAGGACCCCGAAGGCCCGGACGCCGCCGCGAAGGTGCTCCTGGACCAACTCCTGTGGTGGGGCTCGCTCCTCCGCGACGCCCGCCGCGACCACCCGTACACGGCTGCCCCGTAGGACTGCGCAGGACGGGCCGGCCGCGGCGCGCCGTACGAGTCGGCGCCGCGGACAACTCACTGCCGCACGGGCCGTCATGTCCCGTGCGGCAGTCAGCCCTTCGTGTTCAGTGCTCGATCGGGACGCAGAGGACCGGGGTGCTCGACAGGTGCAGGAGTTTGTGCGGGGTGGAGCCCAGGAGAACCCCGCGCATCGGGCTCTCGCCCCATGTGCCCACGACGATGAAACGGGCGTCATGACGTGAGGCCGCGTCGATGAGCGCCTGTGCCGGTTTCCGGTCGATGATCTCCACCGTCGCGGGCACCCCGGCCTGCTCGGCCTCCTGGAGCGCGTGGTCGAGTGCGACACGTCCGGCCTGGTGAAGGGCGTCCCGGTGCGCCTGGTACTCCTCGCCGAGGGACCCCGGAGCGGCAGCCCCGTAGACCAGCACGAGCGGCTCCCCGAACGAGGCCGCCACCTCGATCGCCACGCTCAACGCCCGTCTCGCACCCGGTGATTCGTCGTACCCGAGGACGATCGACATCTCAGGACTCCTTGCCGTGGACCAGATCGGGATCGGCGACGCCGGGGCGCTCCGACCAGAAGGAGGGTGCGACGAAACGCCGGACGACCATGAGGACCACCCCGGTCAAGGCGATACCGATCCCGATCACGAGGGGCGGACCGAGCCCGAACCACGAGACCCCGCTGTAGGAGTTCGCGGGATCGGACATGTCGGAGACCGATTCCACCAGGAGCCAGGCCAGCAGTCCCGCGCCGACGAGCGGGCCGAGCCCGATCAGGAGGAAGAAGCGGAGGCTCTCCGTCAGATGGCGCCGGTAGTAGACGGCGCAGGCCACGCCCGTGAGCGCGTAGTAGAAGCCGATCAGCAGCGACAGCGCGGTGAGCGAGTCGAACAGGGCGTTGCTGCTGATCTGGTTGACGACGATGTACCAGCCGATCGCGATGGCGGCGACCCACCAGGTGCTCACGTCGGGTGTGCGGAATCGCGGGTGGATGTGCGCAAAGTGGGTGGGCAGTGCCTGCCTGCGGGCCATGGACAGCGCGGTGCGCGACGCCGGAATGATCGTCGTCTGCGTCGACGCGAGTGCGGACGTGGACACGGCCAGCAGCACCACCCAGTCCCAGCTGCCCATCACCTCGTCGGCCAGCAGGGCGAAGACGTACTCCTCCTCGCCCGCGTTCTCGGCGAGGAAGGTGACACCGGCGTACGCGACGACGGCGATGCCGACCGACACGTAGGTGATCAGCAGGACGACCGTCGACCAGACACCCGCCTTGCCCGGTGCGGTGGCCGAGTCCTCGACCTCCTCGGTGAGGTTGACCGCCGACTCCCAGCCCCAGTAGATGAACACACCCAGCAGCAGGGCTCCGGTCAGTGTCGAGCCGCCGGACCCGAAGGGGTTGAGCCAGCTGATCGACGGTTCGACGGAGTCGGACATGGCGGTGCCCGCGTACACGCGGTAGAGCGCCACCGCGACGAAGATGAGCAGGCAGGCGACCTGGGCCAGGATCAGCACGTTCTGGACCTTGGACGACACCTCGGTGCCGATGACGCACACGGCCGTCATCACGATGATCAGCAGGACCGCGAGCAACTGGCGTACGAACTCGTTCTCGACCCAGCTGTCCAGGCCGACGGCCAGCAGCGCGAAGCTCACGGCCACGTCCGCCAGCGATCCGACCACCAGGACACCGGTCATGGCGATGGCCCAGCCGCCGAGCCACCCGGCCCAGGGGCCCATGGCGCGGGTCACCCAGGAGAAGGTCGTGCCGCAGTCCTGGTCGACCTTGTTGAGGTAGTAGAACGCCGAGGCGATCATCAGCATCGGCACGAACGACGCGATCATGACGCCGGGGGCGTAGACACCGACGAGCGCCACGATCGGACCGATGACCGCGGCCAGCGAGTACGCCGGGGAGGTCGCGTTGAGTCCGATGACGAGCGCGTCGACGAATCCGATCGCGTTGGCCTTCAGTGAGTCAGGGGGGCGTGCGTCCTCGGTGTCGTTGGCCATGTCCCTCGCTCCGGTTGTACGTGAGCCCATACAACACCGGCGGATCGGCACTGGGCCGTCGCCGTGCTTCCGTGCCGTCCGTATCACCTGAACGCCGCTGCTCAGGGCCTCAGTGGCTGCCAGTGTCCCGAAGCCGTCCGGCGAGGGGAAGGGCCGGGTGCACACCGACCTGGAGGGCGTGAAACGGACAAAGAGTTGACTCGGCGCAGGAACATTCGGTTCCACTCGTGCGTACTATCCCTGAACGGCCGCAGATCGCGGCAGTTGTGCCCAGCGGGACGACACGACGAGCACGCGCCCCTCAACCCGTACGCGGACGCCGTGATGCATCGACTTGTCACCCGTGCACGCAGAGAGGCATCCTCCATGTCCGACGTGAACTCGACAGCAACCGAACTCGCTTCCCAGTACATCGCCCAGGTGACGGGCGACCTGGAGCGGAACACCACCGAGCAGGCTCGCGTCACCGCGGATCTCGAAGCCCTCCAGGAGCAGTTGCTGACACTGCGGCGGGACCAGGCCGTGCTGCTGACCATGCGGGAGGCGCTGGGCGGATCACTCCCGGCCGACTCCCCCGGTCCGGCGGCCGTGCCCGCGCAGGCGACCTCCAAGTCACCGAAGGCCAGGCCGAAGAAAGTGTCCGCCACCTCGAAGAGGCCGGCTTCCGTCGCGGCGACCACCTCGACAACCGCTCCGGAGGCTCAGGCCGCTCCTGAGGCTCCGGCCAAGGAGGACGACAGCGCGACCGAGTCGTCGTCGGGCACCCGGCCGACGCTCGTCGAACTCGTCCGCAGCCACCTGGGCCCGGCGAACGAGCCGCGCTCCGCCGCCGAGATCACCGCGGCGCTCACCGACGCCCACCCCGACCGGACCATCAAGACCACGGTCGTACGCACCACCCTGGAGGGACTGGTCGCCAAGAGCCGTGCCCAGCGCACCAAGCAGGGTTCCTCGGTCTTCTACACCTCGGTCGCCCCTACCGCTTGAGGCCTGCGCCGACGCCAGGCCCCTGACGTGGCTGACGACAGGGCCGACAGGACGGACGGCTGACCAGGAGCATCCCCGGGCTTGTCGTGCGGGTGCGGACATGACGGTGCGGTGTGCCGGTTCGGTCGGCACACCGCACGTCAGCCGGGGTGATGCGGTGGGTCAGTGGCGGTTGCCGGGGCGGTCGTTGCCGCGGCCGTCGTGACCGCGTCCGTCGCCCGGACGGCCGTGGCGGCCCCACGAGGCGTCGTCGACGAACCGGCCCCGCTGGTTGGTGAGCGTCGCGGTGCCCGACCGGTTGTCCCACACATAGGTGCGGCGGTCCTGGAACACGTCACGATGCGTGTCACGGCCGACCCCGGTGTGGACACGGACCGTGGACCGGCCGTCCAGCCGGAAGTGACGGAACGTGAACGTGTGCCCCGCCCGGTCCGACAGCTTCCACCCGCTCAGGTTCACCGCGTGCCGACCCCGGTTGGTGACGTCCACCCACTCACGGTTCAGCGAACGGTTCGAACCGTTGTCGAAGCCCGGCGAGTCGTACTGCACCGCACTGATCACCACACGCGAACGGTCACGGTCGCGGTCACGACCGGGACCGTCGGCGGCGGTCGCCGGCAGCGCCGCCGCCCCCACCACGGCACCCACCGCGAGCGTCACGGCCACCGAACGACGGATGGAACGAGAAGACATGGAACCGTCCTCCAGGTACTGGCCCACCACACCCGCCCCCGGCCCTGACCGGCGGCAGTACAGCAGGCGATGTGCGAACCCCGGCTTCGTGCCGAGGACCCACAGCCTCCGCCACCACCCCGCCCCCGCACGACATGTCCCACTTGCAGTTACCGTATGCGGACATTTCAGTGACGAACCACCACCCCCACCCACCACCCCCACCCACCACTACTCCGGGTTACACGGCCACTACACCCACCCCGCAACCCCAACCCCACAACCGCTTACCCCACCCGGAAAGCCACCCCCACCGCACCCCGCCCCGATGGGACGAAATGCGTAACAGACAAGAATCCCTGTTTTTAGAACATGCGTCAGAAAGCAGCCGAACAGTACGTATTACCGACAGCCCGATACCCTTGGGCCAGTCGGGCTGCTCCCGCGGCAGAAGGCTGAAGGACGCCACCGCGCAGATGCCGATGCTCTCCTGCCGCTCACGGATCCGATGACCGCCGCGTCGTTCCCACCCCAGCGGTTGACGCTGGTCTCCCCAATGCCCCGTACCCGCTTCGCCGATGCGGCCCCGGCAACCGGACGCAGGTCCAAGGCCCTTCGACCGCGATGGCCGGGGCCGCCGCTCGCGATGTCGGTGGCCGTTGGTAGAAAGGGCGCCTCACGGGCCGACGTTGGCGCCGACGGCGCCTCGCCGGCCGCGGTCCGAGTGCGGAAGGCTCTTTCCTTGACCATTGGGCACATAGAAGAACTGCACGGTCTGCCCGTCCACGAATTCCCCCGGCCCGGGACGGAGAACAGCCCCTTACCGGAAGTGGAGACGGTCGCCTGGAAACTGTCCAGGGACCCGTTCATCAGTGAGGACGAGGCCTTCGACGACTGCTGGGATCGCTTCCTCGACACGGTGGATGCCACACGGGTGCGGGCGCTGGTGCTGGGCGCGGGCGCCTACGGCACCGAGGACGCCGCCAGCCCCGACGAGACCACCGCGCGACTCGTGGCCGCCGCCGGCCGGCTGACCGGACTCAGGGCGCTCTACCTCGCCGATCTCAACTTCGAGGAATCCGAGCTGTCCTGGATCGTGCAGAACGACGTGGCACCGGTACTGGCCGCCTACCCCCGTCTGGAGGAACTCGCGGTACGGGGGTCCAACGGCGGCTTCGGCGACGAACCGGGGCTGCGGTTCTCGCCGCTGCGCCACGAGAACCTGCGCATCCTCCGCTTCGAGAACGGCGGACTCCCCCGGGAGGTCGTCCAGGGCCTGGCGGCCTGCGACCTGCCCCGCCTCGAACGCCTCGACCTGTGGCTCGGAGCCGAGTGGTACGGCCGGAGCACCACCGTCGACGACCTCGCTCCCATCCTCCAGGGCACCGGACTGCCGGCCCTGCGGCACCTCGGACTCAAGAACAGCGACATCCAGGACGAGGTCGCCGCCGCGGTGGCCGGCGCTCCCGTGGTCGCCCGGCTCTCCTCGCTCCACCTCGGCCTGGGCACCCTCGGCGACACCGGCGCGGAAGCCCTCCTCGGCGGCCAGCCCCTGACCCACTTGGAGGAGCTCGACCTCGACCACCACTACCTCTCGGACGCGATGATGGGCCGTGTGCGCGAGACCCTGGAGCCGGCCGGGGTGAAGGTCAACCTGTCGGGACAGGAATCGGCAACCAGCGAGGACAGCCGGTACGTGGCAGCGGGCGAATGAGTCCGGAACGCCGGCCCGGGTGACCCGGAAGGGCCGCCCGGGCTTCCGCACGCCCGGGCCGCCTGAGGTACCACCCCGGCTCCCGCACGGGTGAGCCGGTCGTGGCCGATGCCCGGCGGAACCCGGTCGGGGAAGCCCGCCCCGGGGTGACGGTCCCGGTCAGCGCCCCCTGGGGGGGGTGAAAACCCCCGGTGGGTGGGTGCAGGTAGCACCCACCCGCACCCGGGGCCCAGCAGGCTGTCCCCGGGCTCTGGTGATCACCAGACTCGGCCGTATGACGACATCCACCACCGACACGCTCTCCGAGGCGCGAGCCGCCGCGGTCCTCGAACCCCCGTGCCCCGAGGCAAGTGCGGGTCCGGGCCGCACGCCAGAGGCCGGGGCCGCGCCCGGCGCCGGGGCCGGCAGCGACTTCGCCCGGCTCGCCCGGCAGATCAACGACGCGGGTCTCCTGGACAGGCGTCCGGGCTACTACGCGTTGCGGCTGGGCCTGGTGACCGCGTTGCTGGCGACCGGCTGGGGCGTCTTCCTCGCTCTGGGCGACAGCTGGTGGCAACTGGGTGTCGCCGCGTTCCTCGCCCTGGTCTTCGGCCAGATCGGGCTGATCACGCACGACCTCGCACACCGGCAGGTGTTCGCCCACCGCCGCCCCAGCGAGCTGGCCGGACGGCTCTTCGGAAACCTCGCCATCGGCATGAGTTACGGCTGGTGGACGAACAAGCACACCCGCCACCACGCGAACCCCAACCACGAGGAACTGGATCCCGATGTCTCCCCCGACATCCTGGTCTGGTCCGCCGACCAGGCACGTAGCAGCCGAGGTGTTGCCCGGCTCATCGGCGGCCACCAGGCGTTCCTGTTCTTCCCGCTGCTCACGCTGGAGGGCTTCAACCTCCATGTGTCGAGCCTGCGGGCACTGCGCTCGCCGTCGTTGAAGCGGAAGCCGCTGGAAGCCGCACTGATGTGCGCACACTTCGCGGCGTTCCTGTCCACGCTGTTCCTGGTGCTTCCCCCGGGCAAGGCGGTCGCCTTCCTGCTGGTGAACCAGTGCCTGTTCGGCGTCTACCTGGGCTGCCTGTTCGCGCCCAACCACAAAGGCATGCCGACGTTCACCGGCGGAGACCGGCCCGACTTCCTGCGCCGCCAGGTACTGACCTCGCGCAACGTTCGCGGGGGCCCGGTCACCGACGTACTGCTGGGCGGCCTCAACTACCAGATAGAACACCACCTGTTCCCGAGCATGCCGACCGTGCATCTGCGCCGGGCCCGGGTCCTGGTGCGGGCGTACTGCGCGGAAATCGGGGTTCCGTACCACGAGACGGGTCTCGTCAGGTCCTACCGGGAGGCGCTCGCCCACATGCACCGGGTGGGTGAACCGATCAGGAGGCGGCGCGCGGCGGCCTGAGCACCCTCACGAGGCCGGCGCACAACACCCCACCGCCCACTGGGGCGGTGGTCGCGCGGCTTGCCCGGCCGGGGTGGGACGACCGGCCGGGGCACTCGGCTCAGCCCGTCGCCCAGCCCGCGTAGAACACGCCGAGGCCGACGATGACGCAGACGCCCTGGATGGTCCAGAACCGCACCACGACAAGGACCTCCGACCAGCCCTTCAGTTCGAAGTGGTGCTGCAGGGGAGCCATCCGGAAGACCCGCCTGCCGGTCGTCCTGAACGAGCCGACCTGGATGACGACCGACAGCGTGATCAGGACGAACAGGCCGCCCAGCAGCGCGAGCAGGAGTTCCGTACGGGAGCAGATGGCGAGGCCCGCCAGGGCGCCTCCGAGGGCAAGTGAGCCCGTGTCCCCCATGAAGATCTTGGCCGGTGACGTGTTCCACCAGAGGAAGCCGAAGCAGGCCCCCATCAGGGCGGAGGCGACGACGGCGAGGTCGAGCGGATCGCGGACCTCCATGCACGAGGAGGGGTTCACGAGGTCCGTCGCGCGGCCGCACCAGTTCTGGAACTGCCACAGGCCGATGAAGGTGTATCCGCCGAAGACCATGACCGAGGCACCGGTGGCGAGGCCGTCCAGACCGTCCGTCAGGTTCACTCCGTTCGACATCGCCAGAACCATGAAGAGTGCCCAGACGACGAACAGCACCGGGCCGATGGTCCAGCCGAAGTCGGTGACGAACGACAGCCTCAGCGAGGCCGGGGTCTGGCCGCGTTCGTCCTCGAACTGGACGGCCAGAACCGCGAACAGCACGCCCACGACCAGTTGGCCGGACATCTTCGCCCCGGCCCGCAGACCCAGCGAACGCCGCTTCACGATCTTGATGTAGTCGTCGAGGAATCCGACGACGCCCATGCCCGCCATCAGGAACAGCACCAGCAGGCCCGGGTAGGTCGCGCTCTCGCCTGTGATGACCTTGGCTCCCGCGTACGCGAGCAGCGTGGCCAGGATGAAGGCGATGCCGCCCATCGTGGGTGTACCGCGCTTGCCGAGATGGCCACGCGGGCCGTCGTCCCGGATGAACTGCCCGTACCCCTTGCGGGCCAGCACCTTGATGAGGAGCGGGGTGCCCGCCAGGGTCAGGAACAGGCCTATCGCACCGGCGAAGAGTATCTGGGTTATCGGACTGCCGGCTCCCCCTGCTTCACGGTCGACTCGGGGGCGCGGCACCGGAACCTTCCGCCGCCCCGGCCCCGCTCCACCCTACGCAGTCGCGCGATCTTCGTGCCGCCCGGGGTGGCGGCTCCGCGGGATTCCGGTCTGGACGAGCCGGCGCGGCGCCAACCCAACACCCGTGCGAGCGCGTGGTGTTGCCCGGGTCGACTCTCGGGGCGCGCGTTCGGGACGACGTCAGTCGGAGTCGTGGTTCATTCCTGCGTCGTACTCCGCCCCGGAGTCGGAACCCCTCGCGGCCGGCCCCTCCAGGTTGCGCCAGATGAGGGCGAAGGCCCCGGCTGTCGCCACCAGGCCCAGTGTCCAGACCAGCCCCCAGGAGACCCCGCCGCTGCCGAGGATCAGATCGGCCGACCAGGTGAGATAGCCGGCGACGAGGCCGAGCCATGTCGAGAGAAAGGCTGTTGTCGCCAGCCGTTCGCCGAAGCCGAACGTCGTTTGCCGCATGCCGCAACACCCCTCCCCGACGACACACCCTCCGAAGCAAGCCTGCCCGGCGGAGGACCGCGCGCCAAGACCGCAACCCCGTTGGACGGAAGCGGACTTGGCGGGACTCCAGTCAATCAGCAGGATCGCGTCACAGTCCTGGAGACGCCCTCTGCGCCGGGAGCGGTTCAGCGGGATTCGAGGGATTCACCGGGGCGCAGGTACCGGTAGCCGCTGGATCACGCCGGACGTGGTCCTGGGCCGACAAGACGTACTCGTCCCGAGCGATCCGCACCCGTCTTCGCCGACGTGGGATGGAATGGTCTAACTCACGGCCGTGGCGGCCGTGACCACGGTGACTGCGACCATCGCCGCCTGCATGTCGCGGATGGCAACGTGGACGCTCTCGGCCGCCCATTGCCCGGCGGCCACCTCCGCCATCCGCCCGGCGACCTGCTTGCGCGGGCTGTCGGGAAAGGCCAGGCGGTGCAGCTTGGCGGAGTGGATCAGAGAGATCAGGCCCGCCGTCCGGGTGTCCGGCTCGGCACCGTCCAGTACGACGGCGCGGAGCCGTTCCCGCAACTCAGCCTCGACGGCGCCGTCGGCCTCGGGATAGCGGCGTATGGGGAACACGCCGAGTGCCCTGTGCTTCTCCTCGACGACCACTCCGCGCGTGCACAGGCTCTCCAGAGCCGCACCGACGGCCTTGGCCTGGTCCTTCGTCAGCCACTCCGTCACCCGGCGCTTCTTGCGACCGCCCAGCCACGTCTCGATCAGTGCCGTCCGGCTGTCCAGCAACTGGTCCCCGGTCGGCGTCGTGTCTGTCAGTTCGAGGTACTTGCCCGCGACGGACACCCGCCCGGCCAGCACCAGTTCGAGCAGAATCCCGCCCGACACCGCCCACCCAGCCGCCTGCCGCTGCTTCGCCGACCCGGACTCATCGTCCAGAGACAGCAGCATGATCTCCTCGGCCAGTGTGATCGCCATACCACTACCCCCGTATGCGCCCCGTGATCACTTTCTCATAATCAGACGCCCGGAACCGCAAGGAGGTTCCCTCGCAGATTCCGGCCCCAGCCCGTCCCTCTCACCTCATACCCGGTCCACTGACTGATCCGAAAGAAACGGCCTAGTAGTACTTCGTTAGGTTCGGGTTCTGGTTCTGCTGGTGTTGAGGGGGCGGCCGCAGGTGGTGCAGTTGCCGGTCCAGCACTTCAGCAGGTCTTGGAGTGCGTCGAGGGTCTGGTAGAGGCTCGGACCGGTGCCTGGACTTTTGGGTCGAGCCGGCGGAGGGTGAGGAACGCCTGGGCTGCGGTGACGAGGGTGACGTGGTGGTGCCAGCCCCGCCAGGTGCGACCCTCGAAGTGGTCCAGGCCCAGGCCGTGCTTGAGCTCGCGGTAGTCGTGTTCGACCCTCCAGCGCATCTTCGCCCACCGCACCAGGCTGGCGGCCGGTGTGGTGGCGGGGAGGTTCGATATCCAGTAGCCCGTCGGTGCGTCCTGGCCGTCCGGCCATTCGACCAGCAGGGTCCGGGTGGGCAGGACGCCGTCCCATCGGCTGCGGCCGCCGCCCGCCTCCTGAGCGGCCGCCAGGGACTGCCTGCCTGCGGGCCGCACTGCCAGCACCGCAAACCGTGAGGTCATCGGGCCTTTGCTGCCCTGCCGCCAGGTCACCTCGGTGAACCGCTCCTCACCCGCCTCCGCCGCGAGGGCGGAGAGGGCTCGCGGCGGGGTGCGGTAACGGGGAAGGGTGGGCGGCCCGAGTCCCCCGTAAGCAGGCAGGTGCGGCTCGGCATCCTCCGCATGAGCGACTTCCTTCCCCTGCAGGGCCAGGACATAGGACAGCCCTCGCTCCTCGAGACCGAGCCGGAACAGGGTGCTGACGCCGTAGCCGGCATCGGCGACCACGACCGGGGTCTGCAACTGCCACTGGGCGAGTGTGTCCAGCAGGCCGAGTGCCAGGCGCCACTTCTCCTGGTGCACCACGTCCTCGGGAACCCCTGCCCTGCGGCAGCGGCCCGGCTCGTCCGTCCACTCCCGCGGCAGATACAACTGCCAGTCCAACGGGCACGATGCGGTGTCGGTGGCGGCATGGACACTGACGGCGACCTGGCAGTTCGCCCGTTTGCCGACCGCTCCGCAGTACTGGCGGGCCACCCCGACCGACGCCGTGCCGCACTTGGGGAACGACACGTCGTCGACCACCCACACCTCGGGCCTGACGACCTCGGACAGCCTCTCGGCGATCCGCCGCCTGACCGGCACCGGATCCCACGGCGACTGGCTCACGAACTGCTGCAGGGCCTGCATGTTCCCGTCCGGCAGACGCCCGGCCATCGGCTGGATCGACTTGCGCCGCCCGTCGAGCATCAGCCCTCGCAGATAGCACTCACCCTTCGCCCGCTGATCCCTGCGCGGCACCGAGGCGAAGGCATCCGCCACGAACATCGCCAACGCCGCCCGTAGTCGGTTCACTTCATGTGCATCCACAAGGCCACGATGCTCTTGATCAGCATCAACGAAAAGACCTAACGAAGTACTACTAGTTGGAGTTGTACCCCCATCGGGGTCGGCCGTCCTTGCCCATGAAGCACTTCGCCGGACGGCCGTCGGTGGTCGTCGCGATGCTGCCCACGGGTGAGCAGTGCTGCCCGAACTGCACTCCGGGTTCACCGCCCGTACCGCCGCCCGATCCGCCGCCGGTGCCGCCACCCGTCGAACCGCCACCGGTGGAACCGCCGCCCGACGTGGTGCCGTACGTGGGCTCGGGACGCGGTTCCGGCTTCGGTTTCGGTTTCGGCTTCCGCGTCGGGCTGGGAGTCGGGCTCGGTTCGTCGCAGGGCGCGCCGGAGCCGATCAGCCACAGGTCGACCCGGGTCGCGGTCGAGACAGTGGTGTCCGGTACCGGCGTCTGCCGGCACACCTGCCACTCGGCCGGATTCCGCATCTCCTCGTCCAGGGGCTTCCCGGTGTAGGCGTGGAAGGGGGCAGTGCTGTCGAGCCCCAGTTCGCGCAGGGACCGGGTCGCGTGGTCGAACCGCGCTCCCACCAGGTCGGGCATGACAATCCGGCGCGGGCCGTGCAGCCGGGTCGGGCACTTCTCCAGTGCGGGGACCACGTACAGGGTCAGTTTCGTGCCGGACGGGCGGACGTTCTTCCCGCGGGTGGGGGTCTGGAAGCAGACCTGCCATCCGGGCGCGGTGGCTGCGACCGGCCGCGCGGCGGCGGAGGCGTCGGCCACCGTCACCGACCCCCACGGCTGGAGCCGTGACTCCTTGGCCGCGGCGGTCAGATAGGCGCCGTCGAAGTCCGGTACGGCGACGGTGTGCCCCGCCGCGTCGTCGATCGGCTTCTCCGCGCCGCCGAGCCCCGCGCCGAGGCCGGCACCGAGGAGCCCGGACGCGATGAGGAACGTGAGCACGGGGCGTCTGCGCATCCAGGCCGACCATCGTGTGCGGCCGCGGGGGCGCAGCGGGGAGTCCGGGGCGAGCAGCTCGCCCTCGGCCTCCAGGAACGCGCCCTTGGGGTCGGTCTTCGACCCGTGCAGTTTGTGCGGCTTCCCGTCGACCAGGACCAGCACGGAGTCCAGCAGGCCGTGCGACCCCCGCAGGATGCGCAGGGGCTTGGGCGCGCGGGTCATCTTCGGTGCGACGGCACCGCCCAGCAGGACGAGGCCCTTCTCCGTGAGCGCGGCGTGGCCGAATCCGTCCCGGTAGAGGGAGCGGACCGACTCGTCGGCGTCCAACTCGTCGAGGAGCGCCTGCTTGTGGTCGGCCGGAATGGAGACGCTCTCGCGGTCCGCGACCCCGGCCGTGCGCGCGTCCATGGCCAGTGGGTCGGGCGCCCGTCCGCCGGCCTTGACGAGCAGTTCGCCGGACGGGTCGAAGCGCGACCCCCGAAGGCTCACGCTCCGACCGTCCGCCCATACGTCGACGGCCTGTCGGGCTCCGTGCGCGGGACGGAGGATCGTCAACGGCTTCGGAACCCGCACGGCCGGATCCCCGCCCAGGAGGAGCAGGGCGTGGTCGGTCAGCGCCGCGTACCCCATTCCTTGGTGGTACAGGGCCAGCACTGTCTCCCCGGCGCGGAGGGTGCGCAGGAGTGCCTCGGCGCTGTGGATCGAGAGTGTGACGGTCTCGTGGACGGCCACACGCCGGGTGCGCGCGTCGTCCCGGAGGAGACGCTTCGAGGCTGGTTCGGACATGGCCGGATATTAGCGTCGCCGTACGGGCCGCGAGTAGTCGGTGCGCTGTCCGGGTCCGGCGCTGCGTGGGACGTCACAGCAGACTCCGCAGCTCCTCGCGTTTCTGGGGCAGACCGGCGTCGCGGAGCCATGAGTACTTGTTGCCTATGTTTCCCCAGCAGGCGTCGTTTTCGGCCAGCGCGTGGAGGAGGTCGCGCTGGGCGGGGGTGAGGTCGGAACCCGGTTCGCGGCCGCCGGGGAACGCCTTGGCCAGCAGTGGGCCCCAGTCCTGGTCGACGGTGTAGTCACTGGCGAGGGGGATCAACGCGAGCGCGGCCGGCGCGGCCTCCTCGTAGGACTCCACGCGCTTCAGGAGGATCCGCAGCAGGGTGAAGCGGAACCAGCCGTCGAACTGCGGGAGCGGTTCGGGGAACCAGCGGTCCGCCTCCGCGGGTCGGCTCAGCGCGTCGAGGAGGACGGCGGTCGCCCGGGGGTCGCCCGCGGCACCGTCCGCGAGGGCCGCGCAGACCCGTACGGCAGGGTCGGCGTCCGTGAGGTGGGCGGTGGTGTCCTGGCCCCAGGTGCCCAGGGTCAGGGCCGCGGCGGCCCGCTCCCGGCGCTCGCGGGTGGTGTCGGCCAGGGTGGAATGCAGTCGGCGGGACGCGGCCGGTACGGCCTCGGCGAGTTCCGGCGCCTTGAGCAGGTGGGAGACCGCTCCCAGGGCGGCTTCCCGTACCTCCGGATGATCGTCGTCGAGGAAGGGGACGACGGCCTGGAACAGCGTGGGGCGGACGGCGAGGCACGCCTCGATCGCGTCCGCCTCGTCGTCGTACGCCTCATCGGCGTCAGGGTCAGCGTCGGAGTCGGCGGCGGCGTCGTCGTCGGAGTCCGGATCGCCGTCGTAGGCCGCGGATTCGGCGACCTCGGCGAGGAAGTCGATGAGGGCGGCGCGCAGCGGCCGGGGACGGTCGTCCCAGGGGAAGTAGCTCTCGTGTTCGGCCAGGGTGCGCGGGTGGGGCAGGACGGCCGCCATGAACCGGGCGGCCGGGGCCGTGGCGTCGTACAGCGATCCCTGGTGCAGTACCGACATCTCCAGCATGCCCAGCGCCTCGGCCTGCGTCTCGGGGTCCTCGTCCAGGAGCTGGAGCAGGAACGCGGGGGTGTCCCCGGCGGCGCCGTAGGCGTGTGTCAGCCCCGACCAGTCCGTCTCCTCGATCACCTTGAGAGCATCCGTCGCGACCTCGTGCCCAGCCATCCGACCACCTTGTCCGTCGTCCACCACTGTCTCAGGCACACCATGCCGGACACCACTGACAACGACGTCGGCCACCGGCGCCCGCCGGTACGGCGCTTCCGGCCGCCGGCGCGGCGGAGACGGGTGGTGGGGTGTTCCGCGGCGGTCGCGGAGCACCCCACTCCCGGAACGGACTTGGCCGGTCTAGCCGGCGGTGAAGCGGTGGGTTCCCGAGCCGACCCGGTACACCGCGCAGCCGTCCTCCTCGCGCAGGAGCACGGCCCGGGTGTGGGTGACCGCGTCCGGGTCCTTCGCGGGGATCCACACCTCCGCACTCGTGTTGGGAGGCACGGAGCACGTGAGCGCGAAGCCGCCGGACCGCTGCCGCCACCGTGTGGAGATGGGGCCGTGGACGGAGGCGAACGTCGCGCGGGCGGAGGTGACTCCCCCGCCGGGGCGGGGCCGCACGACGATCTCCCGGTAGCCGGGGCTCCCGGGCGCGATGCCGGCGATGTTGGCGTACATCCACTCGCCGACCGAGCCGTACGCGTAGTGGTTGAAGGAGTTCATGTCCGGGGTCTGGAAGCTTCCGTCGGGCCGTATGGAGTCCCAGCGTTCCCACATCGTGGTGGCGCCCTTGTCGATCTGGTAGCCCCAGCTGGGGAAGGAGCGCTGCTGCAGGAGGCGGTGGGCGACATCGGTGTGCCCGGTGTCGGTGAGGACGGGCAGCAGCCGCGGCGTGCCGAGGAAGCCCGTCGAGAGGTGCCAGTCCTTGGCCTCGATGAGGGCCACGAGCCGGTCGGCGGCCGCCGTTCTGAGGCCCTCGGGCAGCAGGTCCATCGAGAGGGCGAGGACGTACGCCGTCTGCGTGTCGCCCTTCACCCTGCCGTCGCCGCCGACATAGGCCTTCTGGAACGCGGTGCGCACGCGCTCGAAGAGGTCGCGGTGGGGCGCGGGGTCCTTGCCGAGCTCGTCGGCGATCCGGGCCGCGAGGTCCGCGCTGTGCGCGAAGTACGCGGTGGCGACGACGTCCTTCGGTGTCTCGTCGGAGACGTTGAGCCAGTCGCCGTAGCCGCCGGCCGGACGCAGCAGCCCGCTGCTGTTCTTCTCCAAGTACGTGAGCCAGGCCCCGATGGACGTCCAGGCGTCCTCCAGTACCTGCCGGTCGCCGTAGGCCTGGTACAGGGCCCAGGGCACCGTGACTCCCGCGTCGCCCCAGCCGGCGACGCCGTTGCCGACCGTGCCCACCATGGGCGCGACATCGGTGAAGGCTCCCTCCGCGGTCTGTGCGTCGCGCAGGTCCACGAGCCACTTGGACAGGAAGCGTGCCGATTCCATCGTGTATGCGGCGGTGGGTGCGAAGACGTTGATGTCACCCGTCCATCCCAGGCGCTCATCGCGTGCGGGGGTGTCCGTCGGCACCGACAGGAAGTTGCCGCGCTGACCCCAAGTGATGTTGCTGTGCAGCTTGTTGAGCATCGGGACGTCGGTCTCGAAGTCGAGGGTGAAGGGGGCGGAGGTGTGCATGACGCGGCCGGTCAGGGCCTTCGCCGACGGGACGCCGGGGAACCCTGTCACCTCGACGTAGCGGAAGCCGTGGAAGGTGAACCGCGGTTCGTACGTCTCCTCCCCGCGCCCCTTCAGGATGTACGTGTCCGTGGCCGCGGCGGAGCGCAGGTTCGCGGTGTAGAGGGTGCCGTCGGGGTTGAGGACCTCGGCGTGCCGCAGTCGGACGGTCGTCCCGGCGGCTCCGGAGACGCGCAGCCGGACGGTGCCCACCATGTTCTGGCCCAGGTCGAAGACGTGGACACCCGGGGCGGGTTCGGTCACCTTCCTGACGGGGAGTTCCTCGGCCACGCGGACCGGGCCGTCCAGTTGCGCCACGACGTGCGCGGGCGCCGCGTCGTCCGCGGAGGTGACGTCGAGCCAGGTCCGGTCGTCGAAGCCCGGTGACGTCCAGCCGGAGGTCTCGCGGCGCGCGTCGTACGTCTCGCCGCTGAGCAGGTCTGCGACGACGATGGGGCCTGCGGCTGCCCGCCAGCCGGTGCCCGAGGTGACGCGTTCGCTGGTCCCGTCGGCGTACTCGATGTCCAACTGTGCAAGCAGCGCCGGCCGTTCACCGTACTGGTGGGGTCCGAACATACCGACGTTGCCCGCGTACCAGCCGGGCGCCACCAGGGCGCCGACGGCGTTGGCGCCCGGCCGCAGGAGCGCGGTCACGTCGTAGGTCTGGTACTGGACGCGCTCGCGGTAGTCGGTCCAGCCGGGGGCGAGCCGGTCGCGGCCCACGCGGCGGCCGTTGAGGTGCGCCTCGTACAGCCCGAGAGCCGTGGCGTACAGCCGGGCCCGCGCCACCTTCTTGCGCGGCAGCCTGAACTCGTGCCGCAGCTGGTTGGCCGCGAAGGTCGCCGGAACCACCTTCCCCCACGGGCCCGCGCCCCAGGCGGCCGCCTCCTTCGCGGCGGGCCAGCCGCTGTCGTCGAAGTCGTCTCCGCGCCAGCCGTCGCCGGGTTCCTTGTTCGTGGACCGCCACGAGTCGTCGGTGACGGTCCGCCGCTCACCGGACGCCGTGTGGACGGTCAGGACGCCGACGAGTCCGGCGGGCCCCTCGGAGGCGTTCGTGGCCGAGACCGCGAGGACGTTCCTGCCGGGGCGCAGTTGGGCCCGGACGTCGACGACGGCCGGTCGCCGCCAGCCCTCGTGGTCGGTCGCCAGGTCGGTGCGGGCCACTTCGGTGCCGTTCACCGAGACGGTGTAGACGTTGTCCGCGCTGATCGCCAGCTTCGCGGCCGTCACACCGTCCGGGACGTCGACGACGCGGCGGAACCAACGGGTGGCGGCCGGAGCGCTGTTGGCGGGTTCTCCCTCGGGGTACCAGATCCAGGCGCTGCCCTCGAGGGAAGGCGCGTCGGTCAGCACGGGGGGCGCGGAGATCCATCGCGCGGACCACTGCTCGTCCTCCATGAGGCCGGTCTCCCACCACGACGGCTCGCTCCAGGGCGACACACCGCCGTCGGCGTCCCACACCCTCACGGACCAGAAGTACCGGGTGCCCGGGGCGAGTCGGGGTCCGGCGTAGGCGACGAGCACGCTCTCGGCGGACGCGACCCTGCCGCTGTCCCAGATGTCGGGGCGGGCGAGGCCGTCGGCGGTGGACGCGACGCGGACCTGATAGGCGCTCTGCCGGGCGCCCGCTTCGTCCGATGCCATCGGCCAGCTCAGCCGGGGGTGCGGCGTGTCGAGGCCCAGGGGGTGCCGGACGTACTCGACGGTGGGTGCGGTGACGCGCAGGGCGCCCCGTCGGCCGGCCGCCTGTCCCGTCGTCGAGGACGGCACGGCGTGAGCCGGTCCGGCCGTCGCAGCCGCGGCGGCGACCGTGGCCGCCGCTCCCGCGAGGATGTTCCTCCTGCTGATCAATTGCGACCCCTCACAGAGAAGTTGTGAATCGATTCACCTCGGTGAAGGTAGGGGTGTGAGGGGTGAGGGTCAATGAGTGTGCAGCAATATTCGGCAGTTCGCGTGAAATTCGCTGCCGCTTGACGCGAAGGGGAATACCCGCGAGAGATCAAATTGAACGGTTTCAATCAGAGCCGGACAGGCCGGACCCAGCGTCCATCGCCCGGGAGGACCACTGGGCGGCTCTGCACGGCCCTGCGCGGCACGCTCACCGAGCAGGCCGGCGTCCGTCCGGGAAGTCGCGAACCGCTCGGTGGCAGGGGTTGGCTCATTTCTTCCTTGCGGAACCACCCGGACCTGCCGGGGCTCCGGCCGACGGCATCGCCGGATCCGTCACCCGTACTGCCCCACCCGCCGGGTTCCGGACATGATCACGCGCTTCGGGGAGAACTAGTGCCCTAGGCACGAGAGGCCGCCGAACGACGTCAGGAAGGGAACGACATGCGCCTGGACCTCACGGGACGGACCGCGCTGGTGACGGGATCGACCCAGGGCATCGGAGCCGCCATCGCGACCGGACTCGCCCGAGCGGGCGCCCGGGTCGGCGTCAACGGACGTGATCCGGGCAGGGTCGAGCAGTCCGTCGAGAGGCTCAGGGCCGACGCGCCCGAGGGCGAATTCCTGCCGGTCGCCGCCGACGTCGCCTCGGAGGACGGCGCCGCCGAAGCACGGCGCGTCCTGCCGCACGTCGACATCCTCATCAACAACCTCGGCATCTTCGGCGCCGAGCATCCCCTGGCCATCACCGATGACGAATGGCGCCGGTACTTCGAGGTGAACGTGCTGGCAGCGGTGCGCCTCACCCGTATGTACCTGCCCGGGATGACCGAGCGGGGCTGGGGACGCGTCCAGTACATCGCCAGTGACTCCGCCGTCGTGATCCCCGCCGAGATGATCCACTACGGCATGTCGAAGACCGCCCTGCTCGCGGTCGGCCGCGGCTTCGCCAAGCAGGCCGCGGGAACCGGCGTCACCGTGAACTCCGTCATCGCAGGCCCTACCCACACCGCCGGAGTCGAGGACTTCGTCCGCCAACTCGTCGACCGCGACCTGCCGTGGGACCAGGCCCAGCGGGAGTTCATGCGGGTGCACCGCCCGCAGTCGCTGCTCCAGCGCCTGATCGAGCCCGAGGAGATCGCCAACATGGTGGTGTACCTCAGCTCCGACCAGGCGTCCGCCACGACCGGGGGCGCCGTTCGGGTGGACGGCGGCTACATCGACTCGATCCTCCCCTGAGGAAGGGCGGCGCGGGCACGGGATGGACCTCGTGCCCCGTCCATGCCCGCCGCCCAGGTGTCCGGTACCCGGCAGCCGTGCCGGGGCCATACCCGCGCCGGTATGCACGTGCCTGTGTCCGAGGCGGCGTCAGGGAATGTCGCAGGACCAGTCGAAGCACCGCTCCTCCCCGGCCCTCGGTGTGTAGAGCGCGCGCCCGCCGGGTCCGTGGCGGCCGATGTCCGTCGGCAGCGCCACGTCCTCGCCCGGGGGTCCTTCGGGCCACTCGGTCACGTCCAGCAGCAGCCCGTCCAGCGGGCCCCCGACCAGTTCGGCGTACACGTGCCCGGGACGAGGAGCGGCGTTTTCGTGGTCGGCTCCGTACACCCGGCCCCGCATGAATTCCAGCTCATCCATACCGGGCAGCATCCCAGCCGCCACTGACAACGGCCGGTCGGCCGGACCCTCCCCGCCCGGGGACGGCGTGCCGCTCGGCGGCGGAGACTCCCCCGGTCCGTGCGGCAGGCCGGGCTCCGCCGTGCCCGTCGGCCCTTCCTGTTCCTGGTCCCCGGGGCGGCGCACGGACCGGGTCGCGGCCGCCGCGGCCCGCGGGCGGGTGCTCCGCCGCGCAGCGGAGCGGCGCCTGGAACGCTCGTACCCGCGGAGTTTGTCCGGGGCGAAGAGCCAGTAGAGCCCGTCGATCCCGTCGGGTCCCACGGTGGCGCTGACGAACGCGATCGTGGCGCCGTCGTTCGTGATCACCAGTCCGGGCAGGCCGTTGGCCTCGACCTCGTGGTACTCGGCGTCGGGGAAGAGCCTCTTGAAGTGCGCGTTGATCCGAGCGACCCGCTCCGGCCCCGTGACGACCGTCCGTGCGACCCCGCGTACCCCGTTGCCGTCCGCGTAGGCGACGACGCCCGCCGAGAGCACGTTCTCCAGGGCGGCCACGTCACCGGTCCGCGCCGCCGTGATGAAGGCCTCCAGCAGCCGGCGGTGGCACTTGGCGTCCACGGGCTCACGGCGCTCGGCCGACAGGTGCTTGCGCGCCCGGCTGACGATCTGCCGCGTATTGGCGGGGCTGAGCCGCAGCACGTCCGCTATCCGGTCGTACGGGTAGCGGAACGCCTCGCGCAGCACGTAGGCCGCGCGCTCGACCGGATTCAGCCTCTCCAGCAGGAGCAGCACGGCCAGTTCGAGGGCTTCGCCGCGTTCCGCGCCCAGCTGCGGATCGGCCCCGGTGTCCACCGGCTCGGGCAGCCACGGGCCCACGTAGGTCTCCCGGCGCACGCGCGCCGACTGCGCGACGTTGATGGCGAGACGCGTGGTCATCCTCGTCAGGAACGCGCCGGGCTCCCTCACGACGTCCCGGTCGGTGGCCTGCCACCGCAGCCACGCGTCCTGGACGACGTCCTCGGCCTCGGTCACGCTGCCCAGGATGCGGTAGGCGATGCCGAACAGCCGGGACCGCTGCTGCTCGAACGACTCGGCCACGCGGTCCAGGTCGGCACCGGTGGGCGGCTGTGGCGATTCCATGGTGCCGATTCCTCCGCTGGTACGCGTCCGTGCCGCGGCCGGTGCTCCCCCTGGTTGCCGGGGCGGTCCGCTGTCACGGTCCTGTGGACGTGTCGTTCGCGCGTCGGCGCCTGTCCCGGGCGCCGGCTCCCGCCCGGACAGGCCTCCTCGTCCGGGCCTGCCGCGCACGTCCCGGCCTACCGCTTGCCGTGGCCGGGGGCCTCGGGGCTGCCCGCGGCGACGAACGCGGCGCGCGGGTCCTGCACCGAGGCCAGGGAGACGATGTCGCGGCCGAAGAGCGCGGCGGTGAGCCAGACCGCCAGGACACGCACCTTGCGCTCCCAGGTGGGAACGGCGAGGACGTGGTAGCCGCGGTGCATCAGCCAGGCCGGGAACCCCTTCACGACCAGCCGCCGGTACTGGAAGATGCCCCGGCCCATGCCGAGCGTGGCGACCACGCCCAGGCCGTGGTGCACGTAGTCCTCGGCCTTCCCGCCGTGCAGGGTGGCCGCGATGTTCCTGGCCAGCAGCTTGCCCTGACGCACGGCGTGCTGGGCGTTGGGCACCGTGCGCGCTCCGGGCACCGGGGACGCCAGGTCCGGCACGGCCGCGTCGTCGCCCGCGGCCCATGCGTCGGGCACCGGCTCCTCCGGGGTTCCGACTCTCAGGTCCGCGCGTACGGTGAGTAGGCCGCGCTCGTCGACGGGCAGGTCCGTGTGGTTGTGGACGACCGGGTTGGAGGCGTTCCCCGCGGTCCACACGATCAGTCCGGAGTCGTAGGAGAGTCCGTCGGACAGGACGACGTGACCGTCCACCGCCGACACGAGCTGCGTGTTGAGGTGCACCTGGGCGCCGCGTTCCGTCAGCGAGCGCACGACCCACTCGCCGGGGCGGTCCGTGACCTCGGGAAGGATGCGGTCGCGTGCCTCCACCAGGTGGAAGCGCAGTTCCTCGAAGGCGATCTCCGGATAGCGCTTGAGCAGCGCGGTCGCAAGGGAGAGGAGTTCGCCGAACCCCTCGACGCCGGAGAAGCCGCCGCCCACGAAGGTCACCGTGAGCAGGCGCTCCCTCTCGGGTCCCGGCTTGAGCGGCGCGGCCCGGTCGAAGGAGGTCAGCAGGCGGTCCCGGACGGCGACGGCCTCCTCCACGTGCTTCAGGCCGATGGCCTGCTCGGTGAGGCCCGGCACCGGGAAGGTCCGTGTCACCGCGCCGGCGGTGACCACGAGGACGTCGTAGCGCAGTTCGCGCTCGGGTCCGTCGGCCGGCCGGACGGTGGCGGTGCGGTCCGCGTGCCGGATCCGGGTCACGGTTCCCGCGATCACACGGCTGCGCCGCAGATGGCGGCGCTGGGAGACCGCCGCGTGCCGTGCTTCCACCGAGCCCGCCATGACCTCGGGGAGGAAGGGCTGATAGGTCATGTAGGGGCGGGGGTCGACGACCGTGATCCGCGCCTCGTCCGGGCGGAGCCTCTTCTCCAGGCCCCACGCGGTGTAGAAGCCCGCGTACCCGCCCCCGACGACCAGGATCTCGCGCATGTCGACCTCGATTCTTCGATTCCGTAATGAGGACCGGACAGCGTCCTCCCGTGTGACGGAATCGTGGCTCAATGTGCCGCACGCCACACCGGTACGCGGCTGTGGCGTGTCGGCGCCGCCCACCGCGTGCCGGGCCGGCGGCCCGGACGGCCGCCCGCGTCCGCACAATCCCGCAGCATCCCGGCTCTCCGGTCCGGTGGCCCGGCGGCACTCACGGGTCGGAGTGTCCGGTGCTTCCGGGCCGGATCGGCAGGTCGGCCGCGTATCGACGGCGGTCGGCGGCGGGTCGGCCGCTCAGCGGCCGGCCGGGTCCGTGGACGCGTCCCTCGGGACCTCCCCCACGGCGGTCTCCTCGCGGTAGTGGTGCGGGGCGGCACCGGTCACCCGGCGGAACACCCGGCTGAAGTACGCGCGGTCGCGGAAGCCGACGGCACGCGCGACACTCTGCACACTGTCGTCGCTCGACCTCAGGCGTTCGGCCGCGCGCCGGATCCGAAGGCGTGTCAGGTACTCCCACACCGTCAGGCCGTACCGCTGCTGGAAGAGCTTGCCGAGATGGTCCGGGCTGACGCCCGCGGCCTGCGCCACCTGCCAGCGGGAGATCGACCGTCGCCAGTGGTCGTACAGGAAGACCATTGCCTCGTCCAGGACGTCGCGGGTACGCGGCGGCAACCGGGTGTCGTGGCCCGCCAGTTCGCGTACGAGTACGGCGGCCTCGTGGGGCGCGAACACGTCCATGTCCAGCATCAGCAGCGCCGGATGCTGACGGCCGCGCCGCGCGTCGGCGGCCGTCATCCCCTCGTGGTCGGCGATGACGACGGGGCACAGTGCGCGGCCCGTGCCGTCGTGCAGCCGGTCGACCACGTCCAGCGCCTGCAGGTCGGGCAGGGCCCGCTCCAGCACCACGAGCCGCGGTGTCTCCTCCGCGACCAGCGCCAGCAGTGCCGTCGCGTCGGCGCAGGCGCGCGCGGGATGGTCGGGCAGCGCCGCCTCCGCCAGCCGCCGCAGTGACTCCCGCGACTCCCGGGAGCCGCCCGCGACGATCACGGGCTCGGCGAACCCGTCGGGCCTCAGTGCGCGCAGGGCCTGCGGCAGATCGGTTCCGTCGGCGCCGAACAGGACGAACGGCGTGTGGCACAGCGCCGGATGGTCGTGCAGCCGCTGCACCGCGCGCCACTCCTGCGGCCGGTCGGGCAGCGCGTCCCAGACGACGGCGCCCGGAGTACGGCGGACGATCGACGGCATGGGGTCGTACGCGGCGTCGGGCCGCAGCACCTCCAGGCCGTGGCGTGCCGCGTGCTCCCGTACGTCCGCGCCGAGTTCCCCGGGCGTGACGACGAGCAGGGGGGCGTCGCCGGCGTCGGCCAGGTGCGCCTGCCCGTCGGGAGAGGGCAGTGGGAGTTCCAGGACGTACTCGGCCGTGCCGGACGTCTCGGAGACGGTCAGGGCTCCCCCGTGCATCATGGCCAGCCGCCGTGCCGTGGTCACCCCGACGTCCAGGAGCTGCCCGGGCCGGGGGAACGAGACGCGGGCGTCAGGGACGACGACGGTGATCCGTACGCCGCCCGGGCCGAGGGCTGCGGCGACGCGCGGAGAGGTGTCCGCCGCGCGGGCCGCCGCCGCGGTCAGCACGTTGTGGAGGATCTGCCGGTACCTGGTCTCGTCCACCCACACCGAGGGCAGGCGCGCGGGCAGGTCGAGACGCCACCCGGGGCCGGCGGGCAGGCCGCCCGCCGACGTGACGCACGCCCGCGCGAGTGCGGGCAGCGGGTCCACGAGCCTTCTGGTCAGCAGGAGTTCACCCGCCTCGGAGCGCGCGAGGTCGAGGAGGTTCTCCATGAGGTGCAGCACGCGCACGGCGTCACGCCGGACCTCCGCGAGGGCCGCCCCCGGGTCGCCCGCCCGGTGCAGCATGGCCTCCACCGGAGCCCGCAGTTCGTCGGTGACGTGCGTCAGCAGACGGGTCTGGAACCGGCTGGCCTGCTCGGCGGCGTCCCGTGCGCGCCGCACCTCGTCGAAGAGCCCGATGCCCTTCAGCGCGGCGCTGATCTGGTCGCCGAGTTCCCGGTACAGCGCTCCGTCGTGGTACGCGGCCCCGGTCGAGGCCGCCTCGAAGACGGCCACGCCCAGGTGCTCCTCGCCGATGTGCAGGGGTTCGAGTACGAGCGTGAAGCGGTTGCCCCGCGGGAGCAGGGAGTCGGGGAGCAGCAGGGCCGGGGAGAACGCGGGGCTACCGAGCGGTCCCGTCGCGCCCGGTTCGCGTCCCGCCTCCGCGCGGGCGAGCAGGGGGCGGGCCGTGCCCAGGGCGGCCGGGGCGGACGCGTCGCCGTTCCGGTCGTAGAGGACGATCCGGCAGTGCGGAACTCCTGACTGGCCCAGATGGCGTTCCAGTACGTCCGACAGCCCTTCCAGGTCCACCACCGTGGTCAGTGCGGTCCCGAACTCGCGTAATCGGCGCGCTCGTTGCGTCTGCGACCAGCGTTCGTACTCCAGGAGTGCGCGTGACCGCTCCGCCACGACGAGCCGGGCCTGCCCGAACAGCACCTCGCCCGCCCGGCGCCGCGGGTGCGGCAGCGTGTCGACGACCCCGCGGCGCGCGTCCTCCAACGCCTGGTGCCAGCGGTCGACTTCGGCCTGCGTCCCGGCGCCGCTGTGCAGCAGTCGCTCCACGAGGGGGACGAAGCCGCCCGCCCGGAGGCCGTCGTCCGCCGTACCTCCGGAGACGTCGCCCGGCCGGCCGGTGTCGGAACCCGACCCGCCGCCGGGGGGAGCCGGTCCACGTCCGAGAGGGCTCCGTCCGCCGCCGAAAGGGCTTCGTGCGGCGCCGGGTGGGCCGGACTCGCCGTCCAGGCGTGAGAGTTCGGCGTGGAAGGCGGCGGCGAGCAGGGCACCTCCCGACGGCACGAGGCCGTCGACGGCGTCCCATCCCCCGGGCCGGCGTGCGGTGTCCGGAGCCTCGGGCGAGCGACTGTGGGACGTCGGACGGTGGCATCCGCAGGAGCGCCTCGGCACCAGCGTGGCGGGGATGGTGGTGCGGTCCGGCGGCCGTGTGCCGCACAGCCGGGCGACGAGGGTGTCCACGGCCAGCGCGCCGAGTTCCTCGAAGGGCAGCGCCACGGAGGTGAGGGGCGGGTCGCCCAGGCGGGCCTCGGGCGAGTCGTTGAAGCCGACGACCGCGACGTCCTCCGGGACCCGGATACCGCGTTCGGTGAGGTACCGCAGCGCTCCGGCGGCGAGGACGTCGCTGCAGGCGAGCACCACGTCGAAGTCGACACCCGGCGTCAGTCCGCGCGCCTCCAGCAGCACCCGCATCGCCGAGGCGCCCGCGGGTGCGGCGAAGTCGACCGCGGCGCCCACGTGTTCGTGCCGGATGCCGTGGTGGCGCAGCGCGTCGACGCAGGCCCGGTAGCGCTCCTCCGAGACCGGGTTGGCGAGCGGGCCGTGGATGCAGGCCGGCCTCCTGCGGCCGTGCTGGACGACGAGGTGCCCGACGAGTTTGCGCATGCCCGCGTGGGAGTCGATCGACAGCACGTCGGTCTGGTCGCCTAGCGGCTGGTTGAGGCTGATCAGGGGAAGGTGGGCGAGCCTGCGCAGCAGCCGCCGGGCCCTGGGCCCGTTCGCGGGGAGCCCCAGGGTGGAACTCCAGCAGACGACGCCGTCCAGGCGGGCGGGCCCTGCGAGTTCGTACAGCTCGCTGCGGGCCACGTCGCCGTGCCGGAGGTTCCCGCCGGGAAAGCAGATCAGGTTGACGTCGTTGCGCTCGGCCGCGGCGCGGGCACCGGACCACAGTGTGGCCCCGACGCCGAGGTGGATGTTCGCGGTGAGCAGGCCGAGGGTCAGCGGGCGGGCCCGCCCGCGCGGCCCGCCGCCCTCCGTGCACGGAGCCGGGTCCATCGGCGCCCCCTCGCTCGGCCACCCGTGGGGTGCCCCGGGAGCAGCGGTGCCGACGAGGCCCAGGGCATGGTAGGGGAGGCTGTACGGCAGGGCAAGACCGGTGACACGTCGGTCACCGGCCCTGCCCCTGTTCCGGCCGCGGCTCAGATCTTGCCGACGCCCGCGCCGGCGGTCACGGTCGCCTTGACGCCGGACGCCGACTGCGCGGTGTAGCTGTACGGGATCGACGCCACGGACCCACCGGTCTGTCCGGCGCTGGAGTTCACCAGGTGGTTGTTCCTCGCCACGAGCGAGCCCGCGTCGGAGTCGCCCTCACCGAGGTGGTAGGTGTCCTCCGTGTTCTCGAAGTAGTTCCCCTCCACCAGGACGCCCGCGTTCTCGGTGGACGCCACACCGTAGGAGCCGATGTCGCTGAAGTAGTTGTTCAGCACGTGGACCGGGTTGCCGAAGCGGACGCGCGGGTTGCGCTGGTTGGTGCCGTCGAACCAGTTGTGGTCGTAGGTCACCTTCAACTTGCCGCTGTCCTCGCTGGAGTTGCTGTCGGAGTGGCCGAGCAGCATGTTCTTGTCCTGGTCGTGGGTGCGGTTCCAGGACACCGTGATGTTCGTGGACGCGCGCTTGATGTCGACGGCCCCGTCGTTGGCGCCGGAGATGTCGTTGTGGTCGATCCAGACCTTCGTCGAGTACTGGACGTTGATGGCGTCGTCGTTGGACCCGGAGAACGTGAGGTTCTGGATGATCACGTTGTTCACGCTGGCGACGTTGAGTCCGCTGCCGGTGATCCTGCCCGCGGTACCGACGCCGACGATGGTCTTGTTCGAGGCGACCTTCGTCATCGACGTCAGCGCGATGGTGCCGTTGACCCGGACGATCTGGGCCGAGCTGCTCTGCACCGCGGTCTTGAAGGCTGCGGCGTTGGTGACGGTCACCGTGCTGCCGCCGGCGCCGCCGGTCGTACCGGCCCCGAAGCCGATGGGCGCGGCAGCGGCGGCGACGGCCGGCTCCGACTGAGCGGCGGTGGAACCGCTCGCCGTGGTGGCTCCGATGACAGCCAGTGCGACGGCACTCGCCGCCGCGGTTCCGGCCAGGGTGAACCGTGCGCTCGTCCTGCGCATGTGGATCTCCGTCCGTGGGGTTTTGGAGAAGTGACGTACCTGTGCGGGGTGGTGCGCCGGGGCCGCGCGGTCGGCTCGCTGTGAGACTAGGGCGACGGGTGTGGACAATGACGTGCCGCGTGTGGACTATTGCGTCCGCCGCGCGTGCCGCCTTGTGGAGCACGCCCTGGCTGCCCCCGGCCGCCAGACCCGCCCGCTCCGGCGGAACGGCGCGACGCTGCGCCCCTGTGAGCCTGTGACGGCGGAACGGCGGAACCGGGCGGCGAGGGGGGCCGGGACCGAAACGGCGGGAGACGGCCGGGACCGAGCGCCACTCAGCGCCCGTTCGCTCCTCGGCAACAGCCCGCAAAGATCGACGCGCGCCCCTCGGGAGCGGCACCTAATCTCTTAGGGAAGTGCCGACAAGTACCGCATTGCACCGTTTCAGGCGGGTGTCGGCTCGGCTCCGTACGGCAGAGAGGCACACCGGAGATGGCAACCGCGTCCGACACCCCTGTTCTCGACACCATCGCCGCCATGACCGTCGACTCGATCGAGCGGTGCGGCCTGGACGACAGAACGCTGATCCTCACCCGTATCGCCGCGCTCGTGGCGATGGACGCCCCGGCCGTCTCGTACCTGGCCCATGTCGGCCCCGCGATCAAGGCCGAACTCACCGTCGAGCAACTGCAGGACGTGCTGGTGGCGGTCGCCCCGGTCGTGGGCACGGCCCGCGTGATGTCCGCGGCGGGCCACATGGCCGAGGCGTTCGGCATCGCCATCGAGCTGGCCGAGACGGAGGCCGAGGCGATCGCCCGCGCGGAGGCCGAGAGCCGCAGCAAGTCCTGACCCCGCCCGACGCCCCTGGGTTCCCGGACCCGGGTCCGACAAGCGGTCCCGGACCCCACCTGTACGCGGAACCCCTCCGCGCCGTCGAGCAGCCGGCGCGGGCACCCACCACCGACGCACCCGCGGGTGCGTCGCTCCCCCTGCGTGCGAAGCACCGCCCGCGCCCCGAGAACCGGAGGAACACCGTGGCCACCCTCACCGTCTGGAAGTTCGACACCCCCGAGAGCGCGGGGGCGACGGAGGACACCCTGCTCAAGCTCCAGAAGCAGGAGCTGGTGAAGATCATCGACGCGCAGGTCGTCAGCTGGCCCGAAGGCGCCAGGAAGCCGAAGACCAAGGAACTGCGCAACCTGACCGGCGTGGGCGCGCTCTCCGGCGCCTTCTGGGGCATGCTCTTCGGCCTGATCTTCTTCGTGCCGCTGCTCGGCGCCGCGATCGGCGCGGCGGCCGGGGCCCTCGGCGGGAGCCTCGCCGACGTGGGCATCGACGACGAGTTCGTCGAGTCCGTGAAGGCCGAGGTCACCCCCGGCACCTCGGCGCTGTTCCTGCTGACCCAGGACGCCGTCGTGGACCGGGTGAAGGACGCGCTGCCCGCCGGTCACGCCCAGCTGATCCGCTCCAACCTGAGCAGTGAGCAGGAGGCCAAACTGCGCGAGGTGTTCGAGGCCTGACGACATCAGCACCGCAGAGGCCCCGGAGCCGCCCCCGCACGGATGGCGCCCGGGGCCGATCGGCACCTGGACGGCCGTGGGACTCACGGTCGCCGTCCTGGCAGCCACCAACCTGGCCGTCCACCGCTCGGGCGACCTCCCCGGCCTGGTGATCGCCGTCGGTGTCAGCGCGCTGCTGCTCGGCGTGCTGCGCTGGGCGGGCGGCACATGGCAGGACGCGGGCCTGGGGCCCGGCACCTGGGCCCGCGGTGCCCGCTGGGCGCTGACCCTGATCGGCCTGGTCGCCGTCGTCTACCTGGCCGGAGCACTCCTGCCGGCCACCCGCACACTCTTCGAGGACCAGCGGTACGAGGAACTCACCGGCGGCGATCTCCTCCTGCGCGCCTTCGTCCTGGTCCCCGTCGGCACGGTCCTGCTGGAGGAGATCGCGTTCCGCGGCGTGCTCTACGGCCTGGTGCGCCGCGCCCGGGGGGCCGTGTGGGCGACGGCCGTTTCGAGCCTGCTGTTCGGCACCTGGCACGTACTGCCCTCACTGCACCTCTCGACGGCGAAGCCCGCCCTCACCTCGGTGTTCGGGGAGTCCGCGCTCGGTGCCTCACTGGCGGTCCTGGGAGCGGTCCTGTTCACCGGCGCCGCGGGCGTCCTGTTCTGCGAACTGCGCCGCCGAAGCGGCAGTCTGCTGGCCCCGATGGGCCTGCACTGGGCGGTCAACGCGCTCGGCTACCTCTTCGGCCACCTGCTGCGCTGACCGGTGACCGGTAGGTCGGGCTCGACACCCGACGGGCTCCACGATCGTCCGCTGTCGTGACGCAGCGCCCGTCCAGGTGCGCGGCCCGTCGTCCTCCGGCCGCACGGCACGGGCCCGCTCCGCGCGCGGCCCGTCGTCGTCCGGTCCCTCGGCACGGGCACGTTCACCGTCCCGGCCAGATGATGTCCTCCAGCCGGTCCAGGTCCTGGGTCGTGAACCCGGTGGGACGCATCACGGCGTTCCAGCCCTCGACGTAGGCCGCCTTGTACTTGTGTCCGTGCCCGTCCGGTACGCCCGTGGAGAACGGCAGGTCGGCGGTGATCTGCCAGAACGTCACGAAGGGCAGCCACACCATCTCCTCCAGGACGTCGCCGCCGGGCGCCTGTCCGATCCAGTCAGGCTCGGACAGGGCCAGGCTCGGGCTCCACCAGACGATGGGATCGGACGGGTGCATCAGATAGAGCACCCGCGTCCCGTCCCACGGCCGGTCCTTCGGCGGCATGCCCGTGGCCGGGTCGTCGGTGAACCGGACCGTACGCCCCTCCTTGTAGACGGGCTCGATCTCGGGACTCCCCGCCTCACGGTGGTCGCTGAACTCACGGAAGAGGGTGTTGAAGTTGGGCGGCCCGGCGAAGAGGGCGCCGGCGGTGCGGTTGCGCAGGTCGTACTCCCCGCTGAACGCCGCCTCCCCGCCGAACGACCCCAGGCTCTCCCCCGCGACGAACAGCCGCGGGCGCTGGTCCTGGGGCAGTTTGGACCACGTGTCGTACACCGCGTCGAAGAGTTCACGGCCGGCGGCACGCGCCTTGGACTGGTCGACGAGGTAGGACAGCCACGACGGCAGGTACGAGTACTGGATCGCCACGGTGGCCGAGTCCCCGTCGCTCAGGTACTCGAAGGTGTCCACGGCGGCCGGATCGACCCAGCCGCTGCCCGTGGTCGTCGTCACGAGCAGGTTCTCGCGTTCGAACCCGCCCGCCCGCTTCAGGTCGGCGACGGCCCGGGCCGCCCGCGTCTCCGTGTCGTCCGACGTCACCAGCCCCGCGTACGCCCTGATCGGCTCCTGCGCCGGCCGGTGGGTGAACGCGCCGATGTCCCGCTCCGTGGGGCCGCTCCCGATGAAGGCACGCCCCTCCCTGCCGAGCGAGTTCCACGGCACGAGCGAGTCCGGTCCCCCCGAGCGCAGGCTCGTCTCCGGCTGGTGCACACCCTCCGGGGTCTGCGTGTCGCGCACCGAGAACGACTCGTTGGCGGCGGTGACGAGACCGTTCAGCAGCAACCCGGTGAACGCCGACCAGACCAGGCCCGCCACCAGGAGCCAACCGACGGCCGTCGCGGCGCGCTCGCCGATCCAGCGGCCGAGGAGCCGTGCGACCCAGCGGTACACACCGCGGATGCCCCGCCCGGCGAACAGCAGGAGCCAGAAGACAAGTGCGGCTACGAACGGGCAGGCGACGGCGGTGTGGACGTTGAAGTCCGTGACCCCCATCAACTGCCTGATCTCGTGCTGCCAGTACTGCCCCAGCGCGAAGAAGAGCCCGAAGAGCAGGACCGCGCACACGAGCAGCACGTACCAGGAGGTGCGCGCCGCCCGCCGCGGCCCCCGGTCGGCGAAGGCCCGCCAGATGAACGCCAGTACGACTCCGAGCCCGTACCCGATGGCCGCGCTGATCCCGCAGATCAGGCCCTGGAGTACGCCGCCCCGGGGAAGCAGGGACGGGGTGAAGGACAGGCAGGCCAGGATCAGCGCGCCCCAGCAGCCGGGCAGCGTGAGCCGGAAGAACCGCCGCCACCCGGAGACGGGAGGCGCGGGGGACTCGGCGCTCCGTGTGGTTGCCGTGGATGGTGTGGCTCCCGGCGGTGGTGCGGCTGCCGTGGAGGCAGCGGGCGCCGGGGACGCCTCCGACTCGGGTGCCCCGGCGGGTTCGGCGGCTTGGGGAGACTCGGCGCGCTCGGCAGGTGGGGAGGCTTCGCCAGGGCCACCGTGCGACGCGTCCGCGCCCGTGTCGTCGCCGGGCCGGTCACCGCGGCTCCGGTCCTCGCTCGGTGGCGGCCCCTCCGAGGGGGACTCCGCCGGATCAGGCGTCATGGCTTGCCTCCGGGGCCATGGTCCCAGTGCCCGCCGGACCCTGCCATTCGAGCCGCCGCCGAGCGGTCGGCTCCACGGATGCCACGCGGCCTCCGGAGGCCGCGTGGGTGGAAACCGGCGGGTGGACGTACGTGCGGGTTGCCGCACCCCAGGGTTGAGGAGCCGGGTGGACACGCGGCCCGAGGCGCACCCAAGGTTCAGGCGCCGGGCGGACGTGCCCGGTGGACATGCCGTGCGGGGTGAGCGCTCGTAGCCTGAAGCGAAGTCCCCCTCGGCTGTCTGTGCCCATGACGAGTCGGCCCACCCGGTGTACGGCGTCGGGACTTTCGCCGGCCGTGGACCACGCGGTGGGAGGTTGTCCATGGAAAGGCACTGGACCGCGCGTCTGGCCCTGCTGACGGGCACCGCGGCGTTGGCGGTGCTGGTGGTCTTCGCCGGGCTGAACAGCATCCTGCTCGTCGCGGTCGGACTGGCCGGTGTGGTACTCGCCGCGGCCGGGGCCTGGTGGATGCTCACGCACACCGGCTGGAGGAGAGCGCTGGCCATGGCTCTCGTGGTCGCCGCTCCCCTGGCCGTGCTGGTGCTGTACGCGGTCGCCGGGCTGCTGTGGGTCGTCCTGCTCTCCCTCGTCCTGTGGGCACTGGCCGTGTCCGCCGGCAGGGCTGCCCTGGTGGAGGACACCGAGCAGGGCATGCCGGAGCGCTCGGTACGCCCTCCCGAGCGGCCGTTCCTGATCATGAACCCGCGTTCGGGCGGCGGGAAGGTGGAGAAGTTCGGCCTGGTGGAGAAGGCGAGGGCACTGGGCGCCGAGGTGGCCGTGCTGGACCCGGACCATCCGCAGGACGTGGCCGAGCTGGCCCGCCGCGCCGTCCGGGACGGAGCCGATCTGCTCGGCGTGGCGGGCGGCGACGGCACGCAGGCCCTGGTCGCCGGGGTGGCCGCGGAACACGGGCTCCCGTTCGTGGTGATCAGCGCGGGCACCCGCAACCACTTCGCCATGGACCTGGGCCTGGACCGCCAGGACCCCTCGGCGTGCCTGGAGGCCCTGACCGACGGCGTCGAACTGCGTGTCGACCTCGGCCGCATCGACACGGGAGGGCCGGAGCGGGCGGAACCGGGGCGCGTCTTCGTCAACAACGCCTCGTTCGGGGTGTACGCGGCCGTGGTGCGGAGCCCCGCCTATCGCGACGACAAGGCCCGAACGATCCTGGAGATGCTGCCCGATCTGCTGACTCGGCACAGCGGTGCCCGGCTGATCGTCCGCGCGGGTTCGCTGACTCTGGACGATCCCCAGGCCGTCCTGGTGAGCAACAACCCGTACGAGAGGGGCGACTCGGCGGGGCTGGGACGCCGGGAGCGTCTGGACTCCGGCAGGCTGGGCGTGCTGGGCATCGGTGTGGGCAACGCCGCGGAGGCCACGGAGCTGCTGCTGCGCGGCAGTCAGGGGCGCGGGCTGACCACCGCCACCGCCCGTGAGGTCGTCGTCGACGCGGACGCGCCCGTGATCCCGGCGGGTGTCGACGGCGAGTCGCTCATGCTGCACACCCCCGTCCGCTGCCGTCTCGAACCCGGCGCACTGCGGGTGCGCGTGCCGCGCGACCGGCCCGGAGTACCGCACGTGGCCCCGCCGATGGACTGGCGCCGGGTGCGCCGGATGGCCCTGACGATGGGGCGGGTCGCCGCGGGCCGCGACAAGGCGTGACCCGCGCGCCTCCGGGACCTGCCCCTCGCCGATCGATCGCGCGAGCAGGGAACTCCGCTCCGGCGCAACCACTTGGGACGCCTCACGACCCACACCCCACACCGGCTGTACGCATGGGACCGGCCGGACACGGCCGACTCCGTACGCCCCCGCTCGGCCTGGCCGACCCCGGACTCACCGACCCGGACAACTCCCCTCCCGTCCGGACGAGATGACGGTGCGCCGCGCTACCGCAGGTGCGCCGCGGCCGCCATCGCAGCCGGCGGGAGTGACGGGTTGGCCGCGGCCGCCGTCACCACCTGCCAGTCCGTGTCGTCCAGCAGTTCCGCGACGACCGCGGGCGGCAACGACGGACGGCCCGCCGCCGTCCTCCTCGCGCGGGTGTCCGCCATGCAGGCGAGCAGCGCGGAAGCGGGCGCCCGGGGGTGCCGGGCGATCTCCCGCAGGGCTCGCAGGGCCGGCGGCTCGTGACGGGCCAGTTCCTCCAGCAGCTCGGACGAGGCGTCGGGGTTCACCGCGATCCGGGCGATGACCTGCACCCCCCACCTGCGCACCATCTCGCGCAACTGCGCCTGGGACAGGCCCGGGTGAGCAGCGACGAGACTTGCCACCTTGGCGTCCGGGTCGGCCGCCAGCGCGTCGCGGATGCCGTCCGGAAGATGCCGCCTGCGGGCCGCGAGCATGCGTACGGCCGGGTCGGCGGACCGGGCCAGTGTCTCGATCTCCTCCAGGGACGCGGACTCGATCCGCGGCAGCGGGTCGGTGCCGCGGAAGGCGGCCGACCGGGTGAGCAGGTCGAGCGGAATGCGCGGGTTCCGGACGAGTGCGCGCCGCACGTCGGGGTGTTCGTCGGAGGCCAACTCGCGCACCAGGTCCTCGCCGACGGCGGGGTTTCCGGCCAGCTCGGCCCGCAACCGCGGTGTGGAGTCGACGGCGAGCCGCCGGTACACCTCCGGGGGCAGGTCGGAGCGCGTGGCGAGCCGCTCGCGCAGCAGCACGCACGGATGGTCGGCGAAGCCGACGACGGCCCGGACGGGCGTGGCCGGATGGCCGAGTACCGCCAGTCGCAGGGCGTGCACGGTGGACGCGTGCGAGCCGTCGCAGGACGCGTCCGCCGGGAGGTCGCAGTCGGGCCGGGGGCACGACAGATCGTGCACGAACGGCGTCGGCTCGCGGTCGCACACGAGGCAGGCGCTCGCGGGAGGCAGCCCCTCACCGGTGACGAGCGCGGCCAGGACGGCCGGAGGCGTCGCCTCGTTGACGGCCACCGCGCGGCGGACCTCCGCGTGCGGATGCCGCGCGAGCCTCGCGGCCACGTCCGCCGTGGTCCACAGCGCCAGCTCCACGACGACCCGTACGTCGGGGTCCTCGGCCAGTGCGTCCACGACATCGGGCGGCAGGCCGGGACACCCGGCCAGCCTCTCCCGTCGGCCGACGTCCGGATCGGCCGCGAGCGTACGCGCCCAGTCCGGTCTGCCGTTCCCGGTGTCCAGCAGCGCGAGCGCGAGGTCGGGCCGGGTCGCGGGATCGACGTCCGCCGCCGTCAGCAGTCCCGAGCGAACCAGCCGCACGGCGTGCTCCTCGCCGCGGGCGACAAGCGCGAGCGCCTGGGCGCGGCTGAGGTCGGTGCGCTCGGCGAGAACGTCGCCGAGATCCGCGTCCGCCTTCGCGATCAGCACGTCGACCAGTTCGGGCGGGAGCGCCGGGTTGGCGGCGAGCCCGCTCAGGACGTGCTCCACGAGCCCGTCCTCGCCCTCTCTCGGAGCACGGTCGCCGGTCTCGCTCGGGACATGGTTCACGCACGGCATCCTGCCCGGACCGCCGCCGGTCGGCACCCGAATTCCGCCGTCACCGCCCGCCGGGTTCACGGCGCCTCGGGCCCCGCTGTCACCGGTCGGACGACTCCCGGGGTGCTGCCCACCGATTCGGCACCCCGACAGCCGTGACCAGCGGTCCGAAGCCCGCCGACAGGCGCCCCGTCCGCACCGCGCTCACCATGCTGGGAGTGGTGCTCGGCGTCGGTACCGTCGTGGCCGTCCTGGGTATGACGGCAAGCGCCACCGGGCAGATCTCGGAGCGCTTCAACGCGCTGACGGCCACCGAGGTGACGGTCAGTCAGCCGGGTGACGCCCGTCCGGAGGACCTCACGTCCACCGGTTCCCTCTTCCCCCGCGACGCCGACGCCCGCGCGGCCCGCGTCAACGGCGTACGCAGCGCGGGAACGTATTCGGCGCTCTCCGCCGAACGCGTCGGCGACATCACCGGAGTCCCGCTGCCCGGGGCACCCTCGCAGCAACTGCCCGTCATCGCCGCGTCCGCCGGGACGCTGCCCGCCCTGCGCGCCGACGTGCGGGCCGGACGGCTCTACGACGCCGCTCTGGAGGACAGGGCCGAGCCCGTCGCCGTCCTGGGCTCGGGTGCCGCGCGCCGTCTGGGCATCAGCGGGCTCGACGGACAGCCCGTCGTCTTCGTCGGCGGCACACCGCTCACCGTCATCGGCATCGTCGACGACGTCGAGCGGAAGTCCGAGGTGCTCGCCTCCGTCATCGTCCCCTCCGGCACCGCGCTGCACTTGTGGGGGCCTCCGGGCAAGCGGGACGAACCGGCGCGGATGATCGTCGACACCGAACTCGGCGCCGCCGACGACGTGGCCGCCCAACTTCCGCTCGCCCTGCGCCCCGACCGGCCCGACGTCCTCAGGGCGACCGCCCCGCCACGCCCTCACACCCTCAGGAACGACATCGCCACCGATCTGAACAGCCTCTTCCTGCTGCTCGCCGGGGTGAGTCTGGCCATCGGCACCGTCGGGATCGCCAACACCACGCTCATCGCGGTGCTGGAGCGCACCTCGGAGATCGGACTGCGCGGGCGCGCTCGGAGCCAGGCGCCGCCATGTGACGGCGCAGTTCCTCGCGGAGAGCGCGCTGACCGGAACCGTGGGCGGCCTGATCGGCACCGCCGCCGGTGTCACCACCGTCACCGCGGTCGCCCTCGTGCAGCACTGGACGCCCGTCCTGCCCAGCGCGATTCCCCTGCTCGCTCCGCTGATCGGCACGGTCACCGGCCTCGCCGCCGGCGCCTATCCGGCCCTGCGCGCCGCCCGCATCGAGCCCGTGGACGCGTTCAGGCACTGAAGCGCCCCAGGCAGGCCGGTCCCGCCGTTCGCCGGCCTCCCTCGCCGGGCCGGGGTCGCCACCCCCGTCGGCCGCCCGCCCTCGATCACCCGGCCACCGGGTCACCGGGTCACCGGGTCACCGGGTCACCGGGTCACCGGGGCACCCGGCACGTCCTCCGCCGCGTACGGTCGACAGAGTGTCCGGCCCCGGAGGGCGCCGCACGACACCTTGGGCCTGCAACAGCGGGCGCCCACGGACTACCGTCGCTGCCATGAACGACTTCGCGAGTTTCGCCGTACGCGTGCCCGACGCGGACCTCCTTCCCGACCCGCTGCTCCCGGAGCAGATCGTCGAGGGCCGGCCCGAGGTGTCGGGCAGGGTGCTGTGGACCTCCCCCGACGGCACCCAGACCCGGGGGATCTGGCAGATCACGCCGGGCGTCGTCACCGACACCGAGGTCGACGAGTTCTTCGTGGTCGTCAGCGGAAGCGCGACCGTCGAGATCGAGGGCGGCTCCACCCTCCGGTTGGGGCCCGGCGACGCCTGCGTCCTGCGTGAAGGGGACCGAACGACCTGGACCGTCCACGAGACGCTGCGCAAGGCCTACCACAGCACCCAGGCGGCGACCGCGGGCTGACGGCCGCCCTCGACCGCCCTCGACCGCCGGGAGCTGACCGCCCGCCCGGCCGCCCGACCAGGGGCCCGACCGGTTGCTCCGGGGCCCCCGAGCCGCGGCACGGACCGGTCCACGAGAATGGACCCATGCTGAGGATCGGATCCGTCGTACTGGGTGTCTCGGACGTGCCGCGGGCCGCCGCGTTCTGGACACGGGCCCTGCGGTACGTACCGCGTGAGGACGCGGCCGGGCCCGAGAAGGACCCCGACGACTGGATCGTCCTGGTCCCGGAGGACGGACAGGGACCCCAACTCGCCCTCGGTGTCAGCTCCACACCGGCCCAGGAGCACCCCCGGGTGCATCTGGACCTGTACACGGAGGACGCCGAGGAGCAGGCCGCGGAGATCGAACGGCTGGTCTCCCTGGGCGCACGGCACGTCGACTGGGACCTGTACCCGGACGACCCCGACTTCGTCGTCCTGTCCGACCCCGACGGCAACCGCTTCTGCGTCATCGACACCACCCACGGCTGAGGGCCGGACTGCCGGACGCCGTGGGCGAGTCACGCGAACGGAGCCGCAGACGTCATCCGGCGAGTCGCGCCCTCAGCCCCTCCGAGCCGGTGAACAGGTGACCGCGCATGCCGAGGGCCTCGGCGGCGCGGACGTTCTCCGGGCGGTCGTCGACGAAGAGCACGCGGTCGGCGTGTTCCTCGCGCAGGGCCTCCAGACACCACCGGTACGCGTCCGGCTCGGGTTTGGCCCGGCCGATGCGGCAGGAGAAGGCCCGTACGGCGAAGAGCCCGAGCCAGTCGTGGCGGGCCTCGTAGTGGACGGCCAGCTCCTCGGGGATGTTCGAGAGCAGCCCGATCCGCCCGCCCCGCACGGCCAGTTGCTCGACAAGGGCGACCATGGCGTCGTCGGTGCCGCTCCAACTGTCGATGTCTGCCTCGACGAGCCGGGTGACGCGGTGTTCGTCGAAGCGCGTGCCGAGCGCGTCGGCGACGCGGTGCCAGTAGTCCGCCCCGCCCACGTCCCCGCGGTCGTACGGGGGACGCTGCGCCCAGTAGGCGGGCCAGAAGGCAGCCGCCGGCACGCCCGCCGTCCGCACGAGGCGGTCCTTGCCCTCGGGCGACTGGTGGCGCGCGATGACGCCGAAGAGGTCGAAGAGCACGGTGGTGCCGGTCATCGGCGTCACATCTTCCGTACGGTCACGCCCGCGGCCGTCAGCCGGTCGGTCTGGTCCTCGGGAGCGGACCCGTCGGTGACCACGGCATGCAGCGCCGAGACGGGTGCCACGAAGGCCAACGCGGTACGGGTCAGTTTCGCGCCCTCCGCCACGGCGATGACACGGCGGGCGGAGGCCATCGCGGCTCGCTTGGCCGCGGCGTCCTCGAGGTCGTAGGCCGTCAGTCCGTTCGCCGCGTCCAGACCGCAGCACCCGATAACGGCGGTGTCGAAGCGCAACGCCGCAAGCGACGCCTCGGTGAGGGGGCCGGTCAGGGCCTGCTCACCCGGCCGGGGCCGGCCGCCCGGGACGAGCAGGGTCAGGTGCGGGGCACCCACCAGTGCGTTCACCGCGTGCAGGGACAGCGGCATCACGGTGATCCGGCGGTGTTCCAGCGCGCGGGCCACCTCCAGGCAGGTGGTCCCGCTGTCGAGAACGACGGACTCGCCGTCGGAGATCAGCTCCGCCACCTCGGCGGCGATGCGGCGCTTGGCCTCCGACGCCTCCTGCGAGCGCAGGGCGAACGGGGGCTCCTCGCCACGCAGCAGCAGGCTCCTCGCTCCGCCGCGGTAGCGCTCCAGCACGCCCTGCGCCGCCAGGGTCTCCAGGTCGCGGCGGACGGTCATCTCCGAGGCCCCGGTGAGTTCGGCGAGTTCCGCGACGCCGACCCGGCCCGCCTCCCGCACAGCCTCGGTGATCCGTCTCAATCGCTCGGTGCTCGCCATGAACCAATTGAACAACCAAGCTGTGCGAAACACAACCTTTCGCAAATGGATTTTGTTCGATACGTTCGGAACGTGGAAAGACACCTGCGAGCCGGACGGCTGGCCACCTTCGCGTACTTCACCCTCAACGGCTTCCTGCTGGGCATGTGGATCGTCCACATCCCCGACATCGAGCACCGTGTGGGAATCGGCCACGCCACGCTCGGCTGGCTCCTGCTGCTCCTCGGGGCGGGAGCCTTCACGGGAATGCAGGCCGTCGGCCCCCTCACCGACCGCTTCGGCGCCCGCACCGTCGTACCGGCCAGCGCGGCAGTGTGCAGCGCGGCCGTGGTGCTGCCCGGCCTCGCGACGAACGCGTGGACGCTCGGCGCCGCGCTGCTGGCGCTCGGCCTCGCCAACGGCTGCCTGGACGTCAGCATGAACGCCCATGCCGTCCAGGTGGAACGCGCCTACGCGCGCCCCGTCATGTCCGCCTTCCACGCCACGTTCTCGATCGGCGGCGTCCTCGCCGCGCTGATCGGCGCGGGCACCCTGAGCTGGGGCTGGACCCCCGCCGCCACCCTCGGCGCGACAGCGGTCGTCGGCCTCGCGGCCTCCGCCCTGGCCGCACCGGCGCTGCTCCGCCCCGAGCGCGCGGTCGCCGCGGAGACACCCGGCCCTGCGGTGAGGACCCGCCGCCGCACTCCCCGCCACATCTGGCTGCTGGCGGTCCTCGCGTTCATGGTCATGCTCAGCGAAGGCGTCGCGAACGACTGGAGCACGCTGCACCTGAGCCGCGTACTGGACGCGCCCGCCGCGACCGCCGCACTCGCGTACGGGGCCTTCGCCACCGCCATGACCGTGGGCCGTCTGCTGGCCGACCGCCTGTCCGCCCGCTTCGGCCCGGTGGCCATCCTCCGCTACGGGGCCTCCGTCGCCGCGATCGGTCTGGCCGCGGCCGCCCTCTCCCCCTGGATTCCGCTCGCCCTGGTCGGCTGGACGGTGTTCGGAGCGGGGCTGTCCGGCTGTGTCCCCCAGCTCTTCAGCGCGGCGGGCCACACCGACCACGAGGCCGCGGGCGCCAACGTCTCCCGCGTCGCCGGCATCGGCTACATCGGCATGCTCGCCGGGCCCGCCGTCATCGGACCGCTGACCCATGTCATGCCCCTCAACCTCGCCTTCCTGCTCCCCGTGGTGTTCTGCGTGATCGCCGCGGGCGCGGCGGGGATCCTCCGGCCCCGGACCGAGGCCGTCCCTCGCCCGACGGTGGAACCGGCGGCCGAACCGGCGGCCTGACCGGGGGCTCACCGGGAGGCTGACCAAGGGCTCCATAGGCGGCCTGATCTCCGCCGGTCGGGGCCGGTTCCGCCCCGGGCGGGACGAGCGGGATCCGCCGGACAGCCCGCCGTCCGCCCGCTGCCGCCCGCCTGGGCGCCCTCGGCACCAGCCGCTGACGCACGGCAGGGCGGCGGGTCCGGCAGCCGCGTCGCCGGGAACGGAGGTGGTCCGTTCCCGGGCCCGCAGCTCGAGCCCGGGAACGGGAAGGCCGGGGGGCCACGGCCACGGGCGCGAGCGCGATCGCACGCCGTTCGTCGTTCGTCGTACGTCGTACGTCGTACGGAGCGAAGTACGTGGCCGGAGTGCGCGTCCGTCGTGGGCATCCGCCCTGATGGATCGGCGTACGCGGGCGCAGGCCGGCATCGGCGTCTGCTGGCCCATCCGCCCCACGCGCCCACCCGAACGAACGACCTCACGCCCTCGGGCACGGCCGTTGTCAGTGCCACCTGCAACCGTGGTGAACATGACGACCGCTGTGGAAGCCGAGACGAACAACCTGGTCGCGGCGCTGCGGCTGCCGGTGTGGAACACGCTCGCGGCGCGGGCCGACACCATCCGCCGGTCTCTGCCGCCCCGCCCCGATTCGGCCGGTGAGCGGTACGCGTGGCTTCGCGACCTGACTCCCGAGCAGGCCCGCCGCGCCTCGCTCCTGGATCACCTGGAAGCCCTCTGTTCCCACCTCTCCGGCCGCCCGGCCCTCGGCTACGCCCCCGACGACCCGCTGCCCGACGAGGCCCTCCAGGAGGCCGAGGGATTCAATCCGTCCCTCACCCGACTCATCGCCCGCTACCGACAGACTCAGGCCGCCGCCTGCCCCGCTCCCCCGCCGCACGTCTCCGCGGACATCCCGGCGGACGTCTCCTGACGGCGTCCGGGGCCCCGCCCGAGAGGTAAACGCGGTGGTCGGCCGCGCGGTGGGCCGAGGAGCAGGCGCGTGGGCGTCCCGACCGGCTCCGGATCGCCGCCCGCGCGGAAGCCACCCTGCGTACGGTCAACGCGGTCCGTTACCGTACGCGACTTGGGAGAACCAAAGAGGAAGGGCCGCGTCGCGATGACCGAGACACACGTGTCGGTGTGGTGGGAACTGCTGCCGGCCGAGGTACGCAAGGAGATCGACGACCTGGTCCGCAGGGACGCCCGACTCCAGGCGATCCACCTCGCCCTCGAAGCCGGCCGCATCCACGGGCTGGGGGTCCACGAAGCCCAACTCGTCGTCCACGGACGGTACGTGCACCACAGCGGCGGCATCACCCGCGCGCCCGACCGCCCTCTCGACCCGGACTCCTTGGCCGCCCGCGCAGCGGAATGCCCCGGCCGCGTCGTGGCCATCGAGGCCGTCTGGGACGGCGACACGGTGCACGACTGGTTCGTGGACCTGCTCGCCGTCACCGAAGACCCTGCGGGCGACCACCGGTTGGCAACGATCCCCTGGGGCGCGGCAGTACGGTTCCTCGGAGACGACGCTGCCGACGCGCGCCACCCGTCGGCGACGGCCGCGGACAGAGTCGGCCGCGATCTGGCCGCCCGCCTCTCCGTACCGTTCCACTTCGCGAGCCCGGACACCCCGGACGACGGGGCCCCACGACTTCGGAGCTCGTCCTGGCCCTCACCGACGAGATCCTGAACGTTCCGGGGACGGAGCGGATCATCACCGTGAGCCTGGCCGACGCCGGTCGCGGCCGACTCCGGCCGAGGCATGCTACCGACAACTGTCGTCGTACCCCTGCCCACGCGAGCGCAGGTGGTCGACACGGTCCGACAGATCCTCCCCCTCCGAACGCCTCTCCACCGGATGGCTTTCACCCGGTGGTCAGGTCGCGGTGGGAGTGTGGGGCGCTGCCGCGATCTGGGCCATCGTCCGAAGTTTCGTGAAGTAGGAGGCGCAGTACTCCTCGTTGATCCGGGGCACGATCCTGTCGAGGTCTGCGATGCAGCCCCAGAGGCGGGCGATGCCGCTGTCGTCGAGCCCGTCGTTCAGCTCCCTCCGTACGAGGCCGGCGACGTCCGCGTCCAGGAGGACCAGGTCCACGCCGTCGAAGTCCACGCCGCGGAAGCCGTCGGGGAACAGTGCGCTCAGGTGGTCCTCCCACAGCCGGGCGAGTTCGCCCTCGGGCTGTGCGCCGCCCACGCCGAGGGATGTCGTCTCTGCCGCGGAGGGTGGGCGAAGGAGCAGGGAGACGGCGTCGAAGACGGCACGCACCATGGCGACGGCCTGGACCGGGCGGAGAGCGGCACTTGACGCGGTGCCCTGTGTGAGCTTGTCGCGGAGCAGTCGGCTGAGGTCGAGTTCGGCGGCGAGTCCGGCCGTGATGAGCCCTGCTTCGGCGGCACGCTCGATCAGGTCGTGGAGTGGCTCGTTCGTGGCCAGCCGCTCGGCGAGGACGTGCTCCAGGGCGAACAGGGAATGCGTGACGGCGACGGTGGCGAACTCGTACCGGAAGTAGGAGTGCCGGATGAGCTCGCGGGAGGTTTCCATCGCGCTCATGACGTACATCGAAGCCTCGCCCGGCAGAACCAGGCCGGCTACCAGGGCGTGCATGTCCGCAGGGTCGAGAGCGAGGTCGCGGACGCGCGGGTCCCGTACCGGCAGGGGTGGGTCGGTCGGCGGTGGCGGGGTGTTCACCGGTGCAGTCTTGTCGTCGAAAGGCTGTCGGGGCCATCGGATTTGCTCGGGCCGGTTGGTGACCCGCTGCCGCATGTCGCCACCGGCCCGATCCGGCCCGGAACCCGCCCTCGCGCGCTCAGAACCGGGGACACCGGAGTGCAGCTCCTCGTGCTGACGGGACCGAGATCGCACGAGTGCCGGGCTCGGCGCTCAACAGCGTGCGGCCTCCCCCGGGCAGGACGGGCGCCCAGGGAGCCAGGAGGGCGAGGCCTTCCCGGCCGGCCCCACGGCCGGCCGGCGGAGCACGGTCGCCGCGTCACCCCTTCTGTGGTGCCCGGCGCCACCCGGGCGCGACCGCCAAGCCTCGTCACGACCGTTCCACGGTCCGCCCGGCGTCGACCTCGCGATATTTCGCCCCGGTAAGATCATCTATGATATGCGCAGCAGGTCGACCGACACAGGTGCGGCGGTGTGCGCTGCCAGTGCCGGAGCCCTGCACGGATTGCTCCTATGATCGGGTGCAACCATTCGAATTCAGAGGAGCGGAGCAAATGAGCCAGAACGTATTCTTCGAGGTGACCGCGAACGGCAAGCCGCTCGGTCGTATCGAGTTCAAGCTGTACGACGACGTCGTCCCGAAGACCGCGCAGAACTTCCGCGAGCTGGCGACCGGTGAGCACGGTTACGGCTACAAGGGCTCGCCGTTCCACCGCGTCATCCCGGACTTCATGCTCCAGGGCGGCGACTTCACCAACCAGAACGGCACGGGCGGCAAGAGCATCTACGGCGAGAAGTTCGCCGACGAGAACTTCCAGCTCAAGCACACCAAGCCGGGCCTGCTCTCCATGGCCAACGCGGGCCCGAACACCAACGGTTCGCAGTTCTTCATCACGACGATCGTCACCGACTGGCTCGACGGCAAGCACGTCGTCTTCGGCGAGGTCGTCGCGGGCATGGACGTCGTCAAGGCCATCGAGGGCTTCGGCAGCCGCTCCGGCTCCACGGCCGAGAAGATCGTCATCTCGGACTCCGGCACCGTCTGAGCGGCTTCCGGCCCCTCGGAACCCAGCCGGGCGTCCCGCCCGGGGTTCCGATGCCTAGGGCGGTCGCCCGCCGTCTCCGTACGGCATGGTTTCACCGCCCTTGCCGCGCCACGGGATCGGGGCTCCTCGCCGGGTGAGTCCGTGCCGGCTCCACCCGACGACGGCCCCCGTCCCACGGCCGCCCTCTTGGCCCCCCTCTCCACGAGGGGGGCCAACGTGTTTGCATGCGCCTCCCGTTGGGAGCCGCTCAGGCTCCGGTACCGGCCTGTCGCGCCACGCCACCCCTCGACCGCCTCGCCAGGAGCTTGCCCGCCTCCCACAGGACCAGCAGCACGACGGCCGACAACAGGGCCCAGCCGAACTGGCGCAGATCGATCCGGGTCGTGCCCAGGACGCGGCGGAATCCGTCCATCTGGGTCGCCGCCACCGCCAGGACGAACTGTGCCAGCGCCACCCAGTTCATCTGCTTGCTGTCGAAGGTGCGCGTGGTCAGCAGGGAGTCGGTCTCGCTGCGGCACTCGAAGGCCGCCACGATCAGGCAGAGCGCGAAGGCCGTGAACGCCATGGAGTTACCGACACCGTCGCTGCCGAAGTGCGACTCGCCGAGCTTGATCAGCCCGAGCAGGATCAGCGTGATGGCCAGCCCCGCGAGCCCGACCGTCACCATCACGGGCCGTGTGAGCACCGATTCGCCTCGCGGGCGCGGACGGCGCTTCATCAGGCCCGGGCTCTCCTGGTCGAATCCGAGCGCGAAGCCGAATGAGGCGTTGACGACGAAGTGGATCCACAACACCTGTGGCGGGGTGAAGGGTTCACCGGCCGCGATGTTGAACACGGTCGCGCCCAGGAAGGTCAGCACGAAGGTGACCAGCAGGAGGAGCACGAACCGGATGTACTTGGTCAGGTTGTCGTAGAGTTTCCGGCCCTGCTCCACCGCGTACACGATGGTGGCGAAGTTGTCGTCGGACAGGATCATGCGTCCGGCGTTCTTGGCCACGTCCGTGCCGCTTCCCATCGCGATGCCGATGTCGGCGGACTTGATCGCGGGCGCGTCGTTCACGCCGTCGCCCGTCATCGCGACGACATCGCCCTTCTTCTTGAGCGTGGCGGCCAGCAGGACCTTGTGCTCCGGGGCGACCCGTCCCACCACCCCGATGCCGTCGATCCGGGAGAGCTGCTCGTGCTCGGGCAGGGCGGCGAACTCGGCGCCGAGGATCGCCTCGCCGGGAATCCCCAGCTGCCGGGCGATGGCGGCACCGGTCGTCACGTCGTCCCCGGTGACCATCCGTACCCTGATCTGCGCGTCCTGGGCGCTCGCCACGGCGTCCCGCGACTCGTCGCGGGGCGGGTCGACCATCCCGACCAGGCTGACCACGCACAGGTCGGTGACATGGGCGAGCAGGTCGCCGTCCGGGTCGAAGTCGGCGGGGTCCAGGTCGCGCGTCGCCGCTGCCATCACCCGGCGGCCCTCCCCTCCCATGCGCTCGCCGTGCTCCTGCGCCCGCCCGCTCAGTTCGGCGTCCCACGGGACGGTGGACCCGCCGGACAGCGCCGTGGATGCGCGGTCCGTCACGGCCGGCGCCGCGCCCTTCACGAAGCAGCGCACGACCGCCCGGCCCGAGGCGTCGACGGCGGAGTTGAACGTGGCCATCAGTTTGTAGGTGGGGTCGAACGGCAGCGTCGCGAGGCGGGTCAGCCGTTCACGGGTCGCGCCGACGTCCAGCCCGGCCTTGTGCGCCAGCACCAGGAACGCACCCTCCGTGGGGTCGCCGACGACCTTCCCGTCGACCAGGGTGGCGTCATTGGCGACGAGGTACGGCAGGATCGCGTCCTCGATGCCGCCGGAGGAACCCGCGGCATGGTGGATCTGCCCCTCCAGCCCGTAGCCGGTCCCCGAGACGGTGTACCGGTCGGTGGGCGTCACGACCTCGACCGCCGTCATCTGGTTCATGGTCAGCGTGCCGGTCTTGTCGGAGTTGATCGCGGACGTGAACGCCAGGGTCTCCACCGACGGCAGTTCCTTGACGATGGCGTTGCGTCTGGCGAGGTTGAGACTGCCGACGGACAGGATCGCCTGGGTCACCGTCGGCAGGGCCTCGGGGATCGCGGCGATGGCCAGGGAGACCGCGCTGACGAACAGGGCGTCCCACGCCTGGTCCCGGCTGCGCCCCAGCGCGAACATCACGATCATCGTCAGTCCGGCGGCCCCCGTGATCCACAGGGTCAGCCGGTCGAGCTCCCTGGTGAGCGGCGGTTCCTCCTTCTCCGTCGCCGACAGCATGTCCGAGATCTTCCCCAGCTCGGTGTCCTCGCCGGTCGCCGTGACGACGACAAGTCCGCTGCCGTGCGTCACGGGGGTGTGCAGGAACGCCGTGTTCGACTGCTCGCCGGGCCCCAGCGGCACGTCCGGCAGGGTGACGGCGTCCTTCGCCGCGGGAACGCTCTCGCCGGTGAGGGCGGACTCGTCGATCTGCAGCGCGTGTGCCTCGATGATCCGGCCGTCCGCCGGCACCTGGTCACCGGCACTGATGAGGATGACGTCCCCCACGACGAGCTGCTCCGCGGGGATCTGCGACTCGGTCCCGTCGCGCCGTACCCGGGCCGTGGTCGTCAGCATGGACTTGAGCGCGTTCATCGCGCTCTCCGCCTTGCCCTCCTGGCGCAGGCCCACGACGGCGTTCAGCAGGGTCAGCGCCACGAGCAGGATCGCCGTGCTCCACTGCGCGATGAGCAGCGAGACGAGGGCCGCCGCGAGGAGGACGAGCTGCATGTAGCTGCGGTACTGCCCGAGGAACCGCCGCCAGGCCGGAGGCGGCTTCTCCTCCGGGAGCGCGTTAGGTCCGTTCGCGGCCAGCAGTTCGGCGGCGCGCGCGGCGGAATGGCCGGTGCCGGGATCGACGCCCAGTGCCGAGGCGGTGTCCTGCGGTGAGAGCGCGTACCAGGCTTGCGCGGCGGCCGCGGACCCGTCCGCCGGTTTCGACCGGTTCACCATCGCGAGACCTCCGCTCCGCTCCACGCCGTCGTGTCCCCGCCGGGCACGGACCGGCCGCGCCCGGGACCCTCGGTCCCCCTCCCTCGCGCCCGGCTCCGCCCCGCCCGGGGTCCTGCGCGCGTGCTCCCGCCGGGCGGCTCCGCGGGCGCCCGCCGATCCGCCGGACTCACCGTTCTCCGGAGTTTCGACGGCCGCCGCCGCCCGGCCGTGCCCCACCGTCACGGGGCGGGCCGGCGGGCGTCCCCGCAGGGGCCTCGGCCAGCAGCTCGCGCCGGGCGGTCCGCAGCTCCTTGCGTGCCGCCTTGGCGAGCGTCGGGTACTGGGGATCGATCCCGATCAGCGTGTGCGCGAGCACCGCGGCCGTGCAGATCCGGGCGAACCACTTCCGGTCCGCGGGAACGACGTACCAGGGCGCCCAGGCAGTACTCGTGGCCGAGAGCATCTCGGAGAACGCGTGCTGGTAGTCGTCCCAGAACCGGCGTTCGCGGATGTCCGCGGCGGAGAACTTCCAGTTCTTCTCGGGTCGGTCGATCCGCTTCAGGAAGCGGAGGCGCTGCTCCTCCTTGGAGAGGTTCAGGAAGATCTTGACGACCTTGAAGCCGTTGTCGGTCAGCTGGCGCTCCCAGTCGTTGATCTCGCCGTACCGGCGTTCCCAGATGTCCGGGCCCCGCATGTCCTTCGGCAGGCGCTGCCGTTCGAGGAGCTCGGGATGGACGCGCACGACCAGGACCTCCTCGTAGTGCGAGCGGTTGAAGATCGCGATGTCGCCGCGGGCGGGCACGCGCGTGGCGTACCGCCACAGGTACTCGCGGTCCAGCTCCTCGGCGGAGGGCTGCTTGAAGCTGCTCACCTGGACGCCCTGGGGGTTCACGCCGCTCATGACGTGCCGGATCGTCCCGTCCTTCCCACCGGCGTCGAGCGACTGGAGGCACAGCAGCACGCCGTACGTGTCCTGCGCGGCCAGCCGTTGCTGGTACTCGGCGAGCAGGGAGACGCCCTCCTGGAGCAGTCCGGGCCCCTGCTTCTTCTTCAGGCCGGCCTTGTACCGGGGGTCGAAGTCCCTGCCGAGTCTCACCCGCGTCCCCGGCTCGACGCGAAGGGGCTCGATGAGTTCGGCGATGCGCCGCGCCCTGGACGACCCGGTCATGGCCCCACCTCTCCTGTGCCGCCCGCCGGCCCGTGGCCGGGTGCGTTCGCGATGGTCACGGGCCCAGTACGGGGCGGGCGACGCCCCGACCGGGTGTTGCGGGAGCCTCGCGCGCCATCGCCGCGTCCGACCCGGACAGCACGCCCTCCACCGGGCCGGTCGCCGCTCGGGCGTGCGCGGCGGGGTGCTCGGGGGACCCCGGGGACGCGTGCTGCGCGGCGGTCTCGAACGCGGCCGCCCGCGCCGCCTCGGCCTCCTGCTCCCTGTCGAGAGCGGCAAGCAGGGCCCTGGCCCGTCGTTCCACGAGGATCGGCAGGTACGTTCTTATCCTCGCGTCGCGCAGCGGTTCGTAGGCCGTGGCGACCGCCGCGTCCACCAGCGTGGCGTCGACGGAGCCGTGGGCGGCCTTCAGGGCGGCGGCCACGTTCCTCATGGCCGCCTCCTCCTCCCTACGGGCCGCTTCCTCTTCCCTGCGGGACGCCTCCTCCTCGCGCCGCGCGGCTTCCTCCGGGGTCTCCGCCGCGGCCGACGCGGACGTGTCGGGAGCGGTCGCATGCAGGCGCTCCCGTGGTCCGAGTACGTCGCCGGAGCTGTCGGCGGTTCCTCGCGATGGCGGGGGTTCGTCCTTGTCGGACGCCGGCTCATCCGTCCTCATCGCGGCACCTGCCCACTCACTCATGAGACCCCTCGCGGCGGTCTGCGCCCGCACAGGTGATGGCTGTGCCCGACGGCTGAGCCGACCGGGACACCGGCCCTTCACCATTCTGCGGCGCACCGGCCGAATCCGCTTCACGGAGCCGGTCCCACGGGCGGGGGCCGGCGACGGACCGCCCGAGGACCGGCGGGGAGGCACGGGGCACGGCCCTCGTCCGGCGGGCCGCAGCCGCGACCGCCGCTGCCGGTCCCGTACCGGAACTCCCCTTCGAGAAGCGGCACTTCAACGCGGACCCGCGCGATCCCGGTCGGCGGTACCGCCCCCGGCGTGAACGCGTTCACGAGGCACGTACTCTTTTTCGAATGAAGCGTGCCAGCACTCTGTTCCTCGGCGTCGCAGGCGTCGCCGTGGCCGTCTTTTACTTCGCGGGTTCCGGTGAGGACGACCCGTACGCCGCCGACCGGGTACGGGCGGAGTCGTCCGCCCGCGCGGCCGAGACGAAGCGCGAGGAGACGGAACGCCGCGAGCTCGAGGAGCGCATCGCCGCCATGCCGCCCGGGCTCGCCGCGCCCGCCGCCAAGGAGATCGCCTCGCAGCTCGTCGCCAGCGCCGACAACTCGACGCTGGACTGGCGCGGCCAGTACGGCTACATCGAGGACCTGGACGACGGCAACGGCTACACCGCTGGCATCATCGGCTTCTGCTCGGGGACCGAGGACATGCTGGAGCTCGTCGAGCGGTACACCGAGGACCACCCCGGCAATGCCCTGGCCCGCTATCTCCCGGCGCTGCGCGAGGTCGACGGCAGCGACTCCCACGAGGGCCTGGACCCCGGGTTCACCACCGCGTGGGCCGAGGAGGCGAAGAAGGCCGACTTCCGCGAGGCCCAGGAGTCCGAACGGGACCGCGTGTACTTCGACCCTGCGGTCCGCCAGGCCAAGATGGACGGCCTCGGCACGCTCGGCCAGTTCGTGTACTACGACGCCATGGTGCTGCACGGCAACGGCACGGGTGAGCGCGCCTTCCACGGCATCCGCGAGGAGGCCCTGAAGCACGCCGACACCCCGAGCGAGGGCGGGGACGAGAAGAAGTACCTCAACGCGTTCCTCGACGCGCGCCGCACCGCGATGCTGGCGGAACCTGCTCACCAGGACACGACACGGATCGACACCGCCCAGCGTGTCTTCGTACGGGACGGGAACCTCGGCCTGAAGCCGCCGCTCGTGTGGCAGGTCTACGGGGAGTCGTTCCGGATTCCGTAGGGCGGCACGGAACGGCACCGCACAGCACGGCGTGCCGGCCCCTGGCCGGCCCGGCGACCGCGCCCGGACGCACGAAAGGGCCCACCGGCGTGCGGACGGGCCCCGTACGTGATCGGGCCGCGGGCGCGGCCGTCACGTGTTCCGTGTCAGACGTGCGTCGTCGTACCGAGCATCGCCGACGCGTGCTGCAGCGGGCTGAGGTCCTGCGCGGGCGGGGCGGCGGCCTCGGTCACGGTGTGGCAGGTGAAGCCGAGCGCGGTCATGGCGCGGCGGACCTCACCGACCGTGAAGTCGCGCGGGTCCTGACGCGTGACGACCTGGCCCACCTGCTTCAGGGGGAACTGACGGCGGCCGATCGTCACGGCCTCACCCGTGATCGGCTCGGCCTTGACGCCCTTCATCGTGGCCACCACACCGCTCTTGGTGAGGTCGAACGGGAATCGGGCGATGACACAGCGCATGGGACCTCACAGGATCGGGGAGGAGGGGGAGCGGTACGGACGGGTGTGTTCAGCGTACGGCGTGCCGGGTTCCGGCGACGGTGATGACGGAACGGGAGCCGGTCAGCAGGGCCGTGGTGTCCGCCGGGAGATCGCACAGCCGGACCCGGTCGGTGTAGGAGACGTCGCCGCGCGCCCCGGCGAGCAGGGCGTGGGTCACCACGCCGACACGCCGGCCGTCGTCGTCGCAGATGAACAGATGCTCGGTGCGGGCACTCGCCATGACGGACAGCGCGACCTCGACGGTCATGTCGCCCCAGACCTGGGGGACGGTCGCGTCGGGGCCGTCCGCCCGCACCCGGTCCGCGGCGGCGGGGGCGGCCGACGGGCCGGGCTGCGTCTCAACCGGTGTCACAACGTGCCTCCTGCGGAGTTGGGGCGGTGCCCCGGTCAGGGACGGCCCGCTTGGTACGGCGCCGTCGGCGGACGACGACGCCGGGCGGGGCAGCCCGCGCCGGCGGGCGCGGGCTGCCGATGACTGCCTAGGCCGGGGTGTCGAGCGGCGGCTGGCGCCGACCGGCCCGACGGGCCGCCTGCGAGGGGCGGCGACCGCGCCGGCCGCCGCGTGACGCGGCGCCGCGCTCGACGCGCTCCTTCACGGGAGCCGTGATGGTGACGGGGACGCCGGAAGGCGTCTGCGCACCGGTGATGCGGTGCAGTTCGGCCTCGCCGGAACGGACCTGGGTGGTCTGCGGCACGATGCCGGCGGCCACCATCAGACGGGACATCTCCCGGCGCTGGTTCGGCGTGACCAGCGTGACGACGCTGCCGGACTCGCCTGCACGGGCGGTACGCCCACCGCGGTGCAGGTAGTCCTTGGGGTCGGTCGGCGGGTCGACGTTCACGACGAGGTCGAGATTGTCGACGTGGATGCCGCGGGCGGCCACGTTGGTGGCCACCAGCACGGTGACGTGCCCGGTCTTGAACTGCGCGAGGGTCCGGGTCCGCTGCGGCTGCGACTTCCCGCCGTGCAGCGCGGCGGCCCGCACCCCGCTGGTCAGCAGGTCCTGGGTCAGACGGTCCACCGCGTGCTTGGTGTCCAGGAACATGATCACGCGGCCGTCGCGGGCCGCGATCTCGGTCGTGGTCGCGTGCTTGTCGGCACCGTGGACGTGCAGCACGTGGTGCTCCATCGTGGTCACCGCTCCGGCCGAGGGGTCCACGGAGTGGACGACCGGGTCGGTCAGGTAGCGGCGCACGAGGAGGTCGACGTTGCGGTCCAGGGTCGCCGAGAACAGCATCCGCTGTCCTTCGGGACGCACCTGGTCGAGCAACGCGGTGACCTGCGGCATGAAGCCCATGTCGGCCATCTGGTCGGCCTCGTCGAGCACGGTGATGGCCACCTGGTTCAGGCGGCACTCCCCGCGGTCGATGAGGTCCTTGAGCCGGCCCGGGGTCGCGACGACGATTTCCGCCCCCGCACGCAGCGCGCCGGCCTGGCGGCCGATCGACATGCCGCCGACGACCGTCGCCATGCGCACCCGCACGGCTCGGGCGTAAGGGGTGAGCGCGTCGGTCACCTGCTGGGCGAGTTCCCGGGTGGGGACGAGGACCAGCCCGAGGGGCTGGCGGGGCTCGGCGCGCTGCCCGGCGGTACGGGCCAGCAGGGCGAGGCCGAAGGCCAGCGTCTTGCCGGAGCCGGTGCGTCCGCGGCCGAGCGCGTCACGGCCCGCGAGGGTGTTCGGCAGCGTGGCTCCCTGGATCGGGAACGGCACGCTCACCCCCTCCGAGGCCAGCGCTGCGAGCAGCTGCGCGGGCATGTCGAGCGCGGCGAACGTGTCGACGGCGGGCAGCGCCGGGGTGATCGTCTTGGGCAGCGCGAACTCACCCTGCGGTCCGCTGGGCCTGCGCCCGTAGCCACCCTGGCGGCCGGGACCGCCGGAGCGGCTGGGGGCGGCGGAACGGAAGCGGGCGCCTCGACCGGAGGCGTCACCGCCGCGGGTGCGGGAGCCGTCGCCGCTCGTGCTCCAGCCGCGCGAGCCCTCGGAGCCTCCGGTGCGGGTACGGGAGTAGCGGTCGTTACTGCGTGTGCGGTTCATGCGGAACCTTCCTCGATGCGGCACGTATCAAGGAATTCCCGCAGCGGAACAACAGCGCGGCGAATCGCGAGAACGAGCCAAATGAAAAGCAGATGCTTATTCGAATACCACCGGACAACGAACGGCGGATATTCACTCGGATGTGCCGGGCGCTATTGACCGGTGTCCGGAGTCTGGTCGGCGGCTCGTACGGATTCGTCATCCGGAGCCGGTGTGTCAGCGGGGCGGTGCCGTGGGCCCGAGGGGCCTGCGTACGTGACCGTCACCGTCGGAGCGTCAAGGTGTGCGGGGCGGCCGGGCCGCGCCACGCAACGAGCTGGGACCCGCACCCCATGGTGCGGGCCCCAGCTCGGATGATGCGAAGGCGTCAGGCGGGAACGATGTTCTCGGCCGTCGGGCCCTTCTGACCCTGCGCGATGTCGAAGGTCACCTTCTGGCCTTCGAGCAGCTCGCGGAAGCCCTGGGCGGCGATGTTCGAGTAGTGCGCGAAGACGTCAGCGCCTCCACCGTCCTGCTCGATGAAGCCGAAGCCCTTTTCCGCGTTGAACCACTTCACGGTGCCAGATGCCATGTCAATTCTCCTTCGGGGCAGTGCTCGGAGCCCGCACTTTGCTTGCTCCGTGTCGCCACGATGATCGCCCCGCCCGGAAAATTACCGGAAATACACAGGAGTCTCGGGCGGAAAAACCACCGCTCGGACACCTGAAGTTCTGGGAACCACAACTGCAACTGAGATCGACAGTAGCATGGCGCAGCCTTCCGCCGCGTGTGATGAATTCCGCTCGGCCAGCCGGAAGAGATACCGTCATCGCGCCTTCTTCCTTATTCTCATTTCGCCGTCATAGATATTGGCCGCCCCTGACCGGAGCATTGCCGTACGCCGGTACCGCGCCCACCGCACCCCGACCAAGCCCTGCACGAGCCGCTGCCCGGTCGGGCCATGAGGCGCCGCAGCCTTCGCACTCCTCTCGTGCGAGCCGCTCCCCCGGCGCCGCACGAGGGGGACCCATGGGGGTTGCGCGCGTACTGCTGCCGTCGGCGCGGATGCTCGCCCGGGTCCGCATCGGGGCGGGTGGACCGCTGCTCGGGGCCGCACCGCTGCGGTGCCTCGGCCTCGGGCTGTTCCTGGTCCGGCCCCGTCGGCGGCACGCCGTCCGGCCTGGGGCGAGGAGGCCGTCGGGGTCGGCACCGACGGCCTCCGGTGGTCCGACGGCGTCAGGCCCTCGTTCCACCCCGACATCCTTCCGCTGCGCGTCGCACTGCTCACCGACCTCGCCCGGTCCCGCCTGGGGGCCGGCGATCTGCGGCGCGCCCGGGAGACTGCCGATCCGGCCGTGTCCGTGTGCCGCGAACTGGTCCGGCGGCGCCCCGACACCGGTGAGCCCCTGCTCGTCCCGGCCCTGGAGAGCCGTACATCCGTGGACGGGCGCCGGCGTACCTCACCGGAGCCGGCCTCGGGCCCCGCCGGGCCCTCGGACGCCCCTGCGGTGACGGGGGCGCCCGATCGGCGGACGCTCGACGACCTGCGCGAACTGGAGTCGCCGTACACCCGGTTCGCCGAGCACGACCCCGTGGTTCATGAGCCGCACCCAGCGGAAAGCCAGGTCGACGCCGAGAGGTCGGACCGAACCGTGGCCCTGGCCCGGGAGTCCGTGGGACTCACCCGCCTGTTCACCGAGTCCGATCCGACGCGCTGTGCGTCACCGCCTTCGCCCGGGTCCGCGAGCTGGCCCCGGAGGAGGTCGGACGCGCCTGGCGGACGGCGACGACGGAGCCGTTCCCGTCGTTCGTCTACCCCGGGCCCTCGTCCCGACGCCGGCCCGGGGCCGGGTGACGGCGGCGGGTCAGGGCCGGCGCGCCCGGTACAGGTCCCGGATCAGCGCGATCTCGGCGCCGTGGTGCAGCACTTCCTGGTTGACCCACCACACGATGTCGACGAACGGGTCCTCGGCGTCACTCCCGTACGGGTAGGTGGAGTGGCCCACGGTGTCGAGGGCCGCCTCGTCGGCGCTCAGCAGTGCCTTCCGCCACGCGGCGGCGTCCGCCTCGAAGGCGGCCACCGCGGTCGCGGCGTCGCCGCTCACCGGGTGCCCTTCGCGCGTCGCCCGGCGCTCGCCGACGGTGTGGTCGGCCCGGAGGGAGAGCATCTCCCCGAGGTGGCTCAGCCGCCAGGCGATGGTGGTGAAGGGCGGCGGAAACGGGTGGGGATGGCTCGCCGCGTCGCGTCCCCAGTCGCCCGTGCCGGTGAGGAGTGTCGCGCGCGCCCCGGGGCCGTCGGTACGCCGGCGGACGGACCAGCAGTCGGGGACCGGCTCCCAGAGGTACTCGTCGTCGGTCATCGGACCGACGGGGGTCTCCGACCCGTCCCCGCTGTCCATGACCGGTCCCGCCATGCGGCCGGTCAGCCGCTCGCAGGCGAAGTCGTACTGCTCCAGCAACGGCACGAGCCGGGGTGGGATCACTGAGTGCTCCAGGAGTCGGCGGCCCTGCGCTCGGAGCCGAGTGACCGGTCTGCTGGCGGGAGAGCCTGGCACAGCCCGCACCGCGTCCGCATCCGATATTGCCTGCCGTCAGCGCCGTCCGGCCGCTGCGATCAGGCGCTCGAACGTGTCGTCGAGCACAGCGCGGCGTTCCTTCCTGTACTCCGGAGTGGGTTCCAGGGCGTCGATGCCCCGCTCCCACGCGGCCAGATACGTCGTCCGCCACCGCCGGACGGCGTCGGGCGGTGGCAGCGTGACCCCCACCCATCCCTGCGCGTCGAGCGTGAGCAGCAGTTCCAGGTTGCAGGGGACCGCGACTCCCCAGTACTCGTCCGGTTCGAGGCGCACCGGGTCGCCCGACACCGCCTTCTCCACCTCGGTCACCAACCGGTCGACCAGCTCGGCCAGATGGTCCGCCGCCGTGTCGCTGTCGAAGTGTCCGCTGCCCCACGAACCCATGTCCGTTCCCTCCGTGCCGTGCTGCCGATACGTCCGACATCACACCACCGGCCACTGACAACGCGCGGCCGTGGTCCGGAGGGAGGCGCCGGGGCACCGCTCTGCGGGCCGTGGCGTGTGCCGGCCACGACCCGCAGGAGTGCTGGCGTGCCGCCTCCTCGGCGAAGGCGACGAGGGCGACGGGGTGACGCGGGCGACCGGTCACGGCGCCCGACCGGGAGCGTCAGGGTTGCAGGGGCATCGTCCAGCAGTTGGAGGTGGCGGTCCGGCCGGAGAGGCGGTCGGTGATCCAGGAGATGGCGTCGCCCTGGTCGGTGAGGAGCGGCACCAGGTGGTTGGTGAGCAGGCCGTCGCCGAGGTTGGGCAGAACGACGGCCTCGTACGTGATGTTGGCGCCCTTGCGGCACCAGTCGACGGCGAGTTGGCGTGCCTGCGCGTGCGGAACGATGTCGTCCTGGACGCCGGTGGCCAGGCGAACGGGGCTGGCCGGCTTGAGGGTTCCGATCCGCTGGGCGTCGAGCGTCTCCCTGAGCGCCGGTTCGCTCTCCAAGAGGTCGCTGACGGATTCACCCCCGTTGGTCCACGCCGTGCTCTTCTTGAACGCGTATCCGAAGATCGCGTCGCCGACACACATCGTGGACAGGTCGCTGAGGGCCGCTCTGCCCGCCGCGTTGAGGTGGGTGTCGGCGATGTCCCGCAGGTCGGGGTCGGCCTGCAGGAAGCCGTTGAGCGACCAGCCGAGGGCGCCGGCCAGGGCACTGCCGTCGATGCCCTCGACGACGTCCGTCAGGTTGGCGGGCGGTGCGCCGGAGTACGTACCGGAGAGCTGGATGTCCGGGGCGTAGGACGGCTGGAGTTCGGCGGCGGCCGCGCTCGCCCCGCCGCCCTGGCTGTAGCCGAACAGGCCGACCCGTGACGCGGAGGTGATCGACGCCGACGGCAGGGCGCGTGCCGCACGGACGGCGTCGAGCAGCGCGCGGGCGCCGTCGAGGCGGTTGACGTACGTGTGGAGCCGGTCGGTCGCGCCGAGCCCCACGTAGTCGGTGACGACCACGGCGGTGCCCGAGGCCAGCAGGCGGTAGATGGCGATGTCCTCGTAACCGACCGACACCGTCTCGCCGTTGAGGGTGATGGGGTTCTGCAGGGCCATGGAGGCGGCGCACTGGTCGCCCTGCCCCATGGTGCCGGGGGCCAGGGCGACCAGTGGTCGCGGCCCGCCGCCCTTCCAGGCGGCCGTCGGCTCGATGTAGGCGCCGGTGACCGCGACGGGCCGGCCGGTGGAGTCGGTGGACTTGTACATCAGGCGGGTCGCGGTGCCGGGCAGTGGGCCGTCGACGCTGGGCAGGCTGAGGGCCAGCGGCAGCGGGGCCGTGCGGACGAGCGCCCCGTCGGCGGCGGGCAGCGAGGTGGGAGGCGTGTAGAAGGCGGGGATGGTCACGCCTCGGGAGACCACGTCCGCGGAGGCGGTCGCGGGCGTCGCGGAGAGCGCCTGAACGCTCAGACACGCGAGGGCCGCAAGGGCCGTCGCGAGGAGGCGGCCACGGGCTGTGGTGAGGCGACGGCCACGGGCCGATGGCGCGGGCTCGTGCCGGGCGGGCTGCCCGGTTCCTGTCGGGCCGGGGCTCCCGGCGGCTGCGGGGTGGGGTCGGCCGGTGTCGTGGGGTCGTTCCATGCGGCTCACTCCCTGCGTATGAGGAGAGGGGTGGGGGGCGGTGCATGGCGGCATGGCACGGCGTGCCGCCGGCTCGGTTCAGGGGTGCGGGCGGTGCGGGGCGGCAAGAGGCCTCCTGCCGGTTCGGCGCACGGCAAGGCCGTTGCCGCCGTGGGGAGTCGGGGATGCGGCGGGGTGCGCTCCGCCGCCCCGGGGACGGACGGCTCGAAGGGCCGCCCGTGGCCCTCCGCCCGTGCACCCGGTCGCCGGCGGGGCATGGCAGGGCGCCCGCCGGTCACGCGTTCGTCGGCTGCCTGCGGAGCCCGATGCTCGTGGCTGCGGCTCCGCTGCTCTGCCGTGAGTACAGCTCCGACCTGCGAACTCGTCATGCGAGCTGAGGAGTTACCGACCGGTCACATCAGGAGAGTAGAGGCGCGTGTCACTCAGTGACAAGATGTCTGCAAGTGCCATTTCCAGCGGCTCGTTATGCTGTCGGCGATCCGACATACAGGGGCGGTGGAGCAACGGTGCGCGATGCGGCACCCGTAGACCATGCAACGGCGACCGGACCGGGCAGACCGTCACTCGGCGAACGGCGCAGAGCCGCCCTCCGCCTGGACATCGCCCGAGAGGCAGTCCGCCTGTTCACCTCGCAGGGCGTCACCGCCACCACCGGTGACCAGATAGCCCAGGCGGTCGGCATCTCGACGCGCACGCTGTGGCGCCACTTCCCCACGAAGGAGAGCTGCGTACGTCCGCTGCTCACCGCGGGGTTGGACGCGGCCACCGATGAACTCCTGCGGCGCTGGCCGCCGGACAGCGCGCTGCTGGACTTCCTGACGGCCACGTGCCGGCACGGCGGGCTGCCGTCGGCCGATCCCGCGGTGCTGGATCTGATCCGCATGACGCACACGGAGCCCGCCCTGCGCGCCGTCTGGCTCCAGGCGCACGACGACGCGCTGTCGGTCCTCGCCGAACTCCTCGCCCGGCGCTCCGGAAGGAGCCCCGGCGACCTGCGGGTGAGAGTCCACGCGGCAACGGTCAACGGTGCGCTGCGGGCGGCCGCCGAGGACTTCGCACTCCGCTTCTCCGACGACGCGGACGCCTCGGACGACGAACTCGCCGCGTGCGTCCACGCCGCTCTCCGGGCGGCCTCGGAGGGCCTGCCCTACTGACCCCGAACCGGCCCGGGCCGTTCTCCTGGCGTGGCATGAACTCGCGCCCCGGCGGGCCTTCCTCCGCCACGCGTGAAATCGCTGTCCGGCCACCGGAGCACGATGGTAGACATCCGGCGTGGAAAAGAATCTTGAGTTCCCTGACCTGATACGCCTGATCGATGAACGGTCGACCGCCTTCCGCGCCACGGTCGCCGCCGCGCCGAGCCTCGACGCACAGGTGCCGACCTGCCCCGGGTGGACACTGTTCGACCTGGTGAAGCACCTGGGTGGGGGAGACCGCTTCTGGGCCGCGATCGTCGGCGCCGGACCCGCCGACGCTCCCCCGGCGGAGGCGGCCGCCGCGCGTGCCGCTCTGGAGGTGCCGCAGGAGCGTGAGGCCCTGCTGGCCTGGCTGGCCACGTCGACGCAGCTCCTGCTGACCGCCCTGCGCGAGGGAGGACCGGACGCCGACTGCTGGGCGTGGTGGAGTGGTCTGCAGACGCCGCGGACCTCCGGTGGAGTCGCCCGGCACCGGGCCCAGGAGACCGCGGTGCACACCTACGACGCCCAGCTCGCCGCGGGCGCCCCGCAGCCGCTGCCGGCCGAGGTCGCCCTCGACGGTGTCGAGGAGTTCCTGTTCACCTGCGTCGCGGCGGCCAGCGCATGGCCGCACAAGCCCACGACCTTCGACTTCCACGCCGCCGAGGGTCCCTCCTGGCGCCTCACTGTCGACGGCGACGGCGCACGCTCCACCCGCATCCCCGCGCCCGCGGACACGGCCGGCGTGGACTTGGACGCAGCCGGCGCCTCCGTCCATGGCACCGCCAGTGAGTTGGTCCTCTACCTGTACGACCGCATCCCGGCCGACTCCTTGCGCGTCGACGGAGACGCAGGGCTGCTCGACCTGCTCCGCGCGTGGGAGCCGGAGTCGTAGGACGCACCGGTGGCGGGCGGCCGCGGCTCGATCCGGTAGGACAGGGCTCCTCGCCGGGTTCGTGAGTCGCGGCACCGGACTCGAACCCGCGAGGCGGCCTCAGGGCGTCACCGGGTTCCGTGTCGTGGCCGCGCGCAGACCGGCCGAAAGTCGCGGCCCGGGCCGCCGCTGAACCGGGCCGCGCTTCCATGCTTGCCAGGGGCGATCACGTCGCCGTACATTCCCTCCACCCGGCTTGTCCGGCCGCTTCGTCTATCCCCTTTGAGCACATGAGGAGCGCCCGGTATGACGGGTGTAATGGCGGTCGCCGGCGGCACCGCATCCGGCAAGTCCACTCTTGCCCGAGCCCTGTCGCTGCAGTGTCCCGAGAGCATGGCCCTCGTCCATCTGGACGACTACTACGTGCCCGCGCACGACCCCCTGAGGGGTGTGTGGACGGTCAGCGCCGACGGGCACCCCGTCCTCGACTGGAACCATCCGGGGTCCATCGACCAGACAGCGGTGTCCCACGCCATCGACGCGGCGCTGCTGCGCCCCGACGTGCAGCTGGTGGTGGTCGAGGGCCTGTTCGCGCTGTCACTGCCGTCCGTGGTCCGGCGGGCGGCGTGGCGGGTGTACGTCGACACCCCCGACGACATTCGACTGGCCCGCAAGATCCTCCGGAAGATCGAGGTGCAGCGGCAGGACCCCGGGCTGTCCCTGCGCAACTACCTGCAGACCGGCAGGGATCACCACACGGCCCATGTCGCGCCCTCGCGGGCGGCGGCCGATCTGGTCGTGGACGGAACCGCGAGCGAGGCGGAGATGCTGGCGGCCGTCATGCCGCTGATCGGACCGGCCCTCGCACCGCCGCCCGCGGCGCCCTCGCGGGCACGGGGGGTGTGCGGTGTGACCCGTACCCCCGGGGTCCCGGTGTTCGCGTTGTGACGTGCCCCGGGGGCACCGGGCCCTGTGTGGGGCCCGGTGGCCAGGCCGTGGGGGCAGGGCGCGCACGGACACGGTCGGCGACCGGCGGGCCTCAGGCTCCCGGTCCGCTCGGCCTCCCGGTGGCGGCACGGGCGGAGTCCTCGGTGCCGTAGCGCCGCAGGAGTTCCCGCTCGGCGTCCCGGTGCGGGAACATGAGGAAGATCAGCAGCGCGCCCAGGGCGATCGCGACCAGGCCGACGGTGTACGCGCCGTCGTCGCCGTGGAGGAACGACTTGCGTGCTGCCGCGACGATCTGGTCGGCGTAGCGGGGGTGCTGCTGGGCGACCTGCGCGGCGGAGGCGAACGACTTCGTCAGCTCGCTCTGGACCTGGTTCGACACGTCCTTGCTCTCGGGGGAGGCGGCGATCGCCGCGCTGAAGGCCGAGGCGTAGCCGGCGGTGAGGAGCAGGCCCATGACGGACTGCATGACGGCCCCGCCGAGGTCGCGTTGCAGGTCGGCGGTGCCCGACGCCATGCCGACCCGCCGTACGGGCACCGATCCGGTCAGCGAGTGGGATGAGGGCGTGCCCGCGAAACCGGCGCCGACACCGATGAGCACGTAGGCGAAGCCGACCTGCCAGTAGCCGCTGTCCTCGCCCCAGAACAGCAGCATCCACCCGAAGGCGAGGAAGAGGAACGCGTAACCGATCAGCAGGGTCGCGCGGGCTCCGTGTCTCTCGACCAGCTTCGCGGACCGTGGTGCCACGAGCACCATCATCACGACGAGCGGGAGGATGGCGGCGCCGGCTTCGACGGGGCTGTACTCGAGCACGTTCTGCAGGTACTGCTGGCTGACGAACGCCGACCCCATCATGGAGCCCCACACGATGATTCCCGCGCATGCGGCGACCCAGAACGTGCGCCGGGCGGCGATGTGGAGGTCGTACAGCGGGTTCGGCGCCCGGCGCTGACGCCAGAAGAAGGCCGCTCCGGCGGCCAGGGCGATCACGGCGAGGCCGACGACCAGTGACCCCTGGCCGGGCACAGCGGCGAAATTGATCGCCAGCACCAGTCCCGCGACCAGGAAGACGGAGAGGGTGCCGCCCAGGTTGTCCACCGGCTCGGCCGACTCGTTGGCGTGCGCGGGGACGAACAGCGATGCCATGACCAGGGCGACCGCGGCAAGGGGCAGGGTGATCAGGAACACCGACCCCCAGTAGAAGCTTTCGAGCAGGGCGCCCGCGATCACCGGTCCGAGCATGGAGATGCCGCCGCCCAGGGCCGACCACAGCGCGATCGCCTTCGTCCGCGCCGGCCCCGCCCACAGGGCGGTGATCAGCGCCAGGGTGGTCGGGTAGGCCATGCCGGCCGAGAGCCCGCCGAGGATCCGGGCCGCCACGAGGACGGTGTCCGTCGGCGCGTACGCGGCGAGCAGGCAGGCGGGGACGGACAGGGCGACGCCCAGGAGCAGGAGCAGCTTGCGGCCGTGACGGTCGCCGACCGCACCCAGATAGAGCACCGACGCGGCCAGGCCGAGGGAGTACCCCACGGCGATCAGGTTCAGCGCGGTCTGCGAGGAGTCGAAGGCCTTCCCGATGGCGGGCAGTGCCACGTTGGCCACCGACAGGTTCAGGTTGGCCACGGCGGCGACGATGATCAGGGACGCCAGGACGAGCGACGCCCGCGCCGGGGCCTCGCGCGGAACGTCGATGCGAGGCGCGCCGGTTTTCGACATGGAACCTCCGGGGCGAAGTTTGGGCTTCGCGAGAGTCTTGCCTGATCCGCCGTTGCGCACATCGCCCCATTGGGATGACACGCCCACCGTCACCGACGTGGTCCGCGCCCCGCCGTGGCGGCGACCTGGGCGTCGAGTGAGCACGGACGGTCCCCGGTACTCGTGATCCTCATCGCTGCTTCGGTGCTGCAACCCCATCACCCGTCCGGGCGTCGTAGCGGGCACGGCGTGTCCGACACCGCCGAGGCGGCTCCGGTCCGCGCGGCACTCTGAACGGGATGGACCAGGTGAACGGACCTACGGCGGCGACGGCACCGCGGAGGCGGCTGCGCCCCTTGCGGCGGCCCGTGCGGGGTGGGGAGCCGGGCGACCGGTCCGCCTGGACGCGCGGGCGGGTGCTGTCGGGCCTCGCCGCCCTGAGCGCTCTCCTGCTGGTGTTCCACCGCGCCGTCCCGAACACCCCTGGCCGCCTCGGCAGCCTCCTGGAGACGTTCCTCCCCTGGCTCGGACTGGCGGTTCCACTGCTCCTGGTGTCGGCGCTGCTGCGCAGGTCGGCCCTGGCGCTGGTGGCGGTGACGCTCCCGGCGGCCGTCTGGGGAGTCGCGTACGTGGACCCGCTGCTGTCCGAGGACACGGAGGCGTACGACCTGGTCGCGGTCCAGCACAACGTCAGTGACGTGAACCCGGACCCCTTGGCCACCGCGCGCGCCCTCGCGCGGGAGCAGGCGGACCTCATCGCGCTGGAGGAACTGACCCCGGCATCCCTGCCGGTCTACGAGAAGGCTCTGGCACGGGGCTATCCCCACCGGGCGGTCGAGGGAAGCGTCGGCCTGTGGTCGAGGCATCCGCTGTCGGACATCCGTCCGCTGGACATCAGGCCGGAGGGAGTCGGCGAGGGCTGGAAGCGGGGCCTGCGGTCCACGGCGCACACCCCTGTGGGCGAAGTCGCCGTCCTCGTCGCCCACTTGCCCTCGGTACGCGTCGGGTGGCACGGCCTCGGCACCGCCCGGCGGGACGAGAGCGCCGACCTGCTCGGCTCGGCCGTGGCGGGCGAGCAGACCGACCGGCTGATCCTGCTCGGCGACCTCAACAGCACGGTCGCGGACCGGGGCTTGTCCCCGGTCACCTCGCAACTGGCCCACGGACCGGCGGACTTCCCCTTCAGTTGGCCCGCGGGTCTCCCCGTCTCCCGGATCGACCACGTCATGGCCCGGTCGGGAACAGTCGGCGCCGTCCGGACCCTCGCCGCCACGGGCAGCGACCATCTCCCGGTCGCCGCCGGCATCACGTTCGGGCCGCGGCGCCCGCCCACCGGCACGGCACACGGCCAGGACGCGAGGACCGCCGGCCACGACCGGCAGCCCCGGGCCCGGCCCCTCCCTGCACGGCGCTCGGAGGCGCGGCCCCCGCCGAACGCTCCCGCGAGGTGCTCCCGGGCGCCGACCCACGAGGCACCGTGAGCGCGCGGCGACCCGCGGTCCGGCGCGGCCCACCGGGGCGGCCGTCGGGCCGTTGTCCGAGGCTGGTGCTTTGATGGGAATCATGACCAGGAGAAGTGTCGTCGTCGAACGGCGTGTCGCCGCCACCCGGGGAGCGGTGTGGGAGGCCATCACCGACCTCGCCGGCATGCAGGACGTCCTGAGCGGTGTCCTGAAGGTCGAGGTCCTCACGGACGGGGCGTTCGGCGCCGGCACACGCTGGAGGGAGACCCGGCGCATGTTCGGCAAGGACGCCACCGAGGAGATGTGGGTGACCCTGAGCGAGCCGACCGAGCGGTACGTGGTGGAGGCGGAGTCCCACGGCTCCCGCTACCGCTCGGAGTGGGAGCTGCGCGCCGAGGGCCCGGCCACGACGACGATCCGTATGACGTTCTCCGCCGTGCCGACCGGTGGTGCCGCCGGCCTGCTCGCGAAGATCATGGCCCCGCTCGGTGAGAAGGCGGTCGCCAAGGCCATCGCCAAGGACCTCGCCGATGTCGCCGCGGCCGTGGAGAGCCGCGGCGTCTGAGGTCATCCTCCGGCCTCGAAGGCAGCCGCCCGGTGCGGCCGGCTCTCCCGTCGGCCCGTCGCGACCTCCGTCGCGCCGAGCGTCCGGCAGGTCCGACCCGTGCCCGGGCCGGCTGCATTCGGGTCGGCCCGCTCTCGGACCGGCCTGCACGATGAACGACGGTTTCCTCAGGACCGGTTGCCACCTGACGGACCGCTCGCCCCGCGACGCCACCCGGTGGCCGCGGGCCCCGTCACTCCCCCGGCGCCGCCTTCCGCAGGGCGGTGATGCAGGTGGTGATCGCCTCCTGGAGCTCCTCCAGGCGCTGGAGCATGTCGTCCTCGTAGATGGTGTCGAGGTCGTCCACGTCGTCGAAGGTCAGCTCCTCGAAGACCTTGGTCGCCTTCTGCAGGCTGCTGTAGAACTTCGTGCGGCGTTCCTGGAGGCGGAGTTCGGGGTTCGCCTGGATGGTCTGGGCGACGAGGTCCTTCACGGAGTCGTACGCGTCCGACGCCCATTCGCCGGTCTCCTCGCCCTCGTCCAGCTCGTCGATGAGGGAGAGATGACGCTCGGCCTCGGCGCGCAGCTCGGCGGGGGCATCGATCGTCTGCCCGGCCGGGGTCTTGACCTGGCCGTTCTCGACGATCTGCCGGACGTAGCCGATACGGCTGGCCGCCTGCGTCTCGGCGGCGACCGCCTTCTTCAGGTCCTCGGTGCGGGCGATGTCCCGGGCGAGTCCGGTCTGCAGCACCGGGTCCTCCTGGAGCCGGTCGAGGAGTGCCACCCGGGCCGCCTGAGCCGTGGACGGGTCGGCGAGGATCGCGGCCCGGAGCGCGGTGGGGTTCTCGGCGACCTCCAGGGCCTTCGTGGGCCGGATGCCCTCGGCCTCGGCCGCCGCGGCGATCGCCGTGCCGCGCTCGGATCCGGCGCTGGAACGCGAGGTGTAGTACGTGTGCCAGACGTCGGAGTCCGGCAGTTCGACGTCCTGTCCCGGGGCCAGCGCCTCGAAGTAGGGGACCAGACCGTCGTCGGACGCCTTGTCCCACGCCTTGTAATAGCGCATGACACGCTCGGGCGAGCACCCGGCCAGTTCGGCGAAGGCCTTCGCGGACACCTTCGCGGTGTCTCCCGCCGCCTCGCCGCCCGGCCGTACGCTGCGCGCCACCTTCAACGCGAACGCCCAGCCACCCGCCCGTACGTACGCCCCGAAGTCCCGGGCGTCCCGGACCACCTCGCCGGGCACGTCGTCCGGCACGGCCGCCGCGTCCGCGCCGGCCCCCTGCGGCGCCTCCGCGGCATGCGGGTGCGCGTCGTCCCGCGCGGTCCCCAGGGGCGCGTCGGCGGCCGGGCTCTGGCCGGGCAGTTCCACCGCCGGACGTCCGTCGCTCGTGTCCACGGCCGTGACCTCTCCGTCCGACGATCCGGGCTCGACCCAGAACTCCTCGGCTTCTGCGGTCGCCTGTCCGGGCACCGCGTCGGCGGACGGGACGGACGGTTCGGGCTGAGCGGTCACAACGGTCACGGGAAGACTCTCCTGGGAAGGGTCAGGGCTTCAAAGGGCAGCGCGTGCAGCCTATATGAACCGGTTCGGGATGCTTTGCTCCCGACCGATCCGGTCGACCGTGACAGAGGGACCCCTCGGCGCCACGACTGCCGGCACCGGCTCCATGGTCCCTCACGGCACACCCGGCGGACCGGCCGACCGGCGGAGAGTGAGGTGCCGCACGCCGCAGCCGGGCAGGCCCGGGCAGGTCGCCCACGCGCGGTGCCGAAGGGGCAGCCCGCCCGCAGATAACTCTCCGCCTCCACTCAAGTACGCTTAGTGAATGAACGTTTCGAGCGCGGAACTCCCCCAAGTGCGGGGAACGGCCGCCGTGGTGACGGGTGTCGGCGCCCATCTTCCCTCCCGTCGCGTGACCAACGACGAGCTGTGCACCCGGCTGGACAGCAGCGACGAGTGGATCCGCGAGAGAATCGGGATCCAGGAGCGCCGCCGGGCCGACGCGAGCGTGTCCACGGGTGACCTGGCCCTGGAGGCCGCGCGCCGGGCGATGCGGTCGGCGGGCGCGACCGACGTCGACGCACTCGTGCTGGCCACGACCACCCCCGACCACCACTGCCCCGCCACCGCTCCGGCCGTCGCCCACCGACTCGGACTCCGCGACGCGGTCGCCTTCGACGTGACCGCGGGATGCGCGGGGTTCGTCCACGCGTCCGCCGTCGCCGCCGGACTCATCAGCGCGGGCAGCGCCCGCAGGGTACTGGTCGTCGGCGCCGAGACGATGTCGGCCATCATCGACTCCGACGACCGCTCCACGGCCCCCCTGTTCGGCGACGGCGCCGGAGCCATGGTCCTGGAGGCCGGGCCCGAAGGACACGACGGCTGCCTCGGACCCTTCGCGTGGGGCAGCGACGGCTCCCTGGCCGACGCCATCGTCATCCCGGCCGGCGGAGCCCGGCAGCGCGACCGCAGGGACACGGCGCCCGCCGGCGACTTCTTCGTTCACATGCGCGGGAACGAGGTCTTCCGGCACGCCGTGCGCCGTATGAGCCAGGCGGCCCGGGACGCCGTCACAGCGGCGGGATGGACACTCGACGAGGTCGACCGCCTCATCGTCCACCAGGCCAACGGCCGCATCGGCGCCTCCGTCGCCGACGCCCTCGGCATCCCGCCCGAGCGCACACCGTCCAACATCGCCCACGTCGGCAACACCGCGGCGGCCTCCGTTCCGCTGCTCCTCGCCCACGCCGCCGACGACGGCCGGCTGAAACCCGGACACCGCGTGCTCGTTGTCGCCTTCGGCAGCGGTCTCGCCTGGGCGGCCACCACCCTCGTGTGGCCGCCGGGCATCACCGCGGAGCTGTAGAGATCCACCTGCCCAGGAACGTAAGGGAACGAAGCACGTGCTGGAAGAACTCAAAGGCATCCTCACCACGCAGGCGGGACTTCCCGCCGCGCCCATCACCGCCGACGCGTCCCTCGCCGACGCCGGCATCGACTCCATGGCCGTGACCGTGCTGTCCATGCAACTGGAGGACAGGATGGGCCTGTTCCTCACCGAGGACGAACTGTCGTGCGCCCCGACCGTCAGCGCCCTGGCCGACCTCATCGCGAGCCGAGCCGCCGGGACGCCGTGATGCCGACCGCCACTCCCCTCCCCAGGGTCGCCCCCACCGCCGACGTCACCGCACCCCCGGCATGGAACCCGCCCGAATGGAACGCACCCGCCCGGGCCACGGAGGAACTCGTCCCACTGGAATGGCGCGGCCTGCGCTACACCTGCCGTGTCATCACCTCGGACCGGCCTCCGGTCACCGAGCCCCTGCTCCTGCTGGGCGGCGCCCTCCAGGACATGTACGCCTGGCCCCGGCTGGAGCGCAGACTCGGCGCCCACATGCCTCTGGTCCTCGTCGACCTGCCCGGTGTCGGCACGGCCGACGACCTGCCCGCCGAGCAGGGATTCGACGCGCTCGCCGAGGCGGCGCTGCACGTCGTCGACCGGCTCGGCCTGGACCGGATCAATCTCCTCGGCGCCTCCTACGGCGCGCCGATCGCCTACCGGGCCGCCCTGAGCCGCCCCTCGCTCATCAAGCGCCTCGTCCTGGCCGGGGCCACGCACCGGATGAATCCGCGCCTGGTGTCCGACTGCGAGCAGGTGTGGCGGGCCCGCGCCGCGCTGGCGGACGTCACCGACGGAACGCTCTCGGACGCCGGCTCGTACGAGATCGCCGAGCGTGCCGTCGCCACACTGCTGAACACCACCCGGAGGGAGCAGGTGTCGCAGGCGCCCACGGTGGCACGGCTGCTGCACCGCCAGTTCGCCCGCATCACGCCCGCCGAGGCCCGCAGGCACGCCGTCTGCCACCAGCGTCTGCTCGGCCCGGACCCGCTGCCGTCCGAGAGCATCGAGGCCGTACGCGCCCTGGTGTTCACCGGGGAGCACGACGACGTCAGCACGCCCGAGGAGAACCGTGCCGTGGCGGCGGCCATCGCCGGGTCCACGTTCCTCCTCGTACGCGACGCCGACCACATGGTGCATCTCGAACGGGAGGCCGAGTACGCGGATCTGGTGCTGCGCTTCCTGACCGACCGGCCGCTCGACGGCCTGCACTACACGACACCGCCGGAGCGCACCGGGCGCCGCTGACACGCGCACGGGGCCCGCGCTCGTCCCCGCCGACGGTGACGGCCGTACCGCGCCCGGCGGGTCCGCCCGGCGGGTCCGGCCCGGTCGCGGGCCCCTGTCGGTCAGGAGACCGGCCAGGGTCCGCAGCCGGCCCGGGTCCCTCCCCCGGGCCTGGTCCCACCTGCAGGCCGGGTCCCACCCCGAGGCAGGGCGTCCGGAACGGGATTCCCGGGCTCCGGAAGAGGATTCCGCGGCCCGGGGACCGGCGGACCGGGTTCCCGGAGCCGATCCCGGTACGGACAACTCCAACGCCCGACGCATCGATTCCGATCGCCGACTCGTCGCTTGCCGACACCGTCCGATCATCGGGCGTCATTCCCGAAGACACTCCCCCGGCGCCGGCGACCGCGCGCCTACGGTGCGATCACCGCCGCGGCACGGGAGGCATCTCCCGATCCGCCGCAACCGAGTGACAACAGGAGGCGCAATGGCGAGTGTGGAAGTGTCGCTGAAGGAAATGATGACCGCGATCGAGGGCACGCTGGGGGCGGCCATCGTCGACTACACCAGCGGCATGGCCCTGGGCACACTGGGCGGAAGCAAGGAACTGGACCTGACGCTCGCCGCGGCGGGGAACACGGACGTCATCCGCGCCAAGGTGCGCACGATGGACCAACTGGGCCTCAAGAGCCACATCGAGGACATCCTGATCACGCTGGAGAGCCAGTACCACCTGATCCGGCTGGTGAGGGCCCGCAACGGCAACGGCCTCTTCCTCTACCTCGTCCTGGACAAGGACCGCTCGAACCTGGCGATGGCCCGCCACCAGCTCAAGCGCGTCGACGAGCAGCTCGAGGTCTAGCTCGCCGGCGCACGGGGCCGACGTGCGCCCATGATGTGAAGACATCTTCAAGTCACCACATCAGCATGATCCCAAGTCATGGATGCACGCGGCCCCGGGCGAGAAGGATCGGCTTCGACGGGCACGTTCCACGGCGGCGCCCAAGTGGCGCCGCCGCACCCCTGGAGACCATCCCCGACGCGGCAGGGAGCAGGCACTCATGCAAGTCCCCCTCTATCAGGCCAAGGCGGAGTTCTTCCGCATGCTCGGGCACCCCGTCCGCATCAGGGTCCTGGAACTGCTCCAGCACGGGCCGGTCCCCGTCCGCGACCTTCTCGCCGACATCGAGATCGAACCGTCAAGCCTGTCGCAGCAGTTGGCCGTGCTGCGGCGCTCCGGCATCGTCGTCTCGATCCGTGAGGGCTCCACCGTCCGGTACGCGCTGGCCGGAGGTGACGTCGCCGAACTCCTGCGCGCGGCCCGCCGCATCCTCACCGAGCTGCTGGCCGGGCAGAACGAACTCCTGGCCGAACTGCGGGAGACCGACGCACCCCTGCCTCCCGTGTCCACCGGCAGCCGTGGCTGAGCGCCTCCCGAACCGCGGGACCCAGCCCTCGACCCGCGGCCTCAGCCCTTCACCGCACCGGCGGTGAGTCCCTGGACGATGTGACGGCTGGCGAAGGCGAACAGCACCATCGTGGGCAGGATGGTGAGGACCGCCGCCGCGGACATGGAGCCCCAGTCGATGTTGAAGCTGGAGATGAAGCCGTTCAGGGCGGTGGGCACCGTCTTGTTGCTGTCGCTGTTCATCAGCGTCACCGAAAGGAACAGCTCGTTCCAGCAGTTGACGAAGTTGAAGATGAAGGCGGCCACGATCCCCGGGCGCATGACCGGCAGCAGTACGCGGAACAGCGCCCCGAAGCGGGACAGTCCGTCGATCATCGCCGCCTCCTCCAGCGCGTCCGGGATGTTCTCGAAGAAGCCGCGGAGCATCACCGTGCAGAACGGAATGCAGACGGCGACGTACACGAGGACGAGTCCGAGCCGGTTGTCGACGAGGTTCAGGTCGGTCATGAGCAGGTACAGCGGTCCGAGGGCGATGAAGGTCGGGATCATCTGTGTGACCAGGGCGGCCATGAGCAGGGCCGACTTGGTGCGGAACTCGAAGCGGGCCAGCACGTACGCCGAGAGCATCGAGATGACGGTGGCGACCGCGCCCGCCACGGTCGCGACCACCAGGCTGTTGGTGAGGTAGACGCCGAAGTCGGCCTTGCCGAAGAGCCCTTGGTAGTTCTCCAGCGAGAAGTGCTCGGGCCAGTACGCGATGGGGAAGGCGAAGATGTCGCCCGGCGCCTTCAGGGACGTGACGGTGATCCAGTAGAGCGGGAAGACAGTGAAGACCAGCCACAGGCCCAGGAAGGTGAACTTGGTGGCCCGGCCGGCCGTGGACTCCTTGCCGATCACGGCTTCACCTCTCGCTTCTCACGCGTGGCCAGGAGGAAGAAGACCGCGAACACCAGCAGGGTGGCGACGACGATGAGTCCGAGGGCCGAGGCCCTGCCGTAGTCGCCCTGCTGCGTGATCCTGATCATCCACGTGGTCACGATGTGCGTCTCGTTGTTCGGCCCGCCGCCGGTCATCCCGAAGATCAGGTCGGGGAAGTTGAAGATCCAGATCACGCGCAGGAGCACGGTCAGCGCGAGCGTCACCCGGATGTACGGAATGGTGATCCGGAACAGGGTGCGCACCTTGCCCGCGCCGTCGAGCGCCGCCGCCTCGTACAGCTCCTCCGGGATGGACTGCAGCGCGGCGAGGATCATGATGGTGAAGAAGGTGACGCCGTACCAGATGTTGGCGACGACGACGGCGAACATCGCCGTCTGCGGGTCGGCGAGCCAGGCGACCGGCTCGTCGATCAACCCGGCCTTCTGCAGCAGGTCGTTGACGACGCCGAACTCACTGTTGAACATCCAGCGGAACAGGATGCCGATGAGGAATCCGGAGATCGCCCACGGGAAGAAGATCAGCGCCTGGTAGAGGCCGCGGAAGCGGAATCTGCGGCGCAGCCACAGCGCGAGGGCGAATCCGATGACCAGTTGCGGCACGATCGAGCCGAAGACCCAGATCGCGGTGTTGCCGAGCACCTTCCCCCACGCGGGGTCGGCGAACACGTCACGGAAGTTCTTCAGGCCCACCCAGGACGTGTCGGTCAGATCCGTCAGCTTCCAGTTGCGGAAGGCCATCTGGCTGCCGGCGACCATCGGGTAGTACGTGAAGACCGCCACGAAGAGCGCGGCCGGGGCCATGAAGGCGGCGATGAGGAATCCGCGCCGGGCGGTGAACTCCGGTTTGCGCCGCCCTCCTTCGGCCCCGCGGCGGGGCGGGGGGACTCCCTTGCCGGAATCCTCCGCCGACGCCGCCCGGGTCTCCTTCGTCGTGTGCGCCGTGCCTGACGTGGTGGGCATGGCTAGCTCTCCTGCCGGCGCTTCTCGGTCCAGTACGCGTCCCAGCCTTCGAGCAGCTTCTCGGGCGTCGTCCTGCCGAGGACCATCTTCTGGATGTCGGCGTCGGCCTTCTGCTGCCACTCGGCCCACCAGGCGACTCCGCGCGGCTGGCTGACGTTGAGGTAGGTGTCCGGGTTCTCCGTCATGGTGACGTAGCTGGACCAGGGGCCGGTCTTGTAGAAGGGGTCCTGGGTGGCCGACTTGAGGATCGGCACCAGGCTGTTCTTCTTGGTGAACGCGGTCGACGCCTTGTCCTCGGAGAGGAACTCGACGAGCTTCACGGCTTCGGCCTTGTGCTTGCTGCCGTCCGCGACTCCCCAGCCCGCGGTGGCGAGTGGCTGGACGGTCTTGCCGCTGGGCCCGGCCACGAGCGGGGCGGTGTCCCACTGGTCCTTCTTGATCGACTTGGACTCCGAGACGGTGGCGATCACTTCGGGGTCCTGGAGCAGGAAGGCCGTGGAACCGTTGGAGAAGCCCTCGACCATCTCGGGATAGCCCCAGGAGACCGACGACTTGGGCGACGCCTCCTTGAACAGCTTCAGGTAGGTCTTCATCGCGTCGACCGCCTCGGGCGCGGCGAAGATCGTGCTGCCGTCCTTCAGGTTGAAGCCGTCGGCGGGGTCGATCTTGTCGGCGACGTACGCCTCGATGACGGCCGTGGCGTTGCCGTTGGCGTTCACTCCGCCGCGGAAGGCGTACCCGTACTTGCGCTTGGCCGGATCGTGGATCGCGGAGGCCTGCTCCAGGAGTTCGTCCCAGCTGGCCGGGGGTTCACTGAAGCCGGCCTCCTTGATCAGGTCGGTTCGGTAAAAAACGCTCAGGCCGTAGAAGCCGTAGGGGACGAAGTAGGTCTTGCCCTCGGCGTTCTCGGAGGCCTTGACGGCGTTCTCCGTCATCGCCTCCCAGCCCTTCCAGGGCTTGAGGTCCTTCTTCATGTCGTGCAGCCAGCCGTTGTTCGACCACGGGCCGACGGTGGTGTCGCGCACCTCCAGGGTGTCCACGCCACTGCCCGACTGGAGCATCTGCTGGATCTTCTGGTCCGCCTGCTCGGTCGGGGGCGAGATCAGGTTGACCTTGATCTTGGGGTGCTGCTGCTCGAAGTCCGCTATGAGGCTCTTCAGCAGGTCGGTACGGGCGGGGTTCGTCAGGCTCTCGACCATGTTGAGGGTGACCGTTCCGCCGGCTTCTCCACCGCTCATGGCGGAGCAGCCGGTCAGAACCATCGTGGCGGCTGTGCCGAGGGCGAGAGCTGCCGTCGTTCTACTCATCGTGCCGACCTCTTCCTTGGATGCGTACGCGCTGGCTGCGGCTTCGGGGTCAAGGGGGCGCACTGTCGGGGAGTCGCGGGACCGCTCCTCCGACGTACCGGGGTGTCAGCGGGCCGCGCGGGCCCACTCGCCGAGAACGGGGACGCAGTCCTCTGCGAAGTACTCGTAGTCGGCTGCGGTGTTGTAGACGTGAGCGGACAGCCGCATGTAGCCGGCTCCGCCGAAGCTGGTGAAGGCCGCCTCGACACCCAGTTCCCTCGCCGCGCGGTCGCGCAGCGCGTCGGCCTCGATCCGGCCGGCCGCCAGCCCGTCGGGCAGCCGGACCAGCCGCATTCCGGGGACCGGCATGCCCACATCGACGATTCCGGGTACGGCGCCGAGTTCGGCGAACGCCGCTCCGACAAGGCGTTCGGCGTAGCCCGCCAGGTCGTCCATGTACCGACGGGCGGTCTCCCAGCCCCAGGTCCGGTCGACGAAGTCCAGTGCCGTCGAGGCCGCGAGGTAGCCGGTCGCGTCCACCGTGCCCTGCTGGTCGAACCGGTCGGGATAGGGGTCGGCGGCGCCCCACGAGTCGATCAGGGGGTACAGGTCCTCGCGGAGCGGACCTCTGGCGACGAGTGCGGCGGTGCCGCGCGGGGCGCAGCCCCACTTATGCAGGTTGCCGACCCAGAAGTCGCAGCTCAGACCGTCCAGGGGAGCGGCGATGAGGCCGGGGGCGTGCGCGCCGTCGACGAGCAGCGGGACGCCTCGCCGCGCGGCCTCCGCACCGATCCGCTCCACGGGCATCCGGCGTGCGGTCGCCGAGGTGATGTGGTCGACCACGACCAGGTCCGTGGCGTCGTCGATCTCGGCGACGATCGCCTCGTACGCCTCGTCCTCGTCCGCGTCGAGCGGTACGTGGGCGGTGCGGACCTCGCCGCCCCAGCGCCTGGCCAGCCGCTCGGCACCCATGGTCACGGCGCCGTAGCCGTGGTCGGTGACGATGATGGCGCCGCCGCGCCGCCGCTGGAGCGCGGCCAGGACGACACTCACGCCGGCGCTCGCGTTGGGCACCAGGGCGAGGTCGTCCGGAGCTGCGCGGAGGAAGGCGGCGAGATCGACACGGGCGTCGGCGACGCGCTGCGGCAGCGCGGGGAACCAGACCACCGGAGAGCTGTCCATCTCGGCCCGCAGCTCGTTCTGCAGCTCCTGCGCGACCAGGGGGACGGCTCCGAACGAGCCGTGGTTCAGGTGCTTCATGACGGGGTCCAGGGACCACGCCCTCGCGGCGGGCCGGCCGTCGGCCAGCAGCAGGGGGCGCGGCGCGGTGGTGACCTCGGTCTCGCTCACAACACTCCACATCTACCGAACCCGAGTGTGCCGTCAGACATCAGAGGATGACCGGGACACGTATGATGACTCGGCATCCTGGCAGGCGTTTTCGGGGCTCGCAAGGGTCTTGCAGGGAAAGTCATCAGATGACTTCCGGGCGATACGGTCGAGACATCTGATGACTCGCTACAGTGCCCGAGGGTCTCGGCGGTGCCGCCGGCCGTCAGGGGAGGCAATGGATGTCCGCAGTCGACAAGGCGTTCCACGGTCTGCGTCACATGATCGCGACCGGTCGCCTGGGTCCCGGGGAGCGCATCCCGCCCGAGGCCGAACTCGGCGAGGAACTCGGCGTCTCACGGGGACCGCTGCGCGAGGCCGTACGGATGCTCGCGGCCCTGGGCGTGGTCGAGCCCCGGCACGGATCGGGCACCTACGTGTCCCAGCTCCGGCCCGAGGACGTCATCGGAAGCCTCTCCCTGACCCTCGAACTCCTTCCGCTCTCGGGCCTGTTGGAGGTGTACGAGATCCGGCGCGTCCTTGAGGCCCATGTCGCGTCCAAGGCCGCCGCGCGGCGCACCCCCGAGACGGTGAAGACGCTCTTCTCCCTCATCGACGCCATGGAGGCCACCGAGGACCCCACCGAGGCCTCGGAGCTCGACCACCGCTTCCACGCCGAGATCGCGCGGGCCGCGGAGAATCCCACGCTCGCCACTCTGCTCGCGGTCTTCCGCGCCCGCTCCCGCAAGTACCAGGTCTTCACCCTCCCCGAGGGTCCGGAGATGCGGCGCAAGAGCGACGCCGACCACCGGGTGATGGCCACCGCGATCGCCGACCGCGACCCGGGGGCCGCCGCGGGGGCGGCCGAGGCGCACGTCGCTCAGACGGAGCGGTGGCTTCGTGCCTTCATGCCGCCGGTGGAGGAGGACGAGGACACGTCGGGGGACACGGCCGGCTGAGGGCGCGGGGGTGGGGTACGGGGGCGGGGTACGGGGCCGGGCAGGGGGTGCGGGGCTGCCCTTGCCTGCTGGGCCGGGGTGGACCGGTCATGCCGCTCGCTCCGGTCGTGCCGGGCTGTCGTCAGGGCTCCGACCGGTGCGGGACGTATGCGCTGAGGCACGGATAAACCGCTACCTCAGCGGTGGATGTCGCGAGTACGGTGTGGCAGTGGCCGGTGATCGCGTGCGGCAGCGGCTCACGGAGAGGTGCGCGCGGACGCGAAGGAGCGGATGGTGCCAGGTGCCGTACTGCGAGGGGTGACCCTGGACTGCGCCGACCCGCAGGCACTGGCCGGCTTCTACGGTGCACTGACCGGGATGCGCGAGCTGTTCAGTGCGGACGGGTTCGTCGCTCTGACGGACGACTCCGGCCGCGACCTGGGGTTCCAGAGGGTTGACGGATACCGGGCCCCGCAGTGGCCGGGGCAGGACGTGCCACAGCAGTTCCACCTGGATTTCCGCGCCGACGACCTCGATGCGACGGAGGAACTGGCCCTGGAACTCGGCGCGACCAAGCCGGACCATCAGCCCGGCGACGGACGGTGGCGGGTACTCCTGGATCCGGCCGGCCACCCCTTCTGCCTGACGCCTTCCTGACATCACCGGCGGTGGCACCTGTCCCCCGCCGGACGCCGTGGCGCTCGGGCCTGGGCGAGCGGTTCATCAGCTGCCGGCCGCATCGGAGAGGCTCGCAGCGCTAGAGAGGGCTGCGGCCGGCCACGTGGTCGTAGGGGTCGTCCAGCAATGCGATCCGGGCCGTGATGCGCTTGCCCAGAGGCTCCCGCTGCACCTCGAAGCCCTGGCAGACGGCCATGACGATCTCCAGCCCGTGCTGGCCGACCCTCCCCGGGTCGGCCGCGCGCGCCACCGGCAGCACCGGATCGCTGTCCCAGATCTCGACCTCCAGGACGGCACCCGCGACCCTGAGGTCCATGAGGACCGGTCCGGGAGCGTACTTGCGCGCGTTGGTGACCAGTTCACTGACCACGAGCCTGGCGACGTCCATGGCCCGGGCCGAGACCGGCAGTCCGTGTTCGGCCTGGACGCGGGTCAGGAAGGCCTCTGCAAGATGACGGGCTTCGGCGATGCACGCGCCGTCCCCCTCCAGTGCCATCGTGGCCCGCAGTGCGTCCGTCGCCGGTGCGCCAGTCATGTCCTCACCACCGGACCCTGATTCCATCGAAATCGCATTGAGTACCCCGTTCACGCCGTGCATATACCCCCGACTCCGCCGTGCACTCACACCGATCGCGCAGCACGGCTGCGGTGGGGTTTCCCGTCACCGCAGGGTGCCCCGGCGGCACCCTCGACACCCTTCCCGGCACCCCGCGCCCGGGCGCAGACCCCGGTTCGCGAGTGAGTGTGCGACATCAGTCGCCCCGGCCGTTGTCGGTGCCGCGTGCCATGATCACCACGGTCGGCGCGAGGGCGCCGGTGTCAGGGCACTGGGGCGGCGCGATGGACAGATGGCAGGACCTCTCGGCTCAGGTGGACGGGCGTCTGGAGGCGGCGTCGGCGGGAGCGCGCGGCGTCTTCGCCGCGGGCATCGCGGAACGGCTCATGCGGCGCCACGAGACGCTGCCCGAGGACGACCGGGCGGACTTCACTCTGAGTCTGCGCCCGCTCCTCGACTCGGTCTGGGAGGGCGTCCTCGGCGACTCCACGGCGTTCCCTGCGGTCAAGCGGGGCATCGCCGAGTACATGCTGAGCGAGTTCTGCCACAACGACGGCCAGGACGGTCCGGACGACGCCGACGAGTGCGCGGCGGCGGCGACACTGTTCGCGGCCCACGCCTACGTCTTCACGTGCCGCGACTTCGCCGTTTGGGCCGCCCGACGGGGTGTCGAGGCGGTGGATCAGCACCTCGAGTACCTGGCCGACCGGGGTGAGGAGGATCTGCCCGACGAGGAGGACGCGCTCCTCGCCGAGCTGCGCCGGCAGCTCAGGGACCTCGACCTCATAGCCGACCACTCCCGGGAACTGCGCCACGCCGGCCTCGGCCTGCCCATCGACACGTCGATCCGGCTTCGCGTCAAACTGCGTACGCCGCTGTCCGCCACGGAGTGAACAGGCCTGCGCCCGTTCTTCGAGGTCGCCGATGACCGACCACGGCGGTTCGTGAGGTAATGCCCGAAGCTGCGCGGGGTGCGGCTCCCTTGTGCCCCTTGTGCCCCGGCAGCCTCTGTCGTGGTTCTACTCGTCGGTCGTTTGCTGCGAAGGACTGTGCGCCATCCCGGCCCTCGTTGGTGGTGGAGGAGGGTGGGCGCACTCGTACTCGTCCTGCCATGCGGCGATCGTGAAGACCAGTACAACGGCTGCCGAAAGCAACTGGACCGCACCTGCGAACGGACGTGCCGAGCACCAGAAGATGAAGGCGACTACGAGCCCGGGAACGCTCGCCGAACGCGACCAGGCCAGACCATGGGGACGAGCCGAGCCCGGCAGTGGGGACGGCCGCGTCGGGTCAGTGTGCGATGGAGTCGATCAGTTCGCGGGCACCCTGGCGCAGGAGCGCCACGGCCACCGAGGTCCCGAGGGTCGGCGGGTCCAGAGGGCCCGCCCACTCGTGGGCGTTGAGAACGGTCTTGCCGTCGGGGGTGAACACGCAGGCGCGCAGGGAGAGATCGCCGTTCCGCTCGGCCTTCGCGTACCCGGCGATGGGCGAGTTGCAGTGTCCCTGGAGCACGTGGAGGAACATCCGCTCGGCAGTGGCCTCGCGGTGAGTGTCGGGGTGTCCGAGATCGCTGACGGTGTCGATCACCGCGGTGTCGCCCTCGCGGCACTGGAGTGCGAGGATGCCGGCGCCGATCGGCGGCATCATCACGTCCGTCGGCAGGACTTCGGTGATGACGTCGGTACGGTCGATGCGCTCCAGGCCGGACACGGCCAGCAGCAGCGCGTCGGCGGCACCGGCGGCCAGTTTGTCCAGCCGGCGGTTGGCGTTGCCCCGCATCGGTACGCAGTTCAGGTGCGGGTGCGAGGCGGCGAGTTGGGCGCTGCGGCGTACGGAGGAGGTTCCGATCCGGGTGCCGTCGGGGAGTTGGTCGAGCTTCAAGCCCGCGGGGTGGATGAGCGCGTCCCTGATGTCGTCGCGCCGGAGGAAGGCGGCGAAGACGGTCCCGGCGGGCAAGGGCCGGTCGGCGGGGATGTCCTTGACGCAGTGCACGGCCAGGTCCGCCTCGCCGGCCAGCAGCGCGGCGTCGACCTCCTTGGTGAACGCGCCCTTGCCCTCGACCTGGGCGAGGTCCCCCATCCACTTGTCGCCGGTGGTCTTCACCGGCACGACCTCGGTGCGGATGTGCGGGTGCAGTGCGGCCAGTTCGGCGCGCACACGCTCCACCTGGGCCAGCGCCATGGGCGAGTCGCGGGAGACGATGCGGATGAGTTCAGGGGCGGACATGGCGTCCACCATAGACCGTCGGATCGGGGCTCCGAGCCACAACCGGACGGCCCGTATTCACGGGCGCGGCGCGGGTGTTGAGAGATTCGTCCGGATGTACGAAGCGTCGCCCGGGAGAGTGTTCCGGGGGACGCGTCAGCGCGAGAGGGGCACTTCCGGGACCGCGCGGAGGTTCGGCAGCGGGCCTACCCGGTCGGCCGGCCAGGCACTCCGCCTGCTCGTCCGGGCGGGTCCGTCCGGCGAGCGTCAGTTCCAGGGTTCCCGGTAGGGGTTCTCGCCCAGCAGCTTCGCCGCGGCCACGCAGAGGTCTTCGCGGTGCGTGCGGGGTTGCAGCTTCCGTAGCGGCATGTGGTCCCGTGGACTTACGTCCCGACGTCTTGAGGAAAGGTCCCTGCTCATGCACTCGTCCTTCGTGCCACCCCGCCAGGTCAAGATCGGTGACGCGGCGGCCTTCGTCGGCAGCACGCCCCGGGCGATTCGCCATTACCACGAGATCGGCCTGCTCCCCGAGCCCGAGCGGGGCGGCGACGACCGCCGCCGCTACGGGTACGAGGACATGATCCGCTTGCTGTGGATTCGCAGGATGGCCGACGCCGGGATCGCCCTGGACGACATCCGGGACGCCTTTGCGACCGGCACGGCCGCCGCCGGCGCGGACAGCGGAGAAGGTATCGCGGGCATCCTGGAGCGGTTGGAGGAGTCCCTCACCGCGCAGGAGGCGGAGTCGCGGCGGCAACGGACCGCCGTGCAGCGGATGCGCGCCGAAGGCAGCCGGATGGGGCTGCTCTCCGACTTCGTCACCGAACGCCTCAAGAACCTGCCCGAGGGCTCCCTGCGTCAGGCCGACCTGGACAGTCTGCTGGTCACGGAGCGGATCTTCGGCCCGCTCGGCGCGGCCGTCCAGGCCACCCGCTTCGTCGTCCTGGCCACCCATCCCGCTCTGCGGGAGGATTCCGACCGCATCGACGACGCCGAGGAAGCACTCGACGACAGTGTCGCCGTCGATGATCCCCGGGTGGCTCAAGTGGCCGTCGAGCGGCACGCCTTCGAGAACGCCCTGCAGGCCGTCATCGAGGAGTCAGGCCTGGACAAGGACGACGATGCCCTCTTCGACGCCTGGGACACCATGCACCCCGCCACCGCCGATGACGGCGAGGGCGGGGCCGACCCCGGCTCCGGAAGGCAGGAGGGCGGCTCCATCAGCGCGTTCGAAGCCGCCGGCAAGATGCCCTACGACTTCTCCCCAGCCCGCCTGCGCTGCATGGAACTGGCGGAGGAACTGTCCGCCCAGGACCCACCCGCCACCAGGAACACGGCCTAGTCGAGCAGCGACTCCCCGAGTCGTGATCCGCTCGCGAGCCCGAAGTCGGCGGAACTGAGGGACTTGGAGCCGGCACCGGTCGGACCCGACGATGTGCCCGGCAGGGTCCACAGGCCTCCGCTGCGGTCGTTCTCGAAGGAGGCGGTCACCGCCAGGTCGGCCTTGCCGTTGTTGTTGTAGTCGGCGATCCGGACCTGGGCCCCGAACAGGTCGTCGGTCTCGGCGGCGCCCGGAACATCGGCCGTGTCCTGGGACATGCGCACGACTCCGGACTGCGCGACACCGGAGGCGGAGCCGTGGAACACCGTCACGTCGCCGGCGTTCTTCAGGTCCCCGAGCCATTCGCCGTTGGCGCCGACCACCAGTTCGGCCATGCCGTCTCCGGTGATGTCACCGATCGCCACCGAGGATCCCCAGTTGTCGCCGTCCTCGTTGGCGCCGGGCACACCCGTGCTGTCCTGGTGCAGGGTCACCGGCTCGCCGAAGCCCGTCCGGCTGCCGTACCGGACGGTCACGTAACCGGAGCCGTTGCTGGGGTCGTCGACGAAGAAGCTGCCGGGCCAGGTGAGGGAGGTGGCCATGTCGTCGAAGCCGTCTCCGTCGATGTCGCCGAGAGCGACCGCGGTGCCGCCGTCGTCCACACGCTGTATCCGGTTCGGACGGCCCTCCTGGCCCGTGTAGATGTCGGTGCCCGGGCGTCCGGTGCCGGGATCGCCGGTCACGGCCAGGTCGTCCTTGCCGTCCCCGTTCACGTCGCCCACGGCTGCTTCCCAGTTGAGGAGCTGGGCACCCGGGACCGTCAGGGTGTAGGCGGGGATCGTCGCGCTCTCGCGGGTGCCGCCCTTGTACACGACGACCTGGTTCGGCTCGATCACGGCGACGTCCGCGGCGCTGTCACCGGTGAAGTCCCCGACCGCCACGTCCAGACCGTGACTCTGCCACTGGTGCGGGTTGTCCACCGTGGTCGTGGTGCTGCTGGTGAACGGCTTGGCGCCGCCCCAGAGGATGGTGACGCTGCCCTGACCCTCGTAGTCGCCCACGTCCTCGCCGTCGGCGCCGACGACCAGGTCCGCGTATCCGTCCCCGTCCAAGTCGCCGCCGGCCATCGAAATGCCGAAGTGGTCGCCCTCCTCAGGTGTGCCCGGCACCCCGGCGGAGCTCTGGGTGAGCGCGATCTTCTGAGTGGTCAGCCCGGTGGCCGACCCGAGGGACACGACCACGCCACCCGCCGCCGAGGCCCCGTTGGCGGACTGGTAGGGGGCTCCGATCGCGAGGTCCCGGTGTCCGTCACCATTGAAGTCGTCGGCGTACTTGGCGGGGGCCGCGGACGCGGGGGCCGCGGTGAACAGGCCACCGGCCAGGGCGGTCACGGTCGCGGCGGCGAGAACAGTGCGGTAGGGCAGAGGCATTACGGTCTTCTCCTTGGAGCAGTGCCAGACGGTGCCATAGACGACCCAGGTGGCTGAGAGGTTGTACGGGACAGGTGGTTCATCCGTGCAGGCGGACAGGAGCATCCGAGTTCGCCGCCTTTCGACCGCTTGGGTGGCCAAGTCGGCTGGTCAGAAAGGCTGTTGCCCGAAGAGCCGATTGCGCCGGGGCCGAACTCCACAACCTGGTCCAACACGGTTCGGTGCAGATCGGCTGCACCCTTGCCTCGTTCCTCGACGAGAACCCGGGTGGCAGCGGGTCGAAGAGGGCCGCGAACGCGCTGCGCGCCGCACTGGCGGAAGGCAAGTTCGTCGAGTACCACCAGGTCCTCCACGCGAACCAGCCGATCGAAGCCGTCGACGGCTACACCGACGACTTCCTCCTGGAGACGGCGTCCCGCATCGAGGGCCTGCGCGGGGCACGCTTCGACCCTCACGGGGATGCCCCCGGTAGCCCTCGCACCCGCCCTCGCGGCCCCGGCTCTCGTGTGGGCTCGGCGTGCGCGGGTATCCGGGTCCCACTGATTCGTCGCCCGGCGGCGAACCGAAGAGGAGAGAGGTGCCCGCGTGTCCGCATCCCTGGTGGAGACCGTCGACATCCAAGCCCCCGTGTCCGTCACGTGGGCCCTGTGGAGCGATGTGACCAGGTGGCCGTCGTTCCTGAGCCATGTCCGCCTGGTGGAGCCCCTGGACGAGCGCCGTTTCGCCTGGCAGCTCTCCCTGCCGGGGGCGGACAAGAACTTCGTCGCGGAACTGACCGAGGTGATCCCCGGGGAGCGGATCGCCTGGCACACCACGCAGGGCGTCCACCACGCGGGCGTCGTGACGTTCCACCGCCTCGACGACACGTCGAGCCGTGTCACCCTGCAGATCGAGTACGACCCCAAGGGCTTCGTGGAGCGTCTCGGCGCGCTGACCAATCTGGACTCCGCACTCGCCAACTACGACCTGGGTGAGTTCCAGAAGCTTGCCGAGACGGCCGCCGCGTCCTGACGGCGGCCGGTGGGCAGCGGAACGGGCCCGCCCTCCTGGCGCAACCGTCGGGAGGGCGGGGTCCGGGCATCCGCGACCCAGGCCCGATGACAGGGGGCGGGAGCCGACGCCACCATGTACGCATGACGGACGCGGCGATCGTGAACACCCATCAGGCCGAGGCCTGGAACGGCTACGAGGGCACGCACTGGGCCGACCACCAGTCGCGCTACGACAATCTCAACGACGCGGCCAACGAGCCCCTGTTGTCCGCCGCCCGTGTCGGGCCCACGGACGCGGTGCTCGACATCGGCTGCGGCAACGGGCACCTGACCCGCCTCGCCGCCCGCCGCGGAGCCCGGGCCCTCGGCGTCGATCTGTCCGCGCCGATGCTGGAGCGGGCCAGGGCGAGTGCCGAGGAAGAGGGCATCGCGCAGGTCTCGTTCGTACGGGGCGACGCGCAGGTGCACCCCTTCGCCGAGGCGGAATTCGACGTGGCGCTGAGCCGTTTCGGCGTCATGTTCTTCGCCGATCCGGTCGCCGCGTTCGCCAACGTCGGGCGCTCACTGCGGCCGGGGGGACGGCTCGCGTTCATCTGCCCGCAGGCCTTCAGCCGCATGGAGCAGTCGACGGTCTTCGCCGCCGTCGCCGAGCACGTGACGCTGCCCGACCTGTCCAAGGACACCGGGGTCGGACCCGCCTCGTTCGCCGACCCGGAACGCAGTACGGGCGTCCTGCGCGAGGCGGGCTTCGAGAACCCCGTGGCGGAAGCAGTCGAACTCCCCCAACTCTGGGGCGAGGACGCGCAGGACGCCGCCGACTTCCTCTTCGGATGGGGGCCCATGCGGCACTGGCTGCGGGACACCGAACCCGCCGCCGCGGAGCGCGCCCGGCACGCTGCCGCCGAGGCCTTCCGCGGGTTCATGACCCCCTCCGGGGTACGGCTCACGGCCCGGCACTGGCTGGTGACCGCCACGTGGCCGGTCGTCGGCCGGCCGGAGCCCGGCCGGCCTGCCACCGCGGATCCCGCGGGCCTGCCCGCACCTCGCCGACCCTCTCCGCGGCCGCGAGGACACTACTCCTCCCAGGACTGAGGGCCTGCCCTCCTGGCCCTCCTCGCGGGAACCCGCACAACCGCAGAAGTCGACCCGCGACGGGGATACGCTCGCACGACCGACCACCCGATCGACCGCCGACCGAAAGAGGCGCACCAGTGAACCGGCTGCCGCTCCTCTACCTCGACGTGGACGGTCCGCTCAATCCGTTCGCGGCGAAGCCGACGAGGCGGCCCGAGGGCTACACGACGCACCGGATGAAGCCGGAGGGCTGGATCGCCCAGCACCCCTTCACGCCACCCCACCGCGTGAAACCCCTCCGAGTCTGGCTCGACCCCCGACACGGCACCGTCCTGCGGGAGCTGAGCGACCGGTACGAACTCGTGTGGGCCACCACCTGGGGCTCGGAGGCCAACACGTACATAGGCCCGGTCCTCGGCCTGCCGCTGCTGCCGGTCGTGGACTGGCCCACAGGGCGCGAGGTGCTCCCGGACGGAACGTTCTGGAAGACCCGGCACCTCGTCGCGCACGCCGAGGGACGGCCGTTCGCCTGGGTCGACGACGAACTCGGCGAGAGCGACCGCGCATTCGTCGCCGCGCACCACGCGGGCCCGGCACTGCTCCACCACGTCGACGCCAGGGTGGGGCTGCGCGACATCGACTTCGCTGTCCTGGACGCGTTCGCCCGCGCGTTGTGAACCCCACGCCGGACATCGTGCGGACACGGCCTCCATCGCCGTGTCCGGAGTGGACCCTCCGCCGGCAACTGACATTCCGCGCGACCCGGGCGGCTCGGCCGTACAACCTCCGGGCGGCTCGGCAGTCTTCCCTTCCGGGGTGCGCCATGGGACCGACACACCAGATCGCCTTCTTTCTACGGGAGTTGGAGGGAGCGGACACAGGACGGCGTGCGGCTGCGGCCAAGGGGCTGGGCAGGCTCGGTCGGCCGGAGCACGCCTCGGTGCTCGTCCGCGCGTCCGTCGATCCGGCGCCCGAGGTGCGCGCGGCGGCGGCTCTCGGCCTGGGCCGCCTCGGAGTTCCGGAAGCGGGTGAGCGGGTACTGCACGTACTGATGGCCGACGCCGACCCGCGGGTCCGTCGCGAGGCCTCCCTCGCGGCGAACCGGCTGAGATCGGACAGTGACTCGTTCGTACGTGCTTGCGCCCTGCTCCTGCGCGACCCGGACCACCACCTCCGGATCAATGCCCTGGTCGGCCTGGCACGCCTGAGGGTCCCGGGCGACGTTCCGGCGCTGGTGGCTCTCCTCGGGGACCCCGAGGGCGCGGTGTGGGGGCGGGCATGGAGCCTGATCCACGTGCTGCGGGACGATCCGGCCGTGCGTGACGAGGTGATCCGCACCGCCCGGGAGGGCGACGGCGCCGCGCGTGTGCGGGTATTGGAACTGCTGCCCGGCTGGTGCTCGGAACGCCTTGTCGACTCGCTGCTGACTGGGCTGTGCGACCCGTCCGCCGAGGTGCGGATCGCGGTCGCGCGGCGGATGTCCGACATGGAGGCACCGGGGGTCGGCCAGGCCCTAGCCGCACGACTGCACGCCGAACGGGATGCGGCGGTGGCGGCCCGCCTGCTGGGCGTCCTGGGACACCGCGGCGACCGGCGGGTGGTCGATCCTGCCCTGCGATGGCTGCGCGACCCCGTGGCGGGGCCGGATGCCGCACGGGCGCTGGGAGCGGTGGACACCGGGCCTGCGGTGGACCGCCTGCGCGCCGCCGTCACCGACACGACGATGCCGGGCCCGACCCGCGCCGCCGCGGCGGCGGCCGTCGGCCTGTGTGGAAGGTGGGACGCCGTGTGGCTGCTGCTGCCGCTTCTTCGCGACCCCGCCGCCGAGGTACGGGCGGGCGCCGTCGACGGACTGGGCACACTCGTCCACAACGGGCTGCGGCCGTGGGAGCGCCGCCCGGTCGCCCGCGCCCTGGTGGCCCGTCTGACGGGCGACACCGACACGGTGTGGCGCACGGGGCACGCACTGGCCGGACTGGCGGAGGCCCTGCCCGCGTTGCGGCGGCTGTCCGACGATGCCTCGGCCGGGGAGGTCCGGGCCGTCGCGCTGTCGCTGCTCGCCCCGGAGGACCGCGACTCTCCGGGAGACGGTGCCGAGGACGACGTACGCCGTCTCGTGCGGGGTCTCGACGACGGGCACGAACTGGTGCGCTACCACGCGGCGTTGGGTCTGGAGCGGTGGCTGGCGCGGTGCGGGACGCCGATGGCGGACCGTGCCGCGGTGCACGACCGGCTGACGGACTTGGCCCGGGACCCCTCCCCGCGGCTGCGGCAGGCCGCCACCGCAGCGCTCCGGGCCCTGGCCGACTGCCGTTCGGACTGATCCGCGGCACCGCGGGCGGGGCGGGTCCGAAGGGGCGGGCGTGCGGGGCGTGACGTTCGTACGGTCGTGCGCAGGGCTCGCGAAAATTGCCTGACAGGTCGAGGTGAAGGCGCTACTGTCACCCGCGATGACAACTTACTCCGCTGGCAGAATGGGGGACCCGTCCGCGCAAGGTGAGTGCTGATGCTCACTGACATCGCGAACGAGGATTCCCGACTTTCCCTCTAACTGCGCGTGCGACGGTTCGCCGTGCCGCCCTCCATGATCGAGACCGCGACCGTGCGTCGGAGTGCGGGTGACTGGGCCGGGGCATGTGCCGCCGCCGCAGTCGACGTGGATCTCGACCTGCGTTCCGTGGCACGCGCCCGCGGGCAGGACTTCGCAGGCCAAGTCCGTTGCGATCTGCGTCACTTGGCGCCCGATCTGCTGCGCTGGCACATGCCGAGGATCGCTCCGCACGGGCTGCTGCGCCCCGGTCTGACGATTCCCCTGGCCCGGTACGGTGCCAGTGACCGTGCCGGACCTCGTTCCGGAACGGTCCAGTTGGTGGCTCGTACCGCTCCCGCCTGGGCGGACGCCGGTCAGCGGATGAGCCTCGCGCTGTGGGACGGCGCCGCCAAGGACGTCGGCGCCCGCCGTCACCCGCATCCCCGTCCGAGCCGCCGGTTCCGCCTCGACCTGCACCGCCATCTGTGGGACACCCGCACGACCGGCGAACTGCGGGCCCGGTCGGGAGCCGATCGGGAGCCCGGCCAGGTATCTCCCCCGGTGCCGGCCGAAGTGCTGGAGCTGGCGGCCCTGTACGGCCCCTGTGCCGTGGACCGCTGGGGCGCCGAGGCAGCGATCCTGCTCGGCTCCCTGGGGCGGCCCACGGACCACGTCGTCGTGCGGTTGGGCGCGCGACAGCGGCTGCTCCTCAGCCCGGTCGCGGACGAGGGCAGCCCGGAGCCGCCGGGATTCACGGTGGCCGGGGCTCCCACCAGGGGGGTCGCCGCGCTGCCGGTCCTGCCCGACGCGTCGACCTGGACACTGCCCGACCTGGAACTGATCCGCAGCGGCCGGATGGAGGCCGGCCGGCTGCACCCGCTGGTGGCCTCGGCGCTGGCTCCGAGGCACGCCGCGCATCCCCGTCCGAAGCCGGAGTCGAGTTCGGACGGGGAAACGGACGGACGCGGGGACGGGGCCAGGGACAGAGCCGGGGAGCACTACGCGGCAGGAGCCGCGGAGCGCGTACGGACACCGGTGACGGCATTCGCGGCGGACCACGCCGAGGTGTCGGAGCCGACGCGGCGGGGCCGCTCACGCGACTCGGGCCGGGCGTCCGGAGCACTTCCGAACGCCGGGACCGGGCCCCCGCGACGGCCGGGGCATCCGTATGTCGTCGAGTGCCGGGGCGAACAGCACCGGATCGGCATGGTCGACGGTGCCCTGTCCGCGCTGGACCACGGCCCCGACGAGATCCGCAGGGAAGAACTCCTGGCCGAACTGACCGGTACCCCGCTGCCCTGCCTCCAGGCCATCGACACGGCACACCGCCGTCCGGACTGCCTCACGGGAGTCAGGGAGCGCCTCCAACACGGCGATGTCGCCGGGGCGCTGGCCGTCGTGGAGGACCTTCTTGGCCCCGACGCGGTACTGCGCGACGGGGCGTTGCGGGACGAGTTGAAGGCGGCCGCCCGGCGGCGCGTCGCCCACGGCCTGTACCGGACGGACCTCGACGGCCCCGGACCCGGCCGCGTCCTGCCCGGGCCCACCCGTCCGAAGGACCACCGCTCCAGTCCACGCCACGCGTCCTCGCGCTGACCGAGGACGTGTTCCGCGCGTCCGACGCGCCCCGCCCACCTGTGTCCCAACGCCGTCCCGCAGCACGCCGGGGTTCACCGACCCGGGCGACCCCAGCCCGTCCAACGCCTCCGTCCGCGAGGTCGGGGACCGTCCCCGACTCCGCGTCCGCCCAGTCGAACCGGTGACGCGCTCCGCCGCCCCCGACTCGTCTCCTCACGAACCCTCAGGTGATCGAACATGCCCGCAAACAGCCCGTCCACCACGTCCGACATCCTCGCCGGTCCGGCGCCCGCCTCCCAACTCGACATCGCGGGCGCCCTGTTGGACCGCCTGCGCGACACCTCCACGGAGCCGCGAACCGACATCCAACTGGAGGCTCTCACCCTGGCAGTCGCCGCCGACCTGCCCGTCCTCCTGTGGGGCGAGCCGGGCATCGGCAAGACCGCGGCCCTCACCCAGCTGGCCGCTTCCCTGGAACTGCCCCTGACCACGGTCATCGCCAGCGTGCACGAGCCGTCGGACTTCTCCGGCCTGCCCGTCGTCGGCGACGATCCCGCAGTGCAGGGTGTCCCGATGGCCCCGCCGGACTGGGCCGTACGCCTCGTCCGGGCCGGGCGGGGCCTGCTGTTCCTGGACGAGTTGTCCACCGCACCGCCCGCCGTCCAGGCAGCGCTGCTGCGTCTCGTCCTCGAGCGGCGCATCGGCGCCCTTCAACTTCCACCGGGCGTACGCATCGTGGCCGCAGCGAACCCGCGGTCCTCGGCCGCCGACGGCTGGGAGCTGAGCCCGCCCCTGGCCAACCGGTTCGTCCATCTCCAGTGGACGCACGACCACGACGTGGTGGTACGCGGACTCGGCGGGACATGGCCGCGGGCCGCGCTGCCCCGGCTCGACGGGGACAAGCTGCCGGAAGCCGTCGACTTCGCCCGGCGCGCCGTGTGCGAACTTCTGTCCGCCCGCCCCGCACTCGTCCACCGGCTTCCCAGCACCGAGGCCCGTCGCGGCGGCCCCTGGCCGTCCCCGCGGAGCTGGGAGATGACACTGCACCTGATCGCCTTCGCGACCGCGGCCGGCTCCTCCCGGGAGGTGGTGTCCCTGCTCGTCAGAGGAACCGTGGGGGACGGTCCTGGCCTCGAACTGCTGGCGGGCCTGGACCGGATGGACCTGCCGGACCCCGAACTGCTTCTGGTCGAGCCGGAGTCCGCCGCCCTGCCCGAGCGGGGCGACCTGCGCCAGGCCGTGCTCGACGGAGTGGTGGCCGCGGTCCGCAAGCGTCCCGACAAGGCGCGCTGGGACGCCGCGTGGGCGCTGCTGGTGCGCGCGCTGGACACCGGGGCCCCCGACCTGGTGGTCGTCCCGGCGACCATGCTCGCCTCACTGCGCCAGGAGGACTGGGACGTACCGGCGTCGATCGAGCGGCTCGCCGGGGCGGTGTCCGTGTCCCGGCGGGCGGACCGCGCGGCGGCCCGGGCCGCGTTCGCCACCGGGGCGGCCCGATGACCGGCGGGACGTCGAGCACGCTCAACCTCGACAAGCTGTACGCCGCCCGGCTCCAGGCGGCACGCGCCCGCCCCTACCTGGCCACGGCGCTGTTCGCCCTGCACGCCGTGGAGTCGAGGCAGGTGCCCACGATGGCCGTCGACCGGCACTGGCGGTGCTACGTCTCGGCGCGTTTCGTGGACCGCACACCGGTGGAGGAACTGGCCGGTGTGTGGGTCCACGAGGTGTCGCACCTGCTTCGGGACCACCACGGCCGCAGCGACAGGGTGGCCAAGGAGCGTGGTCTGAACGGTCCCGGGGAGCGGCTGCGGATGAACATCGCCGCCGACTGCGAGATCAACGACGACGTGTACGGCGAGGGCCTGGTCCGCCCCGAGGGCGTCGTCGACCCCGCGTCCCTGGGCCTCTCGGAGGGAGAGCTCATGGAGGACTACCTGCGGCAGTTCAGGCTCGGCCCGCTCACTCAGCGGCACACGTGGCTGGACTGCGGCAGCGGGGCCGACGGGCTGCAAAGGGGCTGGGAACTCGGTCCGGACGGGGCACACGGCCTGAGCGCGCAGGAGCGGGACGCCGTGCGCTTCCGGGTGGCCCAGGGCATCAAGGGCCGTCCCGGCAGCGCGGCCAGGACGTGGCAGCGGTGGGCGGAGGAGGCATTCCAACCGCCGCAGCCGTGGCGGGAGTTGCTCGGCTCGGCGGTCCGTGCCGCGACCTCGGGCTCCGGTGCGGGCGCGGATTACAGCTACGGTCGTCCGTCGCGCCGCTCGGCCGGCGTGCCCGGGGTGGTACTCCCCAGTCTGCGGCGCAGGCCGCCCCAGGTCTCCGTGATCATCGACACCTCCGGCTCGGTCAGCGACGCCGAACTGGGCAGCGCGCTCGTCGAGGTGGCCGCGATCTCGCAGGCCGTGGGCGGTCGGCGGGACATGGTCTCCGTGCTGCCGTGCGACGCGGCGGCACCGGCCGTGCACCAGTTGTGCCGCGCCGAGGGCATTCCCCTGATGGGCGGTGGGGGTACGGACCTGCGGACCGGGTTCACCAAGGCCCTGCGGGCCCGTCCGCGTCCCGACGTCATCGTGGTCCTGACGGACGGTCAGACGCCCTGGCCCACCTCGCAGCCCTCCTGCCGGACGGTCATCGGCCTGTTCCCCCGCCCGTTCGAGTCACGGTCGTGGGACGAGGACGACGATCCCGAGTACGTCCCCGCCGCACCGCCCGACTGGGCCCGGGTGGTGGAGATCGGCTCGGCTCCCGGCGGGCGTTGACGCGTGCGCGAGTGGCCCGCGCCGGCGCGGCAACTTGCTCTGCTTGCAGGGTTGTTGCCCGGCCAGGTCAGCAACTGCTGCGTCAGCCCGGCGGGCTGAGATGCGCCGGTACGGGGCACCTGACCGTGGGGCGGTCAGGTGCCGGGGTCCCAGACGCCCTCGAACAGGGCGAGTTCCAGCAGATCGGGACAGGAGCGCGGCCATCCGATGCCTGAAGCGGCAAGTTGGTCCGAGCAGGCGTGGACCCACTCCAGGTACACGCTGTAGCGGTGCGCGGTCCAACCGCTGTCCGACCAGATCCAGGCGGCGACCCCGGGCGCGGAGGACGGCCCGGTCTCCAGTCCCACGCGCGTGGCGTGGGACCTGATGACACGCGCGACCCTCTGGTCCAGGATCAGCGCCCGAGGGGCGGCCGGGGCGTCCCCGGCCAGGTCGAGGAAGTAGAGGAACTTCGTGAAGAACGCCGGTCCCAGGCCCTTCACCGTGCCGCGAAGCAGGCGGTAGGCCTCGACGGCACCCTTCTCCCGGAGGGCCGTGCCCGCGTCGGACAGCACGACGCCGACACCGGGATCCTGGAGTATCTCGGCGAGCCGGTGGGGGCCGTAGCCGGTCCTGCCCTGTCCCCACACGTACGGGGCGACCAGTGCCTCGGACCATTCGGAGCGCTCGACCGCGCTGCGGGTCGAGGCGGCCGCCTCGGCCCGGCTGACACGCGCGGTCGCGGTCTGTGACCTCTCCGCCAGGCCAGCGGGCCACGGGTCGACGCCCGACCAGTGCGCGGGCACGTACTCCACCGCGTGGCCGCCCGCGCCCGCCGCGTACCGGACGCCGGATCCGGCCAGCCAGTCGCCCAGCGCGCGCACCGCGGCCGGTGGCAGCAGTCGCGCCATCAGTTCCTTGTCCAGCGCGTTCGCGGCATCCTGTCGTCCCATTCGCGTCCTTCCCGTTCCAGCGCGTTCGTCGGTGCGGGCGCCCGAATCCGGCCATGGCGGGGCCCACCCGGATTCGGCCCCAAAGGCCGCAAGTCATCTCGGACTTGCCGATCGTGTCAGAACCCTCCTGGCTCCGGGACCGTTCCGCCGGAACCGCCCCGCGGACCGGAGCCCCGCACCATTCTGGGGGCGCGTCCCGATGCCGAGGCGCCCCGCGCGGCCGCCGCGGGGCCATGCGAATCGGGCGTTGTCAGTGGCCTGACCTAGAGTTCCGGTCACTTGATCAGTGAGGTGCGGGGAGGCACAGCATGGGGTGGGTGACGGCCGGCGACTACGAGGTCGGGCTCGACGGCGGAAAGGTGGTGTGCCGCAACGGGGCGGGGCGGCGGCTCAAGTCCGTGCCGTCCAAACTCGCGGACGACCCCGCGGTCATGGGCCTGCGGCAGCTCGCGGAATGGCTGGAACGGCACGACCGCCAGTGCCTCGCCGATGTCGAGAAGTGGATGGTGCGGTCGCTTCCGGTTCCGCTCGCCGTCATCGCCCGGGTCTGGCCGGACCCCGCTTGGCAGAGCGCGCTGCGCGATCTCGTCGTCACGGGTCCCGACGGCGAGGTGGCCGGATTCCTGCGGGACGCCGACCTGGACCGGGGGCTCGGTCTCGTCGACCTCGACGGGGACAGCGTGCGCATCGCTCCCGAACTTGTCAGCCTCCCCCATCCGGTGCTCCTGGACGACCTCGACGAGCTGCGCGAGTTCGCCGTCGAGCTGGGTGTCGAGCAGCGTGCCCAGCAACTCTTCAGAGAGGTGTGGCGGCCTCCGGCCGACCTCGACGCAGGGGCCACCTCGGTGGAGGAGTACGCGGGCGGCTCGTTCAAGGAGCTGCGCTTCCTGCACGGCAGGACCACCCAGCTCGGCTACCGCGTACGCGGCGGCAACGCGGTCTGCCCCGTGCGCGAGGACGCCCGCGGCGTCGAGGCCAGGGTCTGGATCGGCGACTACGACAGCTACGAGGAGACCGAGACCGGGCCACTGACGTGGACCGACCGCGCCGGCAAGGCGCTCAGGCTCGGACAAGTGGGACCCGTCGCCTGGTCGGAGGGCATGCGCATGGCTGCCGCCCTCTTCGCCGGACGTGACATCGAGGACGAGGAGCAGGCGGCATGACGACCTACGCAGACCCCACCACGACCGCGCTGCTCGAAGCCGGTGCCGTCCTGCCCGTGGACACCGCCACCGGTGAGGACGCCGACATCCTCACCGTGCGGACGTACACCCATCCCGCGCTGGAGGACCGGCGCGTCGTCCGTCTCGTGCCTGGCACTCTCGGCGAAGCCGAGGACCTGGCCCTGGAGTTCCTCGACCTGGTGCGCGAGCCGGAGACCCCCGAGGTCGGACGGGTACGCCGCGAGACCCTCGGCTTCCCGGCCTGGGCCCTGGTCAACGACCCGGCCAACGGCCATCACGCGCTGGCCCTGGTCAAGGACGTCGAACGGCTCGCGCGCCAGGCCAAGTCCCGCCCCGGCACCGCGAAGGAGGGCTTCGAGGCACTGGGCGAGCGGCTCGGCCGGGCCGTCCCGCACTTCCTGCCCACCTTCTACGAGCAGGCCGCCCGGGTCTTCCTCCAGCACGAGAACACCACGTACGCCGCCGCCTTCTTCGGCAAGGCGCGCGAGGCCGAGCGGGTGCACGCGCTCTCCGTCGACGAGGAGCGGCAGCGCGCCGTCTTCCTGGAGTTCGCGTTCGCCGGGGCGCTGACGGTCAAGGCGCTCAAGGAGTATGTGAAGGACCTGGCCCAGCGGCTCGACCCGGCCACGGCCTGGGCGCAGTTCCGCCAGTTGTCCGTGGAGCGCTGCGCGGCCGGGATGCCTCCTTACGCGTCGCTTCCGCAGGACGCCCGCGGCCTGGTCAGGGCCGCCGGTCTGGACCGCGTGACGGAGGAGTGCGCCTTCGTCGCCGATCTGCTGGCCTCACCCGCCGCGGTGCGCGCGCCCGCCTCCTTCTGGACCGCCTACCGCGCCACCGTCCCCGTCCTCGTCGAGCGGCAACCGGCCGTGCGGGCCCGGCTCCTGGAGATCATGCCCACCGGTCTGGGGCGCGCCGACACGGACGACGAGTTCTGGCTGACACTGCTCACGGAGAGCGGCGCCGATCGCCTCCTGACCGGCGAGGACGACGACGCGGCGTCGGACGCGATCGCAGCGGACACCGCTCCGGCGGACGGCGTGGACAGGGCCGACTGGCTCAGCCGCTGGGCCGCCCACCGCAAGCACGGCGGCACGGTCAGCGGACGATCCCCTCTCACGCTCGGGCTCGTCGAGCGGATGGCGCCCCGACTGCGCGCCGACGGTCGGCCCGTGGACCTCTTCACGGGGCGCTGGCACGCCGGCGCCGACCTCGACCTGCTCGACCTGTGCGCGGCGTCGGGCGTCCCCCTCGCGATGCCGGCGGCCGACAAGGACGTACACCTCGCGCTCGACCGCTGGCTCCGCGACAAGAAGCCCGGCGCACGGGACCTGACGGCCACCGCCGCCGACCCGCTTCTGCGTCCTCTTCTGCACCGCGCGATCGGTGCGCTGGGCGACGACCGGACACTCCCCGGGATCGTCGATGACCTCGCCGCCCACCCCGTACTGGGCGACGTGCTGCGCGAGTATCTGGACGACGCGGCCGAGGCGCTCACCTCGTCGACGGGCCTGCCCGCCGCCCGCGCGGCGCTGGGACGGCTGCGCCCCTTCCGCACGGTGGCGGCCCAGGTCAGCCCGCAGGCCGTCGCGCGCGTCGCGGCGCACGAGATCGCGCCCCTGCTGGGCCGAACCCTGCGCGCCGGCATCCCCGACGAACTGGGCTGGCCGGCCCTCGACGAGGCGCTGGGCCTCATGGCCACCGAGAAGGGGCACGACCGCGACGACGCCCTGCAGATGACCGAGGCCTGGCCCGCGCTGATCCTCTTCCGCGGGAACCGGGCCGTCGTCGTGGGCCCGGACAAGGTGCTCCTCGACCACGACCTGCGGATCCCCGTCGACCTGGACCGCTGGCAGCGTCCGCACTTCCGCTACACGGACGGGGAACTCCTCGTGATGTGGCGGCACGACAACAAGCAGCACGGCTACTGGTCCGCCCGGCCCTCCGAGGTGTTCGCCCTGGGGGGCGAGCAACTGCCCCACTGGTACGGCAGCGACCTCGGCGAGCCCTCCATCCCCCTGTCGGGCGGCGGCCGGGCCACCGGCGGGCGCGCCCTGCACGCCGGTGACACCGTTCTTCCCGCCGGCCGGCCCGTGATCGGTGACGGCACGACGTGCTGGCGGCAGGGCAGGCAGGGCCGGCAGCAGGTGTGGATGGAGTACGACCCGGTCACCGGCACGCACGGACGCGCGTCCCTGCCCGCGTTCCTGCGGTCGGGCATCCTCGAGGACGCCACTCTGCTCCAGCAGCAGTGCGAGGTCATGCCCCTGCAACCCGGCCTGGAGCACAGCCCGTTCGGCACCGACGGCACGGTCCTCGGCCGATGGGTGCGCACGGAGGGCGCCGGGGCCGAGACCCGGACGACCACCGGCACACCGGACGGACGGACCGTGACCCTGCGGGCCGCCGACAACGGCATGGCGAGGATCCCCCTCGGAGCCCTCCTGCTGCCAGGAGGCGCCGAACCCGTCGCCGCGCTCGTCAACCGACAGGTCGTGCTGTTCGCCCCTGGCGACACCTCGGCCGCAGGTGAACTCGGACGGATCTCCCCCGGCCAGCGGGGCGGGGAGTTCGCCGCCGGTTCCCGGTTCGTACCGCCCCTGGCGTTCTGGCACGCGCTGCGCCCCCGCGACGAGCGGGCGTCCGCCCTGCTGCGCGGACTGACGGACGACCGAACCGCCGACGTCCTGCGGGGCGCCGCCGAGGCCCTGGCCGAGCGCGAGGCGCAGATCGTCCGGGCCGGCGGCGCGGAGAAGGTCACCGCCGACCCCGCCGACGCCAAGGGCAGGACCGTCGTACCGGCCGCCGACCACTTCGTCCGGCGCGCGGTGTCGGCGACGCTCACGGACCTCACCGACGAGCGTCTCCTCATCGGTGTGTCGGCCCTGGTCCACGGGACGCTCCGCCTGTCGGAGTCGATCACCGCATTCGTCCGGCCGCCGGCTCCGCCGACGCGGCCCGAACGGCGGGCGAACGAGGACATGTTCTCCGACTACAGCCCCCTCCACGGCGAGGACCGCAACCTGCGCGCGGTCACCGCGGGTATCGCCGACCTGGGCGGATGGTGGGGAGGCAGCCACCAGTGGAGCACACTGCGCCAGATCCGTTCGGTGAACCACGTCCTGTCCGGGCGGCCCGCCGAGGGCAAGCCCCTGCCCGAGGCCGCCGGGACGAGGACCTGGGGCGACGGCTGGCGGAGCGACGAGCGGACCGTCCCGGGCATGGGCGTGGTGTGGCCGTCGATCCTGGGGGTGCTGCGGCCCCTGGCCTACCGGGCGGCGACGCCCGCCATGACGGACGCCGAGCGGGAGGCGCTGCTCCTGCTGCTGGAAGCGGTCGCCGAAGGTCCGCTGGCCGCACCGGAGGGCGGGCTGCGCCAGATCGTGCTGACCGAACCGCACGAGAACCAGCAGCGTGCCGGTCAGGTGATCCGCCGGGACGGCCGGACCGTGGTCGTCCTGGCGTGCCAGAGCGTCGACAGCGAGCACAAGCGGGTCAACTGGCTCGCACTCGACCACGACCCGTCCGGCGGGTTCGGAGCGGTGGCCCACTTCACCCTGAGCCGGGAGAGAGTGGTGCCCCGGTCGTTCGCCGCCGGCGGCCTGGCCGCTGTCACCGGGCTGGTCCGGGACAAGGGTGCCGCCCCGTGGCGGGCCGAGGCGCCCGCCGCGTTCGCCGCCGCGACCCGCGAGGGTCTGGGTCCCGTCCAGGCCGCGGTGCTGCTCGCCGCACGCCCGCAGAACCCCGTGCCCGACGTACTCGCCACGATCGGGCTGAAGCCGCGGCAACTGGACCTGGGCAACGGCCGCCTGTCGTCGCTCGACGGGACGGACCGGACGGCCCTCATGAGCGCCCTGCTGCCCGAGGACCCGTCCGAGCTGTGGACGACCGGTCCCGACACCGTGGCCGCGGGCCGCGTGTGGGCCGAGCGCCTCGGCTCCGTGGTCCGGCTGCCCGAGGACCTGGCGGCCGACCTCGCCGGGCTCCCCGCGTCGTCCGCCGAAGCGGTGCTGAACCCGGTGCGTACCCCTTGGATCGCCCGCACGACGGTCCAACTGCCGGACAAGGACGGCAACCTCGTGGCGGCCGACCCCTCCGCGCTGCCCGGACGCCACGACCTCGCCGGTGGAGTGGCCTCCCTGGCCTCACTCGCGTACGCCCTGCCGTACGGGCACCCGCTGCGCGCGCTCCTGCCCGAAGGGCTCGAAGCACTGCGGCGCCGCCTCACCGACCCCGGACTGCTGCTGGATCTCGACGTCATGTGGACGGACAAGGGCGGCTCGACCGCGGTCGAACTGCGCAAGGCGTACGGTCTCGGCGCCACCGGCGGTGCCGACGCGCACGGCCTGACCCCGCTCGGGGAGGCGCTCGTGCTGAGGCCCTGGTACGCCGACCAGGAGACGGTGCTCATCCGGCCCGTTGCCGTCACGGGCACCGACGACCCCGTCATCGGTCTGTTGGAGGGCCTGGTGGGTCCGCATCGCGACGGGGGCATCCGAGCACTGCGCTCCCTGCTGGGCGGTGAACTCGCCGGCGCCGTGTCGGCGGGCCTCGCGCCCGAGGGGCCCAGCGGTCACGCCCAGGACCCCACCGTGTCGGTCCCCGCTCTGGTCGCCGAGGTCGCCTCGGCACTCGGGCTCGGGCAGGACGCGGCGGCGCTCTACCTCCAGTTGCTGGCCCTGCCGGATCCCACGGACCGCAACTGCGCGCGCTGGACCGGCTGGAGGCCCGCACGCATGAAGAAGGCCCGCGCCGAACTGGCCGCCACCGACCTGGTCGTGGAGGCCAAGCGGCCACGCGCCGGACGCACCCTGTTCCTGCCCTGCGGCTGGCGCGACCTCAAGTCGCCCGCGCTGCCGGTGGAGATCTGGAAGGAGGGCCTGTACCCGGTGAGCGAGCGCACGCGTGCGGTGCCGCTCCTCCCGGTGCCCGACCTGTTCGCCCGCGCCTGGGACCGTGTCCGGGCCGGCGACGCGCCCGCCTACGAGGAACTCACCACCCGTGCGACCCGCAAGGGCCGCCGCCGATGAGCATCGACCGAGCCGCCCTGCCCAGCACCGCCGCCCGGCGCCCCCTTGCCACTCCGGCCACTCCGGCTTGTGCCGGGGTGGCGCCGGCAGGCACGGACGAATCCATGACGACCACCTCCCGACCCGACCGGACGGACCACCGATGACCACCGCCCTGGCCCCCGACACGGCACGCCAGATCACCCCGCCCGAGGACCGGCACGCCGCCGAACTCGCCTTCCTCGCCGCGTACGACGACGGTCCGCGGCCGCCCGCGTGGCGGCTGACCCCACGCGCCGTCGTGACCTTCGTGATGGGCAGCGACGGCCGGGCGCTGCGGCTGCCCGACGACGCCGACGCGCCCGAGGGAGTGCCCCGGCGCCTCGTCGTCGAGGGCAAGTTCGTCGGCGACCGGGCCCTGGTCGAGCGCTGTGTGATCACCCTCGCCGGAGAGCGCGGACTGCTGCTCGTCGGCGAGCCCGGCACCGCCAAGTCCATGCTGTCCGAACTGCTCTCGGCGGCCGTCTGCGGCACCAGCGAACTCGTCGTCCAGGGCACCGCGGGCACGACCGAGGACCAGCTCAAGTACGGCTGGAACTACGCCCTGCTGCTCGCCCAGGGGCCCAGCCGGCAGGCCCTCGTCCCCTCCCCCGTCCTCACCGCCATGACCCGCGGAGCCGTCGCGCGCGTCGAGGAGGTCACCCGCTGCCTGCCCGAAGTGCAGGACGCCCTGGTGTCGTTGCTCTCCGAGCGGCGCATCGCCGTGCCCGAACTCTCCGGCACCGAGGACGCCCTGGCCCACGCGGCACCCGGCTTCTGCCTCATCGCGACGGCCAACCTGCGCGACAAGGGCGTCTCGGAGATGTCGGCCGCGCTCAAGCGCCGGTTCAACTTCGAGACCGTCGGCCCCATTTCGGACCTGGACGCCGAGACGGCTCTCGTACGCAGTCAGGCACGGGCATCCGTCGAGCGCGCCGGAGCACCGTTCAAGGTCGACGACGCGGTGCTGGAGGCGCTCGTGACCGCGTTCCGCGACCTGCGGGAGGGCCGGTCCGCCGAGGGCTGGGAGGTCGAGCGTCCCTCCACGGTGATGAGCACCGCGGAAGCCGTGTCCGTGACGGGCGCGCTGGGGCTCGCCGCCGCCTACTTCCCGGGCGACCGCGATGTCCTCGGGCTGCTGCCCGGCCATCTCCTCGGTGTGGTCCGCAAGGACGACCCCGCCGACGCGGCCCGGCTGCGCGGCTACTGGGACGGTCCCGTCAGACGCCGCGCCGAACAGGGCTCCGCCACCTGGCGCACCCTGTGGGACCTGCGCACCGTGCTGGAGGACTGACCGCCGTGCCCCTCTCCCCCGACGATGCCGTCGCGGCCCTCACCGGCCCGACGGCGCCCTTCCTCATCGGCGTACGGCACCACTCGCCCTCGCTGGCCGCGGCCGTGCCCGCGCTGCTGGACGAGGCCGAGCCGGACGTGCTGCTCGTCGAACTCCCCGGTGAGATGCAGGAATGGCTGCCCTGGCTCGGCCACGAGGAGACCCGGGCCCCGGTCGCCCTCGCCGCCGCCCCCCGCGACGGGGCCGGCGGCCAAGGCCCGGCCTTCTATCCCTTCGCCGACTTCTCGCCCGAACTCGCCGCCGCGCGCTGGGCGGCGCGGCGCGGTGTGCCGGTCTTCGCATGCGACCTGCCGCTCGCGGACCGCGCCTGGAGCGGCGGACGGCACACCCCCGGCCCGCCGGACCACGGCACAGGGCGCACCCCGGACGCGACGGACGGCGCTGACGACACGGACGCCACGGACGACACGAACGCCAGGAGCAGGCACGACCGGAGCAAGCACGCCGGCGACACCGGCGGGGACACACGCGGCGGGGACTCGCACGACGGCGACGCGCGCGCCGTCGCGGGCCTGGCCGACGCGCTACGGGCCCGGCTCACGGGGCGGGCCGGTGACGACCTGTGGGACCGTCTCGTCGAGGCCGCCGCCCCGGGATCGTCCCCCGAGGCACTGCGGCGCGCGGCCCTGCTGACGGGCTGGGCACTGCGCGAGGAGGCCATCGCCTCGGGAGGCGTGCCCGAACTGGACCTGCGGCGCGAGGAATGCATGCGTGCCCGGCTCGCCTCAGCCACGGCGAACGGCGAACGCGCCGCGATGGTCGTCGGCGCCTTCCACGCCCCGGCGCTCACGTCACCGGACCCGGGGGACCACACCCTGCCGCAGCCCGCGCCCGGGGCCACGGTGGCGCAGGCTCCGGAGTGGACGACCTCGCTCATCCCGTACACGTACGCGCTCCTCGACGAGCGCTCCGGTTACCCGGCGGGCATCCGGGACCCGGAGTGGCAGCATCTCGTGCTGAACGCGGCAGGCGATCCGGCCGCACTGGAGGACGCACTCACCCGCGCCGCCGTCCAGGTGTGCGCCGAGCTGCGTGCCCTCGGTCACCCGTCCGGCCCTGCCGACGCCCGGGAGATCAGCCGCCTCGCGGGAGACCTCTCCCGGCTGCGCGGACTGCCGGCGGCGGGCCGGGGCGAGTTGGTCGAAGCGGTGCAGACTGTCCTCACCCAGGGCGAGCCGTACGGGCGCGGCCGGGCGGTCGCCCGGGCGATGGAACGGGTCCTCGTCGGAACTCGGTCCGGCCGCCCCGCACCCGCGGCCCCGCGCAGCGGGCTCGGACCGGCGGTCGAGGAGGAGTTGGCGGCCCTCGGGCTGCCGGGGCCCGACAGCCGGGGCTCCGACGCCGCGCGGGAGCTGCGGCTGGATCCGCTGCGCTCCGACCTCGACCGCCGCCGTGAACTCCTGCTGCAGCGCCTGAGGGTGTGCGGTGTGCCGTACGCGGAGTCCAAGGAGGTCGTGGGCGCGGGCGGCGCCGAGGCCCTGACCTCGCGTTGGCAGACGCGCTGGACACCGGCCACCGCCGCGATGCTGGGTGCCGCGGGCGTCCGGGGGGTCACCGCCGCCCAGGCCGCCGAGGGACTCCTGCGCGAGCGCCGCCGCACCGAGCTGGACGAGGGCGGACCCACGGCCGCGCAGACCCTGGACGGTCTGCGACAGGCTGCGGAGTGCGGTCTGCCCACGCTCGCCGACGAACGCCTCACCGATGTCCGCGACGTGCTGCCGCACTCCGCCACGCTGCCGGAGCTGCTGGCCGCGCTGGCACTGCTGGACCGGCTCCGGGCGGGTCACATAGCCGGCCTCGAGGTCGACGGTGAACGCGCCACCGCGGCGGCGGACGTCACCGAACTGCTCACCGCGGCAGCCGTACGGCAGGTCGACGGTCTCACAGGCTCCGAGGATCCCGCCGACGCGCACGCCCTGCTCGAACTCGCCCACCGCGCCGACCTCCTGGGCGGCATCCGGCTCACCGACGCCCTCTCCAGGCTGGCCGCTGACGGCTCGCCGCTGATGCGCGGGGCCGCCGGGGCCGTGCGCGTCCTCCTCGGCCAGGAGGAGCCCCACGCCCTCGGCGACCGCGTCGCGTCGTGGGTCGACTCGGCCACCACTCCCGAGACCCGGTCCACACTCACCGACCGGCTCACCGGCCTGCTCACCGCCGCCGGCCCGCTCCTCGAGGCGGCGGCGGCCGCACTGGATCCGCTGCTCGACCGGGTGAGCGCGATGCCCGACCAGCACTTCCTGGAGCGGCTGCCCGCGCTGCGGGGCGGCTTCGACACTCTCAGCCCGGCGGCGCGCGAGAGGCTCCTCGCGATCGTCGAGGAACGCCTCGCCGTCACCCGCCTGACCGACACGGGCGGTATCGACCCCGTCGCGCTCGCCACCTGGACCCGTGCGGACCTCGCGGCCCGCGCGTCCCTGCGGTCCCTCGGGCTGCTGCCCGCGCGCCGCGAGGACGACGGGCGCGCCGGACACACCCCGGCCGCGGGCGGAACGTCCGAGCCCCGGGAGGCTGCGGCTCCCCTGGCGGACGAGCAAGCCGCGGCCCCGCCCTCCGAGGACCAAGTCCTCGCTCCCGCCGACCGCTGGCGGCTCGTGCTCGGCCGTCGTGCGGAGCAACTGCCGCGTTCGGCGTCGGCGTTGGCGACGGCCCTGGACGAGCTGTACGGCAGCGGACGCGGCGAGGGCAGCAGGGGCGACCTCCAGGGACCCGGCGGTCGCGGCTCGGGCGGGCGCGAAGCGCCGTATCCCGGTGTACGCGAGTGGTCCGAGGAACTGGCCGCGCTGTTCGGACCGGGCATCCGCGAGGAGGTGCTGGCGGCAGCCGCCACAGCGGGCCGCAAGGACGTGCTCGCCGAGCTCGATCCCGACCGCGTACGCCCCTCCGTCGACCTGCTGCGCACAGTGCTGCGGCACGCGGGCGGACTGCCCGAGGCACGGCTGGCCGCCCTGCGGCCGCTGGTCCGCCGCCTGGTCGACGCACTGACGCGGGAACTGTCCACGCGCCTGCGCCCCGCGCTGCACGGTACGACCCTCCCGCGGCCCAGCAGACGCCCTGGCGGTGGTCTCGATCTGCCCCGTACCCTGCGCGCCAACCTCGCGACGGCACGCCGCGGCCCCGACGGCACCGTCCAGGTCGTGCCGGAGCACCCCGTCTTCCGTTCGCGCGCCAAACGCGCCGCCGACTGGCGCCTGATCCTGGTCACCGACGTGTCGGGCTCCATGGAGGCCTCCACCGTCTGGGCCGCCCTGACGGCTTCCGTCCTGGCCGGCGTGCCGACCCTGTCCACGCACTTCCTGGCCTTCTCCACAGAGGTCATGGACCTCACCGGGCACGTCGACGACCCGCTGTCGCTGCTCCTGGAGGTCCAGGTGGGCGGCGGCACCCACATCGCCGCGGGCCTGCGCCACGCCCGCGAGCTCGTCACCGTGCCGTCCCGCACGCTCGTCGTCGTCGTGAGCGACTTCGAGGAGGGCTACCCCCTCGGCGGTCTGCTCGCCGAGGTCCGGGCACTGGTCGGGGCGGGCTGTCACGTCCTGGGCTGCGCGAGCCTCGACGACACCGGTCGTCCCCGGTACTCGACGGGTGTCGCCGGCCAACTCGTCGCCGCGGGCATGCCCGTCGCCGCCCTCAGTCCACTCGAACTCGCCCGCTGGGTAGGGGAGAAAGTCTCATGAGCGTCGAACTCCCGCCGGTCGCGCCGTCCGTGACGGCCGCACTCGTCGAGGGGCTCACGCCCCGGCTCCGCAAGCGGCTGGACTCGGGCGTCGCGAAGCTGGCGTCCCGACCGGCCGTCCGGGACGGCGATACGGTCCGTATCGCCGTCGACGACGACACCCAGCTCGAACTGCACGCTCCCGGCGGCGCCGTGACCAGCGCGGACGCCATCCGCTGCGGTTGCCTGCTCGCCCCCGACTGCCTGCACCGCGCGGCCGCCGCCTCAGCTGCACCGATCGCCGACCCGGCCTTGGAACCGGAGTCCGCGACCGCGTCGCGGTCCCTCACGGGGTCGGCAACCGCGACTGACCCGTTGGCCGGGAGGATCGGCGGCGACGGCCCGCCGATCGTCGGCGCGGCGCCCTCCCAGGCCGCACCGGCCACCGCGTCTCCTTCGTCCGCAGGCAGCACCCGGACCGCCGTCAACAGCCGGACCGCAGTCAACACCCGGACTGCCGGGGTCACGCCGACCGCCGATGCCGCGCGGGAACCCGAATCCGCCACATCGGATCAACGTGCCGCCTCGCGCGCGATGTTCGAGGCCGCGGCAGCCGTCCTCGACGCGGGTACGGACGGGGCCGGCGCCGTACTCCAGGCGGAGCTGCTCCGCGCGGCGCACGGGGCGCGGATCTGCGGCCTGCCCGGCATCGCCTCGGCGGCGGTCTCCGTGGTCACCCAGGTGCGTGCCGCCCGTAGCGCGCAACCCGCCTACCGGCTGGGTGATCTGACGTCCGCGCTTCGCGAGGTCCTGGGCACCGCGCACCGCATCCCGGACGCCACCGGCCCCGAGTTGGCCGCACTGCGCGGCACCGCACGGCAGCCGTACACCCCCGACGGGTCCCTGCGGCTGTACGGCCTCTTCTCGGAGCCGATCCTCACGGCGACCGGATACGCGGGGGCTGTCACGTGGACGGCCGACGCCGAGGGCCGTCTCTACACCGTTTCCGACGTGGCCCCTGGAGGTCCGGGACGGGCCGTCGGCGCGGCCGACCGTGCCGTGCGCGTCGGTGACACGGCCCTCACCCACCGCGAGCTGTCGCGGGCGGGGCTGGCCATGTCGGGCGCCACCGTCTCCCCGACGGGCCGGCTGGGAGCGGGCGCGGCCGTACGTGCGGTACGGGCGCCGGGCGCCGCCTGGCGTGAGGCCCCGCTCGACCGGTTGTGGGCCGTACCCGTCGCCGAACAGGTGTCACGTGCGCTGACCGGCGGGGACGGTCTGCTGTTCCTCGAGGTGACGCTCACCGGCACCGTCCGCGAGGCGGCCGGGGACTGCCTCCTCGCCGACTGCGACGGCCTGACGCTCCGGCTCGCGGGCGCTCACGACCACCCCGCGCTGCCCTTCCGCGACAACCTCCGACTCCTGGCGGCAGCCCCGGGCACCCGGCTGCGCGTGGTCGCGCGCCTCGCCCCAGCCCCGCTGCCCCGTGCGCTGCTCCTGGCGACGGACCATCCCCGTGATGACAGTGCCCATCTCGACGTGGGCCTCGACCGCCTCCAGCACGCCGACCTGCCGGGGCCCTTGGTACCGCCCGCCGGTCCGCCACCGGGCGCGGACGAGGCCCCGCTGCACCTCCTGCGCCGCCGTGTCCATCAGGCGGCGTCGGCCGGCCGGCGCGTTCTGGCGTTCCCGGGGGACAGTGCCGCCGACAGCCGGCGACTGGAACGCAGTGGTCTCGGCGGTGCCGGGGAGCTCCTCGACGAACTCCACTCCTCCGCGGCCGAGCGGTCCCGCGATGTCTTCGGCCGTCTCGTTCCCGCCGACGTCGACCGGTTCGCCCGCGCCTGGCTGGCCGCCGCCCACTACACCGAGGAGGTCGACCGGGCCCTGTGCGCAGCCGCTTGGGGCGCGGACCCGGAACTCCCCGGCTCGCACTGAGCGGGCCCGGCTGGTCGGACGGGTACGGCGGGCCCGGCAGGCCCGGTCCGCGGCAGGCGGGGTCGGGGTCGGGGCCGGGGTCGGGGTCGGGGTCGCCAGGACGGCCACGGACGGCGGGCTTGGACGGCTTCGCGGCGGCCGAACGGGGGCGAGGGAGGGGCGAGGGCCGATCCCGTCGAGTCCCTTGCCCGCCCGACAGGCTCACGCCATCCGGGTGCATGCCATGCCGGGCCGGGTTCATGCTGGGTCGGGTTCATGCCGGGTCGGGTTCATGCCGGGTCGGGTTCACACCCGCCCGCTGCATTCCGGGCACGGAGGCCACGAGCCCGCTGCCCGTATCCGGCAGGCGACGTTCGCCCTCCGGGAGGCGGCCGCCCGGAGGCCTCCCGATGGGCGCGTCACGTCTGCCGCAGCGGCTCGTACACCTCGGAGCCGAGGCCGAACGTCCAGGCCACGCCCTCGCGGGCCGTCCGGGTGGTCGGCGGAACCCGCAGCCAGTAGGTGCGGCTCGTGCCGTCGGGTTCCGGTGTCGAGTTGACGACCTCGACCATCACCACGTCCTCGTCACCGACGAGTTGGACACGCCACAGCACTCCTGTCTCGTCGCGGTGGACGGGAACCGCTCCGGACTCGTCCAGGTACCGGTCGTAGCCGTAGTACTCCAGCATCACGCGTCGCAGCTCGGCGTTCTCCTCGCCCCGGATCCGCTCCGGGGTGAGGGCCGTCAGCTCGTCGAGGAAGTCACGCGGAACGGGCATGCCCCGCCAGGCGTACAGCTCGAACCCGTCCGCGTACCCCAGAGCGGGACCGTCGCCCCGGTCGAGACGGCCGGCCTCGTCGCGGTGCAGCGTCAGAGGGCGTTCGCTGATGATCGCCACATTCTCGTACGGCCACCACCAGCCCGCGTTGCGCGCCACCGCCGCCACATCACCGAGCGCGCTGTCATCGCCCGCCTCGAAGGCGCACAGCCAGGCCGCGTCGTGCTGCCCGAGGGCCGCGTCCAGGAGCAGCAGGCGGACCCGTGTCTCCTCCTCCCGATCACCGGCGAGTTCCTCGACGATGCCCGCCCGCACCCGGTCGACCAGTGTGCGGGTCGACTCCCACAGGCCCGCACCCGTGGCACGCCAGTGCCCACTCCACCCCTCAGGGCCCAACGTGTCGTGCATCCGGCCCCGTTCCGCGGCCCAGGGCGCGGCGAGCACGGCCTCGCGCACACCCGCACCCACAGGACCCAGCGGCGAACCGTCCGGGTGCGCCCCGGTCATCAGCATCCGCACGGCCTCCCGGGGCGACCGCGCCCAGACCACGGTGGCCGGCTCGGCGAGGCCCGCCCGCCGGTAAGCGCGTCGCACCCCTTCCTCGGCCGCCGTGCGGTCCCCCGCCCCCGTGGCCGCTGCCGTGGCCCGCCAACTGCTCTGCTCCATCACGCCGTTCCTCTCCCGAGTTCTGCCGATCCTGTTCCGTGGCGCGTCCGACGCGCCCCGGTTCCGGGCACGGCCCGTGTGCCCGCCGCCCGATTCCCACCGCCGATGACCGGCGTCCGTGCTGTGCCCGTACATCCGCCGACGTCCGCGCACGCCCCGCCCCCGTCAGTCGGCGACGATGCGCACCGAACCCGGCACGTACTCCCGCTGCCTGATCACCCGGTACCAGCCCTTCGGCAGCGAGATCGCCGCGTGCTCCTCGTGCACGACACGCGCCCCGTCGGGGACGTGCAGCAGCATCGGGCCGAACACACCCGCCTCGCGTATCAGCCGCCCGGGGCCGACGACGGCGTGGGCGTGCCCGGTGACCTCACCGAGTGCCAGGACGAGTCGGCCGCGGCCGTCGCGCGGCTCCGACATCCCGTCGGCGGCGTGCTCGGGCACCGCGCTCTCCTCCAACGCCACGATCAGAACGTCTCCTTGCCGGTACATGGGACTCCCTCCGGGTTGAGGCACTCGGTGTGCCGTGGAAAAAACCGTAGAGGTCGGCACTGACAATCGGCCCTCGCCGCCCGGGCCCGGGGCTCGGACGCCCCTGGCCATCGAAGTCCACCGCGCCGTCCGGGCCGGCCGACTCCCCGTGTCGCGAGGGCCCACCGACCGGCACTCGCACCGACGCCCCCGCTCGGGGGCACCCGGTACCTCTCGGTCCCGCTCCGGGCGCCGTGCCGCGGCCGACCGCCATCCACAGGGCACCCCTGCGGGCGGCGTTGTCAGTGCGGCTTGGTAGAACTCCACTACCTGGATGCGGTCGGCGCGCGCCAGGCGTCAAACCACGACCGCCGATTCACCGGCCTCAGCACGAAGGAGCGGGCGCGCATGACCATGGGTAGCCACCTCGACGAGTTCCACGGCTTGCCGGCCTTCGCCTTCCCGGGCGTCGGCGACACCTCGGCCGAGGCGTCCTCGCTTCCGTCGCCCGACTCCGTGGCCTGGCGCGTCGCGGTGGACTCGTACGACGCCAAGGAGGAGTGGGAGGAGGCCTTCGCCCGCTTCCTCGAGGCGGTCGACACCACACAGGTGCGCGCCCTGATCGTCGGCACCTGGAGCGAGGTCTACGACACCCCGCCCGACACGGTGATCGAGGCACTGGTGGCCGCCCGTGACCGGCTGCCCGCACTTCGCGGCCTCTTCCTCGGGGACATCGTGATGGAGGAGTGCGAGATCTCCTGGATCGTCCAGGGCAACGTGGCCCCACTGCTCGAAGCCTTCCCCGACCTTGAGGAGTTCGCGGTCCGCGGTGGCAGCCAGCTGGTGTTCCCGGCCGTCCGCCACGACCGGCTGCGCTCGCTGCACGTCGAGTCCGGCGGCCTGCCTGCCTCGGTGGTGCGGGGAATCGCCGGCTGCGACCTGCCGGCCCTGGTCGACCTCGACCTGTGGCTCGGGACGTCCGAGTACGGGGGCGACGCCGAGGTGGCCGACCTCGAACCGTTCTTCGCGGGCACCAGGCTGCCCGCCCTCAAGCGGCTGGCGCTGCGCAACAGCGAGGTCCAGGACGCCGTATGCGCGGCGTTGGCCTCGGCGCCGGTGGTGGCACGCCTGGAGGCGCTGGACGTGTCCATGGGAGTGCTGACCGACGACGGGGCGACGGCGCTGCTGACAGGGCAGCCGCTGACGCACCTCAAGACCCTCGACATGTACCACAACTACCTGAGCGACGCCGTGCGGACGCGTGTGGTGAAGACGCTGGAGCCCGCGGGCGTGGAGGTCGACGTCGACCCGGACGACGCCGAGGCCGACGAGGAGGACGACGGCACGGTGTGGCGTTTCGTGTCGGTGGGCGAGTAGCGCGCGGCGGGAACGGGTCGAGGGGGGAAGGACATGCGCCGAACGGAGCCGACGGGCGCCGCACCCGCCTGGGTGGTCGTGGCCAACGGGGACAACCGCAGAGTGAGTCTGTTCTCCGCGGCGGCGGAGGCGGCCGGGCAGGGCACGCCCAGGGTCGTCGAGTGGGCGGACGTGCTGCGCGAGGGTGGGCACGCGTTCGCGGACCACGAGATCGTCCGGCTCGACTCCCCGGGGGAGAGCGCCGAGGTGGACGCGCTGCTGAGGGGCGTGGCCGATCCCACGCGCGTGGAGGGTTCCGCCCGTTGGTACGCGCGGTTCCTCGACGCTGTGTCCTCGCTGCGCGGCGGTCGGCGGCTGGACGATCCGGCCGACCTGGCCGTGATGTTCGACAAGCGGCTGTGCCACGAACGCCTCGCGCTCTCGGGCGTGCCGGTGCCGCCGTCGCCCACTTCCGGCGCCGTCTCCGCGGTGCGGGACTGGGCGGACGTACGTGCCCTGATGCGGGAGGCGGGGCTCCAGCGGGCCTTCGTCAAACTCGCCCACGGGTCCTCCGCGTCCGGTGTCCTCGCGATCGAGACGACCGCGTCGGGCCGCATCCGCGCGACCACTTCGGTGGAGCGCGCCGAGGACGGCCGACTGCACAACTCCCTCCGGGTGCGCCGCTACACCGAGGAGGGGGAGATCGCCGCGATCGTCGACGCGCTGGCTCCCGACGGGCTGCACATCGAGCGGTGGCTGCCGAAGGCCTCGCTGGGCGCGCGGTCCGCGGATCTACGCGTCGTGGTGGTGGCGGGCCGGGCCACGCACGCAGTGGTCCGTACGAGCCGCTCCCCGCTGACCAACCTGCATCTGGGGGGTACACGCGGCGACCTGGCGGCCGTGCGGGCACTGGCGGGCGACCGATGGGCCGCGGCGATCGAGACGTGCGAGCGTGCCTCTGCCTGTTTCCCCGGCACGCTGTGCGTCGGCGTCGATCTGCTCCCGGCCGTCGGCTGGCGCCGCTTCGCCGTCGGGGAGGTCAACGCCTTCGGCGACCTGCTCCCCCGGCTGACCGGACTGCCCGGCAGCGGAGCCGAGGGCCTGGACACCTACGCCGCGCAGGTTGCGGCAGCCGGGTCCTTCTCCCCCGCCGCCTTCTCCGGACCGGCGGCTCCCACTGCGCCTAACGCACCAGCAAAAGCAACAGCACCGACAGGAGCGAGGGCAGCTACGGGCGCCACAGCGAAGCAGGGCCCGTCCGTATCCGCCGCTCCACCGCACGACCTGCCGAGGACAGCACATGCCACCACCCTCTGAGACCCACCCCACGCGAGGCGGTTCCCCCGTCCCCGCCGAGCGACCGGACATGAACGAGGTGGTCGGCCGGGACGACCTGCTGCTGCTCACCCTGGACACGCTCCGCTACGACGTCGCGGTCGAACTCGCGGCCGCGGGACGCCTGCCCAACCTCACCGCGCACCTGCCCGGCGGCACCTGGGAGAAGCGGCACGCGCCGGGCAGCTTCACCTACGCGTCCCACCAGGCGATGTTCGCCGGATTCCTGCCCACACCGGCGACGCCCGGACCGCACCCCCGGCTCTTCGCCGCGCGGTTCGCGGGCAGCGAGACCACGGCGGACGGCACCTTCGTCTTCGACTCACCGGACCTCGTGTCCGGCCTGGCGGCCCACGGCTACCGCACGGTGTGCGTGGGCGGGGTCGGCTTCTTCAACAAACAGGGCGCCCTGGGAGACGTACTGCCAGGCCTGTTCCAGGAGAGCCACTGGGAGCCGGAGTTCTCGGTGGCGTCCCCGACCTCCTTCGAGGCACAGGTGGCCCGAGCCGAGAAGACGGTGTCCGAACTGCCGGCGGACCAGCGTCTGTTCCTCTTCGTCAACGCCTCCGCACTGCACCAGCCCAACTGGTTCCACCTGCCCGGGGCCACCAAGGACGCAGGCGACAGCCTGAGCACGCACGCCGCCGCGCTGGAGTACGTGGACCGTCATGTCGGGCGGCTGTTCACCGCGATGAGTTCGCGCCGCCGCTGCTTCGCCATCGTCTGCTCCGACCACGGCACCGCCTACGGCGACGACGGCTACACCGGCCACCGCCTCGCCCACGAGTCCGTGTGGACGGTGCCGTACGGCCACTTCTTCCTGGAGCCGCCCGCATGACCGTCCTCTCAGCGGGCGTCCCCGTACACCTGCCGCGCCCCTACCAGAGCTACACCTACGCCTATCCGCACAAGACGGCCTACCGGCCGCTCAGCCCACAGCCCTCTCTCGCGGACCTGTGGGCCGGGGAGTCGCGGCAGTCGCTCTCGTTGTACCTGCACATCCCGTTCTGCGAGATCCGCTGCGGCTTCTGCAACCTGTTCACGCGCATCGGGGCGCCCGAGGGACTGACGGGCCGCTATCTGGACGCCGTGCGCCGCCAGGCCGCGGCCGTACGTGAGGCCCTGGGTGACGCCGAGCCCCCGAGGTTCGCCAACGCCGCCTTCGGCGGGGGCACTCCGACCTATCTGGAGGCCTCCGAGCTGGAGCGCCTGTGCGACATCGCGGAGCGTGAGATGGGCGTGGACCTCCGCGCGGTCCCGCTCTCCGTGGAGGCGTCGCCCTCCACGGCGACCGCCGACCGGCTGGCCGTCCTGGTCGAGCGCGGCACCACCCGGCTGAGCCTGGGCGTACAGAGCTTCGTCGAGGACGAGTCCCGGGCGGCCGTGCGCCCGCAGCGCAGGTCCGAGGTCGAAGCGGCCCTCGCACGCATACGCGAGGCCGCGGTCCCCGTCCTCAACATCGACCTGATCTACGGCATCGACGGCCAGACGGCGGCCAGTTGGCGCCACTCCCTCGACGCCGCTCTCGCCTGGCGCCCCGAGGAGATCTACCTCTACCCGCTCTACATCCGCCCACTCACCGGACTCGGCCGCCACACCGATCAGCGGGCAGCCGACCGGGAGTGGGACGAACAACGGCTGAACCGCTACCGGGAGGGCCGCGACCATCTCCTCTCGAACGGCTACGAGCAGGTGTCGATGCGCATGTTCAGGCGGTCGGACGCGCCCCCTCAGGGGCCCGACGACTACGCCTGCCAGACCGACGGCATGATCGGACTGGGCTGCGGCGCCCGCTCGTACACGTCGAAGCTGCACTACTCGTTCGACTACGCCGTCTCGATGCGGGAGATCCGCGGCATCATCGACGACTACACCGCCACGGAGGACTTCTCCCGCGCGCTGCACGGCAGATGGGTCGACGAGGACGAGGCACGACGCCGGCATCTGCTCCAGTCGCTGCTCCAGGCCGAAGGGCTGGCCGTCGCGGAGTACCGCTCGCGCTTCGGGACCGACCCGCAGGACGACTTCCCCGACGAACTGGCAGCCCTGGCGGGCCGCGGCTGGCTCGAAGGCGAACCGCCCACGTGGCTGAGGCTGTCCGCCGAAGGACTCGCGCACTCGGACGCGATCGGGCCGGAGTTCTTCTCCCCGGCCGTGCGCGCCGCGATGGCCGACTACGAGCTGAAGTGACGAGTCCATGGATCTGACGCTCCTGTACCGCGGGCCCCTCTCCTCGTGCGACTACGACTGCCCCTACTGTCCGTTCGCCAAGCGGCGGGACAGCACGGCGCAACTGCGCGCGGACCGCACGGCCCTCGACCGGTTCACCGGTTGGGTGCGCGAGCAGCGGGAGGACCAGTTGTCGGTCCTCTTCACTCCCTGGGGCGAGGGCCTGGTCCGCTCCTGGTACCGCCGCGCGCTGGTGGACCTCTCGCACCTGCCACAGGTGCGGCGGGTCGCCATCCAGACGAACCTGAGCTGCCGCACCGACTGGCTGGCGGACGCCGACCCGGAGAAGGTCGCGCTGTGGTGCACGTACCACCCCGGACAGACGCCGTACGACCGGTTCCTGGCCAAGACCCATGCCCTGTCGACGCTCGGAGTGCGCTTCAGCGTGGGGGTGGTCGGCGTGCCGGACCACCTGGAGCACGCGCGACGGCTGCGCGCCGAGCTGCCCGAGCACGTCTACCTCTGGGTCAACGCGGCGGAGGAGCACACCTACACGGACGAACAGGCCGCGCTGTGGACGGCGTTGGACCCCTTGTTCCCGTTCAGCCGGCACCCCCACCGCTCGGCGGGCATGCCCTGCCGCACGGGCGAGTCCGTCGTCTCCGTGGACGGCGAGGGCACGGTCCGCCGCTGCCACTTCGTCCGCGCCGAACTGGGCAATCTCTACGACGGCTCCTACCGTCCCGCGCTCGGCCCGAAGCCGTGCCCCCAGCAGGTGTGCGACTGCCACATCGGATACGTGCATCTGGAGACACTGCCGCTGTACGACGTGTTCGCCGGTGGAATCCTGGAGAGAGTCCCGCGTACGCTCCCCGAGCGCCCCGCCCCCGACCGTCCCCTGCTGCCCGTGGTGCCTCTCGCCGCCCGATGACCGTGCCGGTGACGCGAAGGGGGACAGGGACGGGGCAGATTGGGGGGGACGGGTCGAGGTTCGTCCACACGGGCGGCCGTCAAGCCCTGTCCCCCGGCCGCGGATGGCAGATTGTCGCCGTTGACCCGTATGTACTGCGCATGACAGCGTCGATGCGCCCGGGCGGCAGGCCCCGGGGTCGTCCGCAGAGGGGACTGATCGGCATGGGTGGCAGACGGGGCACGTACACGCTGGCGGCGGTCACGGCCGCCTCGCTCCTGTTCGGGGCCGCGGGCACGGCGGCTTCGGCAGCCTCGGGACCCGGCGCGACGGCGACGGTCCCGGGCCCGGCCGCCCTCCCGGGCCCGACGAGCTACTCGCCGGAGGAGGAGGCGCATCTGCGGGAGGTGGCCGCCTCCATCTGGAACGCCGACCTGGCCGCCGGATGGAACATGAACCCGGAGGTCGCGGACGTCCTCTCCACGGCGACCGGGGAGATCCTCCGGTGCTCCGAGGCCTTCGCGCTCGTACCGCGTCCTCCCGGCTTCGTCCCGGGGGTCGGCTACCTGCTCAACTACTGGAAGAACCTCAAGGACTACTTCCTCGCGGTGAAGGACAACCGGTCCTACCGCGCCTGCGTGGTGACGGCCGCGGCGAACTACCGCTCGGCGATCGAGATGGCCTCGATGGGCATCTGACCTGGCGTGCCGGAACTCGGCGCGCGGCCCGCCCGTTCTCTCCGAGGAGGTCCCGAACGGGATCCGGTGCGCGGCCGGCCTGCAAGGGTGGCGGCGCACCGGCGGGTGGCGAGCAGGTCGCGGCCGGGCGCCCCAAGGGGACGGGCGCGTCACACGTGCACGAGACTGTGCCTCGTCGGCGCACATCGCCACCGCTCGCCGACTCCGCGCCGGCAGGCCACACCGAAGGAACCCGCATGATCATTTTTGGCACCAAGGGCTACCTCTACCAGCTCGCGATACTGACGTTCGTGTGCGGCCAGTGCGGCAACCCGGCCGCGCACACGCTCAGGAAGCGCGTCACGAAGTTCACCCTGTTCTTCGTGCCGCTGTTCCCGATCTCGACGAAGTACGTCACCCAGTGCACCTTCTGCGGTGCGGAGCAGAAGGTGACAGGGGAGCAGGCGGAGCAGCTCCAGGCGCAGGCCGCGGGCGGGTACGGCGGCCAGGCGCAGGGGCAGCCGCAGCAGCAGCCGTACCAGTCCTGAGCAGGCGGGAGGGCGCGCGAGCCGAACGATCCCGGCTCGCCCGCCACCGGCCGCGACGTCCATGCGTCGCACGCCACGACCTCCGTGACGGGCCGCTGATGCTCCTATTGCTGTCAAGCGGCTTGGAGCCACTCGCGGTAGGCGTGACTGAGGT